>NZ_OMKE01000044.1 GCF_900299535.1 Aquimarina aquimarini | reverse complement strand
GGTTTAGAGTTAAATATTTGAATGTTAGATACTTAAATATAATTATTTTCTGCTTTTTCTACAAGTAAAAAAAACTATTCCTTACGTCGAACTCAGGTTATTACTCATCAATAAAACAACTAAATTTATTATGGAATCAGAACTTAGTATTGGAAAAGAAAAAACTGATACCTCTTATGCTATTCAAAAACCACCGAAATGGAGGTTACATATAATGCGAGGGCTATTTTTTTTAAATTTCATTAGTTTAGCATTTGATAATTGGTCAATTATTATTTTTCCAAAAGAACAAATGGACACTTTAACTGGTGTAACAATAAGTTTTTGGGCAGGTTTTTCTCTATTAAATTTAATTGGAATCAGGTTTCCATTAAAGATGCTACCTATTCTTCTGCTTCAATTGCTTTACAAATCAGCTTGGCTTATTGGAACCTACTTGCCAGCAAAAAATAACGGATTATTGGACGATGATTTGAGCTCGTTTTTCTGGATCTGCGTAACAGGAGTTACTTTGAATTTATTAATAATTCCATGGAGTTATGCATACAGGAACTATATTCAAGGGTTTTTCAAATTCAACTAATAAATCGGAAACCATTTTTCAAGCACCTTTCTATCTTGACGACTTTGATTGTGAAAAGAAAGTTGCTATCCTTGGAGAAAATATTAATATTAGAAAAAAACTAATGGGGAAAATAATTTTAATTTCTCCCACCATGTTCTGTTAAAAAAAGATGAAAATACCATAACTGTGTTCATAGCCGTTTTGTGGTTAATCGATCGGTTCCCGTATATTTATGATAGTTCAATGCTTGTAAAAAGAAAAATATAGCAGCTAATATGCAGAAAACCTGAAAAGTAGGGTAACAATTTGCATAGTTACAACACATATGTTAAACTACGTTAGCACACATAATGGTGAATCTTATGAAAAAATTAATTCTAATAACACTAATCGGAATAATTTCAAGTTTTGCATTTGGACAAAAAAATATATCAGAATATAAATCTTATATCAAAAAAGCTGATTCATTGTATGAAGCAAAAGACTATAAAAATTCCGCAATTGAATATCAGAAAGCATTTGATGCAAATGATGGAAAAGCTTATCCTAATGATAGATATAATTCTGCTTGCAATTTTGTGTTGGCTGGAGATTCTGAAAAAGCGTTTTATCATTTATTTTATTTAGCTGAACACCCAAAAATAAAATACAAAAAGTATAATCATATCACAACCGACTCTCACTTTAATTCATTACATAATAATAAAAAATGGGATAAATTAATCCAATTGGTTAAAGCTAATAAGTATGAAGCAGAAAAAGACTTAGACAAATCCCTGGTTGCAATACTTGATACAATTTATAGAGAAGACCAAACCTACAGAAAACAAATCAGAGAAGTTGAACAAAAGTATGGTCGTGAATCTGAAGAAATGAAAAAACATTGGGAGTTGATCAACGAAAAAGATTCTATCAATCTGATTAAAGTTCAAAAAATACTTGATGAAAAAGGTTGGTTAGGTACTAATGTAGTTGGTAATCAAGGAAACTCAACTTTATTTCTTGTAATACAACATTCTCCTCTACAAGTTCAAGAGAAGTATTTACCAATAATGCAAGAAGCTGTAAAAAATGGAAATGCCAGAGCAAGTAGTTTAGCTCTTTTGGAAGACAGAGTGGCTTTAAGAAAGGGCGGAAAACAAATATATGGAAGTCAAGTTGGTAGAGACCAAGAAACAGGAAAACATTATCTTTTACCTATAGAAAACCCTAAAAAAGTTAATGAAAGAAGAGCACAAGTTGGACTTGGCACAATTGAAGGTTACATAAGTAATTGGGGAATGACTTGGGATGTTAATAAGCACATTGAGAGAATGGAAAAAATGAAGGATGAAAAAAAATAAAAGCTACTATTAACAATAGTAACTGTCGCACAATTCTACAACCATATATAAAACAATACACTATACCCCTCTCTATAGAAAACTTCTTAGCTTTGAGAAAACTGAACTAAACATAACACTTTGTAAACTCAATTGATTAAATTGTTTGCTTTTGCTAATGCTACACAAACAATTTAATTAACGACACTATAGCTGAGTTTACTTTGATGCTACCCATGCATATAAGAAAACCGTTAATATTTTGCTTTTTAGTTGACAATTAATTAGATTTAAGTAATTTTGTCAACCAAATAACACTGAATGATGGAAAACTTAGTCGCTAATCGTATTAAAAACGCAAGAGTACTTAAATGCTTATCTCAACAAAATGTTGCAGACGAATTAGGGGTTTCTAAGCAAATGGTAAGCAAATATGAAAATGGTGAAGCCATACCTACTAGTTCAAAATTTCTAAAATTATCAAAGTTATTTGGATTGAAAATTGACTATTTCTTTAGTTCTTTTCAAGTTGAGTTAGGCGAAATAAATTTTAGAAAAAAATCTAGTTTTTCAATCAAAAAACAAAGCTCTTTGAAAGAGCAAATTAAAATTAATTTAGAAAATTATCTTTGGTTAGAAGACACTCTTTCTATTGACTATAGGTTTAAAAATGAAATAGAGAATGTTAGCATTAACAAAATAGAAGATATAGAAAAAGCAGTACTAAAATTAAGGACTAAATGGAATATTGGCATTGACCCTATGCATAACATTATCCAACTATTGGAGGACAAAGAAATCAAAGTCATTGAGTTATATGATGTAGATGATAAGTTTGACGGTTTAGCTACTTATGTTAATAGCAAATACCCTGTAATTGTTGTTAATGGAAATTTTCCTGTTGAGCGAAAAAGATTTACATTACTTCACGAATTAGGACATTTACTACTCAATCTTCCTGATTGTGAAACTAAAAAAGAAGAACAGTTTTGTAATAAGTTTGCAGCAGAATTTCTCTTTCCTAGAGAAATTGTTGTGAAAGAATTTGGTGGAAAAAGAAACCATATTACTCTTGCTGAATTAATTACTACTCAAAAAAAATATGGAATAAGTATTCCAGCTATTATCTATAGATTGGTTGATTCTGGAATTTTAAGTAAACAACGACATTCAGATTTTTATAAAAAAACTAGGTTTAATCCTTCTTTAAATAGAGAAGTAAATGCATCACGTTTTGAAACCCCTGAAAAATCTTCTCGATTCGAGCAATTAGTTTACAGAGCTTTATCGCAAGAGAACATTTCTATAAGTAAAGCATCTTCATTATTAAATAAGAATATTGAGAGTGTTAAGGAAAGTTCATTAATATAGTTTTAGCATTATGAAAATTGTTATTAATGATGCTAATATTTTAATCGACTTAGTAAAACTGGAACTTATAGACGCTTTTTCCAAGCTTGACTTTGATTTACATACAACAGACTTTGTTCTCGATGAATTAAATGATGAGCAGAGGACACCAATTATAAGTTTAAACAATAAAAAAAACTTACAGTATTAGAAACCATAGAAGCAACAGATTTTCAAGGTATAATCACAATCTTAGAAAAAAGCTCAGGATTAAGTTTTGAAGATTGTTCTGTGTGGTATTACAGCAAGAAAATGTCAGGAGTTCTTTTAACAGGTGACGGGAAATTAAGAAAACAAGCCAGTAAGGACAACATTGAGGTTCGTGGAATAATTTATCTCTTTGATGTGCTTCTAAATCAAAATCTGATAAGTTTCCAAGATGCAGTTGAAAAAATTAAACAATTAATTCTGCTAAATAACAGGCTTCCAAAAAAAGAGATTGACAAGAGGGTTGAACTGTGGAATGACGAAAAACACGTTGGGTAACACCAGTAACCTTTGCGCACAAATCCCTAATTTTAATGAAAACAACCTACTATACCCCTCTATACAGGAGCTTTATTTATATATACCAAGTTTCACCATCAACCAATAACTAATACTCAATACAGTTTTCTCACTACTCAATACTAACCTCTCAACACTAGTTGCTACACAGTTTTTTTATTAATTTTTTATGAGGGGGTTTCCTGCAAAACGTATGATAAAAAATAATAGTATTTTTATTCTAAATATATAAGGGGTATAGTTGCTATAGGACTATAGTTTATTGTTACCATAGCAAAAAATATCCAACCCAAATTAGATGACTACAGATATTATTAATAAAATAAGAAAAAATGTTGTTTTTATTATAACTATTACACTAATAATGAACTGTAAGGCTCCTAAAACTAAATATTATTCTATATCAGAGGCTTTAAAGTATCCAAATAATGTTATTGAGTTAGATCTTTCTAATAAAAAAATCAGTAGCCTTCCAGAAACTTTTGGAAAATTCAAAAACTTAATTGAACTCAATTTAGACTTTAATGATTTAGAAGACCTTCCTAAATCATTTGGTAACCTAAAAAAAATAAAAAAGCTTTCCTTTCATTCAAATGAGTTTACTTATATACCCTCTGTAGTTTTTGAATTAACAAATCTAGAAACACTCTCATTTTCTGAAAATAAACTTACTCATCTTCCTAAAAATATAAGAACACTAAAGCGTTTAAAGAGACTTTATCTTCATTTCAATGAACTTTCTATAATTGATGAATCTATAGGTGAACTTACTAATCTCATAGAATTAAAGCTCTATGCTAATAAGATTAAAAAACTACCTGAATCTTTTGGTAATCTGACCAAATTAACAGAGCTATCGCTTCATATGAACTTGTTAGAAAGTTTACCAAACTCTATTGGAAATCTTACAAAAATTAAGAGTTTATATTTAAGAAAAAATATGCTTAAAACACTACCAGAATCATTTGGAAATTTTATAAACTTAAGAGATTTAAATATTGAGAAAAACAAGCTGAAATATTTACCTAATAGTTTTGGAAACTTAAAAGCACTATATACCTTAAATTTAAATGAAAATGATATTGAAGAACTACCCAATTCATTTGGAAACCTAGAAAACCTATACAAGCTAGAAATAACAAACAATAAATTAACAAAACTTCCAGAGTCGTTTGGAATGCTTAAACTATTAGAAAAATTTGATCTTGCATCGAATCAAATCCAAAAAATAGATGATTCCTTTTGGGACCTTAAAAACATCAGAGATCTTTACTTAGATAATAATGAATTAAATTTTCTTTCAAATGCAATTAATAAATCTACGAATTTAAGAGAACTTTCTATTTTTGGAAACTACATAACAAAAATGCCAGATTCCATTATAAACTTGTACAATCTTGAAAAAATTATGACAGATAAAAACCAATTTAACCAAGATGAAACATTAAGAATCAATACAATATTACCTTCTTGTGAAATAGATGATTAGAATGCCTACTTGTAAGACCAATAACCACGACACAAACCCCTAATTTTAAAGAAAACAACACACTATACTCCTCTATACAGAAGCTTTCTTTATATATACCAAAGTTTCACCATCACCCAATAACTAATACTCAATACAGTTTTCTCACTACTCAATACCAGTTGCTATACAGTATTTTTATTGATCTTTACAGCTATTTTTTGCAATAGGTATGATAAAAAATAATAGTATTTTTATTCTAAATATATAAGGAGTATAATTGCTATATTTTATTGTTAATGGCGATTTAAAAAAAGCATTGATGAAAATGATAACATATCTAATAGTTTCAGCCTTGTTTTTCAGTTCTTGTAATATGAAAAACGAACCAGTCTATACCAAACTGCAAACAGACATTTATGAAATAAACAACCAATATTTTTATAGCGAAGAAGTCCACACATATTTGATTGAACTAGAAGACAAAGTTTTGCTATTCGACATTCCAACTTATACCAAGGAAATTGAGAAATTCATACTCTCGTTCGATAAACCTGCCTACGCCATAATTTCCCATGGTTCTTGTGGGATATCAGATGGAACAAAATGGCAAGAAAAAATCGGACTAAAAGTTTATGCACATAAAGCCGACACTAATCATCCTTGGTTGAAAATGAAACCCGATGTATTCTTCACAGAGGTGCCAAATTTTGCCGAAAACATAGAAGTTGTCCATACACCAGGGCATAGTGCAGGAGCAATATGTGTATTGGAAAAAAAATCAAAATCACTATTTTCAGGAGATACATTTTACGGCAATAAAGATGGAGAAATAAGAGATTTTTCTCAAGAAAGTCAGAACGACTATGAAAATCTGGAGGATAGAATAAATAGTTGCAAGGAATTATTGAAATATGATTTTGTGAATATTTATCCGTTTCATTACAAAATAATAACTAGAAATGGAAAGAGAAAACTAAGTGAGTACTTGCAAAACCGATAGGCAAAACTGCCACTTAACATAAGGTTTAGGCGTGTTTGCAAAGTTCACCAAACTTTTAAATTTTTGCGTTTTGAGAATGTAAGCTAAAAATAAAATTTTAAAATTCGACTACGTACCAGACAGAAGAGCAAGTGTTTTTCTACACGCAACGAGACATTGTAACCAATAAGAAAAAAACTTTTATGAAATTTAAAAATCTAACGACTATAATTTTACTAATAACAACATTAAATTTATCTTCACAAGATTGTATTATAACTGCTAAATCGGGTCTGAATGTAAGAAAAGAACCTTCTTTAAAAAGTAAAAAAATAGGAAAACTTGATTATAAGCAGAAAGCAACAATAATTGAAAGAACTCTTGAACCTCTTAAATTAAACGAAGATGGTAAAATTATTGAAGGGTTTTGGGTTAAAATAAAAACTGATAAGCTTTCAGGCTATGTTTTTAAAGAATATCTCGAAATAACCCAAGATTTAGAATATGATTATTTTAATGAAACATTCGATTCCTGGTTAAAACTAGGTTTAACCCAAAAAGAAGTAATAAAAAGGATAGGAGTCCCATCAAAAAAAGGAGAAGACCAAGAATGGTCTGCAATTCCCGCATATATCCAAGAGTGGAAATACGATAATGGTATCACATTACATATGGAATCAGAATCTGCGGACTCTAAAAAAACAGTCTTTATGATAACTATATCAGAACCTTGTAATTATAAAAATTCAAAAAAAATAGGGATAAATTCATCTATTACAGACGTTTTGAAATCATACACTAAATATATTGATGATTTGTCTTTTAGTGAAAATCAAATTATTGCAGGCTCAATATATGGTGGAGTTATTTTTGGATTTGAAAATGGAAAAGTTTCAAGTATTTTTATTGGTGCAGCAGCAGAATAATAAATGGTTGCAACACAGTGTGTAAAACATAGCTAATAAAGGTTACTCTTTAACTTGTATAAACTATGTATCTTAACAAACATATATTTTATTGTTTACCAGCAAGTAAAAACGAGAAATTATGAACACAGAAGACAACAAAAATAATGCAATAGCCTTTTACAAAATGGCTTATGAGGGAAACCCCAAAAATGCGATAAAACAATATGTTGGAGAAGAATATATTCAACACAATCCTGATGTTGCAGATGGTACTCAAGGGTTTATCAATTATTTTGAAAGAATGCAGGAAGAATACCCTGATAAATCCATTGAATTTGTGAGATGCATTTCTGAAGGGAATCTTGTTGCACTACACACTCATCAGATATGGCCAGGGAACGACCAATATGTTACAATGGACTTTTTTAGATTTGATAAAAATGGGAAAATTTGTGAACATTGGGATTCAATTCAACAGATTCCTAAGAACTCAGCCAATCCAAATAAAATGTACTAATCAAAAACCAACTGCTCACTGTACATAGCAAATAGAACGTTTGGTGATTTACGAAAGTTTATTACTATTTACAAACACCAATAGCCATTACATAACCAAATACAAAAACAACTATACCCCTCTATACAGAAGCTTTCTTTATACATACCAAGTTTCACCAATAACCAAATACCAGCGCTGTTTTATAGAGAAAGTTTTGTCCTCCCAGTGCAGGGTGGGAACCAAGGAGTACTATAGAACACCCAATAACTAATACTCAATACAGTTTTCTCACTACTCACTACTCACTTCTCAATACCAGCTGCTATACAATATTTTATTAATTTTTATGAGGGGTTCTCTACAAAGCGTATAATAAAAAATAATAGTATTTTTATTCTAAATAAATAAGGAGTATAGTTATTATAGTAACTATGCTTTGTTGTTAGGTTTAATTAACTAAACTAAATGGACATACCTAAATTCTTATTTCATTATTACGAACTTGAAAATGGACCTTTCCGAAATATTACTGAAAACGGTTATCAAGAAGCTGAAAAAATCCAAAGTCAAATCTCAAAAGGATGGAATAGTAAAAGACCTAATAATTATATTGAATTAAGATTAGCATTAGAAAAGAGAATTAAAGAGCAATTAATTTTAAAGGGAGGAAAACCTAATAGAAATGACCCTTTCTATTTTACTTTGGGAGAATGTGATTGGGCAAAAACTTGGTATATAAATCCAGGAATTATAAAAATTCCCTTAACTGACTTTAGATCTGAGCACATAAGTTTTACTTATCCTGACAGTATGGTGTCATTTCAATTTTACGACGAACCAAAACTTGCTACATATAGAAAAGATTGTAACGGACAAGTTTTCCTATTGGACGAAATGAATGACCTAATAAATGAATACGGTATTCCATCGAATGAAAAGTGTCTGACCGAAGAAAGATTAAAATATGATAAATATATTGAAGCCCAAATATGGGATGATGAAGTAATAAACGAATATAAAAACAAAGCCTAACACTATATCCTATATAAAGCCCTTTGCTATAAGCTATACTATAATTTACTATATTTCAATACTCAGTCAATATCTAAAAAAACAATAACAATCCAGAGGGTTAGAAATCAATTTAGTGTAAACCATGTATCTTAACGAACAATTCAAAAACAAATGAAATAGCGAGATTATTGAATAATCTCGCTATTTTTATATATTTGTATCTTATGTTAGAACAAGCACCTAAATATAAGGAAGATAAGGATACTATCTCTTTAATGGTAGAATTACAATTAAATGGAACATTGAAAAGTATCCAAGATGAATACCTTTATTGGGATAAAATTAAATATAAGTCAAAAAAATATTCTCCTAATAAATTATGGAATGCAGTTAAATTAGATAGAATATTAAAAGCAAATAGAATTAATTTTGGAAACTATTCTTTTTCATTTATAGTAACAGACTTTATGCAAAGAGCTTTACATAAATTCGATATGCATATAGGAGGAACTCTTGGTAGTAATATAGGAATAGCAGAAACAGATAAAACAAAATATATAATTAGTTCATTGATAGAAGAGTCTATTTCAAGTAGCCAAATAGAAGGAGCCAATACTACAAGAAAAAAGGCTAAAGAAATGATTCAACTTGAAAAAAAACCTAAAAACAAATCAGAGCTAATGATAATGAACAATTTCATAACAATGAAATATATTGTTCAAAACAAAGAAAAAGATCTATCCCCCGAAAACATATTATACATTCACAAACTGATTTCAAATGAAACGTTAGATTCTATTGATGAAGAAGGATGCTTTAGAAAAAATGATAATGTACATGTTGTTGACTATACCAAAGGAGAAATTGTACACACACCTCCATTAAAAAAAGATTTAGAAAAATTAATTGATGAGTTATGCGTGTTCTTTAACAACGATACTAATGATTTTATACATCCAATTATAAAAGGTTGTATCGTTCATTTTATGATAGGATGGATTCATCCATTTACAGATGGCAATGGGAGAACTGCTAGGGCTTTATTTTACTGGTATATGCTAAAAAAAGGCTATTGGTTAACAGAATATTTGTCTATTTCAAAAATAATACAAGACACAAAAAATCAATACGAAAAATCATATTTATATACCGAAATGGATGACAATGATTTAAGTTATTTCATTACATACCATATTAAAACAATGGAAAAATCCTATGAAGCCCTAAAAGAGTATATTAATAGAAAACAAAAAGAAGTTTTTCAGGCTGCAAAATTCATGAAAATATCTGAAATAAATGAGAGAACTGCTCAAATACTCAAATTATTAAATGATGATTCTGATAGAGTATTAAGTACTAAAGAGATTGAAGCTAGATTCAACGTTTCTAATTTTACTGCCAGAGCAGATTTAAAAACTTTAGTAAAATTAGGCTTTCTTGACATAATACAGGTAAACAAGAAAAAACAAAACTTTATTAAATCAGAAAACTTTGACAAAATAATAAAGGAATTTAAATTATAAAAGAAACAAACTATATACTAAATTTTTATATGTAAATCATATAACACCCGTAACCAAACACACAAACCCATACAAACAACCCACTATACCCCTCTCTACAAAGGCTTTCTTTATACATACCAAGTTTCACCAATAACCAAATACCAGCGCTGTTTTATAGAGAAAGCTTTGTCCTCCCAGCGCAGGGTGGGAACCAAGGAGTACTATAGAACACCCAATAACTAATACTAAATACAGTTTTCTCACTACTCAATACTCACTTCTCAATACCAACCATACAGTATTTTATTAATTTTTATAAGGGTTTCCCGTAACCACTTGTGTATAAAATAGCAGTATTTTTATTCTAGATATAAAACAAGGATAGGAGAGTGCTTTTATCTTAAGATATAACTAGGTATAGTTACTATGGTAACTATATTAATTGTTGGCATTAATATAAAATGACAGAAGATTTAACCAAAAGAATAACCCAATTTTTAGAAATTGACACTAACTACGCAGTCATAATTAGTGGTGATTATGGTATTGGAAAAACCTTCTATTTTAAAAACAAACTCTTTCCTTTAGTTAGAAACATTAATGTTCCAAATTCTGAAAACGAGGAAAAATATAGACCTATTTTAATTTCATTATTTGGAATAAAAAGTGTCGAAGAAATTCAAAAACAAATCTTTTTAGAATTGTTTCCTCTATTAAAAAACAAAGGAGTTAAAATTGCTTCAGATATTGGCAAATCTTTATTAAAAGTGTTTTCTGGCGTTGACATAGAACAATACGTTAATGATGCCGACACTTCTACATCAGATATAATAAATTATAACAAATTATTACTCTGTTTTGATGACATAGATAGGAAAAGCGATGATTTACAAATCAAAGAATTATTTGGTTTCATTAATAACTTGGTGGAAAACTCAAATACCAAAGTCATAATTATCGCAAATGAAGATGTATTAAGAAAAGAAGAATCAAATAATGAGGACGACACATATTCTGTTATAAGAGAAAAAGTTATAGGCATATCGATAAAGTTCAATACTGATGTAGTTTCAATTTACGACCAAATGATCAATTCAAAATACAAAGATTCTCTTCCTGTTTATTTTAATTATTTAAAGGATTATAATCAAAGTATTATTGCAAGAATTGAGCAGAATAACAAAAACATACGAAATCTAGTTTTCTTTTTAGAACACTATAAAATCATTTTCAACTCTTTAGATGAATACTTAAAAACAGATGATAATTTAAATCCTTTTAGGAAAGAAATCTTTGAATTGATTTTGAATTTCACTTTACCAATTTCTATTGAGTATAAAATGGGTAGCCTTAAGCCCAAATATTTTAAAAATATTAAAGACTTGCACATTGGAGGTTTATTTGACTTATCTGCATTTTTAAGTGATGGACCATCAATGAAAATAAAGTCAAAAGAAGAAAAAGTTGAAACATACCAAGAGATTTACAAAAGAAAATATCTTGACGATACTGCTCAAAGAAAGAAAGTTTTTTTCGAATCTATATTTAATTATATAACTGGTAGTTCTTCGTTTTCTATTGACAAATTAATAGAGGAATTAAAATCAATATTTGTTATAGAAGACAACAAAGTTCCAAAAAGAGAGAAGGTTTTAAATACCCTTTCATATTGGCAATGTATTGACCTAAATACAAATGAATATAGAAAGCTCACTAATGAAATGCTGAAATTTGTTGACACAGGAGAGTATAAATTAGACCAATATCCAACGGTTTTCCACTATGCTACTAGATTCAACAATTTACTAAACTACAACCTAGAAAATCTGAAAAAAAGATTCAAAAGAGGAATTAAAAAAGGAAATTTTGAATACAAGCCTAGTCTTCATTTTCATTTGCACATAAGCGCGAATACAGAATTTTATGAAGACCTTAAAGAGGTTGCGGAATATTGTATTCAAATAAATAAGGAAATCAAAGTAAAATCAGAAAAAGAAGAGGTTGAAAACCTTTTCGAGTTATTTCAAAATGATTTTAAAGAGTTTTTGGAAAAGGTTAACGAGTCAAATACAGAATTAAGATATAAACCAATTTTTTCCAAATTCAATTTCAATAAGTTTTGGTCTACTTTGAAAAAAGCTAAAAATACTGAACTAATAGAATTCGGTTTTGATATGGCGAGACGTTACACTAAATATGTCTACCCTGATTTAAATCCAGAAAAATATTTTCTAGAACAATTAAAAGAAAAATTAGAATCGGAAATAGGTAAATCAAGAACAACTAAAATGAATAAAATTGCATTTGAATTTTTAGTTTCAAAAATAAATGAATCAATTAACAATTTTGAATAAATACTAATGCCAACAATGGCTATAAGTAATTGCTTGTTCTCGCCTACTTCTGAAAATTCTCGCGAATTTTCAGTTTGGTGTGTACTTGCAAAGTTAAGTACTAACCCACGCAACTACTCATAGCCGAGACCGTTGTAGGCAATTTAAGGCCAACATTTTAACAAACCATTAAACATTAAGAAAGATTTGCTTATGGCTATAAAAAACTTCAACACAGACTTCTTTCTTAAAGAGGAACACATTCAAAAAGCTTACGAATTAGCAAAAGCTCAAATAGAAGAAAAAAGCAATATTTTTAAAACAATAGAACTCGAAATTTATAGAAGAGACAAAGTATTAAAAGATTTTGATTCGAAAAAATATCATCAAGAACTGATTTCTAAAGATGTCTTCTATAACAACAGAAAGAAATTTTACAATCTAAAGTATTTAATTCCTAAAGGTTTCTATAGTGTAAGGAAATTTAATTTTTTGTCCTTTGAGTTACTGATTTTATATTATGCTTTAGGCTTTTATTTTTCAGATTTAATGGATGATTCTTTTAAACAAATTGAAGATAAAAAAAATAAAAGAAATAATATTTTTACATTTTATGGAGGTAAAATAAACTTTGAAAATCCCGCAAAATCAGAACTACTCTATTATAAAGATTATGTTGAATTTAATAACTCAGTAAATGAGCAAATAAAAAAAATAATTGATTCTAATAAAAAAGCTGTAATTATAAAATTAGATATTCAAGAATTTTATAAAAATATAGACTTTGATATTTTACTTCAGATTATAGAAAAATATGCAGTTCCTTCACAAGGAAAAAAATTCAAATTTGACACAACTACTATACAAGAGATTAAAAACGTTTTTCTGTTCCTTAATAAAAGCGATGTAGGTTTACCTCTATTTTCTCAAAACGTTGTGTCAAACTTTTTAAGTTACATATATCTTTATGAATTAGATAATTACATTCAAAATCTAACTATTGCAAACGAAAAAGACTTTGTTTATTCTAGGTATGTCGACGATTTTTATATTATTTACAAAAGAAACAAGACAACATCAAATGAAATTCTTGGAAATGAAATATTTGAAATTTCGACTGGCATTTCAAAATTCCTTGCTGATAAATTAGATGCAAGAATCAACCAATTAAAAACTCAAACTTTAATCATTAAAGACGATGCTGATTTACAAAAATTCATCAAAAAAGAAAAAGTAATAAGTCTTCCAGATGCAATAAAAAAAGAAGCAACACCACAAGAAAAGTTAGAAGACATTTTAGAAATTATAGCAAAACTCAAAAAAGACTATAAAGAAAATGGGAAAGCTTACATTGACACAGATGGAAACAATAAGCTGAATGAAATATTTTCAAAATCATTAAAAAACTTTGTAAACTCTGCGAGTGCGAAAAGAAAAATAGAAAGACAATTTAAAAATTGGAATCCTCTTTTAACGTTGGCAAACACTTCTACTTTGATGTTTTTAGTTAAACAATCATCTGCCAATGATGATTTCAAAAAATATCTTTTTGAAGACATTGAATCAAAATTTTCAAATCCTCAACATTTATACTTACTTGAAAAATTCATTTTAAACAATACAATTACAAGTACTCAAAAAAGGAAAATTAATAATTCAAAAAACAGCAATTCGTATTTAAAATTAATAAAAAAGCTCAATACAAGAAATTTTGAATTTGACCAATTCAGCTCATTAGATTTAAATCTTACAGACGAAATACTTATCCAAAATGACTCATTATGTCAGCAAGTGAAAATGTTAGTCTTAGCAGAAATTGAAGAAAAGTATAATGTAGCATTTAACCATCTTTTAAATGTTTTTCACATTTATTGCTTCATTGTCGATGAAGAAAACACGGAAGTACAAAAAAAATACAATCAAAAAAACGTTACGGATTTTCTAGATAAACTAAATTTCTCAATAGACTATATTAACTTTTCAATTCAATTTTTTGATAGAAGAAATAAAAATAATATTTCTCATCCAGGAGAAAACCATATGGAAAATTGGGTTGTTAATAAAGAAGAATATTTAGGATACAAACAAAAACTGAATGAACTATTAATACTGATAAAAAACTGCCTACAATAACTAAGCATATGGCGCGCCGATAGGCTAGCGCTATATGCCTTGTTGACTGATCCAGATATGAGTAAGGGGGAAAACGTTTTTTTTGAGTTCTAGAATTAGAAAAGAAAAAAATGGAAAGAAAAAAGATGCTCTATTGAAAGCCTTAGAAACAATTAAAAACTCAATTTAGTTAAACAAAAACGGCATACAACAATGGTAACCGTTGTACGACTATCTTCTCTGATATTAAACTAAAATCTTGAACAAAACCTTAAATAATTAGCCTTAAAAATCAGTTAGTTATATTTCTTTAGAAAGCTATAAAGGATGATTCTAAAAATATAGTGAGTTGTGCACCCTCCCCATACACAATAAACACCATCAACCCACCCCAACACCCCCAATTAACAAATAAAAAAACTCTAGTCTCATAAAATGGGACTTACTATAGCTATTATTGTATTTTAAAACAGTATTAATCAATAAAATACAAAAACATGTCAAAACAAAATTATGACACCAAGCTTAGTTTGCTAGAATCTATGTTATCAGAAAATGCCTTACCACCAAGAACCCCGATAGATGTGGTAGTACAAGAAGCAGAAAATCTATATGTCTGGATACAAGAAGACAAAGAAGCCTTGACCAATATAGGATTAGATTGGGATACCTATGCAGAAGACCTACCCATTCGTGCAGGAGCATGCAGATACGCACAAGGCGTATGGATGAAAGAACGATATGACAGAGAAGATGCCGTAAAGGTTTGGAACGCAAAATCACCCGATGCCTACACCTTTAGAAACGATCTATTGGCAGACCTGCGCTTCGCTTTTCGCAAGCGATCAGACCTCATTGCACGAGTACGCGCCATTGCAGACGGGTCAGGAGATGCAGATATGATACAAGATTTGGTAGATATAAGCGTATTGGCAAAAGCAAATACCGCCGAACTTACAACCATCAATTATGATATGACCCGTTTTGATCAAGCAGAGCAACAAGCAGATGAATTAGCAGAACTATTAGGTAAAGCAAATGGGGCGATCCTTGATAATTCTAAAGCCAAAGATATACGAGACAAAGCATACACCCACCTCAAAGAAGCCATAGACGAGATTCGTGATACAGGCAAACACCTATTCAGAAAACACCCAGAGCGATACCAAGGATATATCAGCAGATATAACCGATAACACCCCCTCATTTTTATAGCAAAGCTATACAAACACTAGTCCCCGCACAGAATATATAGTCCCCAGTAGCTGGGATGCTTTATATAGTTGCGCGGACTATCTTTTACACAACAGGAACACCTCAAACCACCACTGGGGAAGGGTAAAACTGCGCTGGGACACCCCAAACTACTGCTGGGAAAAGGTGAAATTGCACGGGGAGTCTCATATAAGTTACGCGGACTATCTTTTACACAACAGGGACACCTCAAACTACCGCTGGGGAAGGGTAAAAGTGTGCTGGGGAACCTCAAACTACTGCTGGGGAGGGGTAAAAGTGCGCTGGGACACCCCAAACTACCGCTGGGGAGGAGTAAAACACAACAGGGACACCTCAAACTACCGCTGGGGAAGGGTAAAAGTGTGCTGGGGAACCTCAAACTACTGCTGGGGAGGGGTAAAAGTACGCTGGGACACCCCAAACTACCGCTGGGGAGGGGTAAAACTGCGCTGGGACACCCCAAACCACCGCTGGGGAGGGGTAAAACTGCGCTGGGACACCCCAAACCACCGCTGGGGAGGGGTAAAACTACGCTGGGACACCCCAAACTACCGCTGGGGAGGGTAAAACCGCGCTGGGGCGCCTAAATATGCGGGATTGATCAATTAGAGTAGGTTACAGCATAAAGCCAGCTTAACTCTGTGATAGTATTACTACCAGATGTAGCGAGTAGCTAAATTTTTTTCATTTTTTTTGGCTTTATAAAAAACTAG
>NZ_OMKE01000040.1 GCF_900299535.1 Aquimarina aquimarini | reverse complement strand
CTGCCGTAGGAAGATCGTTTACCGTTACTGTATGTACTGCTGAGGCAGTGGATGTACAGCCATTTCCATCAGTCACAGTGTACGTAATATCGGTCGTTCCAGCACTTACTGGAGTTACTACTCCTGATCCGTCAATCGTAGCAACTGCCAGATTAGAAGAACTCCATGCTATTGTTCCTGCGGTACCTTCGGTTAAATCTATCGTTGCTCCCATACATACTGCCGTAGCACCTGTAATCGCGGCTGCCGTAGGTAAGTCGTTTACGGTAAGAATTGCTGTATTTGAAGTTACAGTAGTACACACATATGTAGAACTTGAAACAATAACTCTGTATTCATTTCCATTATCTGCAATTAATCCATTTGTAATTGTCAACGTAGCTGTATTTGTTGTACTATGAATCCCTGTATCTATTAAATCTTCCCAAATAGTACCATTAAATAATTGCCATTGATAGGCATCTCCATCAGAGGTTGCTACGGTAAATGTGGTATCTCCTCCTGAACATATTGTTGCATTTATTGGTTGTGTCGTTATTGAAGGAGCTATTCCTGCTGTGGTTACATTAACATTTGTTCCTGTATATCCATCGCTTCCAGAAGTAACCACTCCATTTCCATCTACTGTAAGTCCTGCTCCAAAAGTACCACTTCCTAAATACCCATTGGTATCTCCATCGGTAAATCCTGCTTCAACAACATCATTACATCCATCATTATCACTATCTAATTCTAAGAAATTAAAATTAGTATCTGTATCACTATCAGCAACTGTATAATTTACGGTTCCACTACTTTCGTTTCCTGCCCCTTGAACTGTATCTGGAACACCATCTCCACTTACTGCTCCTGGTACAACACCATTTACATGAGTTTGATTATGACCAGCTTCGACAGCATCATAAATTCCATCATTATCACTATCTAAATCTAACCGATCTACAATAGTATCTCCATCGGTATCACGATCAAAGCACAATACAAAGGAATTTGCTTTGAAAACTAACCAAGAATCGTATAAATTATCACCATTATCGGCTACTCCGATTTTGATTGTATTGTTTCCTGCATTTAATACCGCAGAAAAAGTAATTGTTTCTGTAAAACCATCTGCTTCAATATTGATAGCTGTAGATACTGTTTCATTATCGATAAATGACCCGCTATCTACTGTATTATTTACTGTATCTATACTTAATTGAGCTCCTGATGGTGTTAATGCCAAATTGGTTCCATTTACAAAAATTTTAGGAGCATCATTTAATCCAGTATTTACATAATCATTATACTCTTCTGAAGCAAAAACAAATTGTCCTGTAATAATAGTCTCTGCTGGTACATTGATCACAATTTCTAAACTAGCCACATCAAATTCTGAAGAACCTCCTCCAAAATCAGGATCTGATCCTCCCCCTCCTGCTCCTGTTCCATTAGAACCATCTCCTAAAGCAAAAGGAGAAGAGAATTGATTTGATAGAACATCATCTAATTCAAGCACATTACCTGAAGAAAATATAATCCCTCTATCAAATCCAACAAAAGCGTTTAGAGCTCCTCCACTGCTTGTTATTTGATCACCATCATTGAATGTTCCTATTTGGGTTACTGATCCATTACCCATATTAACAGTAGAAGAAATTAAGGTAAGGTCTGTATTTGGGACAAATAAAAGGTTTGCTAATGTATTTGCATTACTTTCTGCTGTTATCTCAAAAATAGAGTTGGCATCATCTACTAATTCTACTCCAAACGTTCCTCCTCCTAAATCACACTCATCTCTATCTAAAATTCCATCATTATCATCATCTAAATCTAATGTATCTATAATACCATCTGCATCTGAGTTTACAGTCAAAATTGCAGGCCCTGCAGGATCTATAATTTGTCCGTCTGATACGGTATCATCTCCAAATACCCCATCTGTGAGTACATAAGACGCAGTAGCTACAGTTCTAGAACCAATGGTTGTTGTGCCTAATCCTGTTGTAAAGTTCTGAAATACATCTGTAGCTCCCCCAGGAGTGGTTGGCCCATATTTTCTATACTCAAATCCTGCAAGAGAATTTGTTATATGCCAATAATATGTTACTGTTACATCATCTCCTGGTGTTATACAATCTAACGTAAAGTCTACCAGACCATATGGATAATTATATGTTGTATCTCCTGTTGCTAATTCTGTTTCTAATACTGTACTAACACTAGAGATTTGTATACAAACCCCTGTAGTTTCTACAGTTACATACCCAGTACCATCAGCTATTGGTATTGACGCTACATTACCTTGTATAGAATCTGGAATACCATCTCCATTACCATCACCTCCATTAGGTCCTTCATCTTCAATAACTGCTGTTACCCCGTCACCGTCCTCACAACCTGTAGCAATACCATTATCTGTAACTGCTGCTACAACTCCTGTGCTATAAGAAGCTGCTACCACTAATCCTCTTAAATTTACTGTACTGTCTATAACTCTCAAAGGTTCTGTTGCAACATTACCAGGATTATATACTCCTCCATCTGCACCATCTGCATTCCAATCATTATATGCTTCATTGGCATCACTACATCCGTCACCATCACTATCTAAGGATTGAAAATTAGGTGTTCCAGCTGTAGCTGTTATCGTGTAATTAAGAATTCCTGACTCAACACCTGTTTCTATACCATCATACAAACCATTTGCACCAGACCCTGTAACGGCTCCTGTAATTCTTCCTGCTGTATTTGGTAATCCATGACCAGCTTCATCTGCATCATAAATACCATCATTATCACTATCTAAATCAAAAAAGTCTGGAATTCCATCTCCATCAGTATCAAATATTGCTTGGATCGCATCATCTGCATTCCCTACCAAATTATTGGTATCATCATCATCTAGATACGCAAAAACATTGTCATTATCTGTATCAGCATAGGGATCAGAAGGTGATTCATCTATATTAGGGATTCCATCATTATCAACATCTATATCTAATGGGTCTAAAACAAGGTCATTATCATCATTGAAGGCTGAAATTGCAGTAGGACATGAAAAACCATCATTACTAGTTGTAGCTACAGTAGAGTTTAAAAAAGAAGCTGTGGGAGTTGGAGTATCATAATTATTAATCATATACATTCCTCCATCATTATAAGATACATATAGACGATCTTCTCCATCTGTAAATGCAGCTCCAAAATTAGTTGCTGTGGGAGTTCCCAGACCTGAGGTTTCTGTTTTTACTAGTGTGGTAACATCCCAACTAATCAACAAATCTGTATCAGTAACACCATATAATTTACCATTAATAAAAACTACATCGTTGGTATTTTTTGAGGTTCCTCCTGTAAACGTCACAGTCACTACTGCAGGAGATCCTCCTACGGGAAGTGTAGATAAATTTTCTATTTTATCATAATGTCCTCCTCTATTGATCCATAAATTATCACTGGCATCCACATCTCCTGATATTCCACCTGTTCCCATATTTATCAACGCACCTAAATCCTGAAAAGCTCCATCTTCTCCTATACGAAGTAAATGGTTATTGATTGGACTAGAACCTCCACCTTTACCAATGGCATATACATAATTATCTACTCTATTATATCCTGTGGCATTATATAATTGACTTACTGCAATTGGATCAGAATACTCTCCTGTTATAGGATTATAACTTCTTAACTCTCCGTTTATAACTTGAAAAAAGTTTTGCGGACAACTAAAAGGGGTGAGTGTACATGCTGTAGATACTACCACATTATTTAGGTAATCTGGATTAGGTGTTGTATACCCATCTACTGCACTTGTAACAACTCCATCTTTATCTACGGTTACCACAAAAGAGCCTAAAATCCCGTCACTACTATCATCTGTAAAGCCTGCTTCCAATACGTCACTACAAGTATCACCGTCACTATCTGTAGATTGAAAATTTGGAGCCCCTGAAGCATCTGTATTTGTTATGGTGTAATTAAGTACTCCTGATTCTGCAACTGTCTCTACACCATCAAATAAGCCATTGGCTCCTGACCCTGTATTCTGCCCTGTAATTCTACCGTTTGTATGTGGTAAACCGTGTCCTGCTTCTACCACATCATAAATACCATCATTATCACTATCCAGATCAAAAAAATCAGGTACTCCGTCTCCATCTGTATCAAAACCTGATTCTACTGCTCCATCTACATTTCCTGTTCCTGGGGCAGTATCATTATCATCTAAATAAGCAAAAACCAGATCTGCATCTGCATCTGCAAAAGGATCTGAAGGGGATTCATCAATATTTGTTAATCCATCTCCGTCTAAATCTAAATCTAAAGGGTCTAGATTATTATCTCCATCCTGATCAATAGCTGAAGGAGCTAATGGGCATGAAAAACCATCATTACTGGTTGTTCCCGCTGTAGTATTCAAAAAGGAAGCTGTTGGTGTTCCTGTTGTATAATCATTGATTAGATATAGTCCTCCATTATTATAAGATACATATAATCTATCTTGATCATCTGTAAATGCCGCTCCATAATTGGTCGCTGTGGGAGTTGTAAGACCTGGAACATCTGTTTTTGTAAAGGCTACAAGATCCCATATAATCAAGTTTGCTGTATTACTTACTCCATATAATTTACCATTAATAAAAGCTACATCATTGGTGTTTTTTGACGAACCTCCTGTAAAGGTAACAGTAACTACTGCAGGAGATCCCCCTACAGGAAGAGTTGATAGATTTTCTATTTTATCATAATGTTTACCTCTATTAATCCATAAATTATCACTATCATCTACATCTCCTGATATTCCTCCTGACCCCATATTGGTCAAGGCACCTAAATCTGATATTGTTCCATCTACATCAATACGTATCAAATGTCCATTGATAGCACCAGCTTTTCCTATAGCATATACATAATTATCTATTCTATTATAGCCCGCTGCATTGTATATATCTGAAGTATGAATTGGAGCCGAATATTCTGCTGTTATAGGGTCATAACTTCTTAATTCACCACTGATAACCTGATAAAAAGTAGAAGGGCAACTAAATTGGCTATATCCAAAAAATCCTGATAACATTATTGTTATAAGGAGCATATATGACAAGTCTGCTTTACTTTTTTTAAGTTGTTTTTTTGCCTTAATTAAATCTTGTATTAAAAATATAAATTGGGGACGTATTTTCATATTTATTAGTTTTTGGGTGGTCAGACCTAGACTGATATAAGCACATATAAAACTGCCCATAATCACAATTGATCATATTGGCATCATTACAATAACTTATTGATAAACTATTTATACTAAAATTGTTTTATTCTTTGTTTGAAGTGATTCTAAAGAATCTATCTCTTCTTTTTCTTGAGAAATACATATTATAACAATCTCTTCTTCTTGCAGAACATTATCTTGCAGAGTAAATTTGTTATAATTCTGAAAAGAATCATGGGCAATAACGAACTTGTTACTTTTGTCAATAAGAATAGTTTTGATCTTTACAGTTATACTGGTTACAGAAACTGTATCACGTTGTACACTTTCTTGATCTAGATTATTATCCTTATATATTTGAGTATGATAATTATCATCAAATAAAAGTCCCGAAGTGGTTTTTAAAAAAGAATACGCTATGAAAGAATATACTATTAATAATAGCGTAAGCATTCCTATTAAAATCGCAGTACGGTAATCAAGTTTATTATTGATTTGCTTTTGAATAAAATTGGCATCAATATCATTACAGATATCTTTTGTAGAAGCAGATCCTGGTACATCTTTTGATGTAAAAAAATGAAACCTCATAATAGCTAATTTAAAATTAAGTTGATCGTTATTCAGACTCCCATATTGTCGGCTCGCCATAAGTCTTACAATTGAGGAGTTGTATTTCTGTTATTCTCTATTTTATGTTTTCAGTATTAACTATTCATAAAACAAAGTACTTTTTTTATTTTTATGTTATCCTTCATAAAAACAAGATGCAATATCAAGTTTTAAAAACCGCTAAACGTTTTTCAAAATAAAGTCTGCATAAATTACATGTAAAAAATCCAAGCGATAAGAATATCGTTGTTTTTTTTGATGAGAAGGAAAAAATAGTACTTTCCATAAGCAATTTATTTCATTGGTTTAAGTTCATTAATCATATTATTTAGGGGATATAAATAATATAGTTTCTAAACAGTAGTAGTAGCGTTTTTTTATTAAAAAGAAATCCGCTTGAATATCACACTTGACATGGTGATGTATGAAATAAAATGTCGCGTGTAGTTTTTTTTATAAGCAATATTCGTTTTTAAAAATCTAACTCTTTTTACATGTGCTTTTCAACATTATAAATTTATACATAAAACTTTGATTATAAATATTTTAAAACATCAAAATAATTATGGGTTAACCATAATTTTAAGCAAAAAGAGTGATTTTTCCCTAAAAAGCACCCTAAAATAATCTTCAATTATGGTTTATGAGTATTGTAATTACACCTATTGGGTAGAAAATAATCGCTTCTTATACTACTCTCTAACATCATTTTTCATCTCATATTTATATAAAAAAATTCTTTTTAAACTTTTGAAAAAGTACTAATAATATCAAATAGACTAGGTATAATTTTAAAAGTTAAAAACCATAAAAAAAGAGATTACCTTATGGCAATCTCTTTTACTATTTATCTTTTTATTATGAAGTGGTTTAAACTTTTTTGATTCGCTATAAAAATGCTCTTTTTCACTCAATTTTTGTCTTTTTCTTACTTCGTAGCCCTGCTATGAAGTGTAAAAAACACTTCAATTGATCAAAAAATAACTATTTTTCGCCAGAATCAAAAAAGTTTAAACCACTTCTATATCTTATTTACATTTTGATTAATCGTTTTTGAACGGTTTTTTCATTTACACTAATTTTAATAAAATATTGTCCGCTTGGTAAATCTCTTGTTGGTATTTTTATTCTATCCATATTTTTATATGATTTAAAGAATAATGATTGTCCTAAATTATTAAAAACTTCAATATAAGTATCTTGATCCTTATTCTCTTTTATTGTGATATACACCTGATCATTAAAAGGATTTGGATACACTGAATAATGATCTTCTTTGATAATTATAGAGGTTGCATCTTCTTGTATTACTATTTCTTTTTCTGGTAACGTATTATCCTCACTAATCATACTTCTATTTACTTTGGTAGCGGTTGTACTACATCCATTGATCACTACATCATCAATATACACCCAATCAGAATTACCCGAGGCATCTGCTCTGAACCTAAGTTTTGTATTTGCCGTAAATGGGCCTAGGATTACAACCTGATCGTTATAGCGTTGATTATTTACAAACTCATCTGTAAGATTCCATTCTGCTACTGTAGTAAAATTAGCTCCTCCATCTGATGATATCTGCAACCAGAAATCTTCATTACTATTATCCATACTTCTGCAATAATACGAGAAATTGATTGTTAACTCCTCATAACTTGTCATATCAAAGCTTGTTGTTGTCATCACAGATGTAGAAGTATTATCCTGTAATCTAATACAGTAGGAACCTGAGTTTGCATAGGCCGAGTCATTACTATTTCTTCTTGCATCAGAGCCTCCATCTATCCATACACCCCATCCTGATTCAAAATCTTCTGTATCAATCACTGTATAGGTACACTCTACAGGGTTTGGATCAACAATACATCCTGCTGTAAGAACTTGTGCAGGCGTCAATGCCGAGCTATATACAACAACCGCATCCATTTTTCCTGTATAGAAATTATCTGTTATTTGCCCAAAACTATCTTTCTTTTGCACACCTCCTATTCCTCCTGATCCTATATGAGTAGGAACAGAACTAGGCGCGCTAGTACTAGAAGCTACGGCAACACCATCAATATATAATGTATGAGTGGTACTAGCTCCATTATAAACTACTGCAATATGATGCCATGCACTATCTGAAGGGAATGGAGCACTTAAACTATCAAAAACGGTAGCACTGTTTCTTACCATTGATTCCAGATTCGTTCCATTCAGTCGTAGCACAACACCGCTGATTCCTCCTCCTTCTTCAAAAAGGTTTTGTACCCCTGATAGAGCCGTAGGTTTGATCCACATGGCTACACTTCTTGTTGTCATAGATGCAATCAAAAATGGTCCAGGGTTTTCACTGTACTGTATTTTGGTCGCTCCATCAAACACAAAAGAGCGATCTCCCTCTTTAAAATCAACTGTATCATAGGTAAGTGTACCCACAGTTGCTAGAGAATCATTACTATTGGTAGATGCATCATTAATATCTATTCCTGTATCAAAATTCCACAATGCCAAATATGATGTTGGTGCAACACATGATGTTACAGGAGTTGTTATGCTTATAATTTCTGGCAATGGAACTGTAAGCCCACTACTTCTATAGGTTGGTAAAGGGGCTGCAATAGTTACCAAATAATTACGTAAATCTGTACTTAAATCATTGGCTATAGTAAGTGTTGCTGTATCAGGGTTACCTGATAACAAATTATTAGCTTCTCCAATATCTGTAATTAGGTCATACATTTCATAAGAAGCTGTCTCATAATTATGAATCAATTTATAATCTCCTTTTCTTATTATAGATACTGGTCTTTGATCCCGTTTTGAGTCAATCAAATATCCTGGGAAATGCCAATAAATCGCATCTCTACCCAAATTAGGGTTCGTACCATTGAGCATAGACCATTGACTCACCCCATCGATCGCATATCCTGCTGGCAATGTTCCTCCAGCTGCTTCTACCAAGGTTGGGTATAGATCAAATGCTACAACGGGAGTATTATTAATTGTTCCTGTATTTGCTAATAACCCTTCTGACCAAGCTATGGTAACTGATCTCACTCCTCCTTCATAATGTTCTCCTTTCATTCCTCGTAGTGGTCCATTATCATCTGTACCGATTGCGCCTCCATTATCAGAAATAAAATACACAAGTGTATTGGCTGATAGCATATGCCCAGGGTTTCTTGGGTCTGGGGTTGTTTTTAGGTAATCGATCAACCTATTTATTGTTTGATCCATTCCTTCTGCTATTGCTGCTTGACTAACGTTGGTATGCCCCATTGTACTAGGATTGGTTGTATTTTTGGCTACATACTTTGCATACAAATCAGGTCTTGCATTGGCAGCTCCCCAAGGACCATGTATTGCATAGTTACTAAAATGCATAAAAAATGGGGATGTATTATTTGTATTCATAAAATCAATAGCGGCATCTGCCATTGCATCTGTTACATGTTTTGCTGTTCCGTCTAGAGAAGCATCTCCTGCCAAATCTATTGATTCACTGAGTGTATAAGGTGAAGCGTAGGTATCTAATTCTGGTCCAATATTACCATGAAAAGTCCATACTCCTCCTGATTGTGAGGCAAAATAACTACCAGGTGATCCAGGGGAGCCTCCTCCATAATTCACATCAAACCCTTGATCTGTAGGCGCATTGCTCATACTACCTCCTGAATGATATTTGCCAAAATGTGCAGTGGTATACCCTGCTGTTTTCAGTACTTCTGCTACAGTAATAGCACTAGAAGGAATTTCATCTTGCCCGTTTGAAAGCCCTTGACTTGGCCCTACCAATAATGTAGAGCTCCCTCCACGATTTAATCCATTTACTGCAAATACATTATTATCTGGTCTCGATGCATATTGCCCGCTTAAAATTGCTGCTCGTGTTGGTGCGCAGTTTGCTCCATTTACATATGCCTGCGGAAAAGCAATACCTTGACTTGCTAATGAGTCTATTGCAGGTGTCTCATAAAAATCACTAGGATTATTAAGGTTGGTTGCCCCTGTACTTACTTGTGACCATCCCATATCATCGGCAATAATAACCACAATATTAGGAGATTGTGCATACATCGAACTACTCATACAGATAGCGAGTAGTAGTACTAAAAAATTTGTTGTTGTTTTCATTTGTTAATTGTTTTTTGGGTCATCGTAGAGTTTATAAATTTCTATTTATAAAGTATTTATAGTACCTGCTCATCGCAGGTTTTGCAATTCTTATTCACCTTACTAACTAGATATAACGTAAACATTCATTGTATCAAATATTTGTATCTAGTACAAAGCTGGGGTACCTTTTCTATTGATTTTAATATTTGTTTTAGCCAGAAAGACTATATCTCTATAGGAGGTTTTGAGAAAAAATCAACTTTCTTTTAATTCTTATTTTGGATTGTGTTATTGGTCTATTAATTATATATCTGTAGTAGAAGTATCTTTTTATGGGTATTTATAAAATCATACCTTTCTACATAGAGATCAGATCATGTTTCTACACTGCCTAGAATAGGTGTTATAAAAAATAATTGTAGCAATATCAATAAAAAAGTAAATAGGGTCATAAGTAGTTTGTTTATAATTAATACCATTTCCAACTTATATTTACTCAATAAAACCGCGCCTTTTTGTCTAATATTTCAAAATAAAACACAACCATAGCCCTGCTATGCTTGAATTTTCTTTTTCATCTAAGTCAAAAATCCATCATTTTTCTTATGAGTAAATTTAAATCAGAACTGGTATAATATGATCTGTTATACTCATGTGTTTGGGAGCATGAATATTCCTACATTATGACAATGGTATTTAATATGAATTACTGAGTAAAAAATGTATTCATAACAAGGGGCGATAGTATGATACGTTCAATAAAACATGTTGAGAACAATACGCTTGTTAAGTTTTTCTTAACACTACAAAAATATGGATAATACTTTGATTTAAAACAGTTTAACCCATCAAAATAATTACGGAAAAACCATATTTAAATATTATTTTATTCACCTATTATTCAACAACTTATTAAAAATCTAAACTTTTATTGGCAAATAAAAGCATATTGATAAGGATTTACTCAAAGCAGCAATATTAGAGATTTTTCACTGAGAAGTAATTGAGTTCTTCACTCTTTGTTTTACAGTAAATTAACATTTACCATGATAATTCTATTATTTTTTCTTTTCTAGATCAAAGGCCCTGGCTTTACCATACCACACAGTATTGTTATCTAGATCCCAACGTATCTCAATATTCCTATACATAGTATTTTCTTTAGAATTACTACTTATATAATTAAGCACTTCTCCTCTTTTGTTTTTTAGAATTATGGTAGCCATATGGTCGCTACCTTGCCCAGGCATAGCAAAAGGCATTTGTTCTTGATAGAGTTCTAGTTGATACTTCTTATCAGGACTCCATTCTGTTCTCATCAAAGTTATATTCTCTAGTGTACTGTCATAGCAAGAACCAAATTCTTGTTTTCTTTGTATTTTTCCGTTGCTATATAGACTCCACGTTCCGCAAGGGCAATCTGCAAACTCTCCTACTTGTTTATACTTAAAAACATTTTTTAATGTACCCTTATTATATATGTTTAGCGTTTTCACCAATAATAAAGAGTCGCAATCTTTACTATTACCCAACCATCTAACTTCGTTAGCAATAATACCTTTTATCTCTGTTCCTTGTTTATTAAATAGTGTATCTGTTTCTATAGATGTTGAGCACCCTTGTAATACACCTGTATATTTTATCGAGACGATATTTCCTTTCCAATAATCAACCGTTTTATTAGTAGAATCAGTAAGGTGGTGTACAATTTTATGAATTCCGTTTATATCTGTTTTGTTTGTTGCATCATGCCAATATATGGTGTCTCTTGTTTGGGCAAAACCCTCTGCAAAATATGAGATTAATAAAATAATTAGTATATATTTAAATTTCATGCTTTTTTTGAGTCTTAAATTTTAATCCAGGTGTATTCTCTAATTATTCTATAGTAAGGTTATTTAATGTAGCAACATCTATATTTTTTAAAGTTCCTTTTACGGTTTTTATATCTCCTTTGAGGTCGTATGTTTTTCCTTTTACTGTTACCAAAACTCCAACTTCTTTTATCCCATTCTTTGATTGTTTATCATAAACCTGATACGTAGCGTCCTTATTTTTGAAGGTTAACTCCTCTTTGGTTTTATTAATAAGAAAACCAACATTTTCACTTATAGAACTCACAGGGTAATTAAACTCAATTACTTTATCGTTTGTAAGCAATATATAATTCAACTCAGTACCATAAAGAGTAAAGACTATTACTTTTTTGCGATTCTTCTGCAATTCAAATGAGAAGATTTTTACCGTCTCTTCTTCTTCTAGATCAATATATTTTTCGATAGTTTTTGTTTCTGTATCACCATCCCATGTCCTTGTGGTAGTGGTAAGATACGGTAGATTCATAGCGTCTTCTTCTATCACTAAAATTGGTTTTGGAATCCCTTCTCTTACTTTGAATGTTGAAAATTGATGCCAACAACATCCACTTTTGGTCATTGTATGAATGGTTTTATTCTTTTCATCAATTTTAAACAATCCGCAATACTCCTGCCCTAGTCTTGTAAATTCTTTACTGTGAACCAACTCATTGTTTTTATCTAAATAAATCTGAAAAGATGGCCCATGATAACAACTATGTTGCCCATCCATAATAGCTATATCTGGTGTCCCGTCAAAATTAAAATCCTGACTTATAAGAATACTCTGTTCTTCATAAGGTAATTCTAGAACATTGGTTTTTACTTCTTTGTTATCATCTACATCAAAAATCAACTCTTCTGATTTGATTTCTACCATTTTTTTGTTTGATGATTTACTATAGATAGCAATGGTTCCTTTTTTAAAAACATGATCTTCTTGCCCCTGATCTATAGTAAGTTTACCAATATATTTTGTAGAAAAATCACGTATTGTATATTCTTCCTGAGCTATTGCACTCACAGAGAGTACTAGTAGTACTAATAAAGTTTTGAGTTTCATTGATTTCTTTGATTATCTGCCCCTATAACAAACTTGCATAAACAAGAATAGTCATTTTATTACCTAATCTCTTTATGCTTATTTCTTGTATAAATATACTCCAAAAAAAAGAGGTTATTTTATAAACAACCTCTATATATCTAGTAATACCATATGTTTTTTTATATAAATCCTCTTTTTCTAGCTTCTTCTAGCAACATTTGGTCATCTGCTTTGGCAATAGAAAACATTTCTTTGATCTGGTTTTTTCTTTTCTCGATAGCACTTAGAGATAGACTCACATAATTAGGAAGATTTTTGGTCTTTACCCCACGAGATAAATGATATAAAATCTTAAGATTTTTCTCATCTAGAGAAAACTTATTGGTCATCATTTTTCTAAAATGATCATTGACTGTTGCACTGTAATATGCCTTGCCTTTTATAATATTATTAAACGCTAATAATAACTCACTAGAGGTAAGATCACTTTTGATCAAAAATCCAGAAGGATTTATATTTTTAAGAATATTATGTATTCTATGATCCTCTCTATGCATGGTCAATATAATGATCTTTGATTTTGGCAGTAATTCTTTTGCGTGTTTTGCCAAATCTTCTCCAGAAGTTATAGAACCATCAGACGAAGGTGGTAATTTGATATCCACAAAAAGCATATCATAAGGAATCGATTCTGATGATTTTACTATACTCGCATATGCATCATCACAATTGGATGCTATATCTATTTTAATTTGATATTCTTTTTGATTTTCTCCTAACAAGGTATTTTTATACCCCTCGATAATCATAGGGTGATCATCGATCATAAGAACTTTTAACTTTTTTTTCATCTTAAAAAAATTTGTTTTTTAGGTTTTAAAAATTTTGCCCATACTAAGTAACTCTGCTATCTAAAAAATAGTATATATCATTACTCTTCGTACAATTCTTCTACTCTAGAAGGTATCGGTACACGTACTGATACGGTGGTTCCCGAATTCTCGTTGCTTAAAAACTGAACTTCTCCATTCATCTGGTTAACTCTGGAGGTAATATTTTTTAAACCAATTCCTTTTTTAACCTTATTTGTTTTGAAACCTATTCCATCATCTAAAATAGTAAGATTTATGGTATCATCCACAAAATCAAAATTAATTTTTATAGTACTGGCCTGTGCATGTTTAAAAATATTCTGCATAGATTCCTGCAAAATTCTAAAAAAGTTTACCTTTTTCTGATCATCTATCTCCTCCCAATCAATCTCTTCTGCATTATTAAACTCAAAATCTAAATTATGCACCCCGCATAAATCTTTGATCATATTTTCTACAGCATCTATATACGCAACATCAGACGGCAAGGTCTCTGCCCCCAAATCATGAGAGATCAATCGTATTTCTTTTTCTATAGCCTTGAGCTCATCTATATATTTATTTCTTGCCTCTGTAAACCCATCATTGGCACGCTGGTTGATCCCATCTAGACTAAGCCGTACCCCAAATAATCTACCCAACACACCATCATGCAATTCTTCAGACATACGTTGCTGCTCCATCTGCCTACCTTCTTCTAGTTTTACCTGTTGATTGAGTAGCAATCGATAAATCTCCTCATTAGACTCTTGCTGGGTTTGCGCAAATAGCAATTCTTTATTGCTTTGTTGTTGTTTAAAAATGATATACCCCAACAAAAACAAAGCAGTCAAGCCCAGTATAGTAATAATCAAGATTTGATTCTCTTTGCTTATTTGTTGGTTTTTTTCTACAATTTCTTCTGTTTCAAACTTTATACGAGCAAATTTATCTCTAAACAATCGCTCTTCTTTGATCAAACTATCGTTTAATTGTATATATGTATTGGCATATTGTAAGCCTGTATCACTATTTGACACCTCAGATAATAATTGATACGCTTTTAATAATTCTTCATTATTTTTTAAATCTAAAGATATATCACGGGATTGTTCTGCATACTGTTGTGCAATACTATCTTTTCCTACAGAATGATAATACTCTGCTAGGTGTAAAGTATTGGTTGCCATACCATATTTATCATCAATACTATCCCGTATTTTTAAGGCTTTATAAAACAGATCAGGAATCTCTGTCATGTCTTTAGATAAAAAATTCACATAGGCTAAATTATCAATCAACCTTGCATTTCTTCTTGGGTTTTTATCTAAAAACTCTTTATATGATAACCCTTTATGATAATATTCTTTTGCTTTATTATATTCTTTTTGTGATTTATATACCGTTCCTATATTATTATAAGAAGTCAATGTTTGTAGAATTTCTTTATCTGTCCCTTTACTATATTCTATCGCTTTTAAATGATATTCAATTGCTTTATCATAATTTTCCAAATATTTTGCTACTATTCCTAAATTAGTATAGCACAAAGGTAAATATTGATTATTTTCTGCTAACTCAAATTTTTTAATTGCTTTAATTGTAGTAGCTTCACTTTCTGTATAATCTTTAGCTTTTTGTTGTATTCTTGCTATATCTATCAACGTTTTCCCATGATCAAACAAATAATCTTTTGGTTCATATTTTTTAGGATCTAAGGATTTATAAATTTTATCAGCTTCATGAAAATTCTGTAGTGCCAGATCCAATTCTGATTTTGATTTTCTATAATATATCCCTAAATAAGTATACGATTCTGCCATCTCTAGAGAATCACTAATGGTTTTCGCTAACTTTAAAGCTTTCTCATTCAAACCTTTATACCTATCATGATCCTTTAAGTGATAATATCGAAAAGATATTTCTCGTAGTTTTTGAATTTTAAAAGAATCATCATCCAATGTAGCATTAATACTATAAGCTTTATCTAAGTTTTCTTTTCTATCCTCAATAGTATTATTGGTATCCTTCGCTTTTTTTATATAAGAATTGATCAAATTGGTTTTTAGTTTTTTACTCTCTATAGGCTTATTGTTAGTATCACAACCAGCCATAAGCAAAAGAACGATAACTAATCGATATAAGGTTTTAAGCATCTTTGATTATTTTTACTTCTAAAGTAAACAATTATATATAATGAAAAAAGCTCTAAACTAAATTAGAGCTTTTTTATCACTTCTTGAAAATTAATTTTTTACTTAATCTACAATTAACCTTGTGGCACGGATACTTCATCTGCTTCATCCTCTCCAAAAGTATCTTCTATTTCAATTCCAACCTCATCATTTACGGTATCAGCTTCACAAGCGATAAAAAATGTACTTAAAAATAATATTGCGAATAATGTTTTGATAGTTTTCATAATCTTAGTCTTTTAATTTTTTAAACTTAATTTCTTACAAAAGGCTCTTGCCTTTTTGGGGGGTTAATTAGTTATTATGTTTCTGTTTCGATTCACTTGCGCAAGTGATTTTATTTTTTTGTTAGAGTTACTTCTTACATTTTTTCTTGTCATTTTGTATCTCTAATTGTACACTACAAATGTAGTTTGATTCTGCCCAGATGCCTAATATATTAAAGAGTGTTTAGTACTTAGACCCCCGTGGATAGTACTTGAACAGCTTATACGAGTAAATGGTCGTATTTTGGTCTTCTTATTTTTGTAGGAAATTATTTACTAATGATATCTTAACACAAAAAGCACCGTTATCCTACAAAAAAAACCGATAAATCTTACAATTCATCGGTCGACATTTTTTATAACCCTATAGCGTTATTATATAAAGATTAAACTTTTTTTTGCCAACGAGTCTTTTATCTCTTCTACATTGTTTTTATATGATTTTGAAAAAGGAATCAGCGCATCAGAATTTTTTATAGCACATTTGGCTTTGCCAAAATGTATCCTCGAGACATAATCGGTATTTATAATATAACTATTATGAATCCGCACAAAATGATCGGGCAATAATTGCTGAAAATGTTTTAAGGTTTTAAACGCTTCTACCTTATTGCCATTACTCATAATAAAATCTGTAGTATTATTATCTGCTTTTAGGTAGAGTACATCATCTACATCTACAAATCTGTAATCACCATAAGACCTAAAGCATAGCGTATGATCTCCTGCCTGATCAAAGTCTTTTTCAAACCTAAGTAAGGTCTTGGCGATTTGCCGCTTGCAAAACGGCTTAAGAACATAATCCATAATCCTATTACGTATCCCCTCTATAGCATAATCAGCCGTTTTGGTAATAATTACAAATTCAGGGAGTCTTGATATATATTTAGAGAGTTCTGTCATCAAAGAAAACTTGGTCTTATCACCGTGCATACCTGGCACCTCTGGTTCTAGAAAAACAATTCTAGGTCTTCTCTCTAAAATTAGGTCTAGCGCTTCTTGCTCATTTTTTGCAATTCCTGTACAGATATAATTAGGTTTTTCTTCTAGAGAAATTTGTATAGAATTTGCTATTTTTTTGTCGTTATCTATTATTACATACGGATATTTCATAGGGTAATCGTTTAGTAATTTTGTGTTGATGGATTGTCGTTGAGTTGTTATACCGACAAGATAGGACATTAAGGCACTTTCTTGTATACGGTAAAACCGTAATATTACTGAGGAAATGCTTCATGATCAATTAGTTGCATACTGCACTTCATCGGTATTAAAACGCTTTTTATCGGAAAAAAGTATGTTTACACAAAATTTAAGCAATTAACAGTATTATTTTGATTTTGTTAAAAAAAAGCAAAAATGACGTTTATCTGTTTAAAAAAATCGATAAAACACCCCCTAAACGACTTCCTTCTATAAAGATATAACAGACATAATACGCCTCTATATCAAGAATTAAAACTAAAAAAAAGCCGCTCTTGTATATTCAATAATTTTGAATAGTTTTAACCCACTTTATACAATAGAACTTATCTAAGTTTGTATACCATAAATAATAAAGAGATATGCAAAATATAGTAGTACTTACAGGAGCAGGAATAAGTGCAGAAAGTGGCATCAATACTTTTAGAGATGCAAATGGGCTCTGGGAAGGGCATGATATTATGGAGGTAGCCTCGCCACAGGGATGGAAAAACAATCCTGAGCTTGTACTCGATTTTTATAATAAGAGACGTAGCCAATTGCATACGGTACACCCAAACAAAGCTCATTTTGATCTGGTAGCACTAGAACAACAACATAAGGTTACTATCATTACACAAAATGTAGATGACCTGCACGAGCGAGCTGGTAGTACCTCTGTAGTACATCTACATGGTGAACTGCTAAAGGTAAGGAGTCAGTTTGATGAAACCATTGTTCTAGACTGGAAACATGATCTTACCCTAGGTGATCATTGTATACATACATCACAATTGCGTCCTCATATTGTATGGTTTGGTGAGGATGTACCCATGATAGAAACTGCCATACAAATCACAGAGCAGGCAGATATTCTTATTATCATTGGTACTTCTATGCAGGTATACCCTGCGGCTAGCTTACTGCAATACGCACCCAAACAGATACCCGTATATTTTATAGATCCCAACCCATCGATCGATCCTACTACAAATCTTACTATCCTAGCAGAAAAAGCGACTACTGGGGTTGGTAAAGTTGTAGATACTTTATTAAAATAATCCAATAACACGAATGTTTTATGATGGCTCTAGAAGATATATTAACTACTATTGATCACTCTCGTGAAAAAAGAAAGTATTTTGCTACTCTAGTACTCGATCAACCTTCTTTACTCCCACAACTACTGGCTATTTGCGCTCGAGTAGATGATGAGATATCCTGTAGAGCCTCCTGGGGGCTTGAATTTTTATGCAAACACAAACTTGATATTATACTACCTTACCTAGATCAACTTACAGATATGGCCGCTATGGTATATCGCCATCCAGCAGTAAGACCTATGGCTAAAATATTTGAATACCTTATTATTGCCTATTACCAAACAAAAAATGATGCCGTAATAACTTCTCTTACCACCCCGTATAGAGAGAGAATGACAGAAATCTGTTTTGATTGGCTAATTACCGATCAAAAAGTAGCACCAAAAGCATATGCTATGACTTCTTTATATTTATTAGGTACAGAATTTGACTGGGTACACCCTGAGCTTAAGGTAACATTAGAAAATAATTACAATACTGGTAGTGCTGCTTATAAGGCCAGAGCTCGTATGATCCTAAAAAAAATAAACAAAGCATAGATACCTATATCATACATATCTAAAAACATCTTGCTTATAAAATTCATGGACTGTCGTTCGTAATTGGTAATTAATTGAATTATCTTTGCGGCTTCAAAAAATAAAACTATGTCATTATTTCCTTTGCAAGCGATCTCTCCTATTGATGGGCGTTATGCATCAAAGACCCAATCTCTTAGTGCATTTTTTAGTGAAGAAGCCTTGATAAAATATCGAGTGCTCGTAGAAATTGAATATTTTATTGCACTGTGCGAGTTACCACTACCACAACTTAAAAGTATAGATACTTCTCTATTTGATAAATTAAGAGCTATCTATACTTCTTTTTCTAGTGATGATGCCCAAGCGATAAAGGATATCGAAAAAGTAACAAATCATGATGTAAAAGCTGTAGAGTATTTTATCAAAGAAAAATTTGATGTACTAGGGCTACAACAATACAAAGAGTTTATTCATTTTGGATTAACTTCTCAGGATATCAATAATACTGCGGTACCGCTAAGTATTAAAGAGGCAATCAACAGTGTTTATATCCCAGAGTACACCGCATTGCTGGATAAATTAAAATCTCTTGTCAAAGAATGGGCTACTATACCTATGCTTGCTCGTACACATGGGCAACCAGCGTCTCCTACCCGATTAGGAAAAGAGTTTCAGGTATATGTTACTAGAATTGAAGCACAGTTTGATCTACTTAACGATATTCCTAGTGCGGCAAAATTTGGTGGTGCAACAGGTAATTACAATGCTCATAAGGTAGCATACCCAGCTATAGACTGGAAAGCCTTTGGCACTCGATTTGTGCAAGAAAAATTAGGATTACATCATTCTTTTCCTACTACTCAAATTGAGCACTATGATCATATGGCCGCATTGTTTGATGGTCTTAAACGTATTAACACTATTATACTTGATCTAGATCGCGATGTATGGACATATGTGTCTATGGATTACTTTAAACAAAAAATAAAAAAAGGAGAAGTAGGATCTTCTGCCATGCCACATAAGGTAAATCCTATTGATTTTGAAAATAGCGAAGGAAATCTAGGGATTGCCAATGCATTATTTGAACACCTTGCCGCAAAATTACCTGTAAGCAGATTACAACGTGACCTTACTGATAGTACCGTACTTAGAAACATAGGAGTACCTTTTGGTCATACAATAATTGCTTTTCAGGCTACATTAAAAGGCTTGAACAAACTCTTGCTAAATGAAGAAAAATTTGCTGAGGATCTTGAAAACAATTGGGCAGTAGTTGCAGAAGCTATACAAACTATCTTAAGAAGAGAGGGGTACCCTAATCCTTATGAGGCATTAAAAGGACTTACTCGTACCAACGAAAAAATAAATCAGCACTCTATTGCTGATTTTATAGAAACCCTTGAAGTAACCGATACTATAAAATCTGAATTAAAGCAGATCACTCCTTCTAATTATACAGGTATATAATTATATTAGGATATTCATAAATAGAAAATACCCCAAAGCAATATTATTATTTGTTTCGGGGTATTTTTATATCAATTTATAGTATAAAAGGACAAAACACTACCTACTATATAAAAATAAATCCCAGCCTAAGCTGGGATTATAAACCATTATAAATGGTTTGGTACAAAAACCTAAGTTTTATATATTTTACACCAATTGAAAATTGATTGTAATTAATCAAAACCCATGGTATCTACCATTTTTTTAAATGCATCGAGATTTATTTTTCCTTTCTCTACAGATTGAGCTAGTTTCACCATTTTTTCTGGTCTCATATCGTCTCCTAGCATTCGTATTAGTGCCAATCCTTTTTCTTGATGTGTTCCAAAAACTATGACCTCATCAATATCATCTTCTTCTCCTTGGTACTTAAGTACCACTTTGGCTCCATTTGATCCAAAACGTATCAAGGTCTCATATTGATCAGAACTAAGAATTTTCTTGATTGTAGCACGTTCTTCTTCATACTTAGCTTGATTATCATCCTTGAGCTGTAATGCCAAAAAGTTTACTTTTTTGATACTCTTTAATGCTTCTTCCTCTTCTTCATTAAGTGCCACCTTTTCTTTATCCAAAATACTAGCTGGTACATCTACAGCAATAAAAGCTGTATCTTCTTGATGATCTACAAAATATGTTTGCAAAGAGGGTTCACTATTACAACTTACTAAGAGAGTGACACAAAGCACACTCAGAATCTTAATTATATTTTTCATTCTTTATTGGTTTTTTTTGATTGATTATTGTGTTATAATATGCCCTACACTTCTTTTTGAAAAAAAAGAAGTGTAGGGCATGGTACTTTATCTAGTTTCCTTTCTTTACATTTTTCAGCTCTTCACCTCCAGGAACATTCAAATGATCTGCTATTTTAGACACTTGTTTCAAATCAATATCTCCAGTAATAGTTAATACAACAGTATTAGGTCCTTTTCCACTTTCTTTTATTCCATCAAGAAACATAAACAATTCACTCACATGGTCATCGTCTTTTCCTGGTTTTGAATAAAACTTCACGTTTTTCCCGTCACTTTTTACTCTCATCAACTCTTCCATAGAGGATTTTTTGAGATAACTACTTACGTCTGCTTTCATCTTTTGCCCTACTGTAGCATCCTCTGTCGCAAAAACTTTTATATTTTTTATTTTCTCTACAAGATTCATATACTCTTGTACCTCTTTATCATTACTCTCTATGTCTATCTTGCTTAATAGTTTAAACATCTTACTTGTTACTACGACAGAGGAGACTCCTTTCATATCTTCGTATTTATCAAAAGCACTTTGTGCACTTGATACATATGGTAATACTGCCAAAATCAGAATAATTGCTATTTTTTTCATAATATTTCAATTTTAAATACCTTACTATACTGTCTTAATAATCAGTTTTTTATAGGGTACTATGTTTTTATTTATTTTATTAATTCTTTTGTAGTGTTTTCAAATTCATTGAGGTACACTAATTCTTGTTTTCCCTCATTCATTAACTGAGAAACCATATTGAGGATTTTTTTGGTTTCCTGCAAAGCTATTTCGGGGTCCTCAAAAGTATCAACAGGTTCAGATGGTGTTGGTGCTGGTTTTAGCAAGAACATCCCAGCAATCAGTGCTACTGATGCCGCAATACCAATCCACGAATATCTGAATTTTCTGCCTGTATTTAATTTTAGATCCTGAGTAGCCATTATGGTACTCTCTTCAGAAAAAAACTGAAATAGATTTTTGTATTTTTCTAGGTGCGACGGCACAGTTTCTCTGGTAAAATAAACCTTTAATTCTCTTTCTTCAGAAATGGTCGTTTCGCCTTCAAAATACTTTTCCAGTAATTTTTCAATATTAGACAACTCCATAGTTATGTTTTTTTAATAATTCTTCTCTTATTTTTTTTCTTCCCCTTGATAGTGCAACTCTTACTGCTGTTTCATTAAGTTCCAGCATTTTTGCAATCTCTGCATTATCATATTGTTCTATATCTCTGAGCTGAACAATCATTCGTTGTTGCTCTGGCAGGTCATCCATAATCTTACCTACCCAATCCAAACTATCTTTTGCCTCTACTTGTCGTTGCAATGAGGCTTGCTCATCTTTGTAATTGCTATGCACAATTTTTAAGTTATTGGCTTGTTTGGCTTTTAGCCTATCAAAACAATAATTCTTGGTCATTGTCATTGCAAAGGCTTCTACATTTTTATATTGAGCCATCTTACTTTTATTCCTCCATAACTTCAATAATATTTCTTGAGTAGCATCTTCTGCCTCCTCATTACTCACTAGCAAACGTCTGGCCAACCTGAACAGTTTGTCCTTAAATCCATTTGTGAGTGTTATAAATGCTCGTTCTTTCATGATTGGTTGATGATTACATAAAACTTTGTCAGCTTTATATAAGGGAGACGACTACTCTAGTAATTTGTTACATTCTTTTTTTTATTTACTAATAAAGTAATTACATTTATCATTCTTATATCAAGAAACAAAGTCAGAATGAAACATTGCTAAGGCTAGAAAATATAAGGAATACCCGTCTATAGCAACTTATTAATTTCTTTTGACAAAATAAAAACAATAAATAATAATATAAATGAAGTACATAAAGCATTTTGCACTATTACTATTTGTGATAGCTATGGCTACCTCGTGTTTTGATGACAATGATGATGTGAGACGCGTTGCTAACTCTAATGAAATAAAGAATTTTATCTGGAAAGGATTAAATGTATTTTATCTCTACAAAGCAGATGTGCCTAATCTGGCTGATAATCGTTTTACATCTGATCAAGAGTATACAAGCTTCTTAGAAGGTTTTTCTACTCCTCAAAGTATTTTTGACGCTTTACAATCTGATATAGATGATTTTAGTTTTCTGGTAGATGATTACATTGCTCTAGAACAAGCTTTTGATGGTATTACAAAAAATAATGGTATGGAATATGGCTTGGTTAGATATCCTGATAATCAAGATTTAGTTTTTGGATATGTACGCTATGTGCTTCCTAATACAGATGCCGAAGCCAAAGGATTAAAAAGAGGAGATATCTTTAACACTATAAATGGCACACAGATCAATGTTCAAAATTTTAGAGAATTATTAGCTCCTGATAGTTATGCTATCGGTCTGGCTACTTATGATGGTACCACTATTACTCCTACTGGCAATGCAGTTTCTCTTACCAAAGTACAATATACAGAAAACCCTGTTTTTATTGCTAAAACCATTGATGTTGGTGGTAGCCCTGTTGGGTATCTAATGTATAATTCTTTTACTGCTGATTTTGATGCTAAACTTAATGAGGCATTTGCTCAGTTTAAAGGTGACGGGGTAACAGATCTTATTCTAGACCTGAGATATAATGGTGGAGGATCTGTTCGCAGCGCTATTGATCTATCTAGTATGGTCACTGGGCAATTTAAAGATAAAGTATTTACTACCACAGAATGGAACGCTGATCGACAAGAACAGTTTGGAACCACTAACCTTTTTACAGATAAGACAAGAGATGATAATGCTATTAATAGCTTAAATCTAACAAGAGTCTATATCCTTACTTCCAGAAGCTCTGCTTCTGCAAGTGAATTGGTCATTAACGGGTTAGATCCTTATATACAAACTATAAAAATTGGAGATACTACTAGAGGTAAATTTCAAGCTTCTATCACCTTATATGATTCTGATAATTTTGGAAGAGACGGTGCAAATGCAGGACATACCTATGCAATGCAACCACTAGTACTTAAATCTATCAACTCTGTTGGTTTTACTGACTACTTCAATGGGTTTGCTCCTAATGTACAGGTTGATGAAGATTTCTCTAATCTAGGTATTTTGGGAGATCCAAACGAACCACTTCTAAAAGCTGCAATTGATAATATTTTAGGTACACGAAGTGCAAAAAGCTATTTTACACAGCAACTAGAATCTGTAGGTAATAGCAAAATGTTCTCTCCTATATATGAACGTATGTATGAGGATATCAATAGTAATACTTTGGAGTACTAATCCTAGTAAATTATCCAAACTTCATATAAAACAAAAACTCCCAAATTATTCTGTTTGGGAGTTTTTGTTTAACATAACTATACTACCGATCTACATAGTTATACGATTTACACATAAAAATTTCGTATATAGTTTGTTTCTTTTGCACTATATCTGTGTTATAAAATTCAACAATAGCTAAGGCTATTCTTTAATTTTATGCCTTAATCTAACACAAAATAATTCAAACTCTTTATACGAAATTCTTATCCATAACTCGTATTAAACCAATATAACAATTAGAATTTCAAATTAAATCCTATTCTTACATTTCTTCCTTTGGTATTGAATCCTAGTATCTCTTGATAATCTTCGTTGGTGATATTACTCATTGTTGCATATACATTCATATTTTTAAGTACCTGATGATTAATATAGAAATCTAACATCCCAAAACTATTCAAAGAAACTCTTGCTGGCTCAAAAGTAACTGGATCTGCATTTGCAAAATCACTATCCCCTCGTTCTGTATTATACTGGTAACTTAAAGAAGTGTACGTCTTTTTTCCTAATTGATACCCTACAGTAGCATTAATCATATGCTTTGGTATTCTTATATTATCGGTTAATCTATCAATATTGGTAAACGTATAGTTTCCTTTTACAGATAATTTATCGTCTAAAACAGCAGTAGAGGCTTCTACCTCTACTCCATCTACCTTAATATCATCTGTGGCATTAATATTAGCGAACGTAGCAGAGTCAAAAGTGATAAAATTTTCTGATGTACGATTGAAATACACAACACTCAATAATGTTTTTTTACTATGCGATACTTCTATCCCACCTTCTATCGTAGTACTTTCTTCTGGTTCTAGCTCAGGATTTCCTGAGGAGAAAGCTGTATCATATAACTGAAATAATGAAGGAGTGATATATGCTGTACTATAAGATACTAGACCTTTAATATAATTTTCTCCAAAGGAGTAACTATAAGACGGGTTTACATTATATACCAGCTGAGTATCATAAGCACTATGAATATTTAGCCTTGCTCCTGCATTAACATTAAGCCCAAAACGTGAAGCGTATACCACATTCACATAAGGATCTATAATATCAAACTCTGCATCATTATCACTAATGGTTTCTACCAAATCAGTAGTACCAAAGGGAACGCTCTCAAGATCAAAATCACTATAAGAGCCATTGGCTCCAACAACAGTGTGTAAAAAATAATTAAACGTATATTTATTGTATGCATCAAATGTATGCACATCTCCCGTATAAATAGAAGGAAATCCTGATCTTGTAAGATCTCTTTCTAAGGTTGCATAACTATTGGTAAAAGTAAAGCTACCATTAGGGTATTTGATTTCCCAGAAAGAACCTGCGCGCAACTGTTTGCTTTCAAAACGATTATCTGCATCCACACTAGCTCCTGCATCAAAATCATTTTTATATTGATCCAGATTTCCAAAAATGTGAAATTTGAAATTATCACTCCACTGATATCCTAATTTAGCATATACATTATATTTTGAAAAAGGATCACTCTTTGCATCTGGAACTTCTGCAGCAGACAACCCATCGGTGAATTGGTTTCCAAAACTTGCTAAATAGCTTACTTTTCCTACTGTTCCGTTTATAGAAGCTAGATTTACAAAATCATTAATATCATAATCCTGATCTTCTTGTGATTGATTTGTACCTATACTTGATTGAAAATTAGCAGAAATTTTCTTTTTGCTTTCTGGTTTTGTAATAATATTGATTACCGCAGTAGCCGCACCAGAACCATATAAAGTACTCGACGCTCCTTTTAGGATTTCGATCTCTTGAATCTGACTTACTGACAACAATCTAAGATCGAAGTCTCCAGCAGCAGAAGAAGGATCACTTACTGTTACCCCATCAACTCTAATAACTACCTGTCGGTTTCTCCCCCCTCGAATATAAACCCCCAAATTTTGACCTGCCGCACTACCATTACCATTAATAAATAGTCCAGCTGATCTACTCAATACAGTTGCCACAGATAATCCTTGGCTTTGCTCTAATTCTTTGGCTGTAATCTTAGTAATTACTTTACCACTTTGCGCTCTTTTTAGTTTAAATTTTGAATCAGAGATAACTACCTCATCCAATTCATTTACTCTTTTATCTATCTGGATTTCTTGTCCAAATACAAAAGAAGATCCCAGCATTAGAAATGCTGCTCCAAAAAATGTTTTTTTGTTCATTACTTAAATACTTATTTTTTACAATAGCCGGAAAAAAGTATGTAGTTTACCCATACCCAAACCTTTATCCCGAAAGTTTAGACTATATTGAACTCTGGCAGGTCTCCTGGCTTGCGTTTTGTTGTTGACCTTCCCACTTGATCTGAACTTGTTTCAGATTCTTTTATCATGCTTCAAAAAGATGCCAAAACAAGTTTGACACAAGCAGTGGTTTATTAGGAATAAACAACAAACATCTGTATCGATAACAGACATAACTTACAGTTGCGGGAACAGCTCAGGAATATTAAAACTATATTCAGGTATCAATTACTTATGTAACATCCCTCTTTTATATTTAGTCATCAAATCACCTGATTCCCTTTTAATCTTCAACCTTTTATAAGAAGGTATCAGAACCAAAATTCTGCGCGAATGTATCATATTTTATGGAAAATGAGATTACTTTAACAAATAAATAATGTATTCAACTACCTTTGCCTACTATATAATAAATCAAATCTAATGTTGTATTACATTACAGGAGGAGAACGTTCTGGCAAAAGTAATTATGCTCAAAATCTGGCATTACAATTATCAAGCACTCCTTATTACCTGGCCACTTCACGTATTTGGGATGCTGGTCATAGAGAACGTATAAACAGACATATTGCTGATAGAGACCAGCGATGGACCTCTATAGAAGAAGAAAAAGAAATTTCTAAAGTCATAAAAAACAACAGTGTAGTTGTAATAGATTGCGTTACATTATGGCTTACCAATTTTTTTGTTGACACCAATAATGATGTTGAATTATCTCTATCACAAGCCAAAAAAGAATTTGATAAACTACTTGATATTGATGCCACGATCATCATCATCTCTAATGAAATTGGGATGGGAGTTCATGCTACAACCAAAGTAGGAAGGAAATTTACCGAATTGCAAGGCTGGATGAACCAACATATTGCTCAATATGCCGATAAAGCAGTATTAATGGTCTCTGGCATTCCTGTTCAAATTAAAAACTCTAATTAGTCAAAATGCAAACAAACTTTACGATACAACCATTATCAAATCAAAAACTAGAAAATACTTTAAAAGTCAAAATTGATTCTAAAACAAAACCAATTGGAGCGCTAGGAACTCTAGAGGATATAGCACTGCAAATTGGTATGATACAGAATACAGATTGCCCCAGTTTGAATAATACTTCTATTTTGGTATTTGCAGGGGATCATGGCATTGCTCGTAAAGGAGAAGTAAATCCATATCCACAAGAGGTAACCGCACAAATGGTCTATAATTTTATAAATCAGGGCGCTGCAATCAATGTTTTTTGCAAACAACATGCTATCGATCTCAAAATAGTAGATGCTGGAGTAAATCATACTTTTGAAAACATCTCTGGATTAATAGATGCTAAAATCGATTTTGGCACCAAAAACTATCAGGAACAACCTGCCATGAGTACTTCACAATGTATCTCTGCCATAGAAAAAGGTGCTGACTTAATTGTAAAATCACATGCTGATGGATGTAATACAATAGGTTTTGGAGAAATGGGAATTGGCAACACCTCTTCTGCTTCTTTACTCATGTCGTATTTTACAAAAACTCCTATAAAAAACTGTGTTGGTTCTGGTACAGGTCTTGATACACAGGCTATAAAAAATAAACAACATATTTTATCAGATGTATATCAGCAATATACTCCATCATCTCCCTTAGAGGCATTGGCCACCTTTGGAGGATTTGAAATTGCCATGATTACAGGAGCAATCCTTAAAGCCGCCGAACTCAAAATGACAATCATTATAGATGGGTTTATTGTTACATCTGCTTTACTAGTAGCGCATGCTATGCACCAAAACGTACTTGATTATTGCATTTTTGCACATGTATCAGAAGAACAAGGACATCAAAAAATGTATGAGTTTCTAAGCAAAAAACCATTGGTTAATTTAGGCATGCGATTAGGAGAAGGAACAGGAGTAGCTATAGCTTACCCTATCATCGTTTCTGCCGTAGCTTTTCTTAATAATATGGCTAGTTTTGAAAGCGCAGGAGTATCTGGTAGTGAGTAGCGAATTGTACATCTCTTATGTTTATTAACCATCTTTAAAACGGTCAATAAATAAACAAATAATATAAACAGATGAAAAAAGGAGTGTTATCTATATGTATTGCAATTATTGGGGTATATTTTGTCTATTGGTTTAATATTGATCTATATAAAAAATCGATTGCTTTTACAGAACAATCAAAAAATATAGCAATATCAAATTCCTGTATTTTTAAATTCGCAAAAACTTTTACGATAACTACTGTTTGTTTTGGCTTATTAAGCCTTTATTTTGGTATAATTTCTTTTTTGAAGAAAAATAAAATTGGAGGTATTGGGATTATTCTGGCAGTACTACTTATAATTTGTGCTTTTATCCCTTTCTGGAAACATATATAAATATATAGATGAAAAAAGAGATTCATATTTTCCTAACAGCATTGATGTTTTTTACTCGAATCCCATGTCCAAAATGGGTAAATCACGACCCTGAGTATTTAAAACTCAGTTCCAAATATTTCTCTTTGGTAGGAATTATTGTTGGCAGTATAGGAGCTTCTGTTTTTTACTTGAGTTCTTTACTATTTTCTATAGAAATCTCATTATTACTCTCAATTTCTGCAACAGTATATAGTACTGGCGCATTTCATGAAGATGGTTTTGCAGATGTATGTGATGGTTTTGGTGGTGGATGGACAAAAGAGAAAATATTGCTCATCATGAAAGATTCACGATTAGGTACTTATGGCACCATCGGTTTATTTCTTTTATTAGCATTAAAATTTGCTTCCTTACTAAAAATAGAAACATTCTACATTCCTCTAGTCATAATAGCTGGGCATAGTACAAGTCGTTTTATTGCAACAACATTACTTTACACACATGCGTATGTAAGAGATACAAAAGATAGTAAAGCAAAACCTGCTGCAAAAAGTATGAATCTATCTTCATTAATTATAAGTGGAGTATGGGGAATACTACCTCTATGTTTTTTTAAAAACCCATGGGTATTCATATGCTTAATCCCCATGTACCTCTCAAAAATATTTTTGGCAAATAAGTTCAAAAAATGGATTGGCGGACAGACAGGTGATTGTGCTGGAGCAGTACAACAATTGAGTGAAGTTATCTTTTACCTTACTATCTTAGCACTATGGAAATATATCTGGTAAGACATACAACTCCTAATATAGAAAAAGGGATATGCTATGGCCAGAGTGATATAGGAATCACCGAATCATTCGCCGAAGAAATAAAAGAAATACATAAAAATATTCCTTTGCATGAAATCACTACAGTATATAGTAGCCCATTGCAACGTTGTAAAATATTAGCAAGGTCATTCAAAAAACCAATCATACAAGATGCTAGACTCAAAGAGATGAATTTTGGAGATTGGGAGTTACAAGCATGGAACGATATTGATCAGGAAATATCTGCCCCTTGGATGAAAGATTTTGTTAATGTACAAGTCCCTAATGGAGAATCTTATGTTATGCTTCAAAAAAGAGTATTGGATTTTTACTACTCACTCCCCCTCTCTTCTGAAGAAAAGATCCTTATTATTACACACGCAGGGCCAATGAGAGCATTACTCGCACATATCAGAAAAATAGCTCTTAAAGATTCTTTTGATATTAAAATTGGATACGGTGAGGTACTATCATTTTTTATCTAAAAAATATTAACTTTTCTTTTTGAAATCATTCCTGAAACAAACTTATTCTGATTCACTATTTTTACAAAAAAACGACCTTCATGCGCAATGTCTTTCTCATTTCTTTCTTAGTACTCTTACAGATATCATGCAAAAAAACAATTAAAGAAGATAGCCCTCTTACTGTTATGTATTTGGCTCCTCAAAAAATTGAGTATGCATCTGGATTTACCATACAAAACAAAAAAGGGTATAAAGAAATCAAGGTAATGTCTCCATGGCCTGATGCAAAACAAGAACTCACTTATATATTATATCCCAAAGGAACAAATAGACCTCCAACATTTCCTAATACTACATATATTGAAGTTCCTATAGAAAGAGTTGTTGTCACTTCTACTACAGATATCCCAATGTTGGAATACTTGAATCTTGAAGATAAATTAGTTGGTTTTCCACATACCGATTATATTTCATCAGAAAAAACAAGAACGTTAATTGATAGTGGTAGTATTAAAGAACTTGGTAAAGCAGAGAATTTGAATACTGAGGTTGTTCTTGAGCTTGCTCCTGAGTTAATTATTGCTTTTTCCTCTTCTGGAGATACAAACACATATAACCTCATCCAAAAAACAGGTATTCCTGTAGTAATGAATGGTTCATGGCTAGAAGAACACCCATTAGGGAGAGCTGAATGGATAAAATTTATAGCGGCTTTTTTTGGTAAAGAAACTATTGCAGAAGAGGTATTTCAAAACATTAAAAAAGAATATACTCAAGCCTCTACTCTAGCTCAAAACACTAATACATCTCCTACTATATTATCTGGAAATATGTATAAAGATGTATGGTATGTACCTGGAGGTAATAGTTTTTTTGTTAAGTTTTTAAGAGATGCTAATACCAAATATCTATGGCCTGAGAATAAAAAAACAGGAAGCCTTGCCCTAAATTTTGAAAGCGTATTAGAGAAGGCACAAAATGCTGATTTATGGATTGGATCTATAAATGCATCCACATTAAATGAATTAGAAAAAAATAATAGGCAATATACTTTATTTAATGCGTTTAAAAATAAAGCCGTATATTCTTCATCCTTAAAGGTGGGACAAAAAGGAGGATTAATCTATTATGAATTAGGACCTATGCGACCAGATTTGATTCTAAAAGATATCATCAAAATAGCTCACCCAGAGATGTTGACGGATTATGAACCTTATTTTTTTGAAAAACTAAACTGATCGTGACCCCAAACACATCATATAAACGCACTTTTATAGGTATTACAATAGTTTTACTTATCTGCTTTATTGCTAATATTAGTCTAGGCTCTGTATATATTCCTTGGCTAGATACATTGAGTAGTCTTTTTGGTGGCGTTGTAGACAAAGAATCCTGGAGACATATTATAATCCATTATCGATTACCTAAAGCAATTACTGCAATTATAGTAGGTAGTGGACTTGGAATCTCTGGTTTATTAATGCAAACATTATTCAGAAATCCATTGGCTGGGCCTTTTGTATTAGGGATTAGTTCTGGGGCTAGCCTTGGAGTTGCTATAGTTATACTAGGAAGCTCTTTTGCTGGTATAGCTTTTTCTACCTTTTTAATTTCTAATTGGGGACTGGTTATTGCTTCTAGCTTAGGTAGTATTCTAGTCTTACTCGCTGTTATAATAGTATCTCTAAGAGTACGAGATACTATGGCAATCTTAATCATAGGACTTATGTTTGGTAGTATAACCACAGCTATAGTAAGTGTGTTATCCTATTTTTCGCCAGCAGACCAATTGCAACGCTATATCTTTTGGGGATTTGGTAGTTTAGGCAATCTTTCTTGGTATGATGTACTTATATTTTCTGGTATATTTATTATAGGAGTATTATTATCTATTCTTGCTATAAAACCTCTAAACACCTTATTACTAGGAGAAAATTATGCTCGCAGCCTTGGTTTGAATATCAAAAAAAGTCGTTTTCTTATCATCATAACAACAGGACTATTAGCAGGTAGCACTACTGCTTTTGCAGGCCCTATTGCCTTTATAGGATTGGCTATACCACACCTTACACGACAGCTTTTTCATACTTCTGACCATAAAACATTGATACCTGCAGTAATACTTTTTGGAAGTATTATTATGCTAATCTGTGATAGTGTTTCCCAATTACCATTTAGTGAATACACCCTTCCTATCAATGCAATTACATCATTGATTGGAGCTCCTATAGTTGTCTGGTTACTGGTACGTAAACGAAAAATGCTATTTTAATTTACAACTACATCATATCCTTATAAAACTAATAATTTAATAAATAGTATCTTATCCATCATTTTATAAAATCACATAACAATGGATTCGATAGAATATTTGGAAGGCATCAAAAAACAATTTGAGTATTACAAATCTCTGGGTGAAAAAACAATGGCACAAATACCTGACGAAAAAGTTTTTTGGCAGTACAACGATGATTGCAACAATATCGCAATGATTATAAAACATCTTTGGGGGAATATGAAGTCTAGATGGACTAATTTTTTGACAGAAGATGGTGAAAAAGAATGGAGACAACGTGATACAGAATTTGCAAATGATATCAGCTCAAAAGAAGAGCTTATAAATAAATGGGATGAAGGATGGCAATGTCTTTTTGATGCACTTGCCTCTATTGATAAAAACAATTTTGATCAGCCTGTATATATTCGTAATATAGAGCATAGTGTTACTGAAGCTATCAATAGACAATTAGCACATTACTCATATCATATCGGGCAAATTGTATACATAGGAAAAATGGCTACTCAAGGGCATTGGCAAAGCCTTTCTATCCCCAAAGGAGCATCACAAACGTTTAATAAAAAAAGGTTTGCTCGACCTAAACATAAAGCTCACTATACCGATAAGCTTACCAAAGATGATAGCAATTAAAAAATTATAATTTAATAAAATAGTCAATAACTCCTCTCTGTTTGTTAATAACTATGGTTTTGCTAATACCAAAATCCAATTAGATTACAATTATATTTGCGTAAAACTGTACATAACTAGTCACACTTATATATGAAATTTATAGTATCCAGTTCTTACTTACTTAAGCAACTACAGGTATTAGGAGGGGTAATTAGCAATAGTAACACCCTGCCAATTTTAGATAATTTTTTATTTGAATTAGACAATAACTCATTGATTGTTTCTGCCTCGGATCTAGAGACAACTATGTCTGCAAAATTAGAAGTAGAATCTTCTGATCAAGGAACTATTGCCGTACCTGCAAAATTATTGTTGGAAACACTTAAGACTTTTCCTGAGCAACCCTTAACATTTGTTGCGGCAGATAACAATACAATAGAGATCAGTTCTAATCATGGTAAATATGCACTTGCATATGCTAATGGTGAAGAATTCCCAAAAGCAGTAGAATTAGAAGATCCTAGTTCTACCAATATATTAGGAGATATTCTTGCAACTGCTGTAAGCAAAACTATTTTTGCTACAGGTAATGATGACTTAAGACCTGTAATGAGTGGTGTCTTTTTTCAGTTCTCTACAGAAGGGTTAACTTTTGTTGCTACAGATGCTCATAAACTTGTCAAATACACCCGAGAAGATATTCAAGCATCTCAATCTGCAGAGTTTATCATGCCCAAAAAGCCACTTACTTTGCTTAAAGGTATTTTGGCAGGTAGTGATAGCGAAGTATTAATTGAGTATAATGAATCTAATGCCAAGTTTACTTTTGATGAAACCCAGTTAATCTGTAGATTGATAGATGGTAAGTACCCAAATTATGAAGCGGTAATCCCTAAAGAAAACCCTAACAAACTTACTATTGCAAGAACACAGTTTTTAAACTCTGTTCGTAGGGTTTCTATTTTCTCTAATAAAACTACACATCAGATTCGATTAAAAATTGCTGGAGCTGAACTTAATATATCTGCAGAAGATATCGATTATTCTAATAAAGCAGAAGAACGCTTGACATGTGACTATCAAGGCGATGATATGCAAATTGGTTTTAATTCTCGTTTTCTCAGTGAAATGTTAAACAACCTTAATGCAGACGAAGTACAACTGGAAATGTCATTACCTAATAGAGCCGGCATTCTTACTCCTATTGATGGGTTGGATGAAGGCGAGCATGTAACCATGTTGGTTATGCCAGTAATGCTTAACAGCTAAATACAACAAAATAGTATATAACATAAAATCCAACTTTTTTATAGAAGTTGGATTTTTTCATTTAAAACAAGCATCCTTATAAACAGAATGAAACTAACTCCAAAGAAAATATTTCTGATAGATGGCCTTGGTGCGCTACTTACCGCTTTTTTGCTAGCCATAGTATTAACTCAATTTGAAGATATTTTTGGAATGCCACAAAAAACATTGCTAGTTTTATCATCTATAGCCTGTATATATGCAGGGTACTCTCTTTTTAATTATAAATTCTTGAGGAAGAATTGGAAATTTTTTATGATCATCATTGCCATTGCCAATGTAATATATTGTTGTCTTACACTCTATTTTATTTTTTTCTACAAAAACAAATTAACCAATCTCGGGATTATATATTTTCTACTCGAAATCTTTATCATAATCAGCCTTACCTGTATTGAAATAAATATGATCGTTTCTTCTAGAAAAAATAATTGATACTAATTACTATATACTATACTTATCAAGAAAACTACCTTAAGAATACATTATTTTTATCCATTAAACCCCTCTTTACTCCATATCTTTAAAAAAAATAAACCGACAAAACAATTGTGTATTTTGAAAAATATGAAAGCACTACAAACAATAGCAACATTTATAATACTCTTTTTAAATATTCATTTCTTACACTGTCAGATTGAAAACACTAGTATTGAGGTTTTACAAAATCAATATGCCCAAAACTTATTAGAAAGAAACTATCCACAATCTCAAGGGTATTCTTATGGTCAAGATCATACTTTGCATCATCCTGATCATGATTTTACATTAGGAAGCATACAAGTAGATATCCTTAAAAACTCCTTAGGAGATTTTAATCAAGATGGTATAAAAGACTATTGGGGTAGTGTGATAGATGAGGGACTAGGAGGCGGTGGTAATGCATTTGGTTATGAAATAGGTATTTTTCAACTTTCAAAAACTGATGAATTTATATTTATCTCTTATTTTGAAGGAGGTAAATTTTCTGATATACACTATACACTTGATGGTCATAAAAATGAAATACCTATAATTGGTGTAACCCCTAATTTTCAAGGAAGTTATGGTCTTTCTATTGAAAAATCAGAAACTGTAGCTATCGCTTTTGAAAATGGTGAAATAATCTCAAAATCTTATGAAAATAATTGCCAAATGGCACAAATGAAAAACAAAAGTATTTTTAAAGACACCCTTCTCAATGTACAAAAGAAAGAAACTCTAAGTGAGTTTCTAGAAGTACAACAACAAGAAACTTATATTGATAATACAATTACATATCAAGCTGACATAAGTGGTTGTAATGATTTTTTTCTGAATTTTTATGCCAATACTAAAACAGAAATGAAAGAAGAGAGATTTATTCAAATAGTATTTGATTTTCTGAATACCCACACTAGGTTTTCATCAATTGTAAAAAAAATAAAACAACAATATCTAAATACAGGTATCTCAACTGATACTAATTATTCAGTCACAAAATCAGGATGGTATTACAATATTAAGAGCTATACATCAGAAGGCAACACCTATGTAAGTATCAAGTATTATCATAAAAACTAATAACACTTATATGAAATATACTTTTCTTTTACTTTTTATATTTCTATTTTATTCCTGTACCCAACACACATCAAAACAAGAATCTTTATCAACCAATATTCGTACAAAAACAAAAGAAAAGTCTTTACAAAATGGTATAGTACATACCGATTCTATTTTTAAGAAATATGAATATAAGACAACCATAATTAGAGACACTACTCCTAAACTCTATTACCAGCACAAAATAGTACTCAATCTATATAAAAGACAGCAATCATCTATATTAAAAAATCACACATTCTTTCTACTCCATGACTTCATATAAGCCAAAGGTTTTTGATTTTAATTTTGACGGCTTAGAAGATTTTGCTCTAGAAGAAGATAACACTATAAATACGGGTCTTGTTCATAGGTTTTATATGCAAAAAAAAAGAATGGCATGTTTATTAGAAGTGATTTTCCTTTCTCTTTTATTCCATCAGAAATTGATTATGATAAAAAGTGGAAACAAATAGAATCCGTAGTTGAAGAAATGGAAACATCATCTAATTAAACATGAGTTAAGCTCATCATTCTAAACTCTCAACAATATTCCTAAAGAACATACTTGAAGAGTTGTCTAGAATCACTATACAAGTTTTTCTTTTTGTATCTCTTATAATATATGTTCTTGCAGCCATCCATAAACCTGTATGTATTACCACACCTTCATCCATGATCATCCAACCAAAACCATAGTCTGATGTTTCTCCTGTGGTCAATACAGGTTTTTTAAAAGCTTCTTTCAAATTATCTTCACTTAACAATTCATTTTGATACCAAAATGCATCCCATATTACAAAATCATGTACACTACAAAAAACGCCACCATCTCCTGCCACTCCATCAATAAAAGTAGGTTTTATCTCCTTTATACCTCTTATCGTTTCATCAAACCCTCCTGTTTTATTTTTAAATGTTTTTTCTTCTGATAATAAATTCCATACCCTCGTATCTTTCATACCCAATGGTTCAAAAAGCTGAGTTCTCATATAGGTTTCAAAAGATACATCTGAAACAACCTCTATAATTCTGGCTAGTAGAATATAATTTGTATTAGAATACTTATATTCTGCATTGGGCAAGAAATCTATTTTTGGTTTATTTTTTATTAATAAATCCACTGCCTTTTTATTAGTCAAAACACCAATCTTTTCTTTATTCTTTTTTGCAAGCTTCATGTATTTATCTGGTACTCCCGATGTTTGATTCAACAGATGTCTGATCGTAACCCCTTTATAAGGAAACTCTTTTATATATAGCGACACCTCATCATCATAATCAATATCGCCTTGCTCTTTTAGAAGCATAATTCCTGCTGCTGTAAATTGCTTGGATACCGATGCTAACCGTAATGAAGAATGTATAGAGAGCTTCTCTTTTTTTGAATAATCAGTATACCCATATCCTTTTATAAGTAATGGTTTGCCTTCTTTAGAGATAAGTACCGCTCCATTAAATTTATTTTGTCGCTGTAACTCCTCAAACCACTTATCCATCAACACCACCTTTTCTTCATCGGTAACATTATCTGGCAATTCTAACTCAGGAACTTGTAAATAAAATGTAAAAAACCAGGTAAAAAAACCAATAATCACGACTACAACCCCTAATAAAATATAAAGTGCTATTCTCATCTATAATTTTGTTTTGATAATTAGTTATACTATGAGAATAAGTTTATAGAGTCAACCTTATACTACTCACAACTTATTGCACAGCATAAAACAACAGTAACTTTCTCTATTAGTGATCAATGCAAATAGAATGTTACATAAAAAAACAATTATTTTTATGCTCTTTATTTTAAACAATAAAATATGAATGAAGTGTATAAATTATAGCTCAATTTTTGTAGCGCCTATGACTCTCATCGTATTGCTCTGTACGTATCCAATTATAGAAAGTTGATCATTTTTTGAAACCCAATTTGGGATACTTATAGATACTTTTGCCGATTGTTCTTTTGTAACAATACCATTTGCAGCAATGTTTGTATTTATCAAAGTTTTACTACGGTTTTCTCCCCTTGCTACTTTAGTAATCCGCTTATCGACAACCAATACCCAAGAAATCCTATCTAATGATGGTTTATCTACTTTATAATTAAAAATAACATGAGATGGCTCTCGTTGTATATTTTTTATCAAAATAGAGGCTTCTGTTTTTGTTTTAGAATATTTTTTTAAGGCTTTATCCAATTTATAAGAATCAGAACCTGTAAAATGTTCGCTTCCGTTTACAACTAATTGGGGGGTATATATTGATCTACTTTCAAATCGTTGCGCATATGCTCTTTGATATTCACTAAATATTGGTAAACTAAATGGATCTTTCCATCCCAATCTATTCCAATAATCTACATGATACGATACTACAAATACATTTTGATCTTTATAATTTTTCTTTATTTCACCCAATAATTCATCAGCAGGAGGACAACTACTACACCCCTGCGAAGTAAACAATTCTAATAGTATGATTGGTTTATTGTGCTGTTGAGCAGCACTACTTATCCAAAAAATAAGCGTTAATACCATCATAAGCTTCTGTAACATCTGCATAATTTTAGTACTTTTAAGCTTTATTTTTAGACGGATATGATGATAAAACTTACGGGCTATCTCTTCTTTTTTTTGGCAGTTATGTCAATATATGGGCAGGATATTGCTATTTTACAATATAATGGAGGTGGCGATTGGTATAGTAACCCTACTGCATTGCCTAATCTAATATCATTTTGTAATCAAAATATAAATACTGCAATAAGTAGTAAACCCAAAACAGTAAAACCCGAAAGTGTAGATATGTTTCAATATCCATATATACATATGACAGGGCATGGTAATGTTTTTTTTACTGATGTGGATGCTGAAAACCTAAGAAATTACCTGTTGAGTGGTGGCTTTTTGCATATTGATGATAATTATGGAATGGAGCCTTATATTCGAAAAGAGCTAATCAAGGTATTTCCTGATAAAGAATTGGTAGAATTACCTGTTGCTCACCCTATCTTCTCAACAAAATACAGTTTCCCACAAGGGCTTCCTAAGATTCATGAACATGACGGAAAAAGGCCGCAGGCATTGGGTATTATTCATGAAAACAGATTGGTACTATTATTTACATTTGAGAGCGATCTGGGAGATGGTTGGGAAAACCCCGAAGTACATAATGACCCTGAGGAGGTTCGTACTAAAGCTCTTAAAATGGGAGCCAATATTATTAAATACGCTTTCGAGAATTAATGTCTATACAACTACACCATCACCACAAACCGTTTGTAAAAAAACAATTTCCTGTTACCCTCATATGTGACAGCGTAAATTCTCCCGCAAATATTGGTAGTATTTTTAGAATTGCCGATAGCTTTGCTGTAGAACAGATCTATTTTTGTGGCGAAGATATTACCGTTGTAAGCAAACGTATGCAACGTACCTCTAGATCTACTCATGAGATTATACCCTATCATCAAGAAGATGACTCTATAGCCATTGCGCAAGAGTTTATATCTAAAGGATATACATTACTTGCGCTAGAAATTACTGATACAAGTATTCCTGTTTCTCAATATAAAATAGGTGTTGATGAAAAAATTGCACTTGTTATTGGTGAAGAAAACTTTGGAGTCTCTGATGAGTTATTATCATTAGTTAACCAAAGTATACACATCAATATGTATGGTAATAATAGTAGTATGAATGTAGCCACAGCTACTGGTATTGCACTATATGAGATTACAAAGCAATATTTGTAACACCATCTAAAAAATTAAATATAATAATAACTTAAAACCATAAAAAACTATGATTTACAGTTTAAAAAATCTAAAAAAAATAAACACTATTATATGTCTTTTTATGTTCTCTTTTATTTCTAATGCACAGGATAAAAAAATAGATACTCAGGTAAAAGAAACATTAGTTTCTATTTTTGAATTATCTGATAAAGGAACTTATGCAGATCTGGCACCCTACGTTATTTATCGTGGTACAGATGCAACCAGAAAATGGAAGGACACATACAATTCTGAGAATACAGAAGAAGCAGAACAACTACAATACATGTATAATAAAATACGAAGCCTGCAAAAATATGGTTCTTATGAATTTGTAGAGTTTATTACTGATAAAGAAAGTGAAGGGCAATGGTATGTCTGGAAACTTAACTTTAACTCATCAAATGCTCAAAAAACAATATACTTTGCATTTTTGAAAATTAATGATACATACGCTCTTGGTGATATTGATATCAATTAATCCTCTATTTTTCTTATCGCTCATTTTTGTACTTTAGTTTTTTATTATAAATCATATCATAAGAATTATGAATTCAAAAACAATTGCTTATGGAATTTTGAGAGCAGTAGCCGTTATCATAGGTGTATTGGGTTTACTATGGTTCCTCTATAAAATACAGTCTGTTCTTATTTACATTGCATTTGCCTCTATAATTTCATTAATGGGAAGGCCTCTGGTTCTTTTTCTTAAAAAAAGGCTCAAATTTAATAACACATTGGCTGTAGTAACTACACTATTTATTGTTATAGGGTTGTTCTTAAGTATTTTCATGCTATTTGTTCCTATAGTAAGTGAGCAGGGTCAATTAATTGGCTCTATTGATATCAATCAGCTAGGAGATGATCTTAATAGATTTAATAGTGAAGTAAGTAATTATTTTAATATAAATAAACTAAATATTATAGAATTGATCAAACAAACCGATCTCATGCAGTTTTTTGATCTCAAAGCAATTCCTAACGCTATTAATTCTTTTTTAAGTGGTTTTGGAGCCGTTTTAATTGGTTTATTCTCTGTATTATTTATTTCTTTCTTTTTACTAAAAGATAGTCTCCTACTAGAAAATAGCCTTTTGGTATTTGCAAAAAAGCAAGATGAGAATAAATTTATGAGAGCATTTACCAAAATCAAGGATTTACTTTCTCGTTATTTTGTAGGTTTATTATTACAGATTTTTATTCTATTTGTTTTGTATACTATACTTTTATTGGTATTTGGCGTTCATAATGCGATTGCTGTTGCTTTGATCGCAGCTATTTTTAATCTTATCCCTTATATAGGGCCTTTATTTGGTGGTATTTTTGTACTTATATTGGCCATTACAAGTAATTTGGGGTTTGATTTTCAATCTGTAATTCTACCTAAACTTACCTATATTTTAATAGGATATCTTATTATTCAGCTTATAGATAATTTCCTGAATCAACCTTTAATTTTTGGTAATAGTGTAAAATCTCATCCATTAGAAATTTTTCTTGCTATTCTTATTTTTGGATTATTATTTGGGATAGGTGGGCTTATCGTGGCTGTACCTTTTTATACCGCAATCAAAGTAATTGCCAAAGAATTTTTATCAGAATACAAGATTGTAAAAACACTAACCAAAGATTTATAATTGAATCCGCTACTTATACATAAAGAAGTACAGGAGTTTATTTCTGAAAACTCTGACAGTTCTACTAATTTAAGCACTTTGATTTTAAAAGGAAGCCCTTTTAAAGGTATTTCGGCAAAAGAACTCGCACAACAAATTCAAGGGAAACGCAAAGCAAAAAAGAAGCTACCCACATGGTATAATAAAAAAGGGATCTATTACCCTCCTACGCTCAATCTTGAGCAAACTTCTTCTGAGGCTACGGCTCTTTATAAAAGTAATTTGGTATCAGGTAGTACACTTATTGATCTTACTGGTGGCTTAGGAATTGATGATTATTTTTTTTCGAAACAGGTAACACAGGTAATCCACTGTGAGTTAAACCCTGAATTAAGCAAAGTAGCTACACATAATTTTAAAATACTCAAACAGAATACTATCAAAACAATCACTGGTGATGGGTTACAAATTCTTACTAATTATAATTCTGTAGACTGGATTTATATTGATCCTTCTAGAAGGCACGATAGCAAAGGTAAAGTGTTTTTTCTAGAAGATTGCTTGCCCAATGTTCCAGACAATCTAGATTTCTTTTTTGAAAAAAGCAAGCATATCTTAATCAAAACCTCTCCTCTACTAGATATACAAATAGGAATTAAAGCATTAAAAAAAGTAAAAGAAATTCATATTGTTGCTGTAGATAATGAGGTCAAAGAATTAATATGGATTTTGGATCAAAATTTTATAGGTGATTTCAAAATAAAGACGGTTAATATTCAAAAAGACAAACAACAAGAGTTTTCGTTTTTTTCAAAAGATGAAGCTAAACAATCTATTAATTTAGCTTCTCCCATGACTTATCTTTATGAACCAAATACTGCTATTTTAAAAAGTGGCGGTTTTTTGAGTATCGCACAAGCTTTTGGAATAAAAAAATTGCATATCAATTCACATCTATATACTTCTGATCAGGTTATTGATTTTCCAGGAAGAAAGTTTGAAATTATCGCAGTATATCCATATCACAAAAAAACACTCTCTAAGACAGGTATTACTAAAGCGAATATTACAACACGTAACTTCCCAGAGAGCGTAGCTACTCTACGCAAAAAGCTAAAAATTAAGGATGGTGGTGACACCTACCTGTTTTTTACAACAGATATGGATAATAATAAAAAGGTGATCTGCTGTAAAAAGACTGCATAAAACATCTAATACTCTAATTTTATTTTACTGGAGAAATCTTAAGTAATAAATTACTTTTTTTACCATCATGTGCTTCTAAGATCATTTCTTTGTTAGGTAGCGTTGCAGCCTTTGTAAGCTCCATAACATCTAATCTAGAGTTTCTTATATCACTTCCAGTAAGAATAGCTTCTTTGGTAGTTTCTCCTGTAGTTTCATCTATAACATATGATGTGAGGTATATAAATTCTTTTTTTCCATCAAAATATTTAGCAGGTGTTTCATCAAATGATCTTTTTAGATTGGTAAAATCATCTATAAAGAACAAATAAATCTTACCATTATCTTTAAAACTCAAATATGACATACTCCTTTTGCCTACAGTTCCCATTTGGTACTTAGGCAACTTATGCATCCAAGCAATGGTATTATCAGATCGTAGCTTAAACACAAAAATATCTCTATAATAATACTTATAAGTAGTCCTAGAACCAGAAGAACTTGAGGTAGTAAATGACTCTGCATAGCGTTGTTCTCCTAATAAAGTTGTGCTACCATCGCTATTAAACATAACATCGTTAATTTTCAACTTTTCAAGATCATTTATATCTGTATCTTTTTGAGTTCCTTCGTTTATTCGTGCTTCTCTCTTTTGTGCAAGATCTTGCAAGGTCTCTAAAGGAATATCACTTTTTGAAATAGTAGTTACTTTACCTTCATCAGATAAGGATGCAGAAAAAACACCCGATACCTCTGCTTTGTTTTCATTATTGGCATAAAAACCTGCAACTTTTACTTTTCCAGCTCCATTTACTTCTATCGCTGCATCTATAATCGATTTTCCTGTTATATTGATTTTACTCTTTATTACCTCTTTTCCGTTTTCTGTGATTTTAAAAACCTCTGTACGATACGTGTTTTCAAGTTTACTTTTCTTCTCGCCATCTATATTAAAAATAGAGGCTGTCATATAAAAATTTCCTTCATTATCTATAGCAAAATTCTCATTTTGCATATTTTCAGACGCATATGGCATTGTTACTTTTCGTCTCCAAATCAGTTTGAGATCATCACTATAAACCGCTATACCTACTTTATCTCCTTTACTTTCTGCTGTTGCTACTCTAAAAACAACAAGTAATTTTTTTCCGTCTGATGATTTTTTGAATGCAAACTTGTTTATCCTTCCTCCTGCATCAAAACCATAAGTGCTCTTAAAACCAAAATCTCTATTTATGTTTTCTTTGTCATTGATCAACTGAATCGGTTTTTCTACTACAATTCCAGTAAGGGATACTTTTTGTGCATATGCTCTATCTTTTATAGAATAAAAAATAACCGCTTTTGACCCTAGTTTCATGACCGTTTCAAAATTCCCTTTATCTTCTACAACCTGTCTTTTTTTTATCTCTTCTTTTAAGTCATCTAGAGAGTACCGTTGTATGGTCATCGAGTTACGGCCTTTTTTTATAGAAACAAGCCTATTACCAGAAGCAACATGATAGGTATTTATATTTTTAATACGTTTATACTTTTCACCTATTTTAAAACTAAAGTCTTCAAGTAAAACTGGTTTTTGGGCAAAAGTAGCACCTGAGATAAGTAACGCTAGAACAAGAAGACATCTTGTATTCATTTTTTTATAGTTTTTATAAATATTCATAAGTAAACATAATAGGTCAATAGTATACAAATATATAAAAGAAGTAGTTAACCCGCTCTATGCATTAGAAAATCTACTACGGCTAGAAACCGTTTCAAGACATAGTGTTTTTTGATCAAATCCTATAGCACAAAGTAAATTTAAGAGTTTTCTTAACAAATAAATTAAAAAAACATTTCAATTTATTTGTTAAGAAAAAAACTGATTTTCAAGTTTTTAAAAACGAGGTTTAATTAATTCAAAAATAATGACAAAAAAATGTTGCATTGTAGATTGATAAAAGTTACATTTGCATCCGCATTTGGGATATTAAATGCGACGTTCATAACAAAATTATACGGAGAGGTGCCAGAGTGGTAATGGAGCAGATTGCTAATCTGTCAACGCGTAAGTGTTGCCAGGGTTCGAATCCCTGTCTCTCCGCTTTTTTTTTTAATGATTCGGGGTGTAGCGTAGCCCGGTTATCGCGCCGCGTTTGGGACGCGGAGGTCGCAGGTTCGAATCCTGCCACCCCGACAGAATCAAAATCCTTGTTATCAATAGATAGCAAGGATTTTTTTATTTATAAGGTGATTTGTCGTCAGTTCAGTTCTAGCGTCACTAAATAGATCTAGAAAACAACAAAAGATTCCGAATATACTGGCTAAGAAAGGGTATCTTAAAAAACTAAAACTAATGAAGGTTTTTAGACAGTCTGACGTTGACAAAACATTTGAAAATAATGATAAGTAAAATGATTTACTGATTAAAAAAACACTTTATTGAAATAATTTATGTCAAAATATATAATTGCTAGAACAGCAAGAAGAAAAAATATTGGCTTGTATTTGGACTGATAATTTCAATTGGACTTTTTATTTACTCTTTTACTTATTGGGTAAATCACGGTTTAGGAGATAGCGCAAGAATACCAATTGGGAATTTTAAAGAAGTAGGAGAAACAAACGGAACGGATTCATATATCGAACTTTCATCATTCAAACCACATCTCATTTTATTATTAATCAAGAACATTATGCGTCCTTTTCGTTTATGAGAAAAGAAGTTATTTCCCCCTAGGTTTTCTAACAATGACATTACGAGAAATTGTTCTTTCATTCTTAGTTAATCTTTTGTGTGAGAACGTAGGGATGTAATTCCTTTGCGTGACTCGACTGTGCGTCATACTACAAATTGTTTGTTTAAAACTCGTTAAGAATTTTCAATCATTCATATCATTGTACAATTGAAAAATATTGCTTTACACCTTTTGTTGTTAAATATGGAAAAATAAGCTGTGACATCATTTCTGAATACTGATTGACGTCCTTTTGGGTGATTTTTCGATTTAAAACATCTATGGATGGAATCCAAAAATAGCCCAGTATATGTACCCTTTTAAAGAGGTTTTGATATTCATTTGGAAGCTTTTCGCTTCTCACCACATTGTTTTCTATAAGTAGATTTAAAAGGTTAAGAAATTGCTGCTCTCTTACTTCTTTTAAAAGTAAATAATGCTCCTTAATTTTATCATGCTCTCTTATTATTTGGCCAAAATCAATTAATATAAACCGATACGCATAAAAATCTGTGATAACAGAAGATGAAATGTTTAGGAGCAAAGATAAATCAGTTTTTTCGATTTGTATTTGTAGCATTGTATTTTCAATTCGATTCACTAATTGAAAATACAATGCCTCAATAATTTCCTCTCTTTTTTTGTAGTAATAATTCAAATTCCCATGGCTAATTCCCATTTTATTTGCTATAGACCTTATTGTTGTTTTCGAAAGACCTTGGTTGTTAAATAGCTCTAAAGCGGTATCTAGAATTCTATCTTTTGTTTTTTTCATTACACAAATATAAAAAATTAGTACCATTGACCTAATTAATAATTATTTAGTACCTTTGGCCTAAATAAATCCCATATGAACATTACTTTAATTTACATTGGATCAGGAATATACGTGTTTCTTGGAATACTTCACGGTATTGTAACCTTATTAGAATTGAAACGAGAAGGGGGTTTGTCTCCTGTAAATAGTGAACTAAGAACGAGAATGAAAAGCGAACCTCTTCGTTTACATTCAACTTCAATATTTTGGAATGCTTGGATTGCTTTTAACTTGACTCAAAGCATAGGATTAATCATTTCAGGAGCCTTAATCAGTCTTCTGCTATTCAATGTTGAAATCATAGTTTCCAACATTTATTTCATCAGTTTAGTACTATCTGGATCATTTCTTTATGCGGCTTCAGCATTCTTTTTTCTTTCCTCTCGTCCAACAATAGCCATTGGAGCACCATTTGTTCTATTCCTTATATCATTTTTACTTCATTGAACAAAAGAACACTACTACCAGTAAAACGAAACTTATACGGATTTAGGATAGTCAACAAGTTGGAATGTATTTTAAAATGGAGTTTTAGTTTGATTATGAAAAAGTGCTGGTTACGACAATTTACTATCTTTCAAACTTAAGAAGTGTATAGTGCATATGCCGCTTCGGCAGGCAAACGCACCATACAAGAGACGTAGTAAACACAACCTTACTCAATTCCACAAAACTATATTTTAGTAAAGCATTTTATTTGAAAAATAAACCCAATAGAAAACCATAAAAAGAGTATAGAAAACGTTACTATATTTTATTGATCATTTTAAAACATCCTGTAGAGGTCGATTATTAAAATACACAAATCTCTGTAAGAATGTACAATATAAAGAAGCTTTAGAAAGCTTGAAAAAAGTCCTAATTCGTAAAATTCCTTCGTTTCAATACTTCTCTAATCGCAAAATTAACTTTTGTTTTGTTTTGAAATCTAAATTCGCAGTAATTAAATCAAAACACATAAATTAATGAAAAAAGTAGTATTAATAACTTTTATAACAGTTTTAGGATTATCAAATATTAATGCACAAAAAATTAGACTTGGTGCTAAAGCAGGTTTAAACTTGGCGTTTATAACCGGAGACAATACAGACAGTCTTGACCCTATAACAGGTTTTCATTTTGGTCTTCAGGCGGAAATGCTCATTTCTGAAAAATTCTCTTTGCAACCTGAATTATTATATTCCGGACAAGGATATGATACAAGCATTGATTCTGAAGGCATTATTGCACTAAACTATTTAAATATTCCATTAATGGCAAAGTACTATGTTACAAAAAGATTGAGTCTAGAAACTGGACCTCAAATTGGTTTTTTACTTTCTACTAAAGGAGGTACCAAAGATTATAAAGACCTTCTTAAAACAACAGATTTTGGAATTAATTTTGGTTTAGGTTATAAACTTGATAACGGGCTCAATTTTGGTGTGAGATATAATCTTGGACTAACTAACATTAATAATATAGATGGTATTTCAGATAAAAACAGAAATGGAGTATTTCAGTTATCAATTGGTTATTTCTTTTTCTGAAACTTGATAACACCATTAAGAAAAATCCGAGTTAGTTGACTTGGATTTTTTATTTGATGTAAAGATCCTGTAAACTCAGAAAAGTAGTGAATAAAATTTGAGACTTATGTTTTTTGTCGCAACTAAAGTAAGTAGTCCAGCTTCGCACTAATTCTAAGTATACTATTGAAGGTATAGTTTATAAGAGTGGCTTTAATTCAAAAATCTACTTTTTTATCACCTTTTAAAAAAATACTGATGTAAACACCTACCAGTTAATTAAATAAATAATTTAAGTGTAATTAGTTCTAAATTATAAATCCGTACTTCTAACAGATAATATTGTTATATTATATTTAAAATAAAATATAGCTTGCAGTAAACTTTCGTTTAACATGCAAAAAATTATTTTATTATTTCATTTAGCATTCTTATTAATAGCCTCTAAAAATGAAAGCCTTTTACAAAATAAGATTTTATTTGTAGTTTCAAATCAACAGACTTATGGTAAATCAACCTTAAAAACATCCAATCATTTTGGAGAAATAGTATATGCCTACGATGTATTTGTAAAAGCAGGCTATAAAGTAGATTTTGTGAGCCCCAAAGGAGGTTCTATTACTTTTGGTTACTTAAATAAAACAAACCCTATTCAAAAGAAATACTTAAATAATACTAAACTCTTAAACAAACTTAAAAAGACATTATCACCAGAGAAAGTCAAGATTTCTAATTATAAGGCACTGTATTATGTAGGTGGAGGAGCTGCAATGTTTGGAGTTCCTGAAAATAAACCTATCCAAAAAATTGCAATTAAGATATATGACGAAAATAATGGTATTATCTCTGCTGTTTGTCATGGAACCGCTGGGATTGTAAATTTAAAGACTAAAGGAGGTAATTACTTATACAATCAAAAACATGTAAGTGGTTACCCAGATATATTTGAAAATCTAACCTCTGAAAAATATAAAACCTTTCCTTTTTCTATTGAAAAGTTGATAAGGCAACGTGGAGGTAATTTTACCTACTCAAATAAAAGAAGAGACAATTATTTTGTAACTGATGGCAGGTTGGTGACAGGACAAGACCCTTCTGCATCAGCATCCGTGGCTCAAGAAGTGATTAAATTACTCCAAAAGAATAAATAATTATAAATTTATAAAAATGAAAAAAACAATTTACTTGCTACTATTTTTCTTAAGTTTTTCAGCATTAACTTTTGCTCAAGAATCAGATTATAGCCTTATTGAAAAAACATTACATTATTATCTAGATGGAGACCTTGTAGATGACTTTGAAGTGATAAAAAAAGGTTTTCATCAAAATGCCATGATGAAAAGTATTTCCTTAAAGACTAAAAAATACAGAGAATCAAATGCCTTAGAAGTTTTTAAAAAAGCAAAAAAGCGTTCTGTTTCAAAACCAAATGTAAAGAGTAAGATTGTATATATAAATATAACTGATACAGCTGCAAGTGCAAAATTAGAAACAGAATCTCCTAGAGCTATAGTTACAGACTATATGCAGCTACTCAAAATTGATGGCATATGGAAAATAGTAAGTAAAATTTACACCGTAAAATTAAAAAAGAACACAATTGCCAATAAAATAAATTAAGAATAGAACATTAAACCTAAGAACTATTGATAATAAAATCAAATTTTATGAAACATATTTATAACTATTTGCCTCTATTACTTGGCATACTTCTTATAAATTGTAACAGTGGTAGAAATAGCAATAAAAAACAAATAAATAGCTACTCGGTTAAAATTGATAGTTTAATTCAAACTACAAGTCCAAGAAATTTTAATGGTATTATCCTTATAACACAGAAGGGCAAAACAAAGTATTCAAAAACGTATGGTTATTCAAATTTTGAAGATAAAACATCTATTTCAATAAAAGACAACTTTAGAATCCAATCTAATAGTAAACAGATAACTGCTGTTTTGATTTTAAAAGAAGTAGAAAAAGGAAAAATAGACTTAAAAAGCCCAATTAAAAAATACTTACCAGACCTAAAGCAAACTTGGGCAAATACTGTAACAGTCCATCAGTTATTAAATATGTCATCTGGAATTATAGGGATTGACAAGCCATTAATCTTTGAACCAGGAACAGAGTACAAATATAGTAATCCTGCCTATGGTTTGTTGGGTAGAATAATCGAAAATGTAACAGAGAAAAAATATATTCAGATAGCTAACAACTTATTTGAAAAGCTAAAAATGAACAATACTTATTGTTATGAAATGCATAAAAACCAATTAATCAATGGATATAGAGTTTCTAATGAGAAACTTGAATTAGTGAAATTTAATGAACTTGGAATATCTGAAAAATGGTGGAAAGATTTTATTCCTGCTGGAGGAATTATATCTAACGCAATAGACCTGAGTATTTGGGATACAAAACTTCATAATGGCAAAATATTAAAACCAAAAACCTACAACCTAATGACCAGTTATAATATTACTGGACAACACAGTGCTTTTGGGAGTGAAAAAATTGGATATGGTTATGGTGTTAGAATTGATGACAATAAATCTATAAAAATTATAGGTCATGCAGGTAAAGGACTAGGCTTTGCATCTATTAAGTTTTATATACCTGAAAAAGACATTAATGTTATTGTATTAGAAAACATATATAATGAAGATAGTAATATTGTTTATCATTTTGAAAATGAAATAAGAAAAATAGTACTGAATAGTAGTCTTGTAAAATAGCCATGTAATGCTTGCAGATGTCAAATACAATTTGTCATAATTTGGCTAGATACCAAAAAAAGTATTGAAAACAATTTAGAAAATGAATAAAATGACCATATACTTATTGCTAATAATAAGCCAATTATTTTTAGTCACTTCCTGTGAAAAAGAAACAATAGAATCGTCTAACCTTTCAAGTAAAATTGAGAAGAAAGTCATCAAAATTGCTAAAAGCAAAAATATTCCATCATTGGAACTTACAATTACCACGGAACAAGATGTCATAGATTTTAACTACAACCACAAAGAGGTTGAAAAACAAAGTATTTATGGAATCGGAAGTACAACCAAATTTCTCTCCTCGGTATTAATTTTTAAACTTATAGAGAACGAAAAACTTAAAATAAATGACAAAGTTACAGATTATGTAAATCTCACTCAACCAATAACAGGAATTGAAAACTTGACCATTAAAAATCTATTAAACCATACAAGTAGCTTATCTGACTATACCAAAAACCCTGATTGGATTACAAGTGTAATGAACAATAATGCACCAAAGACATTTGAGGAAAAAATATTACTTATTAATGATACAACAGAAAATAGTGGTAGTTTTTCATACAGTAACACCAATTATCTTTTTCTTCAAAAAATCGTAGAAACTATTATAGGAGAATCCTATGAAGTTGCTTTCAATAACTTTTATAGAGCCAACAATCTTTCTGACATAAAAATGGGAATTGATGAAAATGGTTTACAGGCTTTTTTCGGGCAAACAGAACAGGCAAGTCCAGATGTTTCTGATTGGAGAGAATATTATGGCTTTGATGGAGGAGCCTACACTGATACAGAAACACTTGATAAATTTTTAACTAAATTATTTAGAGATAAATCAATCTTAAAATCAAGTACTATATCTGAAATGGAAGAATGGATAGAAATGGAATCTATGACCATACCTATTGGAAGTGGAATAACCTCGAAACACGGTAACGGAATTATGAAACTAACGTATAATGGACAACAATATATTGGTCATTTTGGAAGTACATTAAAATATCAATCTATGGTTTTTTATAATGCTAAAAAGAACATTTCAATTAGCATTGTAACGAATTGTAGTGGTAGATATTTTAATAATGTGTTTTTCCAAGAATTGATACCTGCGATACTTGATGAACTATAGAAAAACTGGTTACGACCAATGGTAACCGTTGCACAAGTCTATAATTTTAAAGAAAAAGGCTTTATATAAGCCTCTCTAAAGAGATTTTTTTGTTCCATGGCTTATTCAACATAGATTTTAAAAGCCCCTATTTCGAAGTTAAAGAGCCTGTAAAAAAACAACAGAAATACTCAAGTAGCAGTAAGCAATTTCAAATCAATTAAAAATCTGCTAGATTTGTAATAAATATGACAAAATATATGACTTCAAGAACTACGATTAAATTAATATTTCTTCAATTATTGTTTTTAATTTCGACAAAATCATTTTCTCAAAATTCTGATAAACTCTACAATCATGAAACAGCAGTAATTGAATTAGATAGCTTATCACAGAGGATTAAGTCTGGATTGCCATATAAGATAAATTCAACTTTAATACAATATATTTATAATCAACAAGATAAATTTCCAGAAATACCAGAAAATTTAAGTTCTAGGGTTAAAATGGGAATTATAGCCCCTATTTTTACGCAAACTTCATTAATTATGAAATCTCAATTGAATCCTCCTCAGGATTCAATTTCTAAAGAAGAGGCTATGTTAGCTGCTACTACTGGATATCAATCTATAAAAATAATTTCTTTATCAAATGAATTCTTAAATACTTTGGATGAAGATTCTTATAATTATAAAACTCGTTTGAGAGGATTTAATCAAGGAGTTAAAGGACTTCAGGAGTTTCTTTTAGGCTACACTACTATGACCTTTTTGGAAAATCAAAACCAGACAGTGGATGATATATTAATTTCAAGTCTTCTAGATTTTGCTCCAAAAATAATCAATGAATTTCCTATAGATAAAAAAGAAAGTACAATCGATTTACTTAAATCATCAATTGAAGGAGAAGAGGATATACGATTAATAAATGAATTCAATAATTTCATTAAATCGTTGAAATAGAATGCACTATTGCTAACACTGGTGACTGTTGCGCGACTCCAAACCTTTTTAGAATTATCATTTCTTATTTTCTAAACAAACTCAACTCACTGATTATTAATACTAACTATTTAGGGTTTCGTTCAATATTTTAAATTTTTATCAAAAAAGATAGTTCTGTAGCAGTCACCCCGTTTATAATTAATTGCTGCCGAATCGTATTGAGAAAATTTCGTTCAAAAACAAAGTAAATTTAAATGAAAAACTAACGTTGTTAAAGTTTAGCAACTAATCATAAACATAATCGTTATGTGTAATATAACCGATTAAGGTTTGAAAAAAGTTCTATCTGTGTAATCTGAAAGTATTATTGAAGTATTTGGATGCCCATATACAGTTAACCTGTCAATCAAATCTTCTAATTGATTATTATCCTTTACTGCAACTTTTAAGAAAACACAATATTCACCTGTTACCTTGATGCAATCAAAGATTTCTGGGAATTCGCTAAGTTTTGACACAAAAATTTTAAATCCGCGTGAATCTATTTTTAAAGCAATGTTTGCTTGAATATGGTAAGCAAATTTAGTTAGGTTTAATTGAGTAAAATATCCAGTAATTAAACCTAATTCTTCCATTTTCTGAATGCGGTCAGCAACAGAAGGTGCAGATAACCCAACTATCCTACCAATTTCTACATATGAGCTTCTAGCATTCTCTCTTAAAACTTCAATTATTCTTTTATTTAAGCTATCCATTTTACAAAAATTGTAATATTCGAAGGTAAAAATAAACATATTCCTTTAAATACAAGGCTATAATATTTTGATATGATTTAATTTTAAACATTATAAAATCAAAACAGATGGAACAAGAATTATTAAAAATAGGAACAATTGCACTAAAAAAAGCAGCTTTGAATGAAGAGGCTAAAAATTTTGTCCTTCAAAATGAAATGCTTTTTAAAACTTTAAAGAAAGCTGCTTACAGATATATAGGAGGTGAGAATTTAGATGAAACAATAATCTCTATCCAAAAATGGAATAAAAAAGGCTTTGACGTTACCACAGATTTTATGGGTGAAAGTATACGAAATGAAAAAGATGCAGATGATGCCACAAAAGAATTTTTGAAGCTCGCAGAATCTATTAGAACAACCGGTATCAACTCTTCAATATCATTAGATCTATCCCATATTGGTCTTTTGGTTTCAAAAGAGCTAGCAGTTCAGAATTTAAGTGCTATATGTGAAGTAGCAAAAATGAGTAACCAAGAGGTGATAATAAGTATGGAAGGAACCGATAGGACTGACTCAATATTGGACATTTACAAAGATACTTTAAAAAGACACGATAACCTCGGGATTACTATTCAAGCATATTTAAAAAGAACCGAAGAAGATTTTCAAGAAATGTTAAGATTAACTGGCAGTATTAGATTGGTAAAAGGAGCATATGATACTCCAAATGGAATGTCAATCGAACGAGGAGAAAAATTAGATGAAATTTATTTAGAATATGCAGAACAATTACTCGCCAAAAATCATAAATGTTCAATTGCATCCCATCATGAAAAAATTCATAAAGAGACAACTAAACTAATAAACAAATACAAACCAACTGATTATGTGCTTGAACGCCTTTTGGGTATAAGAAATGAAGAATTGGAAGATTTTAACGATAATGGTTATAATTGCCGGGTTTATATAGTATATGGTACAGAATGGTATCTTTATTTGTGTAATCGCTGGGCAGAATATCCTTTAAATCTTTTTAGAGGTATTGCGGACATTGTAAATAAATAAAAAATTACACATAACATTTGTATATTACATATACACCCTGCGGGATGCAAATGCAACATACAAGAGACGGTAGGCAACATATGAAAAAACTCATTCTGACATTATTACTTTTAAATTCTTTAGGTATTTTTTCCCAGAAAAGAACAAAAATATTTTTTGAAGATTTTGTTGAATGTTTTTATTCAAATAAAGCAACTGGATCTATATCTATTTATAATAGTCCAAATGAAAATAAAATAGCGGAATTAAATTCATTGACCAACCCTCATTGTTGGTATAAATTTGCAATATCTGATTCAAAAGACGGTTGGTTGAAAATAGAAAATGTAATTGTCTTACCAGCTTGCGAAGACAATAAGTTAAATAATGACATTGGAAAATATAAAGGCAAGTGGATTAAGGCAAAAAATCTAATAATTGATATTGGAGGTGCAACAGGCGAAACTAAAATTGACTGTTTAAATGAAAAGACTGATAAAGGATTTATTGAAAATGGATATAGACTTTATAACGAACCAAATTCAGAATCTGAAATAGCATTTTGCATAAAAGGCTTCACGGAATCTGAATTAATAGCAATAAGTGGAACTTGGGCAGAACTGAAAATAAAGCATAACGGGAAATTGTTTCAAGGTTGGATACAAAAGAAATATCAATGTGCATATCCTTGGACAACTTGCCTTGTTTATGACTAAATTGCATTGCCTAACACTAGTAACCGTTGTACAAGTCCACAATGTATATAAAAAAAGGCTATTTTAGGCTTAAATAAAGGTTGTTGCTTTGTTTGCTAACTTCTGATTTTCCTTCGGAAAATCCTCGCACACAAACACGCAACTTTTTCATATACATAAACGTTAGCAATAAGACTAAAAAATGATAGATTTCATTAACTTTTTAAATAAAAATTCTAAAATTAGTTCAGAATGTTTAAATGAATTAAAAGCTATCATAAAACGTAAAACTATTACTAAAGGGGGAACTATTATAAACACGAATTCTCATTCAAAAGAACTTTTTTTCATAACAAAAGGAATTATTAAATTTTGCTTTAACGGAGATGGCAAAGAATTTATAATGCGCTTCTTTGAAGAAAATATATTATTTGGTGACATAGAAAGCTACTTCAAAAACAGAAAATCAAAATATGAAATAATTGCTATTGAAGACACTGAGTATTTTACTTTTCCAATTTCAGAATTTGAACAACTTTGTTTAAAACACCATTCATTAGAAACCTTTTTTAGAAATTTTATGGTAATAGCCAACTTGAATATGATGGAAAGAGTTAGTGAAATTTTAGAAGAAGATGCAAAAAAAAGGTACATCAATTTTACCAATAAAAACCCTAAATTATTAAACAGAATTAGCTTGGGTGATTTAGCTAACTATTTAGGAATAACCCAAGTTTCTTTAAGTAGAATTAGAGCTAATATGTAGTTTTTTATCAAATGATAAATTTTTTACAAAAACCTAATTTTACCTTTGTTATAAGTTATAATCATAAATTTTTACAAAATGACAAAGGAGTATAATTTAAAAATAGTTAATCAGCATTTAAAGTATGATAAAGTTTCTTTAATACCTACGTTAACATCAAGTTTTATACATATTGCATCCGAAATAGATACTACTTCAATACCTTTTTTTATAACAACAAGTAGCAAGAAAAAAGAACTCATTAAAAATTGTAAAAAATGGTCTAAAGAGATTGAAAAAATTGAAGGTGTTATTGAAATTAGTTTTTTTAAAGCGACTATAATCCCTCCTGGTTTTGGACAATACATTAAAGAAAATTTAAACAAAATACATTTAGCTAAATTTGATTTTGTTATTCTCATTGAAACTTTATCAGATGAAATTACCGAGAAAGTAAAACAGTTGGACACTTTTAAAATGATAATAAAAGAAGTAAATAAAGTAGCTTCTTTTAGCCACATTATGAACGCTTCAAATGTGAGAAGAATAGGTAGTGTAAATCATAAAAAGAAAGGAGTTTTTTTATTCAATTATTTCTCTGCTGAGAACAGAGCTCAAAACTTAAAAATCTGGGAATATACTGCTGGTTGGTTTGAAAAAGAGACAGCGTTAAATAATTCTACCTTAATGTTACCAAAGGAAAAAAATCAATTATACTCAATAGTAAATCATTGCAGGTGGGATAAATACATTGACATTTTGCCTTCATTAATTTTTAAAAAATCATTTAAAAATTATGTTTTAGATAATTTTTATGTGAATAATTTAGGTGCTCAACCAATTTTATATAAAGTCATTTAAAATAAAAAGTATATAATATCCTATTGCTAATCGTGTAGACGGGTGACGGTTCAATAACCGTCACTGCGCCTCATACGCCACCTGCCATACAGGTCTCGTAACAGGCGGTTCACCAAATCGAAGTTTGCTCCTTATTTAAGTAGTCAATCATAGAAATCTACCCTTTTCTCTTAAGTCTAGATATGGTAATGGTAGTATCTAGTATAGGGCTTTGAGCTACTGCCCAGTCTCCCATTCGGGTTCGACTCCAAGCATAGGCTTGTCTATATGTAATCCCTAATCGGATCATGGAGTCGCTAGCTTTTTTACTCAATCCATTTTCTAAATTCGCTTGTTGTAGATGCGCTTGTAATTAAATGTTGTTTGTAGTTTTTGATTGAAATTGCTAATCTGTCTCCAAAATAAGGCTCAATTTTTTCGATGAAATTGATATTTACAATTTCACCACGATTAATTTGAAAAAACTCTTTCGGGTTTAACTCTTTTATTAAATCAGATAACTTATAGCGAAATTCATTTTCTTTTCCGTTTTCATCAATCCCGATGCATTTTCCTGCATTAGATAAAATTGCTCCCGTATTTTTTGTGCTTAAAATTTTTATTTCAGTTTTGGTTTTTATGATGATACGCTCTTTGTAATTGTTGTTTAATCTGTGAATAGTTTCTGATATTTTCTTCCAATCAACTTCTTTGTTTTGTAGGCTTTCAAACTTTTCCATTGCTTTACAAAACTTGTTATAGCTGATGGGTTTTAGTAAGTAAGCTATTCCGTTTACATCAAAAGCATCTTGGTAAAAGGTATTATAGGCGGTTGTAAAAATAATTGGGGATTTTATAATATTGGTTTTCAATAGAGAAAACACATTTCCGTCTAACAATTCAATATCAGAAAACACTAAATCTACTTCTTCATTGGTTTGATACCATTTTTCAACTTCTTCTTTGCTTTGTAACGAAGCTACAATTTCGATGTTACCATTGTATCGAAGAATATGGTCAGAAATGATTTCAATATTTATGGCTTCGTCTTCTATGATTAGCACTTTCATATTTCAAAAATTAGCGGGATTTCAGCAATAAATTCAGTATCAGTTTCTGTAAAAATAACGTCTTTATTAAAATTAATTTGATATTGACGTTTTAAATAATCATTTCCTGTTCCTGTTCCGAGCGTAAAATCTACTTTATTTAGTTTGTTTTTTATCACAATTGTATCCTCTTTTAATGAAAGCGAAATTAACAGCGGTTTTTTTTCACTCCCTTTATTGTGTTTTATCGCATTTTCTATGCAGAGTTGTAACGAACACGGAATTATAAACCCGTTTGTGTTTTCGATACTATTTTCAATTTGATAGGCATTTCCGAAGCGTTTTTCCATTAAATTCATGTAACTTATTAAGAATGACAGTTCATTTTTCAACTCGGCCAATTGTTTTTTTCCATGTTTTAAATAGTAGCGATATACATCAGAAAAATCATCAATAAAACTTTCTATTTGTTCTGGTTTTTTTCTTGCTAATCCTGATAAAACACTCAAATTATTGAATAAAAAATGAGGTTCTAAATTCTTTTGTAGCATTTGCGATTGTAAGGCTGCTTTTTCTTTTTCAGTTTGCTCTAACTCTAATGTGGTTTTTTGAGATTGTCTGAAATATAAAAATGCTGAAGTAAGCGCAAAAATATCAACAAGTATAAAAGCAACTGACATCGTATTCATAAATCTAATTATAAAATCATATTCATTATTGTCTATTATAATACCCAAAAGAATGTAATCAATAATAACACCTGCGATAACAAATAATAAAAAAGACAAAATATAAACCTTTACAAATTTTAGAATTGTATTTGTCGTATCTATTCTATTAATGACTTTCCAAGAAACTAGTACAGATATTACAGAAACTGCAGAGAATAGAAAAACAGAAACGTGGTCGAAATAGTCATAAAAATCAATATCACTTTTAGTTCGCACGTTATGTAAAAGATATATTTTACCAGCATTCCCTAGTAACAATAGTGCAATGACTATTAAAACTTGTTTTAGGTTTATTTTTTGATTGAAAATCTTCACTTCTTTGTAATTTTAGATGTACAAAATACATTTTTAGTTTAAAGAAAAGCTGTTTAAAGTGTCTAATCCTTTAAACAGCCTTATTATAGGTTAATTAGTTTTTGCTCTGTTTTGTTCTTCTTCGTTTCCAGAATTACGTTGCTTAACTTTTATTTTTTTGTTACCAAAGCTATAGTTTAGACCAATCTTCACACCTCGGGTATCAAAATAATTATAGTATGTTTGGTCTATTCCGTTTGTTTTGGTGTTTACACTCGTTGCCTTACGCTTTAAAATATCGTTTACGGCTACTGTACAATTTAGTTTTTTGTCTAGTAACGAAAATTTTAATCCCAGGTCTAGACTCACCATTTCAGATATTGAAAAATACATCAATTTTTGTGGCGAAGCATAAATAAGTGTGGTTTCTGCTTGTATTGTTTTTGCTTCGTTTAAATGGAATGTATTTCTGTTATACAATTGAAAATTCCATCTACTTACTAATTCAGCGTCTAAATTAAATCCGTCTTTGTATTGTGTGTCCATTTTTGATACAGTTGCTTGGGTTGTCGTATTCCACCATTTTGTTGGATTGTATATAAAAGTTTCAGTTAACCCGTAATTATAAGCTGTATAAAAATTGTCAAATGTTACCACTATTCTTTGTTGCGCTCCATCTTCTGCTTTAATAATGTTGAAATATCCATTATCTACATAACTTACAAATGCTTTGCTTATCAGTTTTCCTTTGTAAATGTGCTTTAATTCTAAATTCTCAGAAATTTGTGGTTTTAAAAACGGGTTTCCTTCTTGATACGAAATAGGATTAATGTAAAAACGAAACGGATTTAAGCGCTCAAAACTAGGACGTTGAATTCTTCTACTATAACTCAAATTAAACATATTTTTTCTACTAGGATTATATCCTAAAAATACTGATGGAAATAGTTTATTATACGAATTGATATCAGTTTGATTGTTTGTTTTTGAAACTCCTTTTGTTCGAGTGTTTTCAAAACGAAGTCCGATTTTTGCTTGCCATTTTTTACCTAATGGTTTAGACATATCTGTATATAATGCATTAATATTTTCAGAATACATAAACTCATTACTTTGTGTTGGATCAAAAACTGGTGTACCTGTAGTGTTGTTGTAAAATGCTACATCACTATCTGTTTTTGTAATTGTGGTTTTAACTCCGTAAGAAAAATTAGCCCATTTGCTTGGGTGTTCAACATCTATTCTTCCACTATAGTTTTTAATATTTTGATTGGTACTGTTTTCTGCTTCAAAATAGCTTTGGTTTGTAATAAATTGTTCACTGCTAAAATTCCTATTAGAAGAATTGTTGAAATTAAAGTAATCAACATCAATAGATAATTTTCTACCAAGCGTATCTAATTTTTGAATGTAATGAGCATTTATTGAGTGGTTTTCGTTTGTTGTCTCGGCATTACCCTCATTAATAGTATACGATCCATTACCATCATTTGCAAGTGTTCTTCCACCATCGTTTATACCTTTATCGTCAGACGAACCTGAGTATAAAATTCCGACAGTAGCATTATTTGTTACATTGTAATCCAAACCTAATCTGCCTGAAATCATACTTTCTTTATTTTTCATATCAAGATTTGATACAGTTGAAGCCGATGGATAAATAATATCAAATTGATTAAATTGTGCTGTATGTCCTTTAGTTCCATTTAACGAAGCAATTAAACTTACTTTGTTTTTATTATAGTTAAATGTATTTCCAAAATTAAATAATGGATATGTTGCTTGAGTGTAAGAAGTTCTTATTTGATTATTCCAGCTATTTTCTTTTGATTTTTTTAGAACAATATTAATAAGTCCACTATTGCCTTCAGCATCATATTTTGAGGGTGGTGTGGTAATAACTTCAATATCTTTGATATCATCTGATGCAATACTGTTTAAATAAGCCGTTAGTTCATTACCTGATAATTGTACAATTCTATCATTAACCATTACTCGTACATTTCCTTTCCCTACAATGGCTAATTTATCAGTATCTATATTTACACTTGGTGTAGCTTTTAGTGCATCAAGCGCAGTTCCTCCAGTACCTGCAACTGTATTTCCTACATTAAAAACTAACCTATCTACTTTTTGTTGAATGAGTTTTTTGCGTGCTGTAATTACAACTTCTTTTAGTTGTTGTCCTTCTTCTTCTAAAACGATTATTCCCATGTTAGATTGAGTAGGGTTTATTTTTTTGGTGGTAAATCCGACAAAACTAATTTCTATATATACATTTTCTTTATTTGGCTCGATAGAAAACTCTCCTTTTTCATCAGAAATCACCCCATTAATTAGTGCATTATCAGTTGCGCTTTTTGCAACCACATTAGCAAACAGAATAGGTTGGTTTTGTTTGTCGATTATTTTTCCTGTAAAAGTCTGTCCAAAACTAATTGCACAAATAAAAGCGATTAAAATTGTAGTTATGATTTTCATAGTATATAATATTTCAAGATTAATGACACCCCAAAAATATCTTGAGGGTGCAGTTTTTGAAATAGCTATACAATGAATTGAGGAAAAAATGAAATGAATTAGGGAGAAATAAAAAAAGGGTTCAACAAAATTGTTAGCCCCCTTTTTAATATTGCTAAAAAAAACTGTTACCAGCTTACTTTTTTAATCCCTCCCCCCCCCTACCAGCATCTTGCTAGTGACATTACTGTTTAATACCCCATTTAAAATAGTATGATTAAAAATTAGTAGCGCCTTAGGGCATTTTTTATACTCAATAATAATAATAATAATAATAATAACACTTATAAGGTAAACACAGATGATGATTATAGATTACCACAAAGCCTATACAAGTAGATATTCGTATACCTCAGTACCGAGCTTTGTAGTATCGCTTCCTTCAGTCCTAACCTCATACAATCTATTGACAGATCAAAAGGTTGTTTCTTTTTTGCAGTGGTACTAGATTTTTATAAATTACCAAGAAATAAAAATGCACAGATAAATCAATTGATTCAGGTGTGTTTGCATTGCTCCGATTTATATACTTGGCACCACCTATAACTCCTTAATAATAAACAATTTACAATACAAATAGCATGCTACAAAAAATCAATTTCATAAAATATCCCTTATTTGTACTTTACTTATCTGATTTCTACCTTAACTCCAAAGCTAAGGGACGATTATCTAATAACTTAAATTTTATGAAAAATATGAATATAAAATATCGCCTGTTAATCCCTATTTTATTTTTTGCTTTTAGTAATGGACTTCAAGCACAAAGCAGCCAAGAACTCAATAATATTCTTAATGAACTCAAAGTCGAGCTTGTTCAGCCTGGAACTGTCTCTACTAATGATTTTGAGTTTGGCACATCTATTTCTCCAGATGAAAATGAACTTTTTTTTGTTAAAGGTATATCAGGATTTAGAAGAACCGTATTAGTTTATTGCCATTGGAAAGATGGATATTGGTCTGAACCTAAGATTGCACCTTTTTCTGGAAAACACCGTGATATGAATCCATATCATTCTAAAGATGGTAAACGTCTTTACTATACTTCAGATAGACCAACTCCAAACCCTTTATTAAAAAAATCTAATCTTTGGTATGTAGACAAAACGGTAAACGGATGGTCCGAACCAAAGCTGGTAGAAGGAATGATAAATGATGAATTTGAAATAGTTTATCCAACCGTTCATTCAGATGGAACTATACATTTTGTATCTTGGTCAAGACCTGGGACTAAAAAGGGAGATATTTTTGTTTCAAAATTAGAAAATGGCACTTATACTGCCCCCGAACGCATTGATGAACTTAATACAGTTAATAATGACGCTGATCCAGAAATGAGCCAAGATGGTAAATTTATGTTTATTACCAGTATGAGAGATGGTGGTTTTGGACATTATGATTTGTATGTATTTAAAAAACAAAAAGATGGTAAATGGGGAAAAGGTATAAATCTTGGTACCAAAGTCAACTCAATAAATATGGATTCTGATCCTATTCTAAGTCCTGATGGTCAAACATTGTATTTCTCGAGTAACAGATTAGATCAATTAGAGACAAATAGTGAAAGGTTTACAGATTATCAAATGCTTGTAAAGAGCTTTGGCAAAATTCATAATGGCTTAATGAATATTTATAAAGTCGATATTAGTCATTTATTAGTATACTTAAATAATTTCTAAACAAATGTATTTTTAAAAATGAAGAAATAAAAATATAGCCAACAAGCGTATAGTGAATACCTATGAGGATACACACCATACACAAATCGTAGAGCATTACTTACTGTATATTCAAAATCAATTAAATGAAAAAGCTTTTTCTTATAACAATTTTGATTCTGATAAGTCCATTATATGGTTGTTCAAATCATAAAGCACCTTTTTTAGACTGTGCTTCACAAAATTTTAAATCTTTAAATTTGGATATAACAGCTGAACTGAAAAGACTAGAAGAGGTTTTAATTAAAGAAAAAATAATTGAGGATAACTCAGCAGAATCTTATAGAATTCTTTTTAGCAAAGTTTTCTCAATGAACAACGAAAAAGAATTTGGGATATTAGAATTTGATTATAAGGCAGAAAAATTAACAAAAATCGGTGTAATGGATAAATGTCAGACTATACTCGATTTTGATTTCAAAAAAAGCTATGATGATAAAATGGAATCAATAATGCCAAAATTAAAAGAAATAGGTATTGCTGTTCCAGGAGCACAATCAGAGTTTTTACTTAAATCTCTTAACGAAATTCCTTTAAACCACTTTGAAAAAACTGATAATCAGTTTTATATTTTGTTTAAAGCTTATAGTTTTGGTTGTTTAACTAATGATTATTATTAAAATAAATGCGCTACAACATTAAATATAGCAAATAGGACGGTTTAAGACGATTCGAAAGGTCTGTTTTGCTTGTATTATCGCCAAATCTTTTGATTTGACTTTGTAATAAAAAAGATAAATCAAAATACAAAAGTTTGGCTTAATGCATAACCAAAATTAATCGATTGTTCCCTGCCCCTAAATGCCATATTTAATGTTGTACTGTATTTGGGTACGTTAACAAACAGCTGAGTGCAATAAACCATAAACATGTCCAACATATATATATTCATTACAAACCTAGTACATTTACTTGATTTAAGTGGAGTCTCGCAGGTGTTTCAAGAAGCGCAACAACTAGGTTTTAATTATAATTTAAAATTTATTAGTGACAAATCTATAATTAACAGTTCTTCTGGTTTAGAACTTTCTTCTCTAATTCATTTTTCAAAAACAAGTCCTAAAAAAGATGATATAATCTTTATTCCTGGATTTAATACACAACAACCAATTGATTATTCAAATCACAATTTGTTTTTTGAATGGTTAAAAAATGCAAATAGTAATCAAACAACAATTTGCAGTATTTGCACTGGTGCATTTCTTTTAGCTAAATCAGGGCTTTTAGATAACAAAGAGTGTACAACACATTGGAAGTTCATTGACAAACTAAAAAAAGATTTTCCTCTTTTAAAAACGCAAAACAATACATTATTTACCAAGTATAAAAATATATATACAAGTGCTGGAATTGTAACAGGTATAGATTTAGCATTATTTTTAATCGAAGAAAGGCATGGTAAACAAAATGCAACTCAGATAGCCAAAGAATTGGTTGTTTATAAAAGAAGAAACGGAAACGATGAACAAGAAAGTGTGTATTTACAAAATAGAAGCCATCAAGATGAAAAAATTCATAAAATACAAGATTGGATAATACACAATTTAGACAAGGCTTCAAAAATTGACTATTTAGCCGATTTAATAAATGTTAGCCCTAGAAATTTAACTCGTGTTTTCAAAAAACAAACGGGAGTTACCATTACAGAATACCGTACAAAATTGAGAATTGAAAAAGCTAAAAGTTTATTAACTAATTCTGAATATAAAATAGAACACATCGCTAATTTATGCGGTTATAAAACATCAAAGCAATTAAGAATGATTCTTGAAAGACATCTTCATGCCTTACCAACAGAAATCAAAATTAAATTGTCTTAAAACGACTATCATTTGTCCTTTTTTATTCATCATATGACAACTAGCTTTGTGCTCACTATTAAATTAAATATAAATGATGAATTTAAAAAAACAAAATGTAGCATTAATATTAATTGATATTCAAAAAGGTTTTGATGATGAACAATATTGGGGAGGAAACAGAAACAATAAAGATGCTGAAGTGAAATCCGCCTTAATATTAAACAAATGGAGAGAATTAGATCTTCCTATTTTTCATATTATTCATAGTTCGGATAACCCCATTTCAAGGCTACACGAATCCCATCCAGGATTTGAAATAAAAGATGAAGTCAAACCAATAAATGGTGAACCTATACTAGTAAAAAATGTCAATAGTGCTTTTATTGGAACTGACTTAAAAGAAAGATTAGACAATCAAGCAATAAAGAAGGTCGTAATTATTGGACTAACTACAAACCATTGTGTTTCTACTACAGCAAGAATGGCTGGAAATTACGGATTTGACACTTTGCTTGTATCTGATGCGACCGCAACATTTGACAGAATTGGAATTAATGGAGAAAAATTTTCATCTGAAATTATTCACCAAACCTCTTTGGCGAATCTGAATGACGAATTTGCTCAAGTGGTTGACACTAAAAAATTACTTGAATTAGTATAAAAAAATGGTTACAACACCAAGTATGATGTCATAGCAGTTATCAATCGAATGATTCTTGTATATTCGCTTTGGAACAAATATTTTATGATAAATAAATTATAAAATCAACACAGATTTGTCAATAGAAACGTAACATTTTTTCTCTGCTACGACACATACTTATAACGCTAGATTTTAATGCGTGAGTAATACCATTTACACGTTGAATTTACCGCAATAAAATTCTCTTTTTCGCCTATGCTTCAGAATAAAAATTAACCGTAACTATGGCTATGCTGATTTTTTCTTCTTTGCATAAATAAAAAATAATTTATTTTCTTTTTTACAGTAAATTCAACGTGTAAATAGTATAAGTTTACCGAATCGAACTTTATTAATTGAAAATGAAGTTAATTAAAGCAAAAACAAATTACATAATCTTCAGTAAATGAAAAATACAATATTACTAGTATTGATTGGTATAAATTTATTGAGTTGTAAAAAACTGATTAATGGAAATCAATTAGAGAATAGGGATGGAATACATTTTGAAATAAATAAAGAAACCCCTTACACAGGTGAAGTTATTGTTAGATATTATCAAAGTGGAGAAATTGAAATTAAAGAAATATTTAAAGATGGAAAACGAAATGGAGAAAGCACCAGATACTATAAAAGTGGAGAGATTTATAGGAAACTAAGTTGGTTAAATGGGCAACAAACTGGAAAAGATATTTGGTATTATGAAAATGGACAAATCTCAACCAAATCTAATTTAGTCAATGGAATATCAAACGGAAATTTTATCAATTATTATAAAAGTGGTAAACTTAAGTTTAAAGGAAAAATGGTAGATGGAAAGCCAAATGGAGAAGGCATTAGATATTATGAAAATGGAAATACTAAATATAAAATAAATTGGAAAAATGGAAAAGAAAATGGTGAAGCAATTTGGTATTATGAAAATGGTCAAATTGAATTTAAAAAAAATTACAAAGAGGGAAAACTAGACGGAGAAATTCTCAACTATTACGAAAACGGGCAAATCAAATCTAGAGAAAACTATAGAAATGGAGAAAGTACTAAAAGCTAACAATATCTATAAAATATAGCTAGCAAGTGTTTTCTTTAAGGTTCGTGCTTATTTGTAAAGTCACCAAAATAAAATTTGACGTTTATGATAAAAAAGGTAAAAGCAAAATATTATATTTGGCCTAAACGTATAGCTTCTCACCTACCCTACGTTTCTTATACCAGTTATACTAACAATTGTACAACATACGAATGAACAAATTGCTAACTTTAAATATTCTGATTTTATTACTCGTTTCTTGCGTTAGTAAAGAAAAAAAAGAAACAACATTTTATGTAGAAAATCAAACTTCATTTTTCGGATTAAATCACTCGGATTGGACAAAAAGTTCGTGGATTAGAAAACCTGAAAACCTTAAAATGGTTCACGAATCATTTAAAAAATTCGGATATAACAAACTTGAAAACCTGATTTTTAAAAGTGATAATGAATTCATTATTCGCGATATTTATATCAAACGGAATTTTGAGAATGTTATAGACAGTTTGCAAATGACCTATAACATACCCAAAGTACAGACCAAATATTACTCTGAATTCTGGAATCGCAGAAAAGCAGAAAAAAACGACTCAATCGTTTATGAAATAATTCGAGAATTTAATTCTACGAAATCCAACAAAAAACGATTGAATTATGAAAACCAATTTGTAAATGATACTTTGGTTGACTTATTAAAAATTGAATTTGACAATGACAATCTGAATTCAGAAAAAGCAAAATCAGATTTTTATACATTAAAGAAATACAGACTTCATCAATCAGCTTATAACCTACTCTATCAACGAGCAGAATATTCTGAATTGGATTTAGACCGAGAAAAATTAAAAAAGGAATTATCAAAAGCAACACAATTTACTTATCCTTGGTTAATAGATACAGAAAAGTAAGTAGGGTGGGCAACAGCCACACCGTGTATAATTCATTGCTAGTACTTACCTACTTACCAAAATCCTTGCAGGTTTTCTATTCGGTTTGTATTTGCTAAATTAGTTGCTGAAACACGCAACGAAATCATACATAAACACCTTACCACACATTAAAAACACCTTAGAAACAGATAACAATCTACAAGATTAGAAACTAATTTAGTGTAAACTCTAATCTTTAATTTATGCATAAGAATGTGCCTTAATGAACATTTTTGAAGACAAAATCTAAAAAGACTAAAAGAAAACAAAGAATGAAGAAACTATTTCAATTTACAGCTTTACTATTATTATTAATAAGTTGCACAACACCAAACAACAAAACTGATTTGCTACTAAAAAAAATTGAGCAAATCGTATCTGATAAAAATGCAGTAGTTGGAGTTTCAATAATTGGAAATAATGGAAAAGATACTCTTTCGCTATACGGAGATAAACGATTTCCAATGCAAAGTGTGTTTAAGTTCCATATTGCATTAGCTGTATTATCAGAGGTTGATAAGGGTGTATTGTCATTAGACCAAATAGTAGAAATAGATAAAGATGAACTTTTACCAGAAAACTTTTGGAGTCCGCTTAGAGATGAAAACCCTAATGGAGGTAGCTTTACCATCAAAAGATTAATTCAATACACAGTTTCTCATAGCGACAATACAGCCTGTGATGTTCTAATACGACTTATCGGAACACCTAAAACGGTTGAAGAATACATAAAAAAGAGTGGTATAGAAGATATACAGATTACTTTCAATGAAGAAAAAATGCAAGCAAAGTGGGAAAATATGTTCCAAAATTGGACAACCCCTAATGCCGCAAGTGAAACGCTTAAAATATTTTTTGAAAATAAAAACAACTTACTCTCAAAAAGCAGTTATGATTTTTTTTGGAAAACTAATACAGAAACTACAACAGGAAAAGGTAGAATAAGAGGACAACTACCTAAGGAAACAATTGTTGCTCATAAAACAGGTTGGTCTGGTACAAATAAAGAAACTGGGATTACTGCTGCAGTAAACAATATTGGAATTGTCTTTTTGCCAGATGGTAAATATTTTATCATCAGTGTTTTTGTAACAGATTCGCAAGAAAATTTTAAAACAAATCAGGAAATTATAGCAGCTATTGCAAAAGCTACTTATGACTTTTACACTATACAGACAAAGTAACAAACTTTCTCTTGCAGAGCTGACTGAGTCAAAAACCTTGTTATCAAAAGATAGCAAGGTTTTTTGTTTATAAGATGGTTTGTTGTCTGTTCTGGTGCCAGTAAATTACATTGTAAGCTGTCACTAGAAGGCTCAATAATTAATTCTAATACGATTTAAAAGGAGAGAGATTAAATACATCACCATCAAAAAACAAACTACCTCCTCGCCTACTCTTTCTAACTTTCTGATACAATAATTCCTATCTTTATCAATCATATCAAACTACAGACACAATGTTTAGAGTTGTAATAGGAATATAAAAATGGGAATCAGAATACAATTTTTTAAAAGTAAACTAGACAAAGAACTCAAAGACTTAATCTTTGAGAATTATTCTGATTTTGCAAAATGGTATGTAGACAGGAATAACGCTTCTATTGAAGAGTTTGACGAAACTTACGGAACAAAACAATTAATTGATTTCTTTACTCAAAACAAAAAGATAAGCAAGGATTTAAATCTTCTTCCTCAAAAAATAATTGATGAAATGACTGTTGAATATGTAGTTGAATATCCTGCATCTCAAAGCATATTAGAACTTTTTGGCCCCTCGATGAAAAAATGGAGGTATAACAAAAGTACCCAACTTGTTCTTGAAACAAAAGATCATGAATTTATCAAACTATGGAGGTATCTAATTAATGGACGTTCCTTAAAAAATTCTGAAGAGTTTGATAGCTATACCGATGAATATAAGATTGGATTTTTATCATTTAAAGAACATTCTACATTAAAGAAATTGATACTAAAACATTTTGGGGATTTACAAGAAATGAAACAGAAATACTGGACTGATTCAGAAAAGAAAAAACTTCAAAATTCGATTAATAACCCTGATAATGACACTTATTTTTTATCAGATCATAATCCTGTTACATCTGGTTTGGAATATGTTATGCTGGCTATAAATGAAATAAAAACAAGCAAAACTGATTTAATAACAGCAATTGAATAAGTAAACTCTAGGTATATCTACCGCCATCAAATTTATAGTTATATAAAGTAAACACCACTCACAGCACCCCTATAGAAAAAGGGATATTAGTGCAATAAAAAAACAAAAAAGTTTAACTTTTGTTAATTAACAAAACAATAGAACCAAAGGGTATTTTATTTCTCTAAATTTCAAAAAAAATAAATGATACCCCTTTAGATTTATGACTTCAAAAAATACAATAACACAAGTGCTAATTCTTTTATCAATTCTCTTTTCTCTATCCAATTGTTCTAATGATGATGAACCTACTATTCCTTGTACCAATTCAATACAAGTTCAAAAATTTGATCCAGAATTAGGTATTTTTATTCAGAGTTCTGAGGAGGTTCCTTGTGATTATCGTAGACTATCTAATCATCACAAGCATAAATAGGCGTACCTACAGGTGCATAAATATCTAATCCGCTATGACTTCTTGTAGATCTTTGCGGTCTTCCGTAGTCACGTATTTTCACATTAGTATTTTCACATTAGTATTTTCACATTAGTATTTGCGTCTTTGTCTTTAAGAATAAATAAAGAAGCATAAGGATTCCAACCTCCTATTTTTGAATCTTTATTATTATATGTGGCTTTGTTATACCAACCCCTTACCTGTGGGTTTACAATTGGATCATGTATTTCTCCATGATCAGGTTCATACTTAGGCGTGGTGATAAGCTTCATATGTTCTACAAAAGCAATAGGATGAAAATGATATACCATACTATTATTTGTAGGGAACTGCCGTTTAAAGGTTTCTGTATCTGAGGAGAATTGATAAAGAGACTTTAAAACCACAACACTACCGCTGTGGTTTTTTATATATTTTATTGCTTACTCATACCGCCACTAAGCACAGCTTTGCGATAGCAGGGGGATTGATTTTACACATTCTATATGTCAAAAAATCTATTAATTTTTTGTTCTCATTTTGTTCTGTATTTTTTTTAACACCTCATATACAATCTCATCATTTTTTTCATTATATCTTCTTGCCCAAAAAGAATAGACATTAAAAACTCCTGTCATCCCTGATACATAGTCATCGAATTCAGATTCATATATATCTTTATTTAGATCATTCAAATTATGAAGTAATTGATTAATTTCTTTTTCTTTTTCAAAGTAACCTATTTCCGAAAGTTTATACAATTCTTCTAAAACTATTTTATCTTTTTGATCTATAGTTTCATAAGTTTCGATTAACGAGTTAACATATAAATTTAATCTTGAACTTTCATAAGTATTGTTTTTGTAAAAAAGATAAACAATCATATTTATTACATCCTCAGAAAAAAAAGAATCAATAAAACCTGCATCTCTCCATTTTTCGTTAGCAAGAAAAGAGTTGTCAAAACTACTCTTATTATTAGTAAAACTTCTTAAGATATCGTTTTGTTCACTTAAATGGAATCCATGATTTACTTGACGAATTAATTCTACAGTATCTTTATCAATATTGCGTAAAATCACATTTTTATAATATAGCTCTGTGTGAGAATCATCTTTTTCTTGCCGTTTTTTAATATCCTCTAGTTCTGTTTTTAACAGATTTAATTCAGAATTGAGTGTCGATACCTTATCATTTAATAAAGTTATATCATTGAATTCAACTACATCATTTGTAATATTTTTATCATTAGTCTGTTTACTTTCAGTCTTATCTGTATCATTACATGAAACAAATAAGATTACAAATATTAATAAAGAAAACACTTTTTTCATTATTTAATTAAGTTTTTTATTGATGAACTAGTTGAGTAAAAAACCACAACAAATCAATGCCGTGGATTTACTTATATCTTTTACCGCTCACTCATATCGCCACTAGTTACAAACTAGCGGGGACCGTGTTGAGAGGGCTATTTAGATTCATAATATTCATTTAGAAAAACATCTTTATTGATTATCTCTGAATATTTTGAAATCCATTCCTTATAATAATAATCAATCTTAAAAACTCGATCTTCCATGTAAATTTTAGCAAAAGGTTGGCCAAGTACAGGAACATTATCTAACCTAAAAGTATTTTGTAAACCAATATCATCAAAGCATTTAGAATGATTAGTCCATACAAGCTCTACTGTTTCAAATTTTTTGTTTACTCTTACAGGAAATTCATAACTACATATCCCATTTAGATTAAAAGTAATTCCAGTTCTTGAATAAGATATACTTGAATTGGAATTAACAAGAAGATTATTTATAAGTTTAAGAGGCTTTAAAAAACCACTAAAAACATAACCATAATCGTCTTTTAAAGTAATACTATTATTAATTGCGATTTTATACCAAAAACCTTTAATTTCTTTACCATCATCAACAATAACCAAAGGAATATTTGTCTTTTCATGAATTAATATATTACTATTATAAGGAAACTTTAAGATACGCCTACTACTTATTTTTGGCTCTTCTCTCATAATTAGTCCATTTTTAGCTGTAACAATATATAATTGCTTAATATCAACATTTTCTATTTCCTGACTATTTATCAAGTGAGATATTCCAATAAAAAATAAAAATAAATTCTTCATTATAATCTAATATTTAGTTTGCTCAACTCGTTTAATAATACCATCACATTTATCATCCCAACCATATTCTTGCCCATAATCTTCATTTTTTTTAGTTCTTAGGTTGTAAAATCCTAACCATTTCTTCTTGATCGTATTATTATCTAATATTTCAATTTCTGCTATTGGATGAGTTTTTGAATCTATATATTCCCAATCGTTATATTCTAACATGGTTTTAAACCATTTTTTTTCTGTAGAATTAATATAAATCCATGTTTTATTAGCTATCTCGTCAGGTAAAACCTTTAGTGTGTTTTTATCAATATTAGATTTGATTGTACTTTGTGCGTTATTTTTACAAGTCACTATACTAATTGATAATAACAATAAAAAAGTTAGTCTTTTCATATTACTTAAAGTTTCCATTGGTTTTGTTACCTCTGATTTGAGTTAATGTATAAGTTCTAGTTAGATTATGTTGCGGTATTCCTGTAATTGACCAATCATCATTTACATACAATCTATTATCGTCATATTGTCCTTTGTCAGAATAAATTGTCCCTACTTCATAAAAAAGAAAATATCTTTTTTCATTTTCATAACCACGACCTACTATAATTACAAAATGATCAGTAGATTTATCATGATTTTGCTCG
>NZ_OMKE01000043.1 GCF_900299535.1 Aquimarina aquimarini | reverse complement strand
AAATTAAAGAATAGCCTTAGCTATTGTTGAATTTTATAACACAGATATAGTGCAAAAGAAACAAACTATATACGAAATTTTTATGTGTAAATCGTATAATACGTTGTCTAGTTTTTATTTTTGTACATATCCATGTACTATTAAGTTTCAATTTACTTATAATGAATAATCAGAGATCATATCTAAAAATGTAAAGACTTTTACTGCAATGTATTGAATGCAACAATAAAAGAAACTACAGAAGTAATGATACCAATCATAAAAACCATATATGTAATTCGTAGAATTTTATATTTTTTATGTAATACTTTACCCAGAAAATAAAGGTCTTTTATCATAGTATCATAAATATATTGTTTGTCTTCCATAAGTTCTCCCATAGCCCATTTATATTCATCCAGAGGCATTTTATGAAAATTTCCAAAAAACAATAAATTTACTTTCTTTTCCTCAATCTCTTTACGGGTAAATTCACCACTCGTTATATTAGGTCTTGTTGCCAAAACAGATAAAATTATAGAAGCAATACAAAATAGGACAAATATTAAAGTAGGGTAAATCAAATATTGATTAGAAGGATTATCTAGTTTTGGTATTAAATTAGATAAAGCAAGAGATATTATAATTGCATTTACAGAAAGAAGTATATTGGCCTTGGTGTCTGCTATGTCACTTAGTTTTAAGTGATTCCTTAAGGTAACCCTAAATAAAGTCTGTATTCCTTTTTCTGGGTTCTCTTCTCTCAAAGCCTTTTTTAATTTCTCTTTCTCTTTCTTTTTTTCTTTTTTCAAACGTTCACGTTCTGCCAACATTTTAGCTAAGTTTTCCTCTTTTTTAGGTTTCCAATTATGAATAGCATATTCGGTATAATAGCGATGTTTGTTTTGAAACAAATCAATATTAGTTTTGAGCCAATCTGTGGTAGTAAACTCACAAATATTATTCAAATGAAATTCTTTCCTTAGTAATTCACTAGTTTCAGTATAATAATCTTTGGCAAAATGAGAAGCATCTGCATCCCTAATAATTTTTTCCATTAAATTTACAGGATCATGCTCCATCTTGGTAGCCATGATTAGAGAAGCTATCTTTTTGATAACCTCATGAGAAACATTATGTTGGCTCAAAAAATCCTGAGCAATTTCTGCACTACGTTCCTCATGGTTTTTTGTGCTTTTTGAATATCCAGTATCATGTAGTAAAGCAGTGAGTAATAAAACTTCTTTATCTTCGACAGATATATTAATACTATCAATGATTTCTTTTGTACTTTTAAAAACTCTCTTAGTATGATCATAATTATGATAGATACAAGAGTTAGGAAGCTCTTTTTCAAAGAGTTCTGAGACAAAAAGATCTGTTTTTTCTAGTAAAGAAAGCATATATATAGTTTTTTGATAACCAAAATAATTAAAAAAAAGAGATTGTAATTCACACAATGAATAAATATAACAAGATTCTGATTATTTGTGTTGCTTTATTGCTTAGTTCTTGTGCAACATATTCTCCTAAATATAAGGTCGAAAATTTCACTCAAAAATTACCAGATAAAGAAATTTCAAAAAGATTTTATTTGGTAGGAGATGCAGGCTATGCCAAAATGAATAAGAGTACGATAGGCTTATCTATTTTGAAAAAAGTATTAGACACTACAGTGACAAAAAATGATGATCTCATTTTTTTAGGAGATAATATTTATCAAAAAGGAATGCCCGAAAAAAGGGAACCAGAAAGAGCCTTAGGAGAACATAGAATAGATGCTCAGATTGATGCAATCAATGGGTTTAAAGGAAATGTGATTTTTATTCCAGGTAATCATGATTGGTATAATGATGGAGTAGAAGGTCTGCGTAGACAAGAGAAGTATGTACTAAAGAAAATGGGAAACAAAAAAGCCTTTTTACCGTCAAAAGGGTGTCCTATAGAAAGTGTAGAAATCAATGAACAAGTACATCTATTGATTTTGGATACGCAGTGGTATTTGGCAAATTGGGATAAAAATCCAACGATCAATGATCATTGTGAGATCAAAACACGAGAAAAGTTTTTATTAGAAGTAGAAGGAGAGCTAAAAAAATATAGCAAAAAAACAATTGTTATAGCAATGCATCATCCCATGTTTACCAATGGCCCACATGGAGGAAAAAATAATTTTGGAAAACATTTATTCCCCTCAAAAACAAAAATCCCGCTTCCTGTATTAGGATCATTAGCTACTTTAATAAGATCTCAAGGAGGAGTTTCTGTACAAGACATATCAAATACGCATTACAATAAATTAATGAAAAGGTTATCTACGATGACAAGAAGCATTGATAAAGTTGTTTTTGTATCTGGTCATGAGCACTCATTGCAATACATAGATAATGATGGACTTAAACAAATTGTTTCTGGTTCAGGATCAAAAATATCACCCGTATCTTTAGGAAAATATGGATTGTTTGCATACCCTAAACAAGGGTTTGCTATTCTGGATATATATAAAGATGGTTCCTCCAATGTACGTTTTTATGCAGATGATAATGGTGCTCCAAAATTGGTATATCAGACCGCTGTGCATCATAAAAAAGAAGAATTTGATTATAGTAATGTATCTGATTCTTTTGATAAAGAAATCTCTACTTCGATTTATACAAAAGAAGAGGTAAAAAAATCAAATTCATATCAATTGATGTGGGGAGATCATTATCGATATATATACGGAACAGATATCAAGATTCCTGTAGCAACCTTGGATACATTGATGGGAGGTTTTACGATTGATCGACAAGGGGGAGGACAAGTAACGAGATCTCTTAGGCTTATTGATAAAGAAGGGAAACGATATAGCCTTAGAGCAATGCGCAAAAGTGTGACCCAGTTTTTACAAAAAGGAGCATTTAAGTATACCTATCTCGATGATGATTTTGAAGATACTTTTACAGAAGATTTATTGGCAGACTTTTATACATCTAGTTACCCATATGCATTTTTGGCAATAGGCTCACTAGCAGATGCTATTGGTGTATATCATGCAAATCCTAGTTTGTATTATATTCCTAAACACACAGCTTTAGGGAAATATAATGAAAGTTTTGGTGATGAAATATATTTTCTGGAAGAACGCCCAGGAAAAGAATATGGAGAGGAGATCTCTTTTGGAAAACCCGATGATATTGAAAGTACTGATGATCTGTTGAGTAGATTAAGAAAAGATGAAAAATATCAGGTAGATGAAGCTCATTATATAAGAACCCGACTTTTTGATATGCTATTAGGAGATTGGGATCGTCATTCTGATCAATGGCGTTGGGCACGTTTTGATACAGAAAAAGAGAAGATATACAGACCCATACCAAGAGATAGAGATCAAGTGTTTTCTAATTATGATGGAGTACTCTTAGATGTCATAAAATTTGTAGTTCCATTAGCACGTAAATTTCAGGTATATGATGATCAACTCAAAAAAGTAAGGTGGATTAATCAATCTGGATTACCATTAGACAGAACATTGACTCAGAACTCAGGAAAGAATATATGGATAGAGCAAGCCAACTATATAAAAGAAAATTTATCTGATGTAGATATAGATAAAGCATTTGCCAAATTACCCATAGAACTTAGAGATAAAGTTGCAGAAAAAATCAAAGAAAACCTAAAAGCTAGAAGAGATAATATTGAGGATATTGCAAGACGTTATTATAATTTTTTATCTAAGCATGTGATTATTTCAGGAACAGATAAAGATGATTTTTTTGAGATAGAAAGAGGAGAAGGAATAACCACCATAAAGATTTCTAGAATGAAAGGGGGGCAAATAGAAAAACCTTATCTACAAAGAACTTTTGATGCAAAAGAGACAAAAGAAATCTGGTTATATGGATTGGATGATGATGATAAATTTGTAACCAAAGGAAAAGGCCGTAACCCTATAAAAATTAGAATTATTGGAGGACAAAATAATGATAAGTACGTTATAAGTAATGGTAAGAAAATAAAAGTATACGATCATAAATCAAAGAAGAATACAATAGAAAAGAAAGGCGGTGCAAAATTTATAATTAGTGACATTTATAACTATAATATATATGACTATACCAAGTATGTAGATAGAACAAATACAGTAGCTCCTTTTATAGGGTTTAATCCTGATGATGGGTTGAATATTAATGTTACAGATGTATATACGATCAAAGGGTTCAAAAATGAACCCTATCACAGTAAACATAAATTTAGAGCAGCCTATTATTTTCAAACCGAAGGATATGATTTGTCATACTCAGGAGAATTTGTCAATGCACTAGGTAACTGGAATTTTTTGATGAATGCTACATATACAAGTGAGAATTTTGCTCAAAACTTTTTTGGATTTGGTAACAGTACTTCAAATTTTGATGATGAAGTAGGTTTAGATTATAACAGAGTAAAAACAGGTATCTGGGCTTTTGGAATTGGAGTTTCTAAAAAAAATAACTACGGAAGTGAATTTTCTATAAATGGTGCATTTGAAGGAGTAGAAGTTCAAGATACACCAGGTAGATTGATAACCTCTGGACTTGATTTTATTAGTATAGATCCAGACTTTTTTGAAAGAAAATTTTTTGCAAACCTGGAAATCACATATAAGTTTGAAAGCTATGACAATGCCATTAGCCCCACCAGAGGGATGTTGTTTAAAGTAGAAACTGGTAGTAGAATGAATGTAGAAGACACAGAGAAAACCTATGGATATATCAACCCAAAATTAGAATTTTACAACTCAATTACGAGAAATAGAAAATTAGTATTAAGAACTAATATTTTTGCAGAAGTTAATATAGGAGATGAATTTGAGTTTTATCAAGGAGCTAATCTTGGAGGAGTTAAGGGACTAAGAGGATATAGAGAAGAGCGTTTTACAGGAGAAAGTGCATTAGCATTTAGTAATGACTTACGATATAGTTTTAATAAATTCAAAACGGGCCTATTACCATTACAACTAGGAGTTTTCGGAGGATATGATATAGGTCGTGTATGGATCGATACAGAAAATTCTGACACATGGCATGACTCTGTAGGAGGAGGATTATGGATAAACGCTATTGATACAGTTGGAGGGCAATTAGGGTTGTTCTCTAGTGATGATGGATTAAGGTTTACATTTGGGTTTGGTTTAAGTTTTTAAGACTATAGCTCTGATTGATAGTTGTTTTTTTATTAGGCCATCTGGGATGTATCAGTTTTTTAAATGATACTCATATAACCCAGCTTTTTGTAAACCCTTTTTTTCATCGGTGATATAAAGTGTTGAATCATTTTTAAAACAAATACCTTCTTTTTGAGAAGTATGGTATAGCTTTATTTTTTGAATGGTAGCATCTGATAAGTTGGTATCACTAAAATTGCTAAGTAAAAATATTTTATTATGAGTAAGTAAAGCAATTTTATCTCCAGATGAATTAATAGTAGCACCAGTAATAAGGCAATCAGATTGATCATTACATGTTGTGTAGTGGCCAATAAGTTCTGCAACATGTTTTCCTGGTTGCGTAGGTATTTTATAGATGGTAGTACGTCCTCTTTTATCTTTTCCTCTATTTTTTGTAAATAAATACAAGTTGTTATTGAAACACAAAAATGCTTCTACATCAAAATTCTGATTTTTTTTCTTTGGAGGAAATTTTTTTTGATCAGGAAAAGAAAACTCTATTTTTGATACAGATGTTTTTTCAGAAAAAGGAGGAGAAACTTTATAAATCCTCAAATTCTTTCTGTCATTACTATTATTACCAAAATCACCAATATATAGAGTGTCTTTTTTGTCATATGCTAGATCTTCCCAATCTATATTTTTTGTTTTGGGAATTTTGATCTTTTGTATAATTTTACCTTTTTGATTCAAGCAAAATAATGTATTACTATTACCAGAATCATTTATTGCGTATAATCTTTGGTCAGACAATAAAGTTATGCCTGATATTTCATGTAAATCATTTGACAGATCAGTAATCTTTATCAATTGATTTACCTTATTCTTTTGACAACTAACAGATATAGTTGTCAAAAGAATAAGATATGATAGTTTTACTATATTAATTCCTTTGATTCCAAGCATTAAGCATCCAGCTTATTTTTTCTAATTCACCTATATAAGTTCCCGTAATATCCAAAGTACCATCATCACCTACATTTTCAGCTTCTTTGGTTACTATTTTTAATTGCCTTAAAAGTGCTTTATGGTCTTCTAAAATAGCAGCTACCATTTTTTGGTCAACTAGTGTTGTTTCTGATTCATTTATATTAGATAAATCCAAATATGAACTAAAATTACTTACGGGATTGCCTCTCAATGTTAAAATTCGTTCTGCAATTTCATCAATTTTTAATTTAGCATCTTCATACAATTCTTCAAACTTTACATGAAGTTCAAAAAAATGCGAACCAGTTATATTCCAATGAAAATTTCTAAGCTTTTGATAATGCATATGGTAATCTGCTAATAAAATATTTAAAGCATCGATCGTTTTTGTGTTAGTATCTTCCATAGTTTTTGTTTATTGGTTTTTTAATTATGATACAAAATTACTATAATAAAATTATGGTTTATGAAGTTACAATAGATTATTCTAATAAATACATTATTAGAATTGATTTGTGATTTCCTTAAGAACTAAATTATAATAATCTTTTGCGTGCGGGACATATGTTTTAGAATAGTTTGGATTCTGTAGCGCAAGAATTAGTTCCTCTATAGGAATAAGAGTTATATCAGATACCTCTTCTTTTTGAAGTGTTAAGCTTGTTATAGGAACTCGAAGCTTGGATAAATAAATATGATTGAATTCGTTATCATAAAATCCAGCCTTAGGTTTTTTTTCACTCAGGTAGGTATGAATATATTTTAAGTCATTTGTCGATACATAAATACCGATCTCCTCTTTGATTTCTCTAATAGCAGAATTTTGCGCAGTTTCACCAGCAGATATATGACCCGCTACAGAAATATCCCATAGATCTGGGTATGTATCTTTATTACTAGCGCGTTTTTGTAGTAATACTTCTCCCTTATCGGTAAAAAACCAAATATGCACACTTGCATGATATAAACCTAACTGGTGTGCCTCAGATTTTAATTTAATATCACCTGTAGGTTCACCAGTTTTATAAAGTATATCAATAAATTCATCTGCCATAATGCTATTCATTATTTTTTGTTAATGTGGTGTAAATAAAAGGATATATTCAATAAAAATTAACTGTTTGTTATAATTTTTCAATATAAATATTAAACTATTGTTATATTTTTATTGCTAAAATGATATATTTATGCAAAAATAATATATATGGTTGTTAAAGTTTGCCCAAATTGTGGTTCGTCAGACAATGTAAAAAGTGGAGTAATAAATAAGAGACAACGATATCGTTGTAAGAATTGTAATTATTATTTCACAGTAAACAAGCTGGGTAAAAAAATAGATGATTATTATGTAAATAAAGCATTACAACTCTATTTAGAGGGACTTACATATAGAGAGATAGAACGAATACTAGGAATCTCTCATGTCAGTGTTATGAATTGGGTAAAAAAGTACAACATCAAACGGCCATACAATTCTCAATATCACTCAACTTATAAAATTTTGAATGCATTTGAGTTAGCAAATTATTTTCAATCACCTGATAATATAAAAGGAGCAGGAGTTGTAGTGACCGAATTAGGGGATAAGTTTATGCTTATTAAATGGGAACGTTTCAGAGAATAACTATATTAATTAGCAAATAACTATACTGATTTTTATTGCCACGCATAATTTTTAGAATTTTAACAAGTGCACAACACTACATAAAGTAGTACAATTCATTTTCTACAAATCAAATTCTTAAATTATGAAAAACTTCATATTACTACTTTTTTTAGGTAGTTTTTTGATTCCTTACTCAGCTTTTTCACAAGGTTCCCCAGATTATACAGGAGGATTAAAAGTAAAACTCAATGAGGATGGGTCAAAATATTTTAGAGTAATCTCTTGGGCTCAGTTTTGGGCCAAATACACAGATGATGTTCCTGATAGTGAAAGCAATGTTGATTTCAGTATACGAAGAGCGCGAGTTCTAATGTATTCTCAAATTAATAAAGACTTTTTGATTCTTACTCATTTTGGAATAAATAGTTTAAATGCAGATAATCAACATCCAGTAGGAAAAGGAGAAAGCTCGCAATTATTTCTTCATGATGTATGGGCTCAATACAGCTTAGGATCAAAACATGCTATAGGGGCAGGGCTTCATTATTGGAACGGTATCTCACGACTTAATAATCAAAGTACACTCAATATGATGACACTGGATAATAACAGACAGTCATGGGCTAATATTGGGTTATCTGATCAATTTGCAAGACATATTGGAATTTATGCCAAAGGATCATTTGGTAAATTACAATATAGAGTAGCAATCAATGAGTCGATCACTGATAATCTGCAGGCAGAAGAAGAACCAGTAGCAAATGGTCCAGCAGTATATGCAGGAAGAAGGCTATTAGGATCTAAAGATGCAGGGAAGAATTTTGCAGGTTATTTTGATTATAATTTCTTTGATCAAGAATCGAATTTCTTACCCTATAAAGTGGGAACCTACTTGGGAGGTAAAAAAGTGTTTAATGTAGGAGCAGGGTTCTTTTATCACCCAAAAGGTAGTGTATCACTCAATTCAACAGGAGCTCTAGAAGGAGAAGATGTTGCGGTATTTGCTGTAGACGCATTTTATGATGCACCTCTAGGAGAAAACGGATCAGCAATCACTGCATATGCAACCTATCAAAATAATGATTATGGAAAAAATTATACCCTAAGGCAAACCTATGAAACAGGTTCTATGATATATAGCCATGTAGGATATTTGATACCAAATGATAATAAAAAAATAAAATTTCAACCATATACATCTTTTAATTTACGCTCAATTGATGCTATAGATGATAATGCTACCACTTTTGGAGTTGGAGCTAATGCCTATATAAGTGGGCACAATTCTAAATTAACATTAGAATATCAAAATACAAAGTACGGTGGTAATGACTCAAATAGTTATGTTACCCTACAAGCAATGATCTATCTCTAAAAAAATATAATCATGTCAGAACAACAACGAAAAGCCAGTGCCTACTGGAAAGAAAATGTAAAGTACCTATTTATTTTACTAGCTATATGGTTTGCTGTATCCTATGGAGCAGGAATACTTTTTAAAGATCAATTAAATCAATTTCATATGGGAGGTTTTCCTCTTGGATTTTGGTTTGCACAACAAGGTTCAATCTATGTATTTGTAGTGATCATTTTTATATATGTTCGATTAATGAACAAATTAGATAAAAAATATGGGTACGATAAAGATTAGATAAATAGAATGATTGTATTGGGGGAATAAGATACTTCTTTAATTATTTCATACGATCGAAATAAGATTATAAACAACTTTTAAAAAAATATATTATGAGTGTTCAAATATGGACTTATATCTTGGTAGGGATTACTTTTGCTTTGTATATAGGAATAGCAATCTGGTCACGAGCAGGTTCTACAAAAGAATTTTACGTAGCAGGAGGAGGGGTATCACCTCTAGCAAACGGAATGGCAACAGCAGCCGATTGGATGAGTGCCGCATCATTTATCTCTATGGCAGGGATTATAGCTTTTTCTGGATATGACGGAGCAGTTTACTTAATGGGATGGACAGGAGGATATGTGCTATTGGCTTTATTATTAGCTCCTTATCTAAGGAAGTTTGGGAAATTTACGGTTCCAGATTTTATAGGAGACAGATATTATTCAAAAACAGCAAGATCAGTAGCTGTATTCTGCGCATTATTAGTGTCATTTACGTATGTAGCTGGGCAAATGAGAGGTGTTGGAATTGTGTTTTCTAGATTTTTAGAAGTAGACATTAATACAGGAGTGATCATAGGGATGATCATTGTACTTTTCTATGCAGTACTAGGAGGAATGAAAGGAATTACTTATACCCAGGTAGCACAATATTGTGTTCTTATTTTTGCATTTATGGTACCTGCAATATTTATCTCTATCCAGATGACAGGTAACCCTATTCCACAATTAGGATTCGGTGGTACAGTAACCGATGGTTCAGATTTGTATCTTTTAGAAAAACTAGATGGATTAAGTACGGAACTTGGATTTTCTGCATATACTGATGGTTCTAAGTCAATTATTGATGTATTTGCAATAACATTAGCATTGATGGTAGGAACAGCAGGATTACCACACGTAATAGTTAGATTCTTTACAGTGAAACGAGTAAAAGATGCTCGTAAATCAGCAGGATATGCATTATTATTGATAGCAATATTATATACTACAGCACCAGCAGTTGCTGTTTTTGCAAAAACAAACCTTATAGAATCTGTACAGAATAAGAAATATGAAGAACTTCCTACATGGTTCAAAAATTGGGAAGATATTGGATTGTTAGGATGGACAGATAAAAATGGTGATGGACAAGTGCAATATGCAAAAGGCCATTCTGTAGAAGGAAATAAAAATAAACCTGTGTTTGATGGAAAAAATAGAGGAACACATGGAGAACGTACTATTACAAATGTAAACGCAGCTACCAAAAATGAACTTTTTGTAGATAGAGATATCATGGTATTAGCAAATCCAGAAATAGCAAACCTACCCAATTGGGTGATTGCACTGGTTGCAGCAGGAGGATTAGCAGCAGCATTATCAACTGCAGCAGGATTATTATTAGTAATATCATCCTCAGTATCTCATGACCTTATCAAGAAAATGATCAAGCCAGACATTTCTGAAAAAGGAGAATTGATAGCAGCACGTTTATCTGCTGTAGCTGCTGTATGTGTTGCAGGATATTTTGGAATTAACCCACCAGGATTTGTCGCAGCAGTCGTCGCATTAGCATTTGGTTTGGCAGCCGCCTCTTTCTTTCCTGCAATTGTATTAGGAATATTCTACAAGAGAATGAACAAAGAAGGAGCGATAGCAGGAATGGTGGTCGGAATTTTATGTATGCTACTATATATGATAAAATACAGGTTGGGTTGGTTTGATGAAACCGTTCCTCCATCAAGTGAATGGTGGTTTGGTATTTCTCCAGAAGGATTTGGAGCTGTTGCCATGGTGATCAATTTTATAATATCAATAGTAGTATCTTCATTTACAGCTGCACCTCCCAAAGATGTGCAAGAGATTGTAGAAAATATAAGAATCCCTAGTGGAGCAGGAGAAGCGACACATTAATAAATAAAACTATTCTTTAAAGTTAAACGTAAAGAAACTATAAACCTGACAAGGATTTAAGCCTTGTCAGGTTTATTAAAAAAGAAAAATTTAAAAATGATTAAATTTAACGTATCTACTTTTAAACTAGTAAGTAACCGTTTTAATGTATGAAGAAACGTCATCAGCAAAAATTAGTTGTTCTATCTATAGCATTACTTTTTCTATTTAATGTTCCTTTGATATTTATGTTTAATCATTCGGGGAGCATTTTTGGATTTCCAGTATTATACTTTTTTATATTCTTGATATGGGCAATTTCAATTTTAGTTTCTTTTAATATCTTAAAACGATATTATGAATAGTTATGTATTGATATTCATAATCGTAGGGTACTTATTACTCTTATTTGGTATTGCTTTTTGGGCAGAAAAGAAAGCAAAAAATTCATGGGTTAATAATCCATATGTATATACATTATCACTAGCAGTATATTGTTCTGCTTGGACATATTATGGTAGTGTTGGGATAGCGGCTACTTCTGGAGTAAGCTTCTTAACCACCTATATGGGACCCGTAATAGCTTTTCCTGTCTGGATTGTAGTATTAAAAAAAATAATTAAAATTTCTAAACAGCATAAAGTCTCAAGTATCGCTGATTTTATATCTCTTAGATATGGTAATGATCGCTTTTTAGGAGCTTTGGTTACAGTGATTTGTGTATTAGGAGTAGTACCATATATATCATTGCAACTTAAAGCTGTTTCAGAAACATTTGGGATAATCTCTAATAACCCTATAAATTCTTCTGGAACAATTTTTAAAGATTCTACATTTTATATAGCAGTTTTATTAGCTGTTTTTGCCGCTTTTTTTGGAACAAGAACAACAGATGCAACACGACGTAGGCAAGGAATAGTATTCTCTGTAGCCGTAGAATCAGTAATAAAATTAGTATTCTTTTTGGGAGTAGGAGGGTATGTAACCTATTTCCTTTTTGATGGAACCACAGATATTTATAATCAAATAGTAATCAGTGAAGATTTTGAAACCTTAACTACATTCGATAGTCTAGAGTCGGGGATTAATTGGTATTTTATGATAGCACTATCTTTTTTGGCTATCTTTTTATTGCCCAGACAATTTCATGTATCTGTAATCGAAAACACAAACAAAAAGCATCTTAAAAATGCAATTTGGATGTTTCCTCTATACCTCTTATTGTTTAATGTATTTGTAATTTTTATTGCTTGGGGGGGTAAGTTACGATTAGAGGATACCGCAAATCCCGATTATTATTCATTGTTATTACCACTACAAAACGGAGATGTTTCATTAGCAATATTAGTGTTTTTAGGAGGATTCTCTGCTGTAATTTCGATGGTAGTAGTTTCAACGTTAGCCTTATCGACTATGCTTAGTAATAATTTGATCATTCCCTACGGTTTCTTAGATAAATTTAGCAGAAGTCGTCCCAAACGTAATGCTAATTATATTAAGAATATTAGAAGAATAGCTATTTTTTCATTGATATTAGGAGCCTACTTTTTTTATATCAATTTCAATATTGAATTATCATTATTCTCAATAGGACAATTATCATTTGTTGTGATAGCCCAACTGGCTCCATCTTTTTTTATTGGATTATTTTGGAATAGAGGTTCCTCTATTGCGGCCAAAGTAGGAATTATAACAGGAACATTAGTTACCACCTATACCTTGATATTACCTTTTGTACTTGATGCTATTTTTGGTGATATGAATTTTATCGTTTATGGTCCTTTTCAAAATGAGCTTTTACGCCCCTATGCATTATTTGGAATTGATTTTCTAAATCCTGTGACACATGCCTTTTTCTGGAGTATATTTTTTAATAGCCTTTTATATCTAGGAGTATCCCTCTCTTTCAAAGGAAACTACAGAGAACGTAATTATGCAGAAATGTTTGTAGATAGTAATTATAATTCTTTGCAAGAAAATGCATTTGTATGGAAAGGTGAAGCCTATGTGTCTGATATAAGAAAAGCACTGAATAGATTCTTAGGAGAACAACGTACAGAGCGTGCTTTGAATTTGTTTTATCAAAAATATGATCTTCCAAAAAATGCAAAAAAAGCAGATGCAAGATTGATTAATTTTTCTGAAAAACTATTGACAGGAAGTATAGGTAGTGCCTCTTCACGAATACTTATTGCAAGTGTGGTAAAAGAACAACCAGTAAGTCTCATAGAAGTTTTAGAAATCCTAGAAGAAAATAAAGAAACAATTTCTACCAATAAATTTTTGAAACAGAAATCTGATAAATTGATACAATTAACAAGTGAATTAAAAAAGGTTAATGAAGAATTAAAGCATCATGATAAACTCAAAGATGAATTTTTAGATACAGTTGCGCATGAATTAAAAACCCCAATTACTTCAATAAGAGCAGCATCAGAAGTTTTACTAGATAATCAAGATATGTCTGATGAACTTAGGGTGCAATTTCTTGATAATATAGTAGACGATTCAGAACGCTTGACAACGTTAATCCATAACATACTCGATTTAGAAAAATTAGCCTCAGGAAGAGAAATGCTAGATAAGAAAATTAATAATCTAAATCACACTATTGAGAAAGCAATATCAGGAGTACATACTATTGCAGAGAAGAAAAATATAAAAATCATCATGACAGAAATGCAAAGCGTGTTCTCTGTTAGATATGACGAAGATAGAATTCATCAAGTGCTTACAAATCTGCTTTCTAATGCGATCAAATTTGTAGAAGAGAAAAAAGGAATAGTAAAAATATCTTCCAAAAAAATTAAGAATTATATAAGAATAAGTATTGAGGATAATGGAAAAGGTATTCCCGCAGAGGATATGAAATATATTTTTGATAAATTTTACCAGTCTAAAAACCAGAACGTTAAAAAGCCAGTAGGAAGTGGTTTTGGATTGGCAATAAGTAAACAAATTATAGAAGGACATAATGGTAGAATCTGGGCAGATGAAAATTATAAAACAGGAGCTCGATTTATAATTGAAATCCCTGATTGATACTAAGAAAAAAAATAGCTAATATAAAAGAGGAGATTTTGAACAAAAAAAAGATATTGATAGTTGACGATGAACCAAATATTGTAATGTCTTTAGAATACACATTCAAGAAGAATAATTACGAGGTTTTTATCGCTCGAGACGGGAGTGAAGCTATCGAAATATTAAAAACGCAAATACCAGATATTGTTCTTTTGGATATTATGATGCCTAATGTAGATGGGTATCAAACTCTGGAACATATAAGGTCTGATGCCAGTACAAAAAATATTAAGGTTGTATTTCTAACTGCAAAAAATAAAGTGTCAGATATAGAAAAAGGCCTAGCACTGGGAGTAGATAAATATTTAACCAAACCATTTTCAATAAAAAAAATTATGACAGAGATAGATGAACTAATAACATAAAAAAGCTAATGTATTGCCCTTTAAAGATTAAGGGAAAAGAATATTTTTTAGGTTGTTTACACCCTAATAAGAGTCACTTGTCGATAATTTTTTGACGATGACATGTTTTACAAGAATTTAATAGAGCGAATTACAAATATCACGAATCATGAAAATAAAAGACACACTTCAGCTTAGTTCTTTTGCTGAGTACAAAGAAGCCTATCAGGAAAGTATTAATAAACCAGAAGAATTTTGGGATGCTATCGCAGAAAAATTCTATTGGCATAAACGATGGGATAAGACATTAGAATGGGATTTTACAAAACCTGAGGTAAAATGGTTTGAAGGTGGTAAACTAAATATTACAGAAAATTGCTTAGATAGGCATTTAGAAAAATTTGGTAATAAAACAGCTATCATATGGGAACCTAATGACCCGACTGAAGAGTCACGTCATATCACCTATAAACAACTCCACGTAAAAGTTTGTCATTTTGCCAATGTTTTAAAAAATAATGGTATCAAAAAAGGAGATAGAGTTTGTTTGTATATGCCAATGATTCCTGAATTAGCAATAGCAATGTTAGCCTGTGCGCGAATCGGAGCAATACACTCTATAGTATTTGCTGGGTTTTCTAGTACAGCTATCGCCAGTCGTATTAATGATTCAGAATGTAAAATGTTGATCACAGCCAATGAAGTGTATAGAGGAGCAAAACCTGTAAAACTAAAAGAGATGTGTGATGAAGCCCTAAAAAGCACACCATCTATAGAAACAGTGATTGTATACAGAAGAACAGTTGAACCAACACCAATGCAAGAAGGAAGGGATAAGTTTTGGTTTGATGAGTTGCAAAAAGTAGAAAAAGAATGTCCAGCAGAAATAATGGATGCAGAAGATATACTATTTATATTATATACATCTGGTTCTACAGGTAAGCCAAAAGGAATGGTACATACAACAGGAGGATATATGGTATATACAACATACACCTTTGCAAATGTATTTCAGTGTGATCATTTTGCTCCTACAGGGCAAGATATACATGCCAAAAAGCAAGATGATGTATATTGGTGTACTGCAGATATTGGTTGGATAACAGGGCATTCATATATAATTTATGGCCCATTGGCAGCAGGAGCAACAACCGTAATGTTTGAAGGAGTGCCAAGTTATCCTGATTATGGTCGTTTTTGGGAGATTTGTGATAAGCTTAATGTAACTCATTTTTATACAGCACCCACAGCAATTCGCGCATTAGCAAAACAACCATTAGATTTAGTAAACAAACATAACCTTTCTTCTATAAAAGTATTAGGTTCTGTAGGAGAGCCAATAAATGAAGAAGCATGGCATTGGTATAATGATAATATAGGAAAAGGAAACTCACCTATTGTTGATACTTGGTGGCAAACAGAAACAGGAGGGGTGATGATCTCACCACTAGCGGGGATTACTCCAACTCGACCTACGTTTGCAACGCTTCCATTACCAGGAATTCAACCCGTTTTGATGGATGCAGAAGGTAAAGAAATAGAATTTAAGTCAAAAAGCTCAGAAGGAAGATTAGCAATTAAGTTTCCTTGGCCATCTATGGCAAGAACAATCTATGGAAATCATCAACGATATAAAGATGTATATTTCTCTACGTATGAAAATATGTATTTTACTGGTGATGGAGCTTATAGAGATGCAACAGGTAATTATAGGATTACAGGTAGAGTAGATGATGTAGTTATTGTCTCAGGACATAATTTAGGTACAGCACCAATAGAAAATGCAATTAACGAGCACTTATCGGTGGCAGAATCAGCAATCGTAGGCTTCCCGCATGACGTAAAAGGAACAGCATTATATGCATATGTTACATTATATGATGATCAAGTAGCAGATGAAGGATTGATTAATGAAATTAGAAAGCAAGTTTCTGATACTATCGGCCCAATTGCAAAACCAGATAAAGTTCAATTTGTAAGTGGACTTCCAAAAACTAGAAGTGGTAAAATAATGCGTAGAATACTACGAAAGATCGCTTCAAATGACACTTCTAATCTAGGAGACACATCTACATTATTAAACCCTGATGTGGTTCAGGAAATAATGGAGAATGTAGTATAATAAAATGTAGTATAATAAAAAGAGGGGTTTGATTTTCAAACCCCTCTTTTTTGTAATTATGTGTTATTTATAGAAAAAACTATTTTTCAAAATAACTAAAAGTTTCACCTGATTTGATAGTAAGTAAACTTTCATAGATAAGTTTGATAACATTTTCTACATCATCTCTATGCACCATTTCTACAGTAGTGTGCATATATCGAAGAGGTAAAGAAATTAAAGCAGAAGCAACACCACCATTACTATAAGCAAAAGCATCAGTATCTGTACCAGTCATTCTACTAGAAGCCATACGTTGAAAAGGAATCTTTTTGTTCTCGGCAGTATCAATAAGCAATTCCCTAAGTCTGTTCTGTACAGCAGGAGCATAAGAAATTACAGGCCCGTCACCAATTTTAGTTTCACCCTGAGTTTTCTTCTCAATCATAGGAGTAGTAGTATCATGACAAACATCAGTAACAATAGCAACGTCAGGTTTAATCGTTTGAGTAATCATCTCGGCACCTCTTAGTCCTATTTCTTCTTGAACCGAATTAGTAATATATAATCCAAAAGGAAGCTTATCTTTATTCTCACTAAGTAAACGGGCAACCTCTGCAATCATAAAACCACCCATGCGATTATCTAGCGCTCTACAAACAAATTTATCTTTGTTTAAAATAAAAAACTCATCTGGATAAGTAATTACACACCCTACATGAACTCCAAGTTTTAAAACTTCTTCTTTGGTGTTACACCCAACATCAATACATATATTTTCTAGAGTAGGAGCTTGTTCTTTGGTTCCTTTTCTAGTATGTATTGCAGGCCACCCAAATACACCTTTTACAATGCCCTTTTTGGTGTGAATATTTACACGTTTTGAAGTAGCAATCTGGTGGTCACTCCCACCATTTCTAATAACATATATAAGACCATTATCTGTGATATAATTTACATACCATGAGATTTCATCTGCATGTCCCTCTATTACAACCTTATATTTTGCTTTTGGGTTAATCACACCCACAGCAGTTCCATACGTATCTGTGATAAATTCATCAACATATGGTTTTAGGTAATTCATCCATATTTTTTGGCCTTCCCATTCATATCCCGTAGGAGCTGGGTTGTTCAAATATTTTTCGAGAAAAGTCAAAGACTTTTTATTTAATATGCTCTTTTTTGCCATTATTTAACTTCTTTTTATTGCGAAAATAACAATATTCACATTCATTTTACAGTTTACAAATGGTTTATTACTAATTTTGGAACAATTTTAGAAAGACTCTTAACCTGTTATGTCAAAACATTTATTATTTATATTCTCTGTAATGTTTACTTTTTGTATCTCTGCTCAAAAAGTATATAAGCCTGTAGATACATCAAAAGTAGATACAACTAATTATGTACAGTATTATATTATAGAAGGAGATACAATACTACATGAATCTATAGGTCTGGATGAAGTGATAATCCTTGGGAAACTTAATTTTAAAGATAAATTTGCAAGAAGGAAATATCTAATACTTAGACGTAAAACAAGAAAAGTTTATCCCTATGCAAAATTAGCAGCAGATAGATTATCCGTTCTTAATGAAAGATTAGAAAATATCAATTCTAAAAAACAACGAAAACGATACGTGAAAATGTTGCAAAAATACATGGAAGAAGAGTTTACTGCAGAATTAAAAAAGCTAACACGTACAGAAGGGCAAATACTTGTTAAGTTAGTATATCGTCAAACAGGTAAAACAATGTTTAAACTTGTAAAAGAATATAGGAGTGGGTGGAGAGCTTTTTGGTATAATAATACTGCTAGACTTTTTAATATATCATTAAAAGAAAAGTATGACCCAATTAATGTAGAAGAAGATTATTGGATAGAGGATATATTGCAAAGAGGTTTTCAGTCTGGTATATTAAAGGAACAGAAAACAGCATTAGATTTTAGCTTTTATGATTTAAGAAATAAATGGTCAGGTAATACAAAAACTACTTCTATAAAAAGATAATGAATCTAGAAAGATTTTTTATATGTCATACCTGTAATAAAACATGTACTTATATATAATAGTATGTTTTATTCCTAAAATGAAGAGGATTGATTAAATTAAGGTATTAAGTCGTACAGAAATTTAAAATATTTTGTTTTTTTTTAATAAAATTTCATATCTTAGATGCTTATCTTTTTTAAAATCAGCGTTTTGTTAATTTATTATAAATAAACTGCAAATTTTATGTTATTAATTAGATAAAAGGTTGTAGGTTTGCACCCGCAAAACGGGGTATTGTTTTGCAAGTTCATTGAGATATATTTTGATTTAAAATTCGGTTTGAGAAACTTTAAAAATTACTAAAAAAAGTCTTGTCAGAATAAAAAAAGGTTGTAGGTTTGCAACCGCAAAACGGAGCAGTGTTTTGGTTAGTTCATTGATAGGTATTTTGGTTTTAGAGTTTAAGGAAAAAGAATTAAAAATAAATCAAAAAAAAACTTTGCAGGATAATAAAAGGTTGTATATTTGCACCCGCTTAGAGAAACAAGCAAAGTTCATTAAAAAATTATACAGGAGTAGAGTGCTTAT
>NZ_OMKE01000042.1 GCF_900299535.1 Aquimarina aquimarini | reverse complement strand
CTTATGGATCGCAGCCTGATGGATCAACTTTGAATATTACTAAAACACTCGATACTGGATGTTATACCCTAGTATTCAAAGATTCTTTTGGTGATGGAATTTGCTGTGCTTATGGAAATGGATCTTATGAACTGACCAATGTAGCTTCTGGAGCAGTATTAGCTTCTGGAGGAAACTTTACCTCTCAAGATGTTTCTAACTTCTGTGTAGGTAGTACTCCTGCTAATAATGCACTTTACAATAATCTTAGCTCAACAAAAATTCTTAGCAAATCAGATTTTGCTATTTACCCTAATCCTGCAAAAGATTTTATAACTATTTTAGTTAATAATACTGATATCTCTACGTATACTATTGTCAACCATATCGGACAAACTGTAAGAAAAGGTAATATATCAGAAAGCAGAATAGAATTAAATGATCTACCTGCTGGAATGTATTTTGTATCGGTTACATCAAAAGATAAAACTGTTACCAAAAAAATCATCAAGCAATAAAATTCAATAATTAAAAGGCTACCTCTTTAGGTAGCCTTTTTCTTAATTTACTATTCGTTTGGCTTTTCTATTTCGATAAACATCAAAAAAAGCACTCTTCATTTATTCGTTCTTTGATATATCAATAACACCTTTCTTCAGAATTATTATAACTCCATAATTCTGATATCATAACCAACCTTTCCTTAATTCGTAAGGATCAACAATATTTTTCTATCCCAGATATATGACACACAAAAATCTAACTCTAAAACTCAACACTAATGAAAACACACATTTATCTACAAAAATCTTTTATTCAATGGATATCTATTCTTTTTTTTCTATGTAGTACATCCATTATCCAAGCACAAGAAAAATATTATCGGGTTATCTTTGATACAGATAAAGAACAACTAGAATCTCTACATACAAAAGGGATTGAAATCGACCATTTTCATTATGAAAACGGAAAAGCTACTGCAGAGATTTCTCATAGCGACCTTAAGCTACTCAGAAAAAACAACGTTAAATTTAAAATCAAGATTCGTAACCTCTCCAAGAGAATTTCTAAAATAAATAGGCGAATAGATAAAAAAAATGCTCGTAAAGCTAGTAAATCACATATACAACAAGCGCAAGTACCAACTCCTCAAAATTTTAACTTAGGAAGCATGGGAGGCTTTCATACTAATAATGAAGCAATTGCGGCACTAGACAAAATGAGACAATTGTATCCTCAACTTATCACCGCTAAATCATCTATAGGAACCACTATAGAAGGCAGACCTATTTACATGGTCAAAATAAGTGATAACGCAGATACCGATGAGAATGAAGACGAAATGTTATACACTTCTATTCATCATGCAAGAGAACCTATAGGGCTTTCTCAAAACTTATTTTACATGTGGTATTTATTAGAAAATTATACTACTGATCCTGAAATAAAAATATTGGTTGATAATACCGAATTATATTTCATACCTATCATTAATCCTGATGGATACATTCATAATCAACAAACCAATCCTAATGGTGGAGGATATTGGAGAAAAAACAGACGAAACAATGGAGGTACATATGGCATTGATTTAAACCGTAACTATGGGTATCAATGGGCTGCTCCTGGAGGATCTTCTTCCAATCCTGGTAGTGACACATATCACGGACCTTCAAAATTCTCAGAGCCTGAAACACAAGCTATGAGAGATTTTACAAATCAACATAATTTTGTTGCTGCGCTCAACTACCATTCTTTTAGCAATCTTTTGATCCATCCATGGGGATATAAAGCAAACACTTTTACTCCAGATCAAGATACTTTTGTCAAGATGTGCGTGTATATGACAGAAGAAAATTCATATACCTACGGAACACCAAATCAAACCGTACAATATACCGCTGGTGGAAGCTCAGACGATTGGATGTATGGTGAACAAAGTACCAAACCCAAGATATTTGCAATGACTCCCGAGGTTGGATCATCTAACGATGGATTTTGGCCTGCTTCTAGTAGAATTATTCCTCTATGTAATGAGGTATATCCTTTTAACATCAAAATAATGAGAATGGCAACTACCTATGCAAAGGTAACGCCTACCTCAATCAATCCAACCATTACTAATTTATCAGGAAATATCCAGTATTCTATAAAACGTTTTAGTCTAGAGCAAGCCAACTGGAGTGTGAGCTTATCTTCAAACTCATCTCATATCGCTTCTTTTGGAGCACCTAAACAGTACAATAACTTACTCCTTCTAGGAACTGACACTGGAGCTATAAATTTTGAACTAAAGCCCACGACTCCTTCTGGAACTCAAATTCCTATAACAATCACAGTAAATAACGGCTCATGGCAATATACGACTGATGTTACGATAACTTATAATGGTAGTTCTACATGCACAGCAACCATACCTACAGGAGTATCCTCTTCTGCTGTTGGTTCTGATACCGCTACTATTGGATGGACTGCTGTACCTGCAGCTTCTTATGACCTAAGATACAGACAAACTGGAACGACAGCATGGACTACTGT
>NZ_OMKE01000032.1 GCF_900299535.1 Aquimarina aquimarini | reverse complement strand
CTCCATCGCCATCACAATCCAACCCATTCCATGCAACGCTTACATTTGCCGCTATCTGGCTAGCAACGGTATAATCACATCCATCAATTGGATTAGTACTATCTGTAATTTCCTGACCATTAGTTACCCCATCGCCATCACAATCCAACCCATTCCATGCAACGCTTACATTTGCGGCTACCTGGCTAGCAACGGTATAATCACATCCATCAGTGGGATTAGTAGTATCGGTAATTTCTTGACCATTAGTTACCCCATCTTCATCACAATCCAAGGCATTCCAAGTTGCACTCGGCGTAGCATCTTGATTAGCTGCTACCAGACTACAGTTATCTGTTGGGTCTGTAGTATCGGTAATTTCTTGACCATTAGTTACTCCATCGCCATCACAATCCAACCCATTCCATGCAACGCTTACATTAGCCGCTACCTGGCTAGCAACGGTATAATCACATCCATCAATTGGATTAGTAGTATCGGTAATTTCTTGACCATTAGTTACACCATCTCCATCACAATCTAACCCATTCCATGCAACGCTTACTGCGGCTACCTGGCTAGCAACGGTATAATCACATCCATCAGTAGGATTAGTAGTATCGGTAATTTCTTGTCCGTTGGTTACCCCATCGCCATCACAATCCAACCCATTCCATGCAACACTTGGCGTAGCATCCTGATTAGCGGCAACCAGACTACAGTTATCTGTTGGATCTGTAGTATCGGTAATTTCTTGTCCGTTGGTTACCCCATCGCCATCGCAATCTAACCCATTCCATCCAACACTTACATTAGCCACTACTTGATTGGCAACTGTATAATCACATCCATCAATTGGATTTGTCGTATCTATAATTTCTTGACCGTTGGTTACGCCATCGCCATCACAATCTAGTGCATTCCATGCTGTACTTGGTGTAGCATCCTGATTGGTAGCTACTAGACTACAATTATCCGTTGGATCTGTACTATCGGTAATTTCTTGTCCGTTAGTTACTCCATCTCCATCGCAATCCAAGGCATTCCATGCTGTACTTGGTGTAGCATCTTGGTTAGCAGCTACCAGACTACAGTTATCTGTTGGGTCAGTAGCATCGGTAATTTCTTGTCCGTTAGTTACACCATCTTCATCACAATCCAATCCATTCCATGCAACACTTGCCGTAGCATCCTGATTGTCAGCCACTAAGCTACAGTTATCTGTTGGATCTGTAGTATCGGTAATTTCTTGTCCGTTGGTTACGCCATCGCCATCGCAATCTAACCCATTCCATCCAACGCTTACATTAGCTACTACTTGATTGGCAACTGTATAATCACATCCATCAATTGGATTTGTCGTATCTATAATTTCTTGTCCGTTGGTTACGCCATCGCCATCACAATCCAATGCATTCCACGCTGTACTTGGCGTAGTATCTTGATTGGCTACTACTAAACTACAGTTATCTGTTGGGTCTGTAGTATCGGTAATTTCTTGTCCGTTGGTTACGCCATCGCCATCGCAATCTAACCCATTCCATGCAACGCTTACATTTGCGGCTACCTGGCTAGCAACGGTATAATCACATCCATCAGTAGGATTAGTAGTATCGGTAATTTCTTGTCCGTTGGTTACGCCATCACCATCACAATCTAACCCATTCCATGCAACACTTGGCGTAGCATCTTGATTGGCTGCTATTAGACTACAATTATCCGTTGGATTGGTAGTATCGGTAATTTCTTGACCATTAGTTACCCCATCGCCATCACAATCCAACCCATTCCATGCAACACTTACATTAGCTACTACTTGATTGGCAACTGTATAATCAC
>NZ_OMKE01000039.1 GCF_900299535.1 Aquimarina aquimarini | reverse complement strand
ATTTTGGTAACTCTATAACTACCATGACCATTGATCCTTATGATTTGCCCTAAACAAACTCCTGGATTATCACTACCGCCTTTTGCTATAATTTGCTGTATGGCTCTACTTTTTGTATAGGCTTCTACCTGAGCATCTAATCTAGGCTTCATAGTAGCATCTGTATACAAAGGATTGTATATGCGTGTTTGCTTATTGTATAGCTCTCTAGATTTGCTATCTGCAAAGCCATGATAGCCTGTTGATGGGATGCTCACATCTCCGCTATTTTTCTGATGTTGTTTATTTGCGATGTAATCATTGGTAAAATAAGAAGCATTATTTGGCATAGGCTCCATATTGATACTGAACTTTTTGAGATCAATACCATAAGACAATTCTATTTCTTCTGTAGAGGGTCTACCAAAAATCAATTGCTTACCATCATAGTAAAACCAATCATTATAATAGGCAGATAATCTACTTGCATAGGCAAAATCACTCTCATTATGTTGTACACTATAATGAATAGTACTGCTATTGGTAGGCGCAAAGTTTGTTTCTAATTTACCCAGATCATATCCTTGAAAAGTGTCTTGCAAGATATCTGATAAGCCTACCTCGCTATATGAAGCATAATGAGGGAAGTTGTCTGCCAGTATACTGGCACTTTTTGATTTTATACAGATTAAATCCCCTTGTGACTCTTCAAACCCTTTTACGGTTTCAACTCCTGTGACCACTCCTTTGAATTCTAACTCTCTATAACTATTTGCAGTAGAATTGGCACTTACTTGTATGGTGATAATACTACCTATATATTCTTTACTCTCGCCAATTAGCTCATCAGAGAGTTGCTCTATTGCATCAGTACGGCATACCAATTCTAGTGAATGATGGGCATCGATCTCTTGGTGTAACTGAAGCCTTTTATAAGAACTCAGTTGTTTGTTGGCGATATAGATGGTAGTGGTAGTTTGTATGGCCATAATTCATTTTTTACTGTTAAATGATTTGATTGTATTTTGTTTGTGTGTAATTCTGATACTCAATTATTTGATCTCTAAATATAAATGATGCAATTGATTCTACAAAACCTAAAAAGCAGGGGAAAAACCCCCTGTGTGGTTGATGTCATGATTTTTAGAACGTCTTTTTTGTTTTTGAAAATCATAGCTTATTTTAATTGTAAGTATCTTGAAATCAATTAGTTGTGTTTTATTTTTGTTTTTTATTATACTATTATTTCCTCTTTTTGGAATAGCCAAATTTTTTAACATTTGATTTTTCCTCGGCAGATTTGCAAAAAACGCTGTGATAAACTGTACTTGATTCTTTGTCAAATCATACCCCAATACTACGACATAGTAGTCACGTTTTTTGAAACTGAGATATTTTTTTTCATTCCCGACTTGATCGGGAATCTATTACAGCAAAAGGGGTGTTGTTATTTTTACTTTATTATTTTACATTTTGCGGTTTCATATTTTACATTTGATATAGAGCTACTTGTAGTATAAACACCCTATATGTACCACTAAGAATACAAATTGTCTATTAGTTTAACCCACTTAATACAAGCACCTAATATCAATACTTGGGGCAAAAAAAGTAACCGTAATTGTTATCAATTTTTATGGACTTGTATCCCAGTCTCTTACTTTAGTTTTGTTTACTAGTTTAGTATCTTTAGTAACTTCATAAATAGCATACATCTTTATAAGAATATTGATTTCTTTTGGTTCATCATTGAGTAATGCGGTTACAAAATTGCCTATATCAATATCTAATGCATTCAGTAATCCATAAAAAACCTTTGGTGGCATGTCTCCAAACATATTTTTTTGTATTTTTAACTAATAACAAAAGGCTACAGGAGTAATTGGGCGCAGGATTACACAAACTGCATTACTAACTAATAAAAAATCACTCCTGTTTTTTCCTTTTGCTTCTGGAACCAGTATAAACCTTTAATAAAAACCAACTGGTATTATACTCATACACAGAAAAACCAATTTAAATATTCCTATTAATCCTTCTTTTTCACAAAGACACGGGGTACTCCAGTATATATGCAGATATAATGACCTATAAGCTATTGATATATACTTTTGCACCCCTGCACCTTTGCTGTGAACACAATCATTCACAAACTCAACTTAAAACCTAATCGGGGTAATCTCGGATATTATCTTTTATTTTGGAAAAATCATTATAGATTCAGGTACTTAACATACTAAGGTGTAGCATGGTGTTCTTAAATATGACAGTACCCCAAAACAATACCTGTCTATATACCCCAAAGACATACCATACATATACTATAATATGCTCAGTACCTGATATCTTTATCATATGAAAACACCTCTGTCTCATACAAACACAAAACTTAATTCTAAATCTATCTTATAAATAGATAAACCTTTTTTTTACTTCATAGGCATTTGGTTTTTTGGTTATTACTTAGATATCTATTTTGGTATGGTTGGTTATTTATCTGCAGCTAGTAAAGTATAAACTGTTCCTTGTCAATAAGAATACTCTGGCTCTACAAATGATTTGTATAGCACTCTCATGATTTACACCTTTATGATAAAGCTTTACTACCCAATCATAAATCGTTTTCTCATAGCATCTACCACTGGTTACAGAATTCAAGAAATCTGTTATATCCATGTGTAAATACTTTACAATTTTGGTAATGAACTTTTTTTGCTCTTTAGTTATTGTTTTCATAATTATTTGGGGTTTATTATACTTAACTTTCTGATATATTATTTTTAAGCAGGGCAGATAAATAAGGTTGTTTATAGTATATTCTCTAGCTCTTTTCTCAAAAGAGTTATCAATTCTGCACTACTTATAATTTGTTGTGTTTGATTAGTAATTGCCTTATTAATCATAGACCTGAGTATGAATTTGTCAGGCTCTTTTTTTTTACGATCTCTTATATTAATAATTGTGTTATAATGAACATCATATTCTTTTGCTATATCTTTAATCTGTGGCGCGGTTAATGTGTCTTTTAATAATTTTGATAGTATACCACTTATAGGAGTAGTATTTTTTATTACCATATCTTAAAAAAATTACAATTAGTTCTATCCTTTAATTCAATATCAAACAGATTATAAATTTCTAATACCGTTTTCATATATTTGTTTCTTATTATCGTTTGACAAATCAAAAATACGAAATATAATTCGCATATACAATATTTAATTCGTGTTTATTGTAATTTATACAATGTTTATTATGGAAATAGGTGATAGAATAAGGAAAGTGATGGAGTTCAAAAACATGAATTACAGGTCTTTGGGTATATTACTAGATTATTCTGATGGTCAGACAAGAAACATCATAATAAATAAGTCTGTCCCAAAAATTGACTTTGTACAAAATTTATTACGCTCTTTTCCTGAGATAAACACCAACTGGCTGATTACTGGAGAAGGGACGATGCTTGATAATGTAGTCGGAAATCAAAAGGTTACGGATTATAGTAAACTTGATAACATAGAGTTAATTAAACACCTTCTTGAAAGAAAAGATGAACTTATCCTAGATGAAACTTTTAGAGATTATATTAGAATGGTTATGGAATTAATCATGGCAGATGATGAAAGAGAGAAGAAAAATAAGGCATTAGAGGAGTTGAAAGAAATTGCTATAAAGAAATATTCGAAAAGAAGTTAAAAAATTATTTTGATAGTAATTATAATTATCAAGATTTAGGATATCGTACAAAGAAAAATGAGATACCAAATTATAAATCATCTCATTTTCTTTACCATGAGAAATCATGTATTATTTCATGGTATAATTTATTAAACTCATTTTCTGTATAGTAATCAGGGCTTTCTTTTAAAACATCAATAAATACCTCAAGTTCAATACGTTGCTTTTTTTCAATCTCATGTAGTTCAGAATTGTTTCTCATAGCTTTTTTAATTTCCTCTTTAACTTCCTTTCGTATGATCTTTGGACTATCATTAAAAAACTTTCTTTGTGCAGGGCTAGTATATCTTCTAGGCTTTAATATTTCGAGTAATTTTTTTAGCATCGTCATCCTATTAAATATTTTCTGTTACTTTCTTTAAGTCTTCATGAAATTCATCTATAGAATCATCTACCAATTTACCTGATTTATAGGGTTTTCCCGACTCTTCGGCATACATCGCTTTAAAAATCATATCTCTATAGTATATTTTTTTAATTCTTTCAATAAAAGAAAGTTGTTTGTAAATAATTTGATCTTTATATGTATAATATTTAATAAGAAAGTATGTAAAAACAGCAAATAAGGATGCAGTAATAGCAAGAATTAAGACATATTTGTTTTGTTGAAAATCTTTTTGGGTAAGAAAAATTAGATGAACAAACCAAAATCCTGAAACCAAGATACCAGTAAGTGAAACAAAATGAAATTTAAAAGTACTACCTCTAGAGAAATCATCATGTAAGGATTTACAACTAAAGAAGAAAAGAGCAGTCACTAACCCAAAAACAAATACCCAAAAATGAAGACTGCTACGACCTCTAAACGAGTGTTCTCTAGCCAGCTTCCCCCTCATACTTGATATTTTTTTAAGAGACGGTTCGTAAGATGCTATATGTTTTTTAGCAATAACTGAGTATTCTTTTGGTGTTAATTCTTGATTTTCTAATTGGTTAATATAGTGAAGTTGTAAGCTGTCTAATCTTTTAACTTCAGCTTTGTATTTTGGAGCATAATCAATTTGGGCTTGTGATTTTGGTTCAAGAAATACATGAAACAAAGAAAGTGTAACTGCCAAAAAAGCAATTACACCTTTAATAGCTCCTAAAATCTTAATACCTTTCGTCGCCTCCTGGATCGATTGACCCATCGTCTCCTGGATCGGTAAGTTGTAATTCTGTTTCGCTGATTTCATCATTTATTGTTTGTGTTTCACAACTACTCAATGTAAGTAGCAAAAGCAATATGTTAAATAAAACTACAGGATTTTTCATCTGATAATATATTTTAAAGTTACAAACTCTAAAATACTACTAAATCAAGAGATTACCCTTTATCAAATGACGATTGATATTTATAAATTAGTATAATTTGGGGGAGTGTTATATTTCAAATTTTTCAATTATAACAGAATCAGACTAATTTGTTTTTATTGTTAAATCTTTCTCAAATATACTAAAGATGAAGGTTTACGCATATACGGCTTTACCGTAAATCGTTGATTTTGTGATAGAAAAACAATATTATATTGTTGTTACATAGCTTTTTACAAATAATAAAAAGATGAAAAAAAATGCTATTATACTAAAAACGATATACCTTATTTAACAGATTTACAGTAAATAAGAACTAGTAAATGGTAAATTTTAAAATCTATGTCTATACGCAAAGGAGAAGGCCCAGAATCTTATAAAAAACCTATACAGTTCCCTATGATGATAATATTGATCCTGATCTGTCTATAGACGATCTAAAAGAATGGGCAAAAGAAGGTGTGTACGTAATCAATTGAGAACATTTAATGATTATAGCATCTATGATAAGAATTGTATTATAGAAGGAGTAGCGTTGGTTAAAAAGTAAATATATTTATTGATGCTTTATATAGGTATAAGATTATAAAAATACTCTTTAAAGTATATCAATTAAAACTGGTAAGTAAAATTTAAACCTACCTGATAATACATAAAAAGGTGTCTTGGTTAAAGTTTTTTAGATTTTTATAAAAAATATGTTATGTTTTATCTATGTTTTACCTTTAAATAAATACAAAAACATAAATGACTGAATTTCAGTGATATAAATAAGATATTTAGCCAAACTTAAGAAGTGGTTTAAACTTTTTGGATTCTGGCGAAAAATAGTTATTTTTCACTCAATTGAAGTGTTTTTTACACTTCAATTGAGTGAAAAAGAACATTTTTATAGCGAATTGAAAAAAGTTTAAACCACTTCAATATCTAAAGACGTGTGAGGATTAACATTGTGATCTTAAATGCTTGTTTTTTGAGCATAAAAAAGGGTAAATAATAGTGTAACCATATTCACCCTTTTGTTTATAATATTTTTATTGAATTATCTTAATTCTGCACCCAGTTTGTTTTCAAAATTTTTCTGGAGTTTATTCATGATTTTATCAATTTGTTTATCTGTCAGGGTTTTCTTTTCATCCTGTAAAATAAAACTCACTGCGTATGATTTTTTGTCTTTAGGTAATTTCTTACCCTGATAAACATCAAATAGATTTATATCTTTAAGTAGTTGTTTTTCTGTTTGTTTTGCAATTGTATAAATATCTTCAAATAAAACAGTGTTGTCTAATAGTAGTGCAAAATCACGTCTTACTTCTGGGAATTTAGGAATATCAGAGTATTTGATCTTATTACGTCTGGAATATTCAAGTATAACATCCCAATTAAAGTCAGCATATAATACCTCTTGAGAAATAGAAAAATGTTTAAGAACAGATTTTTTTACAATCCCAAAGTCAACCAATTTGGTCTTGCCGATAGCTAATGACAATCCCTCTGTAAAAAGGTCATTTTTGAGTGGTGATGTTTTTAAATTGTTGATACCTAAGCGATTTAAAACAGAAGTAACAATTCCTTTTAGATAAAAGAAATCACTTTTTTGAGGGTCTACATTCCAAGCTTCATTGTGACGATTTCCAGAGATAAGAATACTAAGGTGTTTGTTTTCAATTCTTCCGCTTTCGTAATTATGGTATGTCTTTCCGAATTCAAATAACTTAAGGTCTGCTCGTTTTCTATTGATATTGTAGGAGATGGTTTCTAGACCAGAAAACAACATAGATTGTCTCATTACTGCTAGATCATTACTAAGAGGATTTAGCATTTCTATATTGTTTTCGTTTTTGAGCTGTTCGCTCAAATTGATATACTCAGGAGAGGTGAGAGAATTAGCCATCATCTCATTAAACCCTTGTCCGATCAATTGATTTGCAATAGTGTTCTGTATATTGTGATCTGCAAATTTATCAATATTAGAAATTGAAGCATTTAATTTCTGGGTAAAACTTATATTATTATACCCGTATACTCTAAGTACTTCTTCTATAACATCTGCTTCTCTTTGTACATCATTTCTATAAGCAGGAATAGTAAGACCAATACCTGTTTCTGTTACACTATTAATTTTAATGTCTAAAGAAGTAAGGATACTTTTTATGGTTTCTTGCGGTAGCTCTTCCCCAATTAATTTTGCGGTATTTTCAAAAGATAAGAACACTTGAAAGTCTTCTATTTTTTTAGGGTAGAGGTCTGTAATTTCGCTAGATACGTTTCCTCCTGCAAGTTCTATAATTAATAAAGCTGCTCTTTTTAAAGCATATTCAGTAATATTAGGATCAATACCTCGTTCAAATCTAAAAGAAGCATCTGTATTTAATCCATGTCTTTTTGCTGTTTTACGAATACTTACAGGGTTAAAATAAGCACTTTCTAAAAAGATTGATGTAGTAGATTCTGTAACTCCAGAGTTAATTCCTCCAAAAACACCAGCAATACATAATGGTTTTTCTGCATCGCATATCATAAGGTCTTCAGGGTGTAATTCTCGTTCTACTTCATCCAGTGTTTTGAACTTAGTACCCGCTTCAACTGTTTTTACTTCAATTTTATTTCCTTCTATATAATGAGCATCAAATGCATGTAATGGTTGCCCTAATTCATGTAGTACATAATTGGTTGCATCTACAACATTATTTTTTGGAGTTATACCAATTGCTTTTAATCGATGTTGCAACCAAGCAGGAGATTCCTGTACCTTGAGATCAGTAATAGTCAAACCACAGTATCTCGGTGCGAGTTCAGGGTTTTTTACTTCAACATCAATCTTGTTTAATCTATTTTCTACAATAAAACTACTTACAGATGGTGTAATAAGCTCTAGGTTGATGTCATGTTGTACTAATCCAGCTTTAAGATCACGTGCAGTTCCCCAATGACTCATTGCATCTGCACGGTTTGGAGTTAATCCAATTTCAAAAACAAAATCATTTTCAATATCAAAAATATCAGCAGCTTTGGTTCCTACAGAAATATCAGTACTTAGAACCATAATCCCATCATGACCTTTTCCCAGTCCTAGCTCATCTTCAGCGCAAATCATTCCGTGACTTTCTTCACCTCTGATTTTCCCTTTTTTAATAGTCCACTCTTCTCCATTATCATCATATAACTTTGTACCAATAGTAGCAACAGGAACTTTTTGTCCAGCAGCTACATTAGGAGCTCCGCACACAATCTGTACAGGTTCACCATTACCCAAATCTACTTTGGTAATTTTTAACTTATCTGCATTTGGGTGTTTTTCGCAATTAAGAACTTGCCCTACAACAACACCTTCTAATCCTCCTTTTACACTTTGGTATGGTGTTATTCCCTCTATTTCTAATCCTAAATCAGTTAGCAGTTCTCCAGTTTTTTCTGCATTCCAATCAATATTAATAAATTGCTTAAGCCAGTTGTATGAAATTTTCATTTGTGATTGTTCTAAATTCTGAGGGTAAAGATACTATATTGACGAGAGGATACAAACTAGAAACTTCTTATCTTCATAAAAAAATACACATGTTTGAGAGTAAGTATATAAAGAACTCATCTTGACTTTTTCTATTTCCTAAAAAATGGCTAAAATTGACTCATATTTGGTTACTTTTCTTACCCGTAGCGCTGCTATGGCTTTCAAAAAGTGCTTCATCAGATCAAATTTCAATTCATTTTCTGTTAAAAATAAAAAGTTAAGATGAGTTCAAAAGTAAAAAAGTAACTGTCTGTGATAAAGAATAAAAGAAAATAAAGTTTAATAAAATTATAAAATAAAGATAGTAGACATAAGTTTTAAGTAACTTTCAACATTCTTTTTATGTAAAATAATATTTGATGCAAAAAATAACCCTATTTATTCTGTTAATTGTTACTGTTTTTTCTGCTTGTAAAAGAGAAAAAAATATTGAGCAAAGATTATTGAAAAGTGGGCCATGGAGGGCAACGGTTGGAGTTATGGATGATAAAGAGCTTCCTTTTTTGATGGAAGTAATGGAAGATCAATCTATAAAAGTATTCAATGCAGAAGAAATTATCGATATTGATGATGTAGTGATTAATGGTGATTCTATAAAAATTAAATTCCCTGTTTTTGAAGGATATATTTTGGCACAGTTTATTGACTCAATAACACTTTCTGGAAGCTTTATAAAAGAAGATTTAAATAGAGTAGTGCCTTTTAACGCAAAATATGGACAACAAGATCGCTTTACAATTACATCAAAACCTAATCAGAATATTACAGGGAGTTGGGAAACAGTTTTTAGTATGGATAATGAAGAAGATCGATATATTGCTAAAGGTCTTTTTAAACAAAACGGGAATATCGTTACTGGAACATTCAGAACTACTACAGGAGATTATAGGTATCTAGAGGGGGTTTTGAATGAAGACAAATTACAATTATCAGCATTTGATGGAGCACATGCATTTTTATTTACAGCAGAAGTGGTTGATAGTGTGATTAATGGATATTTTTATTCAGGAAATCATTGGAAAGAACCTTTTACAGCAAAAAGAAATGAAAGCTTTGAATTACCATCTGAGGATTCTTTAACTTTTATAAAAAAAGGATACAAGACGTTGGATTTTAGTTTTAAAGATACAGAAGGAAACAAGGTTTCATTACAAGATAAACGATTTGATAATAAAGTTGTTATTGTACAAGTTATGGGAACATGGTGTCCTAATTGTATGGATGAAACAAAGTATTATGTAGAATATTACAATACCCATAAGGACAAAGATATAGAATTTGTTGCCCTAGCTTTTGAATATGCAAAAACAGAAGAAAAAGCATTTAGATCAATAAAAAGATTACAAGAAAAATTAAAGGTAGAATACCCTATTCTACTCGCTCAATATGGTACTTCTGATAAACAAAAAGCTCAAGAAAAACTACCAATGCTCACACAAGTACTGTCATATCCTACTACTATTTTTATTGATAAAAAAAGGAACGTACGTAAAATTCATACAGGTTTTAATGGACCCGCTACTGGGCAAAAATACATTGACTTTAAAAAGGATTTTGAAAATTTTGTTAATCACTTGTTAAATGAATAGAAAGCTTTAACAATGAATTGTGATTCTCTATTTGAGTTTAACAATCTAGTAACATTACAGATGAAAATTACCTCTTACATTGTTTTGTTCAGAATATAAAGGTCAATATTTGGTGAAAACTACTCTCTAAAACTATAATTTCGAAATAAAAATTGTTTTTGTGAATAGTTGTAGTGGATGTTTTTTTGAAGTTATTGATTTTTATAAAGTGAGAATTATTAATTCAAAAAAAGTGAGTCATGAAACAATTCAACCAAGCTACAATTTATTTTTTAATACTAACAATGTTGTTGGTATTGCAAACACAAGCACAGCTCAAAACCCCAGAAGGGAGCCAACGAGCACAAGTAATGCAACGTGTTGGGATAACTAATATCACAATAGATTATGGGAGGCCTAGTGTAAAGGAACGTGAGATATGGGGTAAGTTAGTTCCTTACGGGTATAATGACTTAGGTTTTGGAACCTCAAAAGCAGCACCATGGAGAGCAGGAGCAAATAGTAACACTACGATAAATTTTACGCATGATGTAAAGATCGAAGGAAAAAATATAAAAGCAGGAACATATGGTTTGCATATAGCATTAAAAGAAGATGGTAAGGCAACTATTATACTGTCTAATAATGCTACTTCGTGGGGGAGTTATTTCTATGATGAAAAAGAAGATGTCTTACGTGTAGATGTAATGACAAAAGAAGCTACGCATACAGAGCTATTAACATTTTTGTTTCCAGAAGTACAGGCAAATAGTACTATAGCATCTTTGAGGTGGGAGAAAAAAGAAATCCCTTTCAAAATTGAAGTAGAAGTAGGAGGTATAGTAATAGATGAGATAAAAAAAGATCTTCAAGGTAACGCTGGATTTACTCAGGCTAATTGGGATAATGCAGCCAATTATGCTTTTAATGCAGGAGAGGTGGATCAGGCATTAGAATGGGTGAATACATCTATAGCAGGTAATTTTTTTAGTAAAGAAACGTTTGCAAATCTTTCTCTAAAATCACGTATTCTTGCTAAGCAAGGAAAAACAGAAGATGCTATGAGTTTTGTTGATAAAGCTGCAAAATTAGGAAATGCTTTAGATGTATATCAACTAGGAACAAGTCTTATCAAACTTGGACAAAAAGAGAAAGCATTATCAATTTTGAAAGATAACGTGAAGAATAATAAAGGAGTGTGGCCATCAAACTATGGTTTAGCTAGAGCATATTCGGCTACAGGAGATTATAAAAACGCTATAAAAACCCTTAATATTTCATTAACTAAAGTTCCAAACAATTTTAAAAATCGGCTTACAGAACAGCTAGAGAAACTCAAAAAAGGGAAAGATATAAATTAGGATTATAATCTATAACAAACAACAAAGACCGTCTAATCAAACTTTAGACGGTCTTTATGCCTTTACCATAGACCTTTAATCAGTTAATTTTCGCATTATCCACTCAATGGGGCCATATTTTGCATGTTTTTTGTTAACCATTGAAAAAATAAGACATACTACAATAAAGAATATGGCGTATAAAAACGAAAAATTTATGGTATATGTTCCCATTTTTGTAGGGTTGACAATTTCGATACATCCTATTCCTATTATAACATGTGCGATATAAAAAGTTAAAGCAAGTTGCCCTGTGTTTTTTAGAATACGTATAAAAGTAGTGTTCTCATATTTTTTTGAGATGAGAATACAAAAAGAAATAAGAAATATCGCTATACTGCTTCCAGAAACCATGTATAGAGGTAAAGGAGGCATAGGGTTTGTTCCAAGAATTGGGGTTAATTCTGTAATGATTTCTTGGTCTCCCATAGAGATGAATATGATAGAAAAATATGATAGTATTTGCACTGCTATAAATACAGTAAGACTAATCCATAAAGTTTTAATAACTATTGTGGTATTGTTTAATTCCATTTTACCAAACCACATTCCTATAATCATAAATGCACTCCACGGAATGACAGGGTGGAAACCATTAAAAAAAAGATTTTTTAAAAAACCTTTTACTGTCCATAGATTTGTATACTCCATTTTAATATAGTCCCATCCACTATCATAATTCCATAATATCATGAGTATAGGGTATAATAGAATCATTCCTATTGCGATTGACACTAGTGTTTTTGGATTACTTTTTATTAAAAATATTGCCAGTAGTATGTATATCGCATAAAAGTGTAAAATATCTGCTTGCCAAATTATTGAATAGGATATACCAATTAAGAAAAGAAATAGGGCTCTTTTAAGAAGCCTATTTTTGTTTCTGTTTAGTGCTTCTTCATCATTTTGATATATAGCTCTTTTTGTTAGTAATGAAATTCCTACACCTGCCAGAACCACAAAAGTTGCAGCAGCTTTTCCGTCTAATAATCCTAAAAATGTATCCAAGAGAGGGTTACCATGATTTCCAAATACCATTTTAAAATTAACGATAATCATTCCGAAGATAGCCAATGCTCTTGCCACATCAAGTCCAATAATTCTTTTTTGCATAGAACTTTTTTTCCAAACAAATTTAAATGAGCAGATTCAAAAACTTATTGTTCAATACAGACAATTGTTATTTTACAGGAATATAAATCTCGGTAAGGAGTTCTTTTTTAGGAGTAGTAGATTCATCATTAAGATAAAACTCTAAAGTTGGTTTGTCTTCAAACTCTAACTGTACTTCGGTTATCCAGTATCCATAAATTAAATTATAGGTGTCTGTAGAACTCTCATGACTACCTTTGTGTATAAATTTAGCATATTTTTGCTGGGGTATATGTTTGGTTTTAAATAACCCTTTTAGAGAAAAATCTATTTCTTCTTCTAGAACAATTCCAGCATTATATCTACAATGCAAAGTATCGGTGATTGCATCATCATCCAGTATTTCTCCTAAAATAATTGTTTCATCTTTTAATAAGTCATGTTTTGATGCATATGAAATCAATTGTTTCCAGGTTTTTTCTATTTCTTTAATATTTTCATAAGACCCTTGATAAGTTAAATATAAAATATCAAAACTAGGAATTTCTTCGATTTCATACTCAAGAGTTTGTTCTTGGGTATTTTCTAATGGAAAGATGGCTTTTTGGGTAATGTATTGTTTGATTTTGCTTGAATTTCTAAAAGAAGAAGGAGCACTTTTAAACTGTTTTTTAAAGGCTTTACTAAAAGCAGCAACATCGCTATACCCAATTTCATGAGCGATATCTGAGATGTTCTCATCTGAAAATTTTAAGTATTCTGCTGCTTTTTCCAGTTTTATCCTTTTTACATATTGTCCTATAGTTTCATGGTGTAATGCAAGAAATATTCGATTGATATTTCGATATGAATAAAACGATATGTCTTCTATATCTTTTTTACTGATTTCATTTTTAAATCTTTCTTCTATATAGAGGATTAACTTTTTATAACGTTCTAGTTGTGTTGGGTTTCCCATGCTTTATTATTTTAAAGGAAAAGTACTACGAAATAGCAATCTTTGAGTTGTCTTTTTAGGACAATTAATATATTATTTACAGAGTAAAATAAGAATTTCAAGATCATATACAGCTCATATTTTTTTGTCTTAACAGGACAAACAACATACTATTCATGCTTACTAGTTTTGACTTAAATTTTAAGAGTAAGATATGAACAACAAAGTAAGCATTACAATTCTAACGACAATACTATTCACTTTTTCATTTTATAATATGAGCGCACAGATCCTTGATAAGAATGTGCTACTAAAAAAATGGGATTTGGATACTTATAAAATTGGAGTTAAGAAGTACCCACCATCTAAAAAAGAAAAAAATGATTATATCTTTTTTAAAAAGGATATGACCTTTATCTCTATGTCAGAAGGAAAAAAAGAAAGCGGTGTTTGGATGCTAAATACCAATGGAGCTTATATTATGATGACTAATGACAAAAGAGAAACTGTAAAAGCACATATCGCCACCTTAACACTCAAAGATTTGGTACTGTATTTTGATATTGATGAGATTAGAGAGGTAGAAGTTCATTATAGTTCTAATTTATAAAATCAAATTTATGATGAAGTATCTCTGGCATATATCAATATTTTTCTTGTCTTCTGTAGTATTGTCTCAGGAAAACATAGCCTTAAAAACCATTCCTTTTCATACAGATAATGTATCTATTTCTATAGCGCAGGTTATTGATATTAGAAAAGAGAAAAATTTAGGATTAGGAACGAATAGAGACGGAGAAAAAGTCATTTTTAAATTACACCCAGATGCACCAACCGCTATTCTGAATTTTATGAAAACTTCTTTTTTGCAAACCAAAGAGGCAAAACCAATAGTTATAAAAATCAAAGATTTAGAAATTCAGCAATCACAAAGTAGTATCAGTTATATAACAACAAGAGTACATGCTAACCTGATTTTTTATGAAAAAGAAAATGATTCACTGCAAAAGCTTTTTGATGTAGAGCATTATGAAGATGCAACTTTCTATATATCTGATAAATCAAAAATATTCGACACCTATGAACAAAGAATCAGAGCTGCATTAGAGTATTGCACCTTAAGCTTTATTAATAACTATAAAAAACAAAATAAATCAAAATCTATATCAGAAGGAATAGAAACCAATGTAGAAGATGGTTTTTATGAGAAATCAGAGGTAAAGTATAAAAAAAAGTTAGGGGAGTGGTTTAATATGTTGACATATAAGAAAGTATATAGCAAACATAAAGAGGGATGGAAAATAAGCTATATAGGGTTTACGGATAGTGATAAAGACTTCATCATGCCCTTTGTAATATCTTATGATAGATATAGTATAAAACGAAGTTCATTACTCAACAAAAATTATACATCTGTAGATGCTTTTAGTATTGGAGGCGGTTTTGATGGATATTTAAAAATAATACCAGGAATATATGCCAATATAAGCTTAGAAGTGCCTTTGGGTATAGAAATCACCAAAAAAACAAAAGGAAACAAACAACATAATTTTCTTATCGGGATTGGAGCTAGGCAAGGAATAAAAATTATTCCCTGGAAAGAGTATGGTATTGTCATTGGAGCAGGTGTTTTTCAGCAAATACAAACCTCTAGAGTGTATACTAAAAACTTTGGAATTGAACTCGAATTAGGGATTAATTTCTAATCTGAAAATCGTTTTCAGAACAATAATGTATTCAATTAAAAACAAATAAATCAAAATGAAGAAAACAATTAAATTAATGTTATGTACAGTGTTATTAGGGGGAATGGTTATGAGTGCACAGGAACAACAAAAAGGAGTAGAATTTGGGATTAAAGCAGGGCTTAATCTAACCAAGTTTAGAAATACATCTTCTAAGTTTAAAATTGGGGCAATGGGAGGAGTCTTTTCTCAATATAGACTATCCAAACAATTAGCAATTCGATCTGAAATACTGTATTCTGCACAAGGAGCTAAATCAAAAAACACCTCTGGAAAAATTAAATTAAATTATATCAATATGCTACCCGCAATAATAAAGTTTTACCCGATTGATAAATTAAGCTTAGAAGCAGGGCCTCAAGTAGGATATTTATTGGGGGGTAAAGGAGCAGGTTTTGTTAAAAGTGATTTTAAGAAAATCGATTACGGAGCAGCTTTAGGTATAGGGTATTCATTAACTGATGATTTAGAAGTGGCAATTAGGTATAATCTTGGGTTGGTTGATATAACTAAAGAAAATAATACATCGCTTAAAAATTCGGTGTTTCAAGCAGGTTTATCTTTTAAATTATAATATGATAATGATTGTATTAATCAAATTAATTTTAGGATGTATTATTGCATTTATCCTACAAAGGCTTTAAAAGTGGAAAAAGTATAAATTAAGTTGTTATTTTTTATGCGATAAAACAAAAGGTTTGGAAGTGTTTTGAACCTTTTTTTATTAAAATCAAATTCAAATTGTTAATATTCTAATACTATCGTATAAAACACCTTTGTTATTAGTGTTTATATGCCAAATTATCACATTACCGTATCTTTGCATTACCAAATTTTATTATATGAGTAAAGCCGTTTATATAGCCACTATAGAACCCAATAGTGGTAAATCTATTGTTGTATTGGGTATGATGCGTATGCTTCTTGGTAAAGTTGCTAAAGTAGGATATTTTAGGCCTATTATTGATGATCCTAGAGAAGGAGAAGTAGATAATCATATTAATACTGTTATATCACATTTTGAATTAGATATTAATTTCAAAAATGCGTATGCCTATACAAGAAGTGAAGTACTACAAAAATACAATCAAGGAAAATCTGGTGAAATCATGGATGAAATCATCAGAAAATATAAAAACCTTGAAGAAAAATTTGATTTTATATTAGTTGAAGGTACCGATTTCTCTGATGAAGGTAGTATTATTGAGTTTGATATCAATGTTATAATAGCCAAAAATTTGGGTATACCTGCGGTGATTGTAGCCAGCGGAATAGATAAGAAAAATAAAGAAATTGCAGCAAACTTAAAGTTAGCTTTTGATACTTTTTCTAGTAAAGACGTTGAAGTTTTGGCTATTGTAGCCAACAAAGTTGATCAAGGTGGTGAAGAACAATTGGGAAGCTATTTTGATAAGGATTTTAATAAAGATGTAGAACGCATTATTATTCCAAAAGTAAACTCTTTAATCAACCCAACCATTAGAGAGATTGTAAATGAATTAGATGGAAAAGTGTTGTTTGGTAAAGAATATCTAAATAATCAGGCAGGTAGTTTTGGAGTTGGTGCTATGCAATTGCGTAATTACCTAACACACCTTAAAGATAATAGTTTAGTAATTACCCCAGGAGATAGGGCAGATGTTATTTTGGGAGTTTTACAAGCGAATATTTCTGATAATTACCCAAAAATATCTGGAATTATATTAACTGGTGATATTATACCAGAAAAATCTATACTCAAATTGATAGAAGGAGTATCCTTATCTTTTCCTATTGTATCTGTTCCTAGTGGCACCTTCTCAATAGCTAATAAAATAGGTGCGATAAAACCAAAAATTTATCTAGATAATTTACAAAAGATAAATACTTCAATTAGCATATTTGGAACTTATGTCAATGAAGACCGTTTGGCGGATAGATTGATCACTTTTGAATCAGAAGGGTTAACACCACGAATGTTTCAATACAATTTATTGAGACGTGCATTACAACATAAAAAGCATATTGTTTTGCCAGAAGGTTCTGATGAAAGGATATTAAGAGCAACTTCACGGTTACTAGAATCAGGAGTTGTTGATATAACATTGATTGGCGATGACAAGAAAATTAAAAATAAAGCTACGACCCTTGATATTCCAATAGATTTTACCAAAATACAGGTGATTTCTCCCACTAAATCTCCATATTTTGATGAGTATGTACAGACATTTTATGAACTGAGAAAACATAAAAATGTAAATCTGGATATGGCAAAAGATATGATGGCAGATGTTTCTTATTTTGGTACTATGATGATCTATAAAGGACATGCAGACGGGATGGTTTCAGGAGCAGTGCATACTACGCAACATACAATAAGACCAGCATTACAATTTATAAAAACAAAGCCAGGCGCAAATGTTGTGTCCTCTGTGTTTTTTATGTGTTTAGAGGATAGAGTTTCTGTATTTGGAGACTGTGCGATTAATCCAAATCCTAATGCAGAACAATTAGCAGAGATTGCAATATCTTCTTCAGAATCTGCTGCCGCATTTGGAATTGAACCTAAAGTAGCTATGTTATCATACTCGTCAGGAACTTCTGGAAAAGGAGAAGATGTAGAAATTGTAAGAGCAGCGACAGCAATTGTAAAAGAAAAATGTCCTGGTTTGAAGATAGAAGGACCAATACAATATGATGCTGCGGTAGATATGAAGGTAGGAAAAAGTAAACTACCAGATTCAGAAGTTGCTGGTCAGGCAAGTGTTTTGATTTTTCCTGATTTGAATACGGGTAATAACACCTATAAAGCTGTGCAACGTGAAACAGGAGCACTTGCAATAGGGCCGATGTTGCAGGGGTTAAATAAACCAGTAAATGATTTGAGTAGAGGGTGTACAGCAGATGATGTTTATAACACAGTAATTATCACAGCCATTCAAGCAAAAGGACTGTAAGATAACAAAGAAAAATACCATATAAATAATAAATAGTCTAGTTTTTTAGAACATAGACATATCAAAAAGACATATGCAAATACTTGTATTAAATTCAGGAAGTTCATCAATTAAGTTTCAATTATTTACTATGCCAGAGGCAAAAGTAATTTGTTCTGGGTTATTAGAACGTATTGGATTAGAAAATGCAAAAATAACCTATAAATCAACTTCAGAAAAAATAGAAAATACAGTAACAGTTGATTCGCATAAAGAAGGGTTACAATTGATTGCAAGTTATTTGATGGATGATAAGATAGGTGTGATTCATTCAGCGTCAGAAATAGAAGCAGTTGGGCATAGAGTTGTACATGGGGGAAGTACTTTTGCTAAAACTGTAGAGATAACAGAAGAAATAAAGCAAAAAATAAAAGAACTCTCACCATTAGCTCCGTTGCATAATCCTGCAAATTTAGAAGGTATTTTGGTTGCCGAAGATATTTTTACCAGTGCCAAGCAAATAGGAGTATTTGATACTGCATTCCATCAAACAATGCCTGTAGAAGCCTATAAGTATGCAATCCCTAATAAGTTTTTAGATAAACACGATATTAGAGTATATGGTTTTCATGGAACAAGTCATAAATACGTTTCAGAAAAAGCAATTGATTTTTTAGATAAAGAGCAATCTAAAATTATTACGATTCACTTAGGGAATGGTTGTAGTATGACCGCAGTTCAAGATGGTAAAAGCGTTGACCATACTTTAGGATTTGCCCCTATGAATGGTTTGATTATGGGAACTAGATCTGGTGATATTGATCCAGCAATAATTTTTTATTTGGTAAATACTTTGGGGTATTCCTTGGATGAAGTAAACACTCTTTTACAAAAAGAAAGTGGGATGCTTGGGTTGACTGGATATAGTGATTTGAGAGATATAGAATCTGAAGCAGAAAAAGGAAATACCGATTGCCAATTAGCATTAGAAATGAATGCATATCGTATTAAAAAATATATAGGTTCTTATGCTTCTATAATGAATGGATTGGATGCGATTGTTTTTACCGCAGGTATTGGAGAAAATTCCGATGTAATACGAAACTTGGTTTGCATGGATCAACAGTTTTTAGGTATTGAATTAGATACAGAAAAAAATAAAGTAAGATCTAAAGAAATCAGAGATATCAGTATCCCAACTTCAAAAGTAAAAATATTGGTAATCCCTACAGATGAAGAATTAGAAATAGCCAAACAATCTTTTAAACTGTTACAGTAAATTCAAAAAAGAAACATGGTATGCTTTAAAAAAGAGGTGAAACATTTGTTTCACCTCTTCGTATATATGAATGTGTTTTTTAATAAAAAATACAACGTCCCCAACGGTCACAATATCCAGGTTCGCAAAAACTCTGATTACCAAAACTAATTTGGCACCCTCGACCACTAGGGCAACAGCTTGCACTACCCCATGCTCCTTTGATATTTTGTTGTTGTTGTTTAGAAAGTGCTTGTACTCCAGTAAGATTCAATATTTTTTTCATGATTTGTTTTATTTAATTAGTTGTTATTATTGATTTTTAATAAAGAATACAATATCCTGTTGGTAAACAGTGGCCTGGTTCACAGAAACTTCCACCACCCCAGGAAACTCTACACTTGTTCCTGTTAAACCCACAACAAGTAACCAAACGAGATTGCGCTCCTTTGATATTCTGTTGTTGTGATTTGCTTAGTGTTTGGACTCCTGTTAATTCTAAAATTTTTTTCATTGTGTGAATATTTAAATTAGTATTAAAAATGATTGTTCAAAACAATAAATACAGTTATTATTTATACTTTTTGAGATAATTTGTAGTATTAATTTGAAAAAAGAAAACTGATATTGTTTTAGATTTTGGAACTATTAGATTATGCCCAGATGCAACTACCATTAGATTGGCAATAACCATAATCACAAAACTCTACACCATTCGCTAGGCGTATACAACAACGTCTTGGGCCACCACAATATACTCTAGGGCGACCAGCTCCTTGAATTTCTTGTTGTGCCTTTTTTGATAGTTTTTGAACTCCTTTTAATTCTAAAAGATTTTTCATTATGTAAAAAGTTTAAAGGTTAATAGATAAAATTGTACCGAACTTATGATAGGTACCAATGTTTTTTGTGTCTAATTTATTAATGGGATATTAAAACAAACAACGTCCCCAACGATCACAATATCCAGGCTTGCAAAAATTTTGACTACCAAAACGAACTAGGCATCCTCTACCAGTAGCTGTAGGGCAACAACCAAGGCTGTCCCATTCTCCTTTGATATTTTGTTGTTGCTGTTTAGAAAGTATTTGTACTCCAGCAAGACCCAAGATTTTTTTCATGATTTGTTTGGTTTAAGTTGTTTTTTTAAATTTAATATAAAATACTGTAAGTCAAGTGCATGTAAACCTCAAAAAAAGTAAGGCGTTATTCTTGTTTTTCTCTTTTTATATAAAAAAACACAATGAAATAGAAAAAAAAGAAATATACATATAGATTTTCTCGTTGTTCATTTTATGATGCTATATAAGGTGTTTAAACTATTTGATATGTAATTTTTTATTTTATACTTGAATTTAAATTTTAAAAAGAAACCAATTTGATAGTGGTTTGATAACTTTTTACTAGAGGGAATTCTTTAAAATAACAGTAGCTTCGAAGCAACGTTAAACATGATTAATCAATTAATTTATCACACAATGAAGAAACTATGGCTCTTATTACTGATTGTTCCTCTTATAGGATATAGTCAAATCCCATCATATTATAATGATGTTGATCTCAATGCATTTGGGGTAGCTCTCAAAAACGAATTAGCAAATAAAGTAACAAACACGCATACTGTATTTCTTTCTTATACCCCTGGAGTATGGGAAGCGTTAAAACAAACTGATATTGATCCTACAAATTCCTCTAAAGTTGTTTTGGTATATGGGTATAGTGATATAGATGGAAACTCAACTACAGATAGAACAAGAGGAATACATAATAATGGGGGAGGGTCTACTGATTGGAACAGGGAGCACGTGTATCCAAAATCTTTAGGAAGTCCAAATTTAGGAACATCTGGTCCTGGAGCAGATGCACACCATTTAAGGCCTGCTGATGTACAGCGTAATTCATCAAGAGGTAGTAGAAAGTTTGCTGACGGAACTGGTAATTCTGGTAGTACTTCTCAAGGGCATTGGTATCCTGGTGATGAATGGAAAGGAGATGTTGCTCGTATGATGATGTATATGTATATACGTTATAATAACCGTTGTTTACCTAAAAATGTTGGAATAGGAACAACTGTAAATAGCGATAGTAATATGTTGCAACTATTTCTTGAGTGGAATGCAGAAGATCCAGTATCTTCATTAGAACTGCAACGTAATCCTATTTTAGAAAACTTGCAAGGAAATAGGAATCCTTTTATTGATAATCCTGCATTTGCAACACAAATCTGGGGAGGTCCTCAAGCAGAAGATCGCTTTGGTGATACAGGAGGTACCGATACTCAGGCACCAAGTATTCCAGAAGGATTGATTGCTACAAGTATCACAGAGAACTCTGTAAAACTATCATGGAATGCTTCTACAGATAATGTGGGAGTCGTAGGGTATGATGTATATAAAAATGGTATATTCTTTAGTACTGTAACCACTACAAGTTATACTGTTTTAGGGTTAACTCCTGATACAAATTATTCATTTTTTATTAAAGCGAAAGATCAAGCATCTAATATTTCTGCGGCAAGTAGTACTATAACGGTAACTACTCAAAGTGGTTCAACAGGTGGAGATAACGCAACAGCATTATTTTTTTCTGAATATGTAGAGGGGTCCTCCAATAATAAGGCATTAGAAATAGCTAATTTTACAGGAGCATCCATTAATCTTTCTGGGTATACAATCAAAAAACAAATTAATGGATCTGGTGGATGGACAGGAACATTAAGTTTATCAGGTGTTCTAGAAAGAAATACTGTATATGTTATTGCTAATAATTCTGCTTCAAATACGATCAAAAATAAAGCAGATCTCTTGTCAGGATCATCCACACTAAAATTTAATGGAAATGATCCAGTAGGATTATTTAAGAATGGTATGCTTATAGATGTTATAGGAAACTTTAATGGTGGATCTTCAAATTTTGGTAAAGATGTAACATTAAGAAGAAAAAAGACAATTTCATCACCTGCTACGACATACACCTCATCAGAATGGAGTGCTCATCCAAAAAATAGTTTTAACGATTTGGGAAAGCATACATTCAATGGAGGAGGTAATTCAGGAAGTGATACGCAAGCTCCTAGTGCTCCTGTAAATTTAATAGCTTCTAATAGAAAAACAACCAGTGTACAGCTTTCTTGGGAAGCTGCTACAGATAATGTTGGAGTAGTAGGATATCGTATATTTCAAGACGGGACATTACTAACTTCTACTACTGATGTTGTATATGAAATAACAGGTCTATCAGCTGGAACTACATATTCTTTTCAAGTATATGCATATGATGCAAAGGATAATGTTTCTTTATCTAGTACTACTATAGCGGTTACTACATTAGATACTGTAATCTCATATTGTACCTCAAAAGGAAATACGGCACAATATGAATATATTGACTATGTGGGAATAGGAGGGATCTCTAATGCTACACTTGATAATGGAGGTTACGGTGATTTTACTTCACAAGTAGCAAATATCTCATATGGACCTAATACAATTGTATTGAGTATTGGGTTTGCAAATACATCTTACACAGAGAATTGGGCTGTATGGATTGATTATAATCAAAATGGAGTGTTTGAAACTTCTGAAAAAATAATAAATAAAGCTACATCAAACCCTAATAATTTATCATATGATTTTAGTGTGCCAACAACGGCAAAATTAGGTGCTACGCGAATGAGAGTTGCAATGAAATGGGATGGGATTCCTACTTCTTGTGAAACCTTTGGTTACGGAGAAGTAGAGGATTATACTGTTCATATTGGGGGGGTGTCAAGAGACAAAAGATTATCGAAGGATGAGTCTATACGCAATAAAAAAGATTTTTCGATATTAGTATATCCTAATCCTGCAACTACACATATTATAATTAAATCAACCGATACTCGTGAAGCTTTTTATGTTTTAACTAATTTACAAGGTGTTGTTGTAAAATCAGGAAAAGTTTCTTTTGAAAAGATATCCTTGGAAAATCTTGTGTCAGGAATTTATTTTATAAAAGTATCTGATGGAAACCAGAGTATTTCTGATCAAATAATAATAAAATAATTAATCAAATAAACCAAAAAACAGCCAAATTCAACTCATTCATTGTGAGTTGAATTTGGCTGTTCTATTTTATATTAGAGTAGTATTGTAGTTAGCTACCCATGAATGGTTTCTTTGGTTCCTAATGATTCCATTATTTTGGCTTCATAGGTTAAAAGTTCTTGCCATTTTTTATCTACTTCTTTGCGATCACCATATTGCCTTGCAAAGTTTAAAAACATTGTATAATGATTAGCTTCACTGACCATTAGACTTCTATAAAAATCAGAAAGTTCTTGATCTTCTAACTCTTCAGAAAGTAGTTTAAAGCGCTCACAACTTCTAGCTTCAATCAGTGCAGCGTATAATAAGCGATGAACTAACTGTGTTGTTCTACTTCCTCCTTTTGGAAAAAAAGTAATTAACTGGATAACATACTCATCTTTTCTATCCCTGCCAAGCACCCAACCTCGATCAATAATTTTATCATGTACCATTTTAAAATGGGTAATCTCTTCTTTTACCAATTTAACCATTTCTTGTACCAATTCTGTATATTCAGGAAAACTTACCATAAGTGATATCGCAGTAGAAGTAGCTTTTTGCTCACAATATGCATGATCTGTAAGTATTTCTTCGATATTCTTTTCTACAATATTTACCCATCTTGGGTCTGTGGGGAGTTTTAAGCCAAGCATATAGTAGTAATTTTTTTAGCGATGAATAATTATTTATTTAAATCGATTACAAAGATATTATATTATTAATATACTTCTAAGTATCCATGATGTATTGATGTGAGTATTTTATATAAACAATTAGATGTCTAAATCAAAATCAGCACGTAATTTGTCGATCAGTGGGTTTTTCTCGCGTAATTTGTCGTATTTATCTTGTGGAGTAAATGCATATTTTTTTGAAGCTTCTTCGTTTACAGTGATTTTAAGTTCGATACTGTAGTTATCTAATTTTTTATATAGATACTGTAACAACCCTGACTGAGCAGCTTCTAAATCCACCTTCATAGACTGATTAGGCAGTTCTAATGAAATGCACCCTTCATGAAGCGTAGGAACATTCATGGCAAACATAGAACCAATAATACGTTCCCCTTTTTTGTCTTGCATTTTGCCATATTCAGTCCAAGCTGTTTGCATTTCTGCTTCTGTAAAGGGTGAAGTTGGTAGGTTTGTAGGATCAACTACTTTTTCTTCTTTACTTACTTGGTGCTCTTTTTTTCTTTTAATACTACTCAACGATAATCCAGAAGTCCTACGTTCTCTATTAATTATAGATGGTTTTTTCTCTGTGGTATTAATAATAGTAGTCTCTGACTCTGTTGATGAAGCTGGGATGGCTTTTGTCTCGTTATTAGTTTCCTGTATATTTTTTTCTTGTGTAGCAGCTGGTTTTTCTACAGTATGTGCTGCTGTTTCTGGTGAGACTTGTTTTGGTTCAATTTCTTTTTCTTTAAAATAAGAAGGAGGAATTATGTAAGGTTGGTCATTTTTTTTTTCTCCATCCGTAAGGATAGAGGCAAGTTGCATAAGGCATAATTCGACGAGCAGTCTTTGGTTACGACTGGTTTTATACTTTAAGTCGCAATCATTGGCAAGTTCGATTCCTTTGACCAGAAACTCATGTGGAGCTTTTTGAGATTGCTCCAGATATTTTGTTTTTGTTTGTTGTCCTACTTCAAGAAGGTTAATAGTTGCTTGATTTTTGCAAACTAATAAATCTCTAAAATGAGATGCAAGACCAGCTATAAAATGATGTCCATCAAATCCTTGTGCAAGGATATCATTAAATTCTAATAATAATTGAGGAATATCATTCTGTAGTACTAGATCGGTTGTTTTGAAATAAGTTTCATAGTCCAGCACATTTAGATTTTCTGTAACTGCTTGCCGTGTTAGATTCGTTCCACTAAAACTTACAACTCTATCAAAAATAGATAAAGCATCTCGCATAGCGCCATCGGCTTTTTGCGCAATAATTTGCAAAGCATCTTCATCTGCAGTGATACCTTCTTGGGTAGCAACTTGCATAAGATGATTTTTTGCATCGGTAACAGTGATACGTTTAAAATCGAATATCTGACATCGGGACAAAATTGTAGGTATAATTTTGTGTTTTTCTGTAGTTGCCAGAATGAAAATAGCATGTTTAGGAGGTTCTTCTAATGTTTTTAGAAATGCATTAAAAGCTGCTTGAGATAACATATGTACCTCATCTATAATATATACTTTGTATTTTCCTGTTTGAGGAGGGATTCTCACTTGATCGATCAAACTTCTGATATCATCTACCGAGTTGTTTGAAGCGGCATCAAGTTCAAAAATATTAAAAGCAAAATCTTCATCAGGATCTTCATTTCCTTCCTGATTAATGGTTTTAGCAAGAATTCTTGCGCAAGATGTTTTTCCTACCCCTCTAGGACCAGTAAATAGTAATGCTTGCGCCAAATGGTTATTTTCTATAGCATTGAGCAACGTATTGGTAATAGCTTGCTGTCCCACAACATCTTTAAATGTTTGGGGTCTATATTTACGTGCAGATACTATAAAATGTTCCATCGGCTACAAAGTTAAAAATTGCAGGCAAATAATGAATTGTAGCCTTCGATTTTTATTTTTAGTTATTAACATGAAAAAAATAATTCTGATTTCAGAATCTAAAAGATTAGAATTATGATACTTTTGCAGAAAGCAGATCACCTTATCGCTTCTGTTTGGGCAGAAGAGGAAAGTCCGGACACCATAGCACAGTATAGCGGGTAACGCCCGTCCGTTGTAAAACGAGGACAAGTGCAGCAGAAAGTATGTACAGGTAATGCTGTAGTGAAACCAGGTAAACTCTATGCGGTGCAACGCCATGTAAACCAGCTTTTGAGGGTTGTGCGCCCAATGTTGGAGGGTAGGCGGTTTGATCCTAATAGTAATATTAGGGCTAGATAAATGATAGGGGCTCTGATTTAGTTAGAGAACAGAATCCGGCTTATGATCTGCTTTTTTTAAAATTTCTTTAACAATATCCAATACTAATTTTCTTGTACCTTGTAGCACAAGAAAACTATATTTATGAAAATTGCAATTGTCTGCTATCCAACTTTTGGAGGTAGTGGAGTAGTGGCCACAGAATTGGGAATATCTTTGGCAAAATTAAACCACGAAGTTCATTTTATTACTTATAAACAACCCGTTCGGTTGAATCTTTTGAATCCTAACATTCATTTTCATGAAGTGAATGTACCTGCATATCCTCTTTTTCATTATCAACCATATGAATTGGCTTTATCTAGCAAATTGGTCGATACGATCAAAAAGTACAAAATTGATGTGTTGCATGTACATTATGCGATACCTCATGCATATGCTGGATATATGGCTAAAAAAATGTTGGAAGAAGAAGGGATTTTTGTACCTATGGTTACTACATTGCATGGTACTGATATTACTTTGGTAGGAAATCATCCTTTTTATAAACCTGCAGTTACGTTTAGTATTAATAAAAGTGATATAGTAACTTCTGTTTCACAAAGTCTTAAAGAAGATACCTTGCGTTTATTTGATATAGAAAAAGAGATAGAAGTAGTACCTAATTTTATAGATGTAGGCCAAAAAAAGACAAGCTTTACAGATTGCCAACGAGAATTAATGGCTACTCCTGAGGAACGTATAGTAACCCATATCAGTAATTTTAGATCTGTAAAAAGAATTAGTGATGTGGTAGATATATTTTATAATATTCAAAAGAAGATGCCTGCCAAGTTATTAATGGTAGGAGAGGGGCCAGAGCGTGAACCTGCGGAGCAGAGATGTAAAGAGCTAGGAATAAAAGATAAAGTGATTTTCTTTGGGAATAGTAATGAGATCGATAAGATTTTATGTTTTTCTGATTTATTTTTATTACCATCAGAACGAGAAAGTTTTGGACTGGCTGCACTAGAGGCTATGGTAAATAAGGTTTCTGTAATATCAAGTAATGCGGGAGGAATCCCAGAAGTAAATAGTCAAGGTGTTTCTGGATATCTTAGTAATGTAGGTGATGTGAAAGAAATGTCACATAATGCAATAAAAATACTAAAAGATGATGCTACATTAGAGATGTTTAAAGAAAATGCATATAGAGAGGCTATGAAATTTGATGTGAGTAATATTATACCGCTTTATATAAAAACATACGAAAGTGCTCTAGCAATAATATAGTGATTTTACTATCGTTTTTATGATCTAATTAATAACAAGATATGAGGTGATAATTGAGTATATATTGGGAACTCTTTAGTTGGTAAGTGTTGATTTAATCATAAGAGTTTGGTCTATATATACTGTAGTTTTTGATAGGTCAGTAGGGTGATCTTCCATATAGTTATTTTTTTCAATATAGATTTCTGCATACTTTGATTTCCATATGTCCATACAATCAAATTGGCATAAAGGTTCTTCTGAAATAAATTGGTAGGTATCAGTAAGGTATTTTTTAATTTTTTGAGTTATAGGAGTATGTTGGTTTAAGAATTTTAAAAACAATTCTTTTCTGTGATTTATAAGACTATCTTGTGGTGTGCCTTTATTAGAAGAATTTGTTGTATACGATAATTCAGGTGCGTTTAGCTCTTTTTGTTCGAATGTAAATATAATGTTTTGAACCATTTTATTTTTTACAAGAACTTTAATGTTTGTTATAGGAGTATCTAAAAAAGTAAAATGGGTATCTTGTACTTCATAATATTCTAGTATATTTTCTACATCCTTTTTTTCCTGCTTATGATATTTTATGATTTGATTGAGCATTGTATTCATGCCTAGACCACTACATAATTCGTTTAATTCATATGTTTTTTCTTGTGCATTACTTGATGAAACATAGAGGAGTGCAGTTGTAATAAATAGAATAAGACCAATTTTATACATAGAGATTAGGGTAAGAGAATTAATGTTTTACTTTTTTGTATGTGTTTGCATCAATCTTTTAACTGATGTGCGTTTAGGAAATGTGAGATCTTTTGCATCATTTTTTAAAATGTAAACAGCAGTTTGTATGTGTTGTTTATCATTAAAAGAAGAATATGAGTAACTTAAAATAATTGAAATTTTATCTTCGTTCCATACAAAACTATGATGTCCATATAGTATTTCATCTTTTGGTTGGGTAGGAGCTGCGTTTAATTCTTTGGGATCTCCATATTGTTTTTTTAATATTGTAAATAGTTCTTCGTTTTTCTCTTCTATATTAAAGTGAAGCCCAAAAATCTGATTATTACCTCCCTTTTCAAGCGCTTTATACGTATAAAAAGTAACTTGGCTCATTCCTATTTTGGTTTGTTCAAATAGTACGTTTTTATAACTATATTTTTGAACCTCATTTGTAGTATATGATGGAGTTCCTGTTGCAGGATCTATTTTATCACTATAAAAAAACGTTCTTTCAGATTTTGGCACCATCACTAGAAAGTCTTCTGATAATGTCAATTCTGATAAATCTATTCTAGATTGAGATTGACATGAAGTAGAAAATAAAATTATGAGACAAACAAAATATTCAAATATCATTTTCATTTCTAAGAATTTTTATAAAAGGAATTTCTCATCACCAGTATCATTGATTGTGTACCATTTTATTATTAATCTGGATATTTACCCACATCTATACTATCGATTTTTATTTCTTTTTTTATAGATTCATTCTGTAGAAAAACTTTGATTGATGTTTTGTCATTAGAGGTGTTTACATCATAGAAAATAGAGGCAGTATCCTCTTTTTTCTGGTATACTTCTTCAAACACCTTAAAGATACTCTCTTCATTAAAATAAATAGTACCCTCATACTTTTTTCCTTCTGGCGTTTCCCAATCAATAATCCCTTCATAGGGTAGGGCATATTCTTTGAGGATATTAAAATCATACTCTTTAAATTTTAGAAATGCTTTCTCCCCATTAAAATAATGGTAATCCAGACTTGTTAACTTTTTTTCTTCTAGAGGAGCAGTATTCCATTTGTATTTTTTCCGATACTTATCCCATAATCCAAATGGTGGCCCTGTTTTAATTAATTGTTGTTGAATATCAACAGGTATTCTTTTTATAAATCGTTCGCAATACTGTTCTAGTGATTGATCTATACCTTGAGGTGCTAAATCTTTGTATGTAATTTTATCTGTTTTTTGCCCTTTAAAATAGCCTACTTCTATTTGTTCTCTTATTCCTTCTACCCATACAGCGATTATTCCTCCAGGGGCAATACTTACTTTAAAAGAAAAATTGTGAGATATTTTACCATTTCTCATTCTAACATTTCCTTTTTCAAATATTTTTTCAATTTTTTCTGTGTCCAATTCAAAATCACCTAGATACGCTTGTTTTTCTACAGTTGATACCCATACTGCTTGTAATCGATGGGGGAGTGGTGTTGGTTTGTTACCTTGTGTATGAGATCTACCACCCCATCCCCAACCATTCTGATATCCTGCTGCTCCAGCAGGTACATATTTACTCCCTCCGTCATAAATAAGGTTGGCGTAATAAAAAACACCAGGGTAATTTTTTGGAGCACCCCCTTCTACATCCCATTTATAGGTTTTTACTTCTTGATGTATTGCCATTTTGTTTTTTTTATTTTTACACCCTATAAATACAAGTGTAAAAACGATTGCTATAAATGTTTTATAGTGATATTTCATAGATTTTTTACTTTGTTAGCTATAGTTATCCAGAAATAATCTGTCTACCTCCTTCTCTTGGAGCCATTGGTTCTACAGTTGTAGGTACTCCTACATTTAGATTTTTATAATTATGAGAAATATGTAAGTATCGATTTCGTAATTCTCGTAACATCTCATCATCAGCTACAAATTTTTGATAGTTAGGGTGATGTTCTGTAATATTTTCTTTATCTCGTAATAATTCAAAAACATCTCCATTATCAATAAACTTATCCAAACGAGTTTTTACCTTTTTTAAAAAGTCATTAAGAGGGAAGTCATCTTTTAAATCTGATTCTTGAAATTCTACTTTTCCTTCTTTTTTGGAATAGTTCATCATATAATACAGGGGTATGTGGCTGTATGTATTGGATAGATTAGTTCTATTACCTAGTAATTCATCTATACCAGTTTCATCTATGATAATTTCACCATCTAGATACCAACCTTCATCTATAAAACGTTGTCGTTCTCTGCGAATAGGGTCAGAGGATGTGTGGGCAAAATCGTAGAGAATCAGCCCGTTTTCGTTCATGCCATCTACATATCCACCACCAATATCAGAGTGTACTCCAGGTAAGTTAAGAGTTTTTCCTTTTCTTGCACTGCTAATGTCGGTTAAGGAGAAATTAATACGTTGTTCGTCTGCAGCTGTGAGGTGTAGTGTATAATTAGTACTACCTAAACTGTTTAGATTTAACTCTGGTACATCATTTTCAAAATTAGGATCTGTATCTGGGTAAAAAGTATAAGAATCATTCAAATGATATGAGGATACGGTATCATACAGGCCAACAAAATTAACTTTTACAGTTTCTATAACTATATCGATTCCTGCAAATAATACTCCTATATGTCCATGTGGATGATTTTCTGGCGGTCTATTATCATCGGGTCGGGTGTTGGTTATTCCTACTTCATGTACAAAATTACGTGCTGCGGCGGCACCTCGACTAAATCCATATACATTGAAAGTAAAAGAAGCACAGTCAACTTTTTCTAGAACTTGCTCTACTTTTTCTAATATATTTTGGCATCCTACTCTTACTTTTCCTAACACTCCAGTATCGATGTTCTCGTCATTTGGGTCGCTAGAGCCATATCCCATCCCTATACTTTCATCTTCTTGGTAATCTTCTGTACCAATACCTTCTGTATATATAGAAAATACTTCTTGCTGATCTGTAACTACATATTCTTCTAATCGAGAAACATTGGATTCATCGTTATAAAAGCTGGTATCTCCTCCTGAATCTGCGATAAAATTATCTGGATTATCATTTGGGTTATAGGGCAATCCTTTTGCACGATTCTCACTGGCAACACGAGATCTCGTATTGTTTCGGTTGTTTAAGGTTCCATCAAAAAAAACATTGACAATAATACTTTTACTCTCTAATGTTTTGTCCTTACTGGCTTCATAGTTTCCAAATTTAATCTTTGTCATGTTGGTATGTTTTTAAACAATTCCTGTGTTGATATATCTTACTTTGAAGGGGGGGGGATAGTTTGTAATAACATTATATTTTATAATAAATTTATATTTAAATGTAAGAAAATTAAAATATTAATAAATTTTTATTTAAAAGAGATTCAGAATAGAATGTGTTTTGAGGAACTTTTGATTCTTGTTTAGAATAACTTAATATAATTTTTCTAGTCTCGTTTTTCCATTCGTATTCTTCACCAAAATCATTTTCATATACCTTTTTATTAGCTCCATATAGTTGATTTAAAGTTTCATTGTATTTTTTTATATCTGTAATACCATTCATTTTTATCGTGAAACCAATAATTTTTTGTTTTTGACAAAATATAAAAGATTCTTCCCCAGAAAATAGGGGGTGACTACAGTTTGACTTAGAAATCGTATAATATGAGAAAAAGTCATCACCTTGTTTGGTGAATGATTTTAGTATGTTTTCTGATTTACCTATACTATCATCTAGTAAAATAGTGCCACCTGAGCAATTTGTTAATGTTAAAGGAATAAGCAATCCAGCCGATATTAACATTGTGTTTTTTACAAATATTCTGCGATGCATTTATTTTATATTAAGGTTTAATAAATTAAAGGATTGTTATATTATAGTTAATCCTTGATTTTCTGTTCTCATATGAAGTTTTGTGTCAAACTCAATATTTCCTTGATTTTTTGGATCGGGGCTTTTATACTGTAAAGCAGGGCTCCCGTCTAGATGAACAAGACGAACTAGTTTGCCATAGCCCATAATTTCTAGCTTTAATTTAGATGGATCAAGAGGCATTATTTCTAACTTTTGATCAAAAAGTTTTGTAGCGCCATCTAAGAAACTTTTTTTTCGATCATTTGAAAAATAAAATGCTTGCTCTTGTAGTATCATTTTTTCTTTAGAACACTCTAAGAATTTAGTCGCATTATGAGATTTCATAATAGCATGAATTTGATAATAAGTACTTAATACTTCTTTAAACAATTCATCTTCTTTTATTTTGGTTAAATCTACAGAGTTTTGCCACCCATCTAGAGTAAAAGGCAGTTCCACTTCAATTTCTGTAGAGATTTCAAAATAAGGGTGATTTATATTTTCACTCAGTCCATTCCAAGGTGACTTTACTTTTGGATGAAACTTATGTCTAGTTCTTTTCCATAATTGTAAGTCTGCTTCGGCCAAATAGAAATCTATAAACATAGTTTCTTTTTCGGTTAATGTTTTTTGCCCTATTCTTGGTAGCATTTTTCCTACTACTTTGTGTTTTCCGCTTTGAAGTAATAAATGATTAATGGTGTCATCACCAGCATAACCACCTTCTTTTGTATTGTCACCATACCAATCAATTAAAGGGACATCATTTACCCATATAGAACCTGAACAATATAATGTTGAATAAAGTGAATATAATGGCTTTTTAAAATCGTGCATGATTTATTTTTGAATATAAATAAAGGTGTACTAAACAATAGTGTTGTCAGATAACTTCAAAATTAGATTTCTCCTCAGGTATATAAAAAGTTATATCTATCATTAATTCTTCTCTTGTTTTTTTATTTAATAAATACAAAGCTGATTCCCCATTAGGCTTTTTAAGAGCAGCTGTTTTTCCATTAGAATAAATAAATAATAAAACACTTTCTTCCATTATAGGCATTACTTGAAAACCTGATTCGAAATCAGAAATTAATTCAGAAATTCTATTCTGTGCTTCTTTATTAGATAAATACATAGAGGTTACCATATTTAGTTCTCTGTTTGCAATTTTTTCCTGAAATATTTTATAGTTACCATTCTTAATACTATTTGAAAGATTATAATACGCATCAAGTAATTTTTGTTTAACGTCTTTAACATCGTTTAGGTTAATTCCATTTTGCCAAGCTTTTAGTTTATAAGGGATTTTTGCATCAAATACTCCATTTTTTTTGATGATTGGTAATTTTTGATCTCCTATAGATTTTGATTGATATTCATCAAACTGGTTTTGGAATTTGAAGTCATTAGTAACATCGAATAGCATTACTTTAAACCTTAAATCTGCTTTTGGGTGTAATTGAATTTCTCCTACATTGGGTAACATAGTAGCAGAAATGGTTTGTTCCCCATTTTCTAATATTGCATAATTGATTGGGATCATTGTAGCTACTTGCCCTTCTATGTTTTGCGTAATAACAGGGTAATCATTGATTCTGATTTCAAACATACAGGCAGATGCACTAAAATCGATCATATAATATGGTAATATACTCATGATATGTATGTATTTATTTTTTTGTATGCGTATTGACTAGTCTTTCTGCTGATGTGCGTTCAGGAAATGTTAAATCTTTCGCATCATTTTTTATGATATAAACAGCTGTTTCTATACGTTGTTGATCATTTAAACTAGAATAATAGAAATCTAAAATAATTGAAGTTTTATCTTCTTTCCATACAAAGCTGTTGTGTCCATATAATACACTTTCTTTGGGTATTGTAGGTACTGGATGTAGCTCTTCTGGGTCTCCATATTGTTTTTTTAATAGAGTAAATAGTTCTTCATTTTTTCCTTCTATGTTGAAATGAAGTCCAGAAATCTGATTATCTCCTCCTTTTTCAAGAGCTTTATATGTGTAAAAAACAACTCGACTCGTTCCTATTTCGGGTCGTTCGAATTTTATATTTTTATAACTATACTTTTGAACCTCATTTGTTGTGAATGAAGGAGTTCCTGTCGCAGGATCTATTTTGTCACTATAAAAAAGAGCTCTTTCTGCTTTTGGTACCAATGTAAGAAAATCTTCTGATAGTGTTAATTCAGATAAGTCTATTCTGGATTGAGATTGGCATGAACTAAAAAGTATGATCATTATAAAATATGTAAAGTATTCGATTTTAATTTTCATTTTTAAGTGTTTTTAATAAGGGGGATTTGTGCTTTAAATTTAAAGGTTTCTTCTAAACTTTTGATAACATCAAAAGGTTCTACAATAACGGCTTTTCCTTGTGAAATAATATCTTCATTATCAGTGCTAGGTGTACCTCCCCATAAGATTTTCTTTTTAGAAGAAAGTCCAACTTTTCCTTTAACTACATATTCTGCAATGATTCCATCAAATCCTAGTTTTGGGGTGTAATATAATCCTTGATCATTATAGTTGACTCCATGACCAAAAGTTACAGCAGCAGAACCTTTGGCACTCATTTCAAAATAGCCTTCAACTTTTACAATAACTAAATTAGCTTCTGCCTTGACCCACATTCCTGCTTTTAATTCAATTTTTAAAGTATTTGTTACTTCTAGTTTAGCTTTATCTTCTTTTTTAACGCTACCAGCTGTATTAAAATTAAACCCAACACTGGTCTTTATAGTACTAGATATTACTAAGTCTATATAAACATCAGCGCTAGCTTTAAAACCAAAATCATCTGTTCCTACATCAACCCCAGTATTCATAATACCTTTTAGTTCTCCATAAAGCCTCATAGCAGGCTGTGATGCTGTTCCTCCGGTAAAAGCACCAGCAACAGCTCCTACTGCTAGGCATAATAAATCTACGGTCATTTCTAAACCAATCAATGGCTCAGCATTAAAAGAGATGTCTACTTTAGTGCCTAATTTTTCATTTACCTTTTCTAAATTCCAAATTCCTTGTATATTAAGGTTTGGTGGTTTTATTTCGAATTTCATAGGAACTCCCTTAAAACCGATATTTCTAATTTGACCTCCAGTCTTTTTTGTAATTCCTTGAGACATGGAGCCTATAGAGGAGAAGAGGTCGTATAATTTTTTGAATTTAGCTTCATATTCTAATTTTAGCTCTTCATTTCTATTATATGTTCCAGAATTATTGGTGTCCCATTCACTTTTTAGGCTAAACCCAAAGGAAGCGTCTTTTTGTTTCCATCTGTTTTCTGCTCCTATTTTCCCTGCTTTTTTTTGTAATTCTTTATGTTTTGATGCTGGCTGATCTTTCCATGTGACACCTAAATCATTAGTTAAGTTTAGGAAGAATTTTAATGTCCATTTTATATCTGGATATACTTTTAATTTTACAGCAGGGTATTTCTTATTAGAGTAATACCTACAACTATGTAAATGAATATTATATACAGCTGCAGAATCGCCTCTTTTGCCCATAATACCTTCTACTATATTATATTTTGGCCAAATATATTGTAAAGGAGCAGGATGATATTTAGTAAGAGTAGATTGAATAGGGAAAACAGCAGAAGTTCCAGAACCACTATAAACTTCTGCGTCAGGCGAATTTATAATGATTTTATTTTCGTGTTTGTTCTTATCTCTATAACAGTCATTAACTTTGAAACCTTCTATATCTAGAATTGTATTTTTCGGACTACTAGGTGCAATTGTTTCTACTACAACGGCATTAGCACTATGATTAGCGAATTTAAAAGATATATCAACTCTTCTGGCGTCAATATACACTTCTTCATTTCGTTTATCATAATCATCAGGGCTTTTGATGTTATATTCTCCTTTTCCTGAACTATTTATCCGTGCTCCATCTAATCCACCTTTTACAAAAAAATCTTTGACTGCATCTCCTCTTTTTTGAGATAATTCTTGATTGTAATCTTCTTTCCCAATAACACAAGCATATCCACTCATATTAATTGTTGTTCCTTTATGCTCAAGAAGAAAGCCTAAAATATTATTTAGAATTTTTTGAGCATCAGGAGCAATACTATAATCGTTGAATTGAAAATGGACACTTCTATTAATTTTTTCATCAGTATTTTTCACTCCTTTTAAACCTTTCCCGTTATCAAATACTGGAATAGGTTTATTTTCAAGCTTACCTTTTTTAACTTCTGGAATGGTAAGTGTTAATTTATTAAACTTACAAGGTTCAAATCTTTCTGCATTTACTTCTGCTTTAAATATTTTGGTAGGAGTTATATTTTCTGAGGGTTGTACAAGGTTGCTAGACATCTCGTCTTTTGCTCTTAAAAAACGAGCATGAAGATCATCTCCATTATCGTCTAACACATATTTTCCATCAGAAGTTTTGACTTTAACAAAAAACTCTTCATTATCATTTCTATTTTTTACTTTGGCCATCCATAAATTTGTATCACCAATTTTGTACAGTGCTTCTCCTTTATTGACTTTTATCTTCTTTTTTTCGACTATCAAAGTATCATCAAAAAAATACGACCTATTGTTGTACACTTCTATAGAAATGTAATCCCCACTAAGTCCTTCTGTTTCTAACCATAGATATACAACATCACCATAAGAGATTGGGCTTTTTCTTATATCACTACCTTTGGGTTCGGCTCTCCATTCACTTTTTTTTATGAGGGGAGTAGTGTGGCCACTTATATATATACCTGCATTATTCTTATAATCTCTTTTCCCAGATTTGCTGGCTTCTATATAAAATGAATAGGATCCACATAATTTTTTTGGCATTGTAAAATTGTATACTTTTCCTTTTCCTCTATAAAGGATAGTTTTTCTGTCATTGGTTTGTCGTAACCAAAATATGCCTTCTTCTTTATCTTCTTCTGTAGTGTGTTCTAACCATTCTTCAACTTCAAATTCTACTTCCTGATCTGGTTGTATTGTTACTCTAGTGGTTAAGGATTGTGTTTTGTCAGGAAAATACTTTCCTTTAACCATTCGTATAGTTTTTACACCTGTAGCCATTATTTTTTATTTTACGTTTTCTACAATACCATTTTCCATACTCTCTGTGTTTGTATTACTTAAATCATTTGTGTTCACCATTGGATTTAATTGTGCTTGAGTGTCTTCGTCTGCATTTTCCATATTTTGCTGACTAGGCTCTGCGATTTGCCCATGATTGGTGATTTTTACACAGGGAGCCCCAGAAATAGCACAGGTAGCTTTGCTATCTTCTACAATGATATTTCCTCCATTTTTTAAGAGTGTATCTTCATAAAAACCTGTCCACTCAGTAATCATGGGTTGACATGGTTTGTAGCTACTACCCATGGGTTGCAATTTGCATTGGCCAAAAGTATTTGCCTGAAAAGGTTGCCCTATTTCTAAAGTTGTTGCGATTAGTTTCTGGCTTCCGTCTTTATCATTAGCATATTCATATTGATGAGAACTAACTTTTAACATATCTGGCATGAATCCATGCTGACATTCACAGGTGGCTCCTTGTACTACAACGTGTTTTTCACTCATAATTATTTGGTTTTATGAAAACAATGATTTCCAAAATGTTTTTTTCTTTTTATCGATACTATTTTCTTCTTGAAGCTTTATAGATTTAGGATGGCGTTTGTGTTGTATTTGAGAATCATTATCTAGCTCTGAGATGGTAATGATCCCTGCTTTTGTTTTAGGCATATCTAAATCACAAGATAAATATACCGATTGTATTCTATGATCTTTTGGGTTTAAAAAATAAAGGGCTCTATATTTTCCTTTTACAGGAGTATGATTTCTATCTATAGAAGTAGGGAAGTAGGCTCTTTTTTCTAACTCGGTTTTGTTTCTAGGGTCTGTGCATTTGCCATCAATTTCTATTTTGATACGGTTATCTTTGATAAATTTGCTTCCTTTTTTACTAACCGTATATTGTATGCTTTTTGTATTGGGTAAAATCGGAAATTCTATTTTATTGTCTACTTCTAATTCATCATTATATCCAGTATAAATTTTATTAAAATATGCTCTGAAAAACCAATCATTTTGTAAATGCTCAAAGAATAAATCTTTGGTAAATAAAGTTTGCTCAAAGAGATGGAAGTATTTTTCGGCAACTGAACCTTGATAGTAACTTAGTTTTTTTGTTTTTTGTTTTTTCCACCTCTTTATAATATCCTGATGATTTACTATGTCTAATAAATTGAGGTTATTATCTGTTTTTACTACTAGTGGGTATAATATCTCTGTACAAGCTACTGCTAATTCATCTGCAATTAAATTAGGTTCTTGGTCATTTATATAGATTTTAGAAACAAGATCTATAGATATAAAATTATAATCAAGAGCTTCATTTTCTGGATAAAAACGAAGACTTAGTTTATATTTTATGGTGTTTTCTTTTTTTCCTGATTTAATGGTTTTTAAGACTCCATAATTCAAATCGTTTTCTGGTATTTCTATGCGTAGACCACCATAGAAAGGTTTTTTTAAGGTATCAGGTTCTGGAACTTCTTTATTTAACCATACTTCTTTACCATTAATAAGACTATATCCTTTTGGGGGTAAAACTATTTCTTGTAAAAAACTAGGTAATCTATCTTGTATGTGTTCATATATTTCAGAGCGTTTATTGTGATATTGTATCAATTCATTTACATCAACATCATTATCTTTAGCAATTGACGCCAATGTATCTCTATTTTTTATTTTATATGTTCTGTAAATTGTCTTCAAAATAGTTTTACTAATCTTTTAGATATGCAATCATTTATTACTGTAGTTGTATGTAATATAGAGTATTATAAGTTGGTTTATTCATAATTATTATATACTTAAATTAATTGACTAGAAAGATGTTTATCTCTAATTCTTTAATTGTAAATAAACCAATATCTATTAATAGCAGTTTGTGGTTCATTATTAAAAAAATCATCAGAATGGTTTTTATCAATAAATTGTAAAAACTGTAATATTGCTTCATTTTGTTCTTTAGTAAATAAATTTACCTTTTCAAAAAATTGATGAATCAATTGATCTGTGTTTTTTAAATTGTTTTGTAAAATTTTATTGAAGTCCAAATTATTCATAGCCATATCAATTTTATGCTTTTTTATTGCATTTGCAAGCAAAACTATGTCTGTTTCAGAAGGAAGTGTTAGTAGGTTTACTAAAACATCTGGTATGCCATCTGCTTCTACATATTCTTTTAGAGAAAAAATCATAAATGACGGTAAGTAATATTTGAAAGCTTCTTTTGAAAAAAAATTTAAAGATGTTGATGCTTCAAATAAAAAATTATTAGGTAACTCTTGCCATTTTTTATTTTTGAAAAGCTCTTTAACCTCTATACATTCCAGATGTTTTCCACTATTATCGTATACTAATTTTTCATCACCAGGGTATTTTTGCTGATTAAATGCTTCTTCAATTTTTATAATTAAATCTATTTTTTTCATATTAATAAATTACGGGATTGGAATAAGGTTTCTGGGAGGAAATAACCTAGTTCCTTCAGAAATTATTAAATATATAATCAACGCAGTACCAGTTAATCCAGTAATTTCCGTCATTTTCTCCATAAAATCTTCATTAGAAATCGGAACCATTTGTTCTGGTAAGTCAATTGGTTCTGGGGCATTTACTGGCTTGCTACAATTTGTTGCAAAAATAGTTTGACACCTAATTAAAGAGTTTATAGCTTGTATTACTGCTTGAATATGACCAATATCACCACCTTTAAAACATGTTTCATTTATAGTTGTTCTTGATTGGATGCATTTGTTGATTCTTTTCATTTTATCACTGAGAACCATGCATTGATCACTAATTAGACATCTTGAAATTTGACCTTTACAGTTTTTGTTTACTTCATTTTGTAGTCTAACTCTTTGGGATGTAGTACAATCAGAAGGTATACTTTCTCTAGAATTATTTTCGGGATGTCCGAATTTAATTTTAGGCTCCGCCATTGTTGATTACTTTTTTATTGCTACTTAAATTCATATCCCCATTAAGGGCATCTATAATTATTTTATTGGCGTTTTTATAAATCTTTTTACCAACGATACATTTGTATTGGTCTTTAACTTCTATTTTATAATTCTTCGCTTGTCGTGTAATTGCCATAATTAAAACAATTTACTTTTTTCCGCACTATTAATATTTACCGTTTTAGAGCTTTGCATGGTAAGGTTTTCTTCTGCACTAAATAAAGAAATTTCATTAGCATATTCATCAGAAGTGCCTGATTGTCTACTATAATCCTCATCAATAATATCGTTGCGATTATCAGATATTTCGGTCATATTCCCAGAGGCATTAAGAAGCATATCTTTACTAGCAATAATAGATACATCTTCTCCTGCACTTTTGCTTATGTTTCCTCCTGCGCTTATATCAATGTTTTTTCCTGCATTAATCTGTATGTTTTCACCTGCGGTAATATTTATATTTTTTAATGCTTTGATTGTAATAGTTTCCCCCGCAGTGTCTATGACAAGGTTATTTCCTTTTTTATCTGTAATGGTGATACTTTCACCATTTTTGGTATCATTTAATTCTATGGTGTGTCCTGATCGTGAGCGTATCGCTTTGATATCATTTGTAGTTGTTTGCCAGCTATTTGGTTTGGCAGTTCCATTATATAATGTTCCTGCTATAAAAGGTTGTTCTGCATTACCTGATTCAAAATTGATAACAACTTCTTCATTTTTCTCAGGTAAAAAATGAAACCCTTTATCTTTACCTGCATGTGGTGTCATCATTCGTAACCATGGTGTAGATTCTCCTAATGGTTTTTGCCAAGCAAATTGTACTTTAATTCTTCCTAATCCTTCTGGGTCAGAATTATCAACTACAGTGGCGATTTGTACTTCACTCTTAGGAAATCTAGTTATATCCATTTTTGGGTAGGCATCAAAATTGGCATCTACCGCCTCAAATTCATTTTTATAAACACCATTTTCTGTATTGGTATGAATTACTTTGATTACACGGTAACTACCATAGCCGTTGATTTTAATAACTTCACCAAGATTTACTCCAGGATTGTCACTACTACCTTTAGAGATTATTTGTTGTATGGCACGAGCTTTTGTGTATTGCTCAATTTGTGTGTCTAATTTTGACTTGGTTGTATTATCATTATATAAAGAATGATGTATTTGTCGTTGTTTAGTAAATGTTTCTTTAGATTTATTATTTATAAAGCCATGATATCCTTCTTGAGGGATAGTTACTTCTGCACTACTTTTTTGATGCGTACTATTGACAAGGTAATCATTGGTAAAATAAGTAGCATTATTTGGTATGGTTTGTAAATGAACACCAAATTTTTTGACATCTATACCATACACAAGTTCGGTTTCATCTGTAGAAGGGCTACCAAATACTAATTGTTTGCCATTATAATAAAACCATTCGTTATGATAAGCAGCTAATCTACTAGCGTAGGCAAAATCACTCTCATTGTGTTGCACAGAATAATGAATTGAATCACTAGAAGTAGGTTCAAATTGAGTTCCAAGCTTACCAGTATCATATCCTTGAAAGGTTTGTTGTAAAATATCTGATAATCCTAGATTAGTATATGAAGCATAGTGATTGATATTATCTGCAAGTATACTGGTGCTTTTTGCAATTAGGGTTACTAAGTCTCCTTGTACTTCCTCAAAACCTCTAGTAGCTTTTATCTCAGTAATTATTCCTTTAAATTCTAACTCTCTATAGTTGGGTAGGCCTAGATTAGCGCTAATTTGTATCGTAATGATACTACCAAGATAATCTTTACTATCACCAATGAGTTCTTCGGAGAGTTTTTCAACTGCATCAGTACGACACACCAATTCGAGATCATGGTGAGCATCTATTTCTTGAATGAGCCTTAGATTTTGGTAGGAGTCTAGTCGTTTATCGGCTATGTAGATTGTAGTGCTAGTTTGTAAAGCCATATAGGGTTAGTTTTAATGTTTTTATTTTTTTGTTTTGTTGAGTAGGTGAGTATGGGTAAATTTAGTATTTTATTCATTGAATTACAAATAGATACAAATGCGTAGTAAAACATTACATCTTTGATTCGTATATTTGATCGATAAAAAATATGATTTATTCGATTAAAAGAAGAATTTTATGTAAAAACAAAAAATAATAATGTAAGTGTCTTACAATAAAACTTATAAGTGCAAAGATAAGATATACAGCTTGAATATGTATTATTCCTGTTTTATGAAGCAAAGAATTGGTGTAACTAGGAGAAAATAAAAAATAAAGCCCTGTTTAGTTTTTAAACTAAACAGGGCTTTTATATAAAATATTCGTTATTTTAAATATCTTAAAAAGTGTATCGTGCAGATATTCCAACGCTGGCACCTACATTATCTACATCACCATAGCCGTTATAACGATCTATATCATGAAAATCAAAGGTAGGGCGAATACTGAATGCTACTTGTAAAGGGAAATCAAATTGGTAATCAACACCAAAATCACCTCCTATAAAAGGAAAAAATTCACTATCTCTATCTACTTCTGCAACGGTTATTCCAAAATAACGAGTCTTAAAATCAACGACTCCAAAACCAACGCCAGGTCCAGCAAACCAATTTAGGTTATCCCAAATATTATATGTCCAATGAAAAAATACACCACTACGATATGTAGAGATAAAAGAATTCGATTTGTAACTTAAATTAGCATCAAATCGATTGTGTTCACTTATGATTTGTCGTTGATAAGTAATTTCGGGTCCAAACCCTTCATCACCAATAAACCCCTCAGATAACCTGATTCCTATTGCATTTTTTGGTCTATTTTGTGAATAGAGCTGAGAAGCCGAAATAACGATTAATAGTATAAAAAAAAGTTTCTTCATGATCTTAAAGATTTTTTAAGTTTTAATTGATTATTATGAATGATATGAAAATAATTTATGTTTCTGAAGTTTTTCTGATTAGGAGTAAATAGCTTAGTTAAATTGATATCTGGCACTGAGTCCAAAATTAAAACTAATATCGTTATTAGAATAACTGTCAAAATATATTTCTGGTCTGAAATCGAATGAAATTAATAAAGGGAAATCAAAATTGTATTCTATACCAATATTTCCCGTAATAAAACCAAATGTTTTTTTATCATCTCTGCCATTAATACGTGTATCATAATCTAGAACTCCTCCACCAATTCCAGGCCCAACATACCAGTTTAGACCATTGTCTATTGTAAAAACCCATTGGTGTATTCCTGTTAATTTTATCGCTTTATAAGTACTTTTTCCTTGTAGCGCAAGCCCTAATTCTACACGTGTGTTTGTACTTAGGGCATTTTGATAAGAAGCCTCTGCCCAGAAACCATCACCGTTACTAAGGCGTAGTCCAATAGAATGCTCTGAGATTTCTTGCGATAGTACTGTATGAGTACTTATAGATAGAAAAATGAATAAAAAAAATAAATACTTGATCATAATCGTAAAATAGTAATATTCTATTCTCGACCTATAACGTCATAAATCAATTATTCTGAAAGGAGAAATCTTAAATTTTTGTTAATAATTCTATTGTTTTTCTTGTAACTGCATATCCGTACTTTCAAAAATTTTATCTGCAGAATCAGCAATAAAACCATTAAAAATGACTCCTTCACTATTTTGATAACGATATGAAAACTCATAGTAACAAGAAGTTATTTTTTTAACAGTTTCTTTAAATTCAACAGTAACAATATCTGCCAATATACTTGATTGTTCCAAAAGTAGAGATGAGGAACCTTTTATTTCTCCTCCTGAAGTGTTCATGTTGAATCCGTTTTCTTTTAGAAATTCGTTTACTTGAGACAGATTATCGAATGTTTGTAATTTATTTACATCTACAGTAAAGTGATTAGAACAAAAACCATTTACATACATCCATGCAGCATATTCTGATTCAGCAAGTAAGGTATTATAGTTTTCGAGAGATGGTATTTGCCAAACTCTACCTTTCAGAATAAGGTTTTTTTGTTGTAGCGTATGATCATCTACTTGATCTAAAATTGTGCGTACAAGATTTTGTAGCTCTACAGAGAACTCTTCTAGAATCAATTCACTTATAAAAATTTTGGGTGCATCAGGGTTACTTTTATGCTCAAAATGTTTGGCATATAACTTCTTCTTTTCAAAGTAATATTCTCCTTTTGGTTCATATCCCATAGTAATAAAAGGAGTTGCCAAGACATCTATATGTACTCTAGGATCATTAAAAGTACGAATTGCAATATGGTCATTAAAAACCGTATTTCCTTCTGCTTCAAAAAGATCTTTTATTTTTTGTGCGGCAGGAGTTTTTAATGTGTATTGTTTCCAAAGTTCTTCAAAAAAATGAGTCAAATTCATATCTTTTGTGTTTTTATTTTTACCAAAAGTATTATTTTTGACTATTATAAAAGCTTATTGTAATCATTTTTAACTTTAATGTTCTATGTTTTGTGTCATTTTTAAAAGATGCTTGATTTTTATTACCATATTGACTTTGACATTTTAATTTTTTTATAAGTATGAATCATTTTGATTATATAGACCAACAAATCTTATTACAGATCCGAGAAGATGCTAGAAAACCTTTTTCTCAAATAGCAGAGAATTTAAAAATCTCGAATTCTTTGGTGCATCAAAGAATTAAAAAATTAAAACAGAATGGAGTCATCAAAAAAGCTGAATTTGTAGTAGATGAACAACAAATTGGTTTTAAGACAAAGTCTTTTGTTGGAATTCGCCTGAGAGAAGCTAGGTATGCAGAAGAAGTAGTAGGAGGTTTAAAAAAAATTCCTGAAATATTAGAATGTAATTATGTTTCTGGGTATTATGCCATTTTCATTCTTATTTTTGCTCATGACAATCATCATTTACGAAAAATTCTGTATGAACAGGTACATCAAATTGATGGAGTGGCAGGTACAGATAGTTTTATTTGCTTTGATACCAATTTTAGAAGACCAGTATCTCTTAATTCTTTAGGAAAGAAAAATACATATGATCAATAAAAATATATTGACATCTTTACAAGATCGATTAGAAGGGGAACTTTTATTTGATACACTTACCATATCTTTATATGCCACAGATGCCTCTGTGTATCGTAGAGTTCCTATTGCTGTTGCATTTCCAAAATCTGTTAATGATTTAAAAAAAATCATTGCATTTGCAACGCAACATCACATAGGTTTGATTCCTAGAACAGCAGGAACTTCACTTGCAGGTCAATGTGTAGGAGAAGGGATTGTAGTAGATGTCTCCAAATATTTTACCAGCATATTACATATAGATCAAGAACAAAAAACAGTTACGGTTCAACCAGGTGTGATACGGGATGATCTTAATCGGTTTCTGAAACCATATGGATTGTTTTTTGGACCAAATACATCTACCTCTAATCGATGTATGATTGGGGGAATGGTAGGAAACAATAGTAGTGGTACTACATCGATACAATATGGTGTTACCAGAGATAAAGTGGTAGAAATGCAAACTGTTTTATCTGATGGAAGTGAAGCTTCTTTTTCAGAAATATCAATAAATGAATTTCATAAGAAAAGGACATTAAAGACTTTTGAAGGAAAAATATATCAACATATTTTTGAAGAGCTTTCTTCAAAAGAAGTTCAGGAGCAGATTATTACTAATTTTCCTAAACCAGAGATTCATCGTCGTAATACAGGATATGCAATTGATGAATTAATTGACTCTGATGTGTTTTCTGATAGTAATAAGCATTTTGATATGTGTAAGTTACTCTCTGGTAGTGAAGGTACATTAGCATTTACTACAGAAATAACTTTACAGTTAGACAACTTGCCACCAAAAGAAGCATTAATGATTGCTGCCCATTTTACAACTATTGATGATTGTATGAAAGCAGTAGCACCTATTATGCAACATGCATTGTTTACATGTGAAATGATGGATAAAACAATTTTAGATTGCACAAAAAATAATACAGAACAATTAAAAAATAGATTCTTTATTGTTGATGATCCAGAGGCGATTCTAATGCTTGAACTTAGAGCAGAGAATCAGGAGAACTTAAATAAGCAGCAGGAAGTATTATTAAAAACATTGGATAGTGCAACCTCAAGTTATGCTAATCCAGTATTGAAAGGATCAGAAATCGATCAGGCATTAGAGCTTAGAAAAGCTGGTCTTGGCTTATTAGGAAATATTGTAGGTGATAAAAAAGCAGTTGCCTGTATAGAAGATACAGCGGTTGCAATACCAGATTTGGCAGCATACATATCAGAATTTACAGACCTTATGGAGTCCTATGATCAGCAAGCGGTTTATTATGCACATGCAGGTGCAGGAGAGATTCACCTTAGACCTATTCTTGATCTAAAAAAACGTGAAGATGTTGTACTTTTTAAAAAAATTACAGATGGCGTTGCTTCTCTAGTAAAAAAATATAAAGGGTCTATGAGTGGGGAACATGGTGATGGTATTGTAAGAGCACCATACATACCATATATGATAGGTGAAGAAAATTATAAAATAATAGAAGGGATTAAACATATTTTTGATCCCAATGTAATATTTAACCCAGGTAAGATTGTAAATGCTTACCCTATGGATCAAAAGTTGCGTTATGAAATAGATAGAAAAGAGCCCGAGATCGAGACGCTTTTTGATTTTACAGATTCACTTGGAATCTTAAGAGCGGCAGAAAAATGTAACGGTAGTGGTGATTGTAGAAAATCTGTAGCCTCAGGAGGAACCATGTGCCCTAGCTATAGAGCTACAAAGAATGAAAAAGATACCACTAGAGGTAGAGCCAATGCATTGCGTGAATTTTTGACTAATAATGATAAAAGAAACAAATTTGATGCAAAAGAATTAAAAGAGGTTTTTGACCTTTGTTTAAGTTGTAAAGGATGTTCTGGGGAGTGCCCATCAAATGTAGATGTTGCTACATTAAAAGCAGAATTTGAATATCAGTATCAAAAAGAAAATGGTACGTCATTACGCACAAAACTGTTTGCTAATTCTAATCGGTTAAATGATTTAGGAAGGATTATACCAGGACTTACTAATTTTTTCTTCAAGAATAAATTTACTTCAAGTATTTTAAAATCAACCATGGGGATTGCCCCAAAACGAGATTTACCGCTGTTGAGTAAGCAATCATTACGCAAATGGTACAATCAAAATATAGATAGAATACAACCAGAAAACCCTATAAAAACGATCTATTTTTTTATAGATGAATTTACAAATCATCTAGATGCAGAAATAGGTATTGATGCTATAGAATTACTTACGGGGTTAAATTATGAAGTGAAAATTGTAAATCATAAAGAAAGCGGAAGAACTTTTATTTCAAAAGGAATGTTACAGCAAGCCAAAAAGATGGCTAATTATAATATTGATGCTTTTAAGGGGGTTATAACTGAGAAGACCCCTCTTATTGGGTTAGAACCTTCTGCTATTCTTACTTTTAGAGATGAATATTTGAGGTTGGCTAATGACTCTAAAGCATCAAAATCTATAGCAGCACATACGATGTTGATTGATGAGTTTTTATATACTGAAATTGAAAAAGGAAATATAACTTCTGATCAGTTTACTACAGAGTCCAAAAGCATTAAATTACATGGGCATTGTCATCAAAAGGCATTGTCTAATATAAGAGATACTTTTTCTATTTTGAATTTACCCAAAAACTTTAAAATAACCATTATCCCATCTGGATGCTGTGGTATGGCTGGGTCATTTGGATATGAAAAGGAACATTATAATATTAGTATGCAAATAGGGGAGCAAACATTGTTTCCAGCAGTAAGAAAAACACCTGAAGAAACAATCATTGCCGCTGTAGGAACAAGTTGTAGACATCAAATACATGATGGGACAAGTAGGCAAGCATTACACCCTGTGAGTATTTTAAAAAATGTATTATCTACAAGAACTAAAGCTTCTTGATAGCGGTATTAGTTATTTGATCTACCAAAAAAGAAGCATGTATTGTCTCAAGGTCCGTTTCGATACTCTCAGGTTCTTCAATAGTATCTTGATAAGCTTCCAAAGCTTCTTTTTCATAATAAATAAGCTTCCAATCACCAGAATTATATTCTAATGAAGTTAGATTCTCGATCCAATCGCCTGAATTAAGGTATAAACAAGAGCCATTTTTATCTTTATATCTTCGTATTTGTGGTTGGTGGATATGACCACAGATTACATATTGATAGTTGTTTTTAACCGCTAATTCTGCCGCTACACCTTCAAAATCATTAATGTATTTAACTGCTTTTTTTACACTGTTTTTTATTTTTTTTGAAAGAGAAAATTTTTCCTTTCCTATATGTGTCAAACACCAATTAATACCCTGATTAAGGAGAATAAGCATATCATATCCCCATCCTCCAAGTTTTGCTAACCATTTTGCATTTTGAATAGAAGTATCAAAAACATCACCATGAAAAACCAAGCTTTTTTGCCATCCAGTTCTAGTACTAATTTGTCTACTAATTTAAAATCTCCTATTTGAGTATCACTGAATTTACGTAACATCTCATCGTGATTACCAGTGATATATATAACTTCGGTTCCTTTTGAAGCAAAAGAAATGATCTTCTTGATAATTTTGAGATGCGATTTTGGAAAATATCGTTTCCTAAATTGCCATATATCTATAATGTCTCCATTAAGAATTAAGGTTTGTGGTTTTATACTATTCAAGTAATTAAGAAGCTCTTTGGCATGACATCCATAAGTGCCTAAATGGATATCTGAAATTACAACAAGCTCTACAGTACGTTTTTTCATACAAAATACAATGGTTATACAAAGTAACATACCTATTGTGAATCATGTATTAAGAAGATGTAAGTATATTGTTATGTAGTTATTACTAATTTGGTATCGCATATTAACTAGCTATAAATGACCTTTGACAACTAGAGATTTCTTTTAAACTATATCATTTTGTTATGTTTATCACATTTTATAGCTTACTAATAAAGTTTTAATGTATAATTCGGGTTAAAATATCATTTTTTATATCATATTACTACTTTGTTTTTGAAGATTAAAAATTACATTTGTTAAAAATTGTATGTATGGCAGGAAATACATTTGGAAACTTATTTAAGGTAACTACTTTTGGAGAATCACATGGTGTTGCAATTGGAGGAATTATTGATGGATGCCCTTCGGGCGTAAAATTAGATTTTGACGCGATTCAAAAAGAATTAAACCGTCGTAAACCCGGGCAATCTGCTATTGTAACACAACGTAAAGAACCAGATACAGTAGAGTTTTACTCAGGTATTTTTGAAGGAGTAACAACAGGTACTCCAATTGGTTTTGCAATAAAAAATGCAAACCAGAAATCTAAAGATTACTCACATATTAAAGATTCATACAGACCTTCACATGCAGATTATACATATGATCAAAAGTATGGTGTTAGGGATTATAGAGGAGGAGGTCGTTCTTCTGCTAGAGAAACAGCAAGTAGAGTAGTAGCAGGAGCCGTTGCAAAACAAGTATTGTCAGATATAAAATTCGATGCTTATGTAAGTGGTGTAGGTGCTATCAAATTAGATAAAAAATATAATGAACTTGATCTATCATTAACAGAAAGTAATATAGTACGTTGTCCAGATAATGAGGTTGCTGATAAAATGGAGGCATACATCAAACAGATAAGAAAAGAAGGAGATACTGTTGGAGGAATTGTAAGTTGTGTAATTTCTGGAGCACCCGTAGGTTTAGGTGAACCTGCTTTTGATAAGTTACATGCAGAATTAGGTAAAGCAATGTTATCAATTAATGCTGTAAAAGGATTTGAATACGGAAGTGGTTTTGAGGGTGCTGTATTAAAAGGTAGTCAACATAATGATTTATTTAATACCGATGGTACTACAAAAACCAATCTTTCTGGCGGGATACAAGGTGGAATCTCTAATGGTATGGATATTTATTTTAATGTAGCGTTTAAACCTGTTGCTACGATTATGCAAGATCAGGAAACTATTGATAAAGATGGGAATATAGTAACTATGCAGGGAAAAGGAAGACATGACCCTTGTGTTGTGCCTAGGGCTGTACCTATAGTAGAAGCTATGGCAGCTTTAGTATTGGTAGATTATTGGTTGATGAATAGAACGATTAAAAAATAATTCACAAAGATAAAAGTTAATAATTGCGGTAATCTTAATAAGGTTGCCGTTTTTTTATTTTTAATTTATATCTTCGACGCTGTTTTGTTAAAAAAATAAATAATTCCTTATGAAAAAATTAGCACTCCATTGGCAAATAATGATCGGGATGATATCAGGTGTATTATTCGGTTTTTTGATGACAACATTTTCATGGGGAAAAGAAATAACAGGAGACTGGATAGCTCCATTTGGTACGATCTTCGTAAATCTATTAAAATTGATTGCCGTACCTCTTATTTTGGCTTCTTTGATTAAAGGTATTTCTGATTTAAAAGATATTTCAAAATTTAGATTAATCGGGGGAAGAACCATTGTTATTTATATTTTAACTACGGTTGTAGCGATTACCATAGGATTACTTTTGGTAAATGCTTTCAAACCTGGAGACGGAATTACAGAAGCAACTATAGAAAAATTAACAGCAGAATATGCTGGAAATGATACCATCTCTAAGCGTATTGCTGAAGCAGGAAAACAAAAGGATAGCGGCCCTTTAAAATTCATTGTAGATATGGTTCCTCAGAACGCTATTAAGGCGATGAGTGATAATAAAATGATGTTACAAGTAATATTCTTTTCAATATTTCTAGGAATCAGTATGTTATTGGTAAAACCTTCTCAATCAGAACCTCTTAAGAAATTCTTTGATAGTCTTAATGAAGTGGTATTAAAAATGGTAGATTTAATTATGCTTACTGCACCATTTGCTGTTTTTGCATTACTAGCTAATGTTGTGGTAACTTCTGATGATCCAGATATTTTATTAGCATTACTAAAATATGCAGGTGTAGTAATATTTGGACTGTTATTGATGATTGTGTTTTACTGCATTCTTGTTGCTGTAATTACAAAGAAATCTCCGTTTTGGTTTTTAAAACAAATTAGCCCCGCTCAATTATTAGCATTTTCTACCAGTTCTAGTGCAGCGACACTACCTGTTACAATGGAACGAGTAGAGGAGCATATAGGCGTTGATAAAGAAGTATCTAGTTTTGTACTACCAGTTGGAGCAACTATCAATATGGATGGAACCAGCTTATATCAAGCAGTAGCTTCTGTATTCATTATGCAAGTTCTTTGGCCAGAAGGATTAACCTTTAGCAACCAAATAACTATAGTATTAACCGCACTTTTAGCATCTATAGGATCAGCAGCAGTTCCTGGTGCAGGAATGGTGATGTTGGTTATTGTATTAGAAGCGATTGGTTTTCCATCAGATAAATTACCTATTGGATTGGCTTTAATTTTTGCAATAGATAGACCACTAGACATGTTGCGTACTACTGTAAATGTGACAGGAGATGCTACTGTATCTATGATTGTAGCAAAATCAGTAGGTAAATTAGGAGAACCTGATATAAAAGATTGGGATGATGAATATAAAGGCTAAACTTTTGTAGAATTAATCTGATCTCCAGTTTTTGAGTAATTCAAATAATTTGGGATATTCTGATTCTCTTTTAGGGTTCCATAGCATAGTAAGTTCTGCTTTTTGTTTAATATTGCTTAATTCTATAGTTCTTATAGGGAATTTATGACCTCGTAAAGAAGAGGCAGGCTCAAAAGAAATACCTAATCCTGCTTCTACGAGCCTGAAACTTGTACTTGCAGAATCTGTTTCATGAATAACCTTTGGTACAAAGCCAGCATCAATACATATGGTTTCTAGAATACGTACATAATTAGGGCCATCTGCCATTGATGGGAATATAAATTCTTCGCCTGCAAACACAGAAACGTCTTTATAGTTAGTATTCGTAATACTATGATCTTGTGGTAGTAGTATGACAAAATCATCAATGTATAAAACTTTACTCTTTAGATTCAACGGAACCATAGGGTTTGTTGCAAAACCAATATCTAGCTCATCTTGTTGCAATGCTAGGTATTGATCTCTATTGTTCATCTCTTTCAGAATTGTTTTTATGCCTGGAATTTGATGATTAATAGTTTTTAATATTTTAGGAAGGATTGTTTGCATTATAGAATGGGTAAATCCAATAGTGATTTCACCTGCTTGCCCATTATAAATATTTGCAGTTTGTTTTTTTATTTTTTCCAGTTGTGTGATTAACTTTTTTGTTTCTTTAATAAAATGAATACCTGCTGAGGTAAGTTCGACATTGCGCTTATCTCTTTTGAAAAGCATTGCTCCAATTTTCTCTTCTAATTGCCTTATTTGCCTACTTAGAGCGGGTTGCACAATATTAAGCTCTTCTGCAGCTCTACTAAAGTTTAATTTCTCTGATAATACGATTGCACTTTTAAGCTGTTGAATATTCATTAATCATTTTTTAGCATTAATTAATCAAAATTAAGTATTTTTTATTATAAATAGAGATAGCTAATTTTGATACCTGTATAACTATTGATTTGATAGATTATATCAATGAATACTCACTTAATTATTAGATTAGGATGCAAGAAAATACCATACCCAAAATAGATATATTAGAAAAAGCGTATGACCCTACAGATTTTAGGAAGATAGGGCATCAGGTTGTAGATTTATTAGCAGATCATTTAGAGAAAGTACAAAATGATAAAGAACATCCTGTCCTGGCTTACAAAGATCCAGAAGAAGAATTGACATATTGGCAAGATGATTTTTCTTCTGATTCTGATATATTAGATGTTTTCAAAAATATATTAGATCATTCTATTCAGGTACATCACCCTAGATATATTGGCCATCAGGTTGCCGTGCCTGCATTAATCTCTTCATTGGCAGGAATGATGTCGGATATGTTAAGTAATGGTACAGGAGTGTATGAAATGGGGATGGCTTCTAATGCGATAGAGAAGATTGTAACTGATCTTTTGGCAAGAAAAATTGGATTCGATATGCCAAGTTCTGGTTTTCTTACATCTGGAGGTACATTAGCCAATCTTACAGCATTATTAGCAGCTCGTAGGGCGATTGCACCTTCTAGTGTATGGGAAAATGGACATAAAGAAAAATTAGCAGTATTGGTTTCTGAAGAAGCACATTATTGTATTGATAGAGCAGCTAGAATTATAGGGTTGGGGAGTGATGGTATTATCAAAATCCCTGTAGATAGTAATTATAAGATGAATACAAGACTTCTAGATCATTATTATGATAAAGCAATATCAGAAGGGTTTTGTGTTATAGCACTTGTGGGTTGTGCATGTTCTACAGCAACAGGATCATATGATGACTTAGAAACACTTGCTGATTTTGCAAACCAACATAACATATGGTTTCATGTAGATGGAGCTCATGGTGGTGGAGTAGTGTTTTCTAAAAAATACCAGCACCTGGCAAAAGGAATAGAAAAGGCAGATTCTGTAGTTATAGATTTTCATAAAATGCTGATGACACCAGCATTGAATACAGCATTGATTTTTAAGAAAGAAGAAAACGCGTATCAAACTTTTGCGCAAAAAGCGCAATATCTATGGGATTCACAGCATACCAGAGAATGGTATAACTCTGGAAAACGAACGTTTGAATGTACTAAGCTTATGATGTCTATAAAGATATATACCATTCTAAAAGCCTACGGAGAAGAAGTATTTGAAAAAAATATTGACTGCCTTTATGATCAAGCCGCTGTTTTTGCTGAAATGATCAAAGAACGACCTTCTTTTGAATTAGCACATGCACCTGAAGCTAATATTATTAATTTTAGATACATAAAAGTAGCTCTTGAGAATATAAATGCTCTTAATAATGCTATTAGAAAGCAATTAGTGGCATCTGGTAAATTTTATATTGTTCAGACGACGATAGAAGAGGATCGCTATTTACGAACTACAATTATGAATCCGTTGACTCAAAAAGAAGACCTTAAAGCACTTCTTGATGAGATAGAGGATATTGCATTAAATCTTTTAAACTAGCGTGAAAGTATAGATCTATTTTTAATATTTAACATTTAATACACGCAACGAATGCTATATGTACTTCATCTATAGAGTATAGAGAATTATAAATATATATAAGATGAAATATTTAGTTAGTTTGATATTCTTACTAGTAGTAATGGGTTGTAGTGATGATGATGATACTGTTGTTGATCCTAATCCCGATTCATCAGGATTACAAGGAACATGGAATTTATCTAATGTTACAGGAGGGTTTATTGGTGTAAATGAGGATTTTGAAAAAGGAATTATTGTATGGGTCTTTGATGAATCTAATAAAAAGGTAGAAATCACCAATAACGATATGACAAGTTCTTCTACAGGTGATCTTTTACCTACAGGAATATATTCTTATTCTATTATAGAGGTTCATGGAAACAAAGAATTACTCATCAATGATAGAAACCTGGGTAATTTTGAGATTACAGCCAATGAATTTAGCATTGATGAGCAATTTAAAGATGGTTTTCGGTTTACGTTTCAACGTTAGAGATTGATATAACGGTTTTTTGGATATTTAACCTGATAAGAAAATTTCTTTTCTTCTTTTTGGTTTGGTGCAATATCTAGTTTCCATGTCATCATTCCTGTCTTGTTATTATACAAGGAGTTTCCTGTATCGATGTTATCTAACTTGATTTCTTTGTTTTGAGAGATAGGAATACGATCCTCTATAGCAATACGAATTTTATGTTGTTTATTATTTTTAATTTCAATTTTATACCCGCTATTTATAATTCTATTACTACCTGTAAAAGAAGTGTTTTTGAAATTAGTGAGCTGTTCTCTTTTAACTATAATATTTGGATCAATACCCAGTGAGACAGTAATACTATCTGTAGTAGCTAGTGGATCAATATTTGTTTTTCCCGCAAAACTGCCTTCAAAATAGATATTAGCTTCTCCTGCTAATAAATTAAATTGCTCCCAACTTCCTAGTTTTGCTGTAAGGAATACATTTTCATTAACTTCTGGAGCTACGTAATACTGGTAATCAGCTTTCATATCAAAGTTGTCAATTTGAATTACAGTAATGTCGGAATTGGAATTGATGGTATATTTTTTCTTAATTTTAAATTGAGTATTTATAATACCTTGCTCTTTAGCCTCCACAATTTGATTGTACTCTTTTTTTGTTTCTTTTTTTGCAAACAAACCATTAATACGTCCATTTAATGAAGATCTACGTGCTGTAATCACCACTTCGTCTAATTGTGCTTCGTCTTCTTCTAATTGAATATTGATCATTGATGAGTGTATAGGAGCCGTTGTATTAGTAAACCCTATATAAGAAAAAGAAAGTTCTTTACCTTTTTGAATCACGATACTATATTTACCATCAAAATCTGTCTGAGTCCCATTACTGGTTCCTTTTTCAATAATGTTAACACCAGGAAGAGGTTGCCCTTGCGAGTCTGTAATAACACCAGTAACTCTTTTTATCATCGGATTGTATTTATACCCTTGATTTTGCGTTCTATAATTATTTTTATATCTATGATGTGTAAAGTTTAAATACTTAGGGTTTAAATCTGGCTTCAGGTTATTGATATTAGGGTCTCCAGTGGATAAAGTGATAGCTACATTTTGCCAATCGGTTCCTGTTTGTTGATATAAATTTGCTTTGTAGGTAATAGTAAGAGGGGTTTTTATATTTTTTGATTTGATATCATAAATAGGGAACCATCCAGCATTGGTAACATTATATTGTATTTTTAGATTAAGTTTAGAAGTAATGGGAGCGTCTAATTTTAGTCTAATTTCTCCTCTTTCTTCTTTGTTATGATTATTTAATTTATTGATTTCGTTTTTGAGTTTTTGTACCTGATTATTCAGATCATTTACTTTTTGAGTAATGGTATAAATATTATTATCTATGATAATAGACCTTTCTCGATAATAGGCGGAAATCTCTTTTATATTTTCTAATGAAATAGGAGTGATATCACTTCCTATTTTTTGATTATTATTAAGAAGTTTTTGCTCTTGCTGTAAGCCAGTTATAGTGTTGTCCAGTGTATTTTTTTCTTTCAATAATGTTTTTAATTTTGTTTTTAGAAATAAGATTTTTTCAGAATCTTTTTTCTTTTCTAAATAATTGATGGCAAAATTTAGAGATAAAATAGAGGTGTTTTGTAAGCCTGATATTTGAATACTATTTTCATCAATATTTGATGATAGGTCATGTAATATGATTTCGTTGGTTCCTGGAATAAGATGTACTGTTGCTGTACGTTTTATTTGTGCTCCTGCAAGGTATACGGTTACTTCTTTTATAGATGAGTCTATTTTATTTTCTGCGCCAAAGGATAGAGAAAATGTACAAGACAAAAATAATAAGGTATATATTTTCATGATATGTAAGTTTTGGTTATAGATCAAATATATACGATAGTCTTCCTACAAGAAATCACTATTGAGTGAATAGTATCTTTGGTTTAGTTAACCTATATGATTTTGTAGTTTTATGTCAATACCATATAGTCAAGGGGGGAAAATCCCCCTGTCCATTCTTAGTTAAAATCCCCTAATATTTTATGGTGCATATCTGTATCTTTGAGATATCAACTTATAAACACACAAACATGAAACGACTTTTGTTACCAATCATTCTCATCTCTTTTGCAGTAGTATGTCTGAGTATTGTACATATTGATAATGTAAATAAACTGGACACACAATCTAATGAATTAAGGAAAAAACATCAAGAAAATATTTTAGATAATCAAGTAGATGATTCTTTAATTATTGAGCCAAGTACAAAATGAAGAACTCGAAGTAGCTTGATTAATTATTGATCAATAAAAAGAGCTTTGAGCTCAGAAGTTGGAATCATACAACTTTCTTTTTTGCCAAACCATTTATATCTGTTTTTGGCAATAATATCATACACCCAATCTCTAAAAAAAGTGGGTAAAATAAGGAAAACCGAAAGTAAGGGATATATACCAGACAGCTGTTTTGCAATTTGCAAAGCGGCTGTTGATTTATAATAATATGCTAAAGCAGGATCAATAAGAAGGATAGAATCTAATTTTGAAGTATCAATGTTTCTTTCTGATATAAGCTGTTTTCCAACCTTACTTTGCAATGATGCATACCTGAAAACATCTTTTTTGTCATGTTTTATAATAAAATTTATAGTGCTATTACAAAGATTACAGACGCCATCAAATAGTATGATTTTTTTACCTTTTTCAACCATAGTACAAATATACTATGAATTACTCATTGAAGTGGTTTAACTTTTTTGATTCTGGCGAAAAATAGTTGTTTTTTGATCAATTGAAGTGTTTTTTTACACTTCATAGCAGGGCTACGAAGTAAGTACTTCATTATATAATCATAAAGAGTTGTTAGACTATAACAGAGTCTATTACTTGCTGGGTTGTTATTTGTAAGTTTTTTGGTAACATTTTTTCTTTTGGCAGCACCGCTAGGTAACGATCATTATTAGAGTCGTATACTTGCTTAAAAAGAGGGTTTTCTAATTGCAATGTGTCACAAATTTCTTTGATAAGATCAAGATGATAAATAAGATCTGTACTGCCTAAATGAAAAATACCTTTTTTATTACGATTTATAATATAATGTATTTGCTGTGTTAATTTTAAAATTGAGGTTACATTAATTATTACATTAGGAAAAACTTCAATAGGAGCTTCTAGGTCATGTAGTGTTTTTATTTCCTGAACTCTTGGTGTAGTAGCACCAAAAATCATTGGTACACGTGCAATAACGTATTTGTTTGCGGGTAATCGCATTAATGCATTTTCTATTTTTATTTTAAATCTTCCAAAAACACTATCACTTAGTGTTTTATCGTATTCATAAGAAGGGTAATTACTAAAAGAATCAAACACATTTGCACTAGAAATAAAAAGAAGTCGACAAGGTTTTTTTTGAACCCATCGTATCATACGTTGGTGCGCGTCTAATTGAGAGTTGAAATTTCCTCTGAGAGCGGCAATGATCATGGTAGGTTTTAGATTATCTAATAAAATAGAAATATCTTCTGACTCCATATCATACTGAAAAAGTTTTTGATTTTTTTCAAAGAAATTATTATCTGTACAATAAGTGCCATAAGTGTCAAAATAAGAGTTGAGCTCTCTGTATAGAGAGTTCCCTATAAAACCACTGGCTCCTATGATCAAAATTCTTTTCAAAATTACTTATATAAAAAAATTAAGTTCCAAGTATTACAATTGTAACCTTGAAACTTAATTATATCATTTTTTATTGTAAAATTAACCTTTATAGAAAGGTAATTTTATTACTGTTGCAGGAATAGCGTTTTTACGAATCTGAATATTAATCTTACTTTCAGGTTTAGAAAAGATAGCAGGGACATATCCTAATCCAATTCCTTTTCCTAATGAAGGAGACATTGTTCCTGAGGTAACAACTCCAATAACAACTCCATTGTTATCAACAATGTCATAACCTTGACGAGGAATCCCACGATCGTCCAACTCAAAACCAATTAGTTTTTTTTCTGCGCCATGCTCTTTTTCTTTGGCAAGGGCTTCTGAGTTGATAAACTGTTTAGAGAATTTAGTAACCCATCCCAATCCAGCTTCAATAGGAGAGGTGGTGTCAGTAATATCATTACCATATAAGCAATATCCCATTTCTAGACGTAATGTATCTCTTGCTGCAAGTCCGATTGGTTTAATACCATGATCAGCACCCGCTTCAAATACTTTATCCCAAATCTGTTTTACTTCAGAGTTTTTACAATAAATTTCAAAGCCTCCACTACCAGTGTATCCAGTTGCAGAAATAATTACATTTTCTATTCCAGCAAAATCTGCTACTTCAAAAGTATAAAATTTCATAGCTTCTAGATCTACAGAAGTAAGTGATTGCATAGCAATCGCAGCTTTAGGGCCTTGAATCGCTAGTAATGAATATTCATCAGATAGATTACGCATATCTGCATTCATTGTATTATGACTACTGATCCAATTCCAGTCTTTTTCTATATTAGATGCATTGACTACCATAAGGTATTTCTCATCTGCAATTTTGTAAACAATTAAGTCATCAACAACTCCACCTTTGTCATTTGGTAAATAGCTGTATTGCGCTTTTCCATCTACTAATTTAGAAGCATCATTAGAAGTTACTTTTTGTATAAGTTCAAGAGCATTAGGTCCTGTAATAAGAAATTCTCCCATGTGTGATACATCAAAAACACCAACGCCATTACGCACTGTTTCATGTTCTGTAGTTACACCTTCATAGGATACTGGCATATTAAAACCTGCAAAAGGAACCATTTTGGCACCCAAGGCGGTATGAGTTTCTGTTAAAGCAGTATTTTGCATAGCAAAGCGAATTTTAGTGTTATCAAATTGAGGCCGAATGTAAAAAACTTTATGTAGGTGTACAAATGATTTTTAGATGCATTTGATAATAGTATAATATTTTATTTTTTTTAAAAGAATTAGGCAACCAAATCATAGAAATACCATCTTCTTGGTAAGTAACAAGAATTATCATGATACCTTCTTAAAATTACTCTTTTACAAAAAGTTGTGGATTGCTTTTTGGAATAAATCAATACATTTTATTAAAACAAAAAAGAATGAAACATATAATATATAGTTTAGTTATTACCGTATTTTCAATTGTAATGGTGAGTTGTGATCATGGTGATGATGAAGTGGCCAAAAAAACATTTGAATTTAATTTCTCTTTTGAGAAAAGTAAAGAGGGATGGGAGTCACTATTTTCTGATTACCCATTAGAAGGTGATACGTTTTATGAGTTAAAGTACAAACGAACAAAGTTACCAGAGCCTCTTGATCAAAACATTGATGCTCTAATGATCTCTGGCAATAATCATAGTGATGATCTTTTTAGTGCTGTATATCGAAAATTTGAAAAATTGGAACCAAATACTGAATATGAGGTTACTTTTGATATAGAGTTAGCATCCAATACTTCTATAAATGCAGTGGGTATTGGTGGTAGCCCTGATATTGCACTTGGAGCAGGGGGAATAAATTATAAACCCGAAAATATTATTGATAATCAAGATTCTTTGGTAAGTTATAAAAGACCTAATTTTAAATCGGAATTACAAAGTGGTAAATCTAATGAAGTTTTTAAAGTAATAGGAAGTGTAGGGGTGTCAGAAAAGATACCTACACCATTTATGTTAGCAAACCGTAATAATCTAAAGGATCCTATATCTCTTACAACCAATGAAAAAGGGGAGTTATGGCTTATGATAGCAACAGATTCTGGTTTTGAAGGACCAACTACTTTATATTGTAAATCCATTAAAATTCAATTAAAGTAAGAATTTTCATACTAAAAAAGCACAGCATTTTTCTTAAGAATATTAAGTGAAATGCTGTGCTTTTTCTAGAGAAACGTAAAATAATAGTTGCGATAATAAACCTAATAGTTTTGTACTTTTATCCATAGTAAAGTAAACGAATAACGTACTGTAATAATGAAGTATAAGATACTAAGTGAAAGCATTGTTTATAATGGGTTTCTTAAAATCAAAAAAGCAATGCTTGCTCATGATTGTTTTGATAAAGAAGAGTCTATTATTTGTTCTAGAGAAATGGTGGATCAAGGAGATAGTGTTGCTGTTTTGTTGTTTGAAAAAGATACAGATCATTTATTATTGATTAATCAGTTTCGTTATCCAACCATTAATAAAACAAATGGATGGCTTATTGAGATCGTTGCTGGAGGTCTAGAAAAGAATGAGAACCCAGAAATGTCTGCTATACGTGAGGTAAAAGAAGAAACAGGGTATAAGATTGATGTTCTTGAGCATATAACCACCTTTTATGCTTCTCCAGGAGTTTCATCAGAACGTATGCATCTGTATTATGGTGAAGTTTCTAAAAAAGATAAAATATATGCAGGAGGAGGATTGTTGAATGAAAATGAAGATATTCAATTATGCAAATATGCTGTTTCTACAATTGAAGATTTATTACAAAAACAGCATATAAACGATGCAAAAACTATAATAGCGCTACAATGGTTTCTTTTGAATAAAAGAGATACACATTGGCAATAGTAAAGTTTTTTACACATAGAATATTATTTACAAACAGTGTTGGTTTTAATTTGTTTTAATCTTTTCCAAATAGGATGTTCTAGAGGTTGGGGAGAAAGATTAAATAAAACCTGATGTGTGCTAGTATTGTTACAATAGTGATAATTAACTATACAATTTAGACTAATTTTATCTTTTGTGATAAAAGCATCATAGGTTAATATTTTTCCAATGAATACAGAATCATTTACTTTTTCAAAGAACGCTTTGGCTTTTGGAATTTCTTTATTTGATAGATCACTCTCTTTACTCACTGTATTCATTAAACCATCAAAATAAGTTTCCATTTCAGATTCTATTTTTTTTGATGATAATTGTGGGTTTTCATTGATATCCCATAAAAATGCATAGGAGAAATGATCTGAAGCCCCTTTTTTTCCCCAATCTGGAGCAAAACGCACATATTCAATTCCAGAATAAGACAAAGAAGGTGCGAATTCTAATGGAAATTCAATAATTTCGCCTTTCCATTTTTCAGGAGCCTCTAATAAATTTTTATTAGGATCGTTATCTGTACAATGAGTAAATAATGAGATTATTAGAATAAAAGGTATGATTTTTGCAAATGACATATTAAAGTATTAATTTAAGCCGTAAAAGTACAAAATTGTTTAATTACAAATTTTTCATAAATTTGTGTTAAAGGGAATACATTGAAAACCTACAAAATGAAATATTATAGAGAATTTTTACTATTATTTATTTTCGCAATTCAGATAGCCCCAGCTCAAACTGAACAAGAACGAAAAGAAGCCGAAATCATTAACACCCAAAAAAGTATTGTTGCCAAACTGACTGGTCATGAACCAATACGTGGTAAAAAGAAATTAAAAAGTAGAGCAAGTGCCTCTGAAAGGAAAGCATCTGCCGATTTTTTATACAATTCTTTAAAAGATATTGGACTAAAGCCCGAAAGGCATAGTTACAATGTAAAAAACAAAAAAGGAGAAATATTTACAGGAGCAAATATATTTGCTGAAATTCCTGCTACCAATGGTAGTGATGAATATGTGGTGCTAGCAGCACATTTTGATACTGTAGAAAATAGTCCAGGCGCTGTTCATAACGCTACAGGTATAGCTATTGCTTATTATACCGCAATGAAAATTACAGAATTAGAAGTACGTAATAAAAATTTGTTAATTGTATTTTTTGATCATTGGAAAAGCAATATGGTTGGTACCAGAATGTTTACCAAAAAATTAAAAGACGAAGGATATAAAATTCATTCTATGCATAGATCTGATTATATGGGATGGGATAATGATGAGGATAGAGCTATTGAGATGCTGGCATCTAGTCTAAGTTTGGAGTCATTATATCGTATAGAATCTCCTGTGCCCATTTATAAAAGAACAGTAGCTACACCAGAAAGTAGATTCTTTGCTAATTTTGGTTTTGAAACAGTAACACTTACTGCAGAACTTAAAAACGCAGATAATTCTCCGTATGTACGACAAAGTGAGGATAAGTATACAACTGTTAACTTCAAATACCTTGCATCAACAACGGATATCGTATACAATGTAATGAAATCACTGGTTAAGAATTAACTTTTAATTTCATCATAAAAATTTTATTAAAAACGTTCTTACCTTAGTAAGAACGTTTTTAATTCATCATAGCTTTTTATAGCAATGCTATGTTTCTTTTTATGCATTACTTTTTGAATTTGAGAAGGAATATCTACACTTCTGTTTAAAGTATCTTCAACCACATCCAAAAATTTGACAGGATGCGCTGTTTCAAGAAAAATACCGTACTCATCGTTGCTTATTCCATGTTTTTTGAGCCCTAAATATCCAACAGCACCATGTGGATCACAAATATATTCACTTTTCTTATAAACGGTTTTCATAGTTTCTCGGGTTTGGTTATCATCAAAACTATAAGCCGAAAAATTGTTACTTAACGCTGAAAAGCTGTTGTCAAACAGTTTTTGAATTCGTATGAAATTACTTGGGTTACCAACATCCATAGCATTAGAGATGGTTGCTTTTGATGGTTTAGGAGTATATTCTTTGGTTTCTAAATACCTTACTACAGTGTCATTACTATTAGTTGATGCTACAAAGTGACTGACAGGAAGTCCTAATTTGTGAGCTACAATTCCTGCGCAGATGTTGCCAAAATTACCACTAGGCACAGAAAATACAATATTTTTATTCTTGTGTTTAATTTGTTTGTATGCTAATAAAAAATAAAATAATTGAGGTAGCCATCTTGCAACATTTATTGAATTAGCAGAGGTAAGTTGTTTGTGATCAGTAATGGTAGTGTCTAAAAAAGCAGTTTTTACCATTTCTTGACAGTCATCAAATACACCGTCTACCTCTAATGCAGTTATGTTTTGTCCTAAAGTAGTGAGCTGTTTTTCTTGAATTTCGCTCACTTTACCTGTAGGGTATAAGATAACAACATCTACGCCTTCTACTCCTAAAAACCCATTAGCGACTGCTCCTCCTGTATCTCCAGATGTAGCAACCAAAACGGTTACTTGTTTTTTATTATTTTTATTAAAATATTCTAAGCACCTAGCCATAAAACGAGCTCCAACATCCTTGAAAGCCATTGTTGGGCCATGGAATAATTCTAGAGTAGCGATATTGTTTTCGATCTCTACAACAGGAAAATCAAAGCTTAAAACATCTGCAAGAATATCTCTTAACTCTGTTTCAGGTATTTCATCTCCAACAAATTGTTGTATTGCCTGATAAGCAATTTCTACATTATCAAGATTTTCTATATTTTCAAAAAAAGTAGAAGGTAGCGGTGTTATTTTTTCAGGAAAATATAATCCTCGATCAGGTGCCAGACCTTTGATAACAGCTTGAGAAAAAGCTACTCTTGGGGCATCATTATTTAAACTGTAATATTGCATTATTTGTTGATTTCTTCGATTATTTTAATTCCTTGACTGTTGATTTTAGAGACATGTATGTCAAAATCAAGTCCTGTTTTATTATAAACTTCTTTTATGCCTTGTGCTACATTATTGGCAGTATCCATTCCCTTGCTTAATGCAAATATAGAAGGGCCAGAACCTGATATTCCTGATCCCAATGCTCCTTTTGCAAGGGCAATATCTTTTACATTATTAAACTCAGGAATCAAGATAGATCGCAATGGCTCTATAATAACATCTTCTAGGCTTCTGCTAATCAAGTCATAATCTTCAGAAAATAATCCAGCAACAAGACCTCCAACATTTCCCCATTGGTGAATTGCTTTTTTCAAAGTTACTTTGTGTTTGATCACAGATCGCGAATCTGATGTTTTTACTTCGATTTGGGGATGAATTACGGTCATGACCAAATCTTTGGGTGAATGTAATTTTATTACATCAAGAGGCTCATAGCTACGAACAAGTGTAAATCCTCCAAGTAGGGCAGGAGCTACGTTATCTGCATGTGCATTACCGCTAGCAAGCCGTTCACCCTCCATTGCAAAGGCAACCAATTCTTTTGCAGAGTATGGATTGCCTAAAAGGTGATTTACAGCCCAAACAGCACCAGCACTACTAGCGGCACTACTACCAATGCCACTACCAGCTTTGATTTTTTTGTAGATCTCAATAGCAACTCCAACTTTATGGTCAAGAGTATTAAGTAATGCTTCTACAGCAACACCTGCTACATTTTTTTGAGTTTCCATAGGTAGGTCAGCGCCTTCAATCTTAGTGATTTTTACACCAGAACCAGAGGTAAGAGAAATGATCATTTCATCACCAACATTATCCAGACAACATCCAAGTACATCAAATCCGCAAGATAAATTGGCTACAGTGGCAGGAGCAAATATTTTTATGCTTTTCATTTGTTTATTTATTACCTATTATTTTTTTCCAATTCGTATTATATCAGCAAAAATTCCTGATGCGGTAACTTCTGCACCTGCACCTGCACCTTTTACTATCAAAGGTTGTTTGGGATATCTATCGGTATAAAAAAGGACGATATTATCACTTCCTTCCAAATTATAAAAAGGATGATCTTCAGGTATGTGCTGTAGGCCTACTTTTGCTTTCCCTCCTTCATATTGAGCTACATATTTCAAGCGACATTCTTTTTTGTCGGCTGTATCCAGTATCTTTTTAAAATGATCTTCATTTGTTTTTAAAGACGTAAAAAAGTCATCTACATTTTTAGTATCAAGACTTTCAGCTGGTAAAAATGCTTCATTTTCTATATTTTCTAGTTCCATTATATTACCACTTTCGCGAGCAAGGATTAGGATTTTTCTAGCTACATCAATACCACTTAAATCAATTTTTGGATCGGGTTCTGTGTATCCTTGTTCTTGTGCTTGTTTTACAATATCATAAAAAGTAGCTCCTTCTTTATAGTTATTGAATACAAAATTAAGACTACCAGATAATACTGCCTGAATCTTATGTACCGTGTCTCCTGATGCTATTAAATTATTGAGTGTATCAATAATAGGCAAACCAGCACCTACATTGGTTTCGTATAAAAATGAAGCACTAAATTTTCTGGATAAATTTTGTAACTCTTCATAATTATGGTATTCATCTGCACAGGCTATTTTATTACAAGTCACTACAGCCATACTTTCTGATAAATAATGTTTGTATACCTTGGCAATATCTGGATTTGCAGTGTTATCTACGAATATAGAATTACGTAAATTCATTTCTTTGGCTTTGGCAAAAAAAGATGCCGCATTGGCAGGCTCTCCTTTTGTTAGATGTTCTTGCCAGGAATCTAGGTCAATACCATTTTCGTTAAAAATCATTTTTCTAGAGTTAGACATTCCTACGACTCTAACTTTTAAACGTAGCTTATCTTTAAGGTATTTGTTTTGTTGTTGAAGTTGATCTATTAATTTACTCCCTACATTTCCTACACCAGTAATGAATAGATTTAACTGTTTGGTTTTTACCTCAAAGAACCGTTCATGTAGTATGTTTAAAGCTTTTTTGATATCCTTATTAGCTATTACTACAGAAATATTTTTTTCAGATGCTCCCTGAGCAATTGCTCTTATATTTACATTATTCTTACCAAGAGTACTAAACATTTTACCACTTAATCCTTGATGGTGGTACATATTATCACCAACTAGAGCTATAATTGCTACTTCATTTTCTATTTTCACAGCATCTAGTTTGTGTTTAGAGATTTCAAACTCAAAAGCGGTATCCAATACTGTTTTTGCGTTTTCTGCCTGTGATGCTTCAACAGCAAGGCATATAGAATGTTCAGAAGAAGCTTGCGTGATTAGAATAACATTTATGTTCTCTAGAAATAAAGTTTCAAAAAGACGCTTAGAGAAACCAGGAATTCCAACCATACCACTTCCCTCTAGAGATATAATTGCGATATCATCTATATGGCTAATACCAGTAACTGGTTTCTTTCTATCTTCTACTTTTCTGGTAATTAGTGTACCTTGATCTTCTGGAGAAAAAGTATTCTTGATCAAAATAGGAATATCTTTTTCTAGTACAGGATGTATTGTAGGAGGGTAAATCACCTTAGCTCCAAAGTGAGAAAGCTCCATAGCTTCCTGATATGAAATGTGATGTACAGGTTTTGCTTGCTTTACTAATTTTGGATTTGCTGTATACATACCGCTTACATCTGTCCATATTTGTAATTCTTCTGCATCCATAGCTGCAGCAAGAATTGCGGCCGTAAAATCAGAGCCTCCTCTTCCTAATGTAGTAGGTTCCCCTTCTTGAGTCCTGGCTACAAAACCAGGAAAAAGACATATCTTATGTGTGTTGCTATCTGCAAAATCTTTAATTTTTTGATTGGTTTCTTTGTAATCTATTGACACCTTAGAACTAGTTGTTTTTATAATCACATCACGAGCATCTTTTAATGTAATATCCAGTCCTTTTATTTTTGCAGTTTCGTATATAATATATGAAGATAAAATTTCTCCAAAACTAGCTAGTACAGCTGCAGTTTTAGAGGATAATTCACTTAATAAAAATACTCCTTCACACAGAGATTCTAATGTGTTAAGTTGTGCTTTGACTTTACTTATGATCGCACTTTGCGAAATGATAGGAATTAGTGATTTTACAGCTTCTAGGTGTCTTTTTTCAATTTCTGCGAGGGTGTTTTTATAATTTTCATTATTTACAGAAGCTTCTTCACCTGCTTGTAATAAAAGATCCGTAATCCCACCCATTGCTGATACAACCACATATAAAGGTTGTTGTTGTGATTGTTGTTCTACGATATGTATAACATTTTCTATAGTAGTTGCATTTGCAACTGAAGAACCTCCAAATTTTAGAACGTTCATAATAATTTTTTTAATTGAAATTAATGATGATTTTGAATAGTTTTTACCTAGTATAAACTATATATGTATGGTCTGGTGAAATATATAATGAATTAACCCCTAAGGGTAATAATAATAGTTGTAGTACCTGTAATAGAAGTAGTGTTGGATACGATGATCGTTCCAGTGATAAGTAATAAAGCCGATAAGAAAATGGTACTAAACATTAAAGTTTGCTTTACTTTGTGAATTCAAATGTATAGTTTTTTATTTTTAAAGAAAATTAATTTAAATGTATTCCTAAACTTTTATAGATTCAATAATTAATAACTTATTTGATTATGAGATTCTTAAAAAAAAGGAAAATAAAATTCTATAATTAAATTTAATAGATAATGTATGTATGAATTCATTATCTATACAAAAGATTGTATAATTGCCTTTTTATATAGAGAAGTAGTTTAGACTATCTCAGACAATTCAAGAAACGATCAAGATAACAACTTGAAATAAATTATATAACTTATGAAAATATTTTCTGCAGAACAGATGCGCATGGCAGATAATGCTACTATGTTAGCTGAGCAAATTACATCATTAGAATTGATGGAACGAGCCGCTACACAAATTTTTAATTTAATTCATAGCAAGCTACAAGGGGCTCCAGTTGTTATTCATGTATTTTGTGGTATAGGAAATAATGGTGGTGATGGTCTTGTTGTATCTAGACTATTGGTAGAGTATGGCTATAATGTAAAAACATATATTGTAAACTTCAGTGATAATAGATCAAAGGACTTTCTTGTTAATTACGATCGATTAAAGGAAATTACAAATGATTGGCCTATACAATTGAAATGTGAAGATGATTTTCCAGAACTTAAAAGAGAAGATATTGTTATTGATGCTATTTTTGGGATTGGTCTTAATAGACCATTAGTGCCTTGGGTAACATTGTTGATAAAACACCTTAATAAATCAAGATGTTTTACACTTTCTATAGATATACCATCTGGTTTGTATACCGATAAATTACCTGATGATAAAGAGGGAGTGATTTATGCAGGTATTACAGTTACATTTCAATTACCAAAATTGATTTTTTTCTTGCCACAAACGGCAATATATATACAAGATCTTCAAGTAATTGATATTGGGTTGGATCGTAATTTTTTAATGCAAACTCCAGGTGTGGGTGTTTTGATTAATAAGAGTGAAGTTTTGCCTCTCTATCGACCTAGACATAAATATAGTCACAAAGGAACTTATGGGCATTGTGTAATTATAGGAGGTAGTTATGGTAAGATAGGAAGTGTTATTTTGTCAACCAAAGCGGCTTTAAAAACTGGTGCAGGCTTGGTTACCGCATATATTCCTGAATGTGGATATAATGCTGTTCAAACAGCTGTTCCAGAAGCAATGGTTATTACAGATAATGATGATGAGCTTGAAGATATTGCTTTAGGGTTTGAACCTGTTGCAATAGGAATGGGCATGGGCATGGGAACCAGTGATAAATCTGTAAAGGCTTTTGGAGAATTTCTAGAAGAAAATAAAACACCTCTTGTTGTAGATGCCGATGGGATTAATATACTAGCAAAAAAACCAGAGTTTCTTAAAAATCTTCCTGAGAAAAGTATTCTTACTCCGCACCCAAAAGAATTAGAGAGACTATTAGGGAAGTGGGAAAATGATTTTGATAAAATAGAGAAAACAAAAGCATTCTCAAAAGAATATAATTGTATAGTGGTTATCAAAGGAGCTAATTCTATTACTGTTTTTGAAGATCAATTATATGTAAATACTACTGGAAACCCTGGAATGGCTACTGCTGGTAGTGGTGATGTGCTTACAGGTATGATAACAGGTTTGTTGTCACAAGGGTATGATGCATTGCATGCGGCTGTTTTTGGAGTCTATTTACATGGTAATTCTGGAGATATTGTAAGTCAGAAAACTGCCTTTGAAGGTGTGATTGCTAGTGATATTATAGACCATATTGGTACTGCTTTATTGGATTTATTTACACCACCACCTACTAATCCTACTGAAAAAGAAGCGCAATAAATATTCCTTTTTTACGTAAAAAGTATATGGTTTATACTTACAATATTATAGGTCTTTTAGAGTTGATTTATAGTAAATGTAATTACATTTGAATATTAATTTAAAAAAGCAAAGTGATGACAAGAAATATTTTATTAATTGCCCCTCTTTTATTGGCAGTGTTATTTAGTTCATGCTCTTCAGATGATGATAGACCTCCAACTGCTACTATCGAGCTTGAAACAATTGGACTTATACCTCTTACTGGTGGTAGTTCGTATCAAGGATGGTTGGTTGTAAATGGGCAAACAGTTCCTACAAAAAAATTTACCAATGGTTCAAGAGAAAGTTTAGAAGTGCTAGCTTCTGATTTAGAAAATGCGAGTCAATTTATTATTACTATAGAACCCAAAGGAGATATTGATGACAATAAACCCTCTGATGCTAAAATTTTGACAGGAAATTTTACAGGAAATTCTGCTCAACTTACTTTTGAAAATGTGGTGGCAGATATTTCTTCGGTTTCTGGTCAATTTTACATGGCAACACCTACTGATAATGCAGGAGGTGTAGATAATGGTAATGATGAATTTGGAGTTTGGTTTATGTCAGGAACTAATGCTCCAGGCTTAACACTTCCTAAATTGGCTAAGGGATGGAAATATGAAGGTTGGGTAGATTTTGGAGGTAAAATTTTATCTACAGGTACTTTTGCTGATGTTGATGTTACTGATGATGGTAATTTCTTTAAAGGTTCAGGAGGAACGGTTCCTGAGTTTCCTGGAGAAGACTTTTTAGTACTGCCTTCTCAAATCCCTTTAGAAGGCATCACTCTTCCTGCAGAGGTGAAAAGTGAAAAGGTATATATTACTATAGAGCCGTATCAGGATAATGATCCCGCTCCGTTTTTTATAAAACCATTGAGTGCTAATGCTGGAGAATTAACAGGAGTAGCAAATCCTGTGGTAATGATTCCTAATAATGCAGTTCCATCAGGAAGAGCAACTAGGCCAAATTAGATAGTATATTTTTTATAGATAAAAAATGAGATTAGCTTTTATAGTTGATCTCATTTTTATTAAAAGTCAGTTAGAGTTAGATTTTTATCTTCTGGGGTGAAAATTGTGTATCACTTCACTTAGATGACTTCTGTCTATATGCATATAGATTTCTGTGGTAGTAATACTCTCATGGCCAAGCATTAACTGTATTGCTCTAAGGTCAGCTCCGTTTTCTAATAAGTGAGTTGCAAATGAATGCCTAAATGTGTGTGGACTTACTTTTTTATGTATACCTGCTTTCTCTACCAGTTGTTTTACGATAGTAAAAATCATTGCTCTTGTGAGCTGACCACCTCTTCTGTTTAAGAATAAAGTATCTTCTTCTCCTTTTTTGATGTTGATGTGGTTGCGAATTTGTGAAGTATATATATTGATATACTTTTGGGTGATATCACCTATAGGTACGAATCGTTGTTTATCGCCTTTTCCTGTAACGCTGATATATCCTTCATCAAAAAATAAGCTTGATAATGTAAGAGTAATGACTTCACTCACACGTAGACCACAACCGTACAAGGTTTCAATAATTGCGCGGTTGCGCTCACCTTCTGGTTTACTTAGGTCGATTTGCTTAATTATAAGATCTATTTCTTCAACAGATAAAGTGTCAGGTAATTTTCTTCCTATTTTGGGAGATTCTATAAGCTCCATAGGATTTGTTTCTCTATAATCTTCAAAAACCAAATAATTAAAAAAACTTTTTAAGCCTGATATAATTCTTGATTGAGAACGAGGGTTCACTAGCTTGGCTATTTCAAAAATAAATTGTTGTAGTATTTCTTTCTCTATAGATAGAGGAGAGGTGGTTATGTTTTCTTGTTCAAGAAATTTGAGTAACCGTTGTACGTCTAGAATATAACTTTCTATAGAGTTTTCAGAAAGTCCTCTTTCTATTTGTAAATAATGTTTGTAGTCTTTGATAGCATGATTCCATTTCACTTTATAGAGTTTTTAGAACTATTGATATGTAGTTTCAGAAAGACTAATATATAAAAGAAAAACCATCCTAAAGGCTAGGATGGTTTAACATTATTTGTTTTTTAGATCTATTATTAGAACTTGTATACTAAACCAAGTGTAATATCATCTAAATTAACTCCAAATTCAAAATCATCTTGAGACTCAGCTCCAGAAACATCAGCTTTTAAAGTGTTGTATCTTAGTGCTCCCCAGAATGCTTCTAGTGCAAAGTTGTTACCAATAAAGTAGCTAACACCTGGTCCACCACCAACACTAAATCCGTTAGAATCTAAATCTGTAGTACCATTGTCTTCATTTCTTGATAGGTAATCCAATCCAAACTCACCAAAAACAGAAAACTTACTTGATGGAGTAAAGTAATATCTACCAAATGCACCAATATTAAATGTATTAGTATCAAAATCAGCAGTTCCTACTCTTTCTACAGTGCTACTTGTAAAACCAATTCTTGCACCAACAGCAATATTTTCTGAAACAAAATAACCTGCTCTTGGAGCGATAGTAAAAGTATTATCTTTATTATCTCCAAATGTAGAAGAGTCATATCCTACAGCACCAGAGATAAAGATATCACCTTTTGCAAATCCAGCTGTTTCACCGTCCTGTGCTTTTACTGAGATAAAACTCACTACTGCTAAAGCAGTCAACATTAATTTTTTCATAATAATTGTTTGTTTAAAATTTGGGGCAAAAGTATATAATTTACTTGTATGAAACGTTAATTCATTCTTAATATTCGATACTTTTTTTAGAGATGAAAACAGGGTGTTTTTTATTTGTTTTATTATCAGTGTTTTATGTGTTGTTTGTTTGTTAAAATAGTATAAATCTTACTTTCTAGAACGAATAAGAAAACTAATGTAATTATAAAAATATAGAGTATATGTGTAGCAAAAAAAATGATTTTATTTTAGTTGTTTTTTGTAATAACTCTTTTGTTTATGGGGAGTCTGTTGTTTTTTTTGGGTTTTGAATTGTTGTTTAATGATAAAAGTATGTTCTTTATTACCGCTAGATATAATAATTTGATAAATTGTAGCAGTTGTTAATTTTAAGCTATATTATGTTAAAAAATATAGAACAAAATCTAAATAAATTAGAAGGAATGTTAAATCCATTTTTTTGTTGTCAAATTCTAATTTTTTGAAAAATAAATTTACTTTTGAGTATAATTATATTTTGTTAAATAATATATAGATTGATAGTTCTCAATTTAAAACTTGGATAGTATATTGACTAATGTAGTATCTGTATTAAAAAAAATAGTATACATGAAACAAATGAAAAGTAACATTTTTGGTGTTGTAATGATTATGCTTATAATAAGCACTTCTTTATATTCTCAGCAAGAAAGCGAACCTTTATACACTCGTGCAGGATTTAAATTCGGGCTTAATTATGCTAATATTACGGGGGATATAGAGGATACAGATGCCAGAGTACGTATGCATTTGGGTGCTGTGATAGAGTTTCCTGTAACGCAACGTTTTTTTGTACAAGCAGAAGTATTATATTCTGCACAAGGTTATAAATTTGACGAAAATGGTAGTGAAAACAAAATTAGCTTAAACTATCTGGCATTACCTATATTGGCTAAGGTTTATTTTACTGATAAGTTTAATCTGGAAACAGGACCGCAATTAGCAACGTTGGCTAACGCAACAGAATCAGCAGAAGATACCCCTGATGAATTTTTTGATTCTTTTAATAATTTTGATTTTAGCTGGAATTTTGGAGCTGGATATAAAATGGAGAGTGGATTGTTCTTTCAGTTACGATATAATCTAGGGTTAACTGATATTAATAATATAGACAACTCTACAATTAAATTTAAAAATTCTGTAGCTCAAGTATCTGTAGGCTATTTGTTTAAAACAAAAAATAATAGAAGAAGAGATACTACTATTAATCAATAAAGTTTACTAGTTGTTTGTCAAGAACATACTATTCTTTGAAATCATACATACATGAAATTATTAGTTATAAATGGCCCTAATCTTAACCTTCTAGGAAAAAGAGAGCCTGAAATCTATGGAAATCAAACTTTTGAAGAGTTTTTTGAGGATTTACAATCCAGATTTGAAGCAGTGACATTGTCTTATTTTCAGTCTAACATAGAAGGGGAGTTGATAACCAAGATTCAAGAGGCAGATGATGGGTATGATGGTGTTATTCTTAATGCGGGTGCGTATACTCATACTTCTATTGGTATCGGAGATGCAATAAAAGCGATATCAACTCCAGTTATAGAAGTACATATTTCTAATACATTTGGTAGAGAAGAGTTTAGGCATCAGTCATATATTTCTCCTAATGCTCATGGTGTTATTCTTGGCTTTGGAATGCAAAGTTACATATTGGCAATACAAAGTTTTATAAACGATAAAGCTTAATCGATAGTTATATTGTGAGATTTATAAAAAATATTTAGATATAAAAAAAGAGCCTTGTTGTATCACAACAAGGCTCTTTTTTATTTTATAAAGGAGATGATTTCTATAAATGAATTACTTCATCATAAGCATCAGCTACCGCTTCCATTACCGCTTCACTCATAGTTGGGTGAGGGTGAATAGCTTTTAATACTTCGTGACCTGTAGTTTCAAGTTTTCTTCCTAAAACCGCTTCAGCAATCATATCTGTAACTCCAGCACCAATCATATGACAACCTAGCCATTCACCGTATTTGGCATCAAAAATTACTTTTACAAAACCATCTTTGGTTCCTGCTGCACTAGCTTTACCAGAGGCAGAGAAAGGAAATTTACCAACTTTTAATTCATAACCAGCTTCTTTAGCTTGTTTTTCTGTCATTCCTACACTTGCAATCTCAGGAGAAGCATAGGTACACCCTGGGATATTTCCATAATCAATTGCTTCAACATTCATTCCTGCAATTTTTTCTACACAAGTAATTCCTTCTGCAGAAGCTACGTGTGCTAATGCGGGTCCAGGAACTACATCTCCAATTGCATATACTCCTGGAATATTAGTTTGATACCAGTCATTTACTACAATCTTATCTCTATCGGTTGCAATACCCAATTCTTCTAAACCTATATTTTCTATGTTGGTTTTGATACCTACAGCAGATAATACAATATCAGCTTCAAGAATTTCTTCTCCTTTTTTTGTTTTGACAGTTGCTTTCACACCATCACCACTAGTATCAACACTTTCTACAGAAGAATTGGTCATTACCTTAATTCCCGCCTTTTTGAAATTACGTTCAAATTGTTTTGATACTTCTACATCTTCAAGAGGAACAAGATTTGGTAAATATTCTACAATAGTTACTTCTGTACCCATTGCATTATAGAAATGTGCAAATTCTACACCAATTGCTCCTGACCCAACAACGATCATTTTTTTAGGCTGTGACTCTAGCGTCATTGCTTCTCTGTATCCTATTACTTTTTTACCATCTTGTGGTAAATTTGGTAATACCCTTGATCTGGCTCCTGTAGCAACGATAATATGTTTTGCTTCATAGTCTGTTTCTTTATTATCAGCGTCTGTAACAGTAATTTTATTGTTAGCTTTTAGTTTACCAAACCCTTGGATAACATCGATTTTATTTTTTTTCATCAGGAACTGAACTCCTTTGCTCATTCCTTCTGCAACACCACGACTACGTTTTACAACCGCATCAAAGTCTTTATCAAACTTTTCTACCGTAAGTCCATAATCAGATGCATGTTTAAGGTATTCAAATACCTGTGCACTTTTCAATAATGCTTTTGTGGGTATACATCCCCAGTTTAAGCATACTCCTCCCAAGCTTTCTTTTTCAACTACAGCGGTTTTAAATCCCAATTGAGAAGCCCTGATTGCGGTTACATAACCTCCAGGACCACTTCCCAAAACGATGATATCATATGTACTCATAAATGTCAATTTTTTGAAGTCACGAATTTAAGGATAATTCGGCGAACCAAAAAAGGAATTAGTTTTTGAGGAAGAATAAGATTATTAAAAAAAAATACAAAAAAACACCATACTGTATAGGTATGATGTTAATTTTTGATGTTTTTGATTCTAATTAAAGAATACTATGATGTATTATTTAAATTTTTAAGAGGATTAAAAATCTAATTTTAATGCAGATTGCACGGCATTAAAATCAGATAAATCTATTTTGGTGTTTTTTGCAAATTCTGAAGGTACAACTACAACTCTAAACTTTTGATTATTAGTGAGGTCAGCTGGAACTAAATCTAGATTGTTACTCTCAAGAATTACATCAACATCTCCAGAAGTGAAGTTATATCTGTATTGTACAGAAGTGTCGTCAACATCATTTAAAAATATAGTTACTGTAGGTAATGGTTCCCATACTTCAAGACCATTGTCTACATTTTCAAGACGATATACTAGTACAACATCTGAGTCAAATATATTTTCGGGAAACATAAAACGATCGCTATATTCATTAGAAGGGCTAAAAGTTGTTGTGAAATCAAAAGTCTGTCCAATGGTATCTGTATCGATAAAATCATCGTCATTGGAGCAAGAAGTAAATATAAATGTTGCTAGGCATAGTAATGTGAAAATTTTTCTCATGAATTTTAAATTTATTTATTGTGATTTTATTTTTTATCAAAATTTATACTGATAGAGTTCACGCAGTATCGTTGTCCTGTGGTGGTTGGTCCGTCATTAAATACATGACCTAAGTGACTCCCACAATTCGTACAAACAATTTCTGTACGTATCATACCGTGTGTGGTATCTCTAATATATTCAACATTTCCTTCTATAGATTCATCAAAACTTGGCCATCCACAACCCGAATCAAATTTAGTAACACTTTTGAATAGTGGAGTATCACATGCCATACAGGTATATACTCCTTCTTCAAAATGCATATTGTACTCTCCTGTAAAAGGTCTTTCGGTTCCTTTTTGCCTTAATACTCTATACTGCTCATCAGTAAGTTTTTCTTTCCATTCTCCTTCTGATTTTTGAACTGGATATTTACTCATCTTTTTATTAATTTGATTTGAATACCAGTGCATCACCATTGATGCAATGTCTCATACCTGTTGTCTCTCTGGGCCCATCATTAAAAACATGTCCCAAATGGCCACCACATGTTGCGCACAATAATTCTGATCTGGCATATCCTAATTTATGATCTATATCTCTATCAACGCTTCCTTTTACAGATCGGTCAAAACTTGGCCAACCAGTACCACTATCAAATTTATGTTTGCTCTCGTATAATGGTGTTTCACAAGCAGCACAGAAAAATGTACCTGCTTTATATAGTTTGTTTAACGGGCTTGAAAAAGGTTTTTCTGTACCTGCCAGTCTTAGCACATAGTATTGCTCTGCAGTCAAAATATTTTTCCATTCAGCATTAGTCTTAGATACTTTATAGATTTTTTTCTCTTTTGTTTCTTTTTGAGCAGTAGTTGTACAACTAATAGCTAAAACTCCTATCAATAATAAAATAAAACGTCTCATAGATTTCTAATTTTTATTTAATAAAGCAATTATTAAATAATAGTCGTACAAATTCATAATCAATAACACATCAATAATTATTCCAAAATAAAGGTTGTAATTTTAGAGATGACTTCAGGGTTTCCTAGTATTTTTCTATGTCCCAGATTTTCAGTAATTAATAATTTACCATTTTCTAGATTATCAACAATTTCGTGTGCGGCACTATAATGTACATCAACATCGTTTTTATCATGAATTACTAATGTAGGTATTTTGATTCCTTTGGCAGAAACAGCACCAGAATAATTATCAAGATCTTCTCCAAACTTTGTGTCAAAATAAGATTTTAAGAGCTCCCCTGCTTTTTGATCCAATTGTAGGTTATATGCAAAATTTTTGGCTATGGCAGTAATGCTATTTGCTGTACCAATAATGATTAGTTTTTTTATCTGTAAATTGTATTTTGTAGCTCGTAGTAACGACATTCCTCCTAGAGAATGTCCTATTGCACTTTCAAAAGGGCCATGAGTTTTTTCTAATTGATGTATTGTTTCTATAAAATGAGGCATTATAGTTCTTTTTCCAGGAGCTCTACCATGAGCAGGAGCATCAAAACTTATTGTGCTATACCCATGTTCTAATAATTGATCTGCAATTTTGGAAAGTTGTGTGCCGCTTCCTGACCAGCCGTGGGCTAGTAAAATTTTCTTAGGAGAATTACCATACGAATAGACGATAACTTGTCTATTGATTTTTTTTATATAAACTTTTTCCTTTTTACTCTTTTCATACATTACCTTTTCTCTAGTAGGCATTTTGTATCCAAATGGCGTCAAAAATATTCTTGCAACAAACCTAGAAGCGAGGAAAGGAGATATCCGATTTAATAGTTTAGCAGTATTTACTATTGATTTTGGAATCAATAGTCGTTGTACAGGAATTAAATCTTTATCTTTTTTTTGCATTCGTACTATTATTTAAAAAATTAAAATTACTATAAGAATAATTTTGCAGTCTATACATTATGAATAATTAACATTTTTTGTCAAAAATGAATATATAAATAAAATACTTATACTATAAATTTCTAGTGATATTGATGTGGTTTAAAATTACGTATACGTAAATATATTGCCTTAATTCTTTCGTATAACCTTTTAAAGTGTTTAATTTTGTAGCTTATTTTAACCGAGATATTCATGGGGTCACGATCTATAGGGACTGATAAAAAGCAACAAAAAGTACTATATGACTATCAGAAACGAGATATTGATAAGATATTTAGTAGGTTAGAAGAGTTTCCTGAAAAATACAATTTACTATATCAACTCCCTACAGGAGGTGGAAAAACTGTGATTTTTTCTGAAATTGTAAGGAGATATATAGAAACTACACAGAAAAAAGTAATTGTTCTTACACACCGAATTGAGTTATGTGCACAGACATCTAAAATGTTGTCAGAATTTGGTGTGAAAAATAAAATTATAAACAGTGCTGTAAAAGAGCTTGACGATCAAAATGAATATACATGTTTTGTAGCCATGGTCGAAACTCTTAATAATCGACTTAATGAGGATCATCAAGAATTGTATGATATAGGGATGGTTATTATTGATGAGGCACATTATAATTCATTTAGAAAGTTATTTCGGTTTTTTAAGAATTGCTTTATACTTGGGGTAACAGCTACACCACTGAGTTCTAACATGAAGTTGCCAATGAAGGATAACTACCATGAATTGATTGTGGGAGATACGATAAATTCGCTGATTGGTAGTGGTTTTCTTGCAAAACCTGTTACATATACTTATGATGTGGGCTTAGGAGCGTTGAAAATAGGGATGAATGGTGACTATACAGTAAAATCTTCTGAAGATTTATATACAAATATGTTAATGCAAGATAAGTTGTTGCATGCATATGAAGAAAGATCTAAAGGGAAAAAAACATTAATCTTTAATAATGGGATTAATACTTCTGTATATGTATACGAAACTTTTAAAAAGGCGGGATATCCAATTCGTCATTTGGATAACACAAACAGTAAACAAGAGCGAGAGGATATTTTATTATGGTTCAAACATACTAGTGATGCAATATTAACTTCTGTAAGTATTTTGACTACTGGATTTGATGAACCTACTGTAGAGAGTATTATTCTTAATAGAGCAACAAAATCTCTTACGTTATATTTTCAGATGATTGGTAGAGGGTCTCGTATCCTTCCATCAAAACAAGAATTTGCTATTCTTGATTTGGGTAATAATACGGCAAGATTTGGGTTGTGGAATTCAGAGGTAGATTGGCAATCTATATTTAAATCTCCTGATTTTTATTATGATAATTTAGTAGGAGATGAAGAGATAGAAAGAAATTTTAAGTACGTACTTCCTGAAGAATTAAGAAAGGAGTTTTCAAAATCTGAAGATATTGATTTTGACATCGAAGAAGAATATGCGAGGACAAAAAAATATGGATTGAGAAGCCTTACAGTTCTTGATAATTCTATAGTGCAACATGCTAAGATGTGTGTGCAAAATAGTGAAGATGTTTTTGATGCTCGAATTTTGAGTAAACTGTTGGATCAAGACATAGAATATCGTGTACGTCGGTATTCATATTGTATTAGTAAGAGTACAAAAAACTATAGAGATTGGCTCGAAGAGGATTATAAGCGAAAATTAAGATCTAAGATCAATCAATTATTTATGGACTAATCTTAGACCTTAAAAAGTGCTAAATATCTATTTCTCCAATTAAATAAGAAACAGCATAACCACTTAGAAACACACGATCACCTTCTATAGCACACTGTATTTCTCCTCTTCTTGTAGATAATTGTTGGGCCAGAAGTTTTGTTTTGTTAAGTTTTTCTGCCCAAAAAGGCACTAGAGAGGCATGTGCAGATCCAGTCACAGGATCTTCTGGCAGAATAGTAGCATTGGCATCAAACACACGAGAAACAAAATCAACATCTTGCCCTTTTGCGGTAATTATAATGCATAAATAAGGAAGCTCTTTTAATAAATTTAGATCAAGAGTAGCGTTTAATATTTCTTTTTCTGATGAAAGTGTTATGATTAAATCGCGTGCGGCATAAGCTGATAAAGGTTTTACATTAAGAGCTTTATGTACCTGTGAAGGTATTTCTATAGCAACAGGGGGTCTAGAAGGGAAATCTAAGGTTATGGCTCCGTTATCTTCTTTTTTAGCTTTTAGAAGGCCGCTTTTTGAAGAGAATGTAATTTCTGTAATAGATGAATCTATATAGTTAAAAATTACATAAGCAGATGCAAGAGTGGCATGACCGCATAAATCAATCTCATCATGAGGCATAAACCATCTAATCTCATAGATTTCATCTTTTTGTACAAAGTAAGCTGTTTCAGCCAAATTATTTTCTATTGCGATATTTTGTAATGTTTGGTCATCTAACCAATGTGGTAAATGACATACAGCTGCGGGATTGCCACCAAATAACTTTTGAGTAAAAGCGTCGATTTGATAAATTGGAATTTTCATGAATTTTGGTTTTAGTATTTTTTATAAATAGTACCTGTGCTTTTATTTATAAGTAGTTGTTTGTAACATGCTACTACGTCCTGGATAGTTACAGGAAAATGACCTGCGAACTTTTGATTATTAGGAAAATCTCCTGCAATAGCTCCTGGAGCGACGGCATTAAGACGAATTCCACGTTTCAACTCATTTGATGCGGTGTTTATAAAGCTGTGTATTGCACCATTGATAAATGATAATGCTGTGGTGTTGGGTTCATAGTGTTCTGCTAGAATACCTGTTGTCAATGTTATAGAAGCATTGTCATTAAGATACTCTTGAGCAATGTGTACTAGATTAATTTGCCCCATTAATTTACTATGAATTCCTGTATAATAATCTTGTTCTGATAGTTCAGAAAAAGATTTCCAAACAGCTGTGCCTGCGGTATTAATTACAGCATCTAATTTTGGTAAATTTTTAAAAAGTCCTTCTATAGAGCTCTTGTGGGTAATATCTATAGGATAAGATACACTATTTCTATGAGCCCCATATACCTCATTATACTGTTCTTTAAGAGTATTGTATACTGCTGATCCAATCGTTCCTGTTGCGCCTATAACTAATATTTTCATAAACTTATAATTGAAGTTTTTACTTAATTTACATTATTATATATTTAATTTTATGAATATGTATTTTTAAATTTTTTATAATTCTTTTTGCATTGCAGTTAGAAACTCTTTGATTACCCCCTCATTTCTTTTAAAATATGTCCATTTACCATGTCTTGTTGTAGTAAGTAAACCAGCTTTTTGCATACCTGTAAGATAATGAGATATAGTAGGCTGTGATAATCCAGATTTATTTTTTATAAAAAGGCCACACACACCATCATCAAAATGACCTAAATCTTTATGAGGAGGGAAGTGTACTTCAGGTTTTTTTAACCATTTAAGAATCTCTAAACGAGTAGAATTGGATAAAGCCTTATTTATTTCAAGTATTCTTTGAGTATTCATTTTACAAATGTATATATTTAATTTTATAAATATGTTAAAAGTTAGATGTAAATTACTTTTTTTGAAGGATGTTTTTTAAAAAAATAATATATGGTTATTTTTTTTTATTTTTTGTGTAACAAAATTCATACATGGGCGTCTAGTAAGTATAAGTAAATTAGCTTTAACGGTACATGTAGGGCGCTTATCTTGATACTTATTGAGATGAGTGCTTTTCAAAAGGAAATTAAAAAATCATAATTAGAGCGCTTATCTTGATATTTCTTGAGATAAGTGCTTTTTTATTTGTACCCTATAAATTCCTTTTTATTTTATGATTTTGTTTTTTTAAAATTAATTATAGCATGGATTACTATATGTGAGTAAAATAATTATTATTCTTGCAGAAGATGAAGATTGTTCCAGATATAAAGACAAAAAGAATTGCTATTAAGCTAAGACCATCTGCAGAGAAGATGGTAAAACGCAAGCACCCTTGGATTTTTGAAGATAGTATTATCAAACAAAATGTAGAAGGAGAAGCTGGAGATTTAGTAATTGTATATGATACCAAAAAGAATGCATTTTTAGCCTGTGGATTGTATGATCCATATTCTCCTATACGAGTTAAATTAATTCAATTTGGGAAAACTGCACAGATAAATAAAGAATGGTTTGAAGGCACTATTTCTAATGCATATGATCAGAGAAAACCTTTATTAGAAACAGATACTAATAGTTATCGATTATTATTTGGAGAAAATGACTATTTACCTGGTTTTATTGCAGATGTTTATGATAAGGTTTTGGTTATCAAATTGTATTCGCATATATGGTTTCCATATCTTAATTGGATTATTCAATCTTTGATTGATACTACAAATTGTGATTGTGTTGTTATTAGATTGAGTAGATTGCTGCAATCGCAAGGAGAAGTATTTGGTTTTAAGGATGGTCAAGTGATTTATGGTACTCTTGAAAATGAAGTGGTCATTTTTAAAGAACATGGTGTTCTGTTTTCTGCCAATGTAATTAAGGGGCATAAAACTGGATATTTTTTAGACCATCGCCATAATAGGAAAAGAGTAGGGGAGCTAGCTGGTGATAAAACTGTTCTTGATGTTTTTTCGTACGCAGGAGGTTTTTCTGTTCATGCATTAGCAGGAGGAGCAAAAAGAGTGGTAAGTCTTGATATTAGTAAGCAAGCTTTGGATATGGCAAAAGGAAATGTAGATTTAAATAGCCATAAAGGGATACATGAAATAATGGCAATAGATGCTTTTGTGGGGTTACAAACGTTAGTAGAAACTAATCAAAAGTTTGATATTGTTGTAATAGATCCGCCATCATTTGCAAAAAGAGAAAGCGAAATTCATAAAGCTAAAATTAGTTATGCTAGATTAGCTGAATTAGGAGCAAGATTAGTATCCTCAAACGGAATATTGGTTTTAGCTTCCTGTTCTTCACGAGTATTGGCAGATGAATTTTTTGAAATCTCTGAAGAAAACATTCTTACATCTGGAAGGAATTTTACGATACTCGAAAAAACGCATCATGATATAGATCATCCTATTTCTTTTCCTGAGGGTGCTTACTTGAAATGTGGCTATTATCTATTGGATTGAACCCTACATAAAATGAATAATAAGGTTGATTACTAGTTGCTAAAAAATGTATTCAACCTTATTCTGATTTCAATGTTTACCAAAAACATGAATTTTCGCCTTTTTTATTGATGACTTTTTAGTATCATAAATAAAAGTGATATTTCTAATAATACGTTTGTTTCCTTTTAAATCAATAATTCTTGTTTCACTTTTTCTTGAAAAATTATGTTTTAATTGGATGATATCTTTTTTTCCATTCCCGTATTGAACTACCATTTTATGCATTGTAAGAGATCCGCCTGTAATTTTAATTTTTAATTTCCTAAAGCTTCCTTCTTTGGCAGTTAGTTTTATTACGTCTTTATCTAACCTATAATTGACAGTTCTTGACCCCAAATGTTTCCAATCAATTCTGGTAGTTGTAAAGCTGCTACTTATAAGTAGAATAGTTAAGATGGATAAGAAGAAAGAAAATCGTGGTAATGTAAGACTTTTCATAGTTTCTGTAATTTTGATTTATAATAAGACAGCAGAACTACAAAAAAGTTTAAAATGAAGTAATAGAAAAGCGGGATAATTATAAAACTTATCCCGCTTTTTATATGTTTAAAAATATGTTTTTCTTATACTAGTTAGAAGATAACATAGCAAAAAACTTATCCATATTTGGTAATAAGACAATTCTTGTACGTCTGTTAATCGCCATATTTTCTTTAGAATCATTTTCTACCAATGGCTTATAACTACTTCTACCAGATGCAATTAATTTAGCAGGGTCAACACTATAAGAAGATTGTAATTTTCTAATAATAGATGTTGCTCTTTTTACACTTAAGTCCCAGTTGTCTTGTACGACAGCATTGTTAATTGTTCTAGAGTCAGTATGACCTTCTACCATAACTTCTAAGCTTGGCTCAGAATTGATAACTTCTGCTAATTTCTTTAGTATGTTATCTGCTTTACTGCTAACTCTATAACTACCACTATTGAATAACATTTTATCAGAGATAGAAATCATTACTACAGTGTTGTCTATATCTATTGAGATATCTTCATCATTTTTTAAATCATCAGATAAAGAATTTTTTAAATTATAAGATACAGCAAGATTCATTGAATCTTTTAAAGAAGTAGCATTTTGTAATTTTTGCTGATCAACTTTAGCCAATGTAGCTTTCATTTTTTCTTTAGTATTGTTAGATATTGCGGCTACACCACCATCTACCATTACCATTTTTTCGTTATTCTCATCTCTCAAAGAGTTGATTTTCGCATTATAGTCTGCTACTCTAGCTTCAATCTTCGCAAATTTATCTTCTAGTTCATCTTTCTCTACGGCAGTTTTTTGTAGCGTACTACGTGTTTCCTGTAATTCTTGTTCTAAAGCAACATACTTCTTTTTTGATACACAAGATGTCATAATCAATGCTCCTGACATTACAATTAACGTGGATAATCTTTTCATGGTTATTTAATTAATAATTAGTTTTTATCTAAACTGTCACTTGCGAGATTTATTGTTTTATTAATTATTAATATTTTCATATGAATTTCTTAAAAAGTGTTAATATTGCATCTGGAAAATAAAGGCTATAAAAACTATACAGAAATGGTATATTTTTTATGAGTAAATAACTGTTTGATATTCAAAAAAATATAAGTTTTGTTAAGCTATTGATTGTATGAATTACTAATGTAATCTATGTTTTTTTTGTAACAACATGTTATTTTAGCAGTTTTATATAAAGTAGAATTGATACAGCCCTAAATTGTTTTGAATTGATAAAATGTATAATAATTAGATGTTTTTAATGAAAAAAAGGTTCGTATCCTGTTGTTTGTTATTTATATCCTTTTTTGTGATCTCTGGTCAAGAAACGGTAACACAAGAAGAGAATAAAGTAATTGATTATAAAAAGATGGTATTAGAAGGTAAAATAATATGTTTACCTATCTATCCAAGAAAAGCTAAACAGTTTCCTGTAGAAGATATTTTGTCTGACCATATGGAAACATATAATACCAAATGGGATACTCTGAATTTTAATCCATATTGGGATGAACATCTTAGTTTTCCTTTTCAATTAGAATTTGATGAAAAAGATTTCTCACCACCAGTTTCTGGTAAAATGGTGATTACTTCTCGTTTTGGATGGAGAAGAGGGCGTGCTCATAAAGGTATAGATATTGATCTTCAAGTAGGAGATACTGTGAAAACAATATTAGATGGTAAAATACGATATGTAGGATATCATGGTGGGTATGGTAATACTATAGTGGTACGACATCATAATGGATTAGAAACGGTCTATGCACATCTTTCTAAAACAATAGTAAAAAAAAATGACAATGTAAAAAAAGGTCAAATGATTGGTGAAGGAGGGGTTACTGGAAATGCTAGAGGTAGTCATTTGCATCTAGAAGTACGGTATCATGGCAAAGGAATCAATCCAGAATATTTATTTGAATTTACAAAAGATAGAAAAATACGATCAGATACGCTTATGGTGACCAAAAGGTGGGTTACCCCAAGATACCATCGGTCTACGCGTATGAGTAAAATAGTGGTTTATAAAACAAAGGATGATATTGCAAAGGCAGAAGAAGAGAAAAAGAAGATTTATACTGTAAAAAAGGGAGATACACTTTCTCGTATAGCAAATAAATATGGGTTGGCAATCTCTGAAATATGTAAAACAAACTCTTTACGACATAATTCTATTTTGAGAATTGGACAACAAATAATTATATATTAATTTTCTTTTACAGAAGAACTATTTATGTATTTATGAATCATTTTTAATAAATGATTTTTGTTATAAGGTTTTAAAATATAATCATTGAGCCCAGCTCTTACAATTTGCCTGTTTAATTGAGTAACATCTACAGCAGTAAGTGCAATGATAGGAGTTGATGTATTGAATTTTCTTATTCTTTTGGTGGTTCCAATCCCATTCAGTCTTGGCATATTGATATCCATAAGTATAATATCATATTCATTTTCTTTGGCAAGGTCTATTGCATCAAAACCATTATCAATAGTGGTACAGTCAAATTGCTCTTTAGATAATATTTTGTCGGCTACAAGAAGATTTAGTTTGTTATCATCTACAATTAAAACCTTGTAATTGGTAGATTGTAGAGAATCATCAAAAATAACTTTCTTAATCCCATTACTTGTTGGTTGTTGTTGAAATTCAAAGTCCATAATCAAGATATATTCAGAACCTGAATGAGCATTATTTTTTATTACAATTTCAGCACCTATAGCCTTAGCAAGGCGATTGATGATTTTTGAATTAATTCCAGTACCAAGAAAAGATTCTTTGGTGTTTTCTGTATTAATAAACTCTTGATAAATGGATTTTTCATCTTCTTTAGAGATATCATAACCATTATGATTAATTTTGAAATGAATAGTGGCCGTATTTTCAACTTGCTTATTTGAGCTAACCAAAAAATATACATTTCCGTTTTTTGTATATCGAAGCGAATTACTTATTAGGTTCATAAGGATTTGCGAAATAATAGCAGCATCTCCATAAACCATATAATCTATTTTAGAGTCAAATTCAAAATGAAGGGTGTTGTCACTATTTTCTGTAGCGTAACCAAATGAATTAATTAGATTTTGAGTAACCTCTTTTAAATTAAATAAGTTGTTCTGAACAATCATTTCTTTCGAGTCCAAAAAATTTACATGAAGTACATTATTGATCAATGTAAAAAGATAATCTCCAGAAAATTTTAGAGACTTGAGATTTTTATCATTTTTGATTTCAGGATATTCTTCTTCTATGAGATTAGTTAATCCCATAATACCATATAAAGGAGTTCTTAACTCTTGGCTAAGAGTAGAGATAAAATCTTGCTGTAAACGAAATTGTTCGTTAGCTTTTTGCTGTAGTTCGATGTTTTTTTTATCAAGCTTTTTACTGTTCTTTTTATAGATAAACCACAAAAAAAGAAGCCCAACAAGAAGTGTTCCTTCTATTATATAATGAATCATATCATTTTTAATAACAAAATAAGAAATATACCACTCATCATACAAGTTTGTTAGTGTGTTTTTTTTGATTACTAGAATAACTTAACAATTATGTGTAATTATTAAGAATTAATAGGGTCTTTATAGGTAAATGCGATTGATCAATAAAAAAGATATAATGTAATTTATGATCCTTAGACTTTAATAATTACCTTTGTATATTGATGGTGGAATATGAATATGTTATGAAAACTTACTTATTTTTACTTTTATTTTTATGTTGTGGTATAGTGATGTATGCACAAATAGAGAATACATTACCTGCTTTGGGTGGTGATATTAATAATACAGTACCATCTAGATTATCTGGTGGGATATTAACTTCCGAACCAGAATCTTCTCCTTTATTGCACGATTCTTCAAAAAAGTTAGGTGAATATGATCGAAATGAACCTAATTTTGATATGAGAGGTAATACTGGCTTTTTTGAACCAGAAATAGAAAAAACACCTAAATGGTTTACAAAAGATAAAGAGATTAAAGATGCCTATAAGAGTGACCAATATTTTGGCGATTTTAAAAGTAAAGGAGAATTTGTTAGATTATTATATAGGGATCATGAATATGTAGACGGTGATGTAGTTAGGATTTATCTTAATGATACAATGATTGTTTCAAAAGTATTTTTAGGTGGTGATTTTAAGGGGATAGGTATTGATTTGATAAAAGGGTTTAATAAGATTGATATAGAAGCGTTAAACCAAGGAGAGTCTGGTCCTAATACTGCAGAGTTTCATCTTTATGATGACCAAGGTAGTCTCATAACCAGTAATGAATGGAATCTTACCACTGGAGTTAAAGCTACATTGATTGTAGTTAAAGAGTAATATTTTTGTTTATTGAGTTAGACTTTAATGTTCTGAAGCTTGTTTTAAACAAATACTTCATGGGGTTTCCTAGATGTAGTTTATTTTAAAAAATCTAACTGTTAAGAAATCCAAAGATTAGATTGTGATTTTTTTGCAAACCAAACTAGAAAAAAAGCAACCACAATAACAATACATGGCATTATAACTCTACTTCCTGATAGTGCTATATAATCTTGTATAAAGAAATTGTATACTGCTTGTCCTAAGACACCTAGTAGAGATGCTATAAAAAGAAAAGAAGCCCATTTTCTTCTTACTAATAAAGCAATACATCCTAAAGTACCTGAGAATACAGCTATTGCAAAAGCAGCAGTGACCCAAATAGGAGTGTTTTTATAAAAATTTTGTTCATTTTCTGGTAAAAGAGCCAATGCTTCATTAGTTATAAAAGCCTGACCAATATAAGCCATTACTCCCATAATATTCCATAATAATGCTATGATACCTATAACCCAAAACCACACAGGGGGTTTGTTTGTGTTTTTCATAAGATATTGATATTAAGTTGTTTTGTGGATTGCAATGTACTTAGAAACTGAGTGAAATACAAATTTAGATAATTTTCTATGAGAGGTATAGATGAAAAATATTTCAATTAAAAAGATTAACTTTTATCTAAATATGTATTTAGGTTATCTAAAGTATCATCCCAAAATTCTTCATAGGTTTTTAACCATTGATTTACTTCTTTCAAAGGGTGCGTGTCAGCATAGCAATATCGTTCTCTTCCATTAGTGTTTATACGAATTAACCCAGCGTTTTCTAAAGTTTTTAAGTGTTTGGTAATACCTTGTCTGCTGATTTCAAACTGATCAGATATTTGAGTTATTGGTAAAGCAGTTGCAGATATTACCAAAGCATGAAATATTTCGCGTCTAGTAGGATCTGCAATAGCCTTTAATATTGTGGTAATGTTATTGTGCATGAATAGTTTGTTTTAGGTAATCAAAGAGACCAGAGATACAATGATCCCATCCGTTGGTAAAACTACTAAACATTTCGATAGCAGTCTCTCCTTTGTAGTTTGATATTCCCGAATGTTCAAGATACAATTTGGTACCACCTTCAATTTCTTCCAAAATCCACTTTACTGTAGTTTCTACAGGAGCCTCTTTTACAATCCAGGAATAAACCAATGTATAGGGATCTGCTTTTTTTACTTCCCCTTCGATAGGAGAGCATTCTTTTTTTGTAGAAATAAAAGTGTACTGATACCCTTTTTCTGCCTTGAAATCGGCTTGCAAAAACCAAGTTGAAATTTCTGTAGCATTGGTGATTGCATTCCAAACTTTTTCTATAGGATGATTAAATATTCTTTCTTTTGTGATTAAGTCTTTCATAATGTTTATTTTAAAATTAATACGCAACTATATAGTTGCTAAATTACTGATATTTTTTTAATAAGCAACTTTTTGGTTGCCTATTTGTTGTTTTGCTATAATTTAACCTTGAAATTCAAAGAAACAATTGTGTAATTATCAAAAATAGAATACTTTACGTAAATGCAAGCTATTCTTGATTATTTTGAAACGATACCTTCTTCGCACCGCAGTTTTATTCTAGTAGGAGGAATTGCCTTTTTTTGGCTTATAGAGTATAACGCACCATTATTTAGGTTTAGGTACAAGAAATTTAAACATGCATGGCCTAATTTGTTTTTTACATTAACTACTATAATCATCAATTTCTTGTTGGCATTTATCTTGCTTAAAACAAGTGATTGGACAGTAAGTCATAAGTTTGGAGTGCTACAATGGTTGGTGTTGCCAACTTGGGCTACAGTATTGTTAGGTGTTGCGTTACTTGATTTGGTTGGAGCATGGGTGGCACATTATATTCAACATATGATAAAACCACTATGGATGTTTCATTTGGTGCATCATACAGATAATCAAGTTGATACTACAACAGCCAATAGGCATCATCCAGGAGAAAGTATTGTTCGTTTTTTATTTACTACACTCGCAATTTTTATTACTGGAGCGCCAATTGGGGTAATTATGTTGTACCAATCTCTATCAGTACTATTGTCACAATTTAACCATGCAAATATTTCTTTGCCTAAAAAAGTAGATACAGCCCTTAGCTGGGTTATTGTTTCGCCAAATATGCATAAGGTACATCATCATTATAAATTACCTTATACAGATACTAATTATGGGAATATTTTTTCTATTTGGGATCGGATTTTTAAAACATATTCTAAAATATCTAGTAATAATTTGGTATATGGTGTTGATAGTTACCCTAATATCAATTCAACTACAGATATTAAAAAGTTACTTAAATTACCTTTTTCTAAATATCGTTCACCCACCGAAATTGATTTTGAATCAAAAGAATTTTAAATCAAACTGTTAGGTGTGTTAAGTCTTTTAGAGAATAAAAATAATAAAATATGAAAATAATATCGATTGCTTGTTGTATTCTTATATATAACTTAGGTTTTTCTCAAGAAGTGATTGCTATAGATGATATTGTACCAAATGAGAATTATAATAATATTTTAGTAAAAAAAGTATATACAGATGCAAACGCTTCTACATTTGTAATTTGGATAAAAGATAAAGTGAATCCACACATTCATAAAGAGCATACAGAACAGGTATTTGTACTAGAAGGAAAAGCAAAAGTTTGGTTGAATGGCAAAGAGCAAGTAATAAAAAAAGGAGACTGGATTACAATACCTAAACAGACAATACATAGAGTAGCAGTGTTGTCAAAAATCCCTCTAAAAGTAATCTCTATTCAAGCCCCAAAATTTGAAGGGAAAGATCGAATATTTATAGATTAAATACCCCTTTTATTATCGGGTAGGATTCACCTTTTACTTCTTATTTATTTTTAGTATTCGCTTTTGCTTGAATTTAGTATCTTTAGGTACAATAGATTATGCAAATTATCTTAATGTTTTTTATGTTAATTCATTAATTAACTCAACTTAAACTATTCTTAAAACCAATGAAAAAAAGTACCATCTTTATGCTGGTGATATCGTGTATCATCAGTATTTCTCTTTATGCACAAAAAAGTAATAAAGAGCTCGCCAAAGAGTATTTAAATCTAAAGGGAGAAGTAATCTTTGATTTTACAATTACTCAAAAATCACAATTAAACCTCATAAGCAAAGAATTAGCTATCGTGCATTATGATGAAAACACAAATACGGTCAAAGTAATGGCTAATAAAAATCAATTCTCTTCCTTTTTGCAAAAAAATATTCCTTTTACTGTTACTACAGAAGATAATATTATTGGATATAGAACCATGACTTCGGATTTAGCTGGTAAAGCAACTACATTTCCGCTTACAGCATATCCAACCTATTCAGATTATGAGACAATGATGAATGATTTTGCTATCAATTATCCAACTCTGTGTAAAGTAGAGAATATTGGTGTTACTACAGAAGGAGATAAATCTTTATTATTTGTGAAACTGTCAGACAATGTAAATCTTAATGAGCAAGAACCGCGGGTAATGTATACCTCGTCTATGCATGGAGATGAAATTGCTGGATATCCTATGATGCTTAATCTTATTGATTATTTACTAGACGCTTATTCTAATACTGCGCATCCTAAACATAATGATATCAAGAATTTATTAGATAACAATGAAGTTTGGATTAATCCTTTAGCAAATCCAGATGGCACTTTTCGTAATAGCCCAAACAATACATCTGTGGCCAATGCTACTAGAGGAAATGCTAATAATGTAGACTTAAATAGGAATTATCCAGATCCTGATGATGGAGCTCACCCTGATGGCAATACGTACCAGACAGAAACTATTGCATTTATGAATTTTGCAGATGCTCAACACTTTGTGTTATCAGCAAATTTTCATGGAGGAATAGAGCTGGTTAATTACCCTTGGGATACGTATGCAGGAGCACATCCTGATGAAGATTATTTTGTACATGTTTCTGAAGAGTATAGAAATCACTGCCAAGCCAATAGTCCAGCAGGATATTTTGATGATATAAACAATGGAATTACCAATGGTTTTGCATGGTATGAAGTACAAGGAGGAAGGCAAGATTACCAAATATATAATCAAAAAGGAAAAGAAATAACCGTTGAATTATCAACCAATAAGACTCCGCCAGCAAATCAATTAGTAAACTTTTGGAATTATAATAAAGAAGCGTTAATTTCTTTTTTAAAACAAATAAATTATGGCATCAGAGGGGTAGTTACAGATGTAGTAACAAATCAGCCTATACAAGCAAAAATTACTGTAATAGGTAAAGAAAGTTATGAAACATGGACTCCCACAGAATTACCAGAAGGAGATTATTATAGACCTATAAAAGCAGGAACATATGATCTTTTGTTTGAAGCCGCTTGTTATGAGTCGCTTACACTTACAGGAGTAACCGTAGCAGATTATGCTGCTGTAATCAAGAATGTACAATTAACTCCAATAGGAGGTGTGGCACCTACAGGATTGGTAGCTTCAAGTATTCAGCCTACAACGGCTACATTAAGCTGGAATACAAGCTCAGGAGCCACATATGATATAAGATACCGTGTGATAGGTAGTGCTAATTGGGTAAACGTATCGTCTACTACAAATACGATTAATATTACAGGTTTGGTAGCGAGCACTTCTTATGAATCTCAAGTAAGAAGTAATTGTGCTGGAGGAACTAGTTCTCCATATAGTACATCTACAAACTTTACAACACTCGGTACTCCTACTTGTGCAGGAATAAATTCATTTCCATATATAGAAAGTTTTGAGGCAGGTTTAGGGCTTTGGACCAATGTGTCAGGGGATGATATAAACTGGACAAGAGATTCTGGAGGAACTTCTTCTTCATCAACAGGCCCTTCTACTGGCCAAGAAGGAGCTTTTTACCTCTATACAGAAGCTTCATCCTCTGGTAGCCCTAATAAAACAGCACTTCTTGAGAGTCCTTGTATTGATTTAGGAGTTTTGTCAGGAATTTCTTTAGAATTTGGGTATCATATGTATGGTAGTCAAATGGGGATATTAGAAGTCTTAATCAGTACAAATGATGGCGGTACGTATACTTCATTATGGAGCAAGAGTGGTAATTTAGGAAATATATGGAACACAGCAACTGTTGATCTTAGTGCATATGCTGGGTCTGTGATCAAATTGCAATTTAAGGGAATTACAGGAACAGGTTTTAGAAGTGATATGGCTATAGATAACATTACTATAAAATCTTCTACACCAGATACAGAACCTCCTTCTGTTCCTACAAATCTAACTACATCATCTATTACGTCTACTAGTATTGGACTTTTATGGAATTCATCTACAGATAATATTGGAGTATCTGGATATGAAATATATCAAGGAGCAACTTTATTAACTACAGTAACAAATACAAATTATACTGTTACAGGATTAAGCCCTAATACAACATATACGTTTTCTGTAAAAGCAAAAGATGTAGCAGGAAATGTCTCTGCTCATAGTGCTATAATTAATGCAACTACATTAGATCAGGCTATTTCATATTGTGTATCCAAAGGAAATAATGTAAGCTATGAATATATTGACTATGTTGGGTTGGGTGAAATAACAAATACAACAACAGCAAATTCTGGATATGGTGATTTTACTAGTTTAGTGGCAAATATAGGATATGGGGCAAACACCATTATAGTAAGTGCAGGATTTACAAATACAGCATATAGAGAATATTGGAGTGTATGGATAGATTATAATCAGAACGGTAGCTTTGAAGCCACAGAACAAATAGTATCGAATCAATCAAATAGTAGTGCAAATCAATCTTTTAATTTTAATATTCCCACAACAGCATTATCAGGCACAACCAGAATGAGGGTTTCTATGAAATATAATGTAGAACCAGGAGCATGTGAAACATTTACATACGGTGAAGTAGAAGATTATGCTGTAAATATAAGTACAACTCCAGCTGCAAAAGAAGGGGGAACTATAAGAAAAGATAATAGTGATATATCGGTATATCCAAATCCTGTGAAAGACGGAATCTTATTTGTACAGACAAAACATGTTAAAAATAATTTATCATATAAGATTATTAATTATATCGGTCAAACAGTAATGGAGAATCAATTATCAGAAAACAAGATTGATATTTCTTCATTGCCAGAAGGTGTCTATATCTTGAGAATAGATATAGACACAAAAATGATTACCAAAAAAATTATGATTACGAGGTAATCAAATAGAGTTTTCAAAAATATAGTAAAAGCCTCTGGATCTCCAGAGGCTTTTATATTTCCATATAGGTTGAAAAAAATATACTGCAAAAACCTCGTAACATACGAGGTGAGATAATACTATATCAAAATAGTTTAGTGGTATTCTAAAAAAAAAGACTTATCAAGTTTGTATTTAGAATTTTATTGATCCTTATAATCAATAATATCTTTTATATCAACATCCATATAGTTGGCAATTTTTTGCAGTCTTTCAAAATCTTTTACAAGATCTTTTCGCTTCACAACATAATCACCTGCCTGCGGACTTACTCCTAAAGCTTTTGATATACCATATACCGTTTTAGCTCCTTTACTTTTTTTAAGGAGCTTTTTTAGTTTCCTGTTTACCATATCGCAAACATACATATAACATTTGATTATTCAAATAAATTTTTATTAAAAAAATACTTGTATATTAAAAATATGTTTGTATATTCGTTGCATACAAATCAAATCATCTAATTATGAAACTTTTATTAGCAACAGTAGTGTTTTGCGTATCTATGGTGAGCGCAACTCCATTAAAAACTGAACCTTTTTTTGGAGGTAAAGAAAAAATTGAGCGTAAGAAAAAAGCTAAAGAAAGAACATCAGCAAATAAGAATGTTCACTCTATAAAGAAGTGGAAAATAACAATAGAGTATACGAATGGTAATACAATATCAAAAACTATCGTTGTCAGTCAAAATTCAAAATTAAGTGCCTTAGAAACCGCATTTGAAGAAGCAGAGAAGCACTTAAAAAACACAAAAAACATAAAAGATTATAGTATATCTCCTGTAACAGATTCTTATGTGCTATTAGCAGGAAATTAAAAGTTAATCAATACCAGGAACTTACCTATTATTACATTAAGAGATCACATTGCGTGGTCTCTTTTTTTATGTTCAAATTAGGGTACTATAAAAAAGAAACTATTTTTGTACCCCATACGTATGTAACTATTTTAAAGCATAGTCGTCATATAAGGTAAGGAATAAGGAATATAAGTAAGTCGAGGTATACACAAGTAATGAATTTATAAGCATTACATATATCTCTATATAGTAGAAGAACACAATTAAGTGAGGGAAAATATATGTCAAAACTTTTTACAATTACAGCGCTAAAAAACTTAAAGCAAACAGGAAGTTTGTTTAGAAGCTCTAAGAAATTAGCGAGTCAACTGGTCAAACCTTTGGATGCAGATAAGAAATTGACAGTTGTCGAGCTAGGTGCTGGTGATGGAGTGATAACAAAACCTATTTTGAATAAAATAGGAATAAATTCATGTTTGCATTCTTTTGAGATTAACCTCTCATTTATTCCAAAATTAAAATCTATAAAAGATAATCGGCTAACAATACATAATACATGTGTATCTAATTTGAGTTCTATTTTTGCAGAGAACAAAGTAGACTTTGTAATATCTTGCTTGCCTTTGGCTAATATTGAATATAATTTCAAGAAGCAGTTGATAGATGATATCAAGTTTATACTTAAAGAAGGAGGGAGCTTTATTCAATATCAATACACAAAAAAAGATCAGGAACTTTTAAAAACTAATTTTTTAGAAGCCAAAACAACACTTTGTATTAAAAATATTCCGCCAGCTTTTATCTATAATTGTCAGAATTGATAAGACCTCATAAAGTAAATAAGAATCATTAAACTTCTGTTAAACAAGGTGAGGTATTTCATTTTTTCGTAAATTTGTTGCGTAAATGAAAGAAATCATTCAAAAAATATCAGCAGTTTGCATGACATTAGTAGTATTATTTTCTACAATGTCATTTACTATTGATATGCATTATTGTGGAACTACCTTAGTGGATATTGCGCTATATAAAGAAGCAAAGACATGTGGTATGAAACAGCAGGTTTCTGACAAATCAACTTGTTCTATACTACTCAAAAAAAGTTGTTGTAGTGATAAACAATTAACGATTGATGGGCAAGATGAGCTACAAAACTCATTTGATAGCCTAACTTTTGAACAACAAGTTTTTATCAGCTCTTTTTATTATTCTTTTATAGACCTTTTTGAAGGGTTAGAAGCCAATATAGTCCCTTTTAAGGAGCACTCACCACCTTTTCTGGTCAAGGATATTCATATCCTCAACGAGACTTTTCTTATTTGATGAATTAAATAATTAAAAATTGCCTAATATAATTTATAAATTGGGTTAGGTTGTTGTATCCTATAAACAACAATTTTCTTTAATTGTTTAATAATCAAATAATATGCTAAATAAAAGCATCAAATTTATTATAGAGAATAAGCTTGTAGCCTTGCTTATGCTTATACTATTTGTAGGGTGGGGTATTATAAATGCACCTTTTTCATGGCAAACAGGACTATTACCTACAGACCCTGTAGCTGTTGATGCCATACCTGATATAGGCGAAAATCAGCAAATTGTATATACAAAATGGCAGGGTCGATCCCCACAAGACATAGAAGATCAGGTTACCTATCCATTAACAACATCACTTCTGGGAGTTCCAGGGGTAAAAACTATTCGTAGTTCCTCAATGTTTGGTTTTTCTAGCATCTATATCATTTTTGAAGAAGATATAGAATTCTATTGGGGTCGAAGCCGTATTCTAGAAAAACTTAATTCGTTACCAGGTAATTTATTGCCAAAAGGAGTGAAGCCATCCCTAGGGCCGGATGCAACTGGATTGGGTCAGATTTTTTGGTATACTATAGAGGGAAGAGATGAAAACGGAGAAGTAACAGGAGGATGGGATTTACAAGAAATAAGAAGTGTTCAGGATTATTATATAAAATACGCATTATCATCTGCAAGTGGTGTAGCCGAAGTAGCATCAGTAGGAGGGCATGTTAAAGAATATCAGATAGATGTAGACCCTGAATTGATGCGACAATATAATGTAAGTCTTCGAGATGTTGTACAGGCAATAAAACAATCTAATAAAGATATTGGTGCACAAACACTAGAGATCAATCAGGCAGAATATCTGGTTCGTGGTCTTGGGTATATACAATCTATTGCTGATATAGAAAATGCCGTAGTCACATCAGAAGAATATACTTCTATCCGTATTAAAGATATTGCCCATGTGCATATAGGTCCAGCAACCAGAAGAGGAATATTAGATAAAGAAGGAGCAGAAGTAGTAGGAGGTGTTGTTGTAGCTAGATATGGTGCAAATCCAATGGAAGTCATTAATAATGTAAAAAATAAAATAAAAGAACTTAGTACAGGGCTTCCATCAAAAAAATTAAAAGACGGGCGTACATCACAATTAACGATTGTTCCATTTTATGATCGTACAGAACTTATTCAAGAAACTCTGGGAACATTAAGCGAAGCCTTAACTCTAGAAATTTTGATAACCATTCTAGTAATTATTATAATGGTATTTAACCTCAGAGCATCTATTCTTATTTCAGGACTTTTACCAGTAGCAGTTCTAATGGTGTTTATAGCCATGAAAATTTTTAATGTAGAAGCCAATATCGTTGCATTATCAGGTATTGCCATTGCTATAGGTACTATGGTTGATGTAGGGGTTATTCTATCAGAAAATATAATCAGACATATTGATGATGATAAAGAGAGTGTACCGATCAATACTGTAGTTTATAACGCAACAGCAGAAGTTTCAGGGGCTATCCTTACAGCGGTTTTGACAACGATTATTAGTTTTATTCCTGTATTTACTATGATTGGTGCAGAAGGTAAATTATTCAGACCTCTAGCATTTACAAAAACAATGGCACTCTCAGCGTCAATTATTGTCGCTTTATTTCTTATTCCACCATTTGCAGCATTCTTATTTCAAAAAAGACGCATAAAAACGATTGTACAATATATAATCAATGGTTTATTGATATTGTTAGGAGTACTAGCTATTTTTAATAAAATATGGCTAGGTATACTTATAATTGTTTTTGCAATAACTTCAATTCTTGGTTTACAAAAGAAACTCTCTTCAAAACGATCTAATCAGATTTATATAGGAGCCTTTATTATTACAATAGTGTGTTTATTAACAATACATTGGCGTCCATTGGGAGTAGGAGAAAATATGTTTTGGAATCTCATTTTTGTACTAATAATCTGTGTAAGTATATTAGGGATTTTTACTTTTTTTCAGAAGTATTATGCAGTAATTTTGCAATGGGCATTAGAACACAAGATAGCTTTTTTGTCACTACCAGCTATAATTGTACTTCTTGGTTTTGTGATTATGAAAAACACAGCAAAAGAGTTTATGCCATCCTTAGACGAAGGATCTTTCCTATTAATGCCAACAACTTTACCCCATGCTGGTATCGAAGAAAACAAAAGGATTTTGAAACAATTAGATATGGCTGTAGCAAGTATTCCTGAAATAAAAACAGTGGTAGGTAAAGCAGGAAAAACAGAATCTGCTCTAGACCCAGCACCCTTATCTATGTATGAAAATATCATTCAATATAAGCCTGAATACATGCTTAGTCATAAAGGAAAAAGACAACGATACAAAACCAATGATGAGGGCTTTTTTATAGGAAAAGATAATGCACTTATTTATAATGAAAATAATATTATTGACGCTACCGATATTCTAAACGCAAAGAAAGAAGGAAAGGTTGTTTTGAATTCATTACACATTAAAAAGAAACAACTTATTCCAGATGATGAAGGAGAGTTTTTTCGTAATTGGCGTCCAGAAATACATTCTAGAGATGATATATGGAAAAAAATAGTACAAGTCACCAAATTACCAGGAGTTACTTCTGCTCCCAAATTACAACCTATAGAAACTCGATTAATCATGTTACAAACAGGAATGAGAGCACCTATGGGGATCAAAATAAAAGGCCAAGACCTTAAACAGATCGAGAAATTTGGAATTAGATTAGAAGAAATAATAAAAGAAGTAACAGGAGTAAAAAAAGAAGCTGTCTTTGCAGATCGTATTGTAGGAAAACCTTATCTACTCATAGATATAGATAGACAGCAACTAACCCGTTATGGTGTATCAGTAGCGCAAGTACAAGAAGTACTTGAAGTAGCAGTAGGAGGGATGCCTCTTACTCAAACTGTAGAAGGCAGAGAACGCTATCAAGTACGTGTACGCTATCCTCGTGAACTTAGAGCAAACCCAACAGATTTAGAAAAAATATATGTGCCTGTAGAAAAAGGCAATACCGTTCCCTTGAGTGAATTGGTCAATATACGTTATCAACAAGGACCACAGGTAATCAAAAGTGAAGATACTTTTTTGGTAGGATATGTATTATTTGATAAACTCGATGAATTTGCAGAAATCAATGTAGTAGAAAATGCTCAAAAACAGATTGAAACGAAAATAAATAAAGGAGAACTTCATATCCCAAAAGGAATAAGTTACGAGTTTACAGGAACCTATGAAAATCAACTACGAGCAGAAAAAACTTTATCTATGGTGGTTCCTCTTGCTTTAGCGATCATTTTTTTGATACTATATTTTCAGTTTCGCTCTGCTATAACATCAATGATAGTATTTACAGGTATTGCTGTAGCATTTGCAGGAGGATTTATAATGATTTGGTTATATGGCCAAGAGTGGTTTCTAGATATAAATATATTTGATATAAATTTGAGAGAAGTATTTCAAATACAAACAATCAATCTAAGTGTGGCAGTATGGGTTGGTTTTATAGCACTCTTTGGTATTGCAACAGATGACGGAGTTGTAATGGCAACCTACCTTACTCAAACTTTTGATAAGAATAAACCACAATCACTATCCCAGATTAGAGCATCGGTAATAGAAGCAGGAGAAAAGAGAATTCGTCCATGTCTTATGACAACTGCAACTACGATTCTTGCATTATTACCTATTCTTACATCAACAGGAAGAGGAAGTGATATAATGATACCTATGGCAATTCCATCTTTTGGAGGAATGAGTATTGCTTTAATCACATTATTTGTTGTCCCCATTTTATATGCATGGACAAAAGAAATTAAACTTAAAAGAAAAACAGTATGAGATATCTAAGTATTATTATAGGTAGTCTGCTCTTTTTTTATACCGCAGAAGCACAGCAACTAGAAGCATATATACAAGAAGCCATGATAAATAATTCTCAAATTCAATCCTTTGAGATTCGTCATGCTATTGCAAAAGAAAAAGAGAATGAAACACATACATTACCCAACACACAAATAAGTGTTGGATATTTTGTAAGCGAACCCGAAACGAGAACAGGAGCACAACGAGCAAAAATTTCTGTACAACAAATGTTACCATGGTTTGGAACACTCACTGCAAGAGAGCACTATGCAAATACAATAACAGAAAAAGAATATTTAGAAGTTGTTGTTATTAAAAGAAAAATAGCACTCGCAATAGCTCAATCCTATTATAAATTATATGCTATCCAGTCAAAACAAAAAATAGTTACCGAAAATATAAATTTATTACAAACCTATGAAAAACTAGCATTAACATCGGTAGAGGTGGGTAAGGCCTCTGTAGTAGATGTATTAAAATTACAAATTCGACAAAATGAATTGCAACAATATAGAGATGTACTTAAAGAGCAAGTAACAGCAGAACAAGCAAGTTTTATTGCACTAATCAACAAAAAAAAAGATAGTATCGTGGTATCTCATAGACTAAAAATCCCACTACAAGACACAGAAGCTCAAAGTGAGGAAATAGCATTAAATCCAGAAATACTTACTTATGATGCACTATATCAAAGTGTATTACAATCAGAACAGCTCAATAAAAAAGAAAGTGCTCCTCAAATTGGTTTTGGGTTGAGTTACATTCCTGTGTCAGAACGATCTGATATGATCATATCGGATAATGGTAAAGATATTATAATGCCAATGGTCTCTCTCTCTATCCCGATATTTAATAAGCAATATAACTCTATAACACGGCAAAATGAGCTCCATCAAGAAAGAATAACAGCAGAAAAAGAAGAGAGAATAAATCAGCTTACCACAATATTAGCCAATGCATTATCAAATAGAAATAAAGCAAGAATCCAAAATAACACACAACAAAAGAACTTGGAACAAGCCAAAAATGCTGAGAAAATTCTAGTAAAAAGTTATGAAACTGGAACCATAGATTTTAATGATATACTTGATATTCAAGAACTACAACTTAAGTTTCAGCTCAATCAAATAGAAAGTATACAGCAATACTATATGCAAACAGCAATCATTAATTATTTAACAAACCAATAGAAGTAAATAAACATTCAAAAAAGTAGAACAATGAGAATTTCAAAAATTAATCTAATACTAATCGCAACAATAATATTTACAACCATATCATGTAAACAAGGAAATACCACTATAGATAATGAAAAAGAGCAGCATTCAGAAATAAAAAATGATAGTGAAATGCCTAATAAAAATCAGGAAACAGAGGTTGTAAAAAATGTGAAGTTTAACAATGCAACAGCCGATGCTATTTTTCAACATTATATACATATCAAAACAGCATTAGTTAACACAGATGTAAATGAAGCTAAACAAGGAGCAGATATGCTAGCAGAAGCAACAGAAAATACTGTCCTTAAAAAAGTAGCTAAAACAATTAGTGATAATGTAGATGTAGAAAAGCAAAGAATAGCATTTGTAGATCTCACAGCTCGGGTAGAAAAAATATTGAAAGGAAATGTATCATCAGGAGAGATATATAAACAATACTGCCCAATGGCATTTGATAATACTGGAGCATATTGGTTATCAAAAGAAAAAGAAATAAGAAACCCTTATTTTGGTGATCGTATGCTAAAATGTGGAAGTATCACCGAAACCATACAGTAAAAACAAACCACGGTTATCAAACAGAAAAAGGTAAGAATTCAATAATTTTACAACACAATTTTTAAAAACTAAAAGATACAATAAGTCTGCGATAGTTTACTAGATAGAAAAGAGATGATGGTAGACTTATTGTATCTAATTATTGAATGATAATACATATAAACTAAATGGAATATACATATAAAATATCTGGAATGACCTGTAATGGGTGCCGTACAAGTGTTGAAGAAAAGTTATCCAAGGTAGAAGGAGTTCATAAAGTATCTGTTAATCTTGAAAAAGCAGAAGCTACAATCGATATGGCATCAAGTATCACTATTTCTCAACTACAAAAAGGATTACCAGAAAAATTTACAATTTCAGAAAGTTTTACACAGAAAACAATCCCTGAAATAAAAGCAAAAACCAAATTACAACAGTTACAACCTCTATTCATCATATTTGCATACATTATCATAACCAGTATCTTATTACATTATAAACAATGGAGTATTAGTGAGGCAATGTTAGATTTTATGGGGTTATTTTATATTGTATTTAGTTTTTTTAAAATGTTGGATTTAAAAGGGTTTCCAGCTTCTTTTGCTATGTATGACCCAATCGCAAAGCAAATACCTATCTATGGTTGGATATATCCTTTTATAGAAACAGCCCTAGGAATCATGTTTTTAATGAGAATTCAAATACCTATAGCATTAGTAGTAACATTGGTTATTCTTGGAGCAACAACCATAGGAGTAGTAAAAACATTGATGAGTAAAAAAACAATACAATGCGCTTGTTTAGGCACAGCTCTCAAATTACCAATGACAGAAGCTACTTTTATAGAAAACTCTATAATGATAGTTATGGCAATAATTATGGGAATTCAATTGTTTTAAAAAAATGGTACAAAGACAAACTGCAACAAAAATTAGAAAAACACATAGATACTTAGGTATCTTTTTAGGAATTCAGTTCTTATTATGGACTATTAGTGGTCTCTATTTTAGCTGGACAGATATTGATGAGATTCATGGAGATGAATTTAGAAACAAGAATAGTTCACTACAATCTTTTGATAATTTACTAAGTCCAACTCAAATAAAAACAGAAGACCCTATTCAATCATTAGAACTCAAGGAAATAGGAGGGAATCCTTATTATTGGATAAATGATAAAAACCTTTTTGATGCAGTGACAGGAATATATAAATCAGAAATTACAGATACAGAAGCTTTAAAAATAGGAAAGAAAAATATGTCTTCTCATCTCAAAGTAAAAGATATAGAAAAAATAACAGAAGTAGGTAATCATCATGAATATAGAGGCAGACCATTACCAGCTTATGTGATTTCTTATGATCATCCACAAAATGTGCGTGCATATATCTCTGTAAAAGACGGAAGTTTTCAACGAGTAAGACATAGATCATGGAGATGGTTTGACTTTCTATGGATGACACATACAATGGATTATGAGGGAAGAGACGATTTTAATACGATACTTCTTAGAGCTTTTTCTTTATTAGGAGTAGTAACAGTACTGAGCGGTTTTGTATTATGGTTTATTTCATCACCAACCATTAGAAAAATTAAAAAAAAATGATAATATGAATAAGAATATCATTTATATCATAATAGCAGTAGTTGTAGGATTTATAGTAGGATATCTTGTTTTTGGTAATGAGAAAGAGCAACAAGATAAAATCAATCAACAAGACAAAGAACATCAGGCAAAAGAAATGTGGACATGCTCCATGCACCCACAGATTAAGAAAACAGAACCTGGTGATTGCCCTATCTGTGGGATGGATTTAATACTAGCAGAAATTGGTGAAGGAGCACTAGCAGAGAATCAATTTAAGATGACCGCCAATGCCATAGCATTAGCAAATATTCAAACCACTATTATAGGAAATCATACAACCGATAAAAACAGAACTACGCTATCAGGAAAAATAATAGAAAATGAAGAAGAAAATGGAGTGCAAGCAAGTTATTTTGATGGTAGAATAGAGCGATTAATAATCAATTATAAAGGTCAGAAAATAAAAAAAGGACAAAAACTGGCTACTATATACTCACCAGATCTTATTGCAGCTCAACAAGAGCTTATAACTGCTTCATCATTAAAAAAATCACAACCATCGTTATACAAAGCAGTCCGTAATAAATTAAAACTATGGAAATTATCAGATAAACAAATCAATACCATAGAAATATCTGGTAAAGCTCAGGAGAATTTTACAATTTATGCAACCGTTTCTGGAACAGTATCAGAATTAATAAGTGCAGAAGGAGATTATGTAAAACAAGGACAACCCATTTTAAAAGTAAGTAACCTAAAAACAGTATGGGCAGAATTTGATGTCTACGAAAATCAAATTTCACAATTCAAAAAAGGGCAGAACGTAATAGTAAAAACCAAGGCATACCCAGATAAAAATTTTAAAGCTACCATCTCATTTATAAACCCTGTATTAAACAATAAAACAAGAACGGTAAGTATACGAGTAACACTTGTTAATCATGATAATATTTTAAAACCAGGAATGTTTGTTACGGGAGAAGTAAAAGGAACTACCATAACAGGAGCAAAACAGCTTATGATACCTTCTAGTGCTATACTATGGACAGGAAAACGTTCTATTATCTACCGTAAAGTAAATGCAGAAACCCCAATTTTTGAAATGAGAGAAGTTACATTAGGCAACAATGTAGATAATCAATACGTAATCCTTGAAGGGCTTAATGATGGAGATGAGATTGTTACCAATGGCACTTTTACAGTAGATGCAGCAGCACAATTGCAAGGCAAAAAATCGATGATGAATCAAAAAACAGATCGTATAAGTAATACCGATAAAGAAAGAGAAACTAGTTTGAAATTATCAAAAGCATTTCAAAAAGATTTCTTACCAGCAATTACAGAATATCTGTATATGAAAGAAGCTTTTATAACATCAGACGCTACTCAAGTTATTGTATATGCAACTAAGATGGTGAACATACTAGAAGCAATAAAAAGTATAGACATAGGTAATGCAGGAAAAAAACACCTTTCAAAAAGTATAGAAATACTAAATAGCATTTCAAAAAAAGACAATATAGACAATCAGCGCACACAATTTATTTCTTTAAATGAAGAAATAATTAAACTGATATCAAATTTTGATACAGTAGATATGACAATATATATACAGCAATGCCCAATGGCTAATAGAAATAAGGGTGCAGTATGGATAAGCTCAGAAAAAGAAATCAGAAATCCGTATTTTGGGGATAAAATGCTTACTTGTGGTAGTATAATTGATACAATTAACTAATTGTAGAAATATTTTATATAAATTATAAATAAGAACAAAAAGCCACCATATTTCTTTATTTTAGTATGTAAAACAATGAGTTATCATTTTTTTTATGACCAAAAAACTTGCTCAAAATAGCATTTATGATATTTTATATTAGAAACTTTAATATTTTTCATCATAAAATTCTTTAAAAAACCACGAAAGGCATTAATTTTACACCCCAAAAAAAAGAAGGCTATGTCAGAGATAACTACGGAACCAGAAGATAAAAAAACGGGAAAAGAATTATATAGCTACCAGAAGGGAGCAATAGATAGAATTTTTAAAAGTTTTGAAGATGCGCCCGAAGATTATCACTTGTTATATCAATTACCAACAGGAGGAGGTAAGACTGTAATATTCTCTGAAATAGTTAGACAATACCTAAAACATCACAATAAAAAAGTATTAGTGATGACTCACCGTATAGAACTTTGTAGACAAACCTCTAGTATGCTTACGGGTTTTGGAGTTCTAAATAAAGTAGTGGATAGTAAAGCCAATTTGGATGACCAAAGTAAGTATAGTTGTTTTGTGGCTATGGTAGAGACTTTGAATAATAGATTAACAGAAGGTAAGTTAGATATTTCTGATGTTGGTTTAGTGATAATAGATGAAGCACATTATAATTCATTTACAAAACTATTTAAGTTCTTTGAGAAGTCTTTTATACTAGGAGTTACTGCTACACCATTGAGCTCGAATATGAAGCTACCAATGAAAAACAATTATAATGAATTAATTGTTGGAGAAACGATTGAATCTTTGATCAATAATGAGTTTTTGGCACGCGCAGAAACTTTTGCATATAATATGGGACTAACCTCATTAGAAATTGGTTCTAATGGAGATTATACCGTAAAATCTTCAGAAGATTTGTACACAAACAAAGATATGTTGGATAAGTTATTAGATACTTATAAAAGACATTCTTTGAATAAAAAAACATTGATTTTTAATAATGGAATTAATACCTCTCTACATGTTTACGATACATTTAGAGCAGGAGGATATCCTATTGCTCACTTAGATAATACAGCGACCAAAAAACAAAGAGCTCAAATATTGAAATGGTTTAAAGAAACCCCAAATGCAATTCTTACCTCTGTAAGTATTTTGACAACAGGGTTTGATGAACCTACAGTAGATACAATTATACTGAATAGAGCAACAAAATCATTGACATTGTATTACCAAATGATAGGTCGTGGCTCTCGTATCCTTAAAAATAAATCTAAATTTTCAGTAATAGATTTAGGAAACAACCTCTATCGTTTTGGTCCTTGGGGAGCAGATTTAGACTGGCAAAAAATCTTTAACTCTCCTAATTACTATATGGATAAACTCCTTAGTGATGAAGAGATAGAAGGAAAATTCAGGCATGAAATGCCAGAAGAATTACGCGCAGAATTTGCAAACTCTGAAGAAGTTTATTTTGATATCAAAGAAACATACATAGAATCAGTAAAAAAAGGAGAATCATCTAAAGTGGTATTAGAGCGATCCATTGCACAACATGCCAAAATATGTGTTGAGAATAGTGAAGATGTATATGACGCATTAGCTCTTGCCAAAATGTTAGGAGAAGATATAGACCATAGAATTCAAGAATATGCCAAGTGTATAAGTAAGAGTACCTATAACTTTTTAAGCTGGTTAAAAGACGATTACAGAAAAAAGTTAAACGCCTCTTTACGTGATAATTTTGATACCTTGTTTGAAGAAATCCACGGGCACCCTCCTGAAGAATAGGAGTGTGGTTTAAAACTTCCAGAGGATAAAACGACTTTTTTTATTCCCTTGTGTCATCGGTATAATGGTGTGCTGCGCTTTTAGTTTAGTCAATTGTTTTTCTAATTTAGGTAAGTGTTCTTTTTTAGAAACCAAACTCGTGAAAAAACCAACTTGATTTGCAAAAGCAACACTTTGTTTAATCATACGTTTCAAAAACAATGCTTCGCCACCATTACACCATAATTCATTTGCTTGACCACCAAAGTTAAGTTTTAGGTTTTGTGAGTCTCCCAAATTCTTTAATTTGCGTAGTGTTCCCTTGGAAGCCTCTTCTTTTGATGTATGAAAAGGAGGATTACACATGGTAAAATCAAAATAGTCATCATCATTAATAATACCCTCAAAAATATGAGCATTATTAGTTTGATGGCGTATATCAATATTTTTTGATAGCTGTTGATTACTATCCATATTATTTTTTGCAGCTGTTACGGCATTTATACTAATATCAGAACCTACCATATACCAATCATATATCTGTACTCCTAAAATAGGATAAATACAATTAGCCCCCATACCAATATCCAAGCCTCTTACTTTTTTATCACTCTTCTCTTTTTCAAGAATATCATTCAGATGATGAATATAATCAGCTCTGCCAGGAATAGCAGGACAAAGATATCCTTCAGGAATATTCCAATCATTTAAACCATAATGATATTTTAAAATAGCCTTGTTTAACTCTAGAACAGCCTTTGGATTCGAAAAATCAATCGTTAGATTTCCAAAAGTATTTGTATGTAGAAAAGATTCTAAAATAGAATGGCTATTTGCTAGCGCTAAAAAATCGTAAGAAGTATGGTGAATATTATTTGGATGCAAACTAGTATATTTTTGATAGCAAAGATATAGTTAATCCTTAAATTTTCTAATGCATAAAATTAGGTTTAAGAAAGCGTATATTCCTAATAAATATGAAAACTGAAAATTATAAAAAGCAGTCAAATATCATTATTTCCAATAATTTTATCATATTTGCACCATAATTACAAACCAAAAGAAACAAGTTTTATACCTATGATGTTGTATTGTTTACATAAAAAGGACGTGAAGAATGAGGAGTATGAATCCCGATGATAAGGTAAAAAGACTATAAATCATATAAAACAAAGAGCGTCCATCATATTGGACGCTTTTTTTATGCAATTTTTTTAAATGCTTTATTAAATCTTTAAAATTATTCGCCAATCGATAAGTCCAAGACCCTTAGGGATTTGTCTTAAAATTCCTTTCTCCGTATAAAACGGAAAGGGATTCCTATATCTTAAATTAAAATTAACTAACTGATAATCAGTAAAATAAATTTATTTTTTATTTGGATTTTTAAAAAACAAGATTCATATTTGCACCATCAAAATAACCATGTATAACCTTTAAAAACCGAAGTACTATGACTTTTATTAAAACATATGACAGTACTGCAAAAGAGCTAGGTTCTTTTACAGGAACGCTTCGGGACTTCCTTCAATAATACATAAACTGCATTATATATGAAGTCCGAAGCCATAAAGTTTCGGACTTTTTTATTCAATCTTCAAGTAAGGTCAAAAAACTTCTGAAACCGATATCAGTTTATTAATAATCAAAAAAATAAAACAAGTGCAATCATATTCGAATCATTAATAGCGATTTCGAACATTCAAGAGAATAACCGGAATCATTTATAAGAAGACATTCTAAATTAAAAAATATGTCTAATGAAACCGGCACATATAAAAAGCCAAAGACAAAAAGAAGTTCGTAGTATTCGCAAGAGGCAATATCAAATCTTGCTAGAGCAAAAAGCACTGGGATACATTAAATTAGAAAAACCAATACGTCATGGTTGGTTTAAAGAATTAGTGATTACTACTCATGTAGAACGCTATAAAAATCAAGAACATATTCTTGAAATATATAAATCACTAATAAAATCATTTTGGGGAAGAACAAAAGAAGAAGCCGATAGAAAATGGAAGGCAGAAACCTCAAAATATTTGATCAACAAAGATATTCCAACGCTAAGCAAAAGGAGATATAATCAATTAAGTGATGAAGCAAAGTGCTTATGTGTTCCTTTTTATTATTACACAGAGAAGAAAAAACTAAAACTAAGGTTTTATGTTAATCTTCCTCAAGGAACCTATAAAATAAAATTTACAAGAGCATATGTAACTCACAGTAAGAGAATAGATCCTGAACTAGAAAGCGAAGCAGCACTTTTGAGTCAAGAACTCTTAAAAAACGAATACTACAATATAAGTCATAAAGGATTAGGGTGGAGAGACCGTTGGCAAACCTCTCTAAATAGAAAAGAAAAATTAAAAATCAATTGTATACTTAGGGAACTTAAAAAACACCCTATACAATCGATTTGTAACCAGATATTATCATGGGAAAGAAATTAAGCGGAAAGGACCTAATAAAATTAGGTTTTCCAAAAAACAATAGTATTAATGTGACTTTGGGTCAAATTAATAGATATCAGAAACGAGTAAAAAAAGAAAAAATATTAGCAGAAGCCAAAAGAGTATTACTTAATCCAGCATCATACCAAGGAGATGGCGTGTGGGGTAAGATTGCAGAAAGTTTATTAAAACCAGTAGAAGTCAAAAAACACAGCTTGAAGCCAGTACGATCACCATTTACAATATATGGAGCAAATGAGATAGAAGAACAAGCAAAATACCAATTGTTTGATGCACTCAAGCTACCAGTTTCTGTAGCAGGAGCACTAATGCCCGATGCACATGCAGGATATGGATTGCCTATAGGAGGTGTACTAGCAACAAAAAATGCAGTAATTCCTTACGCAGTAGGAGTAGATATAGGCTGTAGAATGTGTTTAACCATGTATCCAATTGCAATCTCTTACCTCAAAGGAAAAAAGCAACAGTTAGAAAATATACTATCTGAGCATACCAAGTTTGGCATGTATGAAACCCATAAAGTAAAGCATGATCACCCAATCTTTGAACGAGATGAATTCAAAACCATTCCGTTGGTAAAAAGATTAAAAGATAAAGCTTATAAGCAATTGGGAACCTCAGGAGGGGGAAATCATTTTGTAGAATTTGGTGTTGTTACAATTACCGATACGTCAAATGAATGGGGATTAGATGCAGGAGAGTATCTAGGAGTATTATCACACAGTGGTTCGAGAGGTTTAGGTGCAAATATAGCAAAGCACTATACCTATTTAGCCACCAAGCAATGTCCGTTACCAAAACATGTACAACAATTAGCATGGTTAGATTTGAATACACATGACGGTCAAGAATATTGGATGGCTATGAATCTTGCTGGTGATTATGCGCAAGCATGTCATGATAATATTCATTTCAGGATTGGCAAATTATTAGGAGCAAAACCTGTAGTGAAAATTGAGAACCACCACAATTTTGCATGGAAACAAGAAGTGAATGGAGAAGAGTGTATAGTACATAGAAAAGGAGCAACACCAGCGGGAAAAGGAGAATTAGGCATTATTCCGGGATCCATGACAGCACCAGGATATATAGTGAGAGGATTAGGTAATGAAGAAAGTCTAGAATCTGCATCACATGGAGCAGGGCGGTTACTATCCAGAAGAAAATGCAAAGAAACCTTAACCAAAAGTGAGATCAAAAAACAATTAAAATCTCATGATGTCACCCTAATTGGTGGCGGGGTAGATGAAGCACCTATGGCATACAAAGACATTAATAAGGTGATGGCTAATCAAAAAGAGCTAGTAGAAGTTCTGGGAACATTTACACCCAAAATTGTTCGAATGGACAAATAAAAAGATATAAAATGAATCAAAAAATAATACAAATAACAGCAGGTAGAGGCCCAGCAGAATGTTGCTGGGTAGTTGCCAAGGTTTTAAAATATTTTCTTCAGGAGGCACAAAGTATAGGGGTAACATATACGATACTTCAAAGAGAAAAAGGGATAGAAAATGGTACAGTACAATCTGCCAGTATTCGACTGGAAGGAAAAGAAGTGGCATCGTTTTTAAAATCGTGGATAGGTACTATCCAATGGATTGGTAATTCAACTTTTCGTAAATATCATAAACGAAAAAATTGGTTTATAGCCATGTATGAAGTAGAACAATTTTATCATGACAAGGTCAATGAAAAAGATATTACATATCAAGCCATGCGTAGCTCTGGACCAGGAGGTCAGCATGTAAACAAAGTATCTTCTGCCATTCGGGCAATACATCAACCTACGGGGATAAATGTAGTAGCAATGGATAGCCGTTCTCAACATCAAAACAAAAAAATCGCAACCAAACGATTGATAGAAAAGATACAAGAAGCTGAATTAGAAAAGATAAAGAAATCATTAGCCACACAATGGGAAAATCACCTTGCAATACAACGAGGTAATCCTATAAGAGTGTTTAAAGGAACAGACTTTAAAAAGCAAACTAAAATCAAAAATTATAAAAATCAACGAAATCAGTTAAAACAAGAGTTGAAAAATAAATTAAAGACATAAAAAATGAACAATTTATTAGATAAGTACATATTTCAGGCATTAGACGCCTATCCATATAATCTAGAGGAAGCTGTAGAATCTTTGAATTATGCACTGTCTTATGATGACAAAAACCCAATAGCATTAGGCTTAATGGGACAGATATATGCCGAAAATTTGAAGAATTACGAAACCGCAAAAGAATATTATCAGCAAGCATTGGCAGAAGATATGTATACACTTGATGTGTACCCAAAATATATCAATGTTCTGTTATGGAACGAAGATTATGACGAAGCAGAAAAATTAATTGATTTTGCACTTACCATCAAAGGGACTGATAAAGCAGTGTTACAGGTAAAAAAGGCAATTCTTTTTGAACAAAAAAGGCAGTATAAAAAAGCATTAAAATGCTTAAAAATCGCAAAAGGATATACATATAACACTCATTATATCAATACTATTGAGGATGAGAAAATGAGAATTAAAAACAAAAAACCTAAGAAGAAGAAAACTTCAAAAAAAGGAAAAAAGAAATAACAATGGGAGCACCACATAATAAAAATAGATACGGAGAGCTCTGGCCAGCGTATAGAATTCAATATGCTCTAAAGGCTCTAGAACCACTACAAAAATTAGTCACATTATCAGGAGGATGGGCATGGCATTTTTTATCTCCAGTAGGGCATATAGAGTATAAGCATGCCCACGATCATAAGGATATAGACCTGTTTGTACACCCAATAAATGTAGCAGAAGTCATGTCTATATTGTTGCAAACAGGTTTTAAAAAAGTATGGACACGCTATGATAGGTTACCAAGTAAAGAAAACTTTAGAAGATATGAGAAAATCATAACCGCAAAAGAAAATGTAACTTTTAGGATTACCATAGATTTTTTTGTGAGAGAAGTACCGTATAAGATTGTAAAAGGGTGGAATGTATTAGAACCATCATTCTTACTAGAGTTATATAGCAATATACATTCTAGTGATAAATGCTGGGCAGTACAATCTGCTATAAAATTATTAAACAAAAATATAGCCCCTCTTGATAGAGAAGAATTGGTCGCAGTTCCCAAATGATAAAGCTTAAAATGATACGTGCCATTTAATAGTTAAAGGGATTAAAAACATATTATACATGAAAACAACAAATACAATTATAATTATAGATCTTGAAGCCACTTGCTGGAAAGGGCCTGTACCAAAAGGTCAGGTCAATGAAATTATCGAAATTGGCATTTGCCTTCTAGATACGCAAACAGGAAACATATCAAAGAATCAAGGAATATTAATAAAGCCAGAAAGATCAGAAGTAAGCCCGTTTTGTACAGAACTTACTACAATTACTCAGGAATTATTGGATGCAGAAGGGGTTTCTTTTGAAGAAGCTTGCAAAATTCTAAGAACAGAATATCTGGGATATCAATATACTTGGGCAAGTTACGGACAATATGATTTAAATATGATACGAAAACAATGCTCAATACGAGGAGTTGATTATCCATTATCTGCCAATCATATCAATGTGAAAACACGATTCTCTGAGGTCAAAGGACTAAGAAGAAAAGTTGGTATGAAAGGAGCTTTAGGTATATTAGAAATACCACTAGAAGGCACACATCATAGAGGAGTAGATGATGCCAAAAATATAGCCAAAATTTTAAATTGGTGTTTGAAGCAACAAAATGATAGATTATAAAAGGTAAAAGCTCTATTTTTAGATTACATTTCTTAACACTAAGATTTTTTACAATAATTTATAAAATAACAAAAAAATGTATGCATATTTGTATAACAAAATGAAACAGAATAGAATACATACCACGTTAAAACCACTGTATAATCAGTGTGTATCCCGAGAAATCTATAAGATGTATACTCAAAACAGGACGTTATGTAGCTATTTTAATCATCATTCTATAAAGTGATTTAAAAACAAAAACTAGATATAACTACAAACGTCCAAGAAATTGGACGTTTTTTTTATGATTTTTTTTTTAAGAATATGAATAAATAATAATTAGTACATACAAAGTAATAGTTGGAAAGTAAGCATCAGAGAGACAGACGATTGCCAAAATATCCAATATCTGTTGAGAAACGGACTGGAATTCTCATGTTTAATTTCGTGTTTAAAACATTGATAATCAATAAAGTAAATAGAGAATAAATTTGTGTATTAAAAAAAAGTTTTCATCTTTGCATGGCAATCAAGAAATAAGAAGAGATTGTATTTATAAATATAAAATAATAGAAATGACACTAAATAATCTGCAACATAGTACCCGTCTCATTCTCAAACAAAGGGTGTATTGTTCTAATAAGAACATAAAAGGTGTCTGTTTTATAAAAAAGATGAATATAAGAACATAACTTATACAAACATCAAGATATATAGAAGGCATCCTAATAAGGTGCCTTTTTTTATTTATACAATCTAGACATAGTAACAAACATAATGATGCACACAGTTGTGTGTTCTATACCTCAAATTCAATCAATACTATATAAAAAATATCGTAACACAATAGAGAGTGTACTCAACTATCTCTTAGAAAAGTTACGGGTTTGAATACCGTTGATACTGCAACGTCCAAATAATAAGAATAACAAGTGTAAAAAATTGAATAGGTAAATCAGCTTCAAAAAAATAGACAGGAATAATATTGTAATCAGCTAATTTTAAAATTATTAATTATGAAAACTTACTTAAATACCACAAAAGGAGAAATGAAAAAAAAGAAGCCATGGATCATAAGAATACTAGCAAAGTGGGCTTCTAATTACATAAATGCAATGAGTAAAGCACTATACCCTCCAGAAACCAATGGAGTAACAAGTAAAAATGATAGACATCGTACTTTTCATAAGTAAAAGAAATCTATAACTGCCAGTTGATAGTAATGCATGAATTGGGTTCAATAATATGGTATGAAAATCACTGATAATTTAAACTAAAGCTCTGCTATAATACATAAGTTAAGCAGAGCTTTAGTAATTGTATAGCACCATTAAAATCATAGATCATCTATTTTGATTATTCAATTGTGTTTCACCGATAGTTTTTGTTTATAAATGTATTTGTTTATAATATCCAGAATCATTGTTAGGAAGCCTAACAATGACTTAATTTGTTAGAGCTAAGCAATACTTCTTAATCAGAAAAATTCACGCAAGAATGTCATATCCTAATTACTAGAAAGTAGATCCAAACTATAAATAAAGGTCAAATAAAGCCTTATAAAAAAAACTACCAATCTAGATTTGATATCACCTGAAAAAAAGGAGTATTCAAGATAAAACAATAACAAACACAACTCCTAAAACAATGTTCAAAAACATTGGGGCTGGGAGACTAAACTCAAAACTTACAATGAAAAGAAGAATTTTAGTATTCGCATGCATGGCAGTATCAGTACTGGCCTTTGCCCAGAAAAAAATGGACAACAATATGACCTCTAGCGGAGGAGCACCATTAAATGGAGATAAAGAATCTCTAACGATTGGTGAAAATGGTCCTGTACTATTAGAAGACGTACATTTAATAGAAAAGCTACAACACTTTAGTAGAGAGAGGATTCCAGAACGAGTAATGCACCCCAGAGGAACAGGGGCGCAAGGGTATTTTGTAACGACCAAAAGTATCAAGAACTTAACAAAAGCCAAGATATTCTCAGAAGTCAATAAAAAAACCCCCATATTAATACGTTTTTCTAGTGTTATTCATTCAAAAGGATCACCAGAAACAGCAAGAGACCCAAGAGGATTTGCTGTAAAATTTTATACAGAAGAAGGAAACTGGGATTTAGTAGGAAACCATATTCCAACCTTTTTTATCAGAGATGCAATCAAATTCCCTGATTTTACACACGCAAATAAACCATCACCTATAACCAATATTCAAGACGAGAATAGAGTGTTCGATTATTTTTCGCTAACCCCAGAAGCCATACAAACGCTTACTTGGTTATACTCAGACAACGGAACCCCTAAATCATATAGAGAAATGGATGGTTTTGGAGTAAACACCTTTAAGTTTATCAATGACAAAGGAGATATTCACTGGGTGAAATTTCATTTTAAATCTCATCAAGGCATCAAAAACCTATCTGCAGATGAATTAGTCGAGGTACAAGGAAGAGACTTTAACCATATGACTCGAGATTTATATGATAATATTGGTAAAGGGAATTTCCCAAAATGGGATTTAATGGTAAAAGTGATACCTAATAAAGATATCAATAAGTTTGACTTTAATATTTTTGATGATACCAAGCAATGGTTTGATGTAGAAGAGTTTAAAGTAGGTACCTTAGTACTAGACCGCATTCCTCCAAATTTCTTTCAATACACAGAAAGTGCAGCCTATGCACCATCAAGAGTAGTACCTGGTATTGGGTTTTCACCAGATAAAATGCTTCAAGGAAGAAACTTTTCATATGCAGATGCACAAATGTATCGCTTAGGAAAAAATCATCAATTGCTACCAGCCAACAGACCTGTGGTAGAAGTAAAGAATTATCATATTGATGGCCCTATGAATTTTGAAGAAAGAACTGGTGATATCAACTATTTCCCAAGTCGTAAAAGTAAATTGACAACCACTTTTAAGCCAGAAGATAAAAGATTGATTCAAGGCTATATGGTACGAGAAGAAATAAAAAGACCCAGAAATTTTTATCAAGCCGGAATTTTATATAGAGGATATTCTAAACAAGAAAAAGATAACCTGATCAGGAATTGGGTAGGTGCTTTACAAAAGGTAAAAAGTAAAAAAGTACAATCAAAAATGGTAAGCTATTTATATAAAGCTGATAAAGAATACGGAACTAGAGTAGGTAAGGGCTTGAGTTTATCTAAAGAAATGTATACAAAATAAAAACCCAGAAAACACAATGGAAAATATAATCAAATCAAAATATTTGGGAATTATTACCATGTTGCTATTGCTATTAAATATACAGAGTACTACAGCTCAAAACGAATTAACAGCGCAGCAAGAATTAGAGAAATCTTTTTTTCATGGAGCCAGAACCTCAGATATGGAGTTATTAAACAAGTTCATTGAATCAGGAGTAGATATAAACTACCAAGGAGAGAATGGATATACAGGCCTAATGGTTGCTGCCTATAATGGACAAAAAGAAGCCGTAGAGTTTCTCTTGGATAAAGGTGCAAACCTTTGTATAAAAGATAAAAGAGGAAATACTGCATTAATGGGAGCTATAGTTGCAGCAGAAGACGAAATCTCAGAAATTTTAATAAAAAAAGGAAACTGTGATGAATCTATAAGTCAGAGAACCTTGGAGTTTGCAACTCGTTTTGATAGGAAAAAAATTATCACTCTTTTAAAAACAAAAAAGTGACTCATTTTAAAATGTTAGACCATTTACAACATAAAATTTAACATTTGTTACTAATTAAGCAGGAATCTTAACAAAAGATTCCTGCTATTTATGTTAAATTTGGGTTAATTAAGCTTTTATATTTTATATAGTTAGGATTCCTAACTATATTTGAATTATAATTAAAAAATGCTAGAATGAAGAAAAAATTATTACTCCTTTTCTCAATATTAATGTTTGTTTCTTGTAAAGCACAGGTTAAAACCAATGAAGATCCATCGTTTAAATCATCAGATGATTTAAAAATTACAACCGCTACAGTTACTTACGATAAAGATCTTGAACATCATATTTTTGAGATTAAAGTAAAAGGAAAAGCTGGAGAAAATAAACCAGTCGCAATTGGTAACGTTAATGGAGCACCAGTACTAGGTTACGTATTTCCAACCAATTTAAAATCAACAGATGTTGGTTTTTCTAAAACCGAAGGAATTGTTGCGTTAGCCCTGACATCACATCCAGATTTTGATGATACGCCATTGTGGGATGAGGATTTTGATTTTAATTACGCAAATGACGGTGTTATATGGCATCCACATTGGGTTGTTTTGATCAAGGACAAAAGAGTACCAGGTGGATTAAGTGTGAAAACTTTTGATGCCAAAGACAAAAGTATCAAACTTCCTGCTACCAACCCTGGAATGCCAATGTACATGGATTCTCCAGGGTACAATGTGATTATCAGAGGAAATAGCATTAAAACAGTGGTACCAAAATTTAGAATTAATAATGTAACAGATTTTTCTTTTGATGGAGTTGCCGCTTATATGCAAGTAAATACAGAATGGAAAGAGAAAGATATGCCAATGTTAGGAGTATATGCAGTGTACAGTATAGCATCAGGAGATTTATCTCTTCCATACAAAGTAAAAAATATCAATTAGAAATAAATGTTAACCCTTTAAAATAATTAAAATCATGAGTAAATCAATTTTCTATCATGCTGGATGTTCAGTTTGTACTAGTGCAGAACACGATATCATAAACTTGCTCGGAAATGAAAATGTAGAAGTAGTTAATATTGGTGAAGTTAGAAACCGTATTGATGAAGCCGAAAAGGTAGGAGTTAAATCTGTACCAGCACTTCTTACTCCAAATGGAAATGTATTACACCTTAATTTTGGAGCATCAATGGCAGATGTAAAAGGCTAAGTTCAAACATTATTGTTATGTAGGCGGTGTTAAAACTACACCGCTTACTTTTTTAAAGATAAAAATAGAAAACATGAAAGTTTCAGTTTATAACACCTATATGCCAAAAGAAAATTACCATTGATTTGAAGTGATTTAAACTTTTTTATTTATTATTTAAAGAATAGCATTATGACTCAAGAAATTTGGTTACATAATTTACAAACCAAAACACCACAAGAAGGTTTTGAATTAGCAATAAAATTATCAAGAATGGGGGTTAAATATACACAACCAGATATAGAGGTATTAAAAGAATTAAGAAGTAAATATGCAAATGATGCAAGTCGATTAACAGCTGCTTCGCAGGTGGTTGCTCTACATTTTCAAACAGTATCTGCAGCAAATAACTATTGGAAAAAATAAAGTTTTGAAGAAATTAGATTTACATTTTAATCAAGCCTTACAAGGAGAATTTGTTTTGAGAAAGCTAAATTTTCTTTTCGTTTTTCAAGTAAACTGCCCTGGTTGCTTTTTATATGGAATTCCGTTTGTAAATGAGTTACATAACGAGTATAACAAGGATATATCGTTTTTAGGGTTATCCACTGCTTTTGAAGATTTTGATTATAATAACGAAACAAATACTAATCTATTGATTAATTCTGGGCAAATCGTAGGAGAAACTAAAAAAGCTATGATTGAGCAAGGTTTTGATCGCTACCCTAAGAATATAGATTTTCCGGTAGCAATGGATAAAATGGCTGATGAGTCATTTGATTTTTCTATTGCAGCGGCTAAAATTTGTCAAATTAATCCAAATTATAAGATTTGGCCAGAGTTTGAGCAACGTGCACTTCTAAAAAAAGTAATTGAATACTTGAAATCTCAAGAGAAAATTGCATTAACATTTATATTAAATCAGTTAAAAGGAACACCTTCTATGCTTGTTTTTAATGATAGTTATGAAATATTGTTTGAACAATTTGGGCATGTTGAAAATACAGTAGTTACAACCAAGTTAGAAAGCCTTATCGATACATATGGTAAGGATTGTTAACTTTGTGTGAATAATTTTAACATAAATGGATTTAAATTCAAAAGTTACGGCAGGTTTAAGTAGACTCTCAGAAGTATTTAAAATACTTTTGTGGGAACAAGCAAAAGAACTGAAATTAAGTCCTATACAAATACAAATACTTAATTTTATAGTATATCATAAACAAGAATTATGTAATGTAAGCTATTTATCAAGAGAGTTTAATGTAACAAAGCCAACCATAAGTGATGCCATACGAGTATTGGTAAAAAAAGAAATATTAATTAAAGATTATTCCTCTAGTGATAATAGAAGCTATACATTGATGTTATCTCTAAAAGGTAAAAAAATAGTAGACCAAACAAAGAATTATACAAACCCAATAAAAAAACAACTAAGTAAAGTAGAAGAAGAAGATCTAAAGTCTATTTATAAAACAGTAAGCAAGTTAATTTATCAATTAAACCGTACAGGGGTACTTTCTGTACAAAGAACCTGTTTTGGTTGTACATTTTATAAAGAAAAAAAAGAAGGGCATTACTGCAACCTTTTAAAATCAGAGCTTCAGGATATAGAAATAAGATTAGATTGCCCAGAATATCAAGAAACTGTAAAATAACCAAATAATGATCTGTTGTTATGTTGTCTTTTATAGTAATTTACCTATTTCGATCAACCCTTTTCTGAGATCCTCTGAAGAAAGTGATGCATACCCCAAACGCAAGCCCTGTACCTCTTTTTGATAACTGAATTTATTAGGATGAATTATTTCAATTCTTTTTTGTAACAATGAAGTATAGACATTCTCATAATCTATGACCTCATTTGATTGTACCCAAAAAGCCAATCCTCCTTCAGGAATGGTATAAGTGATCTTACCAGACAAATGTTTTTCCAATAAGCATTTAAAAGCTTCTCGTTTCTCTTTGTAATAAGCAGTAGCACGTTTTAGGTGTTTTCGTATCTCACCAGAATGAATCAAATCAAGTACAGCAAGCTCCATAATAATATCCCCTTGAACATCAATAGTCTCGCGCAAAGACCCAATTTTATGTATAAAATCAGGACTACCTACCAGATAACCAATACGCAATGCAGGAGCTACCACTTTACTCATTGACCCAATATACAAGTAGTTTTGAATCTCCTTATGGCTAGATATAGGAAGCACAGGCCTTTGTCCGAAATGAAATTCATGATCATAATCATCCTCTATAATGGTAAAACCATACATATTAGAAAGTTCAATAAGTTTTAATCTACGAGTTAAACTCATCGTTACTGTAGTTGGATATTGATGATGTGGTGTCACAAAAACTGCTTTAATTTTTGTGTTCTTTTTTAGAATCAACTCTATGTGATCCACCAAGAGTCCTTCACGATCAATCTCTACAGGTATAACTGTTACCTCAGATGTTTCAAAAGCTTTCCATGCAGAAAGGTACCCCGGGTTTTCTACAATAACAACATCCCCCTTGGTAAAAAGAATTTGTGCAATTAGATACATAGCCATTTGGCTACCACGAGTAATACAAATATGATCAACATCAATACACAACCCTCTTTTGAAATATAACATTTGTGCAATAGCCTCTCTAAACTCTACAGAACCCAATGCATTACTATAATTCATTAATCTTCTACGTGCTTTTTGATTAAAAACTCTTCTATATGCGCGCGACAAGGACTCCATAGGAGCAATATTTGTATCAGGGATACCATCATCAAAAATAATATCAGCCTGTATTATTTTTTTTCTAGTGTATTTAGGAATTTCAGAGACACTAGTATTTGTATGCATTTCAGGAATGTTGCCAGCCACAAAAATTCCTTTTCTTTCTATAGAAACCAACCAACCTTCAGCCGTTAGAATATTCAATGCTTTTACAATCGTATTACGATTTAAATTTAGTAATTCAGCAAGATTTCTACTACCAGGAAGCACCGTATCTTTTTGTAAAACCCCTGATTTTATACCATGAATAATAGCATTCACTATTTGCATGTAGATAGGAATTTTGCTATCAGGATCAGTTTTTATTTGAAGATTCCAAGGACGTAACACTGGACTATATATTTATGTTAAAACTGTATCATTTAGATAGTCCAAATATATAGTAATTTTGTCATTTGATCTTTATATGATTTGTTATATCAACGTATATTAGGTGCAACTTAAAAAAACATTCAATTACAATAACTATTAATGGCATATAATTATAACACTACTTTTTTTGAAAACAAGGAAGAACATCACTTAACCGATGTTTTTGCAGATCAAGATACAGCAACTCAACTAGCACTTTTTATAAAAGAATACAATCAAAGAGAATTACTCGATCAGTATAATTTACCTGTAAGTAGGAAACTATTATTTTTTGGACCTAGTGGGTGCGGAAAGACGTTTGCAGCAAAAGCACTGGCAACAGAGTTAAACAGAAAATTACATACCATAAATCTATCATCAATAGTATCAGCCAGATTAGGGCAAACAGCACAAAATATATCCGAACTTTTTCAAAAAGCAAAAAGAGCCAAATCAGTATTATTTCTAGATGAATTTGATTCATTAGGTTCTATTCGTGAAATAGATAGTAAAGAATCCGGCGAAATGAGAAGAGTGGCAAATGCGATTATACAACTAATAGATTATCTTGATAAAGACATTCTATTAGTAGCAGCTACCAATCAAGTTAAACTTATTGATCACGCCTTAATAAGGCGTTTTGAACATAAAATAGAATTTACATTACCAAACAATGAGCTACTAGATACGTATTATGACCAGCAATTATCTCGTTTTCCTTCTCGGTTTCGTGACATAGATAGACAATATGCCATCTCATTTGCCGAAGCAAAAGTAAAAGTCATTAATACGGTAAAAAAAATGGTACTAGAAGAAGGAGAAAAAATCAATACTTCAAACAATATAGAAAATCAATGAAAAACCCCATCAAAGAAAATCTCGAAATACTAGAAAAAAGAATACAAACAGCATGTGAGAATTCGGGCAGAGATCCGAAAGAAGTAAAAATATTGCTTTCTACCAAAACTGTTGAAACAGAAAGAATACAACATGCCATAGATGCAGGTTATACACTAGTAGGAGAAAACAAAGTAAAAGAAGCAGAAGGCAAATACGAACTACTAAAAGAGCAAAATTGTACTTGGCATATGATAGGGCATTTACAAACCAATAAGGTAAAATATGTACTCAAGTATGCAAATTTGATCCAATCTATAGATCGAATACGATTGGTAGAAAAATTACAAAATCGTTGTGAATATGATCAGAGAGATATTGATATATTTATTCAAGTAAATACCTCATATGAGCATAGCAAATTTGGGGTTCCGCCAGAAAAAGCATTAGAATTTATAAAACAAGTTTCAAAATACCCTCGATTACATATCAAAGGGCTCATGACTATCGGGATTCTATCTTCACAAAATGATAAAGTACGTGATTGTTTTAAACGCCTAAAAGAAATTCAATCAAAAGCTATAGCATTACAGCTACCCAATACAAGTTTTGATGAACTCTCAATGGGAATGTCAAACGATTTAGAAATAGCCATTGCAGAAGGTAGTACTATGATACGAGTAGGTACAGCAGTTTTCGGAAAACGCCCATATCCAGATAGTTATTACTGGAACGAAGGGTAATACGATATAATTATCTATGAAATATATTTTTTGATACGCCCCCTAGTTGTGAATAAAAATTGTATGTTTTTATAATAGGTACTTTTTTTGTAGTAAATAACCTCATACATTTATACAAAATAAAACAACCAAATAGTATAATTATGACTCTTATTATAAAAAATATGGAAATTATTAGACGTATAGATGATTCCATTAGAGAAGGAGCTACAGGAAGACCAGAAGATTTTGCCGCTAACATCGGAATCTCAAGAACAAAACTACATAGATTACTCAATGTGATGAAATCCCTAAACGCTCCAATTATATTCGACTCAGAGAAGAAGAGTTATTTATATACAGAACCAGTTACATTTAATTTTGGTTTTTATAAAAACAAACCTTAAAACTTAGAGATAAATACCTAAGAAGTTTTAAGTTTAAATTCATAATTTTGCGTATATGATACGCCAAAATATTAAAGTCGCCGTAGATGCAGTAGTCTTTGGATACAAAGACAAATCATTAAATGTATTATTAATCAAAAGAAACATTGATCCTTTTAAGGATTCTTGGGCATTACCAGGAGGATTAGTAGTAGAAAATGAAAGTTTAGAACACGCTGTAGAACGAGAACTAAAAGAAGAAACCAATGTAACTGTAGATTATATGGAGCAGTTATATTCTTTTGGTACACCCGATAGAGACCCTAGAAATAGAGTAATAAGTATTACCTATTTTGCATTGGTAAAACCAGAACATCATAAAATCAAAGCAGATACAGATGCCAAAGATGTAGCCTGGTTTGATCTTCAAAAACTCCCTGAGTTAGCTTTTGATCATAAAATGATTTTACAAAAAGCAAAAGAACGACTACAAAATAAACTAACATACGAACCCATAGGGTTTGACTTATTAGAAGATAAATTTCTGTTTTCTGATCTAGAACGACTGTATATGATCATTTTAGAAAAACAAATAGATAGAAGAAACTTTAGAAAGAAAATACTCAGTTTTGATATACTAGAAGAACTAGACGAAAAAGTATCTGAAGGAAGAGGAAGACCTGCAAACCTCTTTAGATTCAATAAAAAACAATACTTCACCCTAAAAAGAGAAGGGTTTCTGTTTGATATAAAGTAGTTATTTTTCTTAACGATCTCTGTCTTTTTAATAATAACTATGCTTTCTTATAGATACCATTTAGTGAAATAATACATGAAGTAAAACTTGAGTAACATGAAGCAATGCTTGGGCAATGTGAAGCAATGCTTGAGCAACGTGAAGCAATGCTTGGGCAACGTGAAGCAACGCTTGGGCAACGTGAAGCAATGCTTGAGCAACGTGAAGCAATGCTTGAGCAACGTGAAGCAATGCTTGAGCAACATGAAGCAATGCTTGGGCAACATGAAGCAATGCTTGGGCAACGTGAAGCAATGCTTGGGCAACATGAAGCTAGAGACTGTTCATTAAAGTGTGTCATAAAGATTCAACTATATAAGGTAGTGTTCAATTAAGTGTGTCAATATTTTAAGCATAAATAGGGTATATATAAGCAAGGAATTTATTTTATTGTAATTTTTACGCAAAATATTTGGTAGAATATAAATAGTATTCTAAATTTGCGTAAAAATAACACAATTATGAAGTATTTACATCTTGATCCAGCATTTACCCCATATAAAGAATCTATAGTATTTGAAGCCTTTGTGTTTAATGGGGGAGAACCTCATATAAAAATTTTAGAGCAAAACATAGGAGAAGAAATAACCATAACACACCGTATCAATTCATTTAATGATCTAGGGTTGCTACTTATTGCAACAGATGCACTAAGAAGAATGGATGTAAAAATTATAAATGTATTTATACCCTATTTTCCAGCAGCAAGGCAAGATAGAGTGATGGTAGCCGGAGAACCCTTATCAGTAAAAGTATATGCAGATTGTATCAATGCGCAACAATACGATCAGGTAACCATTTTTGATCCACATTCTGAAGTAACCCCCGCATTGCTAAACAATGTAAAAGTGATTCATAATTATGACTTTGTAAAACAATGCTTAGATACAATTAATGAGGATGTTTTACTAATCTCTCCAGATGGAGGAGCACTAAAAAAGATTTATAAAGTTTCTGAATACCTAGGCGGAATAGAAGTAGTAGAATGCTCTAAAAAAAGAGATGTCAAAACAGGTCAGTTATCTGGTTTTACAGTATATCAAGAAGACCTAGAAGGAAAACACTGTGTGATAGTAGATGATATATGTGACGGAGGAGGAACTTTCTTAGGATTAGCAAAAGCACTTAAAGATAAAAATGCAGGAAGACTTAGTTTAATCGTAAGTCACGGTATTTTTAGTAAAGGAACAACAGTAGTACAACAAAGTTTTGATACTGTATATACAACAAACTCTTTTAGAGATATTACAGAAGAAAAAGTAGTACAGATACCCATACAGTAATGAACGTAATAGAAGCCCCAGAAGAAGTAAATATAAACAACCAATTCAGTGTCTTTCTAGCAGGAAGTATAGAAGGAGACAAAGCAACCAAATGGCAGGATATTATTATCCAAAACCTGACCAAAGAAGAAATAGTAATATTAAACCCCAGAAGGTTAAGTTGGGATAGTAGTTGGAAACAAGAAATAAGCAACCCAATATTTAAAGAGCAAGTAACTTGGGAGTTACAAGCATTAGAGCAAGCAGATATGATTATTATGTACTTTGATAAAACCACAAAGTCCCCCATAACATTATTAGAATTGGGACTGTTTGCAAAAAGTAAAAAGTTGACCGTATGTTGCCCAAAAGGATTTTGGAGAAAAGGAAATGTAGATATTGTATGCGAACATTACAATATTAAACAAGTAGATACCATAGAGGAGTTAATTGAGAAAGTAAAGAAGGAATTGAAATGAAATACACATTACAAGGAATACAAGAACAATTCAATAAAGGAAAAAGTATCAAATACCTATTTTTCTGGGGGCATACACCCAATAAAGATGGCAGTATAGGAAAAAGCTGTTTCAGCCAATGGTGGAAATCTGCCTTTATAGTAGATCAAGAAACTTATAAAACAGCTGAACATTGGATGATGGCAGGAAAAGCAAAACTATTTGGAGATACCGATATACAAAAACAAATAATAGCATGTAATGACCCTATGGAAGCCAAACAGCTAGGAAGAAAAGTAAAGAATTTTGACCCAGAAGTTTGGAACCAACATAAATATCAAATAGTAAAAGAAGGAAACCTATATAAGTTTTCTCAACATAAAGATCTAAAAGAATTTTTGTTGAGTACAAAAAAGCAAGTATTGGTAGAAGCCAGTCCAAGAGATAGAATTTGGGGGATTGGTATGGGGCAAAGCAATGAAAAAGCACAAAACCCTAACCTGTGGAGAGGACAAAATCTATTAGGGTTTGTTCTAATGGAAGTCAGAGATGAATTAAGTCCATGAGGACTATAAAAGAAATTAAAAAATGCAAAAAACATTACGAAAAATAACAGCAAAAGAAACCCTTAAAATTACAGAGCAAGGGTTCTATATATTTGACAAAAGTATCAAAGTTTCTATTGCCAAAATACAAGAAGAAGCCGTTCAAGGAACCAAATATTATTCTTCTCAAGAATTAGATACTATAGTAAATGATCTAGAAATGCCTAACAACCATGACACATCATTTGAAGTTGTTGAAGAGACAACTATTCAGAGTGTTCAAAGGCTTATAAAAGAAGGATATAATAACCCGATGTGTTTAAATTTTGCTTCGGCAAAAAATCCAGGAGGTGGTTTTTTTAATGGCGCACAAGCACAAGAAGAAAGTATAGCAAGATCTTCAGGCTTATATCCCTGTCAGATTTCGGCAATAGAGTTTTATGAACTACATAGAGGAATGAAATCCTGTATCTATACAGATGGAATGATTTATAGCCCCAAGGTACCTGTTTTTAGAAAAGATAATGGTCAATTACTAGAGACACCATTGCAGAGTTCTATAATAACATCTGCCGCAGTAAATACAGGGGTAGTAAAACGTTTTGAATCTCATAAAATATCGGCAATAGAAGAAATTATGAGGATACGAATAGATAAACTTTTAGCATTATCAACACTATATAAACACGATACCCTCATTTTGGGAGCTTGGGGGTGTGGCGTATTTCAAAACGAACCAAAAATGATAGCCAGATTATTTTCAGAATTGTTGAAAAATAAATATAAAGGAGTATTCAAAAAAGTAGTTTTTGCAATTTATGCTAAGAATAAAAAGTTTTTAGAAGCTTTTCAAAATGAATTTGAGTAATGAAATTAGAATTAGAAAAATATACAGAACAACAAAAAAAGTGGCCACAACAAGGATATCATATTATGGGACAATATAATGATGATAAAATTGTAGTGTACCAGTCGTATCGACCTGAAATAGGAAATTTTGCAGTAAAGAATCAGTATTTCGGAGGAGCATTCAGTCTGGAACGAATGACATGGATCAAGCCAAATTTTTTATGGATGATGTATCGTAATGGTTGGGGAACCAAAGAAGGACAAGAAGTAGTCTTGGCAATACACCTCAAAAAAAAGGTTTTTGAAAAATACCTGAAAAATGCAGTATATTCTTCTTTCAAACCAGAATTGTATACATCCTATGAATCATGGCAAGAAGATATACAACAATCAAATATACGATTGCAGTGGGACCCAGACCATGATCCATACGGAGCTAAACTAGAACGAAGAGCCATACAAATAGGGTTGAGAAAAGAGTTTATAAAATCATTTGCACAAGAAGATATTATAGAAATCGAAGATATCTCAGCATTTGTTAACGAGCAATATCAATTAGTGAAATCTCAAAATATTGATAAACTCATGATTCCTAAAGAAAAACCATTGGTTTTTGAGGATGAAAAATTAAATACATACCTAATGTTAAAATGAATATGACACATTACATAAAAGGAGATGCTACAGCTCCAAACGTTAAAGGAGTAAATTGCTGTTGAAGCATAAAAATTAGAAGCAAATATACATATGCCTAGAATAAGTTGTGGATTAGCGGGTGGAAAGTGGGAAAAAATAGAATCCATAATAGTAGAAGCATTGCTAAACAATAATATATAGGTATATGGGTATGATTTTGAATAGAACATGAAAATTTCAGTAATTCAATCAGATATAACAATAATAGACACTGAGGCTATTGTAAATGCGGCAAATTCTTCTCTTTTAGGGGGTGGAGGGGTAGATGGTGCCATCCACCGTAAAGGAGGAGAGGAAATCCTAAAAGCATGTCAAGCTATCAGAGCAAAACAAGGGAAATGTAAAGTAGGAGAAGCGGTAATAACTACAGCTGGTAATCTACCCGCAAAATATGTGATTCATACAGTAGGACCTGTGTGGAATCAAGGAGGAAAGGAAAAAGAAATGTTATTGGCAGATTGTTATAAAAACACAATGAATCTTGCATTAGACAATAAAATAAGTACTATAGCTTTTCCAGGGATAAGTACAGGTATTTATAGGTTTCCAAAAGAATTAGCTGCACAAATTGCAATAAAAACTATTAAAGAATACAAACAACAAAAAATAATAAAAGAAGTAATCTTTGTATGTTTTGATCAAGAAAACTTTGAGCAGTACACAACATTAATATCAGAATAAAATAGTAAACTATGAAACTTCATAAAATAACTGATAAAATATGGACTATAGATAATTTTCTTTCTATAAAAGAGTGCGAAGACCTCATTTTATTTAGCGAGCATAAAGGGTATGATGAAGCAGACGTTAGCCTAGCAACAGGAGCCAAAATAATGAAAAACGTTAGGAATAATGAACGTTTGATTTATGAGGATAGTAATTTTAGGGATAAGATTTGGTTAAAATTAGCTTCATTTATTCCCACACGGGTAGGAAATATGAGAATAGGTGGATTAAACGAAAGGTTCAGGTTTTATAAATACGATACTGGGCAAAAATTTAAAAGACATATAGATGGTCGTTTTAAAAGAAATGAAGAAGAAGAGAGTAGAATCACTTTTCTCGTTTATTTGAACGATAACTTTACAGGAGGTAAAACAAAATTTGATGACCTTACCATTCACCCAGTTCAAGGAAAAGCATTATGTTTTATCCACGAACAAAAACATGAAAGTACTCCTATACAGGATGGGGTTAAATACGTATTGCGAAGCGATATTATGTATAAAAAATTAAAAAATGAAACCAAACCATAAACAAATAAGTAAATTTTTAAGCCTTATTCTTAGGCATAATCCCGATAAAATAGGATTACAACTAGATCAAAACGGTTGGGCTAATGTAGATGAATTACTAATAAAAGTAAAAAAACACCAGCCACAACTAGATAGAGATATATTACAAGAAATTGTTGATACCAACGATAAAAAACGTTTTGCTTTTAATGACGATCAATCAAAAATAAGAGCAAATCAAGGACATTCTATAACCGTTGATTTAGAATATAAACCCATAAAACCACCAGGATATTTATATCATGGTACTGTAGCAAAATTTATGCCTGCAATCAAGCAGCAGGGATTACTCAAAATGAATAGACATCATGTACACCTTAGTGAGGAACTAGAAACAGCTACAAAAGTAGGTTCAAGAAGAGGAAAACCTATTATATTAACTATTAGGTCAGGAGAAATGTATGCTCAGGGAATTGAGTTTTTTCAATCAGAAAACGGTGTTTGGTTAACCGATACCGTACTTCCTGAGTACATTCATTTTAAATAAAAAATGTAAAGTGATTGTAGTATGAGAACGCTAGTAATAGGGGATATACATGGCGGATGTAAAGCATTACTTCAAGTGCTAGATAGGGCAGATGTAACCCCCAATGATACATTGATCTTTTTGGGAGACTATGTAGATGGGTGGAGTGAAGCAGTAGAAACAATCGAAAAATTAATCGAGCTATCGCAATCAAATACCTGTATTTTTATAAGAGGAAATCATGATTTTTGGTGTGGATCGTGGTTAGAAACAGGAGTAACAGACCCTATATGGATGGCTCATGGGGGAAAAGAAACTATAAACAGTTATATCCAATCAGGGTATCAATCCCTATATACATATACTCATAAACCCTTTTTTAATACCCTACAAAACTATTATATAGATCAGGATAACAGATTGTTTCTACATGCAGGATTTACTTCAATGCATGGAGTAGGGCGTGAGGAGTATGAATCTAATTACTATTGGGATAGAACATTGTGGGAATCGGCATTATTGGCAGATAAAGTAGACAAGCATACTCTAGAAGATATTCTAACCAAACCCAAAAGACTAAATCATTATAAAGAAATATATATAGGTCATACACCTACTATACACCATGATAGAGATACCCCAATAAAAGCATACAACTTATGGAACATTGATACAGGTACCGCTTTTACTGGTAAACTTACAATACTAGATATAGACACCAAAGATTTTTGGCAAAGTGATCCGCTACCCTCATTATACCCAACAGAAAAAGGAAGGAATTAGACTTACTATTACAGGACAAAAATCGATCCTTAAAAAAAGAACAACACACTTTTTTACTATATCTTTATGATTCCTCAACATGTAATTAATACCCAAAAATAGTGTTTTAAAAAATTATATTTTAACTGAAAACAGGGGGTATAAAGCACATGAATGATTCTACCTTAGTCTTTTTAAAAAATCAAGAATTATGAGTTTATATACAAAAGAAATATCCCCTAGCATTTTTTATAAAACTCTGGTAATAGTTCTGGTTATTTTTCAATATAATTATATGGAAGCACAAGAAAAGGAACAAATTAAAAGAGATAGCTCTTATGTAATCTTAGAAAATCCTCAGGATTTTTATGAAGGAACTTATAAAGAAGAGAAACCATACAAAGGGTATTTTAAGCAAGGAGAAGACGAGTTTTTTACAGTAGATTATTATGAAAAAGGAATAAAGAAATATACATACTCATTAGATGTGATGCATATGTTTGATGGAGGAATGGAATCAGAATTAAATGTAAAAACTACTTATAAAAATGATGAAATTTATACAGGGGTAAAGCTATACAAGGCAAAAGACAGAATTGTAACAGAAGAGTATGAAAAAGGAATCGTTATTGGGGTTTATGTCGATATTTTTGCGGTACATTATTATAATAGAATACATTTTAAGAAAGAAAATGATGCTATTACTATCAAGTCGTTTAGAGAAAAAGACCAGAGCATTCGAGTTTTTCAAAAAAACCAAAATGTAGTAGCAGAATTATTGAATAATGATGTCATACTAACCAGAGTACAAAGTGTTAATAAAGACCAATCTGTTTTTCCCGTAGATAGTGATATAAGAATGTATGAAGAAGAAGGAATTGTAAAAGGAATAGCATATCAAAATTTTGATACATCAGAAGAAGTGTATAGTAAATCAGAATTGATGTTAAGGATTTTTAATCAAATAGATGTACAGTCTACAAAAAAACAATGGGGGATCTTTGAACAGTTTAAAAACTCTTTAATTTCTGGGAAAGATTTTATAGAAGAAAGAACTTACGATCATTCTTCAAAAATAATGGGGTACTTTGTTACAAACAACGATGGTACAATTAAAAACGGAATTCGTTTTTTGAATGATAAAAAAGAAGGCTATTATCAAATATTCAAAGACAGTAAAAAGATCAAAGAAGAAAAGACTAATGTAGATACATTTCAAGAAGTTTTTGAGGCATATGTAAAAACACTCTATCCTGAAGATGATGAATAACAAACCTAGCTATAAAAGTGAAACAACCGCTTTGTAGGTAGTCAACAAATATGAGCTACAACCAATAAACAGATCTGTATAAATAGATATTTACTTACATGTAAACCATTTTGGGGTATCTAATGAAATCCAAACATACGGACTAAAATTATAAGAATGATACACTGTAGCACCATATCCATTTACACTGGTATTTTCACTCATAGGGTTTGAACCCATAGCCATTAACAAATCATACTTATATCCACTAGAAGTGGTCATATTTTCCTTAATTCTAATCTTTACCTTTTTATTATTAGGGTTGATTGCTTCAATTACTGCAGTACTATTAAAGTTGTATAATCCATTTTTGCCAACTACAGTAAAACCACCTCTGAAACATAATTCATCACCTTCATAAACTGTTCCCAGGTTCTTTCTTCGTTGGGTATTCCATTGAAGATACATAAGATCGGTTGAGGATACATCAATATGCGAATACAGATGATCAATATTAGTAGCCATCTTGTATCCTTTGTTTACCAATTCATTTGTCGACTCTAAAGTCTTTTTCATTTTATCAGGAGCATCACTTTTTACGATAGAAGCTGCAGCCATAAAAAGAGCATCCAAACTACCACTTATTTGGTAGGCTTTGTAATAATTCTCAGCCGCTTTGGTCATATATTCAGGCTTAGTTCCTCTTTTCTCCCAATATTTTCCATAAGAAAAATAATAGGTATTTTCATTTTTTTTGGTCTCTCCAAAAAATAGATCAAAATAGCGTTCAGCCTTATCCAAATTATCATTGTTAAGATATAAATTTGCTAATTGGAATTTTGCCAGATGTACATTCTTTTCCAAAGCAAGCTTAAATTGTTTTTCTGCAGAAGAGTTGGCTAAAAACTCATCAGAATGCAAATAATATATTCCTTCTAGATAATACGATTCAGGAAAACCATATGAATGAGTTTTTTCAGCTAATTTTTTTAATTCATCAAGCTTTTTTTCTCTTACTAGTGTCATCGCTTTATCGTGATAAAACTGTTCAGACTTTTTATGGGAGTTTAATTTTACAATTCCAGAAGAATTGATTTGCCCATCTACTTTAGTAACTATAGGAGTATTTCTTTTAATATCTTTTTGAAGGACTTCCAGTTTAAAATTTCCATCCTTATCTACTACTACCTTATATTTATCAATATTTTTTCTTAAACTAAAACCAGTACGATTGTAATTTGTTTTAATGTGAACAAATTGTACAAATACCTCTCCTACAGGAATTCCTTGGTCATATACACCTTCAAAAAATATAGGGTTGTTATCATAATTGATCATTCCAACACCTTTACCATGTAATTTCCCATTTTGAACCTCTCCAGTCCAAGCAGATGTTTCAAAATTTTCAAAAACAAATTGTCCTTCTTTTTTAAAAAAAGGTAGTAATCCAGTAGCTTTTGTTTCGTAATATGCTTTATTCGAAAAACGTTCAAAGAAATAACTTAGGTCATTCTCAGGCAAGAAACTGAACTCAATAACATACGTAGAAGAAGAACCACTTTTTTTATTCTTAATTGTCCTTTTTTTATAGGAAAGAACACGATACTGGGAGTTCCTATGAAAATTTGTAATTTTTGAAGGGGTTAAAGGATCAATAAATGATCTTGGAGCAATAGGATCTTGTTTATAAACATACGCATTTTGATATATACGCCCTTTGACAATTATTTTATCTATTTTTTTCTGTCGTTGCCCATAAAAATTAAAGACAATAAAAAAAGTAGATAAAAAAAGAAGTAGCCGTATCATATGATTTTGTTTTTATAGGCCTAAGTTGAGTTTTGTATGCTGTCAAAATTATTTTTTTTTAAATAAAATTACAAGTATTTTGCTCTAAAATAATGAGCCTTTATTTTTATTCAAAAATTTATAAATTAAACTTATTTATTTTGACTACTCGAAAAAATAATATATATTTGCGTATGATTAACGCAAAATAAATTTAAGTATGAATCCATTACTATTAACAGACGGTTATAAATTAGGTCACAAAGAACAATATCCACAAGGAACTACTTTGGTATATTCTAATTGGACACCACGTAAGAGTAGAGTAGAAGGAGTTGATAAAGTAGTATTTTTTGGATTACAATATTTTGTCAAGGAATATTTGATCAAACGATTTAATCAAGAGTTTTTTGAACAACCCAAAGTAAAAGTAACAGCAGAATACAAAAAATATGTAGACCATTACCTAGGAGTTGATTATGATATAGCTCACATAGCAGCATTGCATGACTTGGGATATTTACCTATAGAAATAAAAGCAATACCAGAAGGCACAGAAGTACCCATACGAGTACCTATGTTTACAATGGTCAATACCAAACCAGAGTTTTTTTGGTTGACAAACTACCTAGAGACATTATTATCTTGTATTATCTGGCAACCCTGCACTTCTGCAACCATTGCAAAACAATACAAAAAAATACTAAATCAATATGCAAAAGAAACGGATCAGGCAAATCAGGAATTTGTAACCTGGCAGGGTCATGATTTCTCCATGAGAGGAATGTCTGGTACAGAATCGTCATTACTAAGTGGAATGGGACATGCATTATCGTTTTCTGGGAGTGATACCCTTCCAGTAGCCAAAGCATATGAGGTTTTTTATAATGCTGATGTAACCAAAGAACTTGTGATAGGTAGTGTGAATGCAACAGAGCATAGTGTTATGTGTGCAGGTAGTAAAGATGATGAGATAGGTACATTCAAAAGGCTACTAGATACGTATCCTACAGGAATCCTGTCTGTAGTATCTGATACCTGGGATTTATGGAAAGTACTTACAGAGTACTTGCCACAATTAAAACAAGAAATACTAGAACGTGATGGTAAACTAGTAATAAGACCAGATTCTGGAGATCCAGTAGATATAATCTGTGGATGTGAGCATGAAAACCCTGTCGTAGCCAAAGGTGTAATAGAATTGCTATGGGATGAGTTTGGAGGAACCATAAACGAACAAGGCTATAAAGTGCTTGATCCTAAGATAGGAGCTATTTATGGTGATAGTATTACACTGGAGAGAGCTACACAAATATGTGAACGTCTAAAACAAAAAGGATTTGCCTCTACCAATGTAGTTTTAGGAATCGGTAGTTTTACATATCAATATAACACTAGAGATACTTTTGGGTTTGCTATGAAAGCAACATATGTAGAAGTGAATGGAGAAGGAAGAGAAATTTTTAAAGATCCTATTACCGATGACGGTACCAAAAAATCTGCAAAAGGTCGTATTCAACTATACGAACACAATGGTGAGATTGTTTATAAAGATCAGGTAACCAAAGCAGAGGAAGAAGAAGGGCTTTTGCAAACAGTGTTTATAGATGGTAAATTGGTTGTTGATGATACATTACAACAAATAAGAGAACGATTATCATAATATAGTACTCAAAAAAACATAAAAACAGCGCTTGTAGTTCGTTGCTACAAGTGCTGTTTTTTTTATACAATTATCTAGAAGAAATTAATATTTTACTGTCAAACCAAGTCCAAACTGATCTCCTTGGTTAAAATTGGGAGCACCACTACCATTCTCATATTTCAAATCAATAGCCATGGTATCATCATTGGTCAAGGTCATTCTAAAGTTTCCAGCAATGCGGTGATAAAAATCATCAGAAAGAATATCATACCATCCTGTAGCATCTCCCACAATGCTAAATTTAAAAGTTCCTAATTCAAATAATTTTTTGCTATCAAATAGAAAAACTCCTTTCGCTCTAAAAATAGGATCTTCTATATCTTCTTCACTTTCATCTTTATCTCCACCCACATTGATGTCCTCAGCATTAATAAAATCAAATTTATACCCTCCTTGAGCAAAGATTGCAATACTAGTAGTCTCTTTAATGATTTTAGGCATTTTTTTATTGAAACTAAATAGGGGTTCATATCCAACTTCTGCAATACTATTAAGAATAGTAAAATCATTATTGGTTTCTACTCCAGCAGCAAAATGAATAAGGTGTAAAGTACAATCAGAGCACCCTGTAGGGGTTCCTCCAACCTCTACAACTCTTACAGGAACATAGGTAGCTTTTGCCTGTAGATCAATACTAGAAAAAGCATCTTCTCCTCCAGATCTCATGGTCAAATCAGGAGCTAATAACCAAAAACCTTTTGGTCGTATCATTTCTGTAGCTATCTCATCAATTTTTTTATCAAAAAAATCAAAAGCATAACTAATTGCATTATTTTTTAATTCTGTTTTTATGGTTGATAATGATATTGTAATAGGCTTTTCATCCTGCGCATACGATATATACTGAAAACATAGAATCAATATAGTAATTAGGGTTGTTTTTTTTAAATCCATTAGTCTAATAATTTAGTAGCAAGATCTTCCAATGATTTGTCAAACCATGATTTTGGCCAAGGTTTATCTTCTCGATCATTTATCAATAAAGTATATCGAATAAATCCTTTATATAATCTTTTGGCTTGCAATGAAGTTACACCCACATCACGATTCAATACATCTTTATGAATGGTGTCTTTTGTAATATCAGTATCAGTATCAGTCAGATTTTTAGCATGATAGATCATTACTTCAATTAAATTTTCTTTTGTCATCATACAATAGTTAGTAGTTTATAGTATTTAAAGAATACATAGTGTATTCAAACATAATATTATTTGGTGATAGGTATAATTGAAAAATAACCAGTTAAAATGGTAATAAGTATTGAAATTTACTAAAAATTAGTGATTGAATATTTGTATGATTTTTGATTAGTATTTATTTAACATAAGAAGTGAAAATCAATTATTTTTTAAGTATTAGAAGCCATAATTGATAATAAATAGGGGGTAAGATGATAAGGTTTCGTTAAAAAAATAAAGAATATTCATACAATTTCTATTTTTAACCGAAAATGAATTGAAATTTGATCAGATGAGGCACTTTTTGAAAGCCATAGCAGCGCTACGGGTAAGAAAAGTAACGAAATATGAGTGGATTTTAGCCATTTTTTAGGAAATAGAAAGTCAAGTGAGTTCAATAAATAACAATACTCATTAAGCAAATAAGCAGATTTAAAATAGATCAATCATTTTATGAAAACTAATACCATTTATTTATTTCTAATAACTACCGTACTCTTTATGGCATGTTCCAAAGAAAAAAAACAGGCAGAAAAAAAACAGGTATCTATAAAAGCTCCTGTAGCCAAAAAAATACCTAAAAAACTAGAAGCGCACGGTGACACACGTGTAGATGATTATTTCTGGATGCGTTTAAGTGATGCACAAAAGAATGCTGAAACTCCAGACGCACAAACCCAAGACGTATTAGATTATCTGATTGCAGAAAATACCTACAAGGATAGTGTAATGAAACATACACAAGGTATTCAGGAAAAATTATATAATGAGATCGTTGGGAGAATTAAAAAAGATGATGCTTCTGTACCTTATAATGATAATGGGTATTCATATTATACACGATATGAAAAAGGAATGGATTATGCCTTATACTGTCGTAAAAAACTTACTGATAAAGAAGCAAAAGAAGAGATCATACTTAACGGGCCAAAATTAGCAAAAGGCCACTCATATTTTGCAGTAGGAACTCGTACAATAAGTACAAACAATACACTGCTAGCTTATAGTGTTGATACAGTTTCTCGTCGTCGATATACAATTTATTTTAAAAATTTAGAGTCTGGAGAATTACTATCGGATAGATTAGAAAATACAAGTGGTAATATTGTATGGGCAAATGATAATAAAACCGTTTTTTATGCCTCAAAAGACCCTGTAACGTTACGACAGAATAAAATCTACAAACACATCTTAGGAACAAAACAATCTGAAGATGTATTAGTTTTTGACGAAAAAGATGAAACTTATCTTTGTTTTGTATTTAAATCAAAATCTAGTAAATATATAATGATAGGTAGCAGCCAAACATTATCAACAGAATATAGATATGTAAGTGCAGATACCCCTAATGACGATTGGAAAGTTATTCAACCAAGAGAAAAAGATTTAGAATATAGTGTAGATCACTATAAAGATCATTTTTATATCAGAACCAATCTCGACGCACGAAATTTTCGTTTAGTAAAAACACCAATTACGGCTACAACAAAAGAAAACTGGGTAGATGTAATCCCCCATAGAGAAGATGTTTTACTACAAAGTTTTGTAGTGTTTAAAGAACATTTGGTATTACAAGAGCGTGTAAATGGATTACGTACCCTAAGAACAATGAAATGGAATGGAGACGACGATCACTACATAGAGTTTAATGATCCTGCGTATGCTACTTATTTGCGTGATAACCTTGATTTTGATACCAATATTTTACGATATGTATATACCTCTTTGACTACTCCAAGTAGTACTATAGATTATAATATGGATACCAAAGAAAAAGTGGTGCTAAAAGAGCAAGAGGTGTTAGATCCTAATTTTTCTAAAGATAACTATGTATCAGAACGGGTATATGCTACAGCCAAAGATGGTGTTAAAGTTCCAATCTCGATAGTATATAAAAAAGGAATCGAGAAAAGTAGTACAACTCCACTATTATTATACTCTTATGGATCATATGGTAGTAGTTCTGAACCAACATTTAGATCCAATAGACTTAGTTTATTAGATAGAGGTTTTGTATATGCAATAGCACATATACGAGGAGGTCAGGAAATGGGTAGACATTGGTATGAGGATGGAAAACTACTAAAAAAGAAAAATACATTTACTGATTTTATTGATTGTGGAGAGTTTTTGGTAGAAAAAGGGTATACGAGCCCTAAACATATGTATGCAATGGGAGGCAGTGCCGGAGGATTATTAATGGGAGCCGTTCTAAATATGAAACCAGAATTATGGAATGGTGTAGTTGCCGCCGTACCTTTTGTAGATGTAGTTTCTACTATGATGGATGAAACAATACCCTTGACCACATTTGAATTTGATGAATGGGGAAATCCAAAAAATAAAGAGTACTATGATTATATGAAATCCTACTCACCTTATGATAATGTAGAAGCAAAGGAATATCCTAATATTATGATTACTACAGGTTATTGGGATAGCCAAGTGCAATACTGGGAACCTGCCAAATGGACAGCAAAACTTAGAGAACTCAAAACCGATGATAATCTGTTGATTATGGATTGTGATATGAAAACTGGTCATGGTGGCGCATCAGGTCGTTTTGAGCGTTATAAACGTACAGCCTTAAATTATGCATTTATGATGGATCTAGAAGGAATAAAAAAATAGATAATTTATCATTTTTTTTAAGAAAACTACCGTAAATCAACGGTAGTTTTCTTTTTTATATATTTAGCAACATGATAATTACCAAAGGAATTAGTGTAGGGAAATTGATAAAATGGTCAGGGCATCATATTATCTGGTTATTGATTTTTATGAGTTTGATAACAACATTGTATTATTTTAAAATTATAAACATTGTTATTCCTTGGTTACCTGTATCAGTTATTGGTACAGCTGTTGCCTTTTATGTTGGTTTCAAAAATAATCAAGCCTATGACAGAATGTGGGAGGCTCGTAAAATTTGGGGAGGAATTGTTAATGATAGTCGTTCCTGGGGAATGATGGTAGATGGATTTATTACAAATCAATTTACAGAAAAAAAGATATCAGAAGATAAAATTAAAGGGATTAAAAAAAGATTACTATATCGCCACATAGGTTGGTTATATGCACATAGAAGTCAACTTTTGGTTGCTACCCCTTGGGAACATATAAGTCAAAGTGGGCATATTGCTAAGACAGCAAAAATGTATCAAAGAAAATTTGGGATTGGTTTAGTAGATGATGAAGTAACCCGTACCGAACTTAAATTGTTTTTACCACCAGAAGAATACGATCGATTAATTGGATATGTAAATACAGCTACTCAGATAATTAATGAACAATCCAGAGATTTAAAGAAATTGAGAGAACTAGGTGTGATAGAAGACTTTCGCCATATGGAAATGGTAAACTTGTTAAAAAACTTTTATACATTACAAGGTAAAAATGAAAGAATAAAAAAGTTTCCTTTACCCCGGCAGTATGCCAATATGAGTAGGTACTTTGTTGCAATTTTTATATTTCTATTACCGTTTAGTATGATCCCAGAGTTAATGAAACTAACAAATTTTGGAATCTGGTTATCCATTCCTATTGCAACGTTAATAGGCTGGATTTATGTAATGATGGAGGTGGTAGGAGATTATTCAGAAAACCCATTTCAAGGAATGGCCAATGATATCCCTATGTTATCTTTATGTAGAATAATTGAGATAGATTTACGAGAAATCCTAGAAGAAACCGATTTACCACCTGCCATAGAAGCAAAAAAAGGAATATTAATGTGATATAGAAACAATATACTCAGGAAAAGGAATTATACCCCAAGTATATTGTCATGTTACAATTGTGTATCAAACCTTTCTTTTTCAGGTTCAGGGATTTTGTTTTCATCATCATCAATCATTTGTCGGATATCAATTTCTATACCTCTAGACATAGTTGTTATAGGCACATCATTAGGGTTACCTTCAAAAGGGTTCTCTGTTGACTCGCCAATACGTTCCATTGTATGAAATACCCACGATAAAATAGCACTAAAAGGTACAGTAAACCAAACGAAATGTTTACCTATTAATTCAATAATATAGTGGTATCCTCCAATAGGATACGGTTTATATTGATTCATATTCTCAACAATTTTTATACCTATTTCATCAAACTCATTCATCATTCCAAATGGTAATAGAAATATGAATATCCATACAAAAATATAATTCAGTGTGGCAAATTGTCTAGGGTAAGGGAAATTTTTAATCCGTTCACATTTACCTTGGAGCGTATATAATTCTACTAATATTTTTTCTATTTCCAGGTATGAAAACTGCCAGATTAACCCTTGTTCTTTTATATTTCTTAAATGTTTAGACTGTAGATTTATACATGCAGTTTGCTTATTTCTTTTACTTAAAATATACTGTTTTTCATCATTAGAAACATATCCTTCTAATTCATCTTCTAAAGTATAAGTTCGCTCTCGTACTTTATGACGCTTCATATATTCTTTATCAGCTTTATTACGTATAGAAACCTCCCATGGTTTTGGAGTTCGTAGTGCATGGCGCAAAGAGGTCATCCATGCTATATGTCTAAGTATCATTTTTTTTCTTATAGAAAATAATTCTTCATCTGATAGTTTTTTGATAGCATGCTCATTTGTGATAAAATCATTAACCATAATGGTAAAAGAACGAGAAGTATTTACAATACCTCCCCAAATCTTACGAGCTTCCCATAAACGATCATAAGATGCATTGTTCTTAAAACCAATAACAAAAGCTACCGCGGTACCCAAAACTCCGATAGGTAACCATGGTAGATGCAACCAATACCAATGTAGTTGAGTATATAAAACAACAGGTATAGCTGAAAGAATAATAAATACATAAATATTTCTACGAGTCCATAGTAACATAGCTCGTAAAGGATAATTTTTTCTAGTAAGCATGTGAGTTGTGTTTTTAAGAAAAGTATAACTATTTAAAAGACAATGTACAAAAAAAGAAATATTAATAGGAATGTATTAGTTTTAGGATATTTTGAGTATTTCCATACATAAAAAACGATTGTGTTTTTTCCTGAAGAAGTGTTGTATATGAGAAGTTGATGATTTAAGTAAACATAAAAGATAAATTATGAATTGATATTACCCCTGTTTTCAGGGGGTAATATCTTATTATAAAAAGCTATTTTCCCGCTATTAAAAGCAGCCATACCTGTATGGTATATTATCAATTGTTTAAAATAAAGAACTTCGGGGCAAGCCAAGAATTCGTTTGAAACCAACCTTTAATTTTGAGGCAAGCTTAGGAACATTAAAACCTCACTTAGTGAGTAAAATAGCATATTATGATTAAAAATGATTTACAAAAATACCTTGTAGTTAAGAAAGATAAAAACACCCATTTTTGTCTTATTATATCAAAAAAAAATATCAGTATTATTACTACTGGAACATCAGAACAAACAGTAACGTTCGAAATAAAGAAATATGAAGATAGCGAAACTTTACAGAAAGAAGTAAATAGCCTTATTCATATTAAACTAGAACAAGGATATAAAGAAGAAATACAACCTGAGGAGCTTTCTGTCTTTTCTATTGCCATAGAACGGTTAAAAACTGAAGATATAGTTCAATTTGAGAATAACCTTCTTACTTTAAAAAACCTTGTAGATATCTATGATAACAGAAATGATCATCCTTTTGTTAAATTTCTTGAGATAGAGATGAAAGATGAAGAGTTGGTAACAACTCCTATACTAGATGAATTTCTACAAAAGCATATGAGTGCTCTTTCGTCATCATCATTAGTACATGTGTTTAAGATGACACTACAGAATATTTATTTTAATTTTGAAGCTACAAGTCTTGTAGTAGAAGAGATTATTAAAAGAAAAGATCTAGAGGCACAAATAGCTATTATAGACCAATTTTTTGAAGCTTGTGAGTATTATGATGCGGGTCATCGATTTTGGAGTAGTACCAATCAAGATGAATTAATAGATACCTTTTTTCCTAAATTCGAATCAGAAGCATTATTGAAATTATTAAAAAATATTTCAAGAGATATGCTTCATAGTGATGAGATGGATGGTCTTTTTATTCATGCATTACATAATACAGATGACAAAGACATCCAACAAAAGATACTAGATATTCTGGAAGCTTATAAAAAAGAATATGAAGAAGAAGAATATGTAGACGAGGAGTATTTTGACACCTTATTAAAAGGAATCTTGGAGGTTGATTCTACCAATGATACTATTGTTGAGGGTATTGAACGTATAAAAGAAAATAAACAAAAAAAAGAAGTCTTACTTGATGCAATTGAAGAATTTAACCTCTTAAAAATAGAAGAACTACTTGATCAGGAAATACTATTTGATGAGCAATTAATCGAAAAAGTACTTGAGAAAACATTAGAAAAAAATGATTTATCCTTTGTTAAGCTATTTAAAAATAAAGGAATCCAATTTAATATAGAAGAGCTTTTTAAGAACCCAGAAGAACATATAGGTCTATTAATTGAAGGTATAGAAACAGATATAATAGCGATTGATTATATAGCTAAAGAATCAAACAAGAACTTATTATTCTTTGTAGATGAAAACAAAGACCTTTTAGAAGTATTATTAAAAAAAGGAGTAAATGTAAACCATAGAGATAGTAAAGGGGATACTATATTAAGGAGCGTATGCTCTTATGCAAAAGGAGAGAATCAAAAGTATATAGATGTAGTAAAACTTCTTTTAGAGCATATGGCAAACCCAAATATTAGTTTAAATGAAGAGGGTTGGGAAAAAGGTATGATGCCACTTCATTATGCAGTAAAAAATGAAGCTGTAGAAATTACTAAATTACTTATTAATGCTGCTGCAGATGTAAATGCAATGCCTAGTAATGGTAAGAACCCTCTAATGCTAGCACATCAGGGTGCTAATGCTATGTTGATTGATATATTGACTCAGGCTGGTGCAACTGCACCCGAAAGAGAGCTTCTTAAAATTAAGTTTATAAGATGTGCCTCCAAACAAGAATGGGATCAACTTGTTGAAATGGAAGAAGAGATCATTGCAGAGTATCCTGAAGAGTTTATCATTATCCTTAATCTAGCCCAAGCACATTATTTCTCAGAAGCGAATTATAGAAAAGCTTTAGAATATGCAAAACGTGCGCTATCACTAGAATCCAATAACAAATCATTAAATATTCTTTTTATGAGCCTTATAAGACTTGGTCAGGCTCAGGAAAGTATCGATTTATTTTTAATACATAAGAAAAACTTTCAACCAGAAAGAGCATTAGCAAGTAATATTATAGCCAATCTTATTGTAGCTTATTGTGCTAGTAATCAAATAAAAGAAGGTATTGAAGTTTTAAGTCCTTTTTTTAGTATATGTACAGAATCTAAGCATGAAAAAGGAGTGATGAATTTTAATATTGCCTGTATGTATGCATTAGCAAATGACATACACGAAATGTTACCATATGTTATAAATGCTTTAGAACGTAAATATACCAAAGAAGATTTTATTAACGAGAGCGATTTTACAGCATATCATGCAAATGAATTATTTCTGTTTGTACTAAATCAGGATCATAAAAATACCATAGAATTAGAAGAATACGCAGAAGATTCTGAATCTAAAACTTTTAAGAAAATCAATGTAAAAGCCTTTTACAATACAGGAACGTTTTCTTTTGAAAATGAAGAACATGAAGTAAGTTACACAACAGGAACTATTGGAGAAGAAGGAAAAGTAATAGAACGTTTATATACATCAAAAGCACAGGCATTGGTGATGTATTTTAAAAAGCTAAAAGAGCAATCACCTTATGGTAAAAATAATTATTTTATCTTGAAAGAAGACACTTCTTCAGATTCAAAAATAAGGATTAAAGCTCCCGAAGAAGTATTAGGTAAAATAGATTTCTTATCAGGAAATAAAGTTGAATTGCCTATGGATACTCCAATAGTATTTGTTACCAACGCAAAAGCAGGAGATACAATACGTGATTTTAATAGTGGTAAAATCCCTGTTATATCCAAAAAATTTCTTGATTTGCTTCTAGAGGCTGGTGTAGATACCATACAAACATTTCCTGTGAGCATCAAAAGTAAAAAAGATGGAACCGTATGGGAAGATTATTTCGCAATAAATCTTTTAGATGTAATTGCTTGTGGCGCTTTTCCTAAATCTATATTTAAAGAAAATAAACCAAAGGATTGGATACGTTGTGAACTTGTAATAGATGCAGAGAAAGCTAATGGAGCATTATTCTTTCGGTTGAAAGAGCATTTACCAACAATACTGTTTCACCGTAGTGTGGGTAGATATATCATAGATAATGATCCAGATGAAATGATCAATTGGGAATTTGAGGGTATTGTTCAATAAAAAAAGTAAGAAGTATTATCGAGTCATTCGACCAGAATATAAAATATAATTATTACGATCTATCACTAGTCTAATAAACATAGGGAGATAAGAATAATAAAATAAGAATGAGGCTGTCTAAAAAGTAATTTAGGCAGTCTTTGTTTTTGGGTTATTTTGAGATACCCACAAATTTTCAAAACATTTGTGATTATATGTTTTTCAATAAAGGGGGAGTTGTTTTTTTGTTAAAATTAAGATTTCCTTATGTTAAAATACTATTAATCAAGGTGTTTGTTGAGTTAAAGTGTGTTTTGAAAGCCTGCCTTTTTGTATATTTAAGTAATATCAATAGGTAAAGTGCTTTTTGAATGCAATTTACGATAGCTTTTTAGTATGAGTGAAATTTCTACATCGCCAGATCATCTCAAAACATTTTCTATACTAAGGACAATTCTAATTTTTATAACTATTGTATTTGTATATACTACCGCTTTTACGCAAGGAATAGGTACTATAGACCCATATGATAATAGAAGAATTGAAGAAGTACAAATAATCATTTCTAATCCATCAAAGGATTCAATTCTCAATAATCGAATTCAAGAAAAAGTACGACAAGATTTAAATGTATTTCCAGATAATAAATTTTCAAGAAATCAGGTTGAATTTTCTTTATCCTTATCACGTCGTGATTCTAGAATAGCATCCACTATGATAGAACCTCAATTTGGTGCTACTGGTGGCGTAATTCTTACTATTTATGTGGTAATAGGAACTGATGTAGGGGAGTTATCAGAAAAAGGTTTTTTGAAAACAAAAGAAATAACAGATTTACCCAGACTGTATGACTCTAGAGGTACATTTATTAGATTAAAATTAGAAGCACTAGCCATTCATTATAGTAATACAGATGCTTGGTATGGTGATCCAGATGCACTTCTTGATGGTAATCCGCTTGTTTCTGGAAGACCATCAGGAAAAGGGTATAAAGATTGGGTAGAAGGTTTTACTCATCTGGGAGTATACGGTATTACGCCTTTATATAAGAACCTGCATCTGTATGGTGGTTTTAGTACAATAATAAGCGGATCAACAGGAAATGAACTTTTTACCAATGAATCTAGAGCTTATATAGGTGTTGAAGATGCATATATTGGTTTAATAACAGGTAAAACATGGAGCAATGGTGATCGTCTTGTAATAAATGCATCTGCAGGGCGACAACGATTTACACTGGGAGAAGGGTTTCTTATCGTAAATACTTCTGCAAATGGAAGCAAACGAGCATCACTACAATCAAATCCAAGATGGGCTACAGATATGCTCGCCCGCGGTAGTATAAAATATAATAATAACTTACTTGAATTCTTTTATTTAGATCCAGATGAATTACCTGTTGTAGATTCCAAAACAAGAATTATGGGGGTCAATGCAGAAGTAAAACCATTTACAGGAGTTTCTCTGGGAGGAAGTTTTTTGTATGTACCAAAATCTGAATATGGGTATTTTACACCTACAGAAGTTTTGAGTAGAGAAGGGCTTCAAGTTATAGATGCACGTTTTAGATGGCAACCACAACCTTCTGGACATTCAGGGATGTTCTTGGCTGGAGAAGGGGGAATACAAACAAATACAGATTTCCCAATGCATGCTTATGGTTTTTTTGGAGAAATAGGCTGGAATTTTTCAAAATTACCTTGGAAACCCACATTTAGTTATCGTCATGCTCATTTTTCTGGAGATGATATAAATACAGATAGGTTTGAACGTTGGGATCCATTATTATCTGGAGGAACGGGAGAACAATGGGTACAAGGAATAAATCATTTTAAAGTAGTACAAATATCAAATGTTATTGCTCATAGATTTCAACTACGTTTACGCCCAAAACCAAAGCTAGAATTGGTACCTCAGTTTTGGCTATTTAGAGCAGATAGTAAAACAAACCTAGGAGGTAACCCTGCATTATCATTTCTAGAATCAAAAGATTATGGATTCGAAGGAAATTTGACTTTTAAAGTATTCATGTCCCGTAAAATTTTTATTCAAGGGCATGTAGCAGCAACATTTCCTGGGGATGCAGTAGAAAGAAACCTAGAACAGAAAGCTTCTAATTGGTGGAGTACTATGTTGTTTATACGATATGCATTATAGAATTAAATCACACTCACTAACTTATAAAAACGAAAGGCATGAACCGAAGAAATATGTTAAAAAACACCACTTTAGCTACCATAGGTGCTACGGCTGGTATAAGTTGTACTAATGATCCAAATACACCAGAAACTATTGCTGGAATAGCTACACAAGATACTACTGATAATACAGACGTTTCCCCAATAAATCCAAATTATTTTATTTCTGATCGCTTTAAAGGAAAAACAATTATTGTAACTGGTTGTGCTAGAGGTATGGGAGCAGCCGCAGTAAGAAGAGCGGCTAAAGAAGGAGCAAATGTAGTGGGAGTAGATTGGTTAAAGGATGAAGGAAGTACCGTAATTCAAGAAATAAATAAGCAAGGGGGGACTGCCAAATTTGTTTATGGGGATGTTTCTACCAATGAGACCTGTAAAGAAATGGTAAAAACAGCAGTAGAATCATATGGTAGATTAGATTATGCCATAAATAATGCGGGAGTGATGGATGCTATTTTTCCAGGAGATGCTATAGATTATGATAAACAAAAACACCTTACATTTAGTAGGTGTCATGAAGCCACAGATGAATATTGGGATGTCGTCATGCGAGTAAATACCACAGGAGTATTTAAGTGCATGCGGGAACAACTAAAGCAAATGGTAGCACAAAATCAAGGAGGTGCTATCGTAAATGTAGCTTCTGTAGCTGGTTTACGTGGGTTTTCGGGAACACCTTCATATGTAGCTAGTAAACATGCTGTTAATGGGCTTACCAAAAATGCAGCTATTGATTATGCAGAATATGGCATACGAATTAACTCTGTATGCATGGCAAATACTGCTACACCAATGGTAGAACGTGCATATAAACTAGTTATGGCCAAAGTTAAGGCTAGTAAAGGAGCAGTTGGAATGGGAAATATCAAAACAAAAAGCTTGTTACAGTATACTGACTCTAATCAAAGAGATGCTACTCCAGAAGAACAAGTAGCAGTAATGTTATTTTTGTTATCTGATGAAGCATCAAACATTACTGGAGCAAATTATGCTACAGATGGAGGGTTTACTTCCTATTGAATTTATAACATTACTTTGAAATGAAAATAATAAAGAAGCTAGGTGTTTTGTTTACAATCTATTTAATTATTAGCTCTTGTTCTCATAAGCTAGGGTCTAGTTGGACAAAAGAGGGATATTATGGGGATACTTTTACTAAAATTGCCGTTATAGGAATTAGTGATAACCTAAAAGCACGAAATGAGTTTGAGAAAACTGCTGTTCAAAAACTGGCAGATCAAGGGTATAATGCAATCGAAGGGGTCACTATTTTTCCTCCTAAAATGACTAAAGAAAAATTAACCCCAGAAAATTTGATTGCTATTATAAAAGAAAATAAAGTAGATGCAGTAATCACTATTAGTCTTATCGATTCAAAAGAAAATTCACGTTATAAACATGGTCAGGATTATGTAATGCCAGGGGGGTATTATCGTGTAGGAAAATATGTAGTAAGACGCTATGAAACGATTAGAACTCCAGGCTACTATGTTCCGTCAAAATCATATTTGATAGAAGCCATCTTATACAACCTTAAAGAAGAAATATACAAAGGAAAAGAGACTGTTGTCTGGACTGGGCAATCTTCATTAATTGATCCATCTTCTATAGAATCTGCGGCTAGTAGTTTTACAAATAAAATGGTACATCATTTAGTAAATGATTCAATTCTCAAAAAATAAATTAGCTTGAAGTTAGCCCATGAAGTATTCATTTGAAGAGAACCTTTAATTTAGAAGCAAACTTTGAAGCATAAAAATCTTACTGAGTGAGTAATAATAGAGTATTATAATATCTTTTTTATTCTATGAGTAGCTCTAAATGAGAAATCTAAGTATAGATGATCTTGTACTACTGAATAGAAGTACTTTTTTAGTACTTGTTTGTGTGTTTTTATCTTAATTTGCACTTATGAAAACATTCATTTCTCTCTTTATAGTAATTTTTTGTAGCTCGTTTATTCAAGCACAAAAATTGCTAGATGATCCAGGCGAAAGTTTGACAGAACGTTGGCAAATCCATAATGATTCTACTAAATTATTCAAAATAATACCGTATAAACCAGTCTATTTCTTATTGGCTAATTATACATCAGATATGAATAATCAGCCAATGAGCGGTAATTCACTTAATTCTGTAGAAGAACCTTCTGATTTTTTTAATACAGAATTAAAATTTCAGCTGAGTTTTAAGACGAGAGCAGTACGCAATTTACTCGGTAAAAAAATAGGTGGAGATTTGTGGGTTGCATACACTCAATCTTCGAGATGGCAATTGTATAGCCCTCATATTTCCAGACCTTTTAGAGAGACCAATTATGAGCCAGAAGTTATGTTGATTTTTCCAACTCCGTACAAGTTTTTTGGGATTAATGGCACATTTGCAGGAATTGGGATTAACCATGAGAGTAATGGAAGATCAAATCCTTTATCTCGAAGTTGGAATCGAGTTGTAATGCAATTAGGATTAGAGACTCCTTCTTGGAGTGTAGTATTACGTCCATGGTGGCGAATTCCAGAAGATCCTATAGAAAATAATAACCCTGGAATAGAAAATTACATAGGACGCATGGAGGTACTATCTGCATTTTCTAGAGGGCGACATGATGTTAGTATTCTGGCAAAACATTCGTTGCGTGGAGGTAGCAAGAGTAGAGGGAGTGTTACATTGGATTATGCAGTTAGAATACTAGGGCATTTGCAAGTTCATGCTCAGGTATTTCACGGATATGGAGAAAGTCTTATTGATTATAATCATAAACAAACAACTTTTGGAGTAGGTTTATCTCTTTTACAATGGAGATAAATACTTAATTAAGAATACAAAATCAGAAATACACCCATCATAATACCCAATAAAGGAATTAACTTTTTGCGTTTGTTTTTCTCTTTAAATACTAAACCACCAATGACAACTGCAATTAGTATCTGACTTCTTTTTATAGCAGATAATAACATAATTAATGCATCAGGGTCTTGAAGTGCTTTATAATAGAAATAATCTGCAGCCTGTAATAAAACTCCAACAGCAGGAATACTCCATCGCCATTTAAATGCTTTTCTTTTTTCTTTATTAGGAAACCAAGTAATCGATAAGATGATTAGCAGAATTATACTCATGTAGAAACAAAACCAAAATTGTAATGTCTGTGGATTTAATTGTAAGCTCTGAATCAAGAATTTATCATACAATCCACTAGAAGCCCCTAAGAAAGTAGCACCAATAATTGCAAATATCCATTTATTCTTTTTAAAATTTATACCTTCTTTTTTTCCAATTCTAGAATATAGTAATACCGAGAAAATAATAAGGAAAAAGCCAATCCATTGTAAAAAATTAGGTTTTTCCTGATAAATTAAAATAGCTCCTATAAATGTAAAAAAAGGACCTGCCGAACGTATAGGAGTAACAATCGTAATAGGTAAATGTTTTAAAGCTTGATAGGCTAAAACCCAAGATCCAGCCATAATCATTGATTTTATAAAAATAAAACCATGAATTTTCCATGAAATATCAGTAATAGTAAACCCAATTTTATTAATATAATCAGGGAAATAGACTGAGCCAATAAAAACAGGAAGTAGTACTAAAAAACCTGATCCTATTGTGCCCAACAGCACTGGGAATACCTCGTTTCCTTGTACTGCATGTTTTTTACATAAGTTGTGTAATCCTAAAAATAAAGCTGTCAAAAGACCTAAATACATCCACATGGGCGCGAAGATAAGTTTTTAAACAACTTTGCAAAGTGAAGTATTTATAAAAGTTAATCTAGAGAAATTTATTACAGACAATACATAGGTTTGTTTATATATCAAATAGTTGTTACCAACCATCCAGCACACATTGCATAGTATATGTTGTGGTTTCTGATAAAGGTATTTCTTCTAGCGTATCTTCCAGAAGATTACCACTAGCAGAACCCGTAACTTCTTTAAAACGATATGACCAGCAAAACCTTAAGTTAGGATGTTCTTGAGAATAAGTAACTAGGTTATCAATTAACACTACATTTTTAAAATCACTAAAAGCTACAAAATAGCCAAGAAATTTATTACGTCGAACATCTGCATCAGCACTTTTATACATATACATACCACAATTATTACAAACATTATCATGTACATAAGTGGCTCGGTTATGCCCTTTATCACCACCACTTGAGTATTGAATGTACCCTAATCGTCCATTAACTGATCCAGAATCCATAGTAATGGTATTTCTAGCAATAATAGTATGAGTTTTATGCCAACTTACTATAGGGCCATCTACATAAGTATTTCCATCACCCTGTTCCATACTATTATCCAGAATATACACATTTTCTCCACTGGTATTTACAATATCACCACCAGTATTGTGATGAAAATAGTTTTTATGAATTAATATATCTTCATCTATACGTCCAGGGCCTTCAATATCAATACCAAATTGAGGAGTTGTACCATTAATATGGTGTATCTCATTATCTTTTATTTCAATACGTGTACCTCCAACGATAGATATACCTTGTCGTCTGTTGTTATAAATATTATTATCTATAAAAGTGACATCATTTGCATCTAGTACCAAAGAGCCATCTCCTGTCAAATTATGAATAATCATGTTTTTTACTAATACCTGATTACTTTTATTCCAAACACAAATACCATGACCTTCATCATGCGCAGTTTTCCCATCATTTTCGCGAGGTGTAAAAACATGCGTATCTCTATCTCCTTTTATAGTACCATCTCGAATAATAATATTATCTCCTTTGAGGCTGATAACACAATAGTTCCATTTATTATTAGTGTCAATTTCTAAAATTGCACCTGGGCTAAATACAAATTCAGTATTCTCATAAATTTCTATCCCTCCTTGGTAAATATTATTTACATCTTCACCAACCAGATATTCCCCAGTAGGTAATATAACTCTACTATAGCCTTCTTGGTGAGCCCAATCTATTGCCGCTTGTAAATTTGCCGTAGTTTTAATTGCATCTGTTCTATTATTAGGAATATCCCAACGAGCCAAATCAATAATATACTCTTGATCATTGGACATAGTAGGTAATTGTATATCAAAAATAATTTTTGGTAATCCGTTTTCGTCTAAATCTTCAGAACTGGTTCCATTTCCAGAATCATTAGTATCTATATCTTCATTACTACATGAAGCAATAAAAATCATAGCAAGAATAAGTAGGTAATTGGTTAGGTTTTTCATGAGAGGGTGTAAAAATTAAGTTCGTTAATAGTTTACAATCTATTAAAATCAATTGATAATGACAAGTTATAGTATATGATATAGAACAAGAAGTATGTAGGTTATTTCTTAGTTATATAAATGTAAATACACTGATTATCTGGTGATTTAAAGACATATTTCAGGAAAAAAAAGAATAAACAAAAAGCTCTTTTGAAAAAATAATGGATTATTTAGTTATAAATCAAATAATTGGCATCATCTTTGCAAAACTAATAGTATTATAAATTTTAATTAAATTACAATGAGTAAAGGAACAGTAAAATTCTTCAATGACGCTAAAGGTTTTGGTTTTATCACTGAAGAAGGTGCTAACAAAGATCACTTTGTACACATTTCTGGATTAATAGATGAAATTCGTGAAGGCGATGAAGTTGAGTTTGATCTAAAAGAAGGAAACAAAGGATTAAATGCAGTAAACGTAAAAGTTATTTAATACATATACTTTCAAGTTTAATTTTAAAAGCTCATCATATTGATGGGCTTTTATTGTTTTATATTTTGAGCACAGCTATTTTTATCTTTATAAGGAAAAGAATATAGTACTTATTACAAACAAAAGAATCATAAAAATATGAATCTCAACCAAATTACAGTACCGTCACTAGATGTCTCAAAATCCATTATTTTCTATAAAAAATTAGGATTACATCTTATTGTAGAGTCTTTACCTCATTATGCTCGTTTTGAATGTATAGAAGGAGGAGCTACTTTTTCTATTCATCAAGTAGAAAAAATACCCACTATAGATGGAATATACATCTATTTTGAAATTGAAGAATTAGATCAAGAAGTGGCTCGTCTTATTACCAAAGGAATTCAATTTGATCAAATGCCAACAGATCAGCGTTGGTTATGGCGTGAAGCCAGATTAAAAGATCCTGATGGAAATCAAATCATTTTGTATTTTGCAGGGGATAATAGAAAAAATCCACCTTGGAGAATCAATTAACCTATGAATATGAGTAAACCGATTATAGATACAACTTTTGAAAATAAGGATTTTTCTGAACAAAAACTCCCCTCTAAGGAATATGACAATTGTATATTTATTAACTGTAATTTTAGCAATACAGATATGTCTGTAGTTTCGTTTTTAGAATGTAGGTTTGATACTTGTAATTTTAATAAAACACTTAATAAAAAAACATCTTTTCAAGAGGTGATTTTTTACTCTTGTAAAATGTTAGGAATGAATTTTAGTAGCTGTAGTGATTTTTTATTTCAAGTAGAGTTTGATCATTGTCATATGGATTATACTTCTTTTTATGATTTTCCTATCAAAAACACATTGTTCAATCATTGTAGTTTAAAAGAGGTTGATTTTACAGCAGCAAATATTAGTGGATCTATATTAAATGAGTGTAATTTATATGGTGCTATTTTTGATAATACAATCGCAGAAAAAACTGATTTTAAGTCAGCTATCAATTACACGATAGATCCAGAAAGAAATAAAATACGAAAAGCAAGATTTAATATATCAGGAGTATTAGGTTTATTGTCTAAATATGATTTAGAAATAGAACTATAAGTAAACATACATTATAATTTTTATACATAATGTTTAGATTCGAAAAAAAAAATTTCACCTTTACGGTATCTTTATTTCTTATAGAAGTTATCATTGCAGTTTTTATTGATGATGTTATTATACGTCCACATATAGGAGATACTATATTTGTTATTCTGTTGTATTGTGCAGTAAAAAGCTTTTTTGAGATAAAAACAATACCATTGGTTATAGTAGTTCTCATGGTATGTTATATACTCGAGATTTTACAATATTTTGATATTATTGGTATAATGGGATTAAAAGAGTGTACATTAGCCCCAATTATATTAGGTAAATCGTTCTCTTGGTTGGATATAATAGCATATACTTTTGGTGCGATAGTGGTAATTTGGTTTGAAAAAGAGAATAACTATAATAAGGATATAAAAAAGCAATAAAAGACCATGTAGAATAAGGTTCTTTTTACTATGATTCAATCAATTCAAACACTTTTACTAGTTTATCAATAACCTGATAAATTTCTTGTTCATTCAGAGAGGCAAACCCCATACGAATACCATTATGTCCAGAGTTATTATTATCATAACGCCTCCAGTTAGTACTTAAGTTTAGGCCAATAGCAGTAGCTTTCTCAGAAACATCATCCCAATTATAAGAAGTATGCAATTTTACCCATACAGCCATACCACCTTTAGGAATTTCAAAATCAAAATAAAAGCTGAGTTTTTCTTCTAGTAATTTACAAAATAGATCTCGACGGGATTTATAAATTTTAAGTACTTTACTACAATGTCTTTGTATATCTCCTGTAGTAATCATTTGACTCAAGGTTTGTTCTAATATAGTATCTCCTTGACGATCAATAATTCGCCTTAATCTGGCTGCTTCTTCAACAAAATCAGTAGGAGCAACGAGATATCCAATTCGCATTGAAGGAGCAATAAGCTTGGTGAAACCACCTATATAAATTACATTTCCATCCTCATCATTACTAGCTAGTGGCAAGATAGGAGCATTACTATAATGAAAATCATAATCATAATCATCTTCTATAATAGCAAAATGATACTGTTGTGCAAGTTGTAATAAATGCATACGCCGTTTAGCAGATAGGGTTACAGTAGTTGGGTGATGATGATGAGAAGTAACATATACAACATCAATCTTTCTGGTTTCACATAATTTTTTAAGAGCATAAGTATCCAACCCTTCCTTATCTACAGGAATATATATAATTTTACCTCCTGCTTCTTCAAATGTATTATCGGCAGTCATATAATTTGTATTACCAACAACAATAAACTTATTTTTAGAGGATAGTAATAATTGACTCACCAAATAGATTCCCATCTGGCTACCACGTGTAATTAAAATATTGTCTATAGTAACACGTAACCCTCTGGTTTGATTAAGAAAAGTTGCCAGAGTTTTTCTAAGGTCCAGATTACCATATATAGAACCATAAGTCAATAACTCTTGATAATGTGTTTTCTTGGTAATATTTCTATATACTTTGGCAATTTCCTCAATAGGAGCTAACCTGTGGTCGGGTATTCCATCATCAATTTTTATAGAATGTTGAGCAACATTAGTAGGTCTACGTACCAGATGTGGTCTGGTGGTATAAGAAAAATTACTTTTATTTTTTGTTTTAGATTTGGTTACCGATAGATCAAAGTTTTTAGGTTTGATGACAGGTAATGATGCCATTACAAAAGTTCCTCTAGCAGGAATTGTTTCTATCCAACCTTGAGATGCAAGCTCCTCATATGCAGCAATAACAGTTTTGCGGTGTATGTTTAAGTCATCTGCTAATTTCCTAGACCCTGGTAATTTTGTAGACGGAGGCAATTTTCCAGATTTTATAAATCCGATAATCTGATCACATAGCTGTAAATATAAATTACGAGTATGATTACGAACAAGTATAATATTATTTTTAAAAGGAAACATAACTGGACTATTAGTTTTGTGCAAACTGGATTATTATAGCACACCATAAAACTATTATTTTTGGTCAAGAAATAAAAGGAAATTATGGGAGAATATTCAATATCAAAACTCAATAAAGTAATTCGTGGCTCAAAAAGGGCAACTTATGATGTGACAAGTATTCATAAAATATTAGATGATGCATTTTTATGCAATATTGGATATGTATATGATGATAAAGCAATTGTTATACCTACAGCTTATGGTAGAATAGACGATAAAATATACATACATGGCTCATTAAAAAACCGAATGATGTTGAGTTTACTCAAAGCAGGAGAAGCTAGTGTATCTGTCACACATTTAGATGGTTTAGTATTGGCACGATCTGCATTTCATCATTCTGCAAATTATAGATCGGTCAATATTTTTGGTAAAGTAAATAGAGTAGATGATCCTGACACAAAAATGGACGCTCTAAAATGTATATTAAATCATATGGTTCCAGGTCATTGGGATAATGTGCGATATCCTAATGATAAAGAGTTTAATGCTACTTTGATATTAGAGATTTCTATAGAAACAGCATCTGCAAAAGTTAGGGCAGAAGGAGTAGTCGATGAGCAAAAGGATCTAGAGCTACCAATTTGGGCAGGAATTGTACCATTAAAAATGGTAGCAGAACCAGCAATCTCTGATCCAGCTTTGGATAAAGGAATAAAAATACCAGATGCGGTACTTAATTATGTAAAAGAAAATACCTATTAAATTCGCTTTATGCATTAGAAAATCTATTTCATCTTGTAAGTTTTGTAAAAATGAATGTTACACTGTGTTTTTAAATTGAACCGTACGGTGCATGCTAAAATTAACCCCCACCTTTTTATTGTACTTTCTAGCTTCATAACGAAGTTCTAATATATAAAGAGGATTAAAATAAAAACTATGTTGACTGATGAAATAAAAATGTATATCGATAAAAGTGTTTTGTGCTGGCTGGCAACTTCATCAGAAGACAATATTCCTAATGTATCACCAAAAGAAGTATTTACATATTTTGGTGAATCTGAAATTATAGTAGCTAATATAGCTTCACCGCAAACGATCAGAAATATAAAACAAAACTCTAATGTATGTATCAGTTTTATAGATGTATTTATCCAAAAAGGATATCAATTAAAAGGGAAAGCAAAGATACTGACAAAAGAGAATGCAAATTTTGAATCCATGAAAGCGTCTTTATCAATACTAACTACAGACAAATACCCTTTTTCTAGTATAACCAATATTTATATAGAAAAAGTAAAACCTATTCTTGCGCCAAAATATATCATATATCCTGAGACGACAGAACAACAGCAAATAGAAGAAGCAATAAAACAATATAAACCATAAAAAGAACACACATATGTTAGAAATGAGACCCACTTGTGAAAATTGTAATAAAGCGTTACCTAATACTAGTGATGAAGCTATGATTTGTACTTTTGAGTGTACTTATTGTACGAATTGTGTAGATACAATTCTATATAATGTGTGTCCTAATTGTGGTGGTGGTTTTGAAAAAAGACCTACCCGACCAACAAATTGCTTTACTGGTGCTTGCATAGAAAAATATCCTACAAGTACCAAAATAGTACATAAACCTATAAATAAAAGCAAGTTTGAAAAAGTTTTAGAGGTTTTCATAAATATAAACCCTCGTAAACGATAGTACTTATTTTTTAGGAAAATACGTGCCAAAAACCTTATCCCAAATTACTGTATAAAAACCAAAGTTATATTTAGAATATTCATGGTGGTTTTTATGAAAAACATTGTTTCCAAATACTATTGTAGCTCTATTAGAAGAAGTGTTTAGGTGTGATAATACGCCTATTAACCAATTAAATACAAGAAAAACAATAAAACTATATAAATTAAGTGGTAACAAATAGGGGATGATTGTCAATACAAAACCAAATAGAATAGCCTCAGCAGGATGCATTACATATAAACTGATCTCATTAAAATTATAATGTTCATGATGTGCTTCATGAAATAGTTTGAATGGCCAGATATAATGAGATGCATAATGAAATAAATACATCAAAATATCTACAACAAAAAAAAGTACTATAAAATCTCTTAAAAAATTGGTGTCAGTAAAAGTAATTTTAGAATTAATAAATAATAAATAACCTGGAATTGCAATAATTACATTGATGAATACTACCAGAATAGATGCAATAATATCGTTCTTTTCCAGTGGTAATTTTTTATGTTTATAAACAGAAGACCATACATAACTGGTTATGATTGTGAGTAAAAACATTATTATGTTAGCAACAAATAATATTCCCCAAAAAGACCAAGGATTTTGTATATAATCGAGATATTTTGTAATAGACATTCTTAAAGTTGGGTTCTATTTCCTATTTTATAATTAGGAATTATAAAAATCATTGTAATATACGAATTTGCTTTTTTTAATGATATATCAGTATCTAATACCATATATTTTCACTGAAAAAGGGGGGATTTCATAGTATTAATAGCGCATATATTTGTAATAAACTTATTCTACCAAAAATGACAAAAATAATAATTTGGAATAGTTTGATTATAACCACTCTTAGTGTATTGTATTAAAGAGTATTACTGATGCCTAGAAACCCAAAAGTTGAAATAAAAGAAAGCCATACAATAGGATGGTGGTCTAAACAAAATACCCTAACTGTTGAAACTTTTGAAGTTAAAATAATTGAAAGTAAACTTAATTTATTCAATAGTCAATCTCTTATAAGTTATCATATAAAGGGAAAATTATGTTATGAGAACAATAGGAAGCCATTTATAAAAAATATTCATGTATCCGAAAGGTTTCTAGACCATACCAATGATTCAATTCATAACAAACAAGCAATCATAGAAATAACACCGATAGTAGGTGTTAAAAAAGATAAAGATTATGAAGGAGAACAACTGGAATTTGATGTTACAAATGAAAAAATCATTAATTCGTTTCAATGGGGAGAGAATCCAGTAAAATTTAAATGCTTGAATATTATAAATAATATTATAGTATCACAGCGAAAGTGAGAAGTAATATAATTATAGTTTTTACACCCTGTTAAAATAAAGTTACGAATACACATACTAATAATTTAAACTATTGAAAAAACTTATAATGAGAAACATACAATGTTTTTTAATCTTATTTTTATGCTCATTAATTAACGTAAGGGGACAACGATATAGTGAAGAATACATTTTTAATGTTGATCAAGCGTATCACATGTTTGGTGATAATGTCAAACTAAGAGAAGCCCCAAATACTAATTCTGAAACTATCATTTTATTACCTATAGGAAGTGAAGTGAAAATATTAGAAAAAACAAAAGTAACATATACTTATAAAGGAATTGTATCGCTCTGGTATAAGGTAGCTTATAAAAACACTATTGGATATGTTGTAGGAGGGTTAATAGCTATGGATAAACTTGTTGGGAGTACTAATAAAGAAGACTCTTTTCTATTTATTTTATCCAAAAAAGATGAAATTACTTCTGTAAATGTCAGAGCTATAAATAAAAATAAACTCATAAATGAATTGTCTATACGATTAGTTGGTAATGGAGGATTTAGTATTAAAAACGAAGGTAATAAAGGAGTGAAAAATATTCGTGATATTCTTATTGTTGACAATGAGAGCGAATCTTGTGGGGTTGATGGAGGGAAGTCATATCTTTTTTGGAATGGAATAAAATTAAGCAATATTGCCAATACATCAGAAATTAGTGATGGAGATTTATATCATTACGAATCAAAATATATATTTCCTGATGATGATAGAGGAATACCTAATGTAATTGTTTATCAAGAAGAACAAGGAGAAATGAAAGATGAAGAAACAGAATGGTATGTAACTATAAAACAACAATGTAATCTTACATGGGATGGAGAAAAGTTGTTACCAGAGAACTATAAAAGCAGAAAATAAATTTTGTTAAAAACTTGTTTTTACTTTCCCGAAAAAATGTGATTTCTTTGCCATCGGGAAAAAAAGAAAAGATTGGAACAACAGGAAAAGGAACACGTAAAAGTATATACACGATATAACTTTTTTAATAAAACGTATTGTGTATTTAGAGGAGCTTCGTTACGAGAAATATCAAGAAGAAAACCTAATTACAGGAGTGACTCAGGTAGTACTTATTATTATACTAAGCATGGTGTATACAGATTATCAAACCATTGGGGTAGAGCTGCAAATTGCCAATGGCGTTTGGTATCTGATTTACCAGTAGAGATAGATGATTTAAGATTAGGATTTGCGGATTGGTCAGATTTTAGAGAAAACCTTGATCCAGATGTCGATGCTTACTATATTTCTGTAGATTTTGAATACAAAAAAGTAAGCTACATGCATAAAGACAACCCTGATTATGATCAAGTAGCTGTGTTGCGCTCTGCTGATGCCACAAGAAAACTTATCAAGCAGATAAAAAATCTTCTAGAAACTCATAAATGGGCAAAATATTATGATTATGATGACTTAGAAGAGTTTCGTGAAGAAGTAATTACAAGGCTTATTAATAGTAATATTACGCTAAATGAATTAAGAAGAGAATTGGTGTAATATTATATGTTTTTTCCTTTCATCATTTTATTCCAATATAGATAAGGGAGTCCTATTTTTTTGAATACCCAGAGTCTCCAATGTTCTTTACTACTATCAAAGATGAACATTCGTTTGAGTTTGGGGTCTGGTACGAATTGGCTTTTATAATCAAATTCTGCAAGAACCATTTTTCCGTATCCAGTAACCAAAGGACAGGAGGAGTAGCCATTGTATGATTTAACACCTAATTTATTTTGTCGTAGTAATAGTAAAATATTGTCTACAATAACGGGAACTTGTTTTCTAATTGCCGCCCCAGTTTTGGCGGTGGGCAATCCAGCTACATCTCCTACACCAAATATATTTATAAATTTATTATGTTGTAATGAGTAGTGATCCACATCTAGCCATCCTTCTTTATTTGCCAAAATAGAATCTTTTATAAATTTAGGAGCTGTTTGAGGTGGTGCAATATGTAATAAATCAAAAGGAATTGCTATCGTTTCAGGATTATTATTTGTAGTTGATGTAGCATCTTTGTTTATAATACATTTGTTCTCATCTGGGCTATTATTTTTAAAATATATAATTTTATTTTCTGAATCAATTTTATATAAGGTATAAAAAGGCTTAAAATCAATACCATAACGTTTGATTACTTTCATTAAAGTTTTTTTAATTGGTTCTACACCAAAGATGACGCTTCCAGGAGTTGCAAAAGTAATATTTACAGTGTTTTGTAGTTTCTTTCGTTTAAAATAATCGGCAGTTAAATATGCGATTTTCTGCGGAGCGCCACCACACTTTATTGGTGTAGCGGGTTGTGTAAAAACTGCATTTTTTCCTTTAAAATTCCTTATACTAGACCAAACATATTCTGGATCAATATAGATACTACATGCAACACCTTTATCTATGGCTTCAGGTAAACCTTCTATAAGCTCAGGAGCCATAATCAATCCAGGAGCTATAACAAGATAATTATAAGTTATTACACCATTTGACTCAGTTGTCACACTATTATTTTCAGGATTAATTACAATGGCATAATCCTTTACCCAAGTTGTTTTTTCAGGAATTAAATCAGCCATAAAACGCCATGTATTTTTAAATTTATAAGCACCTCCAGCTACCAAGGTCCATGCTGGTTGATAATAATGTTTTTCTGAGGGTTCTATAATTCCTATATTCAAGTTTTTATCCCTTTTTAATAGTTGAGTAGCAGTCATTATACCTGCTGTTCCTCCTCCAACAATTAAGATTTGATGATGTGTGGTCATTTTCTTTACTATTTTTATTCCTAATAAAATTAGAAGATAAAAGAATGGATATATGTAACATAAGTTACATAAAGAAGAAATAATATAAAAATGGATTTATTTAGTAAAAACCTGCATTTCTGGAAGATAGTTTTATCAGTCGACAAACAGAATAAAAGTAAACCACTTACTTTAAAATAATTTACTATCTTTTCGTTCAATTATAGAATCAACTTAATATAATCAACCTTTAAACCTATCTATGGAAATTTTTTCTTCATACAATGTCATTATAGGAGTTTCACTTATCATCATACTGTCTTTTGTTTTTAATGGAGTAGCAAAAAAAACAAACGTTCCCGCAGTATTATTATTAATCATTCTAGGAATTGTAATCCAATATATCCTTAAATCTTTTGGAGGTGATATTATTGATTTTTTCCCCATGCTTGAGATATTAGGTATTGTTGGGCTGATTATGATTGTACTCGAAGCTGCTCTAGAGCTAGAGCTCAAAAGTGATAAGCTCATGCCCATTCTTAAATCTATGGCTATTGCTTTAATCGGATTAGTCGCTTCTACATTTATAGCCGCAGTGATTCTAAAAGCATTGGTGGAAGGAATGACGATGGAGTCTGCATGGTTGTATGCCACCCCTTTATCTATATTATCTAGTGCTATTATAATCCCTAGTGTTTCTTCATTATCACTTGCCAAAAAAGAATTCCATATTTATGAGAGTACATTTTCTGATATTTTAGGGATTATGTTATTCTATTTCTTGACAGGTAGATTAAATCCAGCAGAAGATGCTGGGGTAGGGGGATTTTTCTTAAATCTGATTATTACCATAGTAATTTCTCTAATAGCGAGTTATGCAATTATATTGATATTTCAAAAAATTAAAAGTCAAGTAAAGTTATTTTTATTGATTGCCGTGTTATTGTTGTTATATGCACTAGGAAAAAAGATGCATCTATCGTCATTGATAATAATTTTGATTTTTGGATTGGTTATAGCAAATATGAAATTATTTTTTCAAGGTAAACTTCGAGGATATCTAGATCTAGAAAAAGCAAAATCAATTTATCATGAATTACATGTAATTACCGCAGAGACTGCATTTGTAGTACGTACCTTATTTTTTGTGATTTTTGGAATTACAATTGTGCTTTCTTCATTATTAAGTCTTAAGGTTACTTTGATTAGTCTTTTGATATTAATCTCTATTTATGTCATACGCTATGGGTTGTTACGTGTTTTTATGGGAAAAGATATTTCTCCCCAATTATTTATAGCTCCAAGAGGATTAATTACGGTACTTTTATTTTATGCAATTCCAGCAGAAGCAATGATAGAAGGTTTTGAACCAGGAATTTTATTATTTGTTATTATTGGAACCAGTTTAATAATGACTGGGGGAATGATAAGAGATAAAAAGAAAAGGCCAGTAGAAGAATTGGTAACCGATGAACCAATAGAAAGTATAGAAGAAACAGAATATTTTATTAATAATACAACCGATTTGAGTGATTTAAGTGATACTACTTCCTCTGATCAACATGAAACAGAGTAATGAAACGGTTACATCGATTAACAGCGATATTAGTAAAATTACAATCCAAAAAAATTGTTCAGGCATCAGAACTTGCTGATAAGTTTGATGTAAGTATGCGAACGATCTATAGAGATATGCAAGCACTTACAGAAGCGGGGGTTCCTATTGGTGCAGAAGCAGGTACAGGATATTATCTGGTAGATGGGTATTCACTACCACCAATTATGTTTACAGAAAAAGAAGCTAATGCCTTGCTTACTGCCTCAAAGATTATAAAAACAAATAATGATCAATCATTAATTAATGAGTATCAGGAGGCAATTGATAAAGTAATTGCTGTACTCAAAACGACGCAAAAAGAAAAGCTAAAGATTCTTGAACAACGTGTTTTTACATATAATAAAATTCAAACGCAACCCAGTACTTCTTTATCAGTAATTCAACAAGCAATTACAGATAATAGAGTATTAGAAATGGAGTATACCAAAGCTTCTGGAGAATATAGTAAAAGAAAGGTAGAGCCATTAGGTGTGTATTTTACAAATAATACCTGGATAATGATTACTTATTGTCGGTTGAGAAAAGAATATCGAGAGTTTAGAACAGATCGTATACATAACCTTATTGAAACTCATGAAATATTTTCTTCTAAGCATTTTAGTCTAGAAGAATACTATAAAAAACAAGCAGAAGCATATAATTTTTCTTCAACTTTTCCTTAAAATAAATACTACTGACATAGGGTTGTCATTTACTGGATTTACTTTTGGTTAAAATAAATACTCAATTTTAATTAATCATGGTCAACCTATTATTTAATACTACACAAAAACCCAATTCTTTTTCTTCTATACATACCCAAGCCAAAGTAGTAGAGGTCGTATTGTTTGAAATAAATCCTGGGTATTCTAAAAAAGAAGCAGAAAAGGCATTGTCATCTTTTAATGATGTTATAAAGTTATATTATGGATTTGTAGAACGAATTACAGCTAGTAACGAAGATGGAAGATATATTGATATTATTTATTGGAGCGATATAGACTCTGCCAAATCTTCTGCTATAGACATAAAAAATAATAAGGAAGCAACAGCAATTTTTAGTATTATAAAACCTGAATCTATCCAGATGTATCATTTTGATACGTTTAATAGATTCGAAGAATAATTTTGAATACTATTATTTTAATTCTGAAATAACACCAATAAACTCGATTTCTATATGTGAAATTTCAAGGCTAAAAAAAGAATAAATAATAAACTACTAAATTTGAGTACATACTAAATATTGATTATAACTAGATAATATGATTCCACAACACATAAGTAATAGAAAAGGGGCGAGAAGTTTTAAAGATATTGATGACGAGGTCATGGAGTATTTAAATAATGGATTGATAGAGACAGCAAATCTTACAGAATGGTTATCTGTAAATCAATTAGCACTTCTTAAAAAGGTATTAGATGAGATCAAAAAACCAGCATGGTATGATAGTTTTTATGAAGCAATAGCTGTGCAAAAAAAACCTTCTGCAAATTCTAATACCAAAGTCATAGGAGCTACATTTTTTCAATTAACTCACGATAAAGATATACTTACATATCTATACAATCATGTATCTGATGTTCCTAGGTGTTGGGCAGCACAATGGATCGGTTTAAAAGAAACTGAAATTGATAAAAAATTAGAAGCAATACGCCCTTATGCTGCTGACTCTCATTTTGGAGTTAGAGAAGTAGCGATTTTTGCAAGTAAAGATGCGATTATCAAAAATTTAGACAAAACAATTGAGATATTATCAAAATGGGTTCTTGATAAAGATGAAAATATAAGACGATATGCTATAGAAGCCATTCGACCTATTGGAGTGTGGACAAAAAAGATTGATGCTCTTAAAGAGCATCCAGAAAAAGCAATCTCATTATTAGCTCCTCTCAAATCTGATACTTCAAAATATGTAAGAGATTCTGTTGGTAACTGGTTAAATGATGCTAGTAAAACAAGACCTGATTGGGTACAAAAAATATGTAATGAATGGGAAAAAGACTCTCCTTCAAAAGAAACAGCATATATTCTTAAAAAAGCCTTACGTACAATCAATAAATAGATGTTTTTTTGTGGGGTTAAAGTATTTGTAATAAGGGTTTAAACTGTTGTTTGTAAGTGTTTTGCGTAATACATGAAAGGGTAAAATGTTTTACTGTAAAGTATATATAAATTCATCAATATTAATAATGAAATTTTTTAGTTATTTTTTTATTAAATAATCATTAATACTGCTTCTTTTTATAGGTAATACAACTGGTTTCTAGTAGGTTTTTTATAGCTTTAAAATAATTAAAAAACTAAAGAAACCAGCTGATTTTATTTTATGAATATTCTTCACACAAGTTTTGAGTGCTATCCTATTGCAAAGGTTGGTGGGTTAGCTGATGTAGTAGGCGCTTTACCAAAATATCAAAACAATGTAGGTGTTACAGCAAGTATTATAACACCGTATTATGACAATCAATTTAATAGTACGTCACGACGTAAATCAATATATAAAAATACGATTCACCTTGGTGATACTTCATATCGATATTCTATAGAAAAAATATTGTCTCCACAATTAGGATTCGAGGCTTACCGTGTATATATCAAAGGGCTTTTAGATAGACCTAATGTATATAATTATGATGATGATGCAGAAAGATGTATTGCTTTCCAGCTAGCAGTTCTTGATTGGATAACCAATACAGACAATATCCCAGACATTATTCATTGCCATGATCATCATACAGGTTTAATCCCTTTTTTGGTTTCTCATTGTGACCAGTTTGCAAAGCTACAAAAAACACCTACTGTTCTTACGATTCACAATGCTCAATATCAAGGACAACTATCCTATGATAAGTTGCATTATTTACCTCCTTTTGATCATAATAAAATAGGTCTGTTAGATTGGAGTAATTGTATAAATCCACTAGCGTCTGGGATAAAGTGTGCATGGAGAGTTACTGCAGTTTCACCTACTTATATGCAAGAATTACAACAAAAAGCAAATGGGTTAGAACAACTTTTACGCCACGAGAAGAAAAAATGCATTGGAATTCTTAATGGCATTGATACGCATACATGGAATACCGAAACCGATCCAATGATTATTAAAAATTATAAAGAAACCACGGTTGTATCAGGAAAAAAAGAAAATAAAAAATGGATTTGTAATCACTTTGGTTTAGACATAAATAAACCTCTTTTTGGTTTTATAGGACGACTAGTAGAAGAAAAAGGAGCCGATCTATTACCAGAAATTATAAGAGAAACCTTAACAAATTTTGATTGTAGTATAGTTGTTTTAGGCTCAGGTAACTTAGAAGTAGAAGAAGAGTTGCAATCCTTGATAAACGAGTTTACAGGGAAATACAATACACATATTGGATATGATGAGAGGTTATCCCACATTATTTATGCAGGAGTTGATTTTTTGCTGATGCCATCTAGAGTAGAACCATGTGGTTTAAATCAGCTATATGCCTTACGATACGGAACAGTACCAATTACTAGAAAAACAGGAGGGCTCAAAGATACAGTTATTGATATCGGAGAAAATGGCTTTGGTATATGCCATGAGAATACCTCTGTTTGGGATGTTTGTTACTCTATACAACGGGCTATAAACTTGTATGAAGATCAACAAAAATACAGAGGAATACAACATCAAATTATGAAAATAGATCATTCTTGGAGCCAGTCAGCTCATCAATATATTACTATATATGAATCACTAACCAACCAATAGACAATAAATGATCAACAAAAAAGTTCTAGCCATTATTCTAGGAGGAGGCCAAGGTACTAGATTATCACCTCTTACAGACCAGCGATCTAAACCCGCTGTCTCTATTGCCGGAAAATATCGATTAGTAGATATACCAATTTCTAATTGTATTCATTGCGATATAAAACGAATGTTTGTGCTCACACAATTTAATTCGGCATCGCTAAACAGGCATATAAAAAACACCTACATTTTTAGTAATTTTAGTGGTGCATTTGTTGATATTCTGGCAGCAGAACAAACTCCAGATAATAAAACATGGTATCAAGGTACTGCAGATGCAGTACGACAATCAATGTATCAGTTATTAAATCATGAATTTGAATATGCATTGATTTTATCAGGAGATCAATTATATCAAATGGATTTAAACGAAATGCTGGATGCTCATATACAAAAAAAAGCAGATATTTCTATTGCTACCATACCTGTTAAGGCAAAAGAAGCAACACAGTTTGGAATTCTAAAAACAGATGACCATAGTTTTATCTCATCTTTTATAGAAAAACCAAAAGCAGAAGAACTATCAGGGTGGGAATCTGAGGTACATGAGGATATGAAAAAAGAGAACCGAAACTACCTGGCATCCATGGGGATTTATATTTTCAACAGACAATTATTAATTGATATTTTGTCTAACCCTGATACAGTAGATTTTGGAAAAGAAATAATTCCAGAATCTATCAATAAGCACAAAGTATTAGCCTATCAATACACAGGATATTGGACAGATATAGGGACTGTATCTTCATTTTTTGAAGCTAATATTAGTTTAACCGATGATATTCCTCAATTTGATCTATTTAATAAAGAAAATACGGTGTTAACACGTCCTAGAATACTGCCACCATCAAAAATATCAGGGACACAATTGGATAAATCAATGATTGCAGAAGGATGTATCATTAATGCTAAAGAAATTGAACATTCTGTGATAGGAATACGATCTAGAATAGGAAATGACACTACTATCAAGAATACCTATATGATAGGAAGTAATTCATATCAAAGCTTAACAGAATTAGAAAATGATCGTATGAAAGGGATTCCAGCTATTGGAGTAGGAAACAGATGTACAATTACAAATACAATTATAGATAAAGATGCAAGAATAGGTGATGATGTCATCATTAACGGAGGGGCACATCTTGTAGATACAGAACAAGAATCATATGTAGTAAGAGAAGGAGTTGTTGTCATCAAAAATGGAACTATAATCCCTAATGGGTTTAAACTATAATAAAAAGCAATATATGAGCAAGGTAGTTTCTTATAGTTTTTTTTCTGAATTTGATATCAACCTCTTTAAGGCAGGGAAGCACTATCGCTTATACGAAAAATTAGGATCACATATCACTAGTGTAAATGGAGTAGAAGGAACCTATTTTTCGGTTTGGGCACCCTCTGCCAAGTCTGTTGCTGTAATTGGAGATTTTAATCATTGGAATGAAACAGAACATCAATTGTTTGTGCGATGGGATAAATCAGGTATTTGGGAAGGGTTTATTCCAAAAATAGGAAAAGGAACCTTGTACAAATATAAAATTCACTCTAATCACAATCAGATTATTACTGAAAAAGCAGATCCATACGCCCGACGATTTGAGCACCCTCCCAAAACTGCCTCTGTGGTCTGGGAAGATCATTATCAATGGAATGATATTGAGTGGATCAATACACGTAAAAAAAATAATGCACTCAATGCTCCATGGTCTGTATATGAAGTACATTTAGGGTCTTGGAGAAAAAAAATAGAAGAAAATAGATCTCTGTCCTATATAGAATTAGCAGACGAATTAGTAGCGTATGTAAAAGAAATGGGATTTACTCATGTAGAATTAATGCCAGTAATGGAGCATCCTTATGATCCCTCATGGGGATATCAGATTACTGGATATTTTGCACCAACATCACGTTTTGGGTACCCCGAAGAGTTTAAAGTATTGGTAGATAAATTTCATCAAAACAGAATAGGAGTTTTATTAGATTGGGTACCTTCTCATTTTCCAGAAGATAGCCATGGATTAGGTTTATTTGATGGTACATGCTTATATGAACACCCTGATAGAAAAAAAGGATATCACCCAGACTGGAAAAGTCTGATTTTTAATTATGGTAGAAATGAAGTAAAGAGTTTTTTGATAAGCAATGCTATTTTCTGGTTAGATCAATACCACGTAGATGGATTACGTGTAGATGCCGTTGCATCCATGTTATATTTAGATTATTCTAGAGAAGAAGGAGAATGGGATGCCAATATATACGGCGAAAGAGAAAACCTTGAAGCCATAGCTTTCATTAGAGAGCTCAATGAGGAGGTATATCGTTGTTTTCCTGATGTACAAACAATAGCAGAAGAATCTACCTCTTTTTCTATGGTTTCTAGCCCAACAGATATAGGAGGATTAGGTTTTGGTATGAAATGGATGATGGGGTGGATGAATGATACACTTCAGTATTTTGCAAAAGAATCAATTTACAGAAAACACCACCAAAATGAAATTACCTTTAGCCTCACCTATGCATTTACAGAAAACTTTATGCTTCCTTTATCGCATGATGAAGTAGTGCATGGCAAAAGTAGTATACTTAATAAAATGCCTGGTGATGAATGGCAACAATTTGCCAATTTAAGGTTGCTATATACCTATATGTTTACCCACCCTGGAAGTAATCTCTTATTTATGGGAGGAGAATTTGGGCAACGAGAAGAATGGAATTTTCGGCAAAGCTTGGATTGGTATGTATTACAATATGAATATCATTATGGAGTTAAAAAAATTGTTACCGATTTAAACACGTTATACAAAGAAACTCCTGCATTGTATGAAAGACAATTTGAAGATGCTGGTTTTGAATGGATTTCTTATGATGACCATGAGAACTCTGTAATAGCTTATATAAGAGAGGGGAACCAAATAAATGATCGTCTAGTGATAGTGTGTAATTTTACTCCTGTTCCTAGAAATAGTTATCGAATAGGACTACCAGATACAGGAAAGTTAATAGAATTATTTAATAGTGATGCTGTTATATATGGTGGTAGTGGAGTATCTAATTCAAAAGCGATAAGTATAGAATCAGTAGCATCTCATTTTAGAGAATATTCAGTAGAAATTGTAATACCTCCACTAGCAGCACTTATTTTTAGAATAGAGAATTAAAAAAACATAACCTAATTAGAAAAAGAGAAACATATGATCATTAATACAGAATTAGAACAAAAAGGAAATATGTTTCCCGGTAAGATTATTTCCTTTTCACAGCATGTTGATACACTAAATTTTACTACAGAAAACGGAGTTATTTTACAACTTACAATTTTACGGGGTAGTGTAATCCGGTTTAGGTATGCTACAGATAATAATTTTGAAAAAGATTTCTCGTATGCTATCAGCAAATATGGTGTAAGAGGATATAGTATTCTTAAAGTAGAAGAAGGAGATGATGAATATATTATAATCACCGCAAAAATTACCATTCGTATTGCAAAAGCTAATATTCATGTGGCAATCTATGATAATGATGGCAATGTGATTTGCAAAGATGATTGGGGGTTTCATTGGGAACAAAGCTATGAATACGGAGGTAACATAGTAAAAATGAGTAAATCTGCGCCTCAAGGAGAATGTTATTACGGATTAGGTGATAAACCTATGCATCTTAACCTAAAAGGAAAACGATTACAAAACTGGGCTACTGATCAATATGCATATGGTAAAGACCAAGACCCTTTATATAAAAGTGTTCCTTTTTATATAGGGATGTATGAAGAAAGAGCGTATGGGATATTTTTTGATAATACTTTCAAGACATTTTTTGACTTTTGTCATGAGAGGCGTAATGTAACTAGTTTTTGGGCGCAAGGAGGAGAAATGAACTACTATTTCTTCTATGGCCCCAATATGCAGGATGTAGTAACACGGTATACAGATCTCACTGGTAAACCAGAACTACCCCCATTATGGGCATTAGGGTATCATCAATGTAAATGGAGTTATTATCCCGAAAAAAAAGTAAAAGAAGTAACTCAAAAATTCAGAGAACTAAGGATTCCATGTGATGCTATTTATCTGGATATTGACTATATGGATGGTTTTAGGTGTTTTACCTGGAATAAAGAATATTTTCCTGATCCAAAACGTATGGTCGCAGAATTGGCAGAAGATGGTTTTAAAACTATAGTAATTATTGACCCAGGAATCAAGATAGATGATGAGTATTCTGTATATCAAGAAGCTATGCAGAATGATTATTTCTGTAAAAGAGCCGATGGCCCTTATATGAGAGGTAAAGTATGGCCTGGAGAATGCTTTTTTCCAGATTTTACAAATCCGAAAGTAAGAGAATGGTGGGCAGGTTTATTTAAAGAAATTATAGATGAGATTGGTGTAAAAGGGGTGTGGAATGATATGAATGAACCTGCAGTAATGGAGGTTCCAGATAAAACATTTCCCAATGATGTTCGTCATAGCTATGATGGTAATTACTGTAGTCATAGAAAAGCACACAATATTTATGGTACTCAGATGGCTAGAGCAACATACGAAGGCGTAAAACGTTTTGCATACCCTAAGCGACCATTTATCATTACAAGATCAGCATATTCTGGAGCACAACGATATACTTCTTCTTGGACTGGGGATAACATTGCCACTTGGGAACATCTCTGGATAGCCAATATACAAGCACAGCGAATGAGTATGAGTGGTATGTCGTTTACTGGTAGTGATATAGGCGGTTTTGCAGAACATCCAACAGGAGAATTATATGCTAGATGGATTCAATTGGGAGTATTTCATCCATTTTGTAGAACACATTCTTCAGGAGATCATGGTAATCAAGAACCTTGGACATTTGGAGAAGAAGTAGTAGATGTAACAAGAAAATATGTTGAATTACGATATCAATTGTTGCCCTATTTATACACCATGTTTTGGGAGTATGCAGAAGAAGGGATACCTATGTTAAAATCATTAGTACTATATGATCAGAATGATTTACAAACACACTATAGAACAGATGAATTTGTTTTTGGAAACCAAATTTTGGTATGTCCAATACAAGAACCTAATGCAAAAGGAAGAAGAATGTACGTTCCTAGAGGTAATTGGTACAACTATTGGACTCGTGAGTATGTAAAAGGAGGAATGGAACAATGGGTTGATGCAGATTTGGATATTATTCCGTTATTTATAAAAGAAGGGGCAATTATTCCAAAATATCCAGTACAACAATATGTAGGAGAGAAAGAAATAGACGAATTAAAACTGGAAGTATATTATAAACTTGGAGATAAAGAAGTGTCCAAAGTATATGAAGATGCACAGGATGGATATGATTATACAAAAGGTAGATATAGTCTTAGAAGTTTTTCATTTACAGGAAAAGAAAATGAAATTATCATTCAACAACATAAAAATGGAAGCTATATCACCGATTATGATTTTATAAAAATAGAACTAATAGGAATTCCTTTTACTATCCAAGAGATTGAGATTGACAATGTGGTAGTTTCTTTTGACAGTGTACAATTTGATGTGAATAATAATATAGTTATAGTTCCTAAAAACTTTACAGAAGTACATATTACAGCTGGATAATAGTGCGCTTTATCGGTATTTTAGGTATTATATAGATTATTTAATGTAAATATTATCCTATGTTTTTTGAAGTTAGACTGTTATTTTTGTAAATTTAACAGAAAGAATCTTACGATAACTATGAATACACGAAACACTATAGCCCTTGCAGGAACTATTTTATTATTTATGTCCTGTGCGACAAATCCATTTACAGGTAAACAAACACTGGCATTAGTACCCAATTCTCAGATTTTACCAATGGCTTTTCAACAATATAATCAGTTTTTGGGAGAGAATAAGGTGATACGTGGTACATCTGATGCACAAATGATTAGTAGAGTTGGTCAGAAAATAGCAAAAGCATCAGAACGTTGGTTGAATGCCAATGGATATCAAGGATATCTTAAAGATTATAAATGGGAATACAATCTAGTAGATGATAAAAATGTAAATGCTTGGTGTATGCCTGGGGGTAAAATTGTATTTTATACAGGAATTTTACCTATTGCAAAAAATGAAAATGGGATAGCCGCAATAATGGGACATGAAGTCGCACATGCATTAGCAAATCATGGACAACAACGCATGAGTGCAGGTCAACTTCAACAAGTAGCAGGAGCCGCCACAGCGATTGCTATAAGTGGTAAAGATGAAAAAACACAACAAATTGTAGGTACTGCCTTTGGTTTAGGTAGTCAATTTGGAGTAATGTTACCTTTTAGCAGAAGTCATGAGACAGAAGCAGATCGTATAGGGTTACAGCTAATGGCAATTGCAGGATATAATCCTGATGAAGCAGCAGAGTTATGGAGACGTATGAAAGCAAATAGTGGCGGACAAGCACCACCAGAGTTTATGAGTACTCACCCTTCAAGTGATACACGTATTGCAAACCTTACCGCATGGGCTCCTTCTGCTAAAGCAGAAGCTAGAAAATTTGGAATTACTTCCTTTAAATAATTGTAAAGACTACATTCTTAAAAAGATTATACTTATTTTAGAAGCTGTTCTGGGAATTCCCAGAACAGCTTTTTTTATGTGATATTTTTTTGTTTTTTCAAGACTTGATTTTTTTTTCTTTAAAAACAATCACTTAGATTCGTTTTTGTATTACAACTTTAAAAATAATTATGAAAAAAATACTACCAAAAGGACATAAAAAGTTATTGAATGCCTGGGCTTTTTATGACTGGGCAAACTCAGTATATAATCTAACCATATCATCAGCTGTATTTCCTATTTTTTGGGGAGCATTGACCATAACAAAAGATGATGATGGTACTATAATTAATGATACAGTCCGGTTTTTGGGATATGACTTCAATAATGATTCTCTAATTAGCTATGTCACAGCATTAGCGTTCTTGGTAGTTTCTATTATTAGCCCACTCTTATCTGGTATTGCTGATTATGTTGGTAATAAAAAGAATTTTTTAAAGTTTTTCTGCTATTTGGGTGCATTATCTTGTATAGGACTTTATTTTTTTGACCTTGACCTTAATGAGGATCCCGATTATTTATGGTTCGGACTACTATGTTATTTTCTAGCATTAATAGGATTCTGGTCAAGCTTGGTTTTTTATAATTCATATTTGCCAGATATAGCTTTTCCTGAGCAACAAGATGCTATCAGTGCCAAAGGCTATTCGTTGGGGTATATAGGGAGTGTTATCCTACTTATTTTAAATTTAATAATGATAATGAAATACGATTGGTTTGGTTTTGAAAATGAATGGATGCCTATGAAGATTTCTTTTGCCATGGTAGGGATATGGTGGATAGGATTTAGCCAATATACCTACTATCACCTTCCAAAAGGAAATAAAAAAGATGTGTTGACCAAAGCAGTAGTTTTTAATGGTTTCAAAGAGTTGAAAATGATCTGGAAATCTTTGAAACAAGACAAAAGACTACGTAGATATCTAGGTGCTTTTTTTGTATACAGCATGGCAGTGCAAACCATAATGCTGATAGCTACTTATTTTGGTATAGAAGAATTAGATTGGGGAGAGCAAAATGCTACTACAGGATTAATTATAAGTATTTTATTAATTCAATTAGTAGCAGTATTAGGAGCTATATTAACTTCTAAAGCATCTTCAAAATTTGGAAACATCAATACGCTAATCGTAATTAATATTATTTGGATTGGAATCTGTATATATGCATACACCGTTACTACTCCCAATCAGTTTTATGTAACCGCCGCTATAGTAGGGTTGGTTATGGGAGGAATACAAGCACTATCAAGATCAACATATTCTAAATTCTTACCTAAAGACGCTATAGATACAGCATCATATTTCAGTTTTTATGATGTATCAGAAAAAATAGGAATTGTGATAGGAATGTTTTCTTATGGTATTATTGCTCAAGTAACAGGAAGTGTAAGGTATTCTATTCTTTTTCTTATCCTCTTCTTTGTAATAGGGCTTATTTTGTTATTCAGAGTCCCAAAAACAAATTCCTAAAAAGATATTATTTAGTAACTGTACGGTTTAAACGACTTTGTAAAAAAGGATAGTACGCTATAAGATGTTTTATCCTTTTTTTATGCATTTTATCTACTTTTTTGAGATTTAATATAGTTTGTTATTAAATATAATTTTGAAATATAATAATATTGGAAACCTTATCGTTATTAGCTACTTTTATATAATAAAACTCATTACAATGAAAAAAATCATCTTATTATTGGCTGTTGTATTAATGGCCTCTTGTAATACTACTCAGCAAACTGTTATTGCTGCCAAAAAAACACTAAAAGGAGAATGGTCTCTTGATGAAATCACGTATGATCGCTCAGGGATATTTGAAGTAAACCTTTATAATGATGCTCCAGCAGAGTGTTTTAGCGGAAGTGTTTGGAAGTTTATCCCAAATAACAATACAGGAAAATATGTAGTAAACCAAAGTAGTTGTGTTTCTACAGGAGCTAGAAATTTTAGATTTACAATCCCTAAGCCAGAATCAAATGGTGATTATAGCTTTTTATTTAAACCTATAAACGAAAAGAAAAAAAGCACGAATAACAATGCAGGGTATAGAATGTTGTTAAAACATTTAGATACAACAACAATGACATGGACAATGACTGTGAGTCTAGAAGGGAAACCTTTTGTAATCACGATGAACTTTAATAAACTACAATAACACTCAAATTTTTAAATGATGAATGCAAATCTCAAAAAATTAGCGGTTGCAGTTATGGCTGTTTCAATGTTTACAAGCTGTGAAGCCGTTAAAAATTCAAACAATACACAAAGAGGAGCTGTAATAGGTACTACAGCAGGAGCTGTGCTTGGAGGAATTATAGGAAATAATGTAAAAAAGAAGAATTCTGCTCTAGGTGCTGTAATTGGCGGTGTTGTAGGTGGTGTTGCCGGGGGGGTAATCGGTAAACAAATGGATAAACAAGCTCAAAAAATAGAATCAGAAATACCAGGAGCCGAAGTAACTAGAGTAGGAGAAGGTATTGATGTAGTATTTGATGAGAATAGTGGAGTTTATTTTGATACTAATAAATCAGCTATCAATGCAAAGTCAAAAGCAAATCTTAATAAACTTGCTGGTATTTTTAAAGAATATCCAGATACCAATATTGTTGTAGAAGGACATACAGATAATACAGGTAATGATAGTTACAATATGACATTGTCTCAAAAAAGAGCAAATGCAGTAACTAACTATTTAGTATCTCAGGGAATAAGTAAAAATAGATTAACAACCTATGCACATGGAGAAACATTGCCTAAATATGACAATGCAACACCAGAAGGAAGAGCAAAAAATAGAAGAGTAGAACTTGGTATTGTAGCGAATGAAAAAATGAAGCAAGATGCAGAAAAACAAGTGAAACAATAAAATTTTGTAATATTTGATTCAAAATCCCGACTATACAGTCGGGATTTTTTTATGCTCTAATTTTACGTATCTTCATTACATAAATATGCATTCACACGTTATAATTATAGGAGGAGGATTGGCAGGGTTAACTAGCGCTATCCATTTGGCAAGAGCAGGAGTCCCTGTTACTCTGGTAGAAAAAAATGTATACCCTAAACACAAAGTCTGTGGAGAATATATATCTAATGAGGTGCTTCCTTATTTTGATTTTCTAGATATCGATGTTCAGAGTTTACAACCCACTAATATTTCAAAATTTGTTATTACTACGCAAAAAGGGAATCGTATAGAGAGTGAATTACCTCTAGGTGGATTTGGTATAAGTAGATATACGCTAGATTATTATCTCTGGAACAAAGCCGCAGTTTCTGGGGTACAATTAATACAAGATCAGGTAATAGATATAAAATATAAGCAGAGTATAGGTTTTAAAATAGAAACCGCAAAAAATCAAATGCTCACAAGTGATTATATAATTGGCGCATATGGAAAACGTGCACAGTTAGATAAAAAATTACAACGTGATTTTAGCTTTAAAAAATCATCTTGGCTAGCGGTAAAAGCCCATTATACTGCTAATTTTGATCCCAATACGGTTTCCTTACATAATTTTGATGGAGGATATTGTGGCCTTTCTATGATAGAAGAACAAAAGGTGAATGCTTGTTATCTTGTAGCATATGATAGTTTTAAAAAGCATAAAAATATTACAGATTTTCAAAAAGAAATAATGGAGCAAAATCCATATTTACATAGTTTTTTTAAAGAAGCTACATTGCTTTTTGAAAAACCAATAACGATCAGTCAAATCAATTTTGATAAAAAGAAAGCGGTAGATAATCATATCTTAATGGTAGGAGATGCTGCAGGTTTAATTCATCCACTTTGTGGTAATGGAATGGCAATGGCTATACAAGGTGCTCAAATAGCTAGTAAGCTATTGGCTACTAATTATTTTGAAACTACAAAAAAATCAAGAAAAGAGATAGAAAAACTATATAAAAAGCAATGGGATCAAGCATTCTCTAAACGATTATATACAGGTAGGATTTTGCAAAAAATACTACTCAATGATACGCTACAAGAATTCTCTTATACGTTGGCAAATACGATACCTGCCATTGTACCAAAAATTATAAAACAAACTCATGGAGCTCCATTGATATGCTAGTAAATCTTAAACATAGAAGCAATGAGGTAGAACTTATGGATGATCCAAAAGTCAATAAAAAAGACCTCTTGGTAGCTTTATCAGATATATCTAGAGCTAATCAACTACTAGGGGGGAATAAAATAACAATTAGAGCTGTAGATAAGTTGAGTAAAGATGTGCTCAATAATAGCTGTATAAGTATTCTTGATTTAGGATGTGGAAATGGGGAGATGTTGAGGGCAATAGCAGATTCCTTTAGAAAACAGAAAAGAGCTGTAAAATTGATAGGTGTAGATGTAAATAAAAAGAGCATAGAATCTGGTAAAAAATTAAATATCTCATATCCAGAAATATCAATATATCAACAAGATATTATAGATATAGAGCCATCTCAATTTTCATGCGATATTGTTATTTGTACATTAACGCTACATCATCTCAGCAATCAAGAGATAGAGAAAGTGATAAATAAAGCTATAAAATTAAGCACTATTGGAGTAATTATAAACGATCTTCATCGTAGTACAATAGCCTATTATTTGTTTAAATTATTTAGTTTCTTTTTTATAAGAGGATTTATAGCAAAAAATGATGGGTTGGTTTCTATAAAAAGAGGGTTTAAAAAGAGTGAGCTACTAGATTTAGCAAACAATCTTAATTTGAATACTTATTCCATTGACTGGAAATGGGCTTTTAGGTATAGATGGATCATAAAACAACAATCACAAAGATAAAACTGTAAATAATTTGAGTGTAAAAATTGCTGCCGTAACCAAAGAGCTCCCACAATACAAAAGAGAGACCAAAGAAATAGTACCCTTTGTTTCTAGGTGGTTATCGGATCAGAACGATCGTTTCAAACGGAAGGTTCTCAAAATTTTTGAAAATGCTGCTGTAGACAAACGCTATGGCATCATGAGTATAGAAGAAGTGTTTTCTGCAACTTCGTTTGAAGAGAAAAATAATATCTATGTGCGAGAGATTAAAAAACTAGGAGTTTCTGTGCTAAAAAAAGCTTTAGAAGAAATAAATTGGACACCAGAGTCTATAGATTATATTATAACAGTAAGCTGTACAGGCATCATGATTCCTTCTGTAGATGCATATATTATCAATGAGCTACAACTCAAACAAGATATTGTACGACTTCCTGTTACAGAAATGGGATGTGTTGCAGGGGTTTCAGGAATTATTTATGCCAGAAACTTTCTACAAGCCAATCCAGGTAAAAGAGCAGCTGTAATAGCGTTAGAATCTCCAACTGCAACATTTCAACTAGATGATTATAGTATGACCAATATGGTAAGTGCTGCCATTTTTGGTGATGGTGCTGCTTGTGCTTTATTATCTTCAGAAGAAAATATAGTTGGGCCTAAAATAATAGGCGATGAAATGTATCATTTTTATGATGTGACTACAATGATGGGATTTAAGCTTAGTAATGGAGGTTTGCAAATGATTTTGGACCCAAAGGTTCCTGAAACCATCGCTTCACATTTTCCACAAATCATTCATCCATTCTTATCAAAACATAATACAACGATAGAAGAAGTCGATCATCTAATTTTTCACCCAGGAGGAAAAAAAATTGTACAAACAGTAGAAGAGCTTTTTGGACATATGGGCAAAAATATTGAGGATACAAAGGCGGTTTTAAAAGAATATGGTAATATGAGTAGCGCAACAGTTTTATACGTGCTAGAACGATTTATGAGGCAAAAACCTTCCTCTGGAGAAACAGGGTTGATGCTTAGTTTTGGTCCTGGTTTTTCTGCTCAACGTATATTATTGGAATGGTAATTTTTTTGATGAATTAAACAGCATTTAAATTTCAGTATGAGTAAAGATTTTATAAATAAAAATGAATGGGCACTTATTCTAGGTGGTAGTAGTGGTTTAGGACTAGCATCAGCCAAAAAACTAGCACTTCATGGTATGAATATTATCATTGTGCATCGCAACCGAAAAAGCGAAATGAAACAGATAGACACTGATTTTAATGAGATTAGAGAAATTGGTATTGAATTCCTTTCGTTTAATATAGATCTACTGAAAGAAGATAAACAAAAAGAAGTAATTACAAACATCAAGAATACGATTGGTAACGGATTGATAAAAACAATTATACACAGTGTTGCCAAAGGAAACCTAAAACCAATGGTAGATGCGACACATGTGCTAAAAAATGATGATTTTCGATTGACAATTGATGCTATGGCAATTAGTCTTTATGACTGGGTGTCAGCTGTATTTAAAGCCCAATTATTTACAAAAGATACGAGAGTTATCTCTTTTACAAGTGAAGGAAATACAAAAGCATGGACTAATTATGCAGCAGTTTCTGCCGCCAAAGTTGCGCTGGAAGCGATAAGTAGAAGTATTGCTCTAGAATTTGCACCTTATGGGGTGAAAGCAAACTGCTTACAACCTGGCGCTGTAGATACACAATCATTACGAATGATACCGGGATATGAGCAACTTATAGCAAATAGCCTGCAACGTAATCCGTTTAATAGAATAACAACCCCAGAAGATGTAGCTAATGCTGTATATTTATTATGTAAAGATGAAGCCGCATGGATTAATGGTTGCATCATACCAGTAAACGGAGGAGAACATTTAAATTAAAATAAATAGATGATGAAAAATATATTAGTACTGTGTTTGCCCATGCTATTCTATAGTATGTCGTGTAAAGAAGATAATACAATAGCAGAGGGTGATATTTCTGAACCTAATTTTCAGGCAGAAATTATTAGTGTTACTGTTTCTGGGGATGAAGGCAACTATTCTTTTGCCGTAGGGATTAAAAGCCCTGATAAGGGTTGTGAGCAATATGCAGATTGGTGGGAGGTTATTTCTGATGAGGGAGCACTTTTATACAGGAGAATTTTGGCACATAGTCATGTGAATGAACAACCTTTTGTAAGATCTGGAGGGCCGATAGCAATAAATAAAGAGCAAACAGTCTATATACGCGTTCATATGAATACGAGTGGATATAGTGATAAAGTTTTTACAGGTAATGTAAACCAAGGGTTTAAAAAAGGTACTTTAGAAAGTACGTTTGCCGTTGATTTACAAACAAAAGAACCACTTCCTGATGGGTGTGCATTTTAAATCAATTTTATTTTGAATAAAGAAAATATCATACAGAAATTACCATATACCAAACCTTTTCTATTTGTAGATGAAATAATAGAGATAGATGATATACATATTAAAGGGGCGTATACATTTTTGCAAGATGAGTATTTCTACAAAGGTCATTTTAAAGATAACCCTATAACTCCTGGAGTTATTCTTACCGAATGTATGGCTCAAATAGGAATGGCATGTTTTGGGATTTATCTATTAAAAGGAGAGTGGAATCAAGCAAAGAATGGGATTGCCATAACTAGTAGTGATATGAATTTTTATAAACCAGTGTATCCAACAGAAAAGGTGGTTGTAATTGCAGAGAAGGAATATTTTAGATTTAATAAGCTTAAATGCAAAGTAGCGATGTATAACTCAGAAGATATTTTGGTTGCCAAAGGAATTGTTTCAGGAATGACTTTTATAAAAAATGATGAATAAAAGAAGAGTAGTTATAACAGGTTTAGGTGTAGTTGCTCCAAATGGAACGAGCGTTTCAGATTTTAATAATAATATCCAAAAAGGAAAAAGTGGAATTCGTTATATTGAAAAACTAAAAGAATTAAATTTTTCATGTCAAATAGCTGGAAAACCATTATATAAAGAATCTTATTTAAACAATTACTTTAATAATATTCAGTTAAAAGGATTGAATGCTTCTGGAATGGAATATGGAGTTATCGCAGGAATGGATGCATGGAAAGATGCTGGATTATCAATCAATAATTCTCAAACTCCTCTTTGGGATACAGGAGTAATTTTTGGAACAGGAATCTTAGGAGTTGATAAATTTCGTGAAGCAATTTATAAAGTAGATGAAGGAAAAGTAAGAAGGTTAGGTAGTACTAGTGTCACACAAACAATGGCAAGTGGTATTAGTGCTTTTTTAGGAGGAATGCTTGGGTGTGGTAATATAGTTACCACAAATTCCTCTGCCTGTAGTACAGGAACTGAAGCTATCTTGATGGCCTATAATCATATTGCACAAGGTAATGCCGAAATTATTCTTGCTGGAAGCACAAGCGATAGCGGGCCGTATGTATGGGGAGGTTTTGATGCGATGCGTATTTTGCCTTATAAATATAATGATAACCCTACCAAAGCATCGCGACCAATGAGCGCAACAGCCAGTGGCTTTGTTCCTGGTAGTGGAGCGGGAGCTTTAGTTATAGAAAGTTTAGAAAGTGCGCAAAAAAGAGGAGCTACTATTTATGCAGAAATTTTAGGAGGACATGTAAACAGTGGTGGGCAACGTAATGGAGGGAGTATGACTGCTCCTAATAGTCAAGCAGTACAATACTGTATTCAAAAGGCTATTACCAATGCACATATTAACTCTAAAGATATCGATGCTATCAATGGTCATTTGACTGCCACCACTATGGATAGTATAGAAATACAAAACTGGAGCGAAGCCTTGGGGAGAAAAGGGAAAGATTTTCCTTATATTAATTCACTCAAAAGTCTTGTTGGCCATTGTCTTGCAGCTTCAGGTAGTATAGAAAGTGTTGCCGCGGTATTACAACTCAAAAATGGATATGTTTTTGGAAACATTAATTCTGAAGATTTACACCCCGCTATAGAAGCTTTGATACCACGAGATCAAATTCCTCTTAAAACAATTAATAAACCTCTTACCATTATAGCAAAAGCTAGTTTTGGATTTGGAGATGTGAATGCTTGTGTTATTTTTAAAAAATACTAGATTAAAAAACAATTATTTTAATACATCACAATGCATATAATTTTTTTCAATAAAATATAGAATACAACGGTATGAATAAAGAAGAATTACTATCAAAATTAAAGGCTATTATAACTCCTTATGTACAAAATGAAGAAGGACTTAAAAATCTCAATATACATACTGATTTTATTAAAGATCTAGAGATAAACTCAGCAAATTTGGTAGATGTAGTGCTAGATGTAGAAGATGAATTTGATATAGAGATAGATAATGAATCTATGGAGAAAATGCTTACCGTAGAAGCTTCTATTGCTATTATAGAAAGTAAATTACAAGAAAAATGATTGGTAATGATATCGTTGATTTTCAAGTAGCCACCCAACAAAGCAATTGGCAGAGGAGGGGGTGGTTACAAAAAATATATACAGGTGTTGAGCAACACTATATTTTGACTTCAGAAAACCCAGAAACATTGATTTGGAAGTTTTGGAGTATGAAAGAAGCTACGTATAAGGCTCACCAGAGACGTTTTGGGTTTTCCCCTAGGTACAACCCCAAAAGTTTTGAATGTACGCTCAAAAATAAAGTAAATGTAGACTCAGAGCAATATGATCTTAATGTTCAAGTCTTTAAATACTATGTTCATAGTATTGCTTTTACTTCAAAAGTATCATATACTACTGCAGTCTATAAAAATGAGAGAGAGATTTATACTAAAATAAAAGAAAAAATCGCAGAAGAATTTGATATATCAACAGTCTCTATAGTAAAAGATAAAAATCGAATCCCTGTGATTTGCATAAATAAAGAAAATACTACTATTCCTGTATCATTGACACATCATGGTGATTATACTGCATTTGTCTTTCAGAAATCAAAATAATTAAAAATAGTATGGAGTTAAAATTTATCTACCCTAGATGGGGAAGTGCAGATATGAAATGGGAAACCTTTTTGAAGAAGGTGAAAAACGCGGGATATCATGGTGTTGAGATTGATTTACCACTAAACCCCCATGCGAAAAAAGAAATCTTATCAATCCTTGCTGATTACGAGTTAGAATTTGTGGGGCAACATTGGGAGACAAAAGAACTTGATTTTAAAACACATTTGGATACATTCAAGAAACACCTGTACAACTTAGCAGAAGCCCAGCCCTTACTCATAAACTCGCATACGGGACTGGATTTCTTTTCAATTGATAAAAATACTTTATTACTTCAAGCGGCGGCAGATATCGAAAACGAAACAGGAGTACCTATAGCACATGAAACTCATAGATCTCGATTTTCTTTTGCATCGCATGTTTGCTATTCATATTTAAAAGAATTTCCGGATCTAAAACTTACTTCCGATTTTTCACATTGGTGTTGTGTAGCAGAATCATTGTTAGAAAATCAAACAGAAGCTGTTACCAAAGCTATTGAACATACCTATCATATACATGCCAGAGTGGGTTCTTCACAAAGTCCTCAGCTATTAGATCCAAGAGATCAGCGATATGGTATAGAACTATCTACATTCAAAAAATGGTGGAAAGCTATGATTGATAATGCTGAATTACAAGGTAGAACGTTTATAACCATCACTCCTGAATACGGCCCTTATCCATATGCTAATTACCTACCTAATACAAATGAACTAATGGGGGATCAATGGGAAATTAATCAATTTATAAAAGAAGAAATTATAAGTAATCAAAGTAAAGGGAAATAGAAATGTATTTTTAATTTATTCTTTTTGTGATCATCATGAATATGAATATTAAAATCACTGGTGTAAATTATTGTTTTTCCTAAAAGTTTTTTATCATATAGAGAAAAGGTAATAATTACTTCTTTTTGAATTCCTTTGATTGTAAGAAGACCAATAACCTTGTATGTATTTTGCTCAAAAGCGACTACTTGCGTGCTTACAAAGGATATTTTAGGGTATTTTTTTTTATGGAAAAACTTTTCCCACATCAAATGACCATCACGCAAAAAATTATTGGTATCTAATGTTTTAACAAGTGCTGTACCACTAAATACAGCATTTTCTACATTTTTAGGACTAAAATTAATTTTAAAATCTAATCCAGAGATTGTTCCAGAAGTCTGGTCTTCAATAAAATTAAAAGATATTTTAGAATTCTCTTTATCAATATCTAATTTTTGTGAATCATCGATTAAGGCATAATCTGCCGCACTAAAATCTTGACTAAATCCTTGGATAGAAAGAATACTGATTAAAATATAAAAAAGTGTTTTCATATGTTATGATTCATGTTACAAGATAAAAAATAATGAAGAACTCATTACATAAATGCATCTCATTTTGACTAATGTATAGTATAAAAGAGAATTTTTTATTTTTTTAGAGTATAACAACTCTTAAAATAAATATAAATCATTAATAAGTAGTGGGTTAAAATCAAAAAAAAGTGATAAATTAGAAAGAGAGTTCATTGTTAATTAGGTAATTCATATAAAACTTAATGATTATGAGTAATAAAGAGAATCACACTAAAAAAAGACGATTTGCAGATTTCCAAAATAAATATAGAAGATCTTCTAATTTTGGATATGGGTCAAAAAGAGATCGTTTTGCTATTGCCGGAAATGGTGATTTATCGGTATCAAATAACCTTAATGATCTAGAAAAAAGTACATCTTAAAATTAAATACTAGGGTGTTATTGTCTTTTTTCTTGATATTTTGATATAGATAAGAATGCAAACAGAAAGGACTGCACAGGTCAAAAAACCTACGAATAGAGGTAGGGTAGTACCTGTAACAAATCTACCTATGTAAGTACTTATAGGAACAGCCATAATGGTTGAGATAAATCCCGTAATTGCCGCTCCAATTCCTGCAATATGTCCAATAGGTTGCATAGCCAAAGCTCTTAAATTTCCAAACAGAAAGCCAATCGCAAAAAACTGCAAACCAAAAAAAAGGAGTAAAACTTCAATCCTTGGATTTGGGGAATTATAAAACAATACTATATAGAGAAAAGAAATGCTTAAAAAAGAAATGAGAGAAATGGTAACTAGTTTTTCCATTCCATATTTTACAACCAATGTTCCATTTAGAAAAATAGCTGTACCTATAGAAATTGCCAAAAGACCAAATATATAGGGAAATTCATCTTTGAGATGGTACTGTTGCTCAAATATTTGTTGAGAAGTACTCAAATACACCATAAAAGAACCTGTAATAAAACCTGAAATAATAGTAAAACCGATCGTTGTTTTCTGTTTAATCAGTTCCAGAAATCCATCAATAAAAATAGAAGGAGTAAACTTAATGCGCTTTGATTCTATGAGTGTTTCTGGTTGTCTTTTCCAAAACCAAAATGAAATTAGTAGACTAAATAGTAGCTGTATATAGAATATTGCTTGCCAATTATAATGATCCAAAACAGCTTTACCCAAAGCTGGAGCAATAATAGGAACCAGAATAAAAACTACCGTAATAAAAGACATAATACGTGCCATATAATCACCACTATAAATATCACGAATCATGGCAATACTGATCGTTCTAGGTGCAGAGAGTCCAATACCTTGTAATATTCTCCCTAAAATCATCATTTCTACACTTGAAGAAAAAACACAAATAAAACTTGCAATAATAAATAGAAAAATACCAATGTATACAATGGGTTTTCTACCCAGACTGTCAGATATAGGGCCAAAAATTAACGGACCAATACCAAGACCTAAAAAGATCATGGTGATTAATAATTGATTATCGGCAACCTCGGTAGTTCCAATGGTCGTACCTATAATATCTAATGCTGGCAAAAGCGCATCAATAGCCAAAGCTACTATAGACATTAAAGATGCCATAAGGGTTACAAATTCAAACTGAGCTAACTTACTTTTTTGCATCTGGCAAAAGTAATGTATTTGGATCACAAAGATTTAAAGTAAAATGTTATAATTATGTAACGTTATATCATTTTTGATAGTCCTTAATGGGAATGTTTTTTGAATCAATACCAATCACATAATTATGAGAAATAGTAACTCTATAATATCTAATAAACACAAATTAAAACTGTTTCAAATATCTAAGAAAAGGTGTAATGTGCTTGTAATAGGAATTGTATGTTCTATTTTTTTATCAGGAAAACAAATATATGCGCAGAAAAGAGAAAAAGCTGTAAATGATGTAGGGCATGAGAAGTCAAAATTAGCAATCGGTGGATTTTCATATTCTGGACTGTCAAGTCGTGAACAACATTCATATTTTACAATTAACTATAAAGTAAATTCGAATTTATTTATAGAAGTACAGGGATATAATGATACATATCTATTTGCAGGTGTTTTTAAAGTACCAATTAGAGGAAAATTGTATTTGACAGATAAATTCCATCTTTCTTCTGGTTTGGAAATAGAATATACACAAAATGCTGATATTTATGATAAAATAACAGCTCCGTTACTACAGACTAAAGTTATAAATGGTATGGGGTATGATTTTGATACTAATTTTTCTTTAGAGGTAAATCATAATCTAAACTTTGGTGCATCAGAGCTTGGATATTATGGAACCTCAAACTTATTATATGTGAAAGGAAGGTTTAAGTTTTAGAAATTAAAATAGCATATTTATAAACTGATTAACTGGGTTTTAGGTGTTAATATTTTAAAAAATGGTATGTTATTTGATACAATTATTAGTATATTTTCAATAAAAATGAAAACTCTTTTTTTAATATTTACAAGCTGTTTACTAGTTAGTTGCGGAAGCTCACAAAATCTGGAGATATCTACAGGGAAAAGTAAGGTTTTAGACGAATTGGTGGCACAAAAAAAACTCGAAATCATCTCTGATTGGGCATCTCCGTTAGCGAGTAGTAGTCTTAATGCATTGTCGAATAGTGGTTTATTTCCAGCAGGAAGTACAGCAAATAATATAAACCTAATCGGAAACTTCAATCATTTTAGAATTCTGGGAGATAGTATTTCTGTGTATTTACCATACTACGGTGAACGTCGAATATCTACAGGCTTTAATAATAGGAATAATAATATAGAATTTGATGGTGTGCCAGAAGATGTTAAGATTACCTATAATGAGAAAAAACAACGGTATTTGATGAAATTTGGAATTAGGAATGCTACAGAATGGCTTAGAGTATCAGTAACACTATATCCAAATATGAGAAGTGATATCATGATACAGAGTAACCACCGAACATCAATACAATATAGAGGTAAAGTAGTAAAGCTTGAAGAAAAAAGTAATAATACAGTATCGAATAATTAGTTGTAATTTGAATCAATAACAGGGGAGTTTTTAAATACACTATTTTACATAATATAAATTATAGTACAAATATATATTGTAGCAAATTGGCGTATACGTAGTATTTTACATAATTGCAGATATAACGACACCGTTAGGTGTTTTATATCGTCAGCAATTATGTAAAAGCCAATTTGCGGCATCTATAGTTCTATTGTAACTATAATGTAGTATTATGTAAAATATCCCACTGTGATTCTATTTCGTTATAAACTTAGCTACTGGGGTCATTAATATTTCTTTAAGACGTTTATGATTAAACCTCACGTTTGACATTTGTAGCTATAATTTGCCGTTATGTAAAATTGCCGCGCCCAACCGCTTTATTGTTTTGTAAATAAAAATGCTTAATGCATTTTTCTCTACACACAATTTGCCATCGCTTGGCCACACCAAAAAAAGCAAAACTTTTAGGAAGTTTATAAATCGCGTATTTGATCAATCATACGTAAAAAAAGTTTTTATGCGATTCTCGTGAAGTTCCCGCAAGAGTATAAAATTACTCTGCGAGATAATTTCTATACACTTGCTATAATTCTGCTATGATTCAACATTTTTAAAAGTTTGCATTATCTTTTTCCTTGATGAAAAAGAAACAAAAAATCAAGGCTGCACAAAACTTTGGAAACAATGTACGGCGCAGTCGCTATATTTTAGAAAGCATTCTGACTTATAATATTGCTTAGAACTAGAATTAATACTTATAGCTTTGGTTAAACTTTAGTACTAAACCTCTAAAATATAAACGCTCCTTTACCTATTGTTTTCTCCAAAGTTTTCTGAGGCCGTTTTACCAACGCTACATCTGGGTAAAAACGCACTAGTTCTATTTTACATAATATTATAAAACTAAACTTTTAGTTTATCAGTCATCTTTTCTAACGAGTTTTGCTCTAATTCTGGGATTGTATTACTAGATACTTTAATCTCCCAATTAGATAAACTAGGTATTAAACTTACTTCGTTCTCTATGAATATGTTACTTTCAGAATGTGATAAATCTTTCGAAGGAATTAAATAAACAACCTTTGGTGCTGCTCTATTATTAAAACTAAAACGATAAACAAGTTATCTTTTAGTTCTCCTAAATCTTGTTTTGCTATTTTAATACTGCGTTGCGAAGTATCTAAATCTATGGATTGTAGATATATTTCGTTACCCCCAATTAAAAAATCTACTCCTTCCCTCCCATTATTGAAAAACTTTATGATATATAAAAACCACCTTCTTTTACTTTTGGAGTAATTGAAGGACAATACTCTTTAAAAACATTTATAAATATTTCAGAAATTTTAACTTTTAAATCTTCAAAATCAATTGATTTGCATTGATAAAGAGCTGCATCATGCATAGGTAAAATGAAATCTACATTTTTTATTGTCTTATCGACTTCAATCAATGCTGTTTTAAATATTAAAGAAGCTGTAGCTTGTATTTTATGGCTTAGAGCAATATGGTAATCCTCAGTAATAATTCTATTATTACCCATATCCGTTCCAATTTTACCTTTTTTCTTTGCTTCAGCTATAATATCTCTAGTATATTTTTGAACATCTATAAATTGTAAGAAATAGGCTTTTTCTTTTTTTTCTAAAGATTTATCTCCGTAAATATTTCGGTAAAATAGAGTTTTGGCTTTCCCTCTTTTTTCGTCCGTACCATTCACAAATTCAGATATATCTTTATAAATATCTGAATCATATAGATTTATGAGTAATTTATCTTTACTTAAATGAGCCAATATTCCAGCTTCAAATTGCGAAAAATCTATATAAAGTAATTTATATCCAGGATCTGCGGATATTATTTCTCTCGTTCTTCGCCTTAGGTTTTGTAAAGCAGGTTCTCTTAGTGTAATTCTGGAAGTTATTGTGCCAAACCCAATGTAAGAAGGAAAAGTTCTTGTCTGAGAACCTTTTGCTGCTTTTAGATAAAGTAAACAATCTAAATCCTTTTTTGTACGCAATTGTTGATAAAACAAACCGCATGCATCAGAATGATCTTGATGATTTTTAAAAGTCCTCTCTAAACTTCCCACAACATTTATATTATTTTCCTCTAAAAAATTAAGTTGAACTATTTTATTTTCGGGAGAATAGACATTATGTGTTAATTGCAAAGTGTTTTTTAGCGAATACAATTCTTTTTCTAATTTTTGAATTTTTGAATTTAAAATGGTTGAATTTATAGCAATCCCTAATCTTTGTCTCTTATAAATTAAATCATTTATTGGAATTTCAATTTTAAAAAACCTATCCAATTCTTCCGCTTTAGTTTTGTTAAGTATATCTTGAATAAATACTGCAATATATTTTAAATAATCATCAATATTTTCAGCATCGATTTGATATTCATTTAATAAAATATCCATTTCTTTCATTAACTTAAATAGGCTCCATCTTTTTTGAAGAGTCAAAGGCTTAGCTTTTTGAATGAATTGTTTAGAGAAAGATTCAATATCTACTAATTTTGGCGAATCTATTGAAGAATTATATTCTTCAATATCTTTAAGAAATATTTCAATTTGGATAGAAAAAATAATTTCACCCTTTTCTATATCATTTAAAAGTTTATCTATTTTATATCTCTTAGATAACTCGTCTTTAAATGAAAATGAGAACCAATCATCTCCATACTTTAATATCGCTCTACCTTTCATAATGAATATATTTGTTGTAATTCGATTTCTAATTCTTCATTATCCTGTTCACCAGCTATATACACTAATTCTTTGTTTTTATATTTATGTAGACTTTTATGAATAGCTTCATGAGGAGATCTTTTGTTGAAAATATCTTCTGTTTCAAATCCTCTAAGGACTATTAAAGTTATTCTTTCTTGAAAATGACCTCTGGCAAAACCCTCTTTGTATTTACTAAGGATTATTCTCCTATAGTTTATGTCAATACTACCCATATAAATCATCAATCCAGCAACGACTGGTTTATTAATCTCATCATTAGATTTTAATAATTTTGATGCAAATTGTGAGAGATTTACAGATTTTATTTTGTGCTTTGCAAATAATAACCATAAATGATAGCACTGCCATGAATAGATATTATAGGAGTCCTTGAGAACAATTTGCTCGATTTTAACCCAGAATTCTTTTGGAATACTTTCTTTATCTAGGATTCCAATTAATGAACATAGTTGTGGTGTAATCCATGGTTTTTCTATTAGTAAATTAAAAGCTTCTGAGAATAGATTTTGAAATTTACTTTTTTCATCAATTGTAACTCCTTTTGCGTAACATTTTTTAATAGTCGTAAGTGCTAAAGATAGTGTTCTTTCATCTTTCAATCTTCCTTCCGAATCTTCTTTGATTTTTTCTAATATTATTTTTATAGCAAGGTGGAATGCTTCATTTATTATTCCTTGATTTGACGAATTTGCTAATCTAGATAAAGTACTTCTTTCAAGATCAAAAAAAGATTGGTAAGCATTAGTGATTTCTAGTTTATTCTCAACATCATTAGGTTTTAAATCAATAATCTTTGTTTTTTGTCCATTTATTGAAAGTTTTAAATTCCTTAGCTCCATTTCAAGTAATCTGAGAATTCGTCTAGCTTCAAACTTATCATTACAGAATATTTTTATATCATCCATAAATCGATAGTATTCTGGAACCAAATGACACATAAACACATCCAATTCACTTAAATAAAAAGTTGCTAATAAAGAAGAGGCATCACTATTTTGTGGGATACTAGTATTTGACTTTTTACTAAATATTTTCAATGCTTTTTTTAATTCAATAGAGGCATTTCTCTCGTTGTCTGTCTTAGCAATAGATGTAACTTTCTCACAAAGCAGGTTAATGTCAATATTATCATAGAAATTCAATACATCTATCTCTATAATATATTTGAAGTCTTTAGATCGTTCTTCAATCTTGTATTGCATTTTTTTCCATTGTTCAACACCAGAAATAATTAAACCTCCTGTATGTAGTTTATTGAATCTAGCTGAATAAACGAATGGTTTAATACAGTTATCGATTGATAAACCTAACACTTGAACAAGAGCAGCATAGAAAATTCGATCAGGATAAGAGATGACCATTGCTTTTCTTAAAGTATAAGATTTTTTTGGCAAAAAAAATGTTTCAGTAGAAATAGTTTCATACTGCTTGCCTTTTAAATTATCTCCGAAATAATCAAATAAGAAATCATAATTACTTAAATCAACAAAACTTAATGGGTCATGAAACCAGTCATCTTTAGAGTCAACCTTTACATGCTTAATAGCTAATTCTAAATTGAGGCTTACGTTATTTATTTTTGCATTATCAATATCTATTACAGTATCATCTTTGACAATTCTCCTTTTATTGTTTACAACATCCATACACAAAGTTTCTAACTTGTGCTTGCTTAGTAAATGATTTATTTCATTAAAAGTGATATCAACGGCATCGACAATATTTTCATTAAATTCCTCTGATGGAAGTCGCATAACAATTCCTTGTAATATCGGAATATCTGTTGAGATAATTCCAGATCCTGATGCACCATGAAGATCTTCTTTTTTTCCAAATTTATTAAGCTGATAAAGTTGTTCTTTTGAATCAACTCTTTCATAATTTAAAGGATATAACCTCGTATTAGACTTATTAATTATTGAATATGAAATACAATTTACATTACCTATATCTGAAACTTTTATTATTGGAAATTGGTAAACATTAGACTTCTCAACTAATAAAATAGCTAAATCTTTATCTGTGAAGATTATTCTTTCTCTATATTTATTCTTCGAGAATCTTTCTAATAGAGTGAACTTTTTGTTTTCATAAAATGAAACTTCAACTTTCGTAATATCTTCTAAGATAACATGTTCGTCTTCAGCATCATTTTTAAATGTGTGCTTAGTTGTTAAAACATAATCGAATTGACTATTCACAGATGTTACATATAAAAAACCAGTAGATTCGAATTCAACTCCTGCAACAAAAGCATTAATTCTGACTGAGCATTTTTTATATATTTCAGAAGGTGTATCCATTATCAGAATTATTAGGGATTAATTTTATATTATGACTTTTTCTTTCCTCGGCTGTTATACCTAATAAATCAATTACAGTAGAATAATTAAAGATGAAATTAATTTCAGTTTCATTTCGATTTAAAAAATTGATAACCTTTAAAAAGGTTTTTTTGTTTGGTAATTTGTTATTATTACCATCTGTACTTATTAGAAAAGAATCACATTTTATTTTTTCGATTATTTTTTTTGTAATATTTCGATTACTACCATGATGTGGTAGTTTGAAGAAATCATATTTAATGTATTCTCCTCCATTTTTTATATATAATGAGTCAATAATTTCCTCTAATCTTTTTGGGGTAACGTCAGCTGTTAAAAGACCTTTTCTCTCTCCTTTTTCAATTTCAAAAACAACACTTGTTTTGTTTGGTATTGAATCATCAAGACTTTTGTCATGAATAAAATTTTTAAGAGATTTTAATGAATTGTGCCAATCACCATTACCTCCATTTGACAAATATTTTTCAGGAGTTTTATCTGCATAATTGTCAATAATTTCTTGTGTTGGTGATAAAGTTTTTAGTTTAAACTCACCTACATTAATTTCATTTGCCCCCTCAATTAAAAGTCTATCACAAGTTAAATCTAGTTCTCTAATAAGAACTTCTATTTCATATGCTTGTTTATAAGATAAATAATTAGATTTTTTTGATAACCTTAGACCATTTATTAATTTTGGAGAATTAAAAAACACCTGCTTAATAAAGTCTTTTGGAGCTCCATATCTTCCTTTTTTGACTTCATTCAAGAAAGTTAAGACCCCTTCAATATGATCAGCATCATGATGAGTAATCACTAAATAATTTACACATTCATTCTTGCTTTTTATCTCATCAAGTTCTTTTATTAAGAATGATGCATCATCCCCTCCGTCAATAACCATATTCTCTCCTTTACTTGATATTAATATGGAATCTCCTCTTCCCGCTTTTAAAAACTTAATACCTTTCATCGTTACTTCTCTTTAACAAATCATTTCATGAACATTGTGAATAGTCAATTTATCAGTTCAAATGATTATTAATATTATTTATATAAATACTTTACTATAATTTTAATTTATTCCCTACTCAATCCATCCAGTTTAAACCATAAGCTGAATTTTAGAATCAATCTTAACTTTCAAGATGTGAGAGTTTACTTATTATTTTTAAAAATCGTGATCCACTACATTTTAGCTAATTTCGTAAGTTTCTCTTTTGCTTTTTTGCATTAGTATTTTATGAGAATTCTCAGATTTATAAGCTAGTTGACAAATTTCTTCCCAAGAGTCAGGGATGAATACACCACATAATTTATTTAAAACATAAAAGCAGATTTGTGAAAAACAACCTTGGCAATTTAGGAATAAAAATTTTTCTATAATTATGGGAAACCCTCAATTCTTTATAAAAATTAAGGTAAATATTCCCTTCTTTCGATATGTAAAACCAGTTGACAAAACAAACACTTATTAATCAGTTGTTTAACAAAATTAATTCCAATTGTACGTAACAAGCATAGGCTAACGGTTTAAAAACATCTATTGAGTGACTAATTTCATAATTAACAGTATCTCTCATAAAATTCATATAAGTTTCCATCCAATGATCACCTATTTTTCCATTAGGTACATTCATTAGTCTGTAAACTATTTCTGATATTTCTATAAAATAAAGTTCCGTACCGCAAAGCCCTATTTGATCTAAACCATATAATAATTGACTATGCTTTAAATCTTGTTGTATGAGTTCAATGATTAATTCTTTGTTTTCCATAGTGATTATATGTTTAAAATGGTATAAATATTGATTAAACCAATACAAACATAAGTATAAACAATGAATTTTTAAAATATTATCACTGTTTTAAAGCATATTAATATAGTTTTAAACAATGTTTTTGTTGGAAAAACCAGTGTTCGTAGATACAGCAGATTGTATGAAACTATCATTATTACTAATTTTACTGTATGGCAGAAAGAATAAATAGAATAAAAGAAGTACTGATTATTAAAGGGGTGAGTCAAAAAGAACTAGCCGCCGAGCTAGATAGAAATCCTAATACCGTTACTTCTATGTGTAATAATAAATCACAACCGCATTTAAAAGATTTAAAGCGTATTGCTGAGATTTTGGATGTGGATATTAGAGAATTATTAGTGCCTACTAAAGAATCTAAGTCATAGCACTTTTTATTTAAACATTTTGGATAGTTAGCCATTTCACACACATTACACTCCCCTCCTATTTTTCTTTAAATTTTGAATATGTGATTTAAACTGTTTTTATTACGAGTTTTATATATTCTCAAACTTTCATTTTTTTAACTTGCAATATTAAATTTAAATAGTAGATGAATCAAGAGAATATTATATCAGTATTCAATCAATATATAGAAGCAAATAATACACAATACGCTATTTTAATAAATGGTGGTTGGGGAACAGGAAAAACTTTTTTTTGGAAGGAAGCATTAGTACCTATAATTGAACAAAAAAATATTAAACCCCTATATATATCACTAAATGGTATTAAAAGTATTGAAGCATTACAGAGACAGTTATTCATTAAGCTAGTACCATATATTGGAAATGATCAAAACAAAGTATTAAAAACAATTACTACATTTAGTGGTAATTTAATTAATTCAGCAAGTAAAGCTCTAATTAAAGTTGATCCATCTGATTTATTTCAGGGTGTTGGAGTGGATAACTTCAGCTTTTCAAATAAGTTTATTTGTTTTGATGACTTTGAACGTTGTCAAATACCCATGAAAGAACTTCTTGGTTTTATTAATGGTTTTGTGGAACATAAATATCTTAAATGTTTAGTATTAGCTGACGAAGAGAAGATATTTGATACAGACTCAAACCAAAAAGTTAATTACTATAATATTAAAGAAAAAGTGATAGGGCGTGTTTTTAACTATAAACCCGAACTAAAAAGTGTTCTCCCTATTCTATTTAACAAGTATGAAAAGGATCAACCTTTTTTTATTTTTTTAAAAGGTAATCAAACTTATATTTATAAAATTTTTAACGAACAAATTGAGAATAATATAAGAATCATTTCTTTTTTTATTGATTGCCTAAGTAATATTTACAGCCATATAATTGAAATTGATAAAGAATTAAAAAAAGAAGTACTTTTTTTAACAGCTATTTTATCTATCGAATTCAAAAGAGGCTTTTTAAAATCTAATGAAGCCCAAGATTATAAAGATTTAGGAAATACTAGTCAATTTTGGTATCAAAATATTGATTCAGATCTTTTAATAGATAACGATGAAAAGCCAGAAAAAAAGAAGAGTTATATAGAAATATTTTTCATTAAATACATTAGTAATCGTCTTGATGATTATCATTTTTATGAAAGTATTTATACTTATATACTTTCTGGTTATTTAGATGTAGAAAAGCTTTTAAATGAATTAGAAAAAAGAAAACCAGAACAACTTACAGAAGAAAATAAGGCATTTGAAAACCTTATGAGTTATAATTTTAGAATACTAAACGATGAAGAATTTATAAAATTAACTACAAAAGTTTTAAGCTATTTAGAAAAGGGAGCATATAGTATATATTCCTATGAAAGATTATTTAGTTTTTATCATTTTTTTTCGGAAAAAGGACTCATAGATTATACCCCAAAAGAAGTTGAACAAAAATTATTCGCAGGTATTGAAATAGCTGCCAAACAAAAAGAAATAGATCGTAGATTTTACGAAAATATGATTCATTTTGAAGTTAGTGATCCTATTGTACAGCCAATTAGAGAAAAAATAATGGCATTGCATAAAATTCTCGATCAGGAAGAAGTACAAAAAGAAAGTTATTTACTTTTGGATGTTCTTGAAGAAGGGGATTATGAAAAACTTAATAATCTTTTTAAAAGTAAAAAATACAATAAAGAATTTATAGCTTATTTGGATGGTAAAGAGTTATTTAAAATTTTAAATGAGTGTTCAAATCAGTTCTTGACTATATTCACCAATGAAATAAAAGACAGGTACAATCATAATGGTATAAAGAAGTTTTACCCTAATGACCAAGACTGTTTAAATCCATTACTTGAATTGATACAAAAACATTTAGAGGATGAAGCTTTACCAGTACTTCGGAAATTTTTATGGAAAGAAATGGAATTAATTCTTAAAAATACTTGTGAGACATTACGAATTGTAAAAGAATAATTCAATGGTTTATTAAAGCAATGAATAAAACTATTAAACAAATAGATAACATTACCATTCCACACACATTAAACTCCCCTCCTGCCGTCGGCTCGCATAATAAGTGTTTCATTACCTTTTTTAAAGGAACATTTCGTTAGAAAACTTTTAAAATAAACTGTAGAGGGAATAAACTTTGCTTTTACCAAAGCAAAGTGACATAACGCAAGTACATTATAGTACAAATGTTATTGTAAGCAAATTGGCTTTTACATAATTGCAGATATCATAACACCGTTAGGTGTTTTATATCGTCAGCAATTATGTAAAAGCCAATTTGCGAAACGTTAAGCTCATTCGTAACTATAATGTAATATTATGTAAAATATCCCACAGTGATTCTATTTCATAGCAATATTAGCTACTGGGGTCATTAATAATTCAAAAAACTATTGCTGAAACATCCTGCTCACATTTGTAGCTATAATTTGCCGTTATGTAAAATTGCCGCGCCCAACCGCTTTATTGCTTTGTAAATAAAAATGCTTAATGCATTTTTCTCTACACACAATTTGTCAACGCTTGGCCACACCAAAAAAAAGCAAAACTTTCAGGTAGCTTATAAATCGCGTATTTGATTAATTATACGTGAAAAAAGTTTTTACGGGATTCTCATGAAGGTTTCCGCAAGAGTATAAAATTACTCTGACGAGATAATTTCTATACACATGCTATAATTCTGCTATGATTGAACTATAAATTATTTAGATTCCTTAAATTCTTTTATAGCTTGACAAACTCTATAAAATTCCCCTTTTAAAGCCCAATCATTAAGATTATTTAAATTGTCTTCATCCATATCGTTTATTTCAATTATTATTTCATCAACATTTTTTTCTTGTAAATATTCTAACAATTTTCTTTTGGCAACTTCAGCTGCCTCCAATAACCCATTAATTGTTCTGTCGTGTTCTTCCTTATTAATCATTTCTATTTATATAAATTAAGTATAATTGAAATCTTTTTTTCTTGATAAAAAAAGAAACAAAAAAATCAAGGCTGCACAAAACTTTGGAAACACGGACGAGCGTTAAAAAAATGTCCCAGAGGACATTTTTAGTGAGTAGCGAGCCTGTGGCGTTAGAGCGCAGTCGCTATATTTTAGAAAGCATACTAATTCTTAGGATTACTTAGAACTTGAATGAATATGTATAGCTTATATTAAAACTTAGTACTAAACCTCTAAAATATGGACGCTCCTTTACCTATTGTTTAGACCAAAGTTTTCTGAGGCCGTTTTTTTGATAAAACTTTCAAATTACCTCAATCTCCACCAACTTGTGAGTTACCATTTTGCTCAGAAAATTGTAAATTAAATATTTGATATCCAATACCAACTCCAAACCAGATATTACCATTACTTTGCCAATCAAATGTTTTTTGATTATTGATATAATCAACTCCTGCGTATAACCCAAATTGAACCTTTTTATACTGAAGCATTATACCAGTAAGTCCAGTTAAAGTTGTAACATCTTGTGGTTCTTCATCTGGTAGACTATTAGCATTGTTTTTATTAAGGCCAACGCTTCCAATTCCAGCACCTAATTGTAAATTAAATGAGGCTTTTTGAATTTCGGTTAATCGTATATTTAGTGTAGAACTTAGATTGAATTCAGTATCAAACTCAAGATTTCCTGTTCCTCCACCTTCAGATCTCACAGGTCTAGCTTTAAAAGGTAAAGTAAGAAGCCCTATAGAATAAGCCCCCTCCTCTTTCTCTTTTTTAGTTGAAGGTTTTGGTATTTTAGTAGTTGCGTATTTATTGAGATCATCAGAATTTACTTCATATATAATACTGTTGTAGCTTTTTCTTAAAGAGCTCCCAGAAAGTTTCCATTTAAAATTAATAGCTTCTAACGTTGTTATTTTATTTGTAGTGTCAATACTGATGACTTTATATCGATAACCATCATCCAAGAATATTTTTGAGTTTTTTGGATTTACAGTTCGACTACCATTTTTGTTTAATTTTTCTTTATAGGATGTTATAACTTTAATTGGCGCCTCGAGATATAAGACATTATCCACTTCGTAATTAAGTTGTGAATAAGAAAAAAAGGAAAAAATAAGAAAACCGAATAATAATAATTTTTTCATAAGAGATTTGTTTTTGATTTTAAGATTATTAAATGAATTTTTAATAATAATGCTGTTACAAAACATACCATTATCGAGCAGGTTTTAGTAAATACATATTATCAGAGAGGCAAGTAAATTTATATACTACCTTCATTTTATTACTGAAAAAATAAATGTGGGGAATAATAATATGACAATTGAAGTGTTTAAATTTAACAAGAACTCATTTATTAAAAAATAAGTAAAAACACCTGTTTTTAAGTCTTTTATAAAAGTAAATACTTTTATTTTATGTTTTTTATGGGAATCAGTATTTGAAGATAAATTTTTTAGAGAATATTCCCATTCCACACACATTACGCTTCCCTCCTGCCGTCGAATCGTATAATAAGTGTTCCATTACCCTTTTTTTAAAGAAACATTTGAGAAGAAAAAAATATGGGAAGATTCAGTGGTAAAAGCTTTTTCTTAAAGCTCAAGTGACATAACGCAAGTACATTATGATACAAAACTGTAATTCATAATTCCAGCCACATCATCTCGCAGCTTTACAAAATTGATTCACAGGATCAATTTTGTAAACTCGTATAAAATTGCTTTAAACTTTAAAAATTTCGGATGTGTATTATAAGCTATAAATTCTTTTCATAATCCATGCTTTGGTTTAATACACGAACAATTAAAATATCAATATCTGTAACCAAATAAAAAATAGTGTGAGATTTATAAGAAAATCGTTTTAATAATAAAACAAATTCTGATGCATCACGTCCAAAATTGGTATTATCGGCTAATACTTGAAACAGCGTATGCATTCCTAATAAATATCCCTTGGCTTGTTTTAATCCAAATATTTCAATACCATATTCATACATTTTGGCAAGATCTATTTCAGCCTTTTTTGATACTTTATAAACGGCCACCTGCTCGCATTCGCTCTTCAACTTCTTTCATAATATCTGGGACAGACTTATCACTAATACCACTATCCATACCTTCAGTTATAGCAGCTTTAAGTGTAGAAAATTTTTCTTTTTTAGCTTGGTCACGCCTTACTAAATCACGAAGATATTCACTATCATTTGTGAACTCCCCTGCTTTAATTTGAGATTTTATCCACTTATCTTGTTTCTCTGTAAATGTGATCGTTTTTCTAATTGTTGACATAATTGAATGTTTAGATAATCATACTATTGGTGTAATATACAATATTCATTAAACATTCCAAAGTACATATAATACAAATATATAATTATGAATAAAACAGCGAATAGAAGCATTTATAAACCACTAAAACACCTACGCTACACTCATCTTTTGTTTGAACCAAAATGATAGAAGGCCAGTGTTTGCCAACGAAGCACCTGAGTTAAAACTAACACAATATTATCTAAAAGAACATTTATAATTATAATATTATTTACTTTCGCAGGCTACGATGAAAAATAATAAGCACTTTATTGCCTTGTTTTATGTGGTCTTGTTTCTTTTATTCAAGGTAGCAGGTTTGCATGCGATTTCTCATCATGGAGAGGATTTAGATGTTCAGCATTGTGAAATCTGTAACATAGCAACAACTGCTAACTTTAAACCATTACTCCAGACAGAATCTCCTGTTTTACCTAAAACGGAATACTTTTTTTTAGAGACAAAATTCAATAATAAATTTCAATACGTTGTTTTTAACAGCAGATCTTTATTTAGTTATCTTCGTCGTACTAGACCTCCTCCAAAAGTAGCATAGTCCAAAGTTTTTAAAGTATCATCTTGTTTACAGGACAGTTACATGTTATTTAGTTTATAAAGACTAAATGATTGCCTAAAACTTTATGGACTCTATCCTCTATTAGAGGATTACTCTTCAGCTACAATCAAATTTAATTCATCTAATATTTATGCTAAAAGCAATAAACATTACGAAGTCTTACAATGGAAAAGTTGCATTGAAAGACGTTTCCTTTGAAGTATCTAAAGGAGAAATATTTTGCCTTTTGGGCCAAAATGGTGCAGGGAAAACTACAACCATTAATATCTTTTTAGGTTTTATAAAAAAAGATGGTGGTCAAGCCTTTGTTGGTGGTAAAGAAGTGGGTAGAGATGTAATTAACGAACTCACAGCTTATATACCCGAAATGGTACAATTATATGGTAACCTTAGTGGCATAGAAAATTTAGATTTTTTTAGTCGCTTGGCTGGTTTTAAGTATTCAACATCAGAATTAGAGGCATTTCTTACTAAAACAGGTCTCCAAGAAGAGGCATACCATCAAAGACTATCCTCCTACTCTAAAGGAATGCGCCAAAAAGTTGGTATAGCAGTAGCACTAGCCAAAAATGCAGAGGCTATTTTTATGGATGAACCTACATCTGGTTTAGACCCTAAAGCAACTGCAGAATTCACTAAAATCTGTAAAGAATTAGCAAAAATGGGCAAGGTCATTTTTATGGCTACGCATGATATTTTTAACGCTGTAGAGCTTGGTACCACCATCGGTATTATGAAAGAAGGGGTGCTCGTTCAGCAACTAAAGGCTAATGAAATAAATGCAAGCCAATTAAATCAGCTTTATTTAGAAACAATTTAACAAAAACATGAAACTAGCATGTTCAAATTTTAATCAACAAATTAGAATGATTAATTGCTAACTGCATGTGACCCCATAAAGAACAATTAGTAAAAACACATGAAAAATTATATTACAATTATACTAGCAATTTTTGCTATCAACTTATCATCTTCACAAATATCAGTGAATGGAAAAATTACGGACGCAAATGGAGTTCCTATTAATGGAGCAACCATTTCTTATTTAAACGAAAATTCTAACGTTAAGAATGGTACCATCTCTCAGGAAGATGGGAATTTTAGTTTTGAACTTTCAGAAACAGGTAATTATCAAATTACTATAAGTTATATTGGTATGAAGACACAACGTTTTCAAAAATCTTTTGATCAATTAATTGATTATGACTTAGAAAACTTGGTTTTAGAAGATAGTTTGGAGCAATTACAATTAGTTGAGATTACAGGAAGAATAAGAACCGATTATAACAGTGATTATTCCTTTTCTGCAACTAAAGTGGCTATAGAAAATAAAGAATTGCCACAAGCAATAACCTCTGTTACAAAAGAACTGATAGCCGATCGTATAGCTTTTCAATTACCTGATGCCGTAAAAACGGTAAGTAACGTTACCTCTACCGGATTATACAATCACTACAATATTCGTGGTATTACCCAAGCTGACGATGGACAAATACTTAATGGTATGCGTACGCGTCAATACTATTTTTTGCAACCAATTACGTCACATCTTGAGCGTGTAGAAGTTATTAAAGGCCCTTCTTCAGTTACCTTTTCGAGTGCCGATCCCGGTGGAACAGTAAATATGGTAACCAAAAAACCATTGGCTGAAAAAAGAAATGAGGTTTCTGCAACTACGGGTAGTTTTGGTACTTTGAGAGCTACTGTAGATTTTACAGGTCCTCTAAATGAGTCAAAGACGCTATTATATCGTTTTAATGGTGCGATTCAAGAGGCAGGTTCTTTTAGAGATGTGGTAAATAACAATGCTGTTTTAATTAGTCCATCTTTAAGTTATATCCCAGACGAAAATACATCGCTTAATGTTGAAATGATCTACAATAATGCTGTAGGTAATTTGGATAGAGGTCAGCCAATTTTTGGGGCTATAAATGGTGAATTTGATTTAAAAAGCACTCCAATTACAAGAAATGTTGGTGCATCGAGCGACCATTACAAAAACAAAGAGTTTATTTTCATGGCTAATTTTAGTAAAAAGTTTGCTCAAAACTTTAGTTTCAATGCACAGTACATGAAACAAACTTGGGATGAAGATTTAGCAGAACATAGAGTTGATGGTACAGCAGTTGATATTGATGGTAATGTGATTCCTACACTTGCAAGACTGCGATACGATGAAAGACAACAATTCTGGGAAACAGATAATTTTAGTACTTACTTTACTTATGACATCAAAAAAGGTAACATTACTAATAAAATATTAGTTGGATATGATGCTACACGTTGGGAACGTAAAATTGGAGCAGGATTTCTGCGCTCTAGAAGATATTTAACTGTCGATGGTGGTCAGTCTAATTATGACCCAAGTAATCCTGACAATTTTCAGCAAATGGTTGTAGACGGTGTAACGATGCCAGTGCCTGCTGTACCTCATTTTAATTTAGAAGATCCTTTTAATGGAGCAAGAAATACAAATAGTTACAATCTTGCGCAATTATCAATTCCTGCAAACTTATCAAAATCTGATGGTATCTATTTTCAAAACCAGTTTAAAATTGGAAAGTTTTCAGCCTTAGTGAATTTAAGGTATGAGTGGTTTACAGATATTTTTGACTATGAAGGCGATGAACAAGAGTTTAAAACCAGTGCTTTTGTACCTAGATTAGGTTTAACCTATGAAGTTACAAATGAAATTAGTGCCTATGCTACTTATTTAAAAGGATTTCAACCACATACTAATACGGTTTCATTATCACCAACTGCCGAAGGTTTCTTTTGGGAGGCTTCTCCAAGTAGATTTGACCCTTTAGAAAGTAGTTTATTAGAATTTGGTGCAAAAGGAGAATTCTTAAATGGAAAAATATTCGCTAACCTTGCTATTTATGATATTACGCAAAAAAATATCTTACTTGGAGACACTTATGTTTTAGATAGCTTAACAGCAAGAGGTGAGCAAAGAAGTAGAGGTTTTGAAATGGATATTTCTGGTTACATATTACCAAATTTTCAATTGACAGCGTCTTACGGTTTTGCAGATACTGAAATTGTAGAGGATGCTATAGAAGAGTTTATAGGAGAATCAATTGGTGGTGCTCCAAAACAGAATGCAAGTTTTTGGGGGCGTTATGACTTTAGAAATGAAACATTAAAAGGTATTGGAGTTGGTTTTGGAGCTCAATATGTAGATGAAAGATTTACTTGGTACAATCCTACATATTCTAGTGATCGCGTATTATTACCTGAATATACAGTATTTGAAGCGGCAGTTTTTTATAAACCGTCTAACTCAGGTATTCAATTAACGCTTAAAATAAATAACTTGTTTGATAAAACGTATTGGTTAGGTGGTCTTAACCCTTCTAGGTTAGGTCCTGGAGCTCCAAGAAATGTTTTATTGAATGCCACCTATAAATTCTAGGTATGAGAAAAAGTGTAATCTTTTTACTAGCACGTCAACTGTGTAAAGATACTTTTAGATCAAAAGTGATGCTTATCGCGTCACTTTTGATCTTGTTTTTATTGCTTTTTTCAGCGTATACTGGATGGGAAAATTATCACGACCAAAATCTTACAAGAGGTTTAGTACAGGATGAAGTGCAAGAAAGTTGGGAGAGCAATCCAGATAAGCATCCACATCGTATGGCGCATTATGGTTCATTTGCTTTAAGAAAAAAACATGTTTTAAGTGGTTTTGATTTAGGTATGGAAAATTTTGTAGGTAACGCTGTGTTTTTAGAAGCACACAAACAGAATACAGTCAATTTTTCTGAAGCTAGTATGTCTACAGGTTTATTGCGGTTTGGTGAGGTGAGTTTGGCCATGCTATTAAAAGTAATTATACCACTTTTAATTTTCTATCTAGGCTTTGCAACTATAGCGAAAGAGCGCGAAAACGGTACCTTAAAACTATTAATTGGCCAAGGTATTACTAGAAAGGAAATTGTATTTGGTAAATGGTTAGGACTTTGGTGCTTATCGTTAGCTTTTTTATTCACAGTTTTCATAGTGGTCTTATTTTTTGTCTTAATAGACTCGCACGATCACGTACTATCAGATAGTTTTATTAGATATTTTGTACTCTTGCTATCGTACATATTGTTTTTTGGGATTTTAAGTGCCATCACTATTTTGATCTCAGCATTTAGTAAAACGGCCAAAGGTGCTTTAGTAAAACTTTTGGGTATCTGGTTACTATTTGTAATCATAATGCCTAAATCTTTACAAGCTATCGGTTATTATTTATATCCTACTCCTTCAAAAATAGAAATGGAGACTGCTGTTGAACATGATTTAACTAAACTAGGTGATAGTCATAATCCTGATGATCCTCATTTTAAAGCATTGAAAGATTCTGTGCTTTTGGCACATAATGTGCCAAAAGTAGATGACCTTCCTTTTAACTATGGTGGCTTTATTATGGCTCAGGGTGAAAAATTGAGTACAGCCGTATATTTAGACCATCAAGAAAGATTATATAAGGTATATACACAACAGAATAATGTAGAGCGTTATTCTGCATTTATAAACCCTTATACAGCTATTAAAAATTTATCTATGGCTTTCTCAGGAACAGATTTTAAATCCTTTCTGCATTTTAAGAGTAAAGCAGAAGCTTACAGGTTTAAATTAGCTCAGGATATGAATCAGCTTCAAATGGATTTTATCCCGAATAAAGGAAAAGAGGGACCAAATAAGATTTCGAACAAATATTGGAAAGAATTCCCACCATTTGAGTATAATTTTTTGACCATTTCTAAGGTGTTTAAAAATGAATTGATTTCAATATTATCTTTATGTCTATGGGGGTTTTTAGCAATTTTTGGTCTATCTAGATTATCTACTAACTTAAAAGCCATTTAAATGTATAGTTTATTATTTAAATCATTTTTTAGAACAAAAATATTTTTGGTTAGTCTCGTGTTATTAATGAGCATTGGTGTTATTAGCATTTTAATAGGTAAGCAATATTTGGTTAAACAGGAAAAAACTATAGTTGCTGCGCAAGAATTTCAAGAAGAAAGCATAAAGCGAAATGTAGAATATCATAATGATGATTTAGGCTTGCTTTTGTATTACTTACGTTTCACATTAATAAAGAAACCAACAAATATTAGTGCTATTTCAATTGGTCAGAGTGATGTTAATCCGCTATTACAAACTGTAACTATTCGAGGTTTAGAGGGACAGAAATATGATACTGATTTTGAAAACCCATCTTTATTAATGTCTGGAAATCTAGATTTAGGATTTGTTATTATCTACCTGTTTCCATTGATATTGATAGCTATGACTTTTAACTTGTATTCTGAAGAAAAAGAGTTAGGCACTTGGAAAATATTAGCAGCACAAACGTCAGGTAAAGCAAGCTTTTTGTTTAAAAAACTAATTGTCAGAATAGGCTTTGTTTTTGCTATTTTAATTTTCTTGATGTTTTTAGCAAGCGCTATTTTACAACTACAACTAGACCAGAATTTCTGGGCTATATTTTTACAAAGTATTTTGTATTTACTGTTTTGGAGTGCTTTGTGCTTTTGGATGATCTCTTTATTAAAAAGCTCTAGTTTTAATGCGCTAGCGTTGATATCGGTTTGGGTTGTTCTTACCATTTTAATTCCCGCTTTAGTAAACAATTATGTTATCAATGCCTATCAAGTACCTGAAGCATTAGATGCTATGGTAGAACAGCGAGATGGTTACCACAAAAAATGGGATTTAGAAAAAGGTGCGACAATGACTGGATTTTATGAAGTATATCCTCAATATAAGAACTACGAAGTTCCTGAAGATAAATTTAGTTGGATATGGTATTATGGCATGCAACACAATGGGGATTTAGCAGCGAAAGAAACCAGCGCTGAAATGAAAGAAAAGATTATGTTGCGAAATACGGTGAGTGAAAACGTTGCGCTTTTTGTACCAACAATGCATGCACAATTAAGTTTTAACCATTTAGCAGGTACAGACATGTTAAATCATTTAAATTTCCTAGATGCACTTACCGAATTTCATGAGAATTTGCGTTTAGGTTTTTACACTAAAATTTTTGACAACAATACTGCAGATGCTGTAGATTGGACAAATCATAAAGTTAAGTTTTATACTTCAAAACGTGATTTTAGTTGGCTTTATCTTGTGCTACCAACTATTCTTATTACATTATTAATAGGGATTTTAGGTACGATTAATGTTGGAAAGTTGTAATTAAATAAGGCTAGATTTTTATTCTGGCCTTATTTTAATACTATTTACTAAATATTAGTTTAGAATATTATTGTTATTCCACAAATCTAAGAAGAAAAGTAGTTATTTATAAATTGCTTTTTCTCCCAAAGCAAAGTTACATAACGCAGAACATTATAGTACAATATATTATATGAGTAAATCAGCAAATAAAGCTTTTTACTGTGCTAATTTTTATAACATAATAACATGTTAGGCAATCCTATTAGGCTCATAAGTTTTACCTTACGAGCCTAATAATTTTATTTAATTTTAGTAGCTTCAACTAAAAGGGTTCCTCCTTCTGCAGTTTTAAGCAAAGCTCTAACTCCATGAACTGGAAAATAAACTTCTGGTTGAGTTTTCATTGATTCATGTATTGGACCAAAATCGGCTAAAGATAAAAAGCCATTAATTGTATTTAATATTCTATAAGCAGTAACTTTATCACATCCAGCAATCATGGCTATAACATGGTAAAAACTTATTAAACTAGATATTATCGGAAGTATGTATTTTGAAATACCATAACTCACCTTATCTTTTACCCCTTCTTGTTTAATTAGTAGGTAAAATATAAGTCCAAAAACGATTACATGTGTTGTAATAAACCCATAAATTAACCACTTAGTAGATGCTTTATCTAATTTTATATATTTGTTATACTGATATGTATAATTAGTACTTAGGGAAACAACTGTAAAAACTAACGAAATTTTATTAATAATACCTGCATCTGGATTTACTGGTTCGGCAATTTCTAAGGCTTTTTTAGGTAGTAAAAACCATGAATTTACTATTGCCGTCGTTCCTCCCACATAGGCATTGATTTTTAAGAATGTATTACTCATTTGATTTGTTTTTTAAATGGTTAACTTAAACATTGTTCTTCCTGAATTTAAAAATTCAGTTTTTTCGATTTTTTGTTTAAATGGCGCTTCTCCTTCTCCAATTTTATACATAGCCGTTATAGGAATAGCCATTAACAAACAAATCAAATCATTAATACTAAACGTATCTTCACCAGATACATTTTTGTATAAATAAGAGAAGAATGGAATGTTAATTGGTGCATTTAATATTTTATCTACACTTTGGATTAATTCTATTAATAATTCAAAAATTAAATCAATAATCTCTTGAGCTACTGCAACACCCAACTCTAATAAATTTAGCACCATGTATTCTAAGAAATCTCCAATTTTCATGTTACCATGAATAAGGGCAAGAAATTTTTCTGTTAAATCTGTAAAAACTGTTGCCGCTTGGTTTCCTAATACTTTGAAATGCTCTATTATTTTTGTTGAAATATCAGTGGCTTTTGCCATGACATTATCTGGAATTGCATTTGCAACTTTCCCTTGAGCATCTGATTTTACAATATGGTTTGTTTTTTTTCCAATCCAATTAGCTCTTGGATCTATTTTACTATCTTTTGTATTTACATTCCGAAGCTGATCTAAATTTTGATTATTTAAAGATTTAAAATCAATTTCTTCCCTAGTCTTTTTTAATTTGTCTTTAACTTCATCAAAATAATTATAGGTTTTCTTTTTAATATTTACCATTTCATCGGATAAGCCTAAAATAATATTTGAAATGTATTGCTCCATCACTCTTTTGGTATGAATGATATCATTCCAATTGAATAAGAATGCTAAATACTCAAATAGATCTTTAAAAAAGACTTTAATTTTTTCCCAAATCCTTTCTAAAAAATGAAATACATCGGATACCAATTTAGAGGTCCATTCAAAAATTTTTCCTCCAATTTTTACAATAAATTTGATGCCATGACTTATCTTTTCTGTAATAAACTCGGTTATTTTAATAAAGCCTTTTTTTACAGAATGCCATATATCTCCAAATGTATTTCCAATATCTAAAAAAGCATCATTAGAAGCTTGTAATTGAACCTTGTTTTCTTCAGCACTATTACTACTATTTTTTAAATCATCTATATGATCATAAGCTTTATTTGTGGCAGAAACAATAGCAGAAAGATCAGAATCACTAACAGTATTAGAAATTAGATGTTTACCACTAGGTAATTTTGCATTTTTCAATACTTGTTTATCTCCAAATTTGGTTTTTATCTCTTTTTTTAATTTATGTGCTGGATCTATTGTTTCTTTACCTGATAAAAAATCTGCCTCTACATAAAGTAATGATGATGCAATACTTTTTGTTGGATAGACAATAGTTATATAATCATCCTGAATAGATGTTTCGTAACTTTTATTAGGCCCTATAGCAACTTTTTCACTTCCTATATAAACTAGCAAATTAGCTTCGGATGAGACCCTTACTTTCTCTCCATGGAAAGAGCACATAGAAGAATCTGACTTAAATTGAATATTAACTGTAAACGTTTCTAAAGTTTTTAACTCTTGTAATGACTGTAAAACAACAGGATGTTCCTGCCAATGTGTTGTAACCTTATCTTGCCAAAAATGAATAAGTGAATTTGTATTCCCTTCTGTTCCTAATAAAAATAATTGATTAGAAAAGGCGTTTCCTTTTATACTTGAAAACTCACTTACAGCTGCTTGCATTTGTAAAGGCACTGTCCATTTGCCCTTATTTACTTTATCTGCAGATTCGTAAAAATTATTTGTTATATAATATAAGCCAGATTTATTATTGGCTTTACCAATTGCCCAAATTGTTGTTTCACTTTCATTAATAGAGACTTCAATTTTTGAAAACACTACTCCTTTACCGCTTTCACAAATAGTAATTTTATCATCATCTGGAGATGTATATTTATAAATGCCGTCACCAGATAAATATAAGTGACTATTACCATCGGCGTTATTTACTGTATAAAAACCATCTAAAACATTAACATTACTAGGTCTAAACCTGTATAAATTAGCCTCGCCAAATTCTGAATCTGGAAAACTTTGGAAAATCATTGTTCTTTCTGCTTTCATATCATAAAGTAAAAAAACTCCAAAATCATCGTAAATACAACCTACTTCTAATTGTTTTACTTTAGTTGTGTTTTCTGGCAAGGTATAATCTTGAGGCTTATTGCCATATACAAAATAACTGTATGTTGCATCATCATTTAAGTAAGAAGTACTATAAAGCAATCCACTTTGGTTCATTGAAATATGATCGATTTTTCTAGAAACGTTATTAATATTAATAGAGTCCCATTTTAATACATCTTTAAATTTAAAAGGATCGATGGTACTTAATTTAACTTCATCACTAAGTAATAGTGCACTAGAGTCATTGTTTACACTGGCATAAGCTATTTTAATACTATTACTTTTATCATCATGATGAATATCGAAAGCTGAAACCTCTAAATTATCGGTGGATAAATTATAACTAGACCAACCAGATTCTGACTTATCAATTTGGATAATCACACGGAGTGTATGCTTCTTATCTATAAAAAAAAGCATAGCAAGTTCATCTTTATATTGAATAGATTGTAAACCGTTGCTAGAATCTATTGTAGACTCAGAAAACATGTTTTGCATGAGTTCTCCATGGTATTCAACTTTTATTTTATCACTAATATTTGGTTTGAAATTATTTTCCATAATATGTTAGTATTTTATTTTTTATTGAGAAACAACACCATAGCTAGTGTCAAAAAGTAAGACAGGATCGTTAGCAGGTCCATTGTCTAAAAGCCTTACATTTTTATAAGTATAAACAGATGAAACTGGTAATATTATTTTGTTTTCAAGATTTTGAAGGTTACTTATATTTAGAGAATCGCCGATGTTATCTATATTAGATAAATTACTTAAGTCCTTTCCTATATCTGTTTGGATATTAAACATAACTTTTGCAAAGTCCGATAGTATTTTATTTAATCCATCCCAAAATTTATCTAATGCTCCTTTATAGTTAGGTTCCTCTGTATCGAATCCTAATTTAAACTCTGTTTCATAGTTTACTTTTAGTTCTAATTTACCGCTAGTACCAGCTTTTAAACTTACTATTAATAGCCCATCGTGACCATTAGATTTTCTATACCTACCTTTTGTTGAAATTGACCAATCAACACCTACTGTTCCAAAAAGTTGTTTAATCTCCTGATGTACTCGGGCTTTAGATTTCACTTTATAGATAATATCCACATACTTATTATCATTACTTTTTCGTATTCCATCATATTCAATATCAATACTTCCTTCTTTAACATTATGCCACCCAAAATTAAAATGGATATCATCTCTTCCATTTACAGAAGCAGACTTGCATTTACTACCCATGCTACTTTTAATTTTATTTTTTAAAACATTAGATAATAAATTAATATAGTTTTTCTCGAAATCAGTTTTATTCATACCAAAAACACCATTGATTGTTCCTGATTTATCTACAGCATACTCCATTAAACTGGTAGGCAAAATTCCAGCATCTCCACCTGTAGGAAAAGAATGGTTGTTTAAAAGCATTAAGAAGTTAAAGGTAGATGCTCTTTTTTGCTCACTGTAATTTGTTGAATATGCCACACCTGTTGGGTAGAACAAATTACGTTCTTCAGGTTTAACCTCGTTTTTATGAATGCCATATCCTAAAACATATGGGTTATTATTTGATTTAACTAGGTTAGAAAAATAATTAACCATTGCGGCTTGTAATAATGCATTATTATTTGCTTCACTAGGTAATTTGCTGTTTTTAGCATCATAACTCGCTATATTTGCATTTTCGAAATCAAGAAATAAAGATTGAATAGTAAAATCATTATCGGTAATTCCTTTATCTCTCAATGTTTTAGTGTGTTCTATCCCTTTACTATCAATTTCTACAATTTTTTTATCGGCAGTAATTTTCACCTTACCTATAGCAACTTTAAATGCATAAATAATTCCATTTCCTCCTAAATCATAAAAAGCCATTTTACCTTCATGAGTATAAAAAAGCTTACTATTACTTTTAAAAATAATTTGAAGTGTTAATTCTTTAGCATTGTCTTTATTAATTTCTATTTTAGGTGCAGCTATATTTGCTATAAGTCCTAAATCATATTTACTAGCTTCATCAATTTTTTCTTTTAGAACTTTTACTTCATCTTTTAGTTTTCTTTTTTTATTTTTTAATTCCTTAATTTTTTTATCGTCCCAATCTTCCTTATCCAATTCTGCCATGATTTGCTTATCAATAGCTTCTAACTTATCTTTTTTTGTTGCGTATGCAGCTTTATTAATGTTTACATTCTCCCAAAACTCTTTAGCCTCTTTACTTGTTAAGGTCTTAGCTTCTTTTCCCATTGAGTTTGTTAAAAAAACCCATTCATTATGTATAATTTTTCTTTTATACATTTTACTAAATTGATAATTGATCTTATTAGTTGAAAGACCAAGTACCATATCATAATTTCCAAGATTTCTGTTCATTATTTCTGGTTTTAAAAGTTATAACTACTTTAATTTTTCTAAACGTGTTGATTGAAGTAGTCATTTATTAGATTTAAAAGTAATTACTGCATATTTAGTCAGTAATCCCATTCCATACATATTTCGACTTCACTCTGTGGGTTTTCTCAAACCTAACTAGAAGCCATCTATGTTATTTCATCTGTTTTTTATAAAATTATTTGAATTGTAGATATAATTAATTGTCCCTAATTAAAAATCAACTCTTTTCCTCTCATTACTTTTGCCAATTAAAGGTTGTAATATTTTAAGAAAAGAAACAAAAAATGAAGATATTCTTGTATCTACACTTCTTCTATCCTGACTTCTTATAACGGTATACCTAATAAAACAAATGCAAAGTGTAGTAAGTCTGCAAAACTTATCGTGTAGGCTCCATCTTTATACGTTATTGCATAAACTACAGAACCTCTTGTTAACTTCGAAATGTCTATATCTTTTGAACTAACTAGTTGATCGATTTTGTGTAATTCGGTAGACCGAAACTAGCTTGAATAATATTTGATAATTCTCAGCCAAAACACAAAACTGTTTCCAGTAAGTAATAGAATCATTAATTAGAATACTACCCTGAATAAAAGTTGAAGATGTACCAGTAGAGATATTAAGATACCCTTTAGATCATGTAAAAACCTAATTTCCCATATCGAATTTTCATAATTAGGAGGTATATTACTAAAATCAAAATTTTCTGGAATTTCTATGAGGTTGGACATATGAATAAATAATTTAAATTTATTTGATTTGTGAAAAGGTTTATTAATTAAATTACAATCAAACTTAATGAAATATTACTATAATATGTCGTGAAATAACCACCTTTATAATTAGAATTAAGGACTTTTTTTTCTCATTTTTGATATATAAAATCAACTAGTGAAAATAAATATTTATAAGTCAATTGTTTATCACTTTTAATTCCAATTAGGCATAACAAACGTATGCCAACTGTTTAAAAATATAAATAGAGTGTAATTTTATAATTAACAGGGATTCTTATAAAATTCATATGGATTTTCCATCCAATAATCGCTTATTTTTACAAAATTGTAGATATAGCGTCTTTAGATCCATAAAACACTAATTATTTTGGAATGTTTGCTACACATTCCAAAATAATTACAAAAATCAAGGTTTTATTCTATAGCTATTAATTGACTATCTCTGATAAAAGCGCTGTGGCAACTTTACCAATTTCTCCATCAGTATCTAAAGAAATAGCCTTTTTGAGTACTTCTTTTGCTTTTTGAGTTTCTCCTACTGCTATATATGATTCCCCTAGATATTTATAAGCATTTGCTGAATCTGGGAATAATCCTAAAACCATAGAAAATACTTGAATAGAGGCCTGAATTTGTGGTGTACGACCACTTTGTAATAAAATATTCCCTATTTTGATTAAGCCTGTCTCAAAATCACAAAATGCATACAGTGGGTCTTGAATCATTTTAGGAAGTTCTTCTGCCATTTTTTGTGTTTGTCCAGATAAAAACAAGCTTACAATATAATCCATTGGCTTAGGTTTAAAATCCTGTACGTTAAAAGTTAATGCTGCTTCTAATACAGGATCCTGATTGCTAGCATACTCATCAAAACTCATAGTAACTGGAATACTAGGGGCTATCCATTCTGCATTTTCTAAAGCTGGCTTATCTTGCCACCATAAATACGATAAAGAGATATCAATAGTACTGTTTGGTAGTGTTACAGGACGGTTATCACCCCAAAAGTTGACATTTTCTGCTGTGGGTTCTCCCACAAAAATAACATTGGTATAATTGTCTATTTCATTAACCAGGTTTTGGGAAGCAGAATAGGTGCGTTTTCCAATAATTACAAATAACTTTCCTATTTTATTGATCTTTTCAGATTTTATAAGACCTTTTATAACATCTTTATTTAAATAGTTATTTCCACCACCATTTAAACGCAAATCGATAATTAATTTCTCAGTATCGTTAGTTTCTATTTCATTAAAAACACGAGCATAGAAATCTTTAGTGCTTTCTTCAGCATCATCTGCTATTCTACTATGCCTAACATACATCGTCTTTTCTTTAGCTAAGTATTCTGAGAAGTAAACCTTATCCAAATGTTGTAAATATAATGGTGTTGTTGATTGGTCTCTCGCATCTAACCAATTTTCATTTTGATGTACAAAACCACGATGTGTAGGCACTCTTTTTCCTTCCTCCAATACAGTAAAGGATTGTGTAAATAATTTCCCGCCTTTTTCTAACGTAAGTGTTACTGTATTTTGAAGGGTTTTTGTAATTTTTTGTGCGTGTAAAACTTCAGGATATCGTATATTATTAATTCCGTAGGCTTTAAAATACTGTGAGTTTTCTACTTCTACTGTCGGTTCAATTGCTTTTAGAACCTCTGAAATTGGCATCCCTTCTACTGCTATGACTTTTGCTCCAACTGCTTCTGGGTAGTTCTTGTGTGCTCCCTGAATATAAATTTCATCATTAAATTCATATAAATTGAAAGGAAATTGTGAAAACTCAAATGGCTTTTGATGAAAACTAATATAGGTATGCCCGTATTTGAATAAAGACACGAGTCGAGAAATCCCAACAATAATTTCGTGTTCTTGTAAATTCGGAATGTCATTGTATAGTGTTTCTACTTCGGTATCAAAATCTTCTTTTGTTGTTTTTACAAAAAGAAACGAATAATCTTTATGTATCGTGTTTTGAATAAAACGAAGATCTTCTTGCCATTGAGCTGTAGTTAGAGTCTCTTGAGACCATAACTGAGAACATAGAAATAGACTGAGTATAATTAGTATTTTTTTCATGATGCTGTTTTTTTGATTACATCACAAACATAGTTTTAACCCATCTTCATTAATAGTGTTTTCAGTTGAAACGTAAGTATTGATACTTGAAACGTCACTTGCTTCTTATTTATTCATCCAATCTTTAAAATCACTTGTCTTTTGTCTACTTACAATAAACTCTTGATCCCTTGGATTTGAAATAGATAGCTTTACGCGATGGTTGAAATAAGTATCTATTTTATGGATTGAATTTTTAGATATAATCTGTCCTCTATTAATTCTATAAAACTTAGTATCATCTAATGAGTCAAATAATTGATCCATAGTTTCATCTATGATATATCGTTTGTTGTGGGTGATACCAAAAGTGATACTATCCTGTGAATACATATATAAAAGCTCTGACACCTTTATTTGTACAAAGCCACTCCCCTCTTTTACTAATATTCCTGAGCGTTTTTGTGGAGTTTGAATACTACTCAAGAGTTCTTTTAATATATTCGGTTCTATAGGGTTTGATAGACTTTTAGATTTTGAAAATTTGTTTAACGCAGCGTCTAAGTCATTTTGTTGGATAGGCTTTAGTAAATAGTCAATACTATTTACTTTAAATGCTTGAATGGCATATTGGTCAAAAGCCGTAGTAAAAATAATGGATACAGTTACTTCTATTTTCTGAAAAATCTCAAAACTTAAGCCGTCTGCTAGTTGAATATCCATAAACACTAAATCTGGTGCCCTATTTTTTTTAAACCATGAAACTGAATCTTCAACGGAATCGATAATAGTTAGTACTTCAAAATCAAAAACACTTTTGTTTAATAAGTTTTGTAATTGACTTGCAGCACGAGGCTCATCTTCAATAATTAATATTTTCATGAGTTGTCTTTTGATTTGATGCTTTTAATAATGGTAACGAAACTGTAAAATATTCTCCATCATTATTAATAACAGGTGTTTTGTTTGATATAAGTTGATATCGTTTTTTTATATTATTTAAGCCAATTTTTGTAGATGGTGTTTGGGTAGATTTTGCTTGAATTTTGTTGCTCACCACTAAGGTATCCACTTTAATAACTACAGTAATAAGTAAAGGTTTGGCTTTAGAAACAATATTGTGCTTTATAGCATTTTCTAGTAAAAGCTGTAAACTCATAGGCACTATCATTGTAGAGAGTTTATCCTCTGGAATATCCCAAGTAAGCTTTAAATTATCTCCAAATCTTTCTGATTGAATATGAATATAGGCTTTAGCAAATTTCAACTCTTTTTTTAAGGAAATTAAATTTGAATTACCAGACTCGATAATAAAACGATATACACCAGATAAATTATCTACAAAATCTTTGGCATCTTCCTTAGTATCGTAGTCTATGATATCTCGTAAGGTATTAAGACTATTAAATAAAAAATGGGGTTGCGCTTGATTCCTTAGCGTATCTAATTGTGCTTGAATCATTACCTGTTTTGTTTGTTCTTCTTCTCGTATAGATTTTTTCAATCTCACATAATAATACATAGCTTCGTATATAGCCATGATCATTATGGTTACTAAGGTAACTGGTAGCAACACTTTCAACTGTGTAATATAATTTGCATTTTTACCCAAAAGACGATATACATATTCAATCAAACTTCCTCCTACATAATCAACAATGAGTATAATGGTGACAATGGCTATAAAAAAAATGACTATACGCTTTACATCATCACGAAAATCAGGATACTTTTTACGTAAAAAGATTAAAATTCTTCGTATAATCAGCCAATCACAAATGGTTACGATTAAAGAAGCGCCCCAACTATAAAAAGCTAATCCTAATGGATAACTCTGAAAAGAATTATTAAAGATATAATCCGTACTAAGACTTAAAATCAAAATGCCAACAACCGAAAACCACACATCATTAAATCCTAAATATTGTATACGTTTCTTTTTGTTGAATAGTGGCATAGATTTATAGACTTAATTTGTGGTATACCTTCTCTTGGATACTATGAATGCTAATAACGGAATTATTTGTATACCGTGCAACCAAAAAAAATGAGCTGTTGTCAACAACTCAAATATCTTATTCTTACTTTTCACTCCTATCGTTGCTTTGGGCAAAGCTTATTATATTATAATTACCAAAGAAAAGCTACATAACGCAAGTATATTATATTGAGTTCTTTTTTTGAATTAAACAATCAAAAATAATGAACTGATCTACTTCTTCTTTTCGAATACCTGGTTAATTAGTACCTTTGATTTACTTTTTCTCATATATAAACAAAATAACATGCTAAGCATATCAATAGTAAAACGATTTATAATTGCAATTTGTATTGTAACATTATGTTCTTGTAAGCAAAATGAAAAATCTAAAGAAGTTACAATACCGAAAGAAATTATAGTAGTAGATACTATAAATACTAGTTTAAAAGAGGCCCTAACCTTTTATGCTTCTTTTGACCAAGGGGTTGAAGCCGACTTCTCATTAGGTGATCCAAGTATGTATACAGCTGTTGATTCTGTTAAGACTGGATTACATAAACCTGATATTAATAGACAGGAAGAAGAAGGAAAATATGGCTATGGATTAGTATTTACAGAGAGAAGCAAAGGAGATATTTATTATCCTAGCGAAAAAAATATAGCTTATAATAAAGAAAATTGGAATGGAGCTATTTCATTTTGGTTAAGCTTAGATCCTGCTACGGATTTAAAACCTGGTTTTTGTGATCCTATTCAAATTACAGATGTTAGCTATAATGATGCTGCAATTTGGGTTGATTTCACTAAAGAGAATCCTCGTGATTTTAGATTAGGAGTTATTGGTGATCGAGATGTATGGAATCCAAATCCTGAAGGGCCAGATAATGAAAATCCTATTTTTAACAAACGTCTAACTGGAGTGAAAAATCCTCCTTTTGGTAAAGATCAATGGACACATATTTTGATTAATTTTTCTAATTTGAATAGTGATAATGGACAAGCTTCTCTATACATGAATGGTAAACTTATGGGTACTCGTAATAATATTGATACCCCATTTACGTGGGATGTATCAAAATCTAATATTTATTTAGGGTTAGGATACATTGGACGTATGGATGACTTATCAATTTTCAATAGAAATTTAATCAATAAAGAAATTACTGCTCTATACCAGCTGGAAAATGGAGTACAAACTATTTTAGAACCGTAAAGCTATAATTTACTCACGAGGGTTATAATTTGAATTATAACCCTCGTGATTGATTTGGTAGTTTATTTTACACCCAATTATCCAACGCTTGCCAACTGCCAAAATAAAAGCTAACCTTTATTTAATACCATTTACGCTTTGAATTTACCGCAATAAAATTCTCTTCTTCTCCTATGCTTTAGAATAAAAATTAACCGTAGCTATACTACCACTTGAACATCACCATCTGGCACTAAAGGGCATGACCCACCAGAGAAACTAATTGCTAATTGATTAGTGAGTACGATACCTCCAATAATTTGAGCAGCTTCTTCTGGTGTCATGTTTTCGTCAGCATGGTTTACGTCTTGAGCAACTACATAGATTTTCCACCTACCTTCGTCTTCTTTATTAAAAAAATAACTTCCTGTATAGGTACCATCATTTTTTAATTTATCTATCTTATTACCATTATCTTGAAGAATAAAATCTATGGTTCTTCCTGTTTCATTATGTATTAAGAAGCATTTCACAAATAACTGTTCACCTTTGAATAACTTCTCATTTTCATCATAAAACTTTCCTTTAACAATAAAATACTCCTTCTTATATGGCCGTACAATATCTGGTGCCTCAATTTCATATTTTGATAATAAATGAACATTTTTATTTTCGGTAACTTCAGAATATGTATATGATTTTTCAACACCATTTGTATCCCTAGTTAATCGTTCATAATGCCAATCTATAATAACCTTAAATGGGGTACCAAATTCAATGCTATCCATATATTTTAATTTAGAAGTCATACTCTCACTTATGGTCAATTCCCCAGGGCCTGGAAACGTTTTGTCTTGCCCAATTCTATGTAAATCTCTTTCGTCACTATATGCTGCAATACCTGCAACAACAGCAGCTGCAGCAACAAGACCTGCTGCAACAGGGCTACTTCCACTACCCGATGCGCAAACACCAGATGGTGTAGTGGTACAACCTGCTGTCGCAGTAATAGAACCAGACCCAGAAGTTGCTTCAACAATTGCTGCAGCTACAAGTATTAGAAAAGCTATAATAGCAATCACCACTTTCCACCAAGGGTCATTAAATGGCAAATCACTATACTGTCCAGAGTAAGGCGGACTTGGTGTCCAACCTGTTTCTAAATTTAATGGTAAGAAAAAGACTGGACATAATTCATATGTTTTATTTCCTAATGAAAAAGTATAGCTCAAATTTTCGAAGAAATCATCATAACTTAAATCATTATTCTTTGACCTTTCTTTTTTACAGCATTTAGTTTTATTTACTTCTGTAACTTCTCTATATCTTACTGCAATTTTCCCCTCAGGAGTTTCGGCAAAGAATGTATCACTAGTTGAATCAAAGCTTACTTTTGTAATAAAAATCTTCTTGATAATTCTTTGTCTACCACTTGTATTTTCAACAATAAAACTAACATAATGTGATCCTGCTGAAGCCGCTGAAATATCTACATCCCAATTTTGTAATACAGATGCTCCACTTTCTAATGAACTTACATGGTGTGTTACAGGAGTAACTACAATTCCTGGATGAGAAGCACTTTCAACATAAATGCTTAATCCACTTAAACTATTGGTACTTGAATTGGAAAAATGTGCATTTAGCTTCATTTTACCTAAACTTGTTTCAAAAATCCCATCTGGCATCATTATACCTGTAATTAGATCCGATGCAAAAGGTCTGTTATTTATTTTTATTGGTATCATGCTTACTAATCTTTGTCATTAATTACTACTATTCCTAAACCTCCCATTTCAACATTTTTATGATATTGAGTGACAACTAAAAAGACATAATCTCCTTCTATATTTCCTGTAATCGCTAAAGGTTTCTTACCAAATCCATTAAGAGTAAATTCTTCACTATTATTTTTACATTTTGAAAACTCTCTTGTCTTATCCATACAACGCTCATTGGTAAAATCAACATTTTTTAATTTACCTTCTTTTTTACCCTTAAGTTTTTCTTTTAGATCTGGTGAAATATTTTGAAGTTCTTTAATGCTTACTTGTTCTACCTTTGCATTGAATTTTGCTTTTTTTCGTGAACCGTTATGCATTTCAAAATTCATGTGAAACATTGATCTAAAAGCCATTAACACAGAAAGATTTTTTTGAGCAACATGTCGATCTGTTGGTACGTTAAAATCTACAGTTCCTGGTAAAGGGTCACTAGAATGAAACACTTCTACTATAAGACACTCATGTCCATTATTTACATACTCAGGTACCCAAGGTGTTAAGCATAGTACATCGGCCTCACCCGCTCCGTCTAAGCTAATAAATGATTGACCTATAAGTATTGCGGTATTTCTATTTACCCCAGTAGATGGGTTTGCCCAATAAAATTTTACAGTTGCATTTGTTGCATTTGTCGTTCCATGGTTTTTCACCTTTGCTTTTACAAAGAAAGGCATGCCAGCAACTGGCACTGATTCAATTAAATCTTCAGGTTCTTTTACTACCCATATATCTGGACTTAAATACCAGTGAGGAGAACCATCTCGAATTTCTAACTCTATAGCCATAATGTTTTTGTTTTGAGATTTAAATGTTATTCCTAAATCTTAAGTTATTTATAGTATAAAATTATAAGTATGCATTACTACAATCAAGAGGTTAAAACACTAAAATGAATAGGTTTTCACCCTATTTATTTTAGTGTTTCGCCTATTTTAAAAAACGTGTATTAATGGTGTAGTAAGATTTATTTGTAAGCCAGTTAAGTTTCTATTCCATACACATTTCTTCTTCATTCTTATCATCACCTATACCGCAAAAATCACATTTTTCTAATTCTAGAATATAATTCTTGGTCGTTTAAATGAGTAATTTCTGTATGCGAGTAAGAGAAGAATGATGAAGACACAAATTTTACAATTCAACCAAATTTAACGACGGTTTAACCTAAAGTCATTTTATAAACTAGTTAAGAGTTTAATATTTGATACCCGCAGAGCAAGACATCAATACAAAAGAATAATTATGAAAATATTGATAATTGAAGATGAACCACGAGCAGCAAGCCAATTAGAACGAATGCTAAAAGCATGTAATTTTGATTATGAATTGTTAGGTATAATTGATACGGTTGAAGATGCTGTGCTATGGTTTCAAAAAAACACTACTCTGGATTTGGTATTTATGGATATCCAACTGGCAGACGGCTTAAGTTTTGAGATTTTTCATAAAACAGAGGTTACAGCTCCTATTATTTTTATCACGGCTTTTGATCAATATGCCATTCAAGCATTTAAAGTAAATAGTGTTGATTATTTATTAAAACCTATTCAAAAAGACGATTTGAATACTGCTTTGGATAAATTTTTGAAGTCTAATACATCAACCGCTATCAATTCTACCATAATCAAAGTAATTAGATGACAGTATACAGGCATCCTCTAAAAGAGGAGGTGTTGATCAAAGAAGGGTGAATCTCAATATAACTCAAAAAATAGATGTATCAATGAGACTATTGATTACAATTCAACGACCCATTACGACACTTTGGTAAAAATGATTACTAAGAGTAATAGGTTAAACGGATATTGTACCAATATTAATTTAATCATTGAAAAAAGAAAAGTAAAACTCATTAAAACAAATCGAAATGAAAAAATATATATTTATTACATTATTCGGAATTTTATTTACTAGCTGTAGCGTAACAAATAAGGAAGAAACTCGAAACTTAGAAAGGTTTGATAAGGTAAATCTTGTAGGTAATGTGGAGCTTCATTTAGAAAGAAACTCTAATCACTCTATAGAGATTGTTGCAAAAAACACCTCTGATATGGCAGATTTAATTACAGAAGTTCGCAATGGTGAGTTATATGTTTATAATGAAAAAAGTTGTGGTAATTGCAAAAACTCTAAATACATTATTTACCTGAATCATTCTGGGATATCAGGTTTAAACATGACTGGAGTAATAACACTAATCTCGGAGGATAAAATAAATCAAAAAGATTTAGTTATAAGTGGGGATGGTATTTTAAACGGAAATTTAGAGGTTTCTGTTACTAATCTCAGTGTTAACTTAAAAGGGTTGTCTAATATTAATATTTCGGGTTATGCAGCTACTTCTAACTTAAAAGTCACTGGTATTGGAATGATTAATGCTGCGAAATTGAAAACTAAAAGCAGTAAAAATGTCTCAAAAGGTATTACTATGATCAATAAATAGAAATCACAATAGAAATGATTTTATTTACATAAAAAGGCAACAAAAGAATAATCGTATTTTTTAAACCTTAAGAAATCTGGTCATTAAAACCCTGTCTATACATTTAGACAGGGTTTCTGATTTATAATTTATTTGGTGTAATACATTACCATCTTAGTTATCAAGGTATGTTCTCTGTATATAAATCTATTCTAAAAAAATCAATACTTAAAATAATAAAACAGAGATACAGTTCAACGATCTAAAACGATGATCTGGCAATATTACCTATCTAGAGAAGAAGGTAAATGGGATATTGCAACCATATTAATAAAACAAAACTACATCATGAAAACGCAACCTCAAAAAACTGAAAGACTACACTCTTTAGATTCTTTAAGATCAATTATGATGCTATTAGGATTGGTTATTCACTCTGCTATTACGTATGGTGTCCATAATTATGGTAATGATTGGATTCTAAAAGATACTGGAGCTATGCACATCTCTAATGACTTAATTGTTGTATTGATTCATTTTTTTAGAATGCCAATATTCTTTCTAGTCGCCGGTTTTTTTGGATCAATGTTGTTTTATAAAAGAGGTTCTCTAGAAATGATGAAAAATAGAATCTCAAGAATAGTATATCCTTTTATTGTTTTTATACTGTTATTATGGCCTGTTCTTTATTTTTCTATGGAGTATACCACTGAGGTACTTGCAGGAAATAAAGATGCTTTTGCAGAGACAATTGCTCACTTTTCCAATCCTATTATGTTTATCCCACAACTTACCTATCATTTGTGGTTCTTATATTATCTGATATTGATAACAGTATGTTCAGTCTTACTTGCACTATTAGTCAAAAAAATACCGAACATTTCAAAAATGGTATCCAAGGTATTTAATTGGGTATTTCAAAAACCATTCTTACGTATCATCGTTTTCGCTAGTTTGACCTGGTTCACATATTTAATTACTGGTACTACTATAATAGAAACTTCTTTTTCTTTTGTGCCTAAAATCAACACATTTCTTTTTTACTTTTATTTCTATATTGTTGGTTGGATTTTATTCAAGTCAAAACATCTACTAAATAGTATGATACGATTAGACTGGGCTAGTACTATTTTGGGGGTTGTATCTTTTTTAGGCTATATTGTTGCAGGATCGTCATTACGCTATGAATGGGTTATCCTTTTACAATCATTGATTGTTTGGCTGTTTATTTTTGGGATTATTGGCTTGTTTATTCGTTATGGTAGTACTTACTCGTCAAAGATGCGGTATATTTCAGATGCATCTTATTGGGTATATTTGGTTCACTTACCACTTACTGCTATAATTCCAAGTTTTCTATATGATTGGGATATGCCTTCAACCATTAAATTTTTAACAGTATTAATTAGCACGACTACTATATGCTTTGTTACCTACCATTTTCTAGTTAGGGCTTCATTTATTGGGAAATTCTTAAATGGTAGAAAATACTCAAATAAGTTTTCAAGTAGTAAAAAGGAAAGAGTACCATCTGTTTCAAAACCTATTCTTGAAAAGTAAAATCTAATTTTAACACTGTCAAAGTTTAAACTAAGTTGAAATACGTTTATTTAAACTTTGACAGTGTTAAGAAACCATTGATTTTGCAGGATATTAAGAGAAGTCTTACTTATTTTGGGTTGTCTTTTTAAAATATCACTTGCTAGATTTATTACTTGGGTCTGAGATTCTCAATAATCTTTGCATCCACCCAATAAGGACTTCCTCCCAATTCATACTTCCATCACCTCGAACCTTCTCATCTCCTCTCCAAAAAAATAAATATTTTCCATCGGGTGTGACCCTTGCGCCCTGCTCATAGATCCCTGTGTTTATTTTATCTCCTATGCTAATTGCGGCTCCCCATGAATCATCTTTCTGTCGAAAACTAATATAAATATCAGCACCATGTTCACCTTCTTTTTCAGCACCCCACATTAAATAGGATTCATCTGGAGCAATGTAGGGGTGGGCAATCCATTTTCCTGTGTTAATCTCCTTGCTCATTTTTTGAGGGTTTTCATATTTTCCGTTTATAAAACGTGAATAACTGATATAGCCATTGTCCTCCTTTTCTGTCGAAACAATACCAGGAGCAAATAATTCGGGAGTTAATCCTGGTGGTTTTTGACCAAGATAGCGGCCTTTGAGTACAGGGAATTTATCTTTATTTAACAAACGCTGGAATGATCACTTTAGAAACCTGAGTCATTATAGTATCTTCTCTGTCATGACCATTAATCACAATAACCAAATCTAGTTCTTCTACAGTAATAATGTATTGTCCTCCTCCTCCCCAAGCAAAACTGGTACTATAATTTTTATCCCCTACTGTGATATCTGTTTGGTAAAAAAAATAACCGTAGTTATAATTTTGGGGTATCCAATCTTGAGTAGGCTTAGTAATGTTACTGATAGCCTTTGCTAAGTAATCTCCTGAAATAAGCTGTTCTCCATTCCATTTGCCTTTATTGGCAACCAAGGAACCCAACTTCAACATATCGCGTGATTTTAGGCTTACACGCCAACCCGCTTCTGGCTGACCACTTACGGCATTCTTCCATTGATAATTGGTAATGCCCAATTTATCCAGCAGTTCTTTCTTAATAAAATCTTGAACGCTTCCTGGTACAACGGCATCAATTACTTGCATTACCAAAATGGGATTGTAGTTACCATATTTATAGACCTGAGTCTCTGGTGTGATTGGTGTACTGTATTCAAGAAGAGTCTGAACAAACCCTTGTCCTTTTAGCTTACTAGAAGGTTTTTCCAAATTTTTACGTTGTTCTTCACTTATACCAAGCCCCCCATGCATAATCAATGCTTTATGGAGCGTGATTTTTTCTGCACCTTTAGCAAGATCTTTGGTATCCAGTTCTGTGAGAAAGCCGATTAGGGGTTTGTCTAAATCAGCCATAGATAGGTACCCTAGCTGTATAGCTCGGCCAAGCAACAAACTGGTGTAGGCTTTAGTGGCTGATGCTTGTGGATGTAGCAGATCAACACGACCTTTTCTGTAATAAGATTCAAAAATCAATTTGTTTTTGTGTGAAATAAGTAAGGCATCGTAATCGCCATGTAGCGTCGTATCAATAATCTCTTGCGCTAGTTTTAGAACCATTGCTTTATTACCGCCATCAACTCCTAGCTTACCAACCAGAATATTATCTTCTCTGGCCTGTGGTGCTGTATCGATAAAGGCTTTTTCTAAATAAGGAATATCCCAAAATGAGAGTTCGGCTTCTGCGGTCGTGACCTTTGGTGCATGATTCTCTTTTTGTTGGGCGAAGCTACTAATGGTAATAACAAGAAGAGTGATAAATAATAATCCTATTTTGTTTTTCATAGTCGTTATTAAATTTTTCGTTTTTAATATATTTTTGATTCTATTTCTTTTATGGTAGTATTATTCACTTTTTTGTAGTTCTTCAAGCTTATGTCTGGTACGGTTATTTTGAGGATTTAATTCGAGTGATTTGGTATAATTTGAAATTGCCAAATCAATTTCTCCTATTTTCGTACAAGCTTCTGCATAACTATCATATACTTTATAACTATCTGGATAGAGTATCATATTCACTTTGAAAACATCTTGCGATAATTTCATTCTATCCTCATGGAAAAAACTATATCCTAAATCATTTAAATAGTCCTCATTAACAGTAAGATAAGTTGGGGCATGTTCTTTTAAGGCCTTATATGCATTAAGTGCTTTGTCAAAGTCACCTTCAAGAAGGAATTCTACTGGTTCTTTTTTATCAATATCCATCTTAACAAAAGTTGAAGCTATTGTTCCATCGTTTCTATTCAGGTAAATTAAATTGAGTGTTTCTTTTTCAGAATCTGGCTTGAATTGAATAAATCGACTAGAATTTCTTCTAACAAAACTACTATCTGAGACTTTGACTAGTTCTTCTGCTTGCACGTCAAGTATATTTTTATAGAACAGTTGATTGTCCTTTTGAAAAACTTCTACAATCTTACCATTATTCATATATCTCCCAGTAATTTTATCGACTAAAGGTTGTTCAATTTCTATTTTTTTATGTACTGGAACATACTTATCCCAATCATATGCAAGGGCTACAGAACGAATCACTTCAGCATTAAACTCCGGAAAAGTAGAATTAGTGAACACTACTACACCATAACCTTTGTCTCTATGAGCCACAATCTCAGCATAAAAACCTGTATTCCATCCGTGGTGTCTTAAGTAGATTTCATTGTTTTTATTATAAAGCTGAAACCCTAAGCCTAATGTAAATGACCAACCAGAATTACTCACTCCATATGGTGTCCCCATTAATACTGTCAGATTTTTTGATAACCCTTTAGTACTCTCACCTTTTAAGGTTTGCTGTATGTTGGTTATAAATTTTGCATAGTCTTCTGCAGTTGTCCATAATCCAGTTGAAGCCAATGCAGGATCAACCTTTCTTCCTCCTTTTACTTTAGAACCATCTTTTAAATAACCTGTTGCTACCTTAGTTAATTGCTCCTTAGTAAGTGATAAGTTAAACGTACTGTTGTTCATTTCTAAGGGCTGTAACACAAGTTCATGCATAATCTCTGGGAATGTTTTCCCCTCTACCTCTAGCATCATTTGTTGAATGGGTACATAGCTAGTATATGCAAAACGAACACTTTCGCTAGGCTCTTTATTTACGGTAACGGGCTCGTTTTTAGCTGGAGAAGTTCCATTTAATGTCTCTATAAGTGTTGGAATCTTTTCATTGATACTATAGGATCCCGTTCCACGAGGGTGTATTCCAGCAGAGTGATTTAAAAGGTTTTTTATAGTAACTTTCTTTTCTTTGGTAAATTCATTTTCTGGTACTTTCCAGGATTTTAAGTAACTGTTAATATTTTCATCTAAGTCTACTTTATTTTGTTCTACAAGACGTAATGCACCATAGGCCGTTACAGGCATACTAGTTGCCGCTGCCTGAAAAAGTGTTTGTGTCGTTACTGGAGTTTGACTTTCTTTATCCACGACACCGTACCCTTTTGTCCATGCAATTTCACCATTATGTATAACTGCAATACTCACACCTGGGATACCGTAGTGTTCCATACGTTCTTCTATAGACCATGTGGAATCGCCTGCTATGTGTGTCTGGGTTGTGAGACCAATTTCTACTTTTTTAATTAAATCAGTTGTGCTACCCTCATTAGGTTTTTCTATACAGGATTGTATAAGAATGAGGAAAGAGAGAATCGAGATTTTATTTTTCATTATTTATTCTTTGATGAGTACATCTAGATTTTAATTTTTGAGTCTTTTAAGCCATCTTTTAGCAAGTGAAAAATTCGGATCAATTGTCAGTGCTTTTTCGAACATGACCCTAGCACTTTCTAGCTGACCTTGAGCTTTGTGTACAAGACCCATTCCGAGATAAGATTCCTTCCCTTCAGGATATACTTCTAAGGAATATTGAAAGATTTCTTCTGCTGCAATTAAATCCTTACTTAGTATCGTGTGAAAACCAAGGTCAAATATGATCGATATAGGTGTCTTGATTTCATACCCGTATCGTTTTGATAACCTATCGAAATGTTGTGTTACTTTATCCAACGATTCCAGATTTTCACTGGGATTGAAGGGATTGAAGTCAGGATATAACGTAAGAAGAAACTGTGTAAAATCCATCGCTGGTACATGACCCTGATTCACCAATTCATCCACTTTATAAGTAAAACTCTCTGGTTTATGGTTGGCTAAAACACGAGTGAATTCAGAAACGTGATTTGTTAATCCCTCATCATCGCTGTAAATGATGTGTAGAAATCTGTTTTCCGAAAGCGTTTTTAACGGACCTGATTTTATTTTTTGTTGAAGCTCTGTCGGTATGATCATAAGAGATGGACTGCTTGCGAAGTAGCCATTAAACAGAAGAGGGTTGTTGAGTAGCGTGTAAACACAGAAAAATCCACTGTTAGAACCACCAAAAAGGACTTTGAACGGAGCAGTCTGGTAGTTATTATCAACGTGCGGTATCAGCTCTGTCTCAAAAAAGTTGATATAATTATCTGGAATTTTTGTGTCTTGATTTTTCCTTTTTGGCAACAAAATACTATTTCCTTCAGGTAAATCTATTCCAATAAGTATCATCTCAGGAATTTGTCCCTCGCCCATGTAGTCTAGTGTAGAAGCTAACATGGCGAACCGTGCTCGGTAATCTGAACCCAACATATACAGCACGGGATAGCTTTTCTTGGAGCTATCGTAGTTCTCAGGTAAATGGACTGATAGTGGAATAGTTTTGTTTAAGACTTTTGACTGAAGTGAAGATATCTCGCCTAAGGTAACTACTGGTTCACCAGGATCGTTTTCTCCCTTTTCTTGGGCAAAGACAGTATTTAACACTATAGTACATATTAATATTAATAATTTAGTAATTTTCATATTTACTCTATTTTTATTACTTGCGATACTAAATTATCGTATAACTTATGTTTAACAACATAAATAGGATAAACACAAAAGTTAAATGACAAAATCATTTCATCATTGATATATGGCTTTTGTAAGAAATTATAGTAACTGCCAGGTATAGATAGTATCTTTATACCCTTTTAAGAAAAACATATATGTTTAATAGGTACATAAAGAATACCATACTCATTAATATAGGAGCTTTCTTGCTGGTTTTTATGCTTGAAACATTGAGTAATTTGTTTTTTAAAGATAATTTTGAAACTAGTTATTTATTTTACACACATGGACTTAATTATACTCTTATGATTATGGGTTTCATTTGGGTAAATCATTTTATTCTTATTCCTTTTTTCTTAGATAAGAAACGGTATTTTTTATATGGAATATTACTCATAGGGAGTTTACTTATTTTTTCCTACTTAAGAACAAATAGTTGGTCTGGCACTTCTAAAATATTCTTCTTTCTTCTTTATACAACAGGAGCTGGTATGGCTGTTTTTTTCTTAAGAAGAAATATGATTATCCAAAAAGAAAATGAGGAGAAAGAAAAATTGCAAAAAGAGATGGAGCTTACCTATTTAAAAGAGCAGGTAAATCCTCATTTTTTATTTAACTCCTTAAATAGTATTTATGCACTATCTCGTCAGCAATCACCAGAAACTCCTGATCTTGTAATGCAGCTCTCAGAATTAATGCGATATCAATTAGAGAGTTCTAAAAAAGATACTGTTTTATTAAAAGAAGAGCTTGAGTTTATTGAAAATTATTTGTTACTTGAAGAAAAAAGGTTGAGTAAACGTTGTACGGTTGAGTTTTTGATTAATGGAGACTTCTTACACTTAACAATTTCACCTATGTTATTAATTCCATTTGTTGAAAATGCTATTAAACATGGTGCTCAAAGTACTAATGAGCAAAGTATCATTGATATTTCTGTCACTATAAAAAAATCTACACTTCATTTTTGTGTCGTTAATTCAAAGCCTCCCATGATTACTCAATCAAAAAGAAAAGGGCTAGGTCTTGAAAATGTGAGAAGACGTTTAAATTTATTATATCCTAATTCTCACTCATTAGAAATTAATGATATGGAAAAACTATATCGTGTAAACTTATCTATTGATTTAACAGTTTCAATATTAAAAAAATAGTTAATGATTAAAATTGGCATCATAGATGATGAAATACTAGCTCGTAAGGTGTTAGAGGATTACTGTTCTAAAATTAACAACTTTAAATTAGTTTTAAGCACAGGGAATCCACTCGAATTCATCAATTTTGCTCAGCAAAATGAAGTTGATCTCATTTTTCTTGATATTGAAATGCCAGAACTTAATGGTATGGAAATTTTGCGCTCTATGATAAACCCACCTAAAGTTATCTTAACTACAGCATATTCTGAGTATGCATTAGAAAGTTATAATTATGGTGTTGTAGATTATTTATTAAAACCTGTGAAAATTGAACGCTTTTTGAAAGCAATAAACAAAGTTTCTTCTTCAAAAATAACACAGACTAAAAAAAATATAGGAAGTGAAGAACTTCAAATAAAACATGATGGAATGCCCGTTAATATTTTATTTACATCAATTTTGTACATTCAGAGTTTTGGAAATTATTTAAAAATATTTACAGATTCAAGAATGTACCTTATTTCTGAAACACTTACTAATATCACTACCTTATTATCTGATAATTTTCAACGCACCCATAAATCATATATTGCCAATTTAACTAGAGTTACCAAAGCAACCAGAACATATTTATTAGTTGAAAATAATAAAGTCCCAGTTAGTGCTACGTATAAAGTTATTGTTTTAAAAAAATTGGAAGTTTTAGCAAAACTATAAAATAGTCAATTTCGATTTCACAAATATTCCACTTCCCTCCTACATTTTGACTACGCTGAATGTAAGCTTGTCACATGAAAAATGTTGTATTACAATTATAGAAGAAACTTTTAAGAAAGGAAAAACATTTTTTTATTTTACATTTAATTTCACTGAAAACAGGGTTACTCAAAAATAGAATAACAATTACTTTGGACAATAAATAAAACCCTATTTTATGTTTTTATATTTCGGAACTAGATCATCTAGACTAAAAGAAAGAAAACTGCAAGGTAATACCACTTGTCCAAATTGTGAAATCCATAACTCTTTTATTGCTACAACATTTGGTAAATACTTTCATGTCTTTTGGATTCCTTTGTTCCCATTATTTAAAACAACAATTTTAGAATGTAGTCATTGTAAAAAATCTTATCATCAAAAAGAAATTCCAGTTAATATTAATAGAGTTCTTTTAAAAGATAATCAATTGAATCCCGTTAAAACCCCACTATGGCAATGGTCTGGTAGTCTGATATTAATTGTTTTGTTTCTATTTACATTTATACCTGCAGTAATCTATTTATTTACATATGAAAGGAAAACCGATCCAAGAGAAATTGATCCCAGAAAAGAGTTATTAAATTATGATATTGATAAAACATCATCAACCCCAACTCTTGAAACAGACTCAATATCATTTTATCTAAAGCCATGCGTAAGTTCGTCTCTTGAAGGTATAAATATGGATGGAATAAAATATTACTCTAAAATAGAAAAGAATAAACTATTAGTTTTACTAAAAGCCACTAATATGAGAAAAATTGAAACATCTTCTAGAAAAGAACTTCTATTTGCTGTTGAAGATTGTTTATTAGATTTTGGTTTACTTGAAACTTATGACTGTTATATTGGTGTAGATGGTTTATGGAGTATGCTTTTGGTTAAAACACCAAATGGTTCTAGCTTATCTGGTAAATATGCAGATACTAGCCTTTTGTATCGATTTTATGATACTGACACCGTACCAATTTATAATAATGACTCTATCCCAGCAACAAATTAATATTTTCAATATTTATCTAAACAACTACATCTATTATAAAATGATTACTTTTCCTTCTTAAAGTAATCTAGTTTGCATACGAATGTTTAAACCTATTTTTATATAGTATCAAAAACTATCTAAAACTGTTTTTCTTAGTCGTACACTTATAGGAATTTTATAATCCCTAATTATAACTTGATTCCCTATAATTTTGTCCACTTTATATTTTGAGACTACATATGATTTATGTGTTTGAATAAAATTATCATCTGGTAGTTGGTTTTTAAAACACTTTAAAGTCATATTTGTAATTATAGTTTCTTCTAGCGTTATTACTTTAATATAGTTTTGCATCGCTTCGATAAATAGAATATCATTTATATTCACTTTTTTAAGCTGTTTTTTACTTTTTATAAACAGAACTTTATTTTCAGTATTATGATCTTTATAATTATAGACTTTATTAGTAGCTTGTAAAAAACGTTCAAAAGAAATGGGCTTTACTAAATAGTCTAAAACATTATATGCAAAACTTTCCAGAGCATACTCTTCATAAGCCGTTGTCATTATAATTGAAGGAGAGTTTTTTAATTCTTTTAACCAATCAATCCCTGAAACTATAGGCATATTGATATCCAAAAAAATTAAATCAATTTGATTATTTTCTAAATAATGGTTTGCTTGCAATACATTTTTACATAGAGCAACAACATTTAAAGATGAAATCTCATTACAATAATCTGCAATACCTTCTCTTGCAATAGGCTCATCATCGATAATTAAACAGTTGAGTTGTTTCATTTTTAAGCGTTATAAACTAATACTAATAGAAAGATTTACAATATGTTTAGTTTTGTCTTTTTTGATATTTAGTTGATATTTATTTGGATACAATAATAATAACCGTTTTTGTACATTTTTCAACCCTATTCCTCCCACTGTATTTTTATTAATTAACTGATCATAACTATTCATAACATCTAGAGTAAGCTTCCCTCCTGCTTCTTGAATTTTTATTTTAATGACATTTGTACTACTATCTATATAATTACTGCAATGTTTAAATGCATTTTCAATAAAAGGAATTAATAATAAAGGTGCAATTTTTAATTGAGGGTTTTCTGATTTGATATCATAATCTAAATGAATATCAGAGCCTCTACGTGTCTCTTCAATTTTAATATATTTTAACACATAGTCTAGTTCTTTTTCTAATAAAATATGAGAATTACTTTCATACAATTGATAACGCAACAGCCCTGAAAATTGAAGTAATGTTTCTTTGGCTAATACATCATTTTTTCCAATTAAATGGTAGATACTATTGATCCCGTTAAATAAGAAATGAGGGTTCATTTGAGCTTTCAAGTATTTTAATTCAGTTTTATAGGTTTCTTCTAAAAGACTTTGCCTATTCTTTTCAGATTTTTTATGTTCTAATTTAAAAATGTAGAAAAAACCAACGCTACTATATATAATATGGAATATCGTATTTGTAATTAAACTCCCTTCTAATTCCTTTATATCAATTTTATAAATACCATAAAATATGTAATCTAAATAGGTTTCAATTAAAGATATAGCTGTAATTAAAAGAATAGAAAGTAAATAAAATTTCATTTTTTTATTAAGAACATACATTTTGGGAACTAACCAAAAAACCTGTGTATAAAATAAAACAGCATTAAAAAAAAGTCCATAAACATAGGCGTATGCTAAACTACCAGAAGCCGTAGTAAAACCATTCCAATTAAATTCAGCTCCCATAGTAACAAACCAATAATTGAATAACCAGAACAATACATGTCTTGCAATCAACGCTATTTTGGAAGTATTCATTTTGAATGTTTTGAACAAAGGAAAGCATAATTTATTTGTATTACCCCGTTTTTCTACGTTCATCAATAACTATTCTACGTTTATCAAATTATTCTTTTTTGAAGTATCTATTTCTATTGTTTTGTTTTAAATATTTTAAAATGAAAGTATATTTTTTTGCTATTTTATGTCTATCTATTTTATCTCTGAATGCTCAAGATAAAATTCAAAAAAAGAATAATTTAGAATTCTCTACAGGTTATACTATTGGTTTTTTAAAAAACTTAGCATTTGCTCCTGTTAAACGCTATGATTACAATGCATTAAACTATCAATTTCGATATACTCGCATAACTAAAAGAGAAAAGCTATTTGAAATACAATTTGATTATTTGGATTCTGAATTAGAAACCAATATAATTCCAGAGCCTAATCCTCAATATTCAAAAATTGTACTAAACTTCAATTCATTAAAACAAGTTTATGTAAATAAGAAGGTTAAAATACATATAGGTTTACAGGCGCAAACAAATGTATTTTCTTATTTTGATTGGAAACAATACGATTTTCAACAAAAATTAGGAATAGCAGGTCGTTTTACTTTTAAGATAAATAAAAAACACTCCTTATCTTCTAAATTAACACTTCCATTTATCATGTGGAGGACTTCAACTTTTGAAGAAAATTTTTACTCACTAAATACATATCAAAGTGTTCTTTGGAATACAGCATATCAGCACACACTTTCAAAACACTTTGATTTGAAAGCAAGCTATGGTTTTAATTATGATAAACTTCAAATCTCAAAGGCATATGGTGAGATACAACATCAAATTAATCTTGGTATTAATTATAAATTTTAATCAATTATGAAAAATATAAAACTATTCATTTATGTATCGATTATAGCATATACTCTGATTTCTTGCACAAATTCTTTGATAGGAGATGAAGGGGAACTAGATGAGGATATATATTTAAACTATGAAACAGTTACTGATTTAGAATTGCCTTTTGAAGAAGAATGGTATGTATTTAATGGTGGAAAAACACATAAAGAAGGAGCACATCATTTTACAACTCGCGGTGGTGGCGAACGATATGCAATTGATTTTGTAATAGTGGTAGATACAGAAATAAGTAATGGTATATTAAGAAAGATACATTCAGGAGATGGTAAGAAAAATGAAGACCATTATTGTTTTGGCAAGCGATTGAATGCCCCAGGCGATGGAAAAATAACAGAGGTTGTAAATAATATTGATGATAATCAACCAGGTACTATGAATAGGGATCAGCCTGGTGGTAATTACATTATAATAGACCATTTAAATGGTGAAACTTCAATATTAGCACACTTAAAAAAAGGCTCGATTATGGTTGCTGTAGGAGATACTGTGGTTAAAGGTCAAGAAGTTGGTAAAACTGGAAATAGTGGTTCTTCAGGCGCGCCACATCTTCATTATCAGTTACAAGGAACATCAGGTCGCTTAGGTGGTTTAGGGCTTCCTGCCCAATTTTTGAATTATTATGAAGATGATGTACTTGTAGAACGAGAGGAACCAGTAAGAGGTCAAAAAATTAGAAAAAATTAAAAAATAAGAAAATAGAAACTTTATCCATAAACATTACACGTTCGCTCTTCCTATTGCTTTGGGCCAAAGCAAAGTTGCATCACTCAGAATATTATATTATAATGGATTATAAGTGCTTAGATTGATCAATCAACGCTATGTATATCGGTAATTTCGTATCCCTTTAAATAGATAACAGTAATACCATGTGAGTCTTCTATATCAGACCAAAAAGAGATTAGCCATTCATCTTTATCTTCATTTAAAGTACCTATATCACTAATTCCTACCTTAAAATTGGTGTGATCTAACATATTAAAATCTTTAAAATTTTCTTCTACACTAGTTATCGTTTTTGAATTTATTATTAGAGGATTTTTAGACTTAGCATCTTCATATAAGATATTGCATAAAGCCAGTTCGTAATCTGTTTTAGACGTATAAAAATAATCTGTGTTCTCATCCAATATATCGCTTAGTATTTCTTTCTCTCTTCTGTTTTCTATAAACGCTTTTATTTGTTCTTTTCTTTTGGGCGTTTTATAATCATTTATAGTTTCTAATATAGTATTTATTTCATCTCTAAAATTACATGTAGCAACATCTCTTCTACTTCCTTTTAATTTTTCATCTATATCAGTAAGTTTTCTCGCTACCCATTTTTTCTTATTATCATAGTAACGTAGCTTAGTGCTATCTTTTTCTACATCTTTCTCATTTTTATTAAGTTGTAATACCAAATTATAATAACTTATTGCTTTATCGTAGTTACAAATAGCAAAATAATCATCTCCTATATACTCAGCTATTGAACTATTGTGGTACTCTTTATCGCAATGAAACAGCTGTTCGTTAATTTCTATAGACAAGCCATGTGAAACTTCTTTACTAAAAGAATGTAAAAGAGAAGAATTACTATTTTTCCTAATCTTGTTATATAAGTATTTCGCTTTTAATGGATATTTTCTGTATTGATCATAACTTTCTTTATAAATGCTATCATTATACAATTTTTCCTTTCTATGAGCTCTGCATAGTTGAAGGTATTCATTAGCAGATTTTGACACTTTCATTATTGAATCGTCTATTAAAACATTAATATCATCCCACCATCTTGGTTGTTCAAAATAATGAATAGAATCGCAAATCAAAAACTCAATTTTTTTCTGGCTGATTTTCTTTTCACTTATTTTACTGCAAGAACAGAGGATAAAACTTATAAAACACAAAAAGACTAACTTAAAATATGCATTCATTTATTTTTAATTTTAAAATAGATGTTCCAAAAATAATAAAAAGAAGATTTACCTACTATTAGATAAATGGGGGCTCATGAACCAATCCTACAGAAGTTTTATGACAATTGCCTAAAAAACTCTTCGGAAAATAAAAACAATAAGAAAATAATAAGATACCTAAATATAAATTATAAGTAAAACGGCGAATAGATTTTTTCTATTCGCCGTTTTCATATAGTATAAACTAAGGTTAAACAAAAAATGGATATTATAATGTTAGTTTTGTTTATTGTTTTTTTTATACGCAGTTCCACCAAGAGCAGATCCAAAGACTAAACCAACTCCGGCTCCCAATGATATTCCTATTGCTATATTATTTATTAGGATTCCTATACAAAGTCCAATTCCTGCTCCAAAAATTAAACCTAATTTTATATACTTATTTTTCATTTTATTTATTAATATTAATTCTCTTTTTGTCGTATCTAATTAACAATAATTGCTAGTGTAATTAACTTTTTTTATCAAACTGTAATTGGATGAGAACTCATAGAGAGTTATTAAATAGACTTTATACGCGAATAAATGGGCTTTTTTTCCACTCTCTAAAAATTAAGTTGAAAAAGTATGCGGAATCATTCAGTTTTATTTCCATTTGATACTACACCCCATGCTAGGTTTTTGATCATTAGGAACTTCTGAATTATTTAAAATAGCTGTTAATGCTGTTACTAATTCGTTTCCAGTAGCGATCCCCATTTCTGGTCTTGTTTCATCAAATCGTCCTCTATAAACCAGTTTTAAACTACCATCAAACACAAAAAAATCAGGGGTGCATTCTGCTTGATAAGCTACTGCCACTTCTTGAGTCTTATCATATAAATATGGAAAACTATAGCCTTGACTCTTTGCAACTTTTTTCATCATTTCTGGCCTATCTTCGGGATAATAATCTACATCATTACTACTAATAGCAATAAACTGAATCCCTTTTGCTTGAAATTCATTGGCTACCTCTACTAATCTATTATTTATATGATGTACAAATGGGCAATGGTTACAAATAAAGGCTACTACTGTGGCTGTACTTGACTTTATCTCAGAAAGAGATATTACAGTATCAGAAATTGTATCAGGTAATGAAAATAATGGAGCTTTTGTTCCTAACTCCATCATATTTGATTGTACTAATGACATATTTTTTGTTTTAAGTGGTTGATCTGATCCTGCTGAAAATAAAATTCACCAACAGGATCAGGTCAACTAAGGATTAATTTCTAATACATTTTCTTGAGTAAATTTAAAAGATCATTTATATTTTTAAACATAATCTAAATATCCTTCAATACCTGGGGTATAAAGTTTTTCAACATCTGGTGCTGCTAAACTTTCTTTATTCTTTAATTTTTCAATTAGGTTAGGGTTAGCTATAAAAGCTCTTCCTATATAAACCAAATCGTATCCATCCTCTAATAATTCCTCAGCTCTTTCTGCACTCCATACATCACCCCCACCAAGCATGGTTCCGTTGAAGTTATCTCCTATAGTTTTCCATATTTGGGTTGCAAATTCTGGTGCTGACATCGCTGCTCGTTGATCAGCAATATGAATATAAGCTATACCTATTTTTGACAGTTCTTGTGCTAAGTAGGTATAAGCTTCTGTAATTTCCTTATAGTCTCCTGACATTCCATTAAAAACACCATAAGGAGAAAATCGTATTCCTACTTTGGATGCTCCGATAGCATCTGCCATTTTTTTTGTAGTCTCTAATGTAAATTTTGCTCTACTTTTATAATCACCTCCATAATCATCATTTCTCTGGTTAGTCCCTGGGTCTAGAAATTGGTCTAGTAAATATCCATTTGCACTATGTATCTCTATACCGTCAACACCTGCTTTGATCAGTTTTGTTGCTGCTTGTACAAATTCATCTTGTGCTTGTTGAATATCGGTAAGATTCATTTCTCTAGGAACATCATGAGGTTGCATCCCTTCTTGATCTGTATACATCTGCATTGAAGTTAATGGAATTGCGGAGGGCGCTATAGTTTCGCTACCATCGGGTAAATTAAGAGATGCAGAAACTCGTCCAGTATGAAATAATTGAACAAAAATAGAGCCTTGATTCTCATGTACACCTTTTGCAATAGATTTCCAACCTTCAATTTGTATATCTGTATATGCAGAGGGAATTCTAGGATATCCTGTTCCGTTTGCGGATACAGCGGTGGCTTCCGATATAATAAGCCCTGCTCCTGATCTTTGGGAATAGTACTCTTTCATTATATCGTTGGGAATGTTATCAATGGCTCTGCTTCTTGTCATAGGTGCCATTACAATTTTGTTTTTTAATTTTAATCCTGATAATGTAAATGGTTCAAATATTTTCATTGTATTGTTTTTAAATTAATTTAATAATAGACCGTTCGTTTATTTTTGAAATAAAAAAACAGAATGATTAATTGACGTTTTTTTCTTTATTTTTTATAAAAGTCATATTGATATTTAGAAATAGGTCTAATGGTTCACTACTTCTTTCTACTTTCATTCTACCTACAGCACCATTAAAACTATCAAACAAATAATTTGCAAGATGTAATGCTTCTATATCGTCAACTATTTCTCCTTGTTCTTGTCCTTTTTTTATAAAAGAGGCCAACCCTCTACTCCATCTATCATATACACCAGATATTGAATTTGAGACAGAATCAATAGTACCAGCTACTTCTGTGCTTAAGTTTCCTAATAAGCAACCTACTTTAAAATCATTATCTGTATACCATTTTATATGGATTTTAAAATGGTTTTTTATTCTTTCATAATAAGATAATGATTCATCTGATAGATTTTTTTCAAAATCTTTGCCTATCACTTCTTCAAAATGGCTTATTGCCTTAATAACAAAATCTTCTTTACTTTCAAATGAATGGTAAAAAGAGCCTTTAGGCATATCACACGCTTTAAGAATATCTCTAATCCCAGTATTGTGATAACCATTAAGCCGGAATAGCTCTATTCCTTTTTCTAAAATGTTATTTAAATCATGTTTTGCCATTATTAGACCGATCGTTTATTTACGCAAATATACAATAATAGACCGATCGTTTATTGATAGAAACACTAAATATTTGTTAATATTTTTTTTTCTACTCAGCATACATTGCATCTACTCTCCTATTGTAGAAAAGGTAATAATGACGTATTACCTTTTGATGGTTTTTAATGAAGTTAGTTATTTTGTTATACTGTAATATTATTTTTCATTTGGATATTCTTTACGTGTATTCACATCTATCCATCCTTTTTCTCCATTAATAGTTTCATAATTAATAAAGTTTGCTGTTACCATACCAAGATTCTTATATTTTAGTCCATTCTTCAAAGGATAAATCCCATACTTTTCATCCTTTTTTACAATAATTAATGGTTCTATTAGTTTGATTTCATCATATAATATCGGTAAAAGTTCCTCTGCAAGTGTACTACCATATTTTGACTGATTAATATCTATGATCTGAGGGGGTTTTACTATTCCGTTTTCGTCTTTTTGTTCCGTATCCTCAATAACATTCCCAAAATTAAATTCTATATTATCATCATTATAAGTATATAAACCCACTTTTTTATTTTTACCAACAACAAGCAAGTGTGTTCTATCTATATAACCATCTACAAAGCTACTGTTGCCATCATAACCATCTCTTTTGGTTTTATTAAGAAATGTAACATCATATTCTGCTTCTAGGTTTTTGAGGAGTAATTCTTTTTGACTAGGGAAACCTCCAAGCCCTCCTGTTCTAATTTCAATAGCATTAAAATGTTTATTTTTCTTTGATTTTATAATCTCAAAACTTGTTGAACTAACTGTTCCACAAAAAGAATAGCTTATAATTCTCCTGTTTGTTTCTTTACCTAACACATCAATATACTTTACGCTATTATTGGTGAGAATTTGCAAATTCCCTCTGTCGTAATAGGCTTCTCTTACATTGTTAATAGGTAGTTTATCTAGTTTTAAATTATAGATATCAAGTTTATTTTTATTTTTTCCAATGATATACTGATTTTTTCTTTGGATACTATCATATGCGGTGTCAATCAATATTTCATTGAAAGAATTTGTGATATACTTTTTGCCTTTTTGAGATTTTACCCCATAAAATTGTTTAGAATTACCTCTATGCATAAGTTCTTTAAAAACACTTTCATCTAGATTAGAACTAATTTGTTCTGTGGCACCTTTTTCTTTAAAATTTACAAGTAAACCATTATTCTTAGTCGGGATGATGTAATACTCCATATCATCATCCTTGGTTAAAATAAGTATTGGTTTATTGTTATTAAGTACAAGGATATTAATAGTATAAAAATCTACGTTCTGTAAACGCCATTTTTTTGTATCATCATCCTTATTTTGGTATGAAGAACCTAAGCCACCTCTATAAGCCTCAGTAAAACTCAAATCTAAATAAGTAAAAAGCTCTGAATTAAATTGTTTAAAAATAACTTTGTTTTTGGTCGTATCATCAGAATAACTACTAGAATCTATATAAGTACTACTCCACTCTTTATTTGCAATTGTTTTAAGTAAATTCTCAACAGATTGTGTTTTTACATCACTTATATTAATGATTTTATCTGAATATTTTTTTATACCTTCAATTGTATAATCTCTATCATCTTTGCCTAATAATCTGAATGATTTTATTGGAATTGCTCCTTCATAAAAAAATTCATAATCTAATTTTGAATAATGATTTGCTATTTTTTTTTGATAAAAATCTAGCGCACCATCTTCATTTGCACCTACATGACTTATATTATTAAGCCTTATAAGTTTACTTTTTTGATTATTAAAATGTATAGAATCTATTGTTATAGCAAAGCCGTTGTTAGTTTTTATGGTATAATACTTACCATCTAGTAATTTATTGTTTACAAAATCATTTTTGCTAAGATGTTGTGTTAACTGTTTATTTTCAGAATAAGAACGTTCTTCAATAATTGTATTATCAGTATACTTTATAATCTTTGCTGGATTACCTGTATGGCTCCAATACAACGTTTTTGTATAATTATCTATAGGTGGCGTAGCTTTGTCAAACGTATGAGTTTTATTATAATTAGTACCAGAATAGTATCGTTTATTAAATTTACCTATAGTGTCATTTGTAATAAATCCTTCTTTAAAGGTTTCTGAAGTAATAAAAGCACCTTTATTATTAAAGAGTTTAACTACACCTTCTTTTACTCCATTTTTATAAGTAATAGTTTTCCAAATTGAACCATTATTATGGTAATATTCTAGAGGTTCATTTGTTGAATTAAAATTTTGTTCATACGAAGAGTCAAATCCATTCTCATCATACCAATACACATCACCTACAAGTTTTGTGAGACTATCTGTATATGCATATCCTTGCATTTGCATATTTCCATTTTTGTAATAGTCAATAATTAAGGAAAGGTTCTTTGTAGTTTTTAATGGTAACAGCCTATAAAATTGATGTTTTGACCTAATTGTAGGTTTCCAGCTGCTGTCAAAATATAGAGTATCTTTGTTTTGTATGGCCTGTGAAAAGCTATTTTGAAATATAACAAAAGATCCTATTAATAAAATTAATGTATGAATTCGGGGTTTGTTTTTTATTTCCTTCATGTAATTTTATTATTCCTTTTGAATTTTACAAATATATTTTTTCTACGGTGTTAAGTACTTTTTAATCAAGCATAAATATATTTATTTTTGTTATACAGTATGGTTAGAAATTTGTACTGAATTCCTAATTATCAATTCACAGTGTATCCTAGAAATTGTTTTATTGAATTATAGCTTTTTTTATTTCCTGCTTTTATAATCCCCATTATTCATAGAATGATATAAAAAAGAAGCTGCCAGATTCGACAGCTTCTTAAATTACATCTCGATTTATGAGTTAGATAAATAGATTATTTTTTTACGAAAGAGGTAGTATAACTAGCTCCATTCGAAATAACTTTTAAGGTATACGTACCTGCTTGTAATTTTGTGATGTTTATGTTTGATCTATATTTTCCTTGTAGTACTGTTTTACCAAACATATCTATAATATTGAATACTGCTTTCTCTGCTGGATTAAAAAGAATGTGTATTTCTTTATTTGCAGGAACAGGGTATACAGAAATTTTATCTTCTGGTGGTATAATTTTACCAGATTTATTAGCGCTACAAGATGAAATAAATTTCCACCCTCTAAAAGTACGCTCCCATAAATTTCCTCTATGTACTACTCTATCTCCTGGTTGGTATGATACATTTGGGCTCCATGGTGCTACACCGTTACAAATATCGGTAGGGTCTCCAGGTAATGTAGTCGCAGTAGCTATATTACTAAACTCTGATTTGTTTCCTGCTGCATCTATTGCTAATACTTTAAAAGTATATTCTGTACCAGCTGTTAAACTTACTGCCTTATATCTGGTTTCTGCTACAGTAGTAATCATCGTATTTCCTCTATACACCTCATACCCTGTTACACCAACATTGTCTGTAGAAGCTGTCCAAGCGAGATCAATTGTTGTTTGTGTTGGATTACTAGCAGTTAAATTTGTAGGTCTTGTAGGAGCCACATTATCAGTACTTCCTGTTTCTGTATAAGGTTTAATTCCTGTTTGACTTTCTATCCAAGATGCAGCATTAGCAACATTTCCCCAAAAGCCATAATCTGTACAAGGAGTTCCTTCTCCTCCACTCACTGCTCCAACCAAAATTCTTTCAGACCTGTTACTGTTATATACAACCAGCGGGCCACCACTATCTCCTCTACACACCATTCTTCCTTCTGTTTCTTCAACTCTAATACGTTCGTCAGATAGTTGCACAACTCCAAATTTTAATGATGCTCCTTGCAAATGATCAGGAGAACCACCATTAGGCCCCAATTGCCCCCAACCTGTAGCATAACAATCTTTACCTTGCTTTACATAGCCTTCTGTAAAAACATCAGCTGATGCATATTTGATGGCTTTAGCATATCTACCAGACAAGTCTAATGGAGTACTTAGTTCTAAGAGACTTAAATCACATCCTGAACACGGAAACTTAATAACTCTTTTTACAGTAGACGTCTGTCCTGTTGATCTGTCACTTCTTTTGGTGTACCCGACTCCTATCCTTCTTCCTACGATTCCTCCAACACAATGTTCTGCAGTAAGAATCCAAGTAGGTCCTATAATTGTTCCTCCACATCCACCTAAATCGGCTTGATATGGATGATTTTCAATCAAAACATCTTCTCCATTTTTTATTTTTGCAACGTTAGACGGGTTATTTTCCGAGTCTGGTTTTACTTGAGCTTGCAATTCTGTAACAGATAAACAAATAATTAAACTTAAAATAAGTAAATAAATTTTTTTCATGATTTCTAATTTTTTAAATTAAAATGATTTATTTTACTTAAACACAGCAAGTTGTAAATTATTTTGAAGATAAATTTCACTTATAATTAAAAAAATGTAAGATTTAACTTCTAAAATAAAAAATAATAGAAAGTAATGGGTATTCGTCTATAATTCTGATACTTACATCTAAGTTTTAAACAAGAAATATTGCTTAATGATACAAAAAAAACAATCGTAATTAACTATAATTTAGCTTTTTAACTAATTCCTACAATGGTTTTGTTAAACAACTAAAAGAAGTATCTTTTCTCGTTGAAATTACTCATAAAAACATCGTAATTATTAAGCTTCAGATTGACTATTACGCCAATTATGGCTTTGTTAATGTATTGTACGTCTTAGATTTTATAATTCTCTTTTAGTATCGTTATCAAGAATTCGATAGTATGTATTCTTTTCAATAACAGACTATTCAGCTACCCTTTTGCAATTAACTCTTCACATTTGTCAAGTCTTCTTTAGAATCAAAAGAGATAATAAATTTAGTTCCAACACCTAATTGGCTTTCACAATGAATTTTACCATTCATAGACTCGATATATTTTTTTGCAATTGATAGCCCTAAACCAATAGATGCTTCTCCCTCGGTAGGTTGTGCGCTAAGTTTTTGAAACCTCCCAAATAGTTTTTTTTGATCTTGTTGACTAATACCAGGTCCCTGATCTTCAACAACAACATATGTTTTTTTATTACTAGATCTTACATTTATAAAAATAGTACTTCCCCTATCAGAAAACTTGATTGCATTAGAAGCTAAATTTTCTAATACCTGAATCATATAATTCTTATCAATTTCTACAAAGTGATTTCCTGGTTCTGATGTAGCTATTATCCTAATTTGCTTCTCTTCAGAGGTAAGACGAAAACATTTTACAACATAATTAACCAATTCTACCAAATTAATAATTTGATTCTTTAATTTAACTTGATTTGTTTCTAGTGCATGTATATCCAAGATACGACCAATCATTTGTGAGAGACGATCTGCCGAGTTATCAATCTCTGTTAAATAAGATTTCTGATCATCGGTCAAATCCAAAGATGTCATATCCAGTAGTTGCATTAATAATCGTATGTGACTAAGTGGGGTTCTAAGGTCGTGAGCAACTATATTTACCAACATATCCTTTTCTTTATTCAAGTCAACAAGTCGTTTATTTTGTGTAGCTACTTCTGCCGTTCGCTCCTTAACCTTCTTTTCTAATAGTATATTTTGCTCTTGGATCAACCTTTCATTTTCTTTGGCTGCTAATAAAGCATCTAGTTGAGCATCTTCTTTTTGCTTTTTATACATATTAATCCTATCACCAAGGGCAAATGAAAGCAACACAACTTCTAAAGCAGAACCAATTTGCATTGCATTTACATACTTCATAACAAAAGTCAGATTTAAAGACTCAAGAATAGCAAAACAAATACCTACTATAAGAGCTCCCCAAGCAAATAAATAATATTTAGCAGGGCGATACCCTTGCAACTTAAATTGAACCCCTAAAATAAGAAAATACACTGCCATGATTAGAAGACCGCCTTGCGATAATTTCAGGCCTTCTATTTTATAACCAAATAGAACTAATACACATACTAAAAGACCTACGATAAGAAAAACTATCAACCCCTTGTGCATAATAGAGTTCGATTTTTTAGTATTTAAAAACTTTTGTGTAAATAAGGTTGCTGTAATCATTGTCAACCCTGCACTGACTACCACAATTTGATTAATAATAGGTGAATTGGGCCAAAAATACTCAAAGAAATATCCAAATATCGAAGCCATAAACCATGTGATACTGAATACATACGCAATGTAGTAGAGATAGATTCTTTCTCTTGTAGAAAAATATAAAAAGAGATTATAGAGAAAGATTAACAACATAAACCCAAAATAAATACCTTGTAGAAAATCTAAATCATGTTCATACGCCGCAAAATTAGCTAGTGTACCAACTCGAAGAGGAAAAAACAAAGGTTGATCACTCTTTACTCTAAGATAAAAAGTTCGTGTAATATTCTTTTCAAAATCCAGTGCAAACAGATAATTTCCTACTTTAATCTCTCTACTATTAAAAGGTAAATTATCACCTGTATGCCGTATTGATAAAAGTTTATTTTTCTCATCAAATTCATACAAGGATATAGAATCTATATAAGCAGATCCCACATTCAGGTAATGATAATCTCCTATCGCTTTGGTTACTTTGAATTTTAACCAGTAAGCAGAGGCTGTACTAGAAAAGTTTATAGTTTCTTGAGAATGTTTTTTAAACTTATTTTGAATATCAATTACAACTTCTTCAATAGATAATTCAAGAGAAGAATCCTCCAAATAGTGAGTTTGCGTTCCAATATCAAGTAACTCCATCGAGTCATCCAGTATAATTTCTGTTTGACTAAATAAGCCAAAAGGAGAGCATAATAGTATTGATAAGAACCCTAAATAATATTTTAAATAAGTTATCATTCTTAATCTTTAAATACTTTGAGAAATTAGTTTTCTTATAACAAGGAAATTTTATGAAATACACTAGTTGAATTTACTAAAATATTTATTGTAAATAACGATTTTACTTGTAAGTTTATATACCATTTTGCGAATATATGAACAAACTTGAAATACTAAATAAAAAAGCTAACCGAATTGTATTAAGCGTTGCTGATGACCCACAAAGTCGGTATAAATTACGTTATGAATTTTATCAAAAATATGGAAATTCTTTGATTAAAGGTAGTAATGGACTTGGAAATTCTGAATTAGCATTTATTGATTGGGAAATAAAAAGAGGTGTGCTCAACCCTGTAAATGCAACACAACCTGGTAGTCTCTGGTGGAGAACAGTAAATAGCCATTTTTTGTATTTAGGAACACTTGCTCAATTAATTAAGGAGTCTGGAGAAACATTTGAAGAGGTTCCTACTCCTGTTAATTTTTGGCTTGATTATATCAATACACCCAATGAATGTTCCTGGTATCGTGCGCACAACTCAAGTATAATCTCAGGGTATCAACTAGCCGATTCTTTGGCTTTTACTGAAAATATTTATGAGCAATATTTTATCAATATTGTATTCTATCGATTACTTTATGCACAATCTATAGTTCAAGGTGTAAATTTTGGAGTCTTAGGTAAAATATTTGCTAATCCTAGAGGGTCAGCAGTTTCTTTAATCACAGATATAGAAGCCTTTTATCCTAGTCACTATCCATTATCAAAAAAAGATATCACTTATGTAATTCATCATGTACATAACTTTGTTGGAGTAATTGAAAACGTTTTGGATACACTTTTTATAGTACCTCATTTGGACAAGCTATATACCAAAGCCGCCAAATGGAACAGCGCTCCAATAGTGAAGAAATTTGTAAAAAATAATCAACCATTATACCCAATTACTGAAAATGAATTGAATTCAGAACACTTCAACAATAAATTAACAACCAAAAAAACACATATTTAATTAAACGCACAAAACAATGCAAAATAAAGAAAAAAGCAAAAAAAAAATAGCCATTCTAGGCAGTGGTATGTCATCTCTGACCACTGCTTATGAACTTAGCTCTTATAAGAACTGGCAAGATCATTATGATATAACAATTTATCAAATGGGCTGGAGATTAGGAGGTAAAACGGCAACTGGTAGAGGGCCTAATCAAAGAATTCAAGAACATGGTATTCATATTGCTCAGGGGTGGTATGAAAATGCATTCAGACTGATACAAGACTCTTACAAAGAATGTGAAACACATAATCTTATGCCTGATAGTCCTTTTAAATCTTGGGATGAAGCTTTTGATCAAGAAAATACCACATTACTTACTCACTTTGACTCTAAAAACAATAAATGGATCAAAAAGAATATCGTTTTTCCTTCTAATGAATATATTCCTGGACAAGGTGGCCCTTTGCCTTTTTCTGCCATTATACACAAAGCAGTAGGCCTTGTCTCTGAAATATTGTTTGGTACAAATCCCAATAAAAATGGATTAGCAAATATAGCCTCTGAGTCTCATGAGGATATCAAAGCACCTGAACATCATTCTCTTTGGGCAAATTTCAAACCTAAATTTGAAACTTTTATTAAGACTAAAATATTTAGACATGAGGGAGAAAAACTATTGAATTATGTAGCTGAATTAGTTCAAAACTTAATGACAAATAAAAATCATGATCATGCACAGCGAAAAGATCATCATTCAATAATCAAAGAGCTTCTTAATGTACTTTTTAAATGGGTTACTAAGCTTATTGACTCCATAACAGAACACAACGAATACTCATATTGGCTTGCTGTATTTGTAGAATTTGGGCTTATTAATATGAAAGGAACATTTGAAGATGTGTATAACTCAGAAACTCATGAGTTAGACTATGAACGTGTCAATCATTTAGATTACAGGGAATGGCTCAAAAACCATGGAGCTAGTGATCGTTTATTGAGCTCTGCAATGGTACGCTTTCTCTATACAGGAACATTTCATAATCTCACAGGAGCTGATCAACAAGGTAGCTTAGCAGCTGGAGTTGGTCTTCATTTCTTGACAAACTCTGCTGGTTACAAAGGGTCTTTTGTATGGAAATTCAAAGCTGGAACAGCTGATACCATGATTACTCCAATTTATTTAGTGCTTAAAAATAGAGGAGTCAAATTCAAATTCTTTCATAAAGTTGAACAAGTACACTATTCTGATACTGGTGAAATTGAGAACATATCTATGGCAGAACAGGTAACCTTAAAAAATGACTACTACCACCCTACTTATAAATTAAAAGGTATAGATGTATGGCCAGGAGAACCTCTTTATGATCAAATTGATGATCAACAAGCAATTGCACTTAGAAAAGGTAAATATGATCTTGAAGAATCTTGGTGTGGTTGGAAAAATGTAAAACAGATTTCGTTAGAGAAAGGTAAGGATTTTGATTATGTTGTCTTAGGTATTCCTATTGATGTTTTAGGAGGTAAAGAAGGTATTTGCAAGGAAATTATTGATAAAAATGAAACATGGCGCAATATGTATCACCATGTTAAAAGTATTCCTACAATGTCTATGCAATTATGGATCAAACCTACACTAAAAGAATTAGGGATGAATCTACCGGATTGGGGATTCCCAGAAGGATCATTGCCCAATTTGGTGACCTATGCAGAGCCACAATACTCTTTTATAGATATGTCACAAGTGATGCCATATGAGGATTGGAAAGAGGATAAACCAGGCGTATTAATTTACTATACAGGATCATTTTTGGATCCAGAAGTCATACCTCCATTCTCAGATCATACGTATCCACATGAACAACTAGAGCGTATTATACGTGTTTCAGAACAATGGCTTAAAGATAAAATGGGGTGGTTTTTTCCCAATGCTACGACCTTTGAATATCCTGAAGGAATGAGATTAGATGTAATTCATGATTTTTCAAAAACTGCCAAAACTGATTATGATAGATTAAAAACACAATTTTTTAGAGCTAATGTAAACCCCACAGACAGATATACATTGTCACTTCCTGGATCAAACAAATACCGTCTTCAAGCAAATGAATCTGGTTTTGACAATCTTATCCTTACAGGAGATTGGATTAATTTTGGTGTTAATGTAGGGTATTATGAAGGTGCTATCGTTTCTGGTCTTCAGGCTGGTCAAGTAGTACGAGATAAACTTGGATTACCAAATGAAACTAAAATTTTTAGTGGAGTACAATTAAAGTAATAATATAGTTTTCTATATAAAGTTATAGATCTTTCTAAATAAGCTAAGGTCAAATTTATATAAATTTCTATATTCTTTATGTTTTCAAATATGGAAAAGCTAGCTTTTCCATATTTGATTATTTGATATCTAAAAATCAATCTAGCAACAAGACCATTCTCCTGTAGATGGATTATACATTGCTACTAATGGATAAGGACAAATAGGAGCCTTACCTCCATTAATTGCTGTTTGTTCATTTTTATTTAAAGCCGTACCTAAATTTGAAATGTTTGTTAACATAATAATTAAAGTTTTAAGATTTATTCTAAAATAATCAAATTAAACTGGAAAACAGGGAAATAATAGACAAATAATTTTAGTTATCATGAATTAAACACACTATTTAGAGTTTATATATAAACCTAATTTTAAGGTGTTTACAAAGTATAAAATCATCCAAACCTTCCTTTTTATCATGGTACATAAAATAATTGAATAGACATATTTTTTTTATTAACCACATTTCAATAGAATTTAATTTACCTACTACATATCTTATTTATTATACTACTATAGAAAACAGGATTACATCCATTTATTTCATTTCTAGATGGTATCTTTGCCTTAGTTATTACGAATTTTACATTAAACAGTCATCAGTTTCTATGCCATTTAAAAAATTACATTCCGATATACAAGAGAAGTTAGAGTTTTTAAAAATAATGACACCTACTCCTTTTCAAAGCAAGAGTATTCCTGTAATAAAAAGTGGTGCTAATGTTTTTTGTACAGCCCCAAAAAATAGCGGAAAAACAACCACACTTATACTTACAACCTTGCAAAAATTAAAATGTGAGGCAGTTGGAAATGCTCCAAGAGCTGTAGTTCTCGTAGAAAATAAAGAAAGAGCATTAGAGTTATATGATGCTTTTTTAGAATATACTAAACATAATTCGTTACGAGTATATGTAGGGTATGAACAACTACATATTGATGTACAAAAATCTGAAATATTTATGGGTATAGATATTCTTATTTCTACACCCAAAACAATGAACAAGCTATTTTTATTAAATGGTGTGAGTATTTCACAATTGAAGATATTTAGTATAGACGATGCAGAATTTCTAATTCAAAAACTAACGTATACTGCGCTTATTTCGATTACACAAAGTATAAAAAAATGCCAGTTTGTAATATACTCAGAAAAAATGCATCCAAAACTAAAGCGTTTTGAGTCCTATTTTATGGAACACTCCAAAATAATCTCTATATAAAAGCATCAATGATTTAATCTTGATTAGGTTTTATATCATTTTTTAGAGTTATAATCTTCTAATAATAGCCTACCATTTACTGAATTTTAAAATTCAAGCATAAGTATACTTGATAAACTTGTATAATAACAAAAAATAAAACTTATGATTATACCTAAACTACATTATATCTCTCAAGGAAACTCTACAAAAGAACATCTGGAGAATATACAAAAAGCATGTACATCTGGGGCAGAATTGGTACAACTACGTTTAAAAAGTGTTTCAGAAAAAAAACTTTTAAAGTTTGCCAAAGAAGCTAGAGAAATCACATCTCATTTTCAAACCAGATTAATTATTAATGAGCACTATAAAATAGCAAAAGAAGTTAAAGCAGATGGTGTACATCTAGAAGAAATAGCCTCATGCCCTACCAAAACCAGACAACATTTATATACTTGGCAAATTATTGGCGGAACAGCAAATACTTTACAAGATTGCAAAACATTGATTGATAAAGAAGTTGATTATATAAGTTTAGGTCCTTATACATCAACAACAACCGCAGACAGTTTGTACCCAGTTTTAGGTTTAAATGGGTATACTGAAATTACAAAAACCTTAAAAACAAAAACACCAATTATAGGCATTGGCAACATAAAAGTTGATGATGTTACAGATATATTAGAAACAGGTATTTCCGGGGTTGCTGTGTCCCAAGAAATTACCAGAAATTTTAATATTATCAGAACATTTAACCAATTACTAAATGCTTCCTCAACAGAAGAGCAACGTTATACATTTAAATAAAACTGGAATAATTTTAAAAGCATTATATATAAGTCTATAGAATAGTTATCCTTACTTTTTTCTTTTTTAATCGAGAGTTATTTAATTTCTCCACCAATTCTTTAGCAATAGTAAGAGGAACAGCCACAAATGCACAATCTGATTTTAGCTCAATAGTTCCTAATTGATCTTTATTAACACCACCTTGCTTAAAAAACAAACCAGCTATATCGCCTTTAGAAATTTTATCTTTTCGCCCACCAGAAATAAATAAAGTTTCCCAAAACTGTGGTTTAAAAAGGGCCTTCTTAGAAATATTTATGCCTTCAACATTTTTAATAAATTCAGGTAATAATTCATTTTCCCATTTTAATACATAAGCAGTTCCTTTGGCATTAACTCTGGCTGTTCTACCATTTCTATGAATAAATTCTTCTTCATGTAGCGGTAATTCATAATGAATAATATATTTCATTTCTGGAATATCTATGCCTCTGGCAGCTAAATCTGTAGCAATTAGTACTTGACATGTTCCGTTTCTAAATTTAATTAAAGCACGTTCTCTATCTTTTTGCTCCATACCACCAGAAAAACAAGTATGCCCAATGTTATTCTGCGCTAAAAAAGTACTTACTTGGTTGATACTATTTCTTAAATTACAGAAAACAATTCCTGGTTCATTGCCTATATATTGTATCAAATCCAACAAAGTTTTCAATTTGTTTTTATCTTGAGAAACTACTGTTTTAATAGCTAGTTTTGATACTTTATTTTCTTTTAAAAAATTAATGGTATGAGGTGTGTCTAATCTAACAAAGCTAGGAATAGCAACACTCTGAGTAGCAGAAGTTAGAATACGCTTGTTTATGTTTGGTAACTGACTTATGATACCTTTCATCTCATACTCAAAACCGATTTCTAAAGACTTATCAAATTCATCTAATATGAGTGTTTTAATACTAGCTTTAGAAAAACGATCATTATCAAAATGATCTAATATTCTACCAGGTGTTCCTATTAAAATAGCAGGCGTGTGTTTAAGTTCAATTTTGTCTTTAGACATGGGCCTACCACCATAAACTGCATTTATCTTATAACCAGACCCCATAGAACGAAAAACTTGTTCTATTTGAATTGCAAGCTCTCTTGATGGCACTAGTATTAATGCTTGGATATCTTTGGATTCAGAGTTTAAAACTTTTAATAGGGGTAATAAAAAAGCTAATGTTTTTCCTGTTCCTGTTGGTGATAATATGATGGTGTTTGTTGATCTCTCAATCACTGAAACAGCTTCTTCTTGCATAGGATTCAAGGCGTCAATATTTAATTTCATCAAAATATCCAGTTGATTCTTACTACTATTTGCCATAATGATTATTTCTTTTTATACTCTTTAGATAGCTTAGATTTTAAATAACTGGAATGAATTGTACAAACTATATAGACTCCGAAAACCTTACTAGATATGAATTCCTACGATTTTTATTATAAAATCTTTGCAGCAAAGATAACTACACTTTGTTTACAAAAACGGATAAAATATTAATTATGGTTTAGATTTTTAAAAAACAAGAAATGATTAATAAAAAAGAGAGATCACCTGTATAAGACGATCTCTCTTTTTCCAGAAAAAGCATGATTTTATACTATTTCATGATAGGTATTATTTCTTTTTTAAAAGACCTGCTATAAACAGAATTACAGAAGCCCCAATAACGCCTCTTAAAAGATCTCCTAAGATACCTCCCAACAAATGAATTCCTAAAGTTCTAAATAACCATCCTCCTAGCAACCCACCAATGATTCCTAAAATTATATTAATCAAAAGGCCAAACCCTCCACCTTTCATTAATTTTCCTGCTAGCCATCCTGCAACAGCTCCAATTAAAATAGAATACAATAATCCACCCATAATATATGTTTTTTAGTTTACCATCTAAAGGTAATAAATAATCTATTCACCAAAATACAATCACTTATTGCTTACTGTATTTTAAATATCCCTCCAGTGTACCATATACTTTATTGATATAAAACTAGACTTTTATCTTGATTTTTCTTCAACAAAAAAGAGTACCAATGGATGCATTGGAGCGTTTAGTAGCGTTTCTTCTATTATGTTTGTATTAATATTTAATCAAAAAAAATGGATACGATAAAAAGTCAAAAATTATGGAAACCTCTTTTAATTTTTATAATTCTACTAATTACTATTTTATTAACACGAGAATATTTCTCTCATAAATTGATAGAGAACGGAATAACTCTTTATCAAACACATATCTATTTAGGTATTATTGCCAATGTGGTATTAATTATAATATCTTATTTTTTTATGCGTAAAAATAAACTTTTATCAATTGCAGGGGTAAAAGGTAAAAAACTAAGAAAATTCACTCTTTTAATATTCCCTTTAATCTATCTAGTATTATTAAATATACTTCTTTTGGAAGAGATTAATACAAGTCATCTTCCTTTACTTCTTATATATTGCATATCTATAGGTTTTGCAGAAGAATTTAGTATTAGAGGGAGTATTCAATCATATTTAATTAAGTATTTAGGGACTAGTAATAAAAGTGTAATCTGGTCTATATTTGCTTCGTCAATTTTCTTTGGGTTATTACACCTATTCAAATTTGATAAAGGTTTGTATGGTGAATTATCTCAGGTTTTTTTCGCCGCATTTATAGGAATAATGTTTGGTGTTTTATTGGTTATTACTAAAAGTATTTACCCTTTAATTATTATCCATACTCTTATAGATTTTACGGGAAAACTTGATACAGCAGGATACGCAGTTAAAAAACATATCAGTGAACCAACATCATTAGAGAATAGTATACTTATAATTTTATTAGTATTACCATGTTTGATCTACGCATTATTTATAATAAGAAAAAGAAATCTCACTAAGGTATAATAGCATAATTGTTATACAGAATGATAGTCTAAAAATACTTTTTCATCAGTAAAAAAGGATATTTTTATTAATGTAATACATCAGTTATTTTGTACACACTTTTTTAGAGCAATAAAAAATCCGAAGTCTTTTTAAAGAACTCCGGATTTTATGTTACTAATATATTTTGACTATAACTTTCTTCTCTTTTTTTCTTGAGAAAGTAAATTAAGTTCTCTGCTAGTTTGTCCTGCTACCGATGTATTTTCTTCGGCTCTACGAATCAAATATGGCATTACATCACGTACAGGTCCAAAGGGTAAATATTTTGCTACATTATATCCTGCTTCTGCAACATTAAAACTAATATGATCACTCATACCGTATAATTGACCAAACCAAACTCTAAAATCATTTTTGTCAATAGTAAGCTCGTTCATTAATTTCATTGCCAAGTAGCTACTATGCTCATTATGAGTCCCTATAAAGACAGAGATATCATCTATATTATTCAAAATATAGTGCATTGTAGTATCAAAATTTTGATCAGTATGTTCTTTATCTTTGCAAATAGGAGTTGGATATCCTTTTTCTTTTGCTCGATCATTTTCTTTTTCCATATAAGCGCCACGAACGATCTTTACACCTATTTTAAAGTCATATACTTTAGCTTCTTCATGTAGTTTCTTTAAATAATCAAGGCGATCATGTCTGTATAGTTGTAATGTGTTATATACAATAGCTTTTTCTTTATTGTATTTACGCATCATCCTAGCGACTAAATCATCTGCAGCATCTTGCATCCAACTTTCTTCACCATCAATCAATAAAGCTACATCGCAATCATAGGCTTTTTTGCATACCATATCAAATCGCTCCTCAATACGTTGCCATTCTGCCTCCTCTTCTGCTGTCATTGGAGTACCTTCTGTTTTCTTTTGCCAGATCAAAAAACGACCAAACCCTGTAGGTTTAAAAACACCAAATGGCATAGCATCTTTTTGATCTGCAAATTCCAAAAGTTTCATGGTTTTATCCAATACAGCATCAAACTGTGCTTCTTCTTCTTTGCCTTCTACAGAATAATCTAATACAGACGCTACTCGTTTTGTATACATCTTATCAACAACAGACAAGCAGTCTTCTTCACTAACTCCTCCGCAAAAATGATCAAAAACAGTGGCTCTAATTAGTCCTTGAACAGGCAAATGTGCTTTTATTGCAAAATTAGTAACCGCAGTTCCTATTCGAACCAAAGGTTCATTAGAAATCATTTTAAACAGAAAGTAAGCCCTCTCTAACTCAGAGTCACTTTTCAAAGCGAACGCTGTTTCTGTATTATCAAACAAGTCGTTTTGTTTCATCAAGAATTAATTTTAAGAATCTTTAATTTAAAAGATGTATTCATACTAATAAAATCAATTTATATGAATACAATTACACTTATTTTAAGATTTGTGCAAATATAGAACTTGCTAGTTTATTTTATTATAAATTCTGCTTAATTTCGCCTCTTATAATTTTATACCATATGAAGCCCATAGTTTCAAAAGATTCAATCGTATATTTTGGACAAGAATGTTATACTGCTTTAAATACATATTTAGCAGAAGCTAATCATTCAAAAATATGTATTCTCGTTGATAATAATACCCATGAATACTGTTTATCATTATTGATGAGTAAAATTGAAAAAGAATATGATATAGAGGTTATAGAAATTGAAAGTGGAGAAATTCATAAAAATATTGAAACCTGTAGCGGAGTATGGAATGTGCTATCAGAATTGGGAATGGACAGAAAGAGTCTAATAATCAATCTAGGAGGAGGTGTAGTCACAGATTTAGGAGGTTTTATAGCATGTACCTATAAAAGAGGGATTAGTTATATCAATATTCCTACATCATTACTGGCTATGGTAGATGCTTCTGTAGGCGGAAAAACAGGTGTAGATTTAGGAAACCTAAAAAATATGGTAGGTGTTATCAGTGAATCTGAAATGGTTCTGGTTGATACAGAATATCTTTCTACACTCCCTACAAATCAAATGTGTAGTGGTTTTGCAGAAATGTTGAAACATGGATTAATTCAAGATAAATCATATTGGGATAAAATAAGTGATCTTTCTCAATTAACCTTAGAAGATTTGGACCTAATGATTTATGACTCTGTAGTAATCAAAAATAAAATTGTTACAGAAGACCCTACCGAACAAAATATTAGAAAATATTTGAATTTTGGACATACATTAGGGCATGCAATAGAATCATTCTATCTCACGCATCCTGAAAAACCTACATTATTGCATGGAGAAGCTATTGCAATAGGAATGATTATGGAAGCATATATTTCTGCAGAACTATTATCACTTACCAAAAATGAATTACAAAATATTAGTGAGGTTATTCTCGCTACATTTCCTAAAATAGATATAAACCCTGCAGATTATCATAGTATTGTATCTTTGCTTATACACGATAAAAAGAACGAAAAAGGAAACATTTATTTTGTGTTACTTTCTACGATTGGAGAAGCTAAATACAATTGTATTGTTTCTGATGAATTAATACTTCAATCTTTTGGGTATTATGCCTCATTATAAACAAATGGCGTGCGTAAAAAATGTTTTTTATTCTTTATAATCTAAGGAAAAAACTTCTTCTTTAAATAAATATTTAATTTATAGTAACTTAGCTGAAGTAAAAAATATAAATATCTCTCTTGAAAAGAAAATTCTTAAAGCTTCTAAAAATACTTATAATAAGCGTATGTACAATTATTAGTATCACTGGAGCTACCTTATACTTCTCACTACATGAAAAGCTTCCTGAAGGAAAAACAGGCATAGAAGCAGATAATTTTGCTTTAAAAATTCAAAAGGCAGTAAAACACAATCAATATGTAAAGACGGAGTATTTACAGTGGACTTTTAGAAAGAAGAATCATTATTTATGGGATAAAAAAAACAATACCGTAATTGTTGAATTTGATGCTCATAAAATATATTTAGATCTTAAGAATCCTAAAAACAATAAAATTATAAGCGCTAAAAAATCTTCTAGAAAAATTATAAAAAAAGCAATCAACAGTTTTTATAATGATTCTTTTTGGATAGTAGCTCCACACAAGCTTTTTGACCAAGGAACAATTCGTAAATTAGTCACATTAGAAAATAACAATAAAGCTTTACTAGTTACATATTCTTCTGGTGGGAAAACACCAGGAGATTCATATCTATGGAAGGTAGATAGCAATTATCTACCTATAAGCTATAAAATGTGGGTTTCAATTATTCCAATAGGAGGTCTTGAGGCAACTTGGGAAAATTGGAGTAGTACAGAAAGTGGTGCATATTTGGCGCAACAGCATAGATTATTAGGCTTTGGGATTCCTATTACTAATCTAAAAGCATGGAGTAATCCCATAAATAAAAAGGGTGAAGCTTACACTCCACCCTCATTATAGCCCAATAACATTTATTATTTTATAGATATCTTTTTGGTAGTTGTTCTCTTGGCATTTGATACCTGAACAAAATACATTCCTCGAGATAAGACACTTACATCTATTGTATGCTGTGCTTTTCCTCCTGGCGAAGTATGTAATTCTATTTCTTTAAGTGTTCTACCATTTACATCCTTAATCGATAACTTAGAAGCACCATAGAATAAATTCTTTATTTCTACCGTAAGAATATCATGTACAGGATTAGGATATGCAGATACATCAAGTTCTTTTGTACTTTGACCATTCATTGGAGGAGGAATATTTTGAGAACGTGCTGCTCCACAAGCGCCCAAATTATTCCATCTAGTACCAGTCCATTCATATAAATTACCTTCAAAAGTTACTCGATCACCAGCAGAATATGTTACAGAAGCAGACCACGCAGCTATTCCTGTACATGGATCAGAAGGAGCACTAGGGCATGGTCCAAGATTATTCCATCTAGTACCAGTCCATTCATATAAGCTACCACGATACGTAACTCTATCTCCAGGAGAGTATGTTACAGAAGCAGACCAAGGTCTCACACCCTCACATGAAGTTCCGCCACCACCAGAGCAATTGCCTGTAGATGTATACTCATTTTGGTTACACTGAATAGCAAAACTATCAACAGAGCTGTTTGTAGTATTTTTTGCTTCCCAGTTAGTTCCTACGGTAGTAGATACTTGTCTGGTTTGACCAGAGTTGATAGAGAATTGCGAAGCATTATTTCTAAAATACTGCAATGTACAATTTGTATTGTTTCTAAAAGTTACTGTAACAGCATCACCATTAGAACAGCCACCGCCTCCACAAGTACCAACACAACTAGAGGAACTAATAAAATTACGCATTACATTTGCTGGTTGAGAACCAAAGCCTTTGGTAAAATTAATTCCAACATTTGTAAGGTGACAATAACTCATTATAGTACCTCCACCAGAAGGTATTGCAGGTTTAGCGCAACCTCCTTCTGTTGTATAACAACCATCTATAGCCGTATTATTACCATTCCACCTACAAGCATGCGTATGATGAGAACCAAAATTATGCCCCAATTCATGAGCAACTACCCCTACAGTCCATGAATAGGTAGGAACATTACTATAGTTTTTATTAATACCAGATACCCCATATTTACGTGACCCACATAATGCACTTAACCAAGCTACTCCACCAGAAAAATTATAGGTTACAAAATGACCAAGATCTCCATTAAAGCTATTTTGGTTTCTATATGCTCTATAACTATCTAGTGTATTACTAAATGGTTTCGAGGAAGTCCAAGTTTTCATTCCTGAAAGCTTGATCGTTATATTTTCATTAGAATACAATGTAGCCACCTGATTAAATACTGATTGAATAAAATTTGAAGCTCCTTGACTCCCTCCCTTATCTTGAACAATATCTGTATCGATATCAAAGAATATTTCAGGACATTTTGCAGCCGCTTTATTACTTGTATTACCAAATAATTGCTCTTCTGTATATTCCTTCATACCCTCTTCTCCTTCTAACCTACATGCAAATTCATTGAGATAGCTAATGTCTTCATCTTGATATGCAATATGTGCTTTACTATGATCCAATTGACCTATAACAAGGTTACCATGTCCTCCTTCTACACTAACAACACCAGATACTTCATTGCCTGATAAACTTATTGCAGCAATAGAATTAGGGTTTCCTTTTACCACACCTCTATAATGAGAAATCGTTTTATCAGGAACTACTTTTTTTCCAGAAGGCATTTCTATAACCTCAAAATTCTCTGTGGTAATATCTACTTTAACCAACTCAAGAACAATAGTTGATTTTTGTCCTGGAATTTCTAAATTCATCGCTTCAGGAACATTTGATTTGAATGAGGCAAACTTTTGTGTATTCAAAGAGAATATAGTATACTCTTTTACTTCTTTAGGAATTTGAACATTTGCTTTTTGCTTAGTAGTTAGGTTAAACAAGTTAATGTCTTGAAAAGTAATTCCTTGAGATTTTTTTTGAGCCACAATCTGACTTGGTTTATGCGGCTGTTGAGCATGCATAAAATTAATTACCAAAAAAAAGGTAATTGCAATTTTGAATATGTTATTCATCGTAATTAGTTTTTGTTTTGAAGAATTTCTATATCGATTAGTTTGGGCTATTTAAGTTTCTAATCAGAAAAACTTCAAAGAGTTTGTGAATTACTAATTTACTAATTTTAAGAACTCCTTAATAAAAGCTTCCAAAAACATAATTAAATTAAATTATATGCATTATTTTTGTTAATTTATTGAAAAATAAATATTATAAAAATGGTTTTCCGTAAAAAAAATGATAAAAATGATCATTATTAATTTTACTCTATTTAGTTGATTAGCTATTTTACAATCATAAGCATCTGTATTATAGTCTTTTGTTTTATTTATTAATGCATTTAATAAATAAACTTCCTATCAAAACTTAATGCTTTTTTATGAAAGAAAAATAGTACACGTTTTAACACAACAAACTATCATAACTACCTGTTTTAAAGCAACTTAGTTGCAAAAACAAGTTTTTTATATTGTAGTTCACATTCTTCATTTGTACTATAAAATAGTGAATGGATAAAACCCAACCGAAACTCATTTTACAAACCGCGCACAAATACCTACATTTGCAATCTTGGTTAAAATTTTATGGTCACATCAGAAGAAAATATTGAAGTTTTAGGAGCACGTGTTCATAATTTGAAAAATATTGATGTCACAATACCTCGCGAAAAACTAGTGGTTATCACAGGGTTATCTGGATCTGGTAAATCATCTTTGGCATTTGACACAATATATGCAGAAGGTCAACGACGATACATAGAAACTTTTTCTGCGTATGCAAGACAATTTCTAGGAGGATTAGAAAGACCTGATGTAGATAAGATAGACGGGCTTTCTCCTGTAATTGCAATAGAACAAAAAACTACCAGCAAGAGTCCTCGTAGTACAGTAGGAACGATTACAGAAATTTATGACTTTCTCAGGTTATTATTCTCTAGAGGAAGTGATGCCTATAGCTATAATACAGGAGAAAAAATGGTCAGCTATAGTGATGAGCAGATTAAAAACCTGATTTTAAAAGACTTTTTAGGTAAGAGAATAAATATACTAGCTCCTGTAGTAAGATCAAGAAAAGGACACTACAGAGAACTTTTTGAGCAAATTGCAAAACAAGGTTTTGTAAAAGTTCGTGCTGACGGAGAAATCAAAGATATTACTAAAGGAATGAAGCTTGATCGATACAAAACTCATGATATTGAGATTGTAATTGATAGACTAGCTGTAAATGAAGAGCAGGAAAACTCTAAGCGCCTCATGGAAACCATTAATACAGCAATGTATCATGGTGATGACGTATTGATGATAATCGAGCAAGAATCTCAAGAGGTACGTTTCTTTAGTCGTAACTTGATGTGCCCTTCTAGTGGGATATCTTATCCCAATCCAGAGCCTAATAACTTCTCTTTTAATTCTCCAAAAGGAGCATGCCCTAAATGTAATGGGATTGGCAACCTTTATGAGGTAAACTTAAAAAAGATTATCCCTGATGATTCAAAATCTATCAAAAATGGCGGATTAGCTCCGCAAGGACCTCAAAAAAACAACTGGATATTTAAACAGTTAGAACTCATAGCACAACGATACAACTTTAAACTAAGCGACCCCATAAAAAAAATTCCAAAAGAAGCTATGCAAATTATTCTTTATGGAGGGAAAGAAAAGTTTACAGTTAACAGCAAAAGCCTTGGAGTTAAAAGAGATTATAAAATTGATTTTGAAGGAATAGCTACTTTTATAGAGAATACGTATACCAACAATGATTCTACCTCATTAAAACGATGGGCAAAAGATTTTATGGATAACGTGCAATGCCAATCTTGTGAAGGCTCAAGATTACGCAAAGAATCTTTGTATTTTAAAGTAAATAATAAAAATATAGCAGAATTAGCTGCAATGGATATCATTGAACTCTCTAAGTGGTTCAAGGTACTACCTAAGCATTTAAGTGATAAACAAAATCAGATTTCAGGAGAGATCTTAAAAGAAATTAATGCAAGGCTTCAGTTCTTAATAGATGTAGGGCTTACTTACTTATCGTTGAATCGAAGCAGTAAATCCCTTTCTGGTGGTGAAGCACAACGTATTCGCTTGGCAACTCAAATTGGTTCGCAATTAGTTGGTGTACTGTATATTCTTGATGAACCTAGTATTGGGTTGCATCAAAGAGATAATGAAAAATTAATCAATTCACTTATTCAATTACGTGATATAGGTAACTCTGTAATTGTAGTCGAGCATGATAAAGATATGATAGAAAAGGCTGATCATGTGATAGACATAGGGCCTTTGGCAGGAAAACATGGAGGAGAAATAATTAGTGAAGGGCCTCCAGAAAAATTACACCAGCATGATACACTTACAGCAGCATATTTAAGTGGAAAAAAACAAATTGAAATTCCGTCTAAACGTAGAAAAGGAAACGGAAAAACAATTTCATTAAAAGGAGCTACTGGAAATAATCTAAAAAATGTTTCTATAGACATTCCTTTAGGAAAAATGATAGCAGTAACAGGAGTCTCAGGTAGTGGTAAATCTACTCTTATCAACGAAACCCTCTACCCTATTCTCAATGCTTATTATTTTAATGGAGTAAAAAAACCAATGCCTTATAAAAGTATCAAAGGGCTAGAACATGCAGATAAGGTTATTGATATAAACCAATCCCCGATTGGTAGAACACCAAGATCCAATCCTGCTACTTATACTGGTGTATTCTCAGAGATACGAAGCCTATTTGCCAAAACCCCCGAAGCAATGATTCGTGGGTATAAACCAGGGCGATTTAGTTTTAATGTAGCCGGTGGAAGATGTGAGACCTGTAAAGGAGGAGGTTTGCGAGTAATAGAAATGAATTTTCTACCAGATGTATATGTAGAATGTGAAACCTGCCAAGGAAAACGATTTAATAGAGAGACACTAGAAATACGATACAAAGGAAAATCAATCTCTGATGTACTTGAAATGACAATCGATGAATCCTGTTTATTTTTTGAACATATTCCAAAAATTTCAAGAAAACTAAAAACAATACAAAGTGTTGGTCTTGGATATATAACATTAGGACAGCAATCAACCACATTATCAGGAGGAGAAGCACAACGTATAAAACTAGCAACAGAATTATCTAAAAGAGATACGGGAAATACATTTTATATCCTTGACGAACCAACTACAGGTTTGCACTTTGAAGATATTCGTGTTCTCATGGAAGTATTAAATAAATTAGTAGATAAAGGAAATACTGTTTTGATTATTGAGCATAATCTAGATGTAGTCAAAATGGCAGATCATATTATTGATATTGGTTACGAAGGTGGTAAAAACGGAGGAAAAGTTGTTGCCATTGGTACACCAGAACAAATTGTAAAAGATAAAAAAAGTTATACAGCTAAATTCTTAAAGAAAGAATTAGGCATATAATATAGATCAACAAACACAAAATTTATGAGAAAGGAACAACACCACAAAGGCTGGAACGAAATAAAAACAAACGATTCATGGGCAATCTTCAAAATCATGGGAGAGTTTGTCAACGGGTTTGAAAAGATGAGTAAAATTGGGCCTTGTGTATCTATTTTTGGATCAGCTCGTACAAAAACAGACGATAAATACTATCAACTAGCTGTAGATGTTGCTCAAGAAATTGTAAATCATGGATATGGTGTCATTACTGGCGGTGGACCTGGTATTATGGAAGCAGGTAATAAAGGAGCGCATCTGGCAGGAGGAACCTCTGTTGGTCTTAATATAGACCTCCCTTTTGAACAACATGATAATCCTTATATTGATAATGATAAAAGTCTTGACTTTGATTATTTCTTTGTGCGTAAAGTAATGTTTGTAAAATACTCTCAAGGATTTGTGGTAATGCCAGGAGGATTTGGAACTTTGGATGAGTTATTTGAAGCAATAACATTAATACAAACCAAGAAAATAGCAAAATTTCCAATAATACTTGTAAGTACAGAGTTCTGGGGAGGACTTATTGATTGGGTAAAAAGTACATTATTAGAGAAGTTTGGAAATATAAGCCCTAAAGACATGGATTTAATTCATGTAGTAGACACTCCTGAAGAAGTATTGCAAATTTTGGATAAATTCTATGGAGAATACAATTTAAGTCCTAATTTCTAAAATATTTTACCATAAAACCAGTTATTAATATCTGAAAAAATCACACTGAGGGTAACATATCCCCCCATTATTGTATCTATTGAAAAAGGCTTTAATCAAACATAAAATTTGAATACTGTAAAAATATATAGTTTTGTAATTATTTTTTTTGTGCTGACCTCCTTGTCAGCACAGCACGATATAAATATTAATGCATCTCTAGATATTCAAAAAAAGGTACTAACAATAACGCAGGAAATTACCTATAAAAACTCATCAAAAGATACACTCTCAAAATTATATTTTCACGATTGGGCGAATAGTTTTTCAGATAAAACAACCCCATTAGGTAAAAGATTTGCAGAAGACTTTATAAAACGGTTTTATTTTGCAAAAGACGAAGAGCGAGGGGCCACTATAATTACAAAGGTAACCAATGCAAAACTTGAATCATTACATTGGGGGAGGCATAATGGTATACAAGATATTTTATGGATCACTCCTACTTCACCAATTTACCCAGGAGAGAGTGAAACACTTCTTTTAAAATATCAAATTAAAATTCCTAGTGAGAAATTTACTCGCTATGGATATCATCAAAACGGAAACTTTAGTTTAAAATATTGGTACCTACAACCTGCAGTATACAATGCCAAATGGAATATTTATAGTCATAAAAATCTAAATGATTTATACGCTCCGTTAGCTAATTACAAAATTAATTTTACGTTACCTTTTTCTTATGAGGTTGCTAGCGAATTAAAGCAAGAAACCACCTTTTTATCAGAAGATGAAATTAGCAAAACAATACTACTTACAGGCAATAATAGAAATCATGTTAATTTATATCTAGAAAAAACGTCTTCTTTTTATACTTCAAAATCTGGAAATATTGACCTTATAAGCAATATAGATGGTGATGACCTTATCCCTGAAATGAAATCTGTGGCAACCGATAGAATATTAAAATTTTTACAAAAAAAATTAGGGCCATATCCATTTGACAAAATATTAGTTTCAGAAAATGATTACAAAAACAATCCCGTATACGGATTAAACCAATTACCTGATATCTTAAGGCCTTTTCCTGATGGTTTTCAATATGAAATTAAACAACTAAAAACAATAACAGAAAAATATCTTGAGAAAACACTACTCATAAACCCTAGATATGATACTTGGATAAAAGATGCTATACATATATATCTAATGATGTCATATACTGAACAGTATTATCCCGAAATGAAAATTATCGGTAAACTCAGTAAGGTAATTGGTATACGATGGTTTCACATCGCAGACCTTAAGTTTAATGATCAATATTTTCTTGGCTATAAAAATATGGCTCGATTATTTCTAGATCAGCCATTATCTGCTCCACAAGACGCACTAGTTAAATTCAATAAAAATATTGCTAATGCTTATAAATCAGGAGTTGGGTTTAAATACTTAGAAGATTATTTAGGTGACGATAATATTGTAGATCAAAGTATTAAAGATTTTTATGCTCAAAACTTATTAAAACACACTAGCTCCAAAGAATACCAAAAGAATCTTACTTCTTTATCTCCAAAAGATGTAACATGGTTTTTTGAAGATTTTATATCTTCTAATAAAAAAATTGATTTTAAAATAAAGTCTGTAAAAAAAGAAAAAGACTCTATAGAAGTAACTATCAAGAATAATGGCAATAATAATATGCCTATATCATTATATGGTCTAAGAAAAAAAGATGTAGTTTCAAAAACATGGGTACTTGGAGTAAATGGAACAAAAAAAGTAAAAATAGCTAATGAAAATATTAGCAAATTAGTATTAGATTACGATCAGAATATTCCAGAAATAAACAGACGTAATAATTACCGGAATTTGAAATGGATTTTTAATAAGCCAATTCAATTTAGGATTTTACAAGATATTGAAGACCCTAGATACAGTCAGGTGTTTTTTATTCCTGAATTTGAGTTTAATGTATACGATGGTTTTACACTGGCTTCAAAATTTTACAATAAATCTTTTATCAAAAAAAATATTGAATACTCCATATCTCCTGCATATGGGTTTAAATCAAATAAATTACTGGGATCTGCGGCTATATTTCATAGAAAACAGCTATCAGAGCATGGTTTATATCAAATACGATATGGTGTAAATGGTAGTATGTTTAGTTATGCACCTGATTTATTATTTAAAAGACTTTCTTCTTCTTTAAGTTTTTATTTCAGACCTAAAGATTTAAGATCAAATGAAAAACAACGATTGTTATTAAGAAATATTAATGTTTTTAGAGATAAAGACAAAGAAAATCCCGTAACTACACCAGATTATAATGTCTTTAATGCAAGATACAGTTATTCTGATTTTAATCTGATTAGTTTTCTAGGGTATACTATAGATTATCAATTATCTAAAAATTTCAGTAAGTTTTCAACTACTATAAACTACAGGAAATTATTTCTTAATAATCGACAATTAAATCTTCGTTTTTTTGCAGGTTCTTTCCTCTTTAATGACACAGGTAAAGATGGTGATTTTTTTAGCTTTGCTCTAGACAGACCTACAGATTATCTCTTTGACTACAGCTACCTTGGCCGTAGTGAAGAAAAAGGTCTAGTAAGCCAACAAATTATATTGGCAGAAGGAGGTTTTAAGTCAAAACTTAAATACCCTTTTGCAAATCAATGGATTACAACTATAAATGCAAACACCAATATTTGGAATTGGATATACGCATACGGTGATGTTGGTTTTGTAAAAAATAAAGGGGTCTCTCCTAAATTCGTATATGATGCGGGAATACGATTGAGTTTGGTAGCTGATTATTTTGAACTGTTCTTACCCGTTGTTTCAAACAAAGGTTGGGAAATCTCACAACCTAATTATGAGGAACAAATTAGATTCATAATTACATTAAGTCCACAGACATTAATAGGGCTTTTTACAAGAGAATGGTATTAATTATTATGAAATTGAAAAAAAACAAATGTGAAAATTTTGAACATTTGTTAATCAATACCGAAAAATCAACCCAAAAACGATGATTTGTTAACGAAATATGGTTTTATTTGAATTATGTTCAAAAAATTTAAGAAGCTCTTCCTTGCAAATGGCTAGTATTTTAACTAAATTTGCAAACCAATAAAAAATTCGTTCACATGCAGCCTGAAACCATTACTTCATCCAATATTTCATTCGAAGAGTACAGAAATCAAATTATCAGAGATTACAAAATCGCTTTGGTGAGTAGAGAATGTAGTATGTTGGGTAGACGTGAAGTATTGACAGGTAAATCCAAATTCGGGATTTTTGGAGGAGGAAAAGAATTGCCTCAACTTGCAATGGCTAGGGTTTTTAAAAACGGAGATTTTAGATCTGGATACTATAGGGATCAAACCTTTATGATGGCTATTGATAAATATAATGTCAATCAGTTCTTTGCTGGTCTATACGCACATACAGATATAAATAAAGAGCCATTTGCTGCAGGAAGACAAATGGGAGGCCATTTTTCTACTCATAGTCTTAATGAGGATGGGACTTGGAAAAAGCTAACTGAGCAAAAAAATTCAAGCTCAGATATCTCCCCTACTGCAGGGCAAATGCCACGATTATTAGGATTAGCACAAGCATCAAAAGTATATCGTAACGAGAAAAGTGTTGCTGACTATACTAATTTCTCAATCAAAGGAGATGAAGTTGCTTGGGGAACTATAGGAAATGCAAGTACTAGTGAAGGTTTATTCTGGGAAACTATAAATGCTGGTGGTGTTTTACAAGTACCAATGGTAGTAAGTGTATGGGATGATGAGTATGGTATTTCTGTACATGCAGAACATCAAACAACCAAAGAAGATATTTCTCTTATTTTAGAAGGATTCAGACGAGATGAAAATCATGAAGGCTATGAGATATTCAAAGTAAATGGTTGGGATTACCCTGCATTAATCGATACCTATGAAAAAGCTGATAAATTAGCTCGTGAACAACATATTCCTGTTATTATTCATGTAAAAGAATTAACGCAACCACAAGGGCACTCAACTTCTGGTTCTCATGAACGTTATAAAAGCGAGGAGCGTTTAAATTGGGAGCGTGAATTTGATTGTAACAAGAAATTTAGAGAATGGATTGTTGATCACAATATTGCTACAGAAGAAGAGCTTATTGATTTTGAGAAAGCAGCAAAAAAAGAAGTACGAAAAGGAAAAACTGAAGCTTGGAATGCTTATATCTCTGAGATTAAAGCAGAACAAAAAGAAGCTTTAGATATTCTAAGGACTATTGAAGCTAAAAGTGAGAATAAAAACTTTATCTCTCCTTTTATAGATACTTTAGCATCAAAAGAAGAACCAATTAGAAAAGATATTCTTGAAGCTACAAGAAAAACATTACGATATATTGCTAAGGAAAACTATACAGAAAAAGTCACCCTACAGCAATGGGTTACTAATTATATAGCAACTGTTCAACCAAAATACAGTGATCACCTACATAATGAAAGTGATTCTGGAGCTATCAGCATAAAAGAAGTTGCTCCTATATATAATGACGATAGCCAAGAGGTTGATGGTAGATTAATTCTAAGAAATAATTTTGAAGAACTATTTAATAGAATTCCTGAGGCTCTTATTTTTGGAGAAGATAGTGGTAAGATTGGAGATGTAAACCAAGGTTTAGAAGGTCTACAAGAAAAATTTGGAGAAATCAGAGTTTCTGATGCAGGAATTAGAGAGGCTACCATATTGGGTCAAGGAATTGGTATGGCCATGCGTGGACTCAGACCAATTGCTGAAATTCAATATCTAGATTATATATTATACTGCATACAAGGACTAAGTGATGATCTTGCTACACTACGATATAGAACTTTTGCCAAACAGAAAGCTCCTTTAATCGTAAGAACAAGAGGCCATAGATTAGAAGGAATATGGCATTCAGGGTCACAGATGGGAGGCTTAATTCACTTATTGAGAGGGGTTCACATTTTAGTACCACGAAATATGATGAAAGCAGCAGGGTTTTACAATACATTAATGGATAGTGATGAACCTGCAGTAGTTGTAGAATGCCTTAATGGATATCGACTTAAAGAAAAAATGCCTTCTAATTTATCAGAAATTAGAACACCTCTAGGAGTTGTAGAAACTATTAAAGAAGGAACCGATATTACTTTGGTATCTTATGGTTCTACACTTAGATTGGTAGAGCAAGCTGCAAAAGAATTATTATCTGTAGGAATCAATGCAGAAGTGATTGATGTACAGTCATTACTTCCTTTTGATCTCGCACATGACATAGTAAAAAGTGTTGCAAAAACCAATCGATTATTGATTATAGATGAAGATGTTCCAGGAGGTGCCACAGGGTATATTCTACATAAATTAATTGATGAACAAAATATATACAAACATTTAGATAGCAAACCTCAAACTTTGAGTGCGCAACCACATAGACCAGCTTTTGGAACAGATGGAGATTATTTTAGTAAACCATCTACAGAAGATATCTTTGAAAATGTGTACACAATTATGAATGAGGTTGATCCCGCAAAGTTCCCTCAATTAAGATAATAAAGAAATATTATTGATAATTTTCGATTTTTAAGCGTTTGCCATCTTTGTAAGAAATTACAAAGATGCGCTTATCAAATCCTGAATTAATTAGTGTTTTTCTAAAATTTTGTGCCTCAGCCAATGTTTCAAAAATACCTAAACTCATTTTAAAATAAGAAGTATCATTATAAATAAGTGTGTTTGTGTATTTATCTGATATAGAAGGAATTTTTTTATTACTAAAAGCTTTAAACTGCACAGAGTATACCGTATCTTTATTGATCAAGCTTCTATAAAAATAGAGATCTTTTATTTCCTTGATATTATTTTTTTCTTGTTTTAACGACGCTATTTCCTTTTTCAAAGAAGAAATCCTTAAACTACTATCACTATAAGCAATTGTATTTGACTTAGAAGTTTTTAACGAGTGATTAGGTCGAATGATAAGAAAAATAACTAATAAAAGAAGTGCTAACGAAAATGCACCTAATACCCAAATAGCTTTTTTACTCTCTTTTAGACTGTTGGATTCTAGAACAAGTAAATCTTCAAGCTTCTTCTGTTTGGTTTCAGCTTTTTCTATTTGGTAATGCAAAGACAGTAAATCTTCATCTTTAATATTCATTGTGGGGGCGAATTATAAAAATTGTATACGTATCCTAAAAAACAAAGCTCAAAAAAGAGTTTTGTTAATTGTTATTTTTTGTTCAAATCTATAGATTTGAATATAATAATAATTACACAAAAAATATAATTTCCACTTACTTTTATTCCATTTAAAAGCTTATTTTAATAACTATCTTTTGTGTAATTATTTTTCTTATTTATTTACCATATTAAGGTTATGGCATCCACTTAATGTCTTTAAAATCAGGTTTTCTTTTTTCTAGAAAAGCATTTCTTCCCTCCTTAGCCTCATCTGTCATATACGCCAATCTAGTAGCTTCGCCAGCAAATACTTGTTGACCAACCATACCATCATCTGTAAGATTCATTGCAAATTTCAACATTTTTATAGAAGTTGGGGATTTTTCTAGAATTTCTAATCCCCATTGATACGCAGTATCCTCTAATTCTTCATGAGGAATTACAGCATTTACCATTCCCATTTCATAAGCATCTTGTGCAGAATAATTTCTTCCTAAAAAGAAAATTTCACGTGCCTTTTTCTGCCCTACCATCTTTGCCAAATATGCAGACCCATATCCACCATCAAAACTAGTAACATCTGCATCTGTTTGCTTAAATATCGCATGTTCTTTACTTGCCAATGTAAGATCACAAACCACATGTAGGCTATGCCCACCTCCTACTGCCCAACCTGGTACTACAGCAATCACAACTTTTGGCATAAATCTTATAAGCCTTTGAACTTCTAAAATATTTAATCGATGTCTACCATCATCACCTACATAACCTTGATGTCCTCTTGCATTTTGATCTCCTCCACTACAAAAACTATATATACCATCCTTTGTAGATGGCCCTTCTGCAGAAAGTAAAACAACTCCTATCGATGTATCTTCTTGTACATCATAAAAAGCATCATAAAGTTCACTTGTTGTTTTGGGTCTAAAAGCATTACGTACATTTGGCCTATTAAAGGCTATTCGAGCAATACCTCCTGATTTTTTGTAGGTGATATCTTCGTATTCTTTTACAGTTTTCCAGTCTATTGAACTCATGATATAATTTTTGTGATTTCAAAAATACTATAATATATGTTCTTATAAATATTGATACTATTTTTTTTGTATTTACAACCTAAAATAAATTGGCAGAATCTATTTGATGTATCATGAAAAAGCTAAATTGATATATTCTTATATCATTATAGTTTGTTCTCTAAAAAAAGATATTTTTCTGTTCGTTTTCTCCAATACAAGCTATTTTTCCACCTTTTTTCAATAGCATAATGTGTTATTAGTTTTTTTTCATATTCAGAAAATGCTTTTCCTACTATATAATGATAAACATCTAGTGAGTATTCTTTTCCTAAGAACAAATCTGCCAAAGCATGCCCAGCGTAATACCCAGAAGCCAAAGCAGAAGTAATACCGTATGATGATATTGGGTCATATGAATAAGCTGCATCTCCAACCGCAATCCATTTTTTTCCATATGGCTTCTCTAAACAACTGGTATTTGCAGGAATTATTGATATTTCTTTCTCATTAAAAGATATTCCTTTTATTATTTTTGATAAATGTATAGTTGTATCTAATTCTTGTTCTAAAAAAATAGCTGTTTTAACCTTTACAGGTAAAAGTTCTTTTATTGTAAAAAACATCATCACAACCTCATTATCCAATGTTGGAGCCACATACCACCAACCATTAGATGTTGCTTCTATAAAAATTTGTTTTTCGATTGCTTTAGATAATTTCATCCTATAAACCAGCGCAAACTGCTCATCTAATTTATTTTTTAAAACCCCCAAACGACTACATACAGAAGCTTTTCTTCCTGTTGCATCTATAATGTACTCCCCCTCTATCTGTAATATCTTATCGTTTTTTTGAATTTTAATTTTTAAGTTATTAGTTTGATTTCTAACACTTTTTAAACGGTAGCCAAAAAATGTAGTTGCTTCACTATTTTTAACCAAATCTTGCATCTGTGTTTCAAAAAATAACCTATTTAATAAGTATCCATGACCATGTAATTCACTTATAAAATTCTTTTGTTCTAATCTATCATTACCCCAACAGCTTTTATTCCCAAAATACGGTATATGTTGCTTACTAGTAAGCAGGTGATCAATTCCTAATTGTTTAAACAATGGTTTTGCGTTTGGTGGAATAGCTTCTCCATATTTGCAAAGTGGTGTTGATCTAGCTTCTACAATGCAGTGCTTGATTCCTCTAAAACAAAGTGTTAAAGAGGTGGCTAGCCCTGAAGGGCCACCACCAACAATAACAATAGGAAATTTATAACTATCTCTCTCCACGACCAAATGTTCTTCTTTTTCTTTCTCGTGAAGGTGCATCACTTTTTAATAGCGCAAGATTTTCTATAGTATCATACTCTGTCGTTTCATCCTCTGCGTTTTCAGCATAAAGGACTTGTCTAAATGTTGGGTCTTCCCCACTAAAATGTCTGCCCGTTTCTTTCCATATTTTATCTGGTAAAAACTCATTCTCATTATTTTGATTTACAGGAGCTATAATTCCAAGTTCATGCCACTCATTAATCATTAAATTAATCTTTTTTGTATAATCTGACCCAAAATCTCTTAACCAATCCTGTCTATTATCAAAATGTTTCAATCGTTGAGCAATATTTAGGCTATGTACTCCCATACGCTCAAAACCATCTTCACTCAATACTTGATTAGGTACTCGTGCTGCCCAAAATGAAGGCAACGGTAGATATGTTGATGTATCATAGCCAGACAAGCAACTTGCTTCATCTGTTTGCCATGGCACCCCTAACCACCTAGTCAAAGAACCAGGGCCGCTATTTGATAAAGGGCCGTTTTCACCTAAAGCAATAACAGTAGATAAAAGTGGTCCAAAATCTAATTCTGGTAATTTCCCTTCTTCTACAACTCGCAATCTATATGGTGATTCCCACATAATTTTTATTCGCATTGGCCAAGTAAGTTCAATTCCTGGATGAAAAGGTCCTCCTAAACATTCTTCTAATGGAGCTTGATTAAGTGCATTAATTTGTTCTTCTACAGTCAATTGATTAAAAGGTTTTTGTACAATAGGTTCTCCTATAGTAAAATCACCTTCTGCCCATTTTTTTAATCTAGAATACTGCGTTCTTGTTATGGGTAAATCTACAAGAGCAATTTCTTCATACTCTCCAAAACCATCTCCATAAAAGGGAGGTATTTTTGTAGGTGTATATTCATCAGAATCTGGATCTCTAAACCAGTTAAACACTCTCTGTCTCTCTTGTTTATTAGAGTCAGAAGAGTCTGATAGCTTGCTAACTAATTCTGAGTTTGTAAAATCCGATGGAGAGTTTTTACCAAATAACATAAAGAATCCTAGATTAACCCATTGTGTATTGGTCATTCTCTCTAGCATTGGATAGATGTCTCTCCAGAATTCTATACCTTGAGCAGAGGGATTAGGATAATTCATTTCTCGTATAAATAAATCTTGAACGACATCATTCATTGTTACTACACCATACAATCCAGGACCAAAATCAGGAGGAGTTACTGCAACCATTGCAGGCTTAGCTTCAAATTCTTGTCCATTAATGGTTACTTTAGCCCTAATAACACCATCACAAGTGTCATCATGCCATCCCTCATTATTTGCAAATGTAATAGCTTCTTTATTATCTTTTGATGCTGAGTCTCCATCCCCACCAAAAAATAATAAGCGCCCTTCTTCATCGGTACGAATTTCACCTAGAGGCACTTCTTTACTATAAAATTTACCAGAATCAAATCGATATGCATCTCCCTCCTTATTTTTTCCTGAAATAGTTCTTACTCCTGGATCAATTATTAATTGTTCACGATCTGTTTCTGTTTTATTTCGAAGCTCAGAAGGTATAGCCCATCCTTCTAGATCCAATGCATTGTTAAATTGATACCAAGCAGATTTTATATTGGCTACATGCACTCGCCACTCTATAGTAGTAGAATTTGAGAGTTTTACCTCGTGAAGAACTTTTCCTTCTTTATTAAATGCATATACCCTAAATCGAGCTACTTGTTTTTTTACTCTACCTTCTGAATCCTTAAAACCTCCCGTAGGTTCAACAGGAACTCCAGGGATATCAGAGGATAAAAAATACTCTTGAGAATTTCCTATTCGGGATATACCAATAGGAGGATAAATAGCAATGCTATTAATTTCATCGTTTTTCATATGATTTAAGTTGGTTATTACTACGTATTTATTCTAAAATACGTTAGATGTGTTATTTATTGCTTCTATCAAATTTAGACTTAAAAAATTCGCTATCAAAAATAAAAACTGTTGTTTTAGAACAATATCATTCGTATTTTATATATAGTAGATGAATGATTATTTTACTCTAATAGATATTAAATACTATTGTTTTTTAATGATTATATAATATATTTATCTCTATGAAAATTTATATATCATTATGTAGCATTTGCATAAGTCTATTTTCTTTTGGGCAAGAACCTTCTTTACAATCAATCGTTATAGAATGGCAAGAATTGGGCGCTCCACTATTATTGCATGAGGAAGAAATAAAAGGAAAAAACTATCAACTTACAGAAGTAGATTTAAATATTGATTTAAGACAACAATATTTAAGAAAGAAAGATAACTCTATGTTTATGATGGTGAAAAAAAAGCCTAAAGGAGGAACTTTGAAACATAATATAACACAGATTCCAAAGTCTAAAACTTCTAGTTTTAGAGTATCTGGTCGTGCATATAATTCAAATAGAACTACGAGATACAACAGCAGTGGTTTAAAAAATACGGCATATAGAGACGCTCGATTGTTTTATCGAAGCTACCTGTACTCAGGTACTAATTTTGAAAATTAAAAAACTCGATCATCTGAATATATTCAAACAATCGAGTTCATTTATTTTAGAAACACAAGAATTTTGTTTAATGCATTAAAATGAAATCTATTACTTCCCTACAGGAATTCTTTCATCGATGTATTGTAATGGCATATCTCCTGATAGGTCAAACATATCAAGAATATCCTTAAGAGTCTCTTCTTCTTCAAGTTGCTCCTCTACAAACCACATTAAAAAGTTTTCTGACCCAAAATCGTTAACTTTTCTACACTTTGCTACGATTTTATAAATAGACTGACTAATGGTTATTTCATGTCCTAATGCTGTTTCAAAAACTTCTCTAAGAGAAGAGAACTCATGTGCAAGGTCTGAAACTACTGGAGAATATGCAGATCCACCTGTATCATTGATGAACTTAAAAATTTTCATCATATGTTCTCTTTCTTCTTCTGCTTGTTTGTAAAAAAAAGAAGCACTATTTACAAGTGTTCTTTGATCACACCATGAGGCCATAGCCAAATATAGTGATGATGCTCTTTGTTCTTTTGCAATTTGCTCGTTAAGCATATCCATGACTTCTAGATTAATGCTTATTTCTTGTCTTGTTAGGTTTTCCATTTCTTTATAATTTTTTATAAAAGTATAGAAAATACAGCTGCAAAACAGGGTTGGCATTTAATTTATAGTAAGTCTAAATCTAATAACAATGCTTAGGACACAAGTTCTGCATTAAGTTCTATCATGGTAAATGTACCTTTTATAAAATCTATAAAATCCAACACCATAAGCGTATCTAATAAAATAAGATGCTGATTATCACATAAAGTAAGCAATACAGTATCGTTATATTTATTGAGTAGATTATCTATATATTCTATAGAAGACATTTGCTTTGCTTTGTATCGCAAGCTTAATAATTGACAAAAAGAAACCTTTACCGTCTTATGACCAAAATCAATATAGTAACATCGCTCTGTAGTCGATTGATATGATGTATAATATGTAGAAGAAAAAATAAGATCCATAGCTTCGCGGTGGCTAAATTAATCATTATTTAGACTTAATACAAATAAAATGATAGTCAATTTTTCCTTTGTTATCTACATAAAGACACCTAAAATAGTATTATAGCAAAAAAAACATAGATAGAAGCCTTACAATCAAAACAATAAATAACAATAGTAGAATTAAAACCATGTATATACGTAGCTTACTGTTATTGTTTATGTCTAATCAATAAGTCTAATCCCATCTTTTTCGATAGTAATTTTTCTTGCTTTATATAAAGTACCTATGGCTTTTTTAAAACTTTTTTTACTTAATTGAAATACCTCTTTAATGTCATCAGGATTTGATTTATCATTGAGATCAATAAAACCACCACTAGCACGTAATTCTTTCAATATAAGATCTGCATTAGGCTCTATACTACGATATCCATGTCGTTGTAAAGTAAGATCAATTTTACCATCAGGCCTAACTTTCTTAATGTACCCTGTAAGTTCATCTCCTGGTGTTACCTTCTGAAAAATTTCATCTGCATATACCAATCCAAGGTGTTTTTGATTCACAATCATATTCCATCCTTGTGGAGAAGGATGAGAAGCAATAAGGTGTACTTCGTCATAGGACGATAATAAAACCAATGAATTATCTAAAAATGAATTGGTTTTACTTGATGCTACCAATCGGTTTGTTTCTTCATCTAAATACACATAAACGAGATACCAACTCCCTACTCTCATCTTAGAAGCTTGTTCTTTAAAAGGAACAAAAAGATCTTTCTCTAGTCCCCAATCTATAAAAGCTCCTACAGGAGATACACTTGTACATTTTAAATAAGCAAATGATTTTACTGTTGCAAAAGGTTCTAGAGTAGTCGCTACAACACGCTCATGACTATCCAAGTACACAAATACTTTGATTTTATCACCTATTTCGAATTCTTCGGGTACATATTTATTAGGAAGTAAAACCTCATTCCCTTCTTCATCTCCTAAGAAAATACCAGGTTCTCTGTCTCTTAATATTTCTAATGTATTATAAACTCCTAATGCAAGCATACCTTTATTTTTGCGCAAAGATAATTTTTTAATCTTCTAGAGTATTCAAAATTAAATAAAAAAAGGTGTAGCTTATCGCTACACCTTTTTTTTGTGTTATAATAATCGGGGATTCTAGTTATAAATAGACTCTTTCCCGAAATGTTTTGCTAATAAGTAATATACTACGGCTCTGTATTTATTACGGTTAGACTTACCATAAGTTTCCATCACAGAAGCAATAGCTTCATCTAATTTTGGACCATCAGATAATCCTAATTTTTTGATTAAGAAATTTTTCTTTACTGTTTCTAATTCGCTTGGATCACTACCGGATACTGTAGCGGCATCTGCATTATAGATAGCAGGTCCACAGCCGATTGTAACTTTGGTTAGAAGATCCATATCAGGCGTTTGACCTATTTTATCCTTAATGTCAGCAGCGTACTTTGTAATTAATTCGTCTCTTTTACTCATAAGATGATAATGTTTTAGGTTTTTAGTTTTCTTTTAATTAATTCTCTAACTCAAATATAGATCAATAATTAATGAATAATAAATAGTTTAAGTATATAAAAACGTGGTTTTTAGACAAAAGACCTAAAATAGCCGACTAAAGAACCATCATTTTCTTCTCGAGGAGTAAAAATCTCTAATAATTGAGGTTTATTATCTGTGGCATAGATTTTTTGAGTTTCTTTTACGACTTCCTCAAGAGTGTATGCCGTAGAATATTCAAATCCATACATTTCACTCAGGTGTACAGCTGTAAGCTGATGCGTAGTTTCAAAATATGTAGCAAAATTAGTACTATTTTCTTTACCTGGTAAAATCCTGAATATCCCTCCTCCTCCATTATTGATCACAATAATTTTAAAATTAGAAGGTATATATTCATTCCATAACCCATTGCTATCATAAAAAAAACTCAGATCTCCTGTAAGTAAAGTAGTAGGAATTCTAGAAGCCATAGCTGCTCCAATTGCAGTAGAGGTACTACCATCTATACCACTGGTACCTCGGTTACAAAACACTTTGAAGGTAGGGTTTAGTGTAAACAATTGTGCATAACGAACTGTCGAACTGTTGCTTAACTGTATCATTTGTCCGTCTGGAATACCTTTAAAAACAGCTTCAAATGCTTTGAGGTCAGTAAATAAAACTTGATCAAGGTAAGTAGTATGTTTTACTCTTCTTTGATCTCTAATAGCTAGCCAAGTTGATTTGTAATCACTTTGAGTTAACATTATATCTTTAAAAAATTGGGTAAAAAATATTGAAGGCTGTAGTTTAATATGCTCGGTAAGGCAAAAATAAGTATCAAACGCCTTTTTTGCATCAATATGCCAATGTAGATTGGGTTGGTACTGTCTCAAAAAGCTTTTGATTCGCTTAGAAACCACCATCCCTCCTATTGTTAATAGAATATCTGGTTGTAGTTCTATAAATTCATCCTCTGTCAAACTAGAGATTAATTGATCTATACAATTAATATGTGAATGATGGTGAATATTAGACGTTGTTTCTGTTAATACTAGAACAGATGGATCTTTAGATAAGTATTCTATCCATTTTTGATCTATCATTTCAGGAGAGTTCACCCCTATCAATATCAATTTTCGCTTTGCCTTATTCCATTCTGAAAGCATCTCAGACTGTAGATCTTCAGAAAAATGGTAATGAGAATTTTCTACAGGAATATTCTTAGGAGTCACTGTGGGGGTATCTAGCTTATCATATAATGGTTCATAAAAAGGAATATTAATATGTACTGGTCCTTTTTCTTTGATAGCCTTATTTAATGCTAGATTAATCTCTCTCTCATTATGTTTTTGAGCTTCTCTTTGCTTTTGTCTTACTTTTTGATCATTTATTGTGGTTTCTGCAACTACTTCTGAATATAAATTGGCAGCGTATAAAATATGATTTGCAAAAACATTTTTTTGACGAATTGTTTGACCATCACCAATATCAATCCTTTCTATAGGTCTATCTGCACTCAAAACGATCAGAGGAATATCACTATAAAATGCTTCTGAAATGGCAGGATAATAATTCAACAAAGCACTTCCTGAGGTACATACAAGAGCAACAGGTTGTTGTATTTGTTGTGCTATCCCTAATGCAAAAAAAGCTGCACATCTTTCGTCTACAATACTATAACAATGCATATTAGGGTGTTCACTAAAACCAATAGTTAAAGGTGCATTACGAGATCCTGGGGAAATAACAATATGGTTAATTCCTTTTGCCTCACATAATGCAACTACAGATTGAGCTAAAGGAATTTTTGAATATAAGCGTTTCTTCATTAGAAGGGCTAAATTACAATATCATACTAAAATTCACATCAGGTTTTTAAAGAATTTAAAACAAAACCTTTTTCATCGTTTCTGTTTTTCTTACAGTCTCCTCCCACTCTTTCTCTGGATCAGAGTCTTTTGTTATCCCTCCTCCTACATATAAAACGGCTTTGTTTTTCTCTATTTCCATACATCGAAGATTTACAAATATCTCAGACATTACCTTTCCTTCCTTTTTTATATTGAGTTCTCCTAAAAAACCAGTATAATATTTACGATCATATCCTTCTTTTTTAAGAATAAAAGATTTCGCCTCATTTTTTGGAACTCCACAAACAGCAGGGGTTGGATGCAAAACATTAATTATATTCTCTATAGTTGTATCTGTATCACTCAAAATACCATTGATATCTGTACGCAGATGTAATAATGTACCAGCTTTATGTGTATATGTTCCTGAATACTCTATATTTTTAACTACTGTAGATAATTCTTTGATTACATAAGTTGTAACCATTTCCTGTTCTACCAATTCCTTAGCACCCCAATCTACATTTATTGTATCTATAAATGGTTGTGTTCCTGCCAAAGCCATTGTAGAAAAATTATGATCTTTTACTTTTATCAGAGTTTCTGGAGTGGCTCCTAACCATAAACCTATTTGAGGGTGATACCAGATATAAACAAAAGCTTTGGGATAGGTAAATAGTAGTTTTTTAAACAATTGTAGTGGATTATTCGTAATCGATGTATCTACTTCTTCTCTACGAGATAATACTACTTTTTCAAAAACACCTGCTTTTATTGCTTCTTTTCCTTGTGCTACCAGTTGTTTATGATTTTCTTTGATCGATACTGATACGATATCTTGTTCTGGTAAAAAATGAGATTTACCTACATGATCATCATGTATTTTATCAGTAGTATTTACAGTATAGGATGTACTTTTTTGTGATGGTATTAATACTTTCTTATGAATACTATCAAAAGGAGCGAAAACAAATCCTGAATCAGTCCCTCCTTTTACCTCATACAATAAACTATCTTCCTGAAGAAAAACCTGTAATGAATGCGTATTTGCTTTTTGATATGCTACAAATGGTAATTGTAGATCCAATTGTTGCTGAATCTTGGTATACACATTTTTTATCTCCATACTACTTCGTTTTAGGAAGTGCAATAGTTGTTAACTTTACTATTGATACCAAATTATCTTCTTCATCGCGTATTTTGATATCCCAAAGCTGAGTGGTACGGCCTTTGTGTAACACTTCTGCTTTTGCATAAACATATCCATCCTTTACACTCTTTACATGATTTGCAGATATTTCTATTCCTCGTATATAAAACTCCTTATTATTCATGAAAACATAAGAAGCAGCACTCCCTACACTTTCTGCTAAGGCAACCATAGCGCCACCATGTAAAACCCCATCTGGTTGATATACTCTTGAAGTTACTGGCATTTTGGCTACCAAATAAGAATCTCCTACTTCACAGAAGGAAATCTCTAAAGTTTCCATCAAAGTATTTTTACACATATTGGCACATAATTCCAATATTTCTGACTGAGTTAACTCCATAAGCTTCAAAAAAATTTGAAACAAAAATATACAATGAGTTTTAATAATTCTAACTCCTACATCTTTTGTTATCCGATCTAGTCATTTTTATTGTTACTTAACTGTGATTCTTAAAAAATCTCCTAGATTAGTTTATCTCTTTTACCTTTTTCTACAGTATGCTTCATTTATTTTTTTGATGTTCTTATTTTTTATAATAAAAAAACAAAATATCTTGCGGGTCTTTGAACAAAAATATTTTTACCAATACCTCATGAATACTACCGAAAAAGAAGTTACATATAATGCTACAAATACTTATTCTACCATAAATAACTTACAGTCTACTACAAAAACAGTTTGGTTAGTTTTTCATGGTATAGGATATTTAAGTCGTTATTTTATTAGGTTTTTTGATGGGCTAAACAAAGAAGAAAACTATATTATTGCTCCACAAGCTCCTTCAAAATATTATAAAGACAATTCGTATAAACGTGTTGGTTCTAGCTGGTTAACAAAAGAGAACACACAATCTGATACCGAGAATGTGTTACGGTATATAGATGCTCTTATAGCTTCAGAAAAAATCCCTGAGGGCACAAAATTGGTTGTACTAGGATATTCACAGGGAGTAAGTATTGCCAGTAGATGGATAGCGAGTCGCAAAATACATTGTGATGCTCTTGTTATCATATCTGGTGGGTTCCCTAAAGAATTATCTAAAGAGGATTTTACTTTTATGTCTCAAGACACAAAAGTGTCCCATATTCTTGGAGAAAAAGATCCATATTTTGAAATTGATAAAGTAGAAAACCAAATCAGAAGATTACAAGAAATACTACCTCAGATTAAGTTTATAACTCATACTGGAGGACATGAATTAGATCCAAAAACGTTGATCGATGTTTTATAAAATAGATAAAAGTAAAAGCTCCCTATCCATGACAACTTAGGGAGCTGGGTCATACTAATCACTTTTCAAAACAAAAAAATAATATTTTTAACTACAGACATCTTCTTCATCTTTTGTAATTAATATACTTACGTTGGTAGTTTCTGTTTTCATATCACAAATCACCTGTGGAATAACGATTAAAGGGTTACCTGAAACATTTAAAACTAATAAATTAGGTATGTTAGCAATTTCTACTGGTAGAGAGTTTAAATTATTGTTTTTTACATCTATTCGAAATACACTAGTCATTTGTCTGATTTCTACAGGTAATTCATTCAGATTATTATCATATAAAATAAGGCTATTTAATGATTTTAGTTTCCCTATTTCTGCTGGAATTGATGTAAGATTCTTATTATTAGTTATGGTGAGTATTTCTAATTTTTCTAAATCACCTATTTGAGTAGGTAAAGTATTCAATTTTGACCCCACAATAGTTAGTCCATTTAGTTCTGAAAGCTTACCTATGCTTTCTGGTAGTTTATAGATATTTATTGTAGATGAGATAATAAGTTCTGTTACTCTTGTTCCTGATAAAGTTACTCCTTCCCAACTGTCCATATTATCAGCATCCAAATCCCAATTCAAATAAGTAAATAATGAATTATAATCTTTGTTAAGATTATATAGTTCTTCTAAAACGGCTCTATCATTTTGTGAGGCTGTCATAGTAGTTATAATAGCTTTATATTCTTGCGTACTGCCATCTTCTGCTGTTATCGTATATATAACGACTTCATTAAAGTTTTGTGCTACACTGCTTGAAGGGGTAATACTTATTGCACTACCGATCTCTACAATTGGTACTAAGTTTGTCAAATCTGTATTATAAGGTAATGCTAGAGAAACCTCAAAGGTATTATGATCAATATTGGCATCATATATTTGGCTATCAATACTAAATTGAAATTTAGTGATTTCTTTAGTACTGCTTAAGCTTGTTATTTGAACAGTATATTCTGATTTAGTTGTAGCATCTTGAGCTGTAACGATATATTTTACATCCTCGGTAAAATCCATAGGGGTATTATTATCAGGGCTAATACTTGCTCCTTCAAAAATTTCTATAGAAGGAATTAACGCTGAAAGATCTATGGCTTCCGATATTTGGGCTTTTATAACTGAACCTTCTATAACTGTAGTAATGTTTTCAACCAAATGGGGATTATTACTTGTTAAAAAACTAAGTTTTTGAATTGCCGCTTTATCACTGCCTGTTACAAACGTAGTAATAGTATATTCTGTTTTTTCAAATCCTTCTCCGCTAAGTATATATATAGATGGTTCTCTAAAATCCTGTTCAACCATATTATTAGGCGTTATATCCACACCTTCTGATACCGATATTGAAGGAATAAGAGATTCTAGTGCAGTATTAGGAGGAAAAATAACACTAATTGTTTTTTCTGTATGATTTATCGTTGCAGAAACATCTGCAGAAAGGCTACTATTATCACTCTTCATAAATTCAAAAGAAACAATCTTAGGTATTTTATTAGTGGGATTTGAAGTATCTGAGTCATCTTCAGAACAAGAAAACAGAAGAAATAAAGGAAAAATAGCTAACACGATTTTTTTTATGCTCATTTTATTTTTTTTTTGAAAGCGCTAAAGGTTTTATCTGTATTATTTAAAGAGTATATATACTTTATGTAAGCCCATTTTATCAGATTTTTATTCCTTACTTTTTACTTATTCAATTCAGCAAAAAACCAGAGTACTACTGGTTTGACCATATAGAAATGGGAAATCTAAAAATTCTTCATTTATTAAAAAAAATCGATAATATATTCTTCTTTTTAATTGTTTAAAATGACTTAAAAGAATAATTGCTTCATATAAAACAATTTTACACTTAGTAACTTTCTTAAGTTGTAAGCAAATGTATTTAGTTTTTGCAGAAAAAAATTTGACTAATATCAAATAATCATTTAGAAGATTATTTTGTTTTCAGGACACATGTTTTTGTATATAAATACACTTATTCTCAAGTTATATAAATAACATGCAACCTAAATGACTGAAAATACCATGATTACCCTTAAATCAAGAAGAAGATTTTATATAGCTATTTCTTTTTTTATTTTTTTTAAGTAGTTTGGTAGATTATTTAGCATCAATTCTACTCCTTTACTATAAACATCTACGAGATACACTTGTTCTTCTTTCATTCCCTTTATAATCCACGCTTTTTGAGCTTTTAAGTCCCCTTTTCTCACAATCACAATATGATAATATGTAATATCAGCATTCCTATCTACTATTGTAAGTTCATTAAAATCTGAAATAGTAGGATCATTATTTATATTAGCTTGTCCAATATCAGCCCCCATGAATACATCAAAATTTGTAAACTTAAAATGAGGGTTGTTACTATCAAAACTTCGATAAAACATTCTATCTCCTTTTGTAAGTATAAATGTTTTGATTTTTTCAAATTCTGTAATACTTATTATATCTGATATATTGGTAAAGTTCTTCATGTCTGAAGTATCATTCATTTTCTGAACACTATTAGTCAAGTTACAGCTAAAAAAAAGAGAAATAAAAGTTATTATTTTAATTTTTGTTATCATTTTTCATAATAAATAATGACAGGATAGCATTTTTTCTATAACTGTCATAAGTTGATGCTCATTCAAAAAAGATCTCTAAATCATACCACCAATCATCTTTGCTCCCACCATAATAATCTTCCCAACCGTATTTCATAAATTCTTCTTTAATGTCATAATTACATTTACACTCATCATCTTCTTCAAACTCTTTATAAAAATACTCTCGAAATGGAAGTTGTGCAAAACCAGTAGGACTAAAAGAAAAAACACATTCTCTGGAAACTTTTGAGTTATATCTATTCCAAGTACCAGCAAAGACATTGTTATATTTTCTAAGTTCTCCAGAAGTAGCCCAAAAAATATTAACAGTATTATCATCATCATCACTAACTTGAAAAACGATACTTCCAATTCCTGTAAAATACCCATCTCCATTTCTATCTCCTGGTTCCTTGAGATTATATTCAAATAACATGAAATATATTTCTCTGTTTTTACTTTTAAAAAAACTCTTTATTTTAAACAAACCTTCAAGGGATCGAATATTTTTTCCTAGCTTACTAAAACCTTTTATTTGATAGGTTTCATCAGTAGATCTAATTGCTTGTAAATGAAATTCAATTCTGGTATTTTTTGGTCCAAAAACACCTACATAAGAAGACCATGGATCACCTTTAAATCTATTATAATTAGAAAAAATTGATGAAAAGTCATACTGTAAGAAGTCATTTTTATCAATTGCCACTAATTCCTCATAACTGGTGACTTGATCTTTCCATGCTGTAGCTATGATAGGGACTTGTGATCGTATTTTAATACTAACTATAAAAAAGGCGATTAATATCAAATACTTATATCTCATCTTACAAAAATAAAAACCATAAACTATTTGTTTTACACGGTTTTCAGTGAAAAACCCATTAAATATATTATATAAATACCTTAAAATCTTTATACAATAATCACTGCATAAAGATTCTGTTATATAATTAAAAATTATAGGTATAATTTAAATCTTCAAAACCCTACTCCTCAAGACTTTACAAAACTAAAAATACCTTTCTTTTATTACCTGAAAATGGTGAATCTGATGCCCAGACATTATATACCCTGCTGCTCTTGCACTCATAGGGTCACCACTTGCCTCGCCTATCCTACCTAACATATCTCCTGTAAACCTATTGAATAATGAAATTGAACTATTGCGTACAGCTTCAAAATCAAAAATGATATCCTCTTTGCTATACGTATTTGCATTAGAGTATGGCACATAATCGTTTTGTTCAAAGCCCGTAATTGGTGTTTTATCATTTCTAGCAAAACGCAATGCTCGATATGCAAATATTCTTTCGGTATCAATAATATGAACGAATACTTCTGCCAAAGTCCATTTATCCTTTGCGTATGCGTAGGTTAATTTTTCTTCAGGAATAGATTGTACAAAATCAATAAAATCTGTTTTACCTACTTCTAATCCTTTAACAATATCCTTGTGTACAACTTTATTAATGTACGTACCATAATAAGAACTAAATTCTTTTTGTTCTAGATCTGGTAAAATGATTTGTTGCATATGCCTAATTTTTGAAATTATATTAATCAAATGTATTGAGACTAATCATGATTAGTCTCAATACATTCATAAATAAATTACTTTGGAGTAAGCCCACAAAGTATTCGTTTGAAATAAACCTTTAATTTCGAAGCAAGCTTCAGAGTATTAAAATCTCACTTAGTGAGTAGACCATATTTCTACTTATGCAGAGTTACGACTTGCGTTTATATTTCCAAATAGAGAACGGGTTACCATTTTCTCATAAATTGCTAAAATTTCTGGATCAGCATTTTTGTCTTTACTCATTTCCTGAATTTTCTTTAGCGCATATTGTTGTATTGTAAGTAAAGGCAACACAATATTTTCTCTAATATCTATAGAAGCTTTTCCTGCTGGTTCATTTTGCATCAATTCAGAATATCCTGTTAATTTGAGTAACAAACGCTTAGTCAATAGATACTCATCATGAATAATATCCCAAAAAGCCCCGTATTCTTCATCTTCCTTCATATATGAGGTTAATTCAAAAAATGATTTAGTAAGACTCATCATACTATTACCTATCAATGCTCTAAAAAAAGGAGATTCTTTATACAATGTAATTATTTTATCAAATTCTCCTCTATCTTCATACGTCTTTAGAGCCGTTCCTACCCCATAAAAACCAGGTACATTTTGTTTTAATTGACTCCAACTTCCTACAAATGGGATTGCTCTTAGGTCTCCAAAATCTAAACTTTCACTTTTACTTCGTTTTGATGGTCGACTTCCTATATTTGCTTTTCCGTAATATTTTAAGGTACTCATATATTCTAAATAAGGAAGAAACTTAGGGTGGTTTTTAAAATCGACATAAGTTTGATAGCTTATATCTGCAAGTTCTTGCATAGTTTCTTTATTCTCTATAGAGAAAAGATTTCCTTCATTATTAGTCAGCTCATTTTCTACTCCAGCGCCTAATAGTTGTTCTAAATTATATTGACAGGAGTCTAATGTTCCAAAATTTGAACTAATCGTTTGCCCTTGTACGGTAAGTTGTATCTCTTCATCTTCTATCGTGGGTCCAAGAGAGGCATAAAATTGATTTGTATTCCCTCCACCTCGTGCTGGTGGTCCTCCTCTACCATCAAAAAAGATAACTTTTACATTATATTTTCTAGAAACTTCTGTCAAAGCCTCTTTTGCCTTAAAAATCCCCCAATTTGCCATCAAATATCCTCCATCCTTGGTACCATCAGAGAAACCAAGCATTATGGTCTGTTTCATACCACGACGTTTAAGATGATTCATATAAACTGAATTACTATATAATGATTCCATTACCTCATGTGCAACTAGCAAATCAGGTACAGTTTCAAAAAGAGGAATTACATCAACCGTAGGTTGCTCCCAATCACAAAGACGGATCATGGCAAAGGTTTCCATTACATTCAACACATCACCATTATTACTGATAATGTAACGGTTTGCTGCTCTTTCTCCATTATTTTGTTGAATCGTTTTAATAGCATAAATAGATTCTATGGTGGCCCTTGCAATATCTTCTGTAAAGACTGAGGGGTCAAGCTTTCCTTTTACTTTAGAAAGTACTTCTATTTGTTCATTTTCTGAAAGAGATTCATAATTGTCTGGAAAAAAACCTAATCCCAATGCATTTGTTTTTTGTACAATCTCTGTGAGTACTTTATGATGAACTCTAGAATCTTGTCTAATATCTAATGTCCCAAAATGAAAGCCAAAGATCTTCACCTTATTAATCATATCCTGCAAATCTTCAAGAAATAATGACTGGTGCTCTGCTATTAACTCTTTTTTGATCTCTAGTAGTCCACTCATCAATGTCTCTATCGATAAAGGTTCTGCTGTTTTTGCATAATAAAAATTATCATAGAGTGCGTTTTCAAGCACTGTAATTTTATCTTGAAGATTACCAAAGGTAATTCTACGTTTCAACCTTCTTATATCTCTATAATAATTTATCAAAATTGTTTTACGCAATCTCTTGGCAACTTTCAAGGTAATCTCTGTAGTTACAAAAGGATTTCCATCTCTATCTCCACCAGGCCAAAACCCAAGGTTGATCAAATCGTTTTCCAGATCCTCTCCTTCAAAAATATTTTGTTGCACATAATTATAAATAGTACTTGCTGAATGATAAAAGACATTTTCTAGATACCAAATCAAGCTTACAGCCTCATCATAAGGTGTTGGTTTTTCTTTCTTAAAAAAAGCAGTTTTACCTAACTGAGCTAGTAATTTTTTTATTCTAGATGAATCATTATCACGAATTGCTGCATCTAGGTCATGTATAATCCCTAGAACTGTTCCTGGATAAAATTGAGTGGGATGCGCTGTAAGTGTAGGGCGAATTTTAAAACGTCTTAAATAATCCTTAAGTTCTTCTAATTGTCCTTTGGCTTGAGCTTCTTCTTTTATACTTCTGAGAGTTCCTCTACCATCCATATTATTCACTACAGGAAAAGCGGCATCTTCTATAGCATCAAATAATACTACTTGCCTTTCTATATATTGAATAAATCTAAACAGTAGTTCATGTTTTTCTTTAGAAGATGGATTATCTTGATATGATGCAAAAAAATGTTCTACAATCTCTGTAGGGTTTTTATGTTGCTCATATCCTTTTTCGCATACTTCTTTAAAAAGAGGTAATAGAACACCTGTATTCGTTATGGTGTCAAAAGGTAATGTGATAAATATACTATTGTATATCTGGTACTTTGCAAGAACATTCTCATTAAAACGTTCGATTTTTGGTTTTCTAGCCATTGGTGTGGTGGTACTTGGTTTATTTGGTTAATAAATATGCTTTTTTATTATAACTCTATAAATTCCTGTATTAAACAGAATTCTTTTAAGAAAAAAACCCTTTAAGAATTTTTCTTAAAGGGTTTTTCTATATGGTAAGAGTATATCCCTTTATAAGTCCTGAAAAATAGAATGCATTAATCGTTTCTTATCATTAATACTCTCTTCTAGTGAAATCATTGTTTCTGTACGATATACTCCATCAATATCATCAAGTTTAAAGATAATATCTTTTGCATGGTTTGTATCTTTTGCTCTTACTTTACAAAAAATATTGAACTTTCCTGTAGTGATATGAGCAACAGTAACAAATGGTATTTCATTAATTCTTTCTAAAACAAATTTGGTTTGTGAAGTATTCTGAAGATAAATACCAACATATGCTATAAATGAATATCCTAATTTTTGATAGTCCAATGTTAGCGAAGATCCTTCAATAATACCTGCTTCTTCCATTTTTTTAACTCGTACATGTACTGTACCTGCAGAAATCAATAATTTCTTTGCGATATCAGTAAAAGGAGTACGTGTATTTTCTATCAACATATCCAGTATTTGGTGATCAACCTCGTCTAATTTAAACTTTGCCATAGTGTGTTTATTATTTTTCCCGATTATTTACATTGCAAATTTAGCAGAAAAATAGAGTATTCACATACTTTATTTCAACTTTTTATTGATTATACTAAGAATAATTCAGAATTTAAGTGAAATTTTAACAGCTCGGCCTCTGGAACTATCTCTACTGTAACGTTTTCGTTATATATCGTCCTTTTTTTGCCAATAATCTCCTTATGACCATAAAATTTTTGAAGATTACCAATTTCAGCAACTCTTGGTACGAATTTCACATTATTATCTATCAATATTTCTTTGTATTGAATTGCTATATCAACATTTTCTCCTTCTAAGATTACGTCTCTTATTATTATATCATAAAAACATTTTTTGTTTTCTGGAATTAAAAAATAGTCTTTATACCTTTCTCCTGTAACATCTGTATCACTGATATATTTAATAGAAGTAACCAAAGAATAAAATATATACTCTCGTGTTATTTCACGATCATAATCATCTGGGGTATGTCCTGCTTCAAAAAGAATAGTAGGTATTTCTAAACTAGCAAGAGTATCACCTACACAATTTAAATTAAAACTATCATCATAACGCCCTATTTTGTTAGGAATACATTTCTGCAATACAGAATTCATTTCTACTATAATCTCCATAGCAACCTTACGACTCTCAGTTATAGAACGATTATTATCACCTGCTGGTGATAAAAATGAGACTGTAGCAGAGTTATTACTCTCTCCTGCACCAAAAATTGTACGCTGACCATGTAAATTAAATGCATAATCTGGTTTTATTTCTGTATATAAATTAAAAAAAACAGTACTTTCTTTCTGAGTTTTCTCCTGAGCATCTCTATTTAAATCTACATTTTGATAATTAAGTCTGGTATATGCTTTTGCTCCATCAGGGCTTAATATTGGTATTATATATAATGTACATTCTTCTAAAATTTGTTCTGTTAACTTATTAGAGGAATCAGTGAGCAAGTTTAATAGATCAAAAACAGCTTTTGTAGTGGTAGACTCATTACCATGCATCTGGGACCAAAATAATAACTTCTTGGGTCCATTACCTATTGTGATAAGATGTATAGGTGCATTATTCTCTGAGAATCCAATTTTTTCAATTTTGGTTTTAGAGGATAACTGAGTTAATAAAGGTATAATATGATCTAGAGTTATATAACGTCCTGATAGAGATGTCTCTTTATAGCTTGTAAACCAATTCTGTAAAATAGTAATATCCATATTTTGTTTTATGAAGTTACGAAATTACTATAGTTTGCTGAAGATTCATAACAAAAGAAGAGTATTAATTACAGTTGTAAACACAACTAAGATTTACAAATGTAAAACAGCAACTGTTACATTTGTAAACATTAGCGTTTTAAAATCTTGTTTACATAAGTATACAACTTGTTTAGGGTTATTTTCAGATGTATACAGCTTATTAACATTTATTTAAACTAGAACATTATTTAACACTAAAAGTCTTATAATTAGTACATTAAAGCACTTTACCTATTAAAAAGCTTTAACTAAAAACCGTATGGTTTACATTTGTAAACTACTCTTTTAAAGTATTTTGTTTACTTTTGTAAAGTCTAATCTTTTTTAAATAGTTTACAATGGTAAACAACATAGATTTTGGTAACAGGATCCAAAAAATAATGAATCACTATGCAATATCTGCTTCATCTTTTGCAGATTATATGGGGGTAGGCCGCTCTTCTATCTCACATATTCTTAGTGGTAGAAATAAACCTAGCCTTGATTTTGTTATGAAAATTGTTGACGCATATTCAGATGTGGATTTACAATGGTTATTATATGGCAAGGGTACTTTTCCTAAAACTCAAAACAATCCTGTTCAAGTTTCTCCTTCTACTTCAATTCCTGAGAAAAATTCTATAGCTACCACTGCACAAGATTTATTTACGCATCCTCCTACTGAAGAAATTAAGAGCGAGGATTTGACTACACCCGAAAAAAAATTATCTAGCGCCATCTCTACAGAGCAAAAAATTGAAAAAATTGTATTTTTTTATGCAGATGGCACCTTTAGCTCCTATCAAATGAAAAAAACTTGATATTTTTCTTTCTTATATTTATTAACTTTCTAGAAATAAATTTATTTTCGTTGCTTATTTAAAGATTTTATGAAGCACATCGCTTTACTATTATTATATATTCTAGCTAGTAGTTGTTATCAACAAGAGCGGAATTGTTCTAATTTTCATACAGGGACTTTTGAATTTGAAGCTTTTCTTGATGGAGAATTGGCGAAAACGACTTTTATACGTAACGATACCATCGAGATTGATTTTTTTAAGGGAAAAAGTGATACTTCGTCTATACGATGGATTAATGAGTGTGAATATATTGTAAAAAAGTTACACCCAAAAAACATGGCAGAAAGAAAAGCGATACATATGAAAATCTTAACTACAGAAAAAAATATTTACACCTTTGAGTATGGAATGGTAGGTGATAATAACAAACAACGTGGAACTGCAAAAAAAATAAAATAATGTTAGAAATTTTTACATCAGCTGATGCTTGGGTTGCCTTATTAACACTTACTTTCTTAGAAATTGTATTGGGTATAGACAATATTATTTTTATTTCATTAGCCTCTAGCAAACTTCCTGATCAACAACAAAAAAAAGCAACAAGTATAGGGTTATTCCTTGCTATGATAATGCGTGTGGTTCTTTTATTCGGAATATCATTATTGGTAGCTATGGAAGCTCCTTTCTGGCATATTGACCTGCCTTGGATAGAAGCTGGTATAAGCGGACAGTCACTGATTTTGTTTGGTGGTGGAATTTTTCTTCTCTACAAGAGTGTACACGAAATACATGAAAAAGTAGACGAAAAAGGAGAAGAAGAAAAAGAAATACAAGCAAAAAGTTCATCTACATTATCTAATGCTATTCTACAAATTACATTGATCAATGTAGTTTTTTCTTTTGATTCTATTCTTACTGCTGTAGGTATGACCAATGGGCTAAGTGATGATCCAAATGATGCTTTGATCATAATGATTATTGCCGTGATTGTATCTGTACTTATAATGATGATATTTGCTACTCCTGTTGGTCGTTTTGTAAACAAACACCCTTCTGTACAGATCCTTGGTCTTTCTTTTTTAATACTTATAGGGTTTATGCTAATTGCAGAAGCCGCACATTTAGCTCATTTACAAATTTTTGGAAGCGAAGTTGGTGTAATTCCAAAAGGGTATTTATACTTTACTATTGCTTTTTCTTTATTTATTGAGTTTTTGAACTTTAAATTGCGAAAGAAAAGAAAAAAGAAAACTCAAGAGCAATAAATCATAGATCTGTCTATTGCATATGAGATGATATATGAATATAATACTATTATAAAACAATTGAATGAATCAAAATAAAAGATTAAAAATAGGAGAAGGAAAAATTAGTGGTTATATCTCCATTTTCTTAGCAATTATTTGCTTTGGTTCTGTTATCTGTGCATATTTTCCTGAATATCTCACCACTGCTGATTTTAGGAAGCTATACACCCCCAAATATATAAAATGGGTTCTTTTGGGATTACTCGTATTATCTTTTGGGTTTGCTTTGACAAGTTTTATTCTAAGTAAAAAAACAAAGCTTGGTTTTATGGCTATTCTTATTATTGGAGGAACTATACTCATTGGTAATGGTTTACCAGAACATCAAGATCTGGATTATAAATCTTTTACGATTGGATTAGACTGGCTTCTTCTTGATATACTAATCTCTGCGTTTATATTTATTCCAATTGAATTGTTTTTACCAAAACGAACTGATCAAACTAAGTTTCATCCAGAGTGGAGAACAGATTTGGTATATTTTATTATTGGGCATTTACTTATCCAGGTTACAGGAGTTTTGGTACAGTTACCTGCCGTGATCGCTTTTTCAGGAATAGGTTTAGAAGGGTTTCATTCTTGGGTGCAATCAATTTGGTTTATTCCTCAATTATTCTTGGCTCTATTTGTTTCTGATTTATTTCAATGGACAGGGCATTATTTTTTTCATAAACTCCCTTTTTTATGGCGTTTCCATGCAGTACATCATTCTACAAAAGATATTGACTGGCTTGCAGGATCAAGAACTCATTTTTTGGATTTGATTGTAGTACGCGCTGTTTCTTTCTTACCTATTTATGTTTTTGGGTTTAGCACATCTGTCTTTACAGTATATATAGTCATTGTCTCAATTCAAGCTGTATTAGCACATTCAAATACTCGAATTAATTTTGGTTTTTTCAAATATATATTTGTAACCCCGCAGTATCACCATTGGCACCACTCTGCTGATCCTAAAGCATATGACAAGAATTTCGCTATTCATTTTCCTTTTATAGATATGTTATTTGGCACCTATTATCCTATGGGGAATACATGGCCAGAAAGTACAGGATTGGGTGAAGCAAAATTCCCTAAAGGTTTTATACGTCAATTTATATTTCCTTTTACAAAAAATCCTTTACAAGAAAATGAAATAGAAGATCCTAGTGAACGATAACTAGAGTTTTCTCTCAAAAACAATATAATGTGCTGTCATAATAATAAATTTTGATGCATTTTTGTAATAATTAATTATTGATCAAATTTTATGAACTTAGAAAGAGAATTAAACAAACGTAGTGGATCTGTATGTGAGTTATCAGGAGATACAGAGAACTTAAAGGTGTATGAAGTTCCAAAATCACCTGGATCAGATTTAGATTCTCATATTTTAATTTCTCAAGTTTGTCTGGAACAAATAGAAAACCCTGAAAAGATAGATGCAAATCATTGGCGTTGCCTTAATGATAGCATGTGGAGTGAAGTTCCCGCTGTGCAGATAATGGCTTGGAGAATGCTAAATAGATTAAAAACAGAGGGATGGCCACAAGATTTATTAGATATGCTCTACCTTGATGAAGATATGCTGGCTTGGGCAAATGCTACGGGAGAAGGTGATGACCAAGATGATGCTATAAAACATCTTGATGCCAATGGTGTTACTCTACAAGCAGGAGATTCTGTTGTTTTAATTAAAGATTTAGATGTAAAAGGAGCTAATTTTACTGCCAAACGTGGTACAGCAGTTAGAAATATCTCATTAGTTCATGATAATGCAGAACATATTGAAGGTCGTGTAAATGGACAACATATTGTAATCCTCACAAAATATGTGAAAAAATCGTAGCTTAAATTCGAATAAATAGTAGAATACCTCTTATTCTTCGTTTATTATTCTACGTAAAGGTATCGGCATTTCTATTTTCTCATTAAGAAATCGTTTCTGTACTCTCTCTTTAAGCTTACATTTCATTTTAAACTCCTGAAAAGGCTCTGATATCCATACATAGGCTCTTACATGAATATAAGATTCATGTACATCGATCACCCTAACTTCTGGTGATTTTTTATTTTCTATATGTGCTATGAATTCTAATTGTAAAGCTTCTTCTGTAATAATTTTACGAACTACATCAATATCAGCATTTAATCCAATTTTAAAATTATTAAAACTAAGTACTTTACTGTCCTCTATTGTATGATTAAGTATAGATTCTGTACTTATAAGAGAGTTGGGTATAATTAACCTCTTATTCTCAAAAGTATTAATAACAGTATGCCGCAACGTTATATCTATCACAATACCAACACGTTCTGAATCTAACTTAATGTAATCCCCTATTCTAAAAGGCTCAAACAACACAATAAATACTCCAGCTATCAAATTAGAAATAGCTGCTTGTGCTGCAAAACCAATAATAGCAGCAAGAATACCTGCTCCAGAAAATATAAAAGTTGCTTGTCTTCTTAAAAATGGAACTGTGCCCATAATAATTACAAAAGCAATCATAAAAAGTATAAATCGAATTGAATTTTTTACAAATTTCAATTTAGTTACATTATAACTTCCTTGCTTTTGTTTTCTATTTAAAAATAATACCAGCAGCCATTTGACTACCTGAGAAATTCCCCAAGTTATCAAAAGTATAACTAACACATACAAGATGATACCTTCTATGTGTTCTACATCAATATATTTTTTAATAAACTTTGTCACTTATTAAACCATTTATCAATCAACCCATACATTTATTTAATACAATATTAGAATAATGTAGGTGAATCCCCATCGGATTCTTCTTGTGAATTATTAGATTCTGATGCAGAAATATTTTCTTCTTCTATAACCTCTATCTCTTCTGCTGGCAATGATTCTGGCTCTTCATAAGGTAATGGATCTAATAAATTAATCCGTTTTACTTTATGAGTAGTCAATTGATTTCCAATAGCTTTAAAACCTTTTATTGAGATAAATTCTTCAAGGTTTATTTCTTCATTAGGACGTTGATCTTTTCCTCTTAATTTTACAAAAACAATCTCTACTATTGGTTTAAAATCTGTAGATACAATTTCGAGAAAAGATTTTGGATGTTCGGTAATAAAAGCCTCTTCTTTTTCAGGATTTTCTATCAAAAAACGTTTTACATAATAACGTTCTTTTTCACCATCCCAATAGATAGCTGAAATTGGTTTTTTGGGATTCCATTTTTCTAGAACAATCATATCAGAATCAAAATGCAAGGTAACTTCAGGAGTAATTGTTTTCAGAATCCCTTTTTGATTAATTGTCAAAAGCCGGTCTTCTCCTCTAAATTCACCTAATAATTCTCCTCTTCCATCTACATTTATACGTCGTACAGAATCGTCAAACCATATCTTTCTAGGTTTTAGTGTTGAGACTCCTTGTTCTTTTAATTCAATTTTCTTGATATTGTATTTGGTAACAATATTTCCTTTTACCCCTCTACCTTTGATCAGTAAATCTGCAAAATCCAGATCAAATTTTAGTTTTTTGATACTTCCGGCTTGTCGCAAGAAAATAGTAATTACTTCTGCTTCTCCGTTAGGGTTTGCTGAAAAATATACTATCTTGGATTGTTTTTTACCTTGTGTTAAGTCGTATTCTTTATCACGAGTAACTCCTGTAACTGCAAAACGCTTTACATAAGAAGCTCCACCTTTACCATCTTGATAGATTATATTATAAATAGTGCGCTTGTCTTTTTTCTTAAAAATAGCAATATGAATAATATTTTTACCAATAAATGTTTTTGATCCCACCTTGGTAATCATCATTTTTCCTTCGGCTGTAAAACATATAATATCATCTATATCAGAACAATCACCAACGTATTCATTTTTTCGTAATGAAGTACCTATAAATCCTTCTTCTCTATTTACATATAATTTGGTGTTACGAATAACCACTTTGGTTGCTTCAATATCATCAAAAATTCTGATTTCTGTCTTGCGTTCTTTATCTTTTCCGTAGGTAGTTTTAAGCCTTTTAAAATAATCTATTGCAAATTCAATAAGATGCTCTAAATGATGTTTTATTTGAGCAATATCTTCTTCTAACGCTTCAATTTTTTGCTGTGCTTTATCTATATCGAATTTAGAAATACGTTTAATTCTAATTTCTGTAAGTCGTGTAATATCCTCTTCTGTTACAGCTCTTTTTAAATGTTTAACATGAGGTTTCAACCCTTTATCTATGGCTTGTATTACACCTTCCCAAGTATCTACTTCTTCTATATCACGATAAATACGATTTTCTATAAATATTCTTTCTAAAGATGCAAAATGCCATTGTTCTTGCAGTTCACTTAGTTGAATTTCTAATTCTTTCTTTAATAATTCTAGTGTATTATCAGTAGAACGACGTAACATTTCTGATACCCCAATAAAGTTAGGCTTATTGTCTTCAATAACACAACCTAAAGGAGAAATAGAGACTTCACAATTGGTAAATGCATATAAGGCATCAATTGTTTTGTCGGGAGAAATACCTGATGGCAGATGAACCAATATCTCTACTTCTGCAGCAGTATTATCTTCGATTTTTTTGATTTTTATCTTCCCCTTATCATTTGCCTTAAGCACTGAATCAATTAAAGTAGTGGTTGTAGTAGAGAAGGGTATCTCATTAATAACCAGTGTGTTTTTATCGTATTGAGAGATTTTTGCACGCACTCTTACTTTACCACCACGATTACCATCATTATAATTTGTAAAGTCTGCTATACCAGAAGTAGGAAAATCTGGTAGAATAGTAAATTTCTTTCCTTGTAAATGTTTTATAGAAGCATCAATTAATTCTAGAAAATTATGAGGAAGAATTTTTGTGCTTAACCCTACAGCAATACCTTCTGCTCCCTGAGCTAATAACAACGGGAATTTAACAGGAAGATTGATAGGTTCTTTTTTACGGCCATCATATGATAACTGCCAATCAGTAACTTTTGGATTATAAACAACATCCAATGCAAATTTAGATAAACGTGCTTCTATATACCTAGAAGCAGCTGCTCTATCACCTGTTAATATATTACCCCAGTTACCTTGCATATCAATTAGTAGTTCTTTTTGCCCTACTTGTACCATTGCATCAGAGATACTCGCATCCCCATGTGGGTGATACTGCATCGTATGTCCAACAATATTAGCTACTTTATTGTACCTACCATCATCAAGATCTTTCATAGAATGAAGGATACGTCTTTGCACTGGTTTCAAACCATCTTCAATTGCTGGTACAGCACGTTCTAGAATAACATAAGATGCGTAATCAAGAAACCAATCCTTGTACATCCCTGTAACTTTGGTAATCACTTCCTGTGGTTGGTGATCTTCGGAAGTCGAATCACTATATAATTCTTCGTTTTCTTCTGACATTTAATCCTACTATAATTTACGTTAAAATTTTGGCATAAATCTTTGGTGATCATTTCCCTTGGACTTATTTTCTTTCTCACCTTTTTCTATCTCTGAAGTATTACTTTGTATTTCTACTCTTGAGATTTCTTTATTTTTATCTTCTATTATTCTTGGTTTATCTGCATATCGATGTGAATTAAAACTTGCTCGTTTCATATCGGTAGTAATTCGTTTTGATAAATGCGGATGTGTGGATAGTTTTTCAGAAAACCAAACCCAAAAACCTCCAGTGCTTTCTAATTGTTTAGAGTATACATCTGCATTCATTTCTTTATACAAACGTTTTCCTGAAGCTAATAGTTTAATCCCATCAACAGCTCCTCTAGGACTAACGCTATATCCTGCAGCATCACAAGTATATTCGCATGCTCGCGAGTATGCTAAAGCCAAAAATGGAATAATCAAAGAAGGAAATACATACATTTTTTTATGTACATGGTTTCTTTTTATATGACAAAGTTCATGTGCAATAATAAACTCTACAACATCTTTTCTTCCGTCAAGAATTACTTCATACAGATCACTATAGATAATTAAATAATTTGATCCTACAAATTTTGTAGCCATGGCATTGAGTAATCCACCAGATTCTAAAATATAAACTTGAGGAATATTTTTTATAGATAAAATCTTGCACTGTTTTACAACAATATCATATAAATCTGAAAATTGATCTTTGGTAACATGTACACCACTTCCTTTTACATATCCAATAAAAATACCTGTACTAAATAAAACAAATAGTGCAATAAACAACACATATGGTAAAAAAAGAAGACCTGGAATGCATAACAAGATTGTAAATACAATCATCCAGTTGTAATACAGCTTTTCTTTCTTATGTATTTTAAATGTATTATTTTTTGAACTCATATATTATTTTCCTCTATCGTATCTAATTCTACTTTTAGATTATCAATAATAAATTCTTGTCGTTGGGGTGTGTTTTTACCCATATAGAATGATAATAATTCTTCTATCGATTTTTCTTTATCAAGCATTACTGGATCCAAACGAATATCATCACCAATGAAGTGCACAAATTCATCTGGAGAAATCTCACCCAATCCTTTAAATCGAGTAATCTCTGGTTTACCTGATAATTTTGCAATAGCATCTTTTCTTTCTTGCTCAGAATAACAGTAAATTGTTTCTTTTTTATTACGCACTCTAAATAAAGGAGTTTGTAATATATATAAATGCCCTTCTTTTATTACTTCTGGAAAAAATTGTAAAAAGAAGGTAATCAGTAGTAATCGTATATGCATCCCATCGACATCGGCATCGGTAGCGATTACAATATTATTATATCTTAAATCTTCAAGTGATTCTTCTATATTTAAAGCAGCTTGTAAGAGATTGAACTCTTCGTTTTCATACACTATTTTTTTACTCATATTATAGCTATTCAAAGGTTTCCCTCGTAAGCTAAAAACGGCTTGTGTATTTACATCTCTGGATTTGGTGATAGATCCACTTGCAGAATCTCCCTCAGTAATAAATAAGGTACTTTCTAAATTTCTATCCTTCTTACTATCAGTAAGATGCACCCTGCAATCTCTAAGTTTTTTGTTGTGTAAATTGGCTTTCTTTGCTCTTTCCTTAGCTAGTTTACGTATTCCAGAAAGATCTTTACGTTCTCTTTCTGCTTGTAATATTTTGCGTTGTAGGCTTTCTGCTGTATCAGAATTTTTATGTAAAAAGTTATCTAGTTTAGTTTTTACAAAATCATTAATATAGGTTCGCACTGTAGGTAGCCCATCCCCCATTTCTGTAGACCCTAATTTAGTTTTTGTCTGACTTTCAAAAACAGGTTCCATCACCTTGATACTTATAGCAGATACAATTGATTTACGAATATCACTGGCTTCATAGCTTTTGCCATAAAACTCTCGTATAGTTTTTACTACTGCTTCTCTAAATGCGGCTTGATGCGTTCCTCCTTGTGTTGTATGTTGTCCATTTACAAAAGAATGATACTCCTCACTATACTGGGTCTTACTGTGAGTAATAGCTATTTCAATATCATTCCCCGAGAGATGAATAATATCATACAATCGATCTTCAGGGGTAATGGTATCAGAAAGCAAATCTCTCAATCCATTTTCTGAGAAATACTTTTCTCCATTAAAAACTATTGTCAACCCTGGATTAAGGTAAACGTAGTTTTTAAGCATTTTTGCAACGTATTCTGCTCGGTATTTGTAATTCTTAAAGATAGTTTCATCTGGAACAAAAGATACTTTGGTACCTCTTCTTCTAGAAGTCTCTTCAAGAAGATCTTGATTAGTTAGATTTCCTTTTTCAAACTCTGCAGAGGCGGATTTACCATCTCGAGTAGATTCTACTTTAAAAAAAGTAGACAATGCATTTACTGCCTTGGTACCTACACCATTAAGACCTACCGATTTTTTAAATGCTCGAGAATCATACTTTCCTCCTGTATTCATCTTGGAAACTACATCTACTACTTTACCAAGAGGAATCCCTCGTCCATAATCTCGTACAACTACTTTATCACCTTGAATAGAGATTTCAATAGTTTTACCAGTACCCATAACATATTCATCTATCGAATTGTCAAGTACCTCTTTTAGTAATATATAAATTCCATCATCTGCAGAAGATCCATCTCCCAGTTTCCCGATATACATTCCGGGACGCATGCGTATATGCTCTTTCCAATCAAGGGATCGTATATTATCTTCGGTATATTTGGTTTCCTTACTCATAAATTTTGGGTAGAATGTTTGCTAATATAAGGTTTCACTTACTAAATTAAAATATGCTACATACAAAGTAATTAACAAATCGATCGTATATTTTGTTGATTATTTGGCTCCCAATAGCTTACATCTTTTAATCATTTCTATAAAAACAATTATCTTTTTGAACATATTTATAACTCAAAAATCAGAAAAATCTTCTTCAAAATTCAAAACAAAATCACTTATATATTTTTTATTCCTATCCTGCTCTCTAATTACAAGGTAATGCGTCCTTTTGAGTCCTTGTCTTCCAATTTTCTTCAAAACAATATCCTTAGATATTTTCAAAGATTGCAATGCCCATTTTGGCATACACATAACCCCCATGTTTGCATTAATCATTTCTAATGATACCTCGGTGAGAGGAATTGCCGAAATCTTTTGTGGCATTATTTGATTGGATTTCAGAAAATGTTCATACACTGAGACCGTTTCTAAAGGGAAAGAGTGAATTATTAGATGAATATTAGCAAAATGAGTGGGTTGTAAATAAGGTTCTTGACTCAGACTATGCTCTTTATGCATTACTGCAAAAATTTCATCCTCAAAAAGTTTTTTACTACACAAAAGATCATTTATTGGGACAGAAGTAACCAGTGCTATATCAATATCATGAGAGATTAATTTTGTAATAGGCTGATGTGTAGCTTCTAAAATCAACTCTACATCTATTTCTGGGTATAGAACTCCTATTTTTTGAATAAACTTAGGAATATTATGATAAAAAGAATAACATTCTGTGCTTATCTTGATAATTCCTTTGGATCCAGTTTTTATTTCCTCAATCGCTTCAAATCCCTTTTCAATCACAGATAGTACATTATTCGCTAATGTATATAATGCAACACCTTCTTCTGTTAGTTCCCATTTATATCGTGTCCTATGAAATACTTTAAACCCTAAACGTCCTTCTAACTCCCGTAATTGATGACTCAATGCTGATTGTGTCAAAAACAATTTTGCAGATGAATTTACAATATTACCTTCTTCTGCAATAGTTTTTATGAGTTTAAAATATTTAATATCCATACCTACAAATCTACAATAATGCTATTGTATTGTAATTGAAAACTTTTCAACTACCCTATCAAATCCTTCAATCATATAATTGTATATAGACAAAACATACTACTACTTTTATATCCAGATTACGAGGTTCTAATGTGTAATACCAGTTCTGATTTAAATTTACTCATAAGAAAAATGATGGATTTTTGACTTAGATGAAAAAGAAAATTCAAGCATAGCGGGGCTACAATCGTGTTTTATTTTGAAATATTAGACAAAAAGGCGCGGGTTTATTGAGTAAATTTAAGTTGGAAATGGTATAATTTGGATTTAATAAAACAAAATGACAGAATTATGAAAAAACAAATTGAATTTTACAAAAACAAACTTACTTTTGAAATGGATCCTTCTGACTTGTTTGATGCTCTGGAAAATAATGAAGATATTATTATAATAGATACAAGACAGTCTTTTGGGTTTGAACAAGAACATATACCTACAGCTATTAATCTACCTCATAGAGAAATGACTGAAAAAAACACAAATCATCTAGACAAAACAAAGACTTATGTTTGTTACTGTGATGGTATCGGATGTAATGCTTCTACCAAAGGTGCTTTGTATATGACAAAATTAGGATTTAAGGTAAAAGAATTAATGGGTGGAATCGAATGGTGGAAATTTGACGGATACGCAACTCAAGGTAAAAAATCATCTAAAGGCACTATGGTACAGTGTGCCTGCTAAAAAATACAGAATGACCATTAGATATGCAAAAGAAATAGATATAGAACAAATCATTGAACTATGTGAAGCACATGCTTTATATGAAAAAACTGATTTTGAAAAAGGAAACAAAAAAGAAGCTCTTTTTGAACACCTTTTTGGGGCGCAAAAATCATTACAATGTCTTGTAGTTGAGCAAAATAATAAATTACAAGGTTATGCTACATTTATGAAACAGTTTTCTACTTGGGATGCTGAATTCTATATCTATCTTGATTGTTTATATCTCAAAGACGCAACTCGAGGAAAAGGAATAGGGAAACAGATAATGTCTATTATATATAAACATGCTATTGCCGAAAAATGTAGCATCGTTCAATGGCAGACTCCCAATTTTAATACTGGTGCAATACATTTTTACAAAAAAATAGGTGCTACATCCAAATCAAAAGAAAGATTCTTTTGGTCAACATATAAAAACTAAATGAAAAATATTCTTGAAAACACATTTGATTTAGGTTTCTTTCCTACTCCACTGCATTATCTACCTAGGTTAACAAATGAATTCCCTGATTATAAAATCTATATAAAACGAGATGATCATACTGGTCTAGCAACTGGAGGCAATAAAACGAGAAAACTAGAATACTTACTCCAGGATGCTATTGATCAAGGATGCGATACTATAATAACCGCCGGAGCACAACAATCTAATCATTGTAGGCAAACAGCTGCAGCATGTGCTATTGCTGGATTAAATTGCCATCTATTACTAGGAGGAATTGAACCAAAACAATACGATGGTAATCTTTTACTTTCTAAAACTCTGGGAGCATCTATTCATTTTACTGGAGATAATAGAAAAGGAGAAGATATTCATAAAATTCAATCTGAACTATCTTCTAAAAACAAAAAATGTTATGTCATTCCATATGGTGGATCAAATAGTATTGGAGCTATGGGGTTTGTAGTTGCTATAAAAGAGTTAAAAGAACAACTTATAGCGCTAAACCAACATATTGATTACATCTTTTTTGCTTCTAGTTCTGGTGGAATGCAAGCTGGATTAACTCTTGGTATTGACCTATATGATCTCAACACCAAGCTCATGCCTATCAGTATTGATAAAGCATTTACCAAAGATCAAGTATTGGAAAAAATAATTTTTGATATTATCACAGAAGGAAAACAAAAATTGGGGATAACAAAACCCCTTCATCAAAATGATATTTCTCTTATAAAAGGATATGATAATCAAGGATATGGGGTGTTTACTGATAATGAGAAAATGGCTATTTCTACACTAGCAAAACATGAAGGTATATTATTAGATCCAGTTTATACTGGTAGGGCTTTTTATGCTATGCTAGATCATCTAAAACAAAAAAAAATACCACAATCTAATGTCTTATTCTGGCATACAGGAGGAATTCCTGCTAATTTTCATTATGCCAAAGAATCAATATAAAGATTTTAATAAATTTTATTTTATAAGTACCTTTATACACAGTAAAAGGGATACAAAACGACACTACATATGTTCACACTTGAAGAACTACATCAAGTAAAAAAACGAAAACATTTGATCAGTCTTGCTGATCAAAAAAATGTTGATATTAAAAAAATCTTACAAAAGTTACGTTATGAAGAGGAGTTACGTTCATTACAAGCAGAGCTAGTAAACCTTCAGCAATGGATTGCTAAGAAAAAACTGCGAGTAGCTGTTATTTTTGAAGGAAGAGATGCTGCTGGAAAAGGAGGTTCTATCAAACGATTTACAGAGCATCTTAACCCTCGGTCTATGCGTATTGTTGCTTTATCAAAACCTACAGAAGTAGAAAAAGGGCAATGGTATTTTAGACGATATATCAAAGAGCTCCCTAATCCTGGTGAAATTGTATTTTTTGATCGCAGTTGGTACAATCGTGCTGTAGTAGAACCTGTAATGGGATTTTGCTCTAATAAGCAATACAAAAACTTCATGGTACAAGTACCTGAGTTTGAACATATGCTCTACGAGGATGGCATTATAGTAATCAAGTTTTGGTTTTCTATATCAAAAGAGGAACAGAAAAAACGTTTTGATGCCAGATTACAAAACCCATTAAAAGTTTGGAAATTTAGCCCTGTAGATATGAAAGGGCAACAATTATGGAACAAATACACAAAATATAAGGAGCAAATGTTCTCTAAAACCCATACTACTTTTAGTCCTTGGGTGATTGTAAAAACCAATAGTAAAAAAACTGCTCGTTTAGAGAGTATGCGGTATGTATTGTCCAAGTTTGATTACACTGGTAAATCTAAAGCAAAAACTACATTACTTCCTGACCCTAATGTGATTTTAAGATACTATAGATATATTGAACAAATAGATATTTGATATGACAATTCAACAGAAAACAGAGCTTTATGATTACTCTGAAAACGACCTCACTATACTCAATTCTCCTATTGGCTTGAAGTATCTTTTTATGGATAAAAAAACAGATATTGAGAAGGCCTTAAGGATGGCTAAATATGAAATTCAGTTAAAAGAGCTTCAAACTGAACTCATTAAATTACAAAACTGGACGATCAATAACCGTAAAAAAATAGTAATTCTTTTTGAAGGTAGAGATGCAGCAGGAAAAGGTGGAGCCATTCGTCGTATCACTGCTCATATAAACCCCAGACATTTTCGTATTGTTGCCTTACCCAAACCTACTGTAGAAGAAGAGGGACAATGGTATTTTCAACGATATGTCAATCAATTACCTACTCCAGGAGAAATGGTTCTTTTTGATCGTAGTTGGTATAACCGTGCAGGCGTAGAGCCAGTTAATGGATTTTGTACAGATCATCAATACACTACGTTTATGGGTCAAGTAAATGATTTTGAAAGAATGATTCTGGAATCAGATACTCATCTCATTAAACTTTATTTTTCTATTAGTAAAGAAGAACAAGCTTCGCGCTTTAAGGATATTAAATCCAGTCCTTTAAAAAAGTGGAAAATGACCCCTGTAGACGAAAAAGCACAAGAGCTCTGGGATGAGTACACCAAGTATAAAATCAAAATGTTTGAGCAAACAAATACTAAACCATCTCCTTGGGTAATCATAGAAGCAGATCGTAAAACAGAAGCTAGAATCAAAGCCATACAATATATACTTGACACAATTCCTTATCAGGATGAAATAGAGAAATAAAAAAAGAGCCTGAAAATATTGAGGGCACTGAAAAAGCTTAACTTTTTCAGCAATGACTAGAAAAAGGCGATTAAATAAACATTGATTTTATTTAATCGCTTTTTTCATTTGAAGCCG
>NZ_OMKE01000058.1 GCF_900299535.1 Aquimarina aquimarini | reverse complement strand
ATAAAATCAAAGAACACTTTATTGGATTCACTAGAATGTTGATTTGCCGATCCTAGTGTTATTTTTTTTCCATTGTTCAAAGTCATACTATAAGAGGTTCCTCCTCTTACAGTAATTGTATTACACTTCACTATATCTTTATAGTTGATTTTTCCAGTTTTACGAGATTCCATTGTATCTTCATTCAACCATAATTCATCAATAGCAAAAGTTGTTTTGACAACCATTAGGATTGGCACAAACATAAGTACAACAAATACAGGTATGATAATTTCAAGACGTAAGCTTTTTGGTGAAATAATATTCATCTCTAATAAAACCACAAATAATATCCCAAGTAGTAGGAAACCGCTAATCAGAATTACAATTTTTAAAACAATCTTGCTATAATCTGATATTGATAATTTGTATTTTTTTTCCATTTATTTAATTGTATTCGCTAAACTTATCTTGATAAAAACAATGATAGTATCGATATTAATCATTTGATGAGAAAAATATTAAGCTATAGATGCAATCGTATTTTTAATTAAACGTATAAACTCATTTAACTCTCTATGTTGATAATTTTTCTCCCATACCAAAGATATTTTTCTTGTAAAATTGGCATCAATAATTGGGATAAATTTAACTTCGGGGATAGAAAATACAGGTTTAGGCATGAGCGTTACTCCCATCCCCGATGCTACCAGCGCAAAGACAGTTTCATTATTATCTGCTACAAAATTGATATTCAAACTAATTTTTCTTTGTTTTAATTCATTAAATACATCGGTATAAAGCGCACATTGGCTTCTCTCTATAAATACTTCTTCTTGTAGCTGTTTTAAAGAGATTCCACTTTGATTAGAAAGAGGGTGATCACAATGGATAAGAAAATATAATTTTTCTGTTGCTACTGTCATTTTTTCAAACATAACCTCATCAATATCTTTTTCAGTAAAAAAAGCATCAATCTTATTCCTTTGTAAAGCATCTAACAAAGCATCGTGTTTTTCTTCAATAATATTAATATGCAATACAGGATTCTTTTTTTTATAATCATTTACAAAATGAAGCACATCATTGATAGAGACATTTTGTACAAAACCTAATTTTAGAGATTCAATATTTCTGATATTAAAATCCTCTTCAATTTCATACCATTGGTGAATCATCTTTTTTGCTTTGGGTAAAAAATCCTCTCCATGTTGCGTGAGTTTTACACTCCTATTATTTCTTTCAAATAGCTTAACTCCCAAATGCTGCTCCAGCTTTTTTATTCCTGAAGAAAAAGTAGATTGTACCACATGTACTTCTTTGGCTGCTTTTGTAAAGTTTTTTGTTGTTGACAGGGTCACAAAATATTTTATAAAATGTAAATTCATAATCGTTTTTATAGATTACTCTATCTAATAAATCTGTTTTGAAGATGATTGTAAATTTAAGAAATTCGAGCTTACAAACTCTTAAAATAAAATAACATGTCAAGTTTTAAACAAATAGAAATAGAAGAAGCTCAAGGAAAAACCAAAGACCTATACGATACCATCACGGCTGGTTTTGGGGGAGTTCCAAATTTATTTAAAATGTTAGGGCAAACTCCTGATATTCTAGAAGCCGTACTGGCAATCAATTCTGGTATTACCAGTGGAGAACTTACTGCCAAAGATGTAGAACAAATTGCATTGACCGTTTCTTCTATTAATGCTTGTGATTATTGTGTCGCAACTCATGTAGAAATAGGCTCACAATTTAAAATTCCTAAAGTAGAATTATTAGATAATATACAAGGTATGTCTAATGATTCAAAAATGAGAGCAATTCTTAATTTTGCTAAAGAAGCAACCTTACACAGAGGCAAAGTAAGTCAAGAATCTATAAAAACTCTACATTCTTTTAATATTGGTAACAAAACAATTATAGAGATTCTAACGGTAGTGGGCTTGTATACATTTTTGAATTACCTGAATCATCTAACACAACCTGTTATTGATTTCCCTAGGGTTGAATATGCTCCTTTACAAGTATAAAATATAACACCATTTGCACTTTGAATTTACCATCTTTTATAAAACGCACGCTTTTAAAAAATCTGTAGAAAATAGTTATATAACAACTAATATCAGCCTTTGTAAAACTGTAGTGATTTATCTTTTTAATTGGTAATAAAAGCATCATTTTTTGCTAGAACCAAAAAGCAAATCACTTCATATTGTATAGACCATTACTCGATAACCTTAACATTATTTAATTCATCTTGCAATAATTTTATGAATGTACTGGTATTAGTTTGTTTTATCTTTGCGTTTAGTTTTTTCAAATCAGAATTTCTACAGAGTTACTTATTAATTTTGATTCAAAATTAAAATATCAACACACAATGATCACAAGAAATTTATTTCTATTAGTAGTACTACTATTTACAATCAACTTCTCTAATGCACAAAATAATGGTGAAAATGAATTAGGAGCCTGGTATATGTATTTTGGTACCAATCGCATTACAGACAAACTTAGTATTCACTCTGAAGCGCAGTTTCGTTTTTATGAGGTAACCAATACTTTTAATCAATTATTACTAAGAACTGGGGTCAATTATCATATCAATGATAAAGCTATAGCGACTGCAGGGTATGGTTTTATTAGTACCGACGGTAGTTTTGATGATATTCCTGGTGAAGAGAATGCCAAAGAACATCGAATTTTTGAACAATTTATCTTAAAAAATAATGTTGGTAAATTCAAATTTGAACACAGATACCGACTTGAACAACGATTTATAAGTACTCAAGCTGACGATTTTACAGAACACAGGGCCAGATATAGATTACAACTCACCTATCCTATCAACGATCATTGGTTTTTAAATGCCTATGATGAAGTTTTTATCAATCTACAGGAACCTATTTTTGGGCAAAACAGATTGTATGGAGCAATTGGATATAATGTAAAATCAAATTTTAGCATACAACTAGGCTATCTCAAAAATCATTTTACAGGAATTAATTATGACAGGCTTCAACTTGGAATAATCTACAATACCGATTTCAGGAAAAAAGATCAATAAACAGGTTTCTATTATATAGATGATTTACACTTTTTACAAAAAACTACCATTTGTTATATGCAGATGGTAGTTTTTTTATAATCTGTATTTCTCATATCGTTTCAAACAGTATAAGTATTTGTATTTCTGTTTAACACATTTTTAACCATTTGTATACGTCATGTTTATCTTAAAAATTCGACTTTTAGGTTAAACAACCATAAAGATATGAGCCTAACTAAAGTAACTTTTACCAATCCTGAAGGTCAATCGCTTTCTGGTCGCCTAGAGCTTCCCGCCGATCAACACCCTCATAATTATGCTTTATTTGCACATTGCTTTACTTGTACCAAGAACTTGGGAGCAGTGAGAAATATCAGTCGTAGCCTTACGAATCGAGGTTTTGGAGTCCTACGATTTGATTTTACTGGATTAGGCGAAAGTGAAGGGGATTTTGAAGATACCAATTTCTCTGGCAATGTCAATGATCTTATAGCGGCTGCAGATTTCTTATCAAAAAATTACAATGCCCCCTCCTTACTTATTGGCCATTCTTTAGGGGGAGCTGCTTCAATTTTTGCAGCAACAAAAATTTATAGTATCAAAGCTATAGCTACAATCGGTGCACCTTCTAATCCAAAACATGTTACGCATTTATTAAAAAGCAATTTGGAAGAGATAAAAACCAATGGACAAGCAACTATCAATCTAAGTGGTAGAGATTTTACAATAAAAAAACAATTTCTGGACGATCTGGAAAGCAAATCACTTCCTGAAATTGCCAAAAATTTAAACAAGGCTCTATTAGTACTGCACTCTCCTCAAGATACTACTGTTACAATAAAAAATGCAGAAGAAATTTATCACGCTGCCAGACATCCTAAAAGTTTTATCTCTCTTGATGGAGCAGATCACTTGCTTATGGAGAAAAGAGATTCATTGTATGTAGGAAATGTTATTGCTGGATGGGCATCTCGATATGTAGATATTGCAGAAGAACCAAAACTAAAAAGTAACCATCAGGTGGTTGCCAGTTTAGGAAATGCAGAAGGATATACTACCCAAATGAAGGTTGGAAATCATTATTTAATTGCTGATGAACCTAAGCAAGTAGGTGGAAACGATTTTGGCCCCTCACCATACGAACTTGTATCTGCAGGATTATCTGCATGCACAGCAATGACTATAAAAATGTATATTGCCAGAAAAGGATGGGATTTACAGCATGTAGAAGTACATACTAGTTATAGTAAATCTCATATTCTTGATTGTAACAATTGCGACGATCCCAACGCTAAGATTGATACGTTTAACAGAGAAATCAAAATTGAAGGAAATCTAGATGAAAAACAGATTACCAGAATTCTACAGATTGCAGACAAATGTCCTGTACATAAAACACTACATAATGACACACAGGTAATCACTTCTCTTCTCTAAAAAATATAGTATAGCCCCTCTCTATATTTATTATTATGTGAGAGAGGGGTATAAAAAGATAAATTATATACGTAGATCATTAATCCCACCTTTTATAATTCTACGCACTTAATATCTTTTATCTATCTATTTTATAAACTTATTTAATAACAAGATTTGATAATAGAAAACTATGTAAGCTTGAGTTTTTTTGAATTGTAAAAACCAGAAAACGTACAGAGAATAAGCTATTTCCTAATCAAAACTTATATTGAATTAATTTTAGTCGTATAAAAATTAATTATTAAACACCTAGCAAGGTAATAGTTTAAAAAAAAGAAAAGTCCTGAATCTATATAGAGTTGAAGATTCAGGACTTATTTATCTTGATTTATAGAAAATAATCATTTTTTGCCTTTATCTCTCAACTTTTATTCTATCATGTTGTAAACAAAATCGCCAATTCTAGTAGAATTGGCGACTCTGATTAACTGATAAAATGTTTTATTGTGTGATTACAAAATTTTACTGTTTAATCAATCTCTGTGTTTTTACAACATTACCTTCTTTATCTTCTATAGAAATCATATAAATACCCGAATGTTTAATTTTGGGTTGTAAAAAGACATTGGTATCAGAAGACATAAAAACAACTTCTTTTTTATGAACGACATTACCTCCCATATTATATATAATAACAGTATATGTTGTATTATATTTTGATGGTAACGATGCTGTTATATTAATTGTATTTATAAATGGATTAGGGTGAATTCTAAATGTTTCTTTTTTATAAGTTTGATTTATATTTTCTCCTAAAACATTTCTGCTACAAGTACCTGTTTTTGTCCATGCAGATTCCCAATAAGATCCTGTACCAGGAGCATATGCCCATGCAGCAGAAGATGAACACCATCCTGGTTCTTTACAAACAAACTTTTGGTTTTCGTTTTGCACTTCTTGATTACGATTGTATGAAGTACCTACTACATATTGTACAATTCCATTACAACCACTACCACCTGTAGTTTCTGTAAAATTGGCTGTTACGTTTTTATTTGAACTCATAACAACAGTTGCGGGGTTTGTTGATCCCGATAAGGCACCACCCCATCCATTAAATTGCCATCCTGACGCAGGAGTTGCGGTAACTGTAGCAGAAGCACCACTACTATAAGTTCCTCCTCCAGTAACATTTCCTTGTCCTGTAGTACTAGTAGTCAAAGTAAACGTATTAGGTGTTTGGCTTGTAGTGTAATTCGCATACACAGAATATCTATAATTGGTTTGAGAACCACTACCATAACTAGAAGGCATATTGTTTCCACTAGCTGACCAACTTGATCCTGTTGCTTGATATCTACCTGGGCTACCAGATGCATAGGCTATCCCAGGGTTGTTAGAAAATATCCAGGCAATCCATATAGTATCGCCATTACCTACTGTAACTGGGCTTTGTAAAGATATAGTTTGCCATCCTCTAGAAGTTCTAACTCCAGTAATTGGTGTTTGTCCTATTCTATTACCTGGTGCTCCATTATTATCAGCATACACTCCTATTTGAACATCTCCTGAGCCACCTGCAATATGAAAAGCAACACTTTGCAGAGTTCCACTCTCACTCATTGTATAAGGCATTGCTCTTCGCGTAGCATGACTTGAATCATTACCTCCTACGGTTGTAATTCCAATAGTAGATAATGTTGTAGAACCATCTAATGTCGTTACATTTTTTACAGCACTATATCCAGAGCTGTTTCCTGCAGCATCCTTGGCTTTTATTTTGAATGCATATGAAGTATTCGGAGATAACCCGTTTACATCATAGCCTGTAGTTGTAGCACTTCCTACCTTTGAGTTATTTTGATAAATATCATACCCTGATACTCCTACATTATCTGTAGATGCATTCCAACTTAATGATACAGAATTTGATGTAATATTAGACGCTGTTAAATTTGCAGGAACTGAAGGTGGCTCTGTATCTACAACACTTGTATTTGTAATAGTCACCACACTACCGTTTGATGGGTTCCAGATATCTAAGTTACGAGGAATCGCAAAAACATTAGAATTAGATACTTCACCAACTTGTGAAGCATTATCTACTTTGATTGTTCTGGTCTCAATTTTATTTTCATCTATAAATACCCATTTAAACTGATTAAACTTTGCAGAATTACGAGTCCAGGTTTTGTTATCATCATTGGTTCTTAATGGTGCTCCCCAGCATCCTTCTCCAACATAAGTCGTTCCGTTTTGATTATCTCTTACAAACCCTTCTTCACTTCCTGATCCTGTAGTAGGGCGAACAGGCCAAGTAGTTTTTACAGTATGTGCATCACACTCTACTACAAGTTTTACTCCTTTGTCATAAAATAATTGCGCCCAATTACTGTACTGACTATTTCCTTCTCTTTTTCGAGAAACATGAGGTCTCATTGGTTTGTGATACTGTGCTATTTTCCAAACAGTGTTGGGGTTGCTATTAAGATCATTTCGTAACCACGTAGTTTGACTTCCAGAAATAGAAATTTCTGTATTCAGTGTATACGTTCTTACCAAGTTACGGCCAAAAGTAATAGCATAGTATACATTTGATGAGGGTACATCAAAAAGGTTATAAATACTATTATTACTATCCTCATGATTTCCTCGTGTGGCTACAATGGGAAACATTCTTTTATCATTGGCAATAGTTAACTGCCAATCATTAAACCAATCAATCCATTCACGACTACTATCGCCATTGGTCATATCTCCTCCAAACAGTACAGCATGAGGTTTAAGTTTTGCAACCAAGCGATTTGCATTTTTTCGTGGAGTCCTATTATTTCTAGAATCTCCTCCTGCTACAAAAGACAATCTGCTATTATCTGCAGGTGCTGTTTTAAACCAAAATCGCTCACTTGTGCCTTGGCTATCTCTAATTACAAAATAATATGCTGTATTAGGGGTAAGCCCAGTAAGACGAGCAAAAGTATTATTCATTCCTTTATAGTATACTGTTTTATCAGGGGTTTTAGAGTTTGGATAGTTACTATAATTCGTTCCATGATCGGTTGTTCCATAATGAACAACAGGGTTGTTTCCTGAGGTTTGGTCCCATCCTACAACTATTGAAGTTGATGGATTACCCCGTAAGGTCAAACGGTACTTACCGTTTGAAGCATAAATCTGACACCCTAAAAGGATTGCCAGAAGGATACATAGTTTTCTCATAATAATATAGTTAAGTTTTTATCAGTCAATGAGCTAATTAACCAATAAATTGATAATTTAGTATTGTTTTTATTAATATTTTCGCATTAAATATGTCCACAATTACGCTAGATTAGATATCATGCGGGGTACACGGGATTCATTTCTATACCATTTTAGTAGAGTTATAAAAATACATGGTTAATTTACGGTATTATCACCTCTATTTTATTCTTAATTCATATGATATTTAGTGAATAACTCTAATAGCAAGTGCAGGATTTTTTATAAGAATACGTTTTCAAAAACAACTATTTATTATCCCGAGATAGATCTAATACCATTTCTTGATTAAAATTACCTTCTAATTTTTTCTTTTTACTTTATACTTCTAAATAAAAATATATCAATAGGGATGCTGTCAATAATCCTTAAACTATTTACAGGATTCAAAATAAAGAAGACCGTTTTGAGAAAACGGTCTTCTATAGTAAAGTTAATATGCTAATTTGTTATTATTCTATAATAAAACGTTGGATACTTTCATTCTTATCAGCATTCTGAATTTTTAGTATATACATACCAGCTTCCAGAGTATCAACATTTATAAGGCCATTACTATCTAGTTTTCCTTCTTTAACTACTTGTCCTATTAAATTAATGACAGTATACGAAGAATCAGATAATCCGTTTTTAGGAAGCAACACATGAAGCGCATTTCCTTTTTTCAACGGATTAGGATATATACTTACAGTAGATAACTTTCCTTCGTCTTCAGTTCCTAAGACAGGAATTATACCTCCAAAAGTTTCTATTCTTTCTGTAATCAATGTTCCTCCGCAAGTTCCTTCATAAATTTTCACATTAGAGAAAATTGAGTTATTTCCGCTACTTGCATCATTATCATTAATAAATACCAGACGATCCATAGCCCCTGTATAAAAACTACCTACAGGAATTACATACTTTTTGGTACCACTGGTATAATTATCATAATTAGTTACCCCATAATTTTGTGTTCCATGAACTTTAAAGTACCTAGTAGAGGTTAATGTATTATCATTCTCGAAACCAACACCGTGAATTTCACCTTCTGCAGTACTACTAAAATCAAATTCAACAACTGTATTTGCGGTTACATTATAATTCATAGATATGTATTTCCAAGTATTATTTTGTAGAGATAATGCTGTTCCTCCATTCTGAACAGAGAAGTTTCCTGCATTATCCTGATTAGAGAATGCGGTAATCTGAAAATCATTAAAATTGATTGCATTACATACAGGATCAGGACCAGTTGTTCCGTTTTGAATACTTACTGCATCTATTGCAATATCACTTTGCCAACCACTGCTTCCACTACCCGTTACAACATTAAATCGCAACTGAACGCTTGCTTTTCCTGCATAAGAAGATAGGTCCACATTAGCTGTATTCCACCCAGTTCCCTGAGCTCCTGCTTTACTAAATACACTACTCCATGTACCTGTATTATCCGTTCTTGCTTCAACTGCTAATGAATTTATAGCACTACCGACCATATGGTATTGAAATGTAAGTGTTGGTGTTGCTAGATTGCTAAAGTTTAAACAAGGAGAATTTAAAATAGCCTTTTTATTAGGAGATGCTGTACCAGAAGCTTCTACATATAAATAAAAAGTACCATCTGCTGCACTAGCAGGTCCTGTACCATTAGAAGGAGTTCCTCCAGAATTTCTTGTCCAATCTAGATCATCTCCAGAAGAGGCTTGTGACCATTGTCCTAAATTTGTTTCAAAGCTTTCTGAGAACGGGAATGAAGCTACATCACCAGAACAATTACCTGTTCCTGGATCTGGCCCACCATCGCAAGGATCTAAGAAAGAAACCGTTTGATCGGTATTACTATTAGAACCTCCATTTGTATTCTCATTGGCATCTTTACCAACACCACGACCAGCAAAGGCTTTCCATATCAAACATTTATATTTTTCGTTGTATAAATCTCTATCTGCCTGTAGTATCCCGTCTCTACCAGAAACAAATCCTGGATTATTGGCTGTGTTTTTCAATCCTTCGATTACCAATGCCATAGCAATATTATTCCCACCAGTTCCATTATAAAAATCAGGATCAAATCCTTCTTGATCTATTATCAACCAAGTCATATCCCATAAGATAGTTGCAAAAGCATACCCTACACCATGTGGTACTCTCAGACCATTGATATCTGCATAATCAGTACCATTGATCGATTTATCTGTAGAATAAGGAGTAGGTCGTATTCCTGCTCCAGAAGTTGCTTGTCCTAATGCATAAGTACCAACTCCTCTCTTTTTTACTCCTGTATCACCAGCTTTCATAGTAAGCATAAGTCCAAACCAGTCAGACCAACCTTCTCCCATTTGCTCAGATCCTCCTAGAGCATTTGTAGAAGGCCCTCCTACTAATCTGGTAGATATACCATGCCCGTATTCGTGAGCAATAATCCCATTATCAAAATCACCGTCACGTTTTGGATTTGTTCTATTCCAAAGATACATTTGCATTCTTGGGTTACGTCCTTCAGGAGGGGTTCCAAAATTAGCATTGTTAACACAGTTTGTTCTAGGATCATTACAAGTAACGCTTCCGTCTTGAGCATCAGCATATACAAAATCATTCCCTCTTCCTCCTTTACCATAATTATTTTCCTGAAAATTACCACTTGCTTCATTAAAACCGTACTGATACCATACATCATGCATAATATTATTCCAGTAAAACAAATTGGTAATTGCAGCATCCATATAACTTGCGGGTTGTTGATTAAGATTTAACGGAAAGTTAAAATCAAGACTTGACGACCCATTAGGCGATGCCCCTGTACCATTATTACCATTTGCATCATCTTGTGCCCAGACATTATTTCCTCTAGTAATAGTATGTTCTGCTCCAGAGGCACCATTGGTATCATGCCATCCATAAGGAGATGCATTTGTATTAGCAGGGTTTGTTACTATAGATCGGTCCCCATGTATCGGGCTTTCTATTGGCATTGCAAATACATTATAAGAATCTGGAGCCATTGTAGTAGTTGATTCTTCTGCTACCGTCACTATATTTTTTATAGTTGGCTCTGCACTATGAGTATGAGTTGTGTGATCTTCAGTTTCAAAATTACACTTTACTACCCAGTTGTTTTCATGTATAATCTCACCTGTTGATGCATCTACATAACTATCCCACCAATTATGGCCGTTTTTTTCATATAAATTTACATTCCAACATAGATGTAACTTCCCGTTATGTAGTTTATATACTTGTTTTACATTAATTGGTTCGTTATCTCCTGTAATACCTGAATCCACATATTGGGAAACATTATTATCATTTGATTTACTTGCCGTTTTAATCAATCTTTTTGCAGATGGTAAGTTATGTGCTCTTATAACTGACTGTATTGCTGCAATTTCTGTTGAAGAAGCTTTTGCCAAAGTTACCTTTGATTTTAAGTTTCTAATAAACTGATCAATCTCATAAGTAACTTTTCCTCCTTGAACCGTAAGCTTATAAGATCCATCAACTATCGGGATGTTATTAAATAGCTGATTTACATAAACATGGATTATCCCTGGTTTTAATGAAGGAACTTCATCTGTTATTCTCCACTCTGAAAAGTCATTAAAGGATGAAGAAGTTTTTGAGGTCTCACTTTGCGTAACACTACCAAAGTGCTTTCGAACGATCTCGCTCGAGTTCTGTGCAATAAGCGTTTGCCCAACTATAAATAATAGTATGGCAAACGAGTACTTGTTTTTCATAAAAATTAATTTTGAGTTTGTGTGCCGTAAAATTAACAAAAACCCAACCTTTTATTTAAACAAATAAGAAATCCATATATAGTTAACAAAAATTAACAATTATATTAAAAAATATTTAACAATTTCATTTTATTAATAAAACCAGATCCTTAAACTTTACTCAGCTATTATAAACACATAGCTTTCTGCATTATTTCTTTCTCTTATCTTATTTTATTCTAAAAAGAAACAAAATAAATACCATCATTTTTTTATGGTTAAAAAGTAACTATTATCATCCCTTTTTTTATAACTAACGTTAGTTAACTACATAAAATACAGTTGTTTGATTAATGATAATCATTAAATATTAAACAAAATAATCTGGGGTCATGTTATTCTTTCTTATCAGAAGTCAAAAGTTATTAAGAGTCTGATATACTGTATTTAAAACAAAACGACACCAACAGAGTAGCATATTACGGGATTTCTCATTTATTATTTTGTCATAAACTAAAACTACGTTATATTACGTTTAAATAACCTAGGGACAAGAGAGTACTTATAAAATAAGCTATAATCATATTCATTAATATTTATGGAAAATGATGTATAGCTGATTCTATTTGACCATTGGAAAACAATAAATACAAACAGATGAAAGCTTTAAGATTGATAGTATTTGCTTTTTTATCAATAATTGCGTTGAGTTGTAAAGGAGAAAAAAAAGAAACAACAGATCAAAAAAAACACTCAAAAACTACTGATGAAGAAGAAATCATAACATTAGCATTTACTATGCAACCAAAAAATGGTAGTAATGCTTCTGGTAAAATAACTTTTATCGAGTATGCTGGTATGGTAAGTATGGAAGCTATAATAACTGGATTAAGTGAAGGGGAACATGCTATTCATATCCACGAAAAAGCTGACTGTTCTTCTGATGATGGCAAATCTACTGGAGGGCACTGGAATCCTACAATGGAACCTCATGGAAAATGGGGCGCAAAAGAAGGGTATCACAGAGGAGATATTGGCAATTTTAAAGTGGACTCTAAGGGTAACGGAAACATCACTTTTGCTACCAATGAATGGTGTATTGATTGCGATGATGACAAAAAAAATATTCTGGGAAAAGCAATTATCGTTCACCAAGGAGTTGATGACTTCACCTCTCAACCTTCTGGTAATGCAGGAAGCAGAATAAGCTGTGGGGGTATTATACAGTGATTTAATCTAAGATAAAAATAGTTCCTAATTATTACTTCTTGATTATACCTCGTAGAGATTCTATTGAAACACCCTAATTGCAACTATTTTATAAAACCTCTACTATACTTATAATTAAGCTTACGCTCCTATCATTTAATTTATAATTTTTCTAAAATAGCATTTGATCAAAATAAAATTAACTTTGTAGCAAATAAATAGCTAATGAATCCATCGACTTCTGGCTGGATAGAAAAATTTTTACGAGATCTGGATGGTAATTCGCATTTACCACAATGGTCACTCGATGAATTGTATCTGCATCTAAGACGAGTAGGCTTTATCTACGGTACTTCTATCGATACTATCATAATTAATAACTCTGGCATTATATATTCTGAAGAAGAAAAGACAAAGACTAATTTATTTACTGCATTGGTTGTTACTTATTACGATACTATTGAAAATGCTGGTAAAAGTGATTGTATAGAAGCTTTGATACAATTTTATAGTTTTTTGGATACTAAAAAATCTATTTTTTCTTTTGGCAACATACTGCCCTCCAATAATAATGAAAAGCTAGAAAAAATTATACATGCTCGTATACAAACAAATGAATCTATTTTTAAGAAAAACTTTAGTCATTTATTAACCAATGCCTTATTGTTTATTGATGTATTAGCATTTGAGTATTTTTTGATCTACGATAAAGATCCTTTTGGATATGCATCAAAACTAGAAGAGACCTTAACAAACACTGCTTTTCTTGCTTTAAACTCAAAAAAAGAGCAAGATAAATATGATAAACTATTAGTCAAATTATTTTCTTCATCTGTACGGTATACTAATATTTCTAATGAAGAAGAAACTAGTTTTGATTATATAGAATTAGATCCATATACTGATGAAATTGAAAAGAAATATATTTTGGACCTTACCAGTATGGCAGTTTGGAATGATGAAGAATTTGATAAAAACGAACAAGGATTCATGTATGCTTTAGGCACTAAACTCGAGGTTTCAAAAACTATAGTCAAAGAATCTATATATCTAGTTCGTTCTTTTATCAATGATTATAAAGAAGATATTTCATTTTTCAACTATTCGCATCCTGCTTTACATTTTTATCAACAAACATCTAAAACGGTAAGCATATTAATTTTAAGGAATAAAAACCGATTAATTAAAGAAATCTCAGAGAGTAAAGATCTGATGATTTTGTTAGGGCAATCGACTACTCGAGATTTATCTAAAGAAGAAAAACAACAAGTAAAAAAACAATTATTGGACATCTGTAAAACAGTACCTTCTCTTGCAATTTTTATTCTACCAGGTGGAAGCCTTTTACTTCCTATTTTGATTAAATTTATTCCTCAGTTATTACCTTCTGCATTCAACGAAAACAAGTAGTCTATTATTTATAAATCAATTTTTTCAAGAGCTTTATAATTTCTTTGTAACCTACGAGTGAAGATTCCATAAATCACTCTATAAAATAAGGCGATTAATACCACAAACACTAGAGTAATCAATAATGTACTCACTACAATAAGCCAAACGGGAGGTTGGTTCCCTAATGCTTGACTCTGAAACTCATCTGTAAAGAAGATAATATATCCAACTGTAGCCATCATTATAAAGGCAAAAAAACCAATATTTACCCATATATAGTGCCGAACCGTCTTTCTAGTTTTGAGAATGTTATTCATCAATACTTTTGCGGAATCAGTTGTTTCTATTTTTTTATAATTTAAATAAAAGCGAACAATAAAGTATATAAGAATACTATAATATACTACAGTGGTTATGGTGCCAAATGATTCTATACTTCCTTTCTGAAGTTTAGCATGCATTCCATTTAACCTAAATACAACATCTAAAGAGGCCCACAACAAAAACTCTAGAATACTAATAATAAAAATCCACCTTACAATAGAAGAAGATTTTTTTAATATCATTTGATATATTTGTTGATATGTCAATTTAGGAAGCACATCTTCTTGCTTCTTCCAGTTTTTCTTTAATAATTCTAATTCATCCATTAATATTACGGATTTAATATTTTTTTCAATTTTGTTTTTACTCTGTTCATCTTTACCCGAGCATTTACCTCACTAATTCCCATTGTCTCAGATATCTCTCTGTATGACTTATCTTCAAGGTATAAAAAGACCAAAGCTTTCTCTATATCATTCAACTGCTTTACTGCAACATACATCAATTTCAATTGCTCTTCTACCTCATTGTCATATTCTTCTGATTTTATCTTAAAATTTACAGTATCAAGATCTGACGTTTTGATAGTTCTCTTGGATTTTCTATATAAAGTAATTGCTGTATTTAATGCAACTCTATACATCCATGTACTAAATTTTGCGTCTCCTCTAAACTTAGGATATGCTTTCCAAAGCTGTATCGTTATTTCTTGAAACAAATCATTATGTGAATCGCTATCACTGGTATAAATACGGCATACCTTGTGCACAATATTCTGATTTTGCTCAAGACTCGCTACAAAACTATGTTCTAATTCTTTATTCACTTTGGCTAGTTACATCTTATATGTAGTCAAAAAAGTATATCTGTTACAAATAAAAATAAAAAGTATCATTTTTTGGTTACAAAAACAATGAATCTGTAGGGTATATTGCTTTATCGTTTTATCTTTGTAAAACAACATATTTCTTATGAATATACCTTATACTAACTTGCCAAGATTGGTTATCATAGGCGGTGGTTTTGCTGGAGTTGCATTAGCTCGAAAAATGGTTAAAGAAGATGTTCAGCTGGTATTATTAGACAGGCACAATTATCATACTTTCCAACCTCTTTTGTATCAAGTATCTACTGCTTCTCTTGAGCCAGATTCTATAGCATATCCATTACGTAAAATTGTAAAAAAAGGTAAAAATACTTTTTTTAGAATGGCAGAAGTAACCGCTATTGACCCTGATACTCAATTCGTACACACCAATATTGGGAGTGTCTCATATGATTATTTGGTTATAGCTACAGGAGCTCGAACCAATTTTTTTGGCAATACTACCATAGAAAATAATGCGATGCGTATGAAAAATCTACCGCAAGCATTAAATTTACGTAGTTTGATGCTAGAAAATCTTGAGCAAGCTGTTATCACTACTGATCTTGAAAAAAGAAAAGAGTTATTACGATTTGTCCTTGCAGGAGCTGGTCCTACTGGAGTAGAGCTAGCGGGTGGGATTGCTGAATTAAAACTGAATGTACTGCCCAAAGATTATCCAGATATGGATTTTGACGACATGGAAATTCATTTGATAGAAGGTGCTCCTAGAGTACTCCCCCCCATGAGTGAGCACGCATCAGAAAAAGCAACTAAATTTTTAAAAAAACTCGGAGTACATATTCACACAAATACTCAAGTAAAAAATTATGAAAATAATCTGGTAACTACCACTACAGATTTATCGCTGAAAACAGCTACATTTATATGGTCTGCTGGAGTAACAGGAGCTCCTGTTACAGGGATAAAAGCTGCATCTTTAATTCCAAGAGCCAATCGTTATAAAGTAAATGAGTTTAACCAAATAGATGGGTATGACACTGTTTTTGCTATTGGAGACATTTCTGTAATGCAAACCAAAGACTATCCAAAAGGACATCCTATGGTAGCTCAACCGGCAATACAACAAGGTGGTCATCTGGCAAAAAACCTAAAACGACATATCAGAGGTAAATCAATGATTCCTTTTTCTTATTTTGACAAAGGGTCAATGGCCACTATCGGACGTAACAAAGCTGTAGTTGACATTGGAAAGTTTAAGTTTGGAGGTTTCTTTGCCTGGTTCGTATGGATGTTTATTCATCTATGGTTTCTAGTAGGTTTTAGAAATCGATTTGTTACCTTCTTTAACTGGGTATATAATTATATTAACTATGACAAAGCTGCCAGGTTAATAGTACGGCCATTCAAAAATAAAAAAGATACGATAGAGCGGGTTTAGCCCCAAATTGACCAGATAATAAATAAGTAACCCCATCTACATCAAATTGTAAGTGGGGTTTTTATTTTCTTAATTTCAGTAGATTACATACAACTTTCCTTGCTTTTCTTAATCTGACAATGTATTTATACCATTTCCAACTTAAATTTACTCGATAAAACCGCGCCTTTTTGTCTAATACCATTTACACTTTGAATTTACCGCAATAAAATTCTCTTTTTCGCCTATGCTTCAAAATAAAAATTAACCGTAGCTAATGGCTATGCTTGAATTTTTCTTCTTTGCATAAACAAAAAATAGTTGATTTTCTTTTTACAGTAAATTCAAAGTGTAAATGGTATAATATTTCAAAATAAAACACTACCGTAGCCCTGCTATGCTTGAATTTTCTTTTTCATCTAAGTCAAAAATCCATCATTTTTCTTATGAGTAAATTTAAATCAGAACTGGTATTATTAAGACCAACAACATAGTCACCTCCTTATTATTCCACTACTCAAACACAGCACTTCCAGCCTTTTGAGATATCTTCTTTAACATCATATTATCATGAGACAGCTACAATACAGTTAGTCCTTAAAATTCTACAGTTCGGTAAAATTGAATTCTATTTTATCAGTACATAGTACATTTTTGACCTGTCAATAAAAAACAATATACTCATGAAATTACTCCTTACTTTTACTTTTATATTTCTTTTTATAGCTACGAATGCACAAACCACAATTAGCGGAAATGTAACCGATTCTTCTGGAATTCCTATTCCTGGCGCCAATGTATACCTCAACGAAACTTATGATGGCGGGTCTACTGGAGAGAATGGATCTTTTTCTTTTACTACTACAGAAACAGGAGAACAAACATTACTTATTTCTTTTCTCTCTTTTGAGACATATACACTAGTATCTGATGTTGCTGCTATGCAAAATCTAAAAATTGTACTACGAGAAGATGTTAACTCTCTTGGTAGTGTTGTTCTTAATGCAGGAACTTTTTCTGCTGGAGACAACAGCAAAACAGCTGTACTTACTCCCATAGATATTGTTACTACTGCTGGTGCAGCAGGAGATTACATAGGTGCCTTCCAGACATTACCAGGCACCTCTACTGTGGCAGAAGATGGTAGACTTTTTGTACGTGGTGGAGATGCTAGTGAGGCAAATGTATATATCGACGGGCTCAAAGTGTTTCAACCTTTTAATGCAACTACCAATAATGTCCCTACCCGAGGTCGTTTTTCGCCTTTTCTTTTTAAAGGAACCAACTTTTCTACTGGAGGATACTCTGCAGAATATGGTAATGCCTTATCAAGTGTTCTATTATTAAATACTATCGATGAGCCTAATCAGGAAAAAACAGATATTTCTATTATCAATGTAGGATTAGGTATTGGTAATACTCAACGTTGGAAAAAAAGCTCGCTTAGTGTGAATGCTTTTTATCTTAATCTAAAACCATATCAAGAAGTTATTTCGCAACGTATGAAATGGATAAAGCCTTATGAATCTTTATCTGGTGAGGCTGTATACCGTCATAAATTTGAGAACGGATTATTAAAGGTATATGGAGGAATCAATTATACAAACTTTGATCTGATTCAAGAAGACATCGATACCCCAGAAGGAATCAATTTTGCTCTAAAAAACAGAAACCTATACCTCAATACTTCTTACAAAGGTGATCTGGGTAATGATTGGACTATAACTACTGGTGCTAGCTTTGCAAATGATCATAATGATATTAAAATTGTAAATACTCCTATAGATAACAATGAGAATAGTTTTCATTTTAAACTAAAACTTAGAAAACGTTTTAGTAATAGGTTCAAACTAAATATGGGTGCAGAACAATTCATCACCACTTTTTCAGAAAAGGCGTCAATTCCTAATTTGGATACTTTCAGAAGTACTTTTAACAACACCAGTACTGCTATTTTTACAGAGGGCAATATATTTTTAAGTAAAAAATTTGCTATGCAATTAGGAGCCAGAGGGGTTCATAATAGCTTATTATCATATTCCAAAATTTCTCCCAGAGCTTCTCTAGCTTATAAAACCTCATCAAAATCTCAGATATCATTAGCCTACGGTGATTTCTATCAAAATCCACAACAAAACATATTAAAATATACCTCGACACTAGAGCCTGAAAAATCTTCTCATTATATATTTAATTACTTATATCAAAACAATAAAAGAACTCTGAGAGCAGAAGCCTATTATAAATCATATGATGCACTTATAAAATACAATACCAACACTCCAGAGTTTACTAGTTTATATAACAATAATGGTAGCGGATATGCGGCAGGATTAGATGTTTTCTGGAGAGACAACAGCTCTATAAAAAACTTTGAATATTGGGCAAGTTATTCTTATCTAGATACTCAAAGAGATTATAAGAATTATCCAGAAAAAGCAACACCTAATTTTGCAGCAAAACACAATGTATCTCTTGTTACCAAATATTGGATAGAGAACTGGAAATCTATGATAGGTACAACCTATAATTTTGCTTCAGGACGACCCTACAATGACCCCAATCAATCCATATTTCAGAATCAAAAAACACGTACCTATAATTCTCTCAACCTAAACTGGGCATATCTTATTAGCCAACAAAAAATTCTTTACCTATCAGTTTCAAATGTATTGGGATCTAATAATGTGTTTAATTATCAATACTCGAATACTCCTAATACCCAAGGAAATTTCAATAGACGAGCAATACGCCCAAATGCTGATCGCTTTTTTATTATCGGATTCTTTTGGACTATTAGTGATGATAAAAAAGATAACCAATTAGATAATTTATAAGCTAATACATCTTATCCGAAAAAAGATTGTAAACAAAATTCACAATTCATCCATATAAAATTACACTTGGGTACTTCTTAATTCATAATCAACAGAAATCAATAGACATTTACACTATAATTATAAAAACAACTACAACTATGAAAACATTAGCAGTTCTAATCGCCTTTTTCACACTTTCAATTCTCAATTCACAAACGCCGTCATCCTATGAAAAAGGAATGTCAAAAGCTTTTGAGCTATGGAAGGATAAAAAGCCTGATGAAGCAATCCATCTTTTTGAACGCATTGCCAAGGTTGAAAAAGAAAACTGGTTACCATACTATTATGCAGCTCAGGTTCATATTTTTACAACCTTTGGTTTAAAAGAAGCAGAAGCAATAGAGTCCAGATTAAAAAAAGCACAGGAATATCTAAATGAAGTAAATACAATGACCAATAACAATGCAGAAGTATTAGTTATGGAAGCAATGCTCAATACTGCATATGTATCCTATAACCCTTCTGTATACGGGATGACCTTATCTGCCAAAATTGAGCAACTATATCAAAAAGCCAAAGTGCTAGACCCCAAAAACCCTAGAGCCACTTTAAACCATGCGCAATGGAAAATGGGGAGTGCAAAATTCTTTGGCAAAGACCCTAAAACCTTTTGCCCTGAAATAGAAAAAGCTATATTGTACTTTGAAAACGAATCACACGACATCCCTTTTTACCCACAATGGGGTAAGGAACAATTATCATCTATTCAGGAAAGTTGTAAAAAAGAATAAAAAATATCTAAAATCAACCCCCGAAGATAGTTTTATAAAATAACGAACAATGAAGATTTTAAAAAAAACAGTTTCTATATCCTTGATAATTTCTATCGTAATTGCACTAATTACCTTAGTATCAAATGGGTTTAATTTTGAAGAAATTCTTACTATAAAATGGTGGATGATCTCATACACATACTGTTTCTTTTTGGCCTATCTCAATTTTTTATATTTCGATATCATCAATCATAAATTCGAATGGAAAAATCGTGGTTTACAAAGAGTTCTTATAGGTGCAGGAGGGTCTATTATCTTAACAATGATTGGGTATATACTATGTAATTTTACACTTACTGTTATTATATTCAAAAATCAAACTAGTGAACAGTTTATAGCAGATCAATCAATAAAAGAATATCTGTTCCCGTTACTACTCACTATCATTGTTTCTCTTTTTCTTCACACCGTATATTTTTATAAAGCTTTACAGGAGAAAAAGGTTACAGAACAAAAAATAATAGCAGGAACAGCGTCTGCAAAATTTGCAGCACTAAAAAACCAATTAGACCCTCATTTTTTATTCAACAGCCTAAATGTTCTTACTTCTTTGATAGAAGAAAACCCAAGAATGGCACAAAAATTTACTACTTCTTTATCAAAAGTGTATCGCTATGTGTTGGAGCAAAAGGATAAAGAACTGATTACTGTAGATGAAGAATTAAAGTTTGCCAGAACCTACATGATGCTACTACAATTACGATTTGAAGATAGTATTGTATTTGATGCGCCAAAACAAGTGGTTAACCCAGAGGCCAAAGTAGTACCTCTGTCATTACAAATTTTACTAGAAAACACAGTAAAACATAATATTGTAATGCCAGAAATGCCTCTACACATAAAAATTTACGAAAAAGATGGGTTTCTTATGGTAGAGAACAACCTACAACCCAAAGAAGTAATAAAACAAAGTAGTGGAGTTGGATTAGGTAATATACAACAGCGCTACGCATTATTGACAAAAAGAAAATTCTCTGTATACAAGACAGAAAACACTTTTATTGCAGCGTTACCAATATTAACAAAACAAGTAAAAGCAATTGATATGACAATTTCTCAAGATATAGAAACTATAAAAAAACTAAAATATAAAAGAGCAAAAGACCAGGTAAAAAAGATAAAAGATTTCTACGGTAGTCTACTCTCATACTGTATTGTTATACCATTTCTTGTATTTATTAATTACAAGACAACAGGATTTGACCTACCATGGTTTTTATTTCCAATGATTGGGTGGGGAATTGGACTCATCTTTCATGCCTCTGATGCATTTAATTTTCACATACTTGGTAAAGATTGGGAGAAAAAGAAAATTCAAAAATATATGAACAATTCTAAACATGACTAATGATGGATGATCACAAAACAGAACAAAATCGCTATAATAAAGCAAAAAAACGTGTAGAGGATGAAAAAGGGTTTTACAACCACCTTATTGTTTACATTATTATCAATATAGTAATCTTTGTGGTAAATATGAATACCAATGTAGGTTCAGGTAGATTCACTACCAATCAGAATTTTACAGAATGGTTAGACTGGAATTTATTTATTACACCAGTATTATGGGGAATCGGTTTAGCAATTCATGGAATACGAACTTTTAGAAAAAACGCTTTCTTTTCAAAAACTGTTTTTAGTAAAGAATGGGAAGAACGCAAGATTAAAGAATTAATGGATAAGGATGATTTTTAGAAATAAAACAATTTCCTAAGCCATATTGAAACCAACATAACATAGTAATAATCAACATAAACTAATAAAAAGAAATTATGAAAGATTTAGACGAACAAAAAAGATACGAAAAAGCTAAAACCCGTGTGGAAATATTAAAGAAATTCTATAACAACCTCCTCTCATATATTCTTGTAATAAGTTTTCTTGCAGGAATAAACTACTACCAAAACCAATGGAGTCATACTTGGTTTCTATGGGCTGCTTTTGGATGGGGAATCGGAATTGCTTTTCATGCAATGAAAGCCTATAGAATTAACCCTATGTTTAATGAAGACTGGGAAGAACGGAAAATCAGAGAGTACATGGATGAAGAAAAAGATGATCAAAAACAATTGTGGGAATAATTTAAAAAAACCTGTTATTTGAACATAAAAACAAACCTTAACCTATACCAAACAAATGAATGTTATAATTATTGAAGATGAAAAACCTGCTGCTAGACGCTTAAGCAGAATGCTCAGCGAACTTGATATGCAAGTGCATACAATGCTACATTCTGTAAAAGAATCTATAGAATGGTTTAGTAATAATGAGCATCCTGATCTTATTTTTCTAGATATACAGCTGAGTGATGGCTTGTCTTTTGAAATTTTTGATATAATAACTATCAAAAGTGCTATCATCTTTACCACAGCTTATGACGAATATGCTCTTAAAGCTTTTAAGCTAAATAGTATCGACTATCTATTAAAACCTATAGATGATGAGGAGTTAGAAACTGCAGTACAAAAGTATAAAGAGCAGCTCCCCAAAAAACAACAGTTGCAAGTAGATTTTGATGATATCAAAAAGCTATTAATAAACCCAATTGATCGAGTTTATAAAAAGCGATTTACTGCCAAGGTTGGACAACATCTAAAAATATTTACAGTTCAGGATATAGAATGTTTTTATTCTGAAAATAAAGGGACATATCTACATACAACTGATAATAGAAATTATTTGATTGACACCACCTTAGAATCCTTAGAAGATGAACTAAACCCTCAACAGTTTTTCAGAACTAGTAGAAAGTTTTATATAAATATCAATGCGATAAAAGATATTGTTTCATACACAAATTCAAGACTACAAATAAAATTACATCATTTCAATGACCAAGAAATTATTGTAGCAAGAGAACGTGTAAAAGACTTTAAACTGTGGTTAGAATAAAATAAGTCTGGTATTTTTAAATGTAGGTAATAAACATAGTACATCTAGTACTCCCACTGTCTTTTCTTATTCAATTCTTCTTCTGCTTCTAGTTCTTTTTGTGGAATTACTTTAAGAAAAGATGGGTGTTGCTCTATAGCATATTCTAGTTGACTTACTATATCATCTATAGAATCATTTTCATAATCAATCTTCAAAGGTTCTTTGATTACCATTGATTGTAGAATTCCTCTTTTTTTGATTCTAATTCCTTTTTTATCAAAAGATCTTCTAAATCCATCTATGACTATTGGAATAACTATAGGCTTATATTTTCTAATAATATGTGCAGTTCCTTTTCTGATAGGTTTAAAAGGTTTTGTAGTCCCTTGCGGAAAAGTAATTACCCACCCATCTTCTAAGGCTCTAGAAATATTGGTGATATCACTCATCTTTACCTGACGATTGATCTCTTTTCCCTTAGACCTCCAAGTACGCTCAACAGTTATTGCTCCAGCATAAGCCAAAATTCTTGCTAGTAACCCTGCTCTCATTGTTTCTTTTGCCGCAACATAATACAAGTTAAGTTTAGGTTGCCATAGATATCCTACATTTTTTATAGAATCCGTACGGCCACTTAAACTTGCGTTAAATACATGAAACATTGCTACTACATCTGCAAAATATGTTTGATGATTAGAAACAAACAACACATTATTATCTGGAAGATTTCTAAAAACTTCACTTCCTTCTATCTGTAGTTCATTAAAACCTCTATAACGCCTATGCGTTAACCCTCCCATAATACGGATGAGCCATTTTTTCAGAAATAATACATGTCCAAATGGATTTCTTTTAAACAGTCCCATATACTTGAAAACTCTTTTTTATTAAGAATGCCAAATATACAAAATCATAACGCTATTGATGTCTTTAAAAGCATTTTAAGCTCACTTAACATCATTGCAGTTGCTCCCCACACCACATAACCATTTAATTCAAAGGAAGGTACCTCTATATTTTTCGCGTAAGAAGTTGTTAATTTTTGAGAAGTTACATTGCCTTCATCTAATAATTCTGTCAATGGTACTTCTATCACTTTTGCTACTTCTTCCTTTTGAGCTACAAAATCAGGTCTGTTATCTGTAAATCCCAAAAAAGGATGTACCCAAAAATTAGAAGGCGGGATATATACTTTTGTCATCGATTTTATTACTGTAACTGTATCTGTATGCACTCCTACCTCTTCTTGAGTTTCTCTCAATGCTGTTGCTGTATAATTTTGATCAAAAGTTTCTGCCTTACCTCCTGGCAAAGCAATCTGCCCAGAATGTACACCCTCATATTCTGGTCTTAAAATTAATACCAGATGAGTTACTACATCCTTTGGATAAAAAAGCATCATTACGGCAGCATTACGGGCAGTATTCTCCTCTATTTTTAAACTCTTTAATTCTCGTGATCGAGCCTCAGGAGTCATGATAAAATGGGAGGCCTCTCCCGGTACTGACATTTTCTTTATTTTTGGAATCAAATTTTTAAATGTTTCAAATGTCATTTACCAAATCAATTTTATGTTTTTGTTTATTTAGCATCATTTTCTCTAATTGTGAAGATACACATTCTAAAAAAAATAAACAGAGTCCTGAAATAAATAAAGACACTGTTTCTGTTACTACTATCAAAACACAAAAAAGTGATTCTATATCGACAACTATAGACATAAACACCTCTCTGCAAAAAGAAATAGACAAAGCGCCTTTTAAACTCACAAATGAAAACCTTATTGAGTTTATGACTGCATATGGCCAAAAAAATCCAGAAACCTTGGTAAAAGTGACTACTAGATATGGTGATATTCATATACAACTCTATAAAGAAACTCCCATACATAGAGCCAATTTTATTTATCTGGTAAAGGAAAAATATTTTGACGAAACTTTTTTTTATAGAGTTGCTAAGGGGTTTGTAATACAAGGAGGTAATAGTGACCGTCAGGAGATGGCTGTAAAACGTTTTGAAATTGGAAAATACACAATCCCCCAAGAACCTGTAAAAGGTTTAAAACATGTTAGGGGCGCCGTTGCTCTATCTAAGCAATGGGTAGATAACCCATCAAATAGATCTACCCCCTATGAGTTTTTTATTGTAATTGCCAAAGAAGGAGCACCTCATCTTGATGGAGAACATACCATTTTTGGAAAAGTAGTAAAAGGAATGAAGATCGCTGATAAAATATCTAATGTACCTACTGATAGTAGTGAATGGCCAAAAGAAAATATTTTTATAAAAGCAGAAGTGATTAGGTAATGATAAAAATAAGCGAACCTAAGTTCGCTTATAGAATTTAACATGGTGAGGCAATAGTTTCACATTGACATGTATTTCTTGTTCCTACATACCATTTTACACGTTCTTTATACTCACCCATTGGGTGAGACAAACCTCCTCTTACCTGTGATATGGTCTTTTTTGTCAATTGTAATTTTTTGAAATCCTTTTTTTTCATGATATAGCTTTTTATGATTTATATCATTATATCAATGCTAATAAAAAAATGTTACCCCTTTTATAGTAAAAGATATCTTCAACCTATTGTTCTTAACATCACAACTTCTGCGTATAATAGTTATAATCTGCAATTACTTTACCTACAAACAGCAAAGGTTTTTCTTGTGGAGTTACATCCATCAAAGTGCTTACTTTTTTAGAAAGTTCGAGAATTATAGTATGATCCGCATGCCGTTTTGCATCTGTATAGATCGCCTTTATCTTACGCATTTCTTGGTCATTAAAAACAGTTACCTGCGGATATACAGCAACATAGTCTTCTGGAATATCTACCAAAATGGTTTGATGAAACTGTACTCGTTGTCGTTCGCTAATCACTGTAGTTCCTGCCGCCATATCCCCTAAGCGTTGCCCTCTTCCGTTTAATAAAATAGTAACCACAGCAACCCCACCAAATGCAAGAGTAACATCTAATAAGTGAAGTAACCATCTTATTAAATAATTTGAAAAAGCAGGTCTTGACCCGTCTAATCTGGCAACTTTTATTTTCATAGTAGCTTTACCAGGTGTTTTTCCGTCCCAAAATGTCTCCCACATCAAAAAGTATAAAAACGGAGGTAGCCCCATTGTCATCCAAAAAGCCCATTGATCACCTCTATTATCACTCAACATTCCTTTTAGAAAAATGATGATGATAAAATAAACTATGATCACCAAAAGATCAATAAGATATGCTAGAATACGTTCTCCTATTCCTGCAACGTTTTGTTGTATACTAACATTTTGAGCTGTTTCTATTTGAAAATTATCCATTATTATGTTTCTTTGATCCTCTATAATCTTCGATACATGCGTGAGGCGGCTTTTGTAAAGCAAAATAAAGATAAATGGCTAAAATTTGAAAGTGTTCTGGTAAATAATACTCAAATAACACCAGATGAGCTTTCTAATTTATATATCGAAATAACTGATCATCTTAGTTATGCTCAAACATTTTATCCCAATAGCCAAACACTTAGCTATCTAAATGGCCTAGCATCTAATGCACATCAAAAGATTTATAAGACAAAAAAAGAGAAAAAAAATCGATTATACTCCTTTTGGGTCAAAGAATTCCCATTAGAATTTTATGCATACCAAAAAGAACTATTAATTGCATTTTTGATTGCTACATTATTTACAATCATTGGTGCATATTCTTCTGCCACCGATGGTGCTTTTGCTAGATCTATATTAGGAGATGCCTATGTAAATATGACTTTAGAAAACATTGCCAATGATGATCCTATGGCTGTTTACAAAAAAATGGAAGAAACCAAAATGTTTTTAGGAATTACTATAAACAACATACGCGTTGCTCTTAATTGCTTTATTCTAGGAGTATTATTTGGTATTGGAACCATATATATGTTGATGCGTAATTTTATAATGCTAGGGTCTTTTCAGTATTTTTTTTATGAAAAAGGGTTGTTATGGGATAGTGCTCGTACGATATGGATTCATGGTACTATAGAAATTTCGGTTATCATCATTGCAGGATGCGCAGGGCTAGTAGTAGGTAACTCTATTTTGTTTCCCAAAACATATACTCGACTTACCTCTTTTGTAAGAGGAATAAAAGCAGGATTAAAAATTGTCATTAGTACAATTCCCTTTTTTGTAATAGCGGGTTTTTTAGAAGGCTTTGTAACCAGACATACAGAAATGCCAGACTGGCTTGCTGTTATAATTATATCAGGATCGCTGGCATTGATTTTATTTTATTACGTAATTTACCCTAAACAATTGTATAACAAATTGAAAAATGAATAACAACTACATAGAATTCAAGAAAAAAAGAGAATTAGGAGATATCCTGACAGATACCTTTGCTTTTTTGAGAAACAACGGTAAAATTTTGTTATCTGTATTAATGAAGACCTCTGGTATTCCATTTGTATTACTTATACTGGCATCTGCATTTTACACACATATCTCTACTTCTTTTCTAGACCCAGTAAGGTTAAGTAATAATGAGGTTACCAATATGGGAATGTTTGCTATTGCTCTTTTTGCAATGTTTACTACACTACTTATTTTTTATGGATTGTTATGTGGTACTGTCTTACATTTTATAAAGACTTATATTGATAACAAAGGAGTAGTAGATATAAATACAGTAACACAAGGAGTAAAACAAGATTTTGGAAAAATCATCGGTTTAGGGTTTCTTTCTGGTTTGATTACAGGGGTAGGGTTTTTATTATGTTTTATTCCAGGAATCTACCTTTATGTACCTATGAGCTTGGTTTTTTCTATTTTGGTATTTCGTAAAACGAGTATTTCTGATGCTATCAATGATAGTTTTTTATTAATCAAAAATGAATGGTGGATCACTTTTGCCACTCTTTTGGTTCTTGGTATTTTAATTGCTGTAATAAGTGCTGTATTTTCGATCCCAGCGATAGTTTATTCTTTTATGAAAGGATTAGCACTCGCTTCTGAAACATCAATGAATGATGCATCATCATCTATTGATTGGGTATTTATACTATTAAACACTTTATCATCGGCAGCAAAATATTTATTATATATCATAACCTCAGTAGCTACTGCTTTTATTTATTATAATCTAAATGAAAGAAAACATGCTACTGGAGCATTAGAACAAATAGATTCTTTAGGTAAATCAGAATAAATTGAAAATTCTATACTACGTATTATTATATATACCTATCCTGATGTCTGCCAATACTCAGGATAGTATTCTTACCAATATACAGCAACCTGTATATGATCTCAACTCTGATCAAAAAGCACTGGATTTTGATGATCAAAAAATAGAAGAGTTTAGATCTCAGGAAGATTTTAATTATACAGAATATCAAGAACCTGATAATTGGTGGACTCAATTCAAAAGTTGGATAAACCAGTATTTTAAAAAAATCCTAAAATCATTTTTTGGAACAGCAGTAGCTACTAGCGAGTTTTGGACCATCTTATTACATATACTAATGTATACATTAGTTATAGGAGTCTTATTTTTATTAGGGTGGTTATTTATGAGGGTAAATCCAAGAGATATGCTGCTAGAAAAGCCAACAGCTCCTCAAATATCGCTTACAGAGGATGAAGATATTATTCACAATAAAGACATACAGCAATTAATTCATCAAGCCCTACAACAAAAAAATTATAGACTGGCAATTCGGTATTATTATTTATTTGTATTAAAAAAATTATCTGATGTAGAATTGATTCAATGGGAAGCCCAAAAAACTAATACAGATTATATTAAAGAATTAACAGATGATACAGTACGTAACCAATTCAAATCTATTACTAAACTATACGATTTTATTTGGTACGGAAGTTTTGAAGTGAACGAAAAATCATATCAAAAAGCAGAAAAAGAATTTATAGCAATAACCAATCATATTCAACATTAATTTGATCTCAAAAAGTTCTAAAATATTTATCATTATTATTATTGCTATCATTGGCTTTCTTACTTACTATGAAGCTAGTGAGCCTGACCCTATTAATTGGTATCCTAGCTATGCTAAAACCGATAAAATCCCTTTAGGAACTTTTGCTTCTTACAATCTTATAAAAGAATCTTTAGCAGGTCAGGAACTTAAAGATATCAATCAACCTCCATATGAATTTCTTACAGACAACGATACTATATCAGGAACATATTGTTTTATTAATGGCTCTATACATTTTGATAAAAATGAATTAAATACAATCTTAAAATGGGTAGAAAATGGGAATACATTGTTTATTTCTGCAAAAACAATAGAAAATAGATTACTAGATACGCTCAATATAGAAACCGATAATCTATTATCTCTTGATAAAATTTCTAGCAAACCACTGGTTGAATTAACAAATAAAAACCTCAAAAATGACACTCCATTTTTATATGACCGTGATATATACAACTCCTATTTTAGTAAATTAGACTCTGCAAATACTACTGTGCTAGGAGTCTCTCAATTATACAACGATACATTAAAAATAAGTGACCCTCAAGTTAATTATATTAAACAGTCCTTTGGTGATGGAGTAATCTTACTACATACTTTTCCCGAAGCTTTTGGAAATTATTTTATACTGAAAGAAAAAAACCATCTATACACTCAAAATCTTTTGGCATATATACATCCAACCCAACATATTTTTTGGGATAATTATTATAAGTCAGGAAAAACATTTTATACATCTCCTCTTTTTTTTCTTATCAACAACAGATACCTAAAGTGGGCTTATTATTTTCTTCTTATTGGTGTTGTCCTTTTTGTAATTTTTGAAGGAAAAAGAAAGCAAAGAAGTATCCCAATTATAGTACCATTAAAAAATCAAACCCTTTCTTTTACCAGAACAATAAGTGGTATGTATTTTGAAAAAGGAAAACATAAAGAAATTGTAAGAAAACAAAACCTCTTATTTCTAGATTATGTGCGTGATGTACTTAGAATCCCAACAGACACATTAAGCCAGAAAACAATAACCGATATTGCTGCAAGAAGTAATAATAGTATTGAAGATACCAAAGTACTATTCAAATACTTTGATGAACTCGATAAAAAACCAAAGATTGAAAAAGAAGAACTAGTACGTCTATATGAGTTGATTACTCAATTCAAACAGCAATCATAGAAAAAAATATAGCATATAAACGAATTACACATGGAAAACGAAGAATTTACAAATAATACAAATCCAGAACAAGCTCCAGAGATTGAATCATCAGAGCAAAGTCTTGGTTTTGAAAACAGAATTGACCTTAGTGAATTACAGCAATCTGTCGAAAAACTAAAAGCAGAATTAGCAAAAGTAATTATTGGACAACATGATTTTATAGAATTATTGATTGTATCTCTTTTATCCAATGGACATGTGTTGATTGAAGGAGTGCCTGGAATTGCAAAAACAGTCACTGCAAAATTATTTGCAAAAACACTAAAAACTGATTTTAATCGTATTCAATTTACACCAGACCTCATGCCAAGTGATGTATTAGGTACTTCTATATTGAATATGAAAACCAGTGATTTTGAATTCAAAAAAGGACCTATTTTCTCTAATATGGTACTCATTGATGAGATCAATAGAGCTCCTGCCAAAACTCAAGCCGCTTTGTTTGAAGTGATGGAAGAAAGACAAGTTACCATTGATGGAATTAGATATCCTATGGAACCTCCTTTTATGGTATTAGCCACTCAAAATCCAGTAGAACAAGAAGGAACATATGCATTACCAGAAGCACAATTGGATCGTTTCCTCTTTAAAATTAAAGTAGACTACCCTACTCTTGATGATGAAATCAATATTTTGAAAACACATCATGAGAGAAAAACTACCAAACCATTAGAAATGATTGGTACTGTATTGACTCCAGAAAAATTAGTAGAGTTTAAAGCAAAAACTCAGGAAGTCATCATCGAAGAAAAAATACTAACATACATTGCAGAAATCGTAACCAAAACAAGAACACATCCTCATTTGTATTTAGGAGGTTCTCCTAGAGCATCAATCGCAGTTATGAACGCCTCAAAAGCATTTGCAGCAATAAACGGAAGGGATTTTGTAACACCAGAGGATATCAAAAAATCATTATTTCCAGTGCTTCGTCATCGTCTTATCTTATCACCAGAACGTGAAATGGAAGGAATGACTACAGAAAATGTGATAGAGATGATCTTGCAATCTGTAGAAATACCACGCTAGTTGTGATCAAGTTTATAAAGTCGCTATACCTAAGCCCTAGAGTATTTTATATACTCACACTTATATCAGTACTATTTTTGATATCATACTGGCTCAAACCCCTATACCCTATCGCATGGTTACTCGTATGGGGACTTATTATCATTTTTTTATTTGATATTGTTACTTTGTATACTACAAAACATGGAATTGATGCTACCAGAATTCTACCTGATAAATTCTCTAATAGTGACTTTAATGCAGTACCTATACGAATCAAAAATAAATACCGCTTTACGACTCATGTAGAAATTATAGATGAAATCCCTATACAATTCCAAAAACGTGATTTCCTAAAGAAAGGAAGTATTACTCCCAAATCAGTGTTGGATTTTGAATACTCCTTACGCCCAGTAAAACGAGGAGAATATGTTTTTGGAAACTTATACGTCTACACTATGACAAGGATACAACTTGCAAAAAGACGTTATAGCTTTGATAGCGAAGCAATGGTAAAAGTTTACCCTTCTTTTATACAAATGAAAAAGTATGATTTTTTGGCTATAGATAATAAACTAACCCAAATAGGCCTAAAAAAAATAAGACGTATTGGTCATACTATGGAGTTTGAACAAATTAAGGAATATGTTATTGGTGATGATGTTCGAACCATCAACTGGAAAGCAACAGCAAAACACGGTAACCTAATGATTAATCAGTTTCAGGATGAGAAATCACAACCAATATATTCTGTAATAGATGCCAGTAGAGTTATGAAAATGCCTTTTGATGGCTTGAGTCTTTTGGACTATGCCGTGAATAGCACCTTGGCATTTTCTAATATAGCACTAAAAAAACATGACAAAGTAGGAATGCTTTCTTTTTCTAATACAGTAAAAGATTTTTTACCATCAAGTGGAAAAAAAACATATATAAATTCTATATCTGAAACCTTATATAATGTAAAAACACAATTTTTGGATGCCGACTTTGGGTTGCTATATGCGCATATCAAACGGCAAATAAATCATAGAAGTTTATTAATGTTATATACTAATTTTGAGCATATTTCATCACTAAAAAGGCAACTTCCTTATTTACAAGCATTGGCAAAAAAACACCTATTAGTTGTTGTCTTCTTTCAAAACACAGAACTTGATCACCTTATTGAGCAAAAAGCAGACGACATGCAAACTATATACGATCAAACAATAGCTCAGCAATTTGCTTATGACAAAAAACTAATGGTAAAAGAATTACAAAAACATGGTATACAAACGGTGTTAACTACTCCAGAAAACCTAACTATTAATACAATCAACAAGTACCTTGAAATTAAAGCTAGAGGATTACTATGATTAAACCTTGGTTAACCTCTCCCGTTTCTTAAAGAGTAATATGCTACCCCCTCACCCTTAATTATATATAATAAAAATGAGTTACTTCTGTTTTTAAGAGGTAACTAAAAAGTATATTTTAATTGAAAATTCAATAAATTAAATCATTAAAAAAACACAAACATGACGATTAAAAAAACAATAATTATAGCTAGTTTTGCACTAGCAATTCTAGGAGCTTGCGCTGAAAATAAACAAGAAAAAACAGATTCAACTAAATCAGAAACTACTCAAGAAGCAGCATCCGATATTAAAAAAACTACAGAAATTGATGAAGCCGAAAAAAGAAGATTAGATAGTATCCAACAAATAAAAGAACACGGGCACGCTCATTAATTTATAGTAAAACAATGTTTAAAAACTCTACCAGATTTTTTATTTTTCTATTCCTTATACTCATTTCAATAACAGCAAATGCGCATGGGGTAGATGATAAAACGCAATCTTTCTTATTAGGTAATAAAGGAATCGCTTTTGGCTCCTTTCTATATATTGGTGCAAAACATATGATCACAGGATACGATCATTTACTTTTTCTGGTAGGGGTTATTTTCTTTTTGTATCGAACTAAAGAAATAATCTTATATGTAAGCTTTTTCACAATAGGTCATAGTATCACACTACTACTTGGTGTAATGGCAGATATTAATATAAATGCCTTTTTAATAGATGCTATTATCGCGTTATCAATTGTATATAAAGGGTTTGATAACTTAGGAGGGTTTAAGCAATTTTTTGGTAAACAACCAAATACCAAAATAGCTGTGCTTATTTTTGGATTATTTCACGGTTTTGGATTAGCTACCAAATTACAAGAATTTAAATTTGACAAGGAAGGACTTTTTATAAACCTAATCGGTTTTAATATAGGAGTAGAAATAGGGCAATTTTTAGCATTAGGACTTGTTCTCTTACTCTTAGGGATTTGGAGAAGATATAACAGTTATATCAAATTCTCTAACCTTACTAATATACTTCTCATGGCTGCAGGCTTTCTATTATTTGGATTTCAAATAACAGGATATTTTTTGACATACTACTAAATTATGACTACAAGCACTACCAACACAATGGATAAAAAGCAACTTATAAAATCAGTTTTTATAGCATTTTTTATTGGCCTTATTGTACTTATCACTGCAGTATTACCAGCAGAATACAATATAGACCCACTAGGTACAGGAAAACTTTTTGGTTTTAGTAAGTTATATGTAAATGATACTGAAGAAATAGAACAAACCAACACACAGTCTGTTTCTCTATTAAATTTTAAAAAACTAAAATTAGAAAAACTAGGGTCTCCTGCAAGTGTTCCAAAACCAATAGAAGCAGACAACCCTGCGCCATCAGAGCAATTCACTGAGAAAAACGATACTATACAAGTAACAGTTCCTGCAGGAAAAGGTATAGAATACAAGTTTAAAGCATTAAAATACGGAAGTGTAAAGTATGAATGGAGCACTACAAATGACGCTATCGTTTATATTGACTTTCATGGAGAGGTACTACAAGAAAACCCTCCAGAAAATGTGTTTTATGAAAGCTATACGCTAGCATATTCTAACAATATGGCAGGAACATTTACTGCTCCTTTTGAAGGAAAACACGGTTGGTATTTTAGAAACCACAACAAAGAAGATATTACTATAACCATAAGACTAAAAGGACAATACAAATTATTTGATAAGTAAATACTCTTTTTAACTTCTACAGTACTATCTATAAACAAAAGTTACTTACTCTCCCCCCTTCATATATAGGTTATTGATAATTACATTGGGGCAGGAAGTATTCGTTTGAAACGAACTTCTAATTTTGAAATCAACTTCGCAGCATTAAAATCTCACTTAGTAAATAAAGTATTCTAATCGTATATATAAATACTCGTAATAAAGAGTATTTTGGACACTAAACCTCTTTTTTTTAAAAGAAAGCAATAGATAAAATAAATTTTTAGCAATTATTTAATAAATAATATCAATAGCTTTTATACTTTTGTTATATCATTTCTAATTTGAGTTTGCTTATAAAAATAACATCAAATTAAAAATGGTACTATATACTATATACTATGCAAAAAACACTAACTCTAATATTTTACTTAATTTTTTGTCAAGTTTTTGGGCAATCAGATAGTAAAATTAGTTTAGGTGATTTTAACAATGATAAGGCCGTTGATACACTAAAATCCTTTTATGAAGGAGGAAGCAGTTTTGGAGGAAAGCATGTTCAGATTATAAATGGAAAAACAAACGAAATGCATGAGCTCACAAATGACGGATGTTTTTGTGAAATCAAAAAAACTATACTGATCCCCTCTGAACTTAATAAAACCGAAAATCAACTTTTTCTTGAAACAATTAAAGAACAACTGCTTCCTGAAAAAAAGAATGTTCCTGATCCTTCGCTAGATTGGATAATTAGAAGTTCATTTTCTAATAATAAACTAGATAATAACTCCTTTTTTGATCTTATCATTGATCCTCAAACTAACTGGGTAAATAATAAGTTTGAATACCCCTATAATTATTATATTGATATCAAAGGTGACACCCTTAATCAATTGCATAATACTCCTAAAAGATTTACTAAAAAAGATAATAAAGGATTCCTAGTTTATTATGCCCATAACCATTATAGAAATAAGGCAGGAGATAGCTTACAAGTTTCTGATAGTAATTCTCTTTATAAAACATTTCATACATCTCATGGAGTAGTTGTAAAAAAAGAAGATTTTTATAAATGGGTATTCATCAGTGATTTCTCACTAACGGGAGCTCCTGAAAAATTAAGATGGGAATCAATAAAATCAGTAAAGCTTTTTGATGACTATTTAATAGTTCGACAAGACCTACCTCCTACTGGTACCTATAGGTTATATGTAATAAATATTGAAACTGGTATCTGCGGAAGGGTAAAATATGATTTCTCAAGCTCCAACAACACTATTGATGATGACAAGAAAACTTCTTTGATTCAAGGAAAATCAATTATTTTAAATATTGAAGAAAAACAATTAAAATATAAGTTAAAAAATATTTTTAAAGAACTTGATGCACAACATCTAACAAAAAAATAAATACCATTTAAAAACGCTATCCAAAATATAAACTATGACCATAACGCAACTGAAATATGTTTTAGCAGTAGCAGAACATAAAAATTTTACCAAAGCAGCAGAAAAGACTTTTGTAACGCAACCTACATTAAGTATGCAAATTCAAAAGCTAGAAGAAGAATTAGATATTCTTATTTTTGATCGTAGCAAAAAACCTATTGAGTTGACAGAAGTAGGTAATAAACTTGTGCTTCAAGCACGAAATATTGTAAACGAAAGTGAACGTATACAAGATATTGTTGATCAACAAAAAGGATTTATTGGTGGTGAATTTAAACTTGGAGTAATTCCTACAGTAATGCCTACAATCCTACCAATGTTCTTAAACAATTTTATAAAAAAATATCCTAAAGTAAAATTAAAAATAGAAGAGCTAAATACAGAAGCTATAATTGAAGGGCTAATAGATGGGCACTTAGATGCCGCAATTGCAGCAACCCCATTAGAAGATGAAAATATAAAAGAACGTGTATTATATTACGAGCCATTTGTAGGATATATCCCTAGCTCACACAGGTTACATCAGAATAAAAAAATTAATACTTCTGATCTTGATATTGACGATATGTTACTTCTAGAAGATGGCCATTGCTTTAGAGATGGTATTATCAATCTATGTAAGACCAAAAGGAGCTATGATGAAGATCATTTTCAACTAGCAAGTGGTAGTTTTGAAACACTTGTAAAATTAGCCAATGAAGGACTAGGAATGACGCTCCTGCCGTACTTACATACATTAGACATAAAAAATACAGAAAAAGATAATCTTCATTATTTTAATGAACCCTCACCTGCAAGAGAAGTTAGCTTAATCTTTAATAAAAGTGAGCTCAAAATGCAGATCATTGATGCCTTACACACTACTATAGCTGGAGTAGTAAAAGGCGCTATTACTTTTCAAAATGTACAAATCATAAGCCCTATATCAAAAGTAAAAAGCGACTAAAAAGTCGCTTTTTTTTTATTATGATTTTAAATAGATTAGACAAGATTGTAATTCTGGTTGTTTTACTGTTAATGATTGAATCCAGATTTTTAATTCTTCAATCTCGTGCGGAAGTAGTCTGTTTAGTGCTTTTAAAACTTCCTTTGTAAATAGATTAACATCAAAACTCACTTTTTTAAGCACAGTTTTTGTGTAATCAAACATTGCTCTAGCCATAAATTAATAGGGGTTTAAATGTTAGGTTTAAACAAATAGCTGTAGGAATAATCTTATAGTTTTTAAAGTTGTTCTAGCTAATATATGTAAATAAAACTAAAAAAAATGTCTTTTAGCGCTTATTTAACATTGTTAAAAACTATTATCGCCATCCAAAATATCTCCTAAACCGCCTAAAATACTACCTTCTCCTTTACTTTTACCTCCTCCTCTGGGGGCTAATGCCAATACTCTATTTGCAAGTCTACTGAAAGGTAATGATTGTATGTAAACAACTCCTGGCCCAGTCAATGTGGCAAAAAATAATCCTTCACCACCAAAAATGGTATTCTTAATACCTCCTATAAATTCTATATCATAATGAACTCCCTTAGAAAAACCAATAATACAACCCGTATCTACCTTTAATTTTTCTCCAGGCTGTAGCTCTTTTCTACAAGTAGTTCCACCAGCATGTACAAAAGCCATACCATCACCTTCTAGTTTCTGCATAATAAACCCTTCACCTCCAAACAAGCCTCTACCCAATTTACGAGAAAATTCTATTCCTACAGAAACCCCTTTGGCTGCACACAAGAATGCATCTTTCTGACAAATAAATTTCCCTCCATATTCTGTTAAATCTACTGGTATAATCTTACCTGGATACGGTGACGCAAAACTTACTTTCTTTTTACCCCCTACTTGATTATAAAAAGCTGTCATAAACAGACTTTCTCCTGTTAACAATCGCTTACCTGCTCCAAAAATCTTCCCCATAATACCTGTATCCTTTGAAGAACCATCCCCAAATATGGTATCCATCTTTATACCATCATCCATCATCATAAAACTTCCCGCCTCTGCAATTACTCCTTCCTGTGGGTCTAGTTCTATCTCTACATACTGCATTTCTTCACCTATGATCTCATAATCGATTTCGTGTGCTGTCATATTTTTTAATACTACTTTTTATTGATTAATAAATCGTTTCTTTATTGGTAAATGTTTTTCACAAAATGTTACACTTGTACTTCGTAAATGATAAAAGTTTGCTACAGTTTTTTACTTAAGAACACCTTTTATTTCTTCATTAAATTTTTCTGAACGATTTAGAAACTCTTTATTTCCTTTAATGTAAAAGAACTAGTTATACCAACTATATTTTTATATCTAATTGGTATTATATAGATACAATACCATTTTACAATCAGCTTGTTTTTACTTTGATTGTCCACTCAAAATTAAAAACAGATACTTCTATCCCCTCTTTATTGGTTCCAACAGATTTCATCCATACTGTTTGTCCCTCTCCAGTTTCAATTGCTTTTTCTATAGCATCTTTTACCAAATGCCCATCTGTACAAACAAAAGAAATTCTACCTGTAGCTTTCTTTGTAAATGTTGCATTATTAGTAGCTACAAGCATTGAAATTTTTTTTCCACTATTACGTATATACCCAGTGACCAATGCACCAGTTGTAAGCTCTGCAGCCATTCCTTGAACAGCCCAAAACATAGAGTTAAATGGATTCTGATTTATCCACCTATGTTTTACACTAACACTACAAGTCGTTTCATCAATTTTTTTTACACGTACACCGCATAACCATGCAGAAGGTAATTTTACTAATAAGAATGTATTAAGTTTTCTGGGAGTAATATTCATGAATTCATTTTTTTTAAGAATTACAATATAAGCAAAAGAAATAGTTAGCAAAAGTTATTCAATATCTTAAATTTTTGTTAAATTTAGGTACTATGTTTTGCATAATACCTTTTTTTAACCATATATTTGCATAAGCAACTATTATATACTTTATAAAATGTCAATCAAAAATCACAAAAATATTGCAACCTTTATGCATCTTGGTACATTCTCCAAGTATTTTTTCCCTTTTGGAAATTATATTGTACCAATATTATTATGGGTTACCAATAAAGAAAAATCAAGTTTTATAGATACTCACGGTAAAGAAGCTATTAACTTTCAGTTAAGTATCTTATTATATACTGTAATACTAGGTATATTTTCATTTCCTTTTTTTATTTTCAATGTATTTGGAGATGCAACTATTTCTAATTTATTTCACTTTAATGATATATCCATTAATTTTTCTGAAGCAGGAGGATTTAGAACACTCATTGGCGCTTCTTTTATTGGGATAATAGCATTAATTGGTTTTTTTCTTGAAATAATTTTTACTATTAGCGCAGCATTAAAAGCAAATAAAGGAGAAGATTATAAATACCCATTATCAATTCGGTTTATAAAATAGTGAACCTTTCTAAAAAAGAATAGAGAAATAGTATACGATCTAGCCTAATCAACTAGTTCAACATCTAAATTTAATATTGGTGTACTAGTATACTTTGATCTACTTTTTTTTAATAATCATCAATCAAAAAATGAACAGTTTAACAATTAAAAATTAGTTTTATGAAGATCGAAAACACAAAAGCGCAAATGCGCAAAGGTGTTCTGGAATATTGCATACTTTCTATACTTAAGGACGATGATGCGTACGTAGCTGAAATTTTAGAAACCCTTAAAGATGCAAAGATGCTTGTGGTAGAAGGCACTATATACCCCTTATTAACTAGGCTTAAAAATGCAGGGTTATTGAGTTATCGATGGGAAGAATCTACATCTGGACCACCGCGTAAGTACTATGGCCTTACAGAAACAGGAAAATTGTTTCTAAAAGAATTAAACACCACCTGGAATGAATTACAGCACGCTGTAAATCTGGTAACCAAACAAAAAAAGAAGTAACATGAACAAGACAGTCAATATAAATTTAGCAGGCATATTTTTTCATATAGATGAAAACGCTTATCTAAAGCTGCAACATTATCTCGGTGCTATAAAACGCTCATTTACCGACTCTCAAGGTAGAGATGAGATCATATCAGATATTGAAGCTAGAATAGCAGAATTGTTTAGTGAAAAAATTAAAGACGAACGACAGGTTATCGGAAACAAAGAGGTAGAAGAGGTTATTGCCGTAATGGGACAACCAGAAGACTATCAATTAGATGATGAAATCTTTGAGGATGAACCAAAAGAACCTCTTCAAAAAACAAAAATATCTAAACAATTATTTAGAGATACTACAAATTCTTATGTTGGAGGTGTAAGCTCAGGATTAGGTCATTATCTTGGAATTGATCCCATATGGATTCGATTAGCATGGATCTTGTTTACCGTATTTTCTAGTGGTGCATTTATACTTATCTATATCGCATTTTGGATTTTTGCTCCAGAAGCTAAAACTACAGCAGATTTTTTGGCAATGAAAGGAGAAGCTGTCAATATAAGTAATATAGAAAAAAAGATAAAAGAAGGCTTTGATGGTGTTGCAGACACTGTAAAAAATGTAGACTATCAAAAATATAGTAGTAAAGTAAAAAATAGCTCAACTACTTTTTTTGAAGCATTAGGAGATGTACTATTAGTAGTACTAAAAGTATTTGTAAAACTGGTTGGAGTACTTTTTATCATAACTGCTGGATTTACGTTAATCGGTTTATTCATTGGTCTATTTACCATAGGTACATTTGGATTTATGGATACCCCTTGGATAGAATATTTTGAAGTAGGTAGTCACCCTGATGTTCCTCTATGGTTGATCTCTCTTTTATCATTCTTTGCTGTAGGAATCCCATTTTTCTTTCTACTTATTGTTGGATTAAAAATGCTGATAAAAAACTTAAAATCGGTAGGAACCCCTATAAAAATAGGTTTGTTAGGAGTTTGGATATTGTCACTAATCGGGTTAGGTATTCTTGGGATCAGACAAGCTACTCTAGAAGCTTATGATGCAGAAGTTATTTCTGAACAAAAAATGCTTCCTTTTACTAGTAACGATACACTTACTATCAAAATGGAAGGAAACAACAGATATGCAAAACATTTAAGCCATAGAAATAATTACAATATAAAAAGAGATCCTCAAGGTAATAAAGTAATAGTTATTAAGGATATCGAATTATACTTAAAAGCTTCAAAAAAGGATTCAACAGTAGGAATCATCATAGAAAAAAGAGCAGAAGGAAGATCCTATGAAGAAGCCTCAAAAAGAGCAGAAGATCTTAAGTATGGATATATAGTAAATGGTAATACTCTTTTATTAGACGGATATGCTATTACAGAATATGCCAATAAATTTAGAGATCAAGAAGTAAAAGTAACACTTACATTACCAGAAGGGATTACATTATTTGCAGATGATAATACATCAGCATACAATAACTCTTGGAAATATGATGACTATATTACGGTAGATGGTAATGAAGAAAAATACATACAACTTATTGATGGAAAGCTTGAATGTGATACCTGTCCTGAAATTGAAGATGATTGGGAATACAGTGATTCAGATGATAATGACGATGACGACGAAGATGAAATAAAAATAAATATCAATTCTGATGACGAGGATTTTAAACTAAAAATCAATGAAAATGGAGTAGAGCTTAATAACGAACCTGTAAAAGTAAAAATCGACGAGAACGGAATAGAAATAAAAACCGATAATTAATCAAACCTGCACATCACAGGGTAATCAAAAAAACGAACAGTTAAATAATTAAAAAACTAATACCTATGACTACACTAGCCAAAATTATCACAACCCTTTTCTTATCAATAGCATGTTGTTCTTGTAATGTCTCTTTTAATGGGGTCAAAGGCAAAGGAGATGTTATGAAAAAAGAAAGAACAATCAATCAAAAATTTGATGCTGTTAAAGCAAGTAGAGGTTTAGATGTTATCTTAGTAAATAGTTCAGATAAAAAAGTTATTGTAGAAGCAAATAAAAACCTGCATGATATTATAGAGGTATATGTAAAAGACAATACATTGTATGTAACCTCTGATAAAAATATCTTCTCTGCCGATGAAAAAAATGTATATGTATCTTATGCAAAAATAAATAAGATATATGCCAATAGCGGAGCAAGTATATCTTCTGATAAAGCTGTTGTACAAAAAGATCTTGACCTTAGTGCAACTAGTGGAGCAGATATTAATCTACGGGTAAAAGCCGAAACCATAACTACCTCTGTAACCAGTGGTGCTTTTATGGATCTTTCAGGAAAAGTAAATAACCATAACTCTAGTGCTACTAGTGGAGCAAATATTCGAGCAGAGGAATTACTAAGTCTTGTATCAGAAGCAAAAGCGACCAGTGGTGCTTCTATCAGAATTTATGCAAAAAACGATTTTACAGGAAAGGCAACTAGCGGAGGAAATGTAGTCTATTACGGTAACCCAGAAAAAGTATCAGAAGTAGATAACTCTGGAGGGAATGTAAGAAGGAATTAAAGACTAATCAATCTAATCAACCAAAAACTGCCTGATCAAATGATAAACTATCATTATTCAGGCAGTTATCTTTTATATACTTTATCGAGTCAAAGTATTAATTTTATCAGCTACAGTTCCTTTTTCTCCAAGTCTTACAATCATCAAAATCATCTTTGCAATACTTCCTGGGTTGGTTATAATATCAGCATTCTTAGCTACTTTTACATCTCTATTTTCTATAAGAATATCAATTTTATCTTGCGATGTGCTAGCAACTTCTTTTGCAAATCGCCAAGCTCCATCTCTAGCTAACTCCATGCTAAAATCAATTAAAAAATCATCAACTTTACGGGTAAATTTCAATATCTTTTTCAAAGTTGGCCAAATTCGCGACAAATCATCTTCTACATCTGTAACCAATGATGATAATATCTCATTGATTTTATCAAAATCTCCTTTTAGTTCTTCGATAGTATCGCCTTTAGAAACTTGAGCTGCAGCAATTCCCAGATCAAGACTAATATGAGCATTGATCCCAATTAATAAATGCTGTAAAACAATTGGCCAATACTCCTTTGATAAATCAAATGCTTTTTTCCAAGACAAGGTAATCTCCTTATTATTCTTATACCCATCATAAGCATCCAAATACCTACTTGCAAAAACAACATCAAGCATTTCCATTCTTGGGCCATCATCAAAAAAATCATTTTCTATCCCCATTTTAACCTCAACAGTTACCTTTTTATACAATGCTGCAAAATAACCTAATGGATTATTAGTTGTTTTTGATTCTGTTATAATATGATCCAGTGTATCAATAACATCATCTATGGTATGAATAGGTTTCAAAATTATAGGTTGGTTTTAGGTTTTAAAAAATACGGTATTTATCTCTCTTACAAATGGTTCCTTTATAATCGGCATCCATTCTATTAACTTTAAATGTAATTCTTATTTATAATATAAGTCTATTTATATTTGTAGACAAGTTCTGAAGTGATTTAAACCTTTTTATTCAACTTTGATGAGAATCAAAAAAATTAAACCGCTTCTCTATATACAACCACTATACTTAAACATAAAATTTTTAGTTTATACTAGTATAATTTTTACACAAATATGAGAACATCAATATTATTACTATGTGTAGTATTCGCATTAGGGAACACATATGGGCAAAAAGCAAAAATTAAAGGTAACAAAATTGTAAGCACAGAATTATTAGATATTGAAAGCTTTCATAGCATAGAAATCTATGAAGGTTTTGAAGTTACTCTAGATGAAAATAGTGACAATCAAGTCAGAATTGAAGCCGATAGTAACCTGCAGGAAATCATAAAAGTAGAAGTAATCGATAGTATCTTAACTATTACAACAGAAAAAGATATTAAACGTGCAAAAGCATTACTTCTTGATATTTTCTATACTACAGAATTAAAAAAAATCACTTTACATGACAAAGCATCGATAAAATCACTATCTCCAATTCAAACCAAAAAATTAGAGATAGAAGTAAATGATCACGCCGAGGTATTTCTAACTACAGAAGTTTCACAAATAAAATGTATTACCAACAAAAAAGCTCTTGCTGAACTACATGTATCAGCCCAACAAGTGAATTATCAAATTAATGAAAACTCTGAGTTAAAAGGTATCATTAATACCGACAGTCTTACTATTGACCTCTACCAAAAAGGAAATGCAATACTAGAAGGAGAAGTGAAATCTTTATTGGTAAGAGCAGATAATGATACTGATTTTTATGGCGAGAAATTAAATGCAAATAGCACCACTTTAATTGCAGAAGGGTCTAGTGATTGCTATGTTTTAACCAATGAAAATATACAGATTACAGCCAAAGATAAGACAGAAATATATCTTCTTGGAGAACCAAAAGTTACCATAGATACGTTTGCCAATGAGGCTACATTATATAAGAAAAACGCAGACTATGTTCCCAACAAGTTTAAAAATAAGTTCCTTTAAGATATATTATACCAAATAAACATATAAAAGCGGTTTAAACTTTTTTCAATTCGCTATAAAAATGCTCTTTTTCACCCAATAGAAGTTTTGTGAAATATGTTTAATCTAACTTTATTACAAAAAAAAGCTATCAAAAATGAGTTCATTTTTGATAGCTTTTTTATTTCTAAATTATATCGGTTATATCGACTTTAAGCAGAAACTTCTTCATTTGTTTCTATCGTAGCCAGATATCGCTCTGCATCTAGTGCAGCCATACATCCTGTACCTGCAGCTGTAACAGCTTGCCTATATTCTTTATCTTGAACATCTCCAGAAGCAAACACACCTGGTATATTTGTTTTAGTAGATTTTCCTTCTGTTATCAGATAACCAGTATCGTCCATATCCAATTGCCCTTTAAAAATATCTGTATTTGGTTTATGGCCAATTGCAATAAATAAACCTGTAATCTCTATTTCTTCTTTACTACCTGTTTGATTATTTACCATTCGTAATCCTTCTACCACTTGCTCTCCAAGAACCTCATCAACCTCGGTGTTATACATCACTTTTATATTAGATGTATTATTTACTCGATGTTGCATTGCTTTAGAAGCTCTCATATGATCTTTACGTACCAACATAGTAACATTCTTACATATATTCGCTAGATAGGTAGCCTCTTCTGCAGCAGTATCTCCTGCTCCAACAATTGCTACATCTTGTCCTTTATAGAAAAACCCATCACAAACGGCACATGCTGAAACACCACCACCTCTTAACTTTTGCTCACTAGGTAAGCCAAGATATTTTGCAGTAGCTCCTGTAGAAATAATAACAGTTTCTGCTTCAATTTCTGTTGTATTATCTACAGTAACTTTATGAATTCCTCCAGCCGTTTTATTAAAATCAACAGCTGTCACCATCCCAATACGTACTTCTGTACCAAAACGTTCTGCTTGTTGTTGCAATTGTACCATCATTGTAGGTCCATCTATCCCTTCTGGATATCCAGGAAAATTATCTACCTCTGTTGTGGTAGTCAATTGCCCTCCTGGTTCCATACCAGTATACATAACAGGTTTAAGATCTGCTCTCGATGCATATATTGCCGCAGTATATCCTGCTGGTCCTGAACCTATAATAAGGCACTTGATTCTTTCTATTGTATTAGACATATCCGTTTCGTTTTTTATAATGTAAAAGTAGCAATTTGCGCACAAACCTTACAGTAAAGTTATTAAGAATTATTATAAGCCTATAAAGCATAATTATCAGAATTAAACAAAAGAAAGTATCAGTATTGCTACAATACTATTACATTTACACCAGATTAAGGATAAGAACAAAATGATAATTTTTGACACTTTAGACATTTTGGGTACAGCCGCTTTTGCAATATCAGGAGCATTAAGTGCTATGAACAGAAAGTTTGACCTTTTTGGGATTTTTATAATTGCCTTTGTTACCTCGATTGGAGGAGGTACAATTAGAGATATACTAATAGGTAATACCCCTGTATCATGGATGCAAAATACCACAAACATGTATCTCATAGGTGGAATTACAATACTTGCAATTGTTTTTAGAAATAAAATCGATTATCTTAAAAAATCTCTTTTTTTATTTGATACCATCGGATTAGGTATATTTACTATTATTGGTGTAGAAGCAGGGATCAAAACTAATCTTGCTCCTATAATATCGGTAGCTCTTGGAGCAACAACAGGTTGTTTTGGAGGAGTTGTAAGAGATATTTTATGTAATGAAATCCCAGTAATATTCAGAAAAGAAATTTATGCAACCGCATCTATAACCGGAGGGATTTGTTATATGATTTTATATCACCTTCATCTAGATCAGGATATAATCTATATCTCTACTGCAACTCTTATTATTATTATTCGATTACTTGTTGTAAAATACAAAGTATCGTTACCCCTATTTACTACCAAAAATCAAGATACAGCAAAATAAATTACCTCGGGGTAAGCTCACAAAGTATTCATTTGAAACGAACTTTTAATTTCGGAGCATTAAAATCTCACTTAGTGTGTAAATCGATTATTTTATAAAAACCTTAATAGTCTTAGCTTGTATTAATCCTTATATTTCGCTTGTCGTTTTGTTTAAACACATACCCAATCCTTATATTTATTAAGTGAATGAAAAAAATTACTACACTTCTTTTTATTGTAATTACATATTGTGTTACAAGCCAAACCACTACCGCAATTTCTCCAGTTTTTCCAGAGATTCTCTCACAATTCCCTTCAGTTAGAGATTATACAATCTCTTCTACACATGATGAAATCTACTTTACAGTTCAAGGATACGCTGGTGAACTATCTACCATTATAAAAATCACAAAAAAGGATAGCAATTGGTCATCACCAGAGATTGCACCTTTTTCTGGTCAGTTTGACGATCTAGAAGCAATGTTCTCTCCTGATGGGCTTAAATTATTTTTTGTATCCAACAGACCTTTAGAAAATACAGATACAAAAGCAAAAGACTACGATATTTGGTATATTAAAAGATCTGATATTACTGCTAAATGGTCTGCTCCTATCAATATAGGAAACCCAATCAATACAAAAGGAGATGAGTTTTATCCTTCTGTAGCCACAAACGGAAATTTATACTTTACCAGTACAGCTACTGCTTCAAAAGGAAAAGATGATATCTTTGTAAGCACATGGCAAAATAATACGTATACAAATCCTGTCTCTCTAAGTGAAGCTATTAATTCTGAAGGGTATGAATACAATTCATATATTGCTCCAGACGAGTCATTTTTACTTTTTGGAGCCTATAAACGTAAAGATGGCATAGGCAGTGGTGATTTATATATCTCTTATCGTTCTACAGAAGGAACTTGGTCTAAGGCCAAAAATCTCTCTGCAAAAATAAACTCAGATAAGATGGATTATTGTCCATTTTATGACTCAAAAACACAAATACTCTACTTTACCAGCAAAAGAAACGAGATTATTACCAAAAGGAGTAAATCACTTGAGCTAAAACATCTTTTAAAAATGATGCACTCATATCAAAATGGATTAAGTAGAATCTACAAAACTCATATAAAACTTTAATAATCAGTATTTTTTATTTTTAACATTACCTTTATTACTTTCTAGAGCAAAAGAAGAATCCAATTTTGTATTTTTGCACGAAATTTAAACCGTATTGATGAGAATTCTATTCTCCATACTATTATTTATTTCTTTTGCTATACGACCCGCTATAGAAATCAGTACTGTTCTCTATTACCAGCTTAATATTGATACTATTGTAGAAAAATATTGTGTCAACAAAGAGCGTCCACGTCTTAATTGTAATGGTAAATGTTACCTGATGAATCAACTAAATGCAAAAACACAATCATCATCAGAAAACACAGATACTACATTAATAACAGAAGCTTTTTTACCTTTATTTTTTCAAGAAAATACAATAGGAATTGAAAACACAAATTCGCTAACTACAGAACCTGTTCAAAACTGGAAATTACAATGTTTCCATATAAAAAATGTTTCAAAAGACATTGACCACCCTCCTCAACATCACCTCTCATAATTATTCTATTATTTTTTTGAATCGCTTATGATAATCGATTCAAAAGTTGAATATTGTAAAAAAACAACCTTGCATTTATTAAATAGCATGATGTTTTTTGATTGTATACTACCATACTCTATTTCATAAAGCTACAACCAAAATCATGAATTTGGTTATAGTTTATTATTAGAATTAAAATGAGGATTATAAATCGCATAATAAAATACAATTCACTTTTATATGCAATAATTGTAATCGCAGTTATTATCAAAAAATTCTGAAATAATACCAATGCTAGCTTGGTTTTAATTTCCATATCCTAAATAGAATATATAGGAAAATATCGGTTATATATTAAAAACTGCTTTACCATTATTACAAAGTATCTAATAAATACAGATAAAGGTTAAAAAAAACCTTAACTACTGATTTACAGGATACAATATAAAAAACAAAAATAGGTTTAAAAAGTAAAAGCACATCTATTCACCTGTAATAGAAACGCTTATAGATTACACAAAATGAAAAACATATTAATTTTTGCTATTGTCCTTTGTCTAGGAACATATAGCTACGCACAACAATCCTACAAAGGAAAAATAGTTGACACCTCTAATAACCCATTATCTGGAGCAACTATTATCGAATCAAACAACATTGAGAACGGGGTCATGAGTGATACCGATGGACTCTTTACCATCTCTCTTCAAAACTCGACAGAAATAACCATTAGTTTTTTGGGATATATTACCAAAAAAATACGTTTAACCAGTGATTTCAATACCATTAGACTTACATCTGACAATGTATTATTAGAAGAAGTTCTAGTTACTTCGGCTAATAGAGAAATCCAAAAACGTTCTGAAGTACCAGGATCTATTTCATCAATAAACAAACAAGCAATTGCAGAAACCAAAGCTTTTGGTATTGATCAATTAGTAAATCAAGTTCCTGGAGTATTTATGCCAACCTCTAGAGCAGCTAGCAATGAGCAACATTTTATGGCGGTACGTTCTCCTATTTCTACAAAAGCATTATTCTTGTTTCTAGAAGATGGATTACAAATTAGACCTACCTCTGTATTCAACCACAATGCATTATTAGAAATGAATAATGTGTCTTTTGGTCGTATTGAAGTTCTAAAAGGACCTGCCTCTAGTATTTATGGTAGTGAAGCTATAGGAGGAAGCTTTAATTTTATCACAAAAAATCCTACAGAAAATTTAAGTGGTAGCCTTGCTTTTCAAACAAATGATCTAGGATTATCCCGATATGAGCTTGAAGTTTCTGACCAAACAAGTGAAAAATTCGGATTCTATCTTGGTAGTCATTTTGTCAAGAGAAAAGAAGGACCTATTGGTCATAGTGATTATGAAAAATTAGCCGTTACCTTCAAAACTGTATATGATATCAATACCTCAACAAAATGGACTACTGTTTTTGATATAATTGATTTTCGCTCTGATATGTCTGGTTCTTTAAGTGAAAGAAATTATAACGAAGGAAATTATGAAAGTGATCAAACCTTTACAGAGAGAGAAGCAATCTCATTTAGAGCAAGGACTACTCTCGATAAATTCTGGAATGACAACAATAAAACCTCATTCAACTTTTTGGTAAGAAATAACCGAATGGATCAAATTCCTTCATATAGAATTAGACAATTCAGAAATCAAGGTCAATTAACAGGGCTTGGATCAGGAGAAGTAAACTCTAATCGATTCACTAGTTTTGTAGGGTTAATTCAACATAAATTAGATTTTAATTTTGCAAACTCCTCTTTAATTATTGGAGCAACAGCAGATTATTCTCCTCAGGACTATGTCTCAGAGACTACAAGAGTTATTGTTGACCCTGAAACAAGAAAAAATCTTGACTACACTATTAATTCGGGAGACTTTATTCTTAATTATGAGGCTGACATCCTTAATTATGCAAGTTTTTTCCAGTATGAGATATCACCAATAGATGCCTTAAAAATAACCGCAGCACTACGCTATGATGGATTTGAATACGATTATGATAATCAAATAGAAAATTCTGGAGCAGAAGATGCTGTTGATAATTTTAATAACCTGACTCCAAAACTAGGAATCAATTATAATTTTAATTCTAAAACAGGAGTATACACAAATTATTCACAAGGGTTTACGCCTCCTCAAGTTTCTACTTTATATCGTAATCGAAATGAATTACGAGGCATTACTCCTAGCCGTTATCATAATTATGAAATCGGAGGATATTTTAGTATTCCTTCTAAGTTAAAATTTGATTTAGCAGTATATCTTCTAGATGGGCAAAATACATTGGTAACAATGAGGGATGAAAACGATAACTTTTTTAGTACTAATGCAGGTAAAACAAGGTCATATGGTGTTGAATATGGTATTACCTGGAAACCAATAAAAGAATTATCCCTTACTCATAATGGTAGTTATGCACAACACCGATATGTCGACTTTTTTGACCGAGGAATAGACTACTCTGATACGGATAGAAAAACAGCTCCGAATCTTATGGGTACTTCTTTAATAACATATCAAAAGAATTTTGAAAACACTTTTGGGTTTAGTATAACTGCAGAGCAAGAATTAATAGGTGAATACAACACCAGTTTTGAAAATCAAATCGATAATGAAGACGGTACTTTTAGTACAGAAACTTATAGTGGTCATTCTATTTTTAACCTAAGAGCATCTGTACAATACAAAGGCTTTGAGGTATGGGGTCATGCACTTAATATTTTTGATGAATTGTATGCTACCAGAGCCTCTTTCAATCGATTCAGAGGAGAAAATAGTTATACCATCGGTAACCCTAGAGCTTTTCATTTAGGAGTACGATATAATTTCTAGTAACCAGCCCCTACAGGACTATTTTGGCCTGATACAATATGCCTGTAGGGGTTATTTTTACTTAAAAAAATGAAAAAAAACAAAAAACTAAATCAATGGCTTTGGAAATGGCATTTTATAGCTGGATTGATATCACTTCCGTTTATAGCTGTATTATCTATAACTGGAGCTGTATATTTATTTAAAACTGATTATGAAGCTCCTAGACAACGACATATAAAAGAAGTTGCTATACAGGAAAAACCTATTTCTCTTCAACAGCAATGGGAAATTGCAAACAAGAATGCTAGCAAAAAACCCAATGCTATGATCTTATCTACCGCTACAAATCAGGCAACAGAATTTGTATCAGGCCGATTTAGTGGGAAACGTAGTTTATACATAAATCCATATTCAGGTAAAATCTCGGGAGAGATCATTAGTAACCAAACAGATATGTACCTGATTAGAAAATTACATGGAGAACTATTGACTGGTAAATTTGGAACCAAAATCATAGAACTTATTGCAAGTTGGATGGTGGTTTTGATCATTACAGGTCTATACGTATGGTGGCCTGTGCGAGATTGGAAGATAAAAGGGTATTTTATACCACGAATAAATCAAGGTAGAAGAATATTTTTTAGAGATATTCATGCAATAACAGGATTTTGGACTTCTGGTTTATTAATCCTTATTCTAGCAGGGGGTTTTCCTTGGACTGATGTGTTTGGTAAAAACTTCAAGGAAGTTCAAAAAATAACTAATACTGGATATCCTTCTAGCTGGAATGCTCACCATATACAATCTCAAACAACAGGAAAAATGGTGACTCTTGATCAAATTGCTGATCAAGCAATATCACTTGATCTGCCAGGTACAGTAACTATTCAATTCCCTAAAGGCCCCAAAGGAGTCTATAGTATCTCTAATAGTAACCCTGCTGATTTGAATACCCAAAAAAAGATTCATTTTGATCAATACTCTGGTAAACAAATTTTAGCAAACCAATGGGATGATGTAGGTATATTAATGCGAGGGCGTATGTGGGTGATGGCTTTTCATCAAGGAGAGTTTGGTCTATGGAATTGGTGGTTAATGCTTTTTACTGCCATAGCCTTAACTGTTATGAGTATATCTGCACTCATATCATATATTCAAAGAAAACGAAAAGGATCATGGGGAATTCCTAAAGTACCTTCAACTTTTAAGATAGGATATGGTATCATATGTATTATAGGAATTCTTGCAATTCTATTCCCCTTATTTGGTATCAGTCTTCTTTTTATAGTAAGTATAGAATATTTAAGAAATAAAAAAAACGTACACCTTGATTGACATAATACTATACATATTGATTTTAGCCATCTTATTTAGTTTATTCCATATTATTATACAACTGCGTATAATGAATAGAATAGAACAACAATACAAAGAAGCTAAACTTCCTCAAAAAAAGGAAAAATAATATCTTTGGTTCGTTTTTTTCTACAGAAATAGAATGATCCATTTTATTATTCAAAACAATTACAAACAAAAAACATTAATAACATTTAAAAAAATCATAATTATGAAATTATCTTTCTTATACTCAGCTTTATTAGCACTTCTTATATGTGTATCATGCAACCAGTTATCAAAAGAAGAACAAGAGTTTGATGTACTCATGCAAAAAGTAATTGATGTACATGACGAAGTAATGCCAAAAATGGGAGAAATGAGTAGCTTGATTAAAGATTTAGAATCAAAAATAGATACTACTGCCCAAGGGCAATCGTATGCCAAAGCTCAAAAAGATGTAAAAGATGCGTATGACTTTATGATGACATGGATGAGTGATTTTAGTGATCAATTTCCTCATGAGGAAGAAAGTTCTAAAACAGACCCAGAAAAACTATCTTCTCAAATGAAACTACTTAAAGAAGAAGAAGTAAAAGTTACGAAACTCAAAGAACAAATTAATTCAAGTATAGAAAACGCAAAACAATTATTACAAAAGTCGTAACATCTGGTTACTATGTTATTTATAAAAATGTTTTACTTTAGCAATTGCAACAAATCATATTAAAAATCAATGAAAAAAATAATTTTACTTGTTTGTGTATTGTTTATGTCTACTCTATCTATTCATGCACAGAAAAAAAAGGATCTTCTAGAAGAAATAGATAAATTACGAAAAGAGCTAAATACTACTAAGTCATCATTAAATGATTCTCGTAAAAAAGAGAAAGCTACTTTGACAGAAGTAAAAACTATGGAAGCTCAAGTGAAAGACCTTAAAGAGACAAATGCTTCTCTTTTAAATAACATGAGTAGTTTTACCCAGTTATCAAATCAAAAAGCCAAAAACCTAGAAACCTCTCTAAAGAGTCTTCAGGAAAAAGACAAGCAAATAAAAGTCGTGAATGATGCTATTGGAAAAAGCGATTCTATCAAGCTGGCAACATTAACTGTTTTTAAAAATGCTCTTGGTGGTGAAGCTAATATTGCTTTAAAAAATGGAGCTGTATTAATCACGTTAGCCAATGCCACTTTATTTGGTAATGATGATAGTGCTGTTATTGATGCTAAGGCAAAAGGTGTTTTAGGAAAAATTGCTTCGGCTTTAAACTCAAAACCTGATCTTAAAATCATAGTAGAAGGAAATAGTAATGCTATAAGTTTTAAGGACAAAAGTATCAAAGACAATTGGGACCTTAGTTCAAAACAAGCTTCTGCAGTAGTGAGAGCACTTCAAATTGATCATAAAGTAGATCCAAAAAGAATGGAAGTTCTAGGAAAAAGTGAATATGGTTCTCAAAGTATAGAAACTGCTACTAGAATTATTATCGATCCAAAATTTGATGAATTCTACGGGCTTATAAAAGAAAATATGAAAAACGGTTCCAAAGAATAAAAAATCATATCTATAGTATAAAAAAGCCTGATCAATTTGATCAGGCTTTTTTATACTAATAATAGCTACATTCTTTTGCCAAAGAAATCAAATTATAAAAAATTATAATCATTGCTAACGAAAAGGCACAATACTCAATTTTAAAAACCTACAAAAAATCATAGTGTGATTGGTTTCTTTATCACTACATTTCATCTTAAAACATCTATTCTCTAAACAATATCTAAACTACAATTCATATCTCTTTGTAAGCAAAACAATACATAAAATAATTAAGTAAATTTTATGGAAAATAAAAATATAAATGAAATATGTAAGAATAGTCCTATGTAATCGACTAAATAGAAATGTTGAGGCATTGATAGGAGTTGAATTATTAAAATCCCTTCATAATGGGTTTGTTTAAATGTTTTATCTCAACTCCTTCATGTCATATATACTACTTATTACAAACGTTCAAATATCTAATTTAGAAACAATAAGTATCATTGTTGGTATCTCATTTATTAATTAGCACATCCAGAACTTCTTTTTTTCAAAGTCAATAACTCTTGGCCCATCAGAACATCCTCCTACCTCTTCAATATTAATATCCTTTTTGTTGGTTCCTATTATCCAAACTCCTGATTTATGTCTTAAAATTTTTCCTTCATCTATGATTTCGCCCTTTTTTTTCAATATCATTTCTCCATCACCATCATAAAGCACTCTTACAACTCCTTCTTTAATTATCACAATCACTTTTTCACCCATTGATTTCCCTCCCCACTCTGCAAACGCAATATCATACTTATATTCTCCATCAGAAGGAATATTTTTAGTTTTTGAACTTTGGGCAAGTGTGATATTAAAAGTCAAAAAAAACAGTAAAACAAAGAATTTCATTTTTTCATAATATTTATAATTATACATAACATATCTGTAATATATATAAATTATAATATATAGCAATCGACTTATTATTAAAAAAATAGGGCTCGGAATATCCGAACCCTATTCAATCAATTATAGTCTTAAAATTTAAAGTCTATTATTTTCTAATTATTTTACCAGTCGTTTTATTTTTAGCTACTGAAATTGTATAAAAATACATTCCTGCTTCTAAATCACCTATATCAAAACTCATAGTCTCTTGCCCTGATCTTAGGTTATCATTTTGGAAATTAAAAACTTCTATTCCACTAGTATTAAATACTTGGAATCTGAAATAATTAGCTCCTCCAGACTTAGAAATAGCACTATTATCTAATGCTACATTAATTACATTACCAGACAGAGGGTTAGGGAATACTTTACCTACATTCTGACTAGCTGTAGCATTTCTACTAGCAACTCCTTTTAAGTAAGCACTATGACTTGTAGAGAATGCAGAATTATTTACTAAATCCCAATTGATTGACCATGTCATCAATCCTCTAAAAGTAGGATATGTTGCACTAGTAGTGTATGATCTACCAGGATAAGACACCCCTTTGATCAAATAATCTAATGCTTGTTGCACTACTGCTTCAGAAGTATAACCACTTCCTGCTGCCTGTGTAGTAGATGGTAAACCAATTGCTACTTGATCAGCTCTAAGCCCTGGGAATGTAAGTCCTGTTTGAGCAATAGGGAATCCTGTAATCAACATTTCTGCCATTGCTACATGAAAATCAGCCGTTGCTGGTTGATATACCTGTCCGTCTCTACCAAACATAGATCCAGTATTATAGTGCTGTACATGTATATAATTCATCTCATTACGCAATGCATGCACAACAGGTAAATATGCTCCGAATATCCCAGAGTAATTTCCATAAGCACCTTGTACATAAGCTGTCTCTGGAGCCATACTCAAAATGAAACGGTTTGCTCCTATACTAGATCTGATCGCTTTTGTAGCATCTATAAGATTGATGATCTTTGGGGTCGTTGGACTTCTAAAATCAGTATCACCTGGGTTTAAAGAAAGAGAACTTCCTTCTAAATCAATATCCAGTCCATCAAACCCATAAGTATTAATGATATTAGTCATAGAACTAATAAACTCGTTTTTCTCTGCTGCATTAGTAAGCTCAACTCTAGCATTTGCTCCTCCTATAGAAATCAATACTTTCTGTCCTCTACTCTGTAAAGTAGCTACATCATTTATAAATGCTTGAGTATTTCCTGCATAGATGCTATATGGGCTAAATTGCATATCAGAAGCACTACCTCTTACTGGTTCTGCAAAAGCAACACAAACTACATCCCACTCTCTAGACACTTCACTCAATCTTGGAGTAGTTGATGAATTATCAAAATTATGCCAGTATCCTACAAGAATCTTACCAGGAAGGTTATTATTTCCTCCTCCTGGAGCTTGACTTCTAATAGTAATCGCATCAGATGTTGTTTGATTATTCTCATTATCAGTAGCTACTGCTGTCAAAGAATAGCTTCCTGTTTGCGCATTTGCTATTGTATAAGAATATGGACTTGTAGTATCTTCTCCTAATTTAGTAGCTCCATTAAAGAACTCAACCTTAGTTACACTACCATCATCTGTTGCATCTGCTGAAACAATTACAGAACTACCTACAGGATATGTAGCGCCGTTAAGAGGAGAGGTAATATTTACCACAGGAGAAGTCCCTGATCCTCCGCCACCAGTACAGTCACCAGTTTTTGTCCATGCATTTTGCCAGTGAGCCCCAGTACCAGGCGCATACGCCCAAGCTGCTGCAGATGAGCACCATCCTGGAACATCACAAGAATATTTTGCTCCATCATTTTGTACCTCATCATTTTGTCCATAAGAAGTACCTGCTACATATTGTGCTACACCATCACAATTTCCACCTCCACCACCAGTTGGTGTAACTGAAACTGACACTGCTGAAGAGGTTGTATTAGCACCTTGATTATCTGTAGCCTTTGCAGTAAGTGTATAATTTCCAACTATTGCATTTGCAATTGTATAAGAATAAGGACTAGTAGTATCTTCTCCTAACAGAGTAGCACCATTATAAAATTCTACTTTAGCAACAGTACCATCAGAATCAGAAGCATCTGCAGTAACAGAAATAGAAGTTCCTTCTACAAAAGATGCATTATTAGCAGGAGATGTAATGCTCACTGTTGGAGCTACATTATTAGATCCACCTCCTCCACAAGGTCCTATCTTTTTCCAAACAGAGCTGTTTTCAGGATTCTGTCCTTGTGTCCACCATCTAGCTTGGTAGTGTACATTGTTATATTTTACATCCATACCTCCAGTATATATTTCTGAAGCAGACCATGTTGGAAAAGCACTACAACTACCTCCACCACCATCAGTAGTAACATTCACTGTTACCACAGCAGAAGTCGTAGTCGCTGCTTTATCATCTGTTGCCACAGCTGTTAAGGTATAAGTACCTACCACCGCGCTAGCTATACTATAAGAATAAGGACTAGTAGTATCTTCTCCTAGTTTTGTTGTTCCATTAAAAAATTCTACTTTAGAAACAGTACCATCACTATCTGCTGCTGTTGCAGCTATAGCTATAGATGTTCCTGCTGTAAAAGAATCATTATTTGTAGGAGATGTTATACTTACTGTAGGTGGTTCATTTGGTGTACTACCTACAGAAATAGCAACTGCTGAAGATGTTTTTGTAGCACCTTCATTATCTGTTGCTTTTGCTGTAATAGAATAGTTACCCGCTACAACATTTACCCATGAGTACTCATAAGGAGCAGTTGTATCTTCTCCTAATTTTGTTGCTCCGTTAAAAAATTCTACTTTGGTTACGGTACCATTTGAATCTGATGCATTTGCTGTGATCGCAATGGTTGCACCAGGAGCAAAATTAGCATTATTTGCAGGAGATGTAATATTTACTGTAGGAGCAGGATTTACTACTACTCCATTTGCAAATACTTCATTCATTTTGTTTACTAAAGGAGATTTTACATTAGACCACCTTTTTAATTTAGGTCCAAATGAAGTAGCAGAACCACTTATTTCTAAATCTCCATATACAGTCCATACAATAGTACCTGCAAGATTATTATCTTTTATAAACTGGGCTTTGATACCAATAGATTCTTCATCATCATAGCTTAAGAAGTATTTTCCGTTTACTAAATAAGGAACCTTTGCTTCATCATCCCATTTTCTAGTCCATCCACCAGTACCAGATAATGCTTTTTGTTTTATAAAAAAGTAATTAGGCGTACCATCATATACTTCTTTTGGCCAGTTTGTATAATCAGCTGCTGTTTCTATTGGTCCATCTGGCTGTACATTTTCTGACCTTTTTACTGTAGCAACATTTAGATCGGCATTACCCGTAGTAATTACTCCTCTACCATAAAATGGAGCTCCAAAACATATTTTATTTGAAGGTACTCCTAACTCGTTTAGCTTTTGTAATGTAGATTGCCAGTTAAAGAAAGGTACTTCTGCTCCTGTATATGGGTATACTGGTGCATTATGTCCTGCAATATTAGACCATCCTCCATTGAAGTCATAGGTCATCATATTAAAGTAATCCATATTCTTTACAACATTTGCCCAGTTAAATCCTTCTAATTTTCTTGGATCTGCAGACATAGCCGATGTGATCAACTTATCTGGCCCAATAGCTGTACGTATTTCTTGCAATAATGTTTCGAAATTTGCAAAATCTGCCTGAGTTCCAAGAAAATTCATTCCTTCAAAAGGTCCTGGGTATTCCCAATCTAGATCAATTCCATCAAATCCAGTAGCGATCAATTTTTTACAATCTTCTACAAACTTTGCTCTTTTTACAGGATCTGCAGCCATTTCAGGAAAATGTTTACACATACTCCATCCTCCAATAGAAGCCATTACCTTAACTCCTTTTTGATGCGCTAACTCAATAAGCCCTGGTGCTCCAGTTTCTTTATGCAGTGGTAAAGGAAGTGATCCACTTAACCCCCATGCTGGGTGTGTCCACGTACTACCGCCAACAGCAACTTGAAAACCTTGAGCTTCTGCTCTTCTTTTTGCATCCTCATTGATATATTGAAGTGGATCAATCTCTCCAAAAAGAATATGCATATCCCAACTACTGTAAATATCAGTAAAGAATATATCAGCAGGTTCTTGAGAAACGCCATCTTGGTAAATCTTTTTATTTCTATGATCTCCACTATGTAATGATCCATCTCTGGCTACGCCAAAAAATGAATAATTAAGAATGGTATACTTAGAATAATCAATATTAAGGTGCGTTAATGCACCTGGGCCTGGAACACCTGCTGTACTCGTTTTCCAAGCATCCCAATTGGTAATATAACCAATTATCTGTTTTTGGTGGTTTGCTGTCGTTGCAGTTCCTCCTGTGTTTACTTGTGCAGAGCCAATGCTCCATGCACATAACAAAATTAAAAGTAAGAATGTCTTCAAATACTTCTTTTGAAAACACCTGACTTCAAAAGTCTCGTTTAATCTTTTCATAATTTTTTACCTTAAGTTATAAAATGGTTTGTGTAATTATTTCTGAAAACAAACTTTTGTTTCCAGTGAAAAATTAAGAAAAACTCAAAATTCCAGAAAACTAAATAGCTAAATGACTATAATTCATAGATTTTCAGAAGAAAAACAAGAATAAGACGTAAATTAGTTATATTCTATAATTTCTATAGAGAAACAAGATTATTAAGACACTCTTTATCAAAAAGAACAATAAAAAGTAATAATTCTGGTTAAATAGGATGATATAGGAAATCAAAACGTATTAGGGATAAATCACGTAAATAAGGAATTTTAACTTAGAATAATTGTTAAAATACTATAGAATGAAAGTAAAATGTTTACTTATTGATGATGATCCATTAGCGATTAATATTATAAAAAAACACTTGAATTACTTTGAAAACTTTGAAGTGACTGCTATGTGTAGTAATGCTGTGGATGCTTTTGATTTTATACGTAAAAACTCAATCGATTTAGTTTTTGTGGATATTAATATGCCAATAGTAAATGGTATAGAATTTATAAAAAGTTTACAAAATCCTCCTTTAATTATAATAACCTCTTCTGATGAGAAATATGCTGTACAAGGTTTTGAATTAGGGGTTGTAGATTATTTAATAAAACCTATATCTATTAAAAGATTAGTTAAATCTTTACATAAAACTTCCAAAATACTAAATAATATAAATAAACCTTCCCTTCTATCAGATTTGGAGTCAGAAGATCATATTTTTATAAAAGTAGATAAAAAGATGATTAAGGTTTATTATAATGACATATTTTATATTGAGAGCCTTAAAGACTATGTTATTATAAAAACGGCTCATAAAGATTATGTTACCCACTATAACCTTTCTGCAATAACAAAATTAATTCCTAAATATCTTTTTACAAGAATTCATCGCTCATACACAGTTGCAATTGGTAAAGTAAAAGCGATCGATAAAAACTGTGTAGAAGTTAATGGAGAATTACTTCCTATGGGAAGAAATTACATCAAAGAAGCTAAGTATAAAATTATAAATGGAGTTGCATGCTAATATACTTCAGCTTTATTCTATAAATTAAAAAATCCAGAAACATGTTTCTGGATTTTTTGTTTAAACCAAAAAAAGAATAATTAATTATTGTTTATTTTCAATGTAATAAGCAATAATATGGTGTTAATTAGAATATCGTGTAGCACTATATTCTTTCTAAGTAAATCTTCATTTTTTTCTGATTTACAAGTTGTAACTTCTCAAAAGAAAACTCATAATGCTTAAATATGGAACATTACGAATTGTAATTCAAAATGTCAAAAAGGACCCTCGAAGTTGAGTTTGTGGTTATAGACCTGATGTTCAGGGGCCCTATATTTTGACACTGTATGTAATTCCAATTACAGTTCCTTATATATTTTTTTAATAAAAACATATACATTTTTGCTTTCATAAGAGTTCTATACATCCTTGTAAAATAAGGCAATTACTCAACTAGTAATTAAGCAATTGCCTAAACAAAAATTAACAAGTTATTTCTTAAGCACTTTCTCAAAATAAACGTTATTATCAACATGAATTTTGAAGATATAAAGTCCATTTTTGAGGTTTGAAAGATCTTTTACTAATGACTTAGCTGTTTTTGCATTACCTCCATTAAAAGACTGTGTGTCAATTAATTTTCCAGAAATATGATATACATCAACTTTGATTAGAGAAGCATTTTCTGTATGTACGCTAAGGTTTACTACATCTTGAGTCACAGTAGGATATAAAGAGTACTTACTAGCTTCTAGTGCTGTTGTACAAACTCCTGTTTTTGTCCAAGCCATTTCCCAATGTGCTCCAGTCCCAGGAGCATATGCCCATGCCGCTGCAGAAGAACACCATCCTGGTATATCACATGAGAACTTCTCACCTGTATTGGTTACTTCTTCATTTAATCCGTAAGATGTTCCTGCTACATATTGAGCAATACCAGCACAACTACCAGTTCCTACTTCAGTAACAGTAATTGCAATAGCAGTAGATGTAGTAGAAGCTGTCTGGTTATCAGTTGCTTTTGCTGTAATTGAATAATTCCCAGCGGCAACATTTTGCCATGTATACTCATATGGAGCTGTCGTATCCTCGCCTAACATTACTGTACCATTATAAAATTCTACTTTGGTAACTGTACCATCACTATCTGTTGCGTTTGCCGTAATAGAAATAGGATCTCCTACATTAAAAGATGCGTTATCTACAGGAGCGGTTATATTTACAGTAGGTGCTACATTGTTTCCTCCTGTTCCTTTTTTCTTTACAGTAAAAACAATAGTCTTCTCAGAGGTTGCATTTTTGTTATCTGTCGCAGAAGCCACCAAAGTAACTTCTCCAAATGCTGTTGGTGTAAAAGTAGCTGTATAATTACTCCCATTTGCCGTAGCACTAATAGGGGTATTATTATGCTTAAAAGTAAAAGATTGAACAGTTCCGTCAGAGTCAGTTGCACTTGCTTGTAATGTAACAGGTGAAAGCTCTGCAACCTCTATTATCTGGTTATTTGTTGGAGATTGCCAAGTAACTGTTGGTGGATTATTGATTGTATTATTATTTCCTGCTGCCTCATTGATCGCTTTTAATATACTTGAAGAAGAGTTATAATTGGCATCTTGAGTAAGTTCCCAAATGATTAACCCTTGGTGTCCATAGTCTTTAGAATATTTCATTTTTGCTCCAGCAGACTTAGGAGTATCAAAATATATCTTCTTATTTTTTTCTCCTATAAATCCACTTAACTTCTTAGTATCTTTAGGATCGTAGCTTGTTGCCGCATTAGGAAACTCTTCTAATATTTCGTTATAAGGAACAAATTTTGCTCCATTTCCTCCATCAGGTTTCTTTTCAGAAAAATCATATCCATACATAGGCACTCCAAAAGCTAGTTTTGCTTTTGGCACATTAAACCCTCCAGCATGATTCCAAGCAGGAGGAGCAAATCCCATCCAATATTCTAACGCATCTTCTGCGCTGTAAATAGGGTTATCTGCTGTTTGTCCTTGATAAGTTCCTGTTGGCACTTTATAAAGAGAAGAATGTGGTCCTTCTGGAGATGCATCCCATGAACCTGTAAAATCGTATGACATAAGACCTACCCAATCCATATAATCTGCAATTCCATCATCATAGTTATTACCATACCACGAAGTTCCGAATACTGCTGCTGTGATCAGTTTATTTGGCATTTTAACTCTTAATTTCTGGCTTAATTTTCTTAAACCAATTCCTGCAGGGTGTGGTCCTTGATCGGCATCTCCCCATTTGCTTCCTCGTACACGTCCTCCTTGATCAGAAGTTCCTGCAATATTTGGATCTGCCCACCAGCACTCCATATCCAAGTCAACACCATCCAATTGATTTACAGAAACATAGTCTGCAATCAAAGTAGCTATTTGCTCTAGTTTAGCATCATTATTATGATACTTATTCATTAACCATAAAAATGCAAAATCAGTAGCTCCTCCAAGAGCGACAGAAACTTTTACATTTTTTGCTCTAGCTTTTTGAAGTACTCCTAAATCGGTTAATACAGAATCTACTTTTCTTACATGAAACTGATCAAAAGCAACTGAAGCAAAATCATTACTATTGTAATTTTGATTGTTTTGTTTAAATAATAAAAATGCAATATTCAAATGTGTAACTACTTCTGGATTAAAGTTGTTCTTAATATCATATTTGGCAATCCATGTAGGTAGATATCCAATAATTTTCTGTTTACCTGCATATCCTGGTCCAAGACCTCCATCTCCACAAGGACTTACTAGTTCCCATGAAGCAGCCCCTGGCTGGTCGTTGGTGTAATATTTGCATCTATAATTTTTGCCATCTACAGAGGCTTCCTGTCCTTGCGTATAAGGAACATTGGCTGCGCTCCATGCGGGTGCGCATGTTGGGAAGTTATATTGCGCCTGTACAAACAGGACACAAAAAAACAGACTAAAAAAGGTATAAAAACTTTTCATAATAAATAATAAATTTTGAGTTTGATTAAAGTAAAAGAGTAATACGGGTAGTTGTAGTAAACAACTACCCGATATAAAATCTCAAAAAGGTTACTTTTTTAGAACTTTCTCAAAATAGATGTTGCCATCAACATAAATTTTGAAAATATAAAGTCCATTTTTGAGATTTGAAAGATCTTGTATAAATGAATTTGTAATTTTTGTTTGATTTGATTTAAAAGAGTGTGTCTCTACAAGCTTTCCAGAGATATGATATAAATCAACTCTTACTTGAGAAACCTTCTTTGTCTTAACTCTTAGTGTTACTATATCTTCTGTAACTGTAGGGTACAAGAAATAATCATTAGATCTTGCTTGAGTTGTAGCACATGCTCCTACTTTTGTCCATGCTTGTTCCCAATGTGCACCTGTTCCTGGAGCATATGCCCATGCTGCAGCAGATGAACACCATCCTGGTATATCACATGAGAATTTTTCTCCAGCATTAACAACTTCATCATCTAATCCATAAGAAGTACCAGCTATATATTGTTGTACGCCAGTACAGTTTCCATTTCCTCCGCCAGAAACTACAACATTAACAACTGAAGAAGTAGCGGTTGCTCCTTTGTTATCTGTTGCTTTTGCTGTTAACACATAGGTACCTACTACTGCATTAGTAATAGTATAATTGTATGGACTTGTGGTACGCTCTCCTATCTTACTGTTCCCATCAAAGAATTCTACTTTGGTTATTGTACCATCTGTATCAGAAGCATTGGCTGTTACATCAATAGCAGCTCCAGCAGTAAAAGATGCATTATTAGCTGGAGAAGTAATATTCACCGATGGTGCATTGTTATTTCCTCCTGCCACTTTTTCTTTTACAGTAAATGTAATTGTTTTCTCTGTTGTTTTATTTTGGTTATCTGTAGCAGATGCAATTATAGTAACTTCTCCAAAAGCTGTTGGAGTATAATTTGCTGTATAGCTATTTCCAGAAGCAGTAGTACTAAGGTCTGTTGTATTATGTCTAAAGGTAAATGATTGTATTGTTCCATCATCTGTAGCACTTGCTCTCAATGCAACAGCGGATAAAGTTGCCTGTTCTATAATCTGTCCGTTTGCAGGAGACTCCCATGTAATTACTGGTGCAGTTCCTCCTGATGTAGCACAATCTTTTATAAACTCCCATACAGAAGCAGTTCCTGGAACACTACCGCTACCTGCATACCACTTATTTCTATATATTTTATTGTTATATCTAACATAGTTATCCTTGTCTTTATAAATTCTTGTAGAATTCCACTCAGGAATTTCTTGACAATTAAGGTTTACCCCATCCCATACAATAACTTTGATACTAGACGTTGCCGTTGCACCATTCTCAAAAACAGCATTGGCTGTAAGAATATGACTTGCATAGCTAGATGGTGTCCAATTAAACGTAACACCAGTAAACGATTGACTTCCAACTGTAGTGGTAACACTAGTTAATCTCGTATTTTTTTCATCTATTACCAAACTTACTGGTACTGAAGCAAAGGTAACCTGCTCTAGCATCTGATTATTCTTTGGAGAAGAAAACGTTACTTGCGGTTTTTGGGCACATGGCTCAGCAGTTAAATCAGCTGCATCTCCACCGTATTTTGACATATCTTTACATCCACAATCAGAAAGATCATGTACTCCATCCATATCTGTTCCTATTCCATAAATTCCAGCAAACCTTTCATAATACCCTATTCTATCTAATACTTGAGGTTTCTCTGTTCCTTGTCCACATTCTACTCCACCATTTATAATATTTACTGTCATTCCTAATCCTGGAACTCTATTTTTGGTAATATCTAATTCATTAGGTACCCATCTACTTACCATTACATCATGAGCAGATGGTTTAGGGTACTGAGGTGTCATCCAAAACCAAATCGCTGTTTGAAAAGCTAATGCTGCATCTTGAATCACCAAATCTGGATTATCTAGTAATACTTGCTTATCTCCGAATATAAATTCACTTGCAGGTCCATAATTATAGTTATATGATAACTGTATTGGTCCTCTACCTTTATATGATTTACCAGGTGTTGGTGGGTAATTAACATCAGGATAAGCATACGATGCATTTGTAGGTTCTTCTCTAAAATGAAGCCCCCATGAGAATTGTCCTCCTGGTGCTGTAGACCACCCTCCAGTTGTTTCATGAGAAATATTTGCAAAAAAGGCAGTAATTTCTCTTTTTCTAGTCTCTAAACTTCCTTCCTCTAAAAAAGATGCATAATCAATTTCTTCTTTAATAATCTCTTTATCTATATTTCTTGGTGCATCAAAATCTACATCTGTTCTTAGTAATTTTGATATGTTTGTTGTTTTATCTATGCGTGTAATTCTATATGCATTTGTACCACATCGTCGTTCAAAAATGACTTTTATCTTACTCATTCTATTTATAGCTTCGACAAAAGAATCAAATGTATAAAAATCGTCTTTGGGGTCTAGCACCCATACACCACCCCCTGTATCCTTGGCCCCAAAACGATAAGGAAACAAAGTATCCCACATATTTTTATCTATCAGTTCGTTAACCTGAACAGGGATTGGCAGTGTAGAAGAGTAGTCCATTATAGAGAAATAATCTTGATTAGATTTCTCTGGATATATGTCTTTAGAAAATGTTAAATTAATTGTCAAAAATAATACGGCAAAAAGCATCATCCATGATTTTTCCCGTAAAACCATATAGTTTTTTGGAGTAATGAGTTTGTGTGTCATTGTTAAGGTTATTTTGTTTATAAGATTTGTTCGATTTATTTTAAGTTATTCATAAACACAACATTAAAGTTCTGTTTTTAAGCTTTATTGAAGAAATAAAATATACGAGCAACACTTTTTTACATACAAAGACCATCAGATTAATAACGAATGAAACACACAGGTCTATAAAAAAAGAACTATACCAATCAAGCACAAAAAACACTCAATTGGTATAGTTTATATAGTAATTCTGAATACTTAAACTTTAATAAAAATCTTTCTCTTGTATAAGAAATACGCCATAATAGTATAAAAAGCAACTACAACTAAAGCATAAAAAAGAGAAGATAATCGTTTATCCATAGATTGATAAACAAAAATAGTGTCATATAAATATTGATGCACTGACACTTGTGCATTTATTTTTATCAAATAAAAAGATTTGGAAATTATCATTGATAAAAAATAGATAACAATAGCATTAGCCCCTACGTATTTAACAATATTGCCAAAATTATACTTTTTATCATCTAATAAATAATGAAACAAAACTAAGAATAGAGTTGCATAACCAGATGTAACAAGTACAAAACTACTACTCCATAATGCTTTATTTATAGGAAAGAAAATACTCCATAAATAACCAACAAGAATAAAGCCTACTCCAACACCTGTCAATATTTTTAACTTTTGTTTTATCTCTCCCGTCAATATTTCACCAATACAGACCCCCGTAATTGCAGATACTATTGAAGGTAATGTACTAAGAATCCCCTCTGGATCGTAATCTGGTTGCCATATATGTCCTTTTAACAATAGATAATCTACATAATTTGCCCAATTATTTGTACTTCTCTCTAAAATTGGAGACACCCCATTTGGTAACAGAATATATGCTAGCCATATCCAATATCCTACAAGAATAAAAATTGCAATAAAAATTAATTGTTTTATGTTACAATTCAAATACAGTATAGAGGTAATACAAAATACAATCCCTATACGTTGTAAGACTCCAGGAATACGTATTGCTTCTGTTTGTATAAATGGGAAGTATGGTAAAAACACGTTGATAAATAACCCCAACAGAATTAGTTTCATACTCCGTACTACAATTTTCTTATATATCGCTGGGTTTCCTTTTTTTCCTCTATATACAAATGCTATAGAAATACCTACAATAAACAAAAAGAAAGGAAAGACAAAATCTGCCAAAGTAAGACCATTCCATTCTGCATGTAATAAAGGTTTATATACAAAAGACCAATCTCCTGGTGTATTTACCAGAATCATAAGCATGATGGTAAGGCCTCTTAAAAAATCTACTGATTGTACTCTTTTATTTATTTTCACGACATCATACTCTTACCTAGTGATCTCCATACTTTTACTAACAAGAAACCTGAAACAGCCGCAATTAATGCTATAATCCCTGCTAGTGTATAATCACCATAAATTAAGTTTCCTACAGCAAATAAGCAGCTATATACTAAAACACAACCTAACAGCATTGCCAAAATTCCTGAAGGTACCGTCCATTTTTCTCTAGATTCTACAATCTCTACACCTTCAGCTTTTGCTTCATCTACAATTTTTTTCCATCCAGGACCTCCTGGTTGAATGCTTTTATAAAAGGACTGTAATGTTTCTTTGGATTCTGGCTTTGTGAAAAAAGTAACTACTACCCACACAATTGATGTTATAATCACCATTGCTATAAAGCTAAACCAAGAAGGCAACACACCTGATATTACTTCACCAGCTTCATTAGTATATCCAAACAAAGTATCTCCTAATGGTGTAAAAGTAAGAAGTAAAGGAATAATCATTGCTGAAAACATCACAGAGATTTCACTCCATGCATTAATTCTCCACCAAAACCAACGTAAAATATATACTAATCCTGTTCCTGCTCCAAACATTAATATAATATCAAATAACTGTTTGGCATTGGTAAGAAACAGTGCAAATATTGCACTAGCAACCATCAAAATCACTGTAGTAATTCTTCCTACATTAACTAATTCTTTTTCACTAGCATCTTTTTTAATTTGTTGTTTGTAAAAATCATTCACAATATAAGATGATCCCCAGTTAAGGTGTGTGGATAACGTAGACATATATGCAGCTCCTAGAGATGCTAAAACAAGTCCTAATAATCCTGCTGGTAATTTTGTTAACATTGCAGAATACGCTAAATCATTTCCTAACTTACTTGCTTCTACATTAGGAAAAGCTTCTTGAATACTTGCAATATCAGGATACACTACCAAAGAGGCTAATGCAACCAAAATCCAAGGCCAAGGACGTAATGCATAATGCATGATATTAAAAAAGAAAGTGGCTCCTATTGCATGGTTTTCATTTTTGGCGGCTAGCATACGTTGTGCTATATAACCACCTCCTCCAGGCTCTGCTCCAGGATACCATGAACTCCACCATTGTACTGCCAATGGTATAATTAATATTCCTATCAATGCTTCTGTATTAGAGAAATCTGGAAAAAATGATAATTTATCAGATACATTAGGATGTGTGATCATATTAGACAACCCTCCTACTTCTGGAAGATTTACCAGATAGTACGAAGCTCCAACTGCTCCTACTATAGCTACAAAGAAAAGTACAAAATCAGTATAAATAACTCCTCTAAATCCTCCTAAAGAACTAAAAACTGTAGTTACAACACCTCCTATCAAGACGGTTTGTATTGGTGATAACCCCAACATAATCTGTCCTATCTTGATAGCTGCCAAATTTACTGCAGCCATAGCAATTATATTAAAAACTATTCCTAGATAAATGGATCTAAACCCCCTTAAAAATCGAGCTGGTTTACCACTATACCGTAATGCATAAAACTCCAAATCGGTTGTAACGTTTGATTTACGCCATAATTTTGCATACACAAAAACCGTTAAAAGACCTGTAAGCAAGAAAGCCCACCACACCCAGTTACCAGCAACACCATTTTGTCTTACAATATCTGTTACCAAGTTAGGGGTATCTGTAGAAAAGGTAGTTGCTACCATAGAAAAACCAAGTAACCACCATGGCATATTACGACCAGATAAAAAATACTCTGCGGTATTTTTTCCAGATCTCTTAGAAACCACAATACCAATAACTAAAGTGGTTAAGAAAAAGCAAGCTATAATTATGTAATCTAATGTTGTTAAAACCATTATTTTTATTTTAATAAATTTGATTTGTTTTTTAGTATTCGTTGTTTGGCATGAGCTGCATAATTCCTTCCTATAGGGATTCTTTTATCCCCTACCTCTATAAGATTTCCCTCTACAGACTTCACCTTATCTATGGCTATGGTATATGACTTGTGGATTCTTATAAAGTTCTCAGAAGGAAGTTCTTCACTAATACTTGACAAAGATTTATGTGAAAGAAAGGTATCCTCTAAAGTACTTACTCTAATATAATCTTTAAGACTTTCTATATAAAGGATATCGCTAAGAAGAATTTTGACAAGTTTTTTATCTACTTTCAAAAAAACATGAGCTGGCTGGATTAAGTCAATAGAAGGTTCATGCTTTTTTATAGCAATAAGTCTCGCTGTCAGCTTGTTTATCGATTTCAAAAACCTATTAAAAGAAATGGGTTTTACCAAATAATCAAGGACTTCTAATTCATAGCTTTCTAATGCATATTCTTTGTAAGCAGTGGTAATAATTGCTTGGGGATATTCTTGTAGACTTTTTAAAAATTCTAAGCCATTCATTCTAGGTAAATTAATATCTAAAAATATCGCATCTACACCACCTTGTTCTAATATAGACAATGCTTCAATAGGATCTTTAAAAGTACCAACTACTTGAACATTTTTAAATTCTTTTAAAAAAGATTCTATAACATCTATTGCCAACGGCTCATCATCAATTATGATACATTTAATCATCATCATATGGGAATTTTAAGCAAAATCGAATATTCATTATTGTTTTGTAATATATTTAGTGTAAAGTCTTTTTGATAAAGAATTTGCAATCTTCTTTTTACATTTTTTATTCCAATTCCATTATTAGAATTATTAGGTTCGAGTTCTTCTTCATAATTATTCTTAGACATAAATATCAATTCATTTTGAATTCTCTCAAACGAAATTGATAACTCCATTTTATCATTATTCTTAAGTCCGTGCTTAAAAGCATTCTCTATAAAAGGTAAAAACAACATAGGGACCACTTTTACATCATCAATATTCCCTTCTATACCTATCATACAGCTTACTCGATCACCATATCTCATTTTTTCGAGTTCTATATAATTATCGATATGATCAATTTCTTGTAAAAGAGGTAGTTTCTTTTTACTTGTATCATAAATTACATATCTCATAAAGTTAGATAATTTCAATACAAGATTAGGTGCTAGATCAGATTTTTTTATAGTAAGTGAATAGAGACTATTAAGAGTGTTAAAAAAAAAATGGGGCTGTATCTGTGCTTTAAGATATTTGAGTTCTGTCTTATACTGCAGTTCACTCAAATACCTATTTTTACTTTGTACAATTAGAAAATCTGCCGTATATTTTATAGCAGAGGTCAGTCCCACTACATATAACTCTCCTATCATCACCGCCACAACATGATTAAATCCAAACGGAGCGAGTCTACCTTCCACTTCAGGCCAAATATCCTCTGTTACCAACAAAAGATTAAGTCCTGATCTCAACATATAGTGAACTCCTAAAGACAAACATAAAAAAAATATATAATACACATATTTCTTTTTGAAGATAAATTTTGGCACTAAAAAATAAATGTTAAAATAAACCAAAATTATATGCAAAGGAAACTCCACCAAGTTAGATTTTAATGAATACCAATAATCATTAAAATAGCTCCCCCAGCGAATTACATTAAATAAAAAATAAATACTCCAAAAATACAGGTGATATTTCTGTTTAATAGTTCTTTGCACTCTTCCCTTCTTTATTTAAAAAATTATCAAACAATACCTCTTAAAATTGCTTTTTTTAACAAAAATTTTTGAAAAATGTAAGACTATTTGTAGAGAAAAACAAAAAAAATAAAGATATCAAATTTTCAAAAAACCATTATCCATTAATGTATGTCGATTATTACTCAAACGATGTCGTTGGTCTAAAAAAAATTTTGTTAAATAATTAAAACGCTAATTTCAGATCATTCAAAAAAACCACATATTAATATGAAACAAAAAATTTTAACCTTAACCATTTTATTGTTTTCCTCCTTACTGAGTTTTGGGCAGGGAACCCAAATTACAGGGCTAGTATCAGGAGCTTCAGATAATATACCATTACCTGGAGTGAATATTATTGTAAAAGGGACTACAAATGGGGTACAGACAGATTTTGATGGGAATTACACCATTACAGCATCTCCTGGAGATGTAATTCAATTTTCTTATTTAGGAATGACTAGTAAGGAAGTAACCGTAGGAAGCGATACGGTAATCAATGTTCAATTAGAGCAAGACGCTGAACAACTTGACGATGTAGTAGTAACTGCACTGGGTATTAAAAAGACCAGAAAGTCACTTACCTATGCAGCTCAAGACATTAATGCTGCTGAATTAACCAAAGTAAAAGACGCCAACCCTATCAATAGCCTTTCTGGTAAAGTAGCTGGGGTAGTTGTAAACAGAAGTTCTTCTGGTGTAGGAGGATCTGTAAAAGTAACTCTTAGGGGTAACACTTCTACCAGAAACAATCAACCATTATATGTTGTAGATGGTATTCCTTTATTAAATAACTCTGCTATCCAACCAAATAATACTTTTGGAGACAATGAGAATGGAGGTAACAGAGATGGTGGAGATGCTCTATCACTAATCAACCCAGATGATATAGAAAGTATGACTGTATTAAAAGGAGCCTCTGCTTCTGCCTTGTATGGTAGTCAAGGTTCTAATGGGGTTATTTTGATCACTACCAAAAAAGGAAAGTCTGGTAGCTTTAGAGTAAACGTATCTTCAAATTTCACAGTAGATGACGCTGCTTATTTAATTGATTTAAAACCAGCTGCCGAAAAAAATGTTGAAGATTTCTTGAATACAGGAACAACAGCAATCAATTCTGTATCTGTTTCAGGAGGAACAGAAACTGCACAAACATATTTCTCATACGCCAACACACAGGCAACAGGAGTAATACCAACACATAATGTAAAAAAACATACATTAAACGTAAGAGAAACTGCAAAATTGTTTGACAACAGACTAACTGTAGATGCAAATATCTTATTATCAACTCAAAAAATACATAATAAACCAACTTCAGGGTTCTTTTTTAACCCATTAGTAGGTGCATATGCTTTTAATTCTCCAAATGAGACATTAAGAGATTATGAAGTTTTTGAAGAGTTTGACCCAGTTAGAAACTTAATGGCACAACGTTGGATTAATGGAACTTCTGATATAGAGCAAAACCCATATTGGATTATCAACAGAAATACAAGTGATGATTTGAATCAAAAAGTATTAGCTTCTGTTTCTTTAAAATATAAATTCAACCCATGGTTATCTGTTCAGGCTCGTGGTAGTTATGATCAAAATTTTTACAAATTTGAAAGAAAACTACATGCTACCACAAATGAAACTTTGTCTGCAAACAGAGGGCGTTACTTATATAATGAAGTAGAAGATAATCAAATTTATGGGGATATCATTGCAACCATCAATACTCCACTTTCTGATAGTTTTAACTTAACTGCTAATATTGGTACTAGTATTAGAAAATCAGATTTAGGTAAATCTATCTTATTAGATTCTGGTGTTGCTGGTAACTTAAAACTTCCTAATATTTTTACATTCTCTAATTTTGAAGTAGGGACAGAAGGGCTTAACCCAATCATACAACAAACACAAGCTGAAAACAAAGAGGTGCAATCTATCTTTGCTAGTACTACTCTTGGGTATAAAGATATGCTCTTTTTGGATTTGACAGCCAGAAACGACTGGTCTTCTAGTGTATTAGAATCTTTCTTTTACCCATCTGTAGGTCTTACAGCAGTATTCTCAGAAATGATAGAAATGCCCGAAGCTATTAGCTATTCAAAAGTACGTGCATCGTATGCAGAAGTAGGTAATGATGTACAAAGTTTTGCTAACAATCCTATTAGTACCATTGGTACAGGTCAAGGTGGATTAACCCCCCCTAGTGTAATACCATTCGTTCCATTAGTTCCAGAAATTCAAACTTCTATTGAAGTAGGTACAGAATGGAAATTTTTTAATAATCGTTTAGGATTTGATATTGGATATTATAAAACTAACACCAAAGATCAATATATGGAAATAGGAGCTCCCTCTGGGCAACCAAATTATAGAGGAAAAACAGCTCCCTTCTTTTCTATTAATGCAGGTGATTTTGAAAATACTGGTTTTGAAATTTCTGTTACGGCTACTCCTATACAAAATGACAATTTCACATGGGATACTTCTATAAATTATGCAAGTAATAAAAATACTATCAAAGAATTAGATGATAGATTAGAAGGTGATTTTATACCTATTACAAATTTCAGCGTAAATTCATATGCCTTATTAATACGTAAGGGTGGTTCTTTTGGTGATATCTATGGTAGACAGCTTCTTAAAAATGAAGATGGATTACCTATATTCACTGTAGATGGTGATACTCGAACTTTTGCTCACATTGATACTACTGAGGATGACCCTACTATTTCTGGGGGGTATAAAAAATTAGGAAACGCTAATCCTGATTTTTCTCTTGGATGGAATAACTCTTTTACTTATAAAAACATTACCTTAAACTTTTTGATAGATGGTAAATTTGGTGGCGAAGTGATGAGTATAACACAAGCACAAGCAGATCTTGAAGGTACATCAGATAGAACTGGAGATATTAGAGTTTTTAATGGTAGTACTAATACAGAAACCACCATACCTGCTTCTGAATACTATCAATTAATTGGAGGAAGAAATGGTTTTACTAGTGAGTATGTTTATGAGGCCACCAATGTGCGTTTAGCTGAACTCTCAATAGGGTATAAATTTAAGTTAAGTGAAAACAGCTTTTTTAAATCTATTAATACATCCTTAGTAGGTAGAAACTTATTTTTCTTTTATAAAGATGCACCATACGATCCAAACGTATCTTTAAGTACTGGTAATGGGCTACAAGGTGTAGATATATATGGAGCTCCTTCTACAAGAAGTATTGGACTTAATGTAGGGTTATCATTTTAATAAAAAGGAATAAAATATTATGAAAAATATAATGAAAAAAACAATTATTACTGCTTTTGTTGCGTTACTCGTCTTCTCGTGTACCGATGATTTTGAAGCATTAAATACAGATCCAAACGGTGTTACCGATCAACAAACTGAAGCAGATTTCTTTCATATTGGAGGACCGTTTCAACCAATGTTTTTAAACATCTATAGGTATGACCCTGCTTGGCATACGCAATTGCAACATAATTTGAATGCAGATACGTTTTGCGGATATATGGCTCCACCAAGACCTTTTGTAAATGGAGCAAATACAACTAATTATGCTTTTCAAGATTTTTGGGATCAATTCCCTTGGGATGTTCCTTATTCTGAACGAGGAGTAATGACAAACGCTGCAATAGTTAAAGAACGTGCAGAAAAAGACTTCCCTTTAATGTATGCTATAGCAAAAATACTTAGAGTAGAAGCTATGCATAGAGTTACTGATGTATACGGTCCTATTGTATATTCTCAATTTGGAGTGGAAGGAGCTTCATTTGTAACTTATGATTCTCAAAAAGAAGTATACTATCAATTCTTTACAGAGCTAGAAGAAGCTATGGCAACATTATCAACTGATGTTACAAACAGACAATTCGTTGAATTTGATTTAGTCTATGGTGGTGAATTCTCACAATGGATTAAATTCGCCAATACCCTACGTTTACGTTTGGCTCTTAGAATTTCTAAAGTAGAACCAGCCAAAGCACAATTAGAAGGAGAAAAATCATTAGCTCATAGTTCAGGGTTACTAGAGAGTAATAAAGATAACTTCCTTATTAAAGGAGGAGCTACTCACCCTTTAACTATTTTTAATTCTAGTTGGAATGACGTACGTATGAATGCATCTATGGAATCTATTCTGGAAGGATATGACGACCCAAGAGGGAATGTACTTTTTGAAGACTCTAATATAACACCTGGGCAATTAAAAGGAATTAGAGGTGGTTTACCTGTATTACCAGCTTATAATACAGAAATCGAACAAAGAGATGCCTATAATGCTGCTTTCTCAAGATTAGGAGATGCTTATATTTCTGACAGAAACCCAACTACAGATATTCAATTAATGACGGCTTCAGAAGCTTACTTTCTTAAAGCAGAAGCTGCTTTGAGGGGATGGACTGGTGCTGGTGATGCACAAACCAATTATGAAATGGGAATTACCACTTCTTTTGCTCAACATGAAGTTAGTGGTGAGCTATCTGACTATATCACAGATAACACCTCTACTGCTATCGATTATGTAGATCCATTAAACGCCTCTAGTAACATTGCTGCTGTAAGTAATATTACCATCGCTTGGAATGGTGGAGCAACAAATGAAGAAAAATTAGAAAAAATTATTACTCAAAAATGGATTGCAATGTTCCCTGATGGTCAAGAAGCATGGAGTGAATTTAGAAGAACAGGATATCCAAAATTATTCCCTCCTGCTGTAAATAATAGTGGAGGAACTATAGATAGTAATATCCAGGTAAGAAGATTACCATTCCCTGCTAGTCAACGAGCTGCAAATCCACAAGGAGTGGAGCAAGCGAGAACTTTACTAGAAGGTCCTGATCATGGAGGAACACGATTATGGTGGGATATAGCAGGTGGAAACTTTTAAGAATTTGAGTTAGCCATAAATAATTAGAAAAGAGATGGATACTATAGGAACTATAAACTCCATCTCTTTTTTACCAAAAGCCTTGAAATAATAAAAACAACAAAAACAGATCAAACTCTTGAGAAAATGATTCAGGAAATTGAATATAAACAGGTAGGACAATTTGAAAAATCGAAGTTTGAAAAAATTCATAACGAAATATTTCCAGATTCATCGGTTGCTTCAAAATTAGTTGCACACGAAATTGCAACCTTAATTAAACAAAAACAACAAGAAGGTAAACCTTGCGTGCTTGGTTTGGCCACAGGTTCTTCGCCTATAAAGGTATATGAAGAATTAGTAAGCCTACACCGTTCTGGAGAGTTGAGCTTTTCTAATGTAGTAACTTTCAACCTAGATGAATATCATCCTATGGATGCTTCTCATCAACAGAGTTACTATCATTTTATGCATCAACATTTATTTGATCATGTTGATATCAACCCCGAAAATATAAATATCCCCGACGGTACGGTTCCTCTTCAAGAAATGGATCAATACTGTATTGATTATGAAATGAAAATCAAAAAGTATGGTGGATTAGATTTTCAACTTTTAGGAATTGGGAGAACAGGTCATATTGGTTTTAATGAGCCAGGATCTCACCCAAATTCTGGTACCAGAATTATCACTTTGGATCATGTTACCAGAACAGATGCAGCTTCTGACTTTAATGGTCTAGAGCATGTTCCTAAAAAAGCGGTAACAATGGGAATTAGTACTATTTTAAAATCTAAAAGAGTACTATTATTAGCATGGGGACACAAAAAAGCTTCTGTTGTTAAACAAACCGTAGAAGGAGAGATCACATCAAATATTCCTGCATCTTTCTTACAACAACATAAAAATACAACCATAATTCTAGATGATGAAGCGGCCTCAGAATTGACTCGTATCAAAACACCATGGGTCGTTGATCAATGTATCTGGAATGAACAATTAAAATTCAAGGCAGTTACCTGGTTAAGTCAAGAGCTTAACAAACCAGTATTGAAACTTACTGATAAAGATTATAATGACAATGGGATGTCTGGTCTTCTTGCTGTTGAAGGGTCTTCTTATGATCTAAACATTAAAATCTTTAATAATTTACAACACTCTATTACAGGGTGGCCAGGAGGAAAACCTGATGCAGATGACACCAATAGACCAGAAAGAGCATTACCTGCAAAAAAGAGAGTCTTAATCTTTAGTCCTCACCCTGACGATGATGTGATATCAATGGGAGGAACTTTTTTAAGGTTAATTGATCAAGGTCATGATGTACATGTTGTTTATCAAACATCAGGTAATATTGCTGTTACCGATGATGAAGCCTTAAAATTTGCTGAAGTAGCTCAGAATTTCCACTCTGACAAAGATGATGATACTTATACAAAGGTTATCGAATTCCTTAGATCAAAAAATCAAGGAGATATTGATATTCTAGAAGTTAGAAAAATCAAAGGATTGATACGAAGAATGGAATCTGTTGGGGCAACTCGATATTTTGGATTAGATGATGAAAAAGTTCATTTCCTTGATCTTCCATTTTATGAAACTGGAAAAATCATGAAAAAACCTCTTGGAGAAGAGGATATAAAAATCACAGAAGATATTATCAAAAAGATAAAACCTCACCAAATATATGCTGCTGGGGATCTTGCTGACCCTCATGGAACTCATAAGGTATGTCTGGATGCGATTTTTAATGCAGTCAAAAACTTAAAAACTATAGATTTTATGAATGATTGCTGGGTATGGCTTTATAGAGGTGCTTGGCAAGAATGGGATGTTTCTGAAATTGAAATGGCCGTACCGTTAAGTCCGCATGAAGTGAGCAAAAAGACAAATGCTATTTTATATCACCAGTCTCAAAAAGATAGAGTAATGTTTCAAGGTGAAGATTCTCGAGAATTCTGGTTAAGAGCACGTGAAAGAAATAGAAATACGGCAGAGCTATATGATAAGCTAGGTCTTGCAGATTATGAAGCCATTGAAGCTTTTAAAAGATATATCTTTTAAAAATTAATATGCTTTTTGTTAGATAAATTTTTGCATGAGAATCCCTTTCTTCAACACTCGAAGAAAGGGATTCTTAAAAAAAAGCCTTCTTTTTACCTTCCTTCAATACAATAAAAAAACAAATTATTTAAAATGATATTATTTGCAGATAGTGGCTCTACAAAATGTGACTGGGTTCTTACCAAAGAAAATGGTGAAATCATTCATAAAACCCAAACTCAAGGTATAAACCCTTTTTTACTTTCTGATGACACTATCATAGATATCATAAAGAATGCTGATGTAATACCTCAAAAAAGCAAATTGATTAGTGAGATTCATTTTTATGGTGCAGGTTGTGGTCAAATTGATTGTCAAAAAAAAATAGATCAAGTATTACGATCTATATTCGAGAATGTAAAATCAATAACAATTGAGGAAGACATCATAGGTGCTGTAAAAGCTACAACAACCAAACCAGGCATTGTATGCATACTAGGAACAGGAACAAACTGTTGTTTTTTTGATGGAAAAAAAGTCATTCAAAAATTTCCTGCATTAGGATATCTTCTTGCTGATGAAGGTAGTGGCAACTATTTGGGTAAAAAAATAATCAAAGATTATTTCTTAGGTAAAATGCCGTCTGATATAGCATTACTCTTTAAAAATGATTATGCTTCAGAAATAGACCAACTTTTGGATAAATTATATACAGCCAATCATCCTAATAAATATTTAGCTTCTTATGTTCAGTTTATTTTTAGAAATAGAGGTAACACTTATATAGAAAGTGTATTACATCAAGGTATTTCTGATTTTATCGACACCTACCTCTTTCATTATAAAAAAGAATTATCTCAACACCCCATACATTTTGTAGGCTCTGTAGCCTATTATTCACAAGATATTATAAAAACATTACTAGACAACCAAGGATATCGAGTAAAGAGTTTTGTAAAAAAACCAATAGATCAAGTAGTTAGTCATATTACCACACAAAAAATTAGTCAATAATGAATTTAAGAATCGTACCATTTCTATTTTTAATGATCATGGCTTGTAAAAGCCCTGATACCTCCTCTCCTATCAATAAATCTTTAAGTGTCACTCCCAAGCCACTAATAACAAATACCAAACAAGGGTATTTTGAACTTACCAAAGAGACTGTTTTTGTATGTAGTGATGCATCTTCAAAAATGGTTGCTAATTTTTTTATCGAAAAAATTAAAACGGTAGCTAATCTCACTTTTTCTGTAAGTACAGATACCACCGTTAAAAACAGTATCAAATTAACAAAAGAAGGTACATCAAATTTTGGTGATGAAGAATACCATTTATCTATAGAAGAACAGGGAATACAAATAAAAGCTAAGACCGATAAAGGTTTATTTTATGGTTTGCAAACTTTCTTACAGCTTCTTCCGTTATATGAAAGTGATACCATGGTTCTCCCTATAAAAATACAAGCTGTAGAAATTAATGACAAACCTCGATTTGTATGGAGAGGTATGCATCTTGATGTTTCCAGGCACTTTTTCTCTATCGATTTTATAAAAAAACAACTTGATATATTAGCCTTGTTTAAAATCAATAAATTTCACTGGCATTTGACCGATGATCAAGGTTGGAGAATAGAAATTAAAAAGTACCCTAAACTTACTGAGATAGGATCAAAGAGAAAAAATAATGATGGTTCGTTTCATGAGGGTTATTATACTCAAGAAGAAATCAAAGAAGTGGTTCAATATGCTAAAGAACGATTCATAGATGTTATTCCTGAATTTGATACTCCTGGTCATGCTATTGCAATTTTAGCTGCATATCCTGAACTTTCTTGTCATAAAGACAACTATGAGGTACGAAATTTATGGGGTGTAGAATCTAGCATCCTTTGTGCAGGAAAAGAAGAAACATATAGTTTTATAGAAGATGTGGTCAAAGAACTTTCTGTATTATTCCCTTATGAATATTATCATATGGGAGGAGATGAAGTTCCTAAAGATCAATGGAAAGATTCGCCTTTGTGCCAAGATCTAAAAAAACGTGAAGGTCTTAAAGATGAGAATGAACTTCAAAGTTATTTTATGTCTCGCGTAGAAAAAATCTTATCTAAATATCAGAAAAAAATGATTGGATGGGATGAGATTTTAGAGGGGGGTATTACCCCTACAACAAATATTATGTCCTGGCAAGGTGAAGAAGGTGGTATTAAAGCTGCCAACAAAGGACACGATGTTATTATGACTCCTGCAAAATTTTGTTATTTTAATTTCTATCAAGGAGATTTCAAAGTAGAGCCACTAGCTTTTGGAGGATATATTCCATTAGAGAAAGTATACACCTATGATCCTATACCTAAAGAAATTGAAGAGGATAAGAAAAAACATATTCTAGGGGCACAAGGAAATGTCTGGACCGAGTATACCTATAAAGATGAAACTATAGAATATCTATTATATCCACGTATCATCGCAATAGCAGAAACTACTTGGACTCAGAAAGAAAACAAAAAATATGATGACTTCTTAAATAGATTACACGAGGTATACAACCTATTAGATTATAACAATATAGAGTATCATATACCTCTACCAGAAGGACCAACATCTAATAAGATTGCTTTTATAGATAGTGTAGGTGTATCATTTACAACAACGCACCCTGTAAAAATGGTATATACTACAGATGGAACTAATCCTGATGCTAACAGTAATGTATATACAGACACATTAAATTTCACCAAAAATACAGACCTTAGAATAGCCTCTATCCTAAAAAATGGTAAAATGAGTGCTATAAGAAAAATATCAGTAGTAAAAGAGAAACCTATAGCTCCTGTAATTCTTTCAAAAGAATCAAAGGGATTATTAATGAAGGAGGTAAAAGGATATTTTACAAATATTACAGAAATAAAAGATACAACCAACATACGTACATCAGCAATCACAAAAATCAAAGATGCTAATACTACATATGATTGGGGTCATGAGCTTAACAAAGATAATTTCAAAGCTGTTTTTCTAGATGGGTATATAGATATTCCTGAAGATGGGGTATACTATTTTGCTAGTGCACAAGATCAGGTATGGATCGCAGGACAATTAGTACTTGATTATAACACTCCTCTAAAAAAACATCCTATAGAAAGCTCTATTGCATTACAAAAAGGAAAACATAAACTAAAGATTGTATATCTAAATAACATTGCCAAAGGCTGGGCAACAGATTGGAATACTGTCGAACTAAAATATAGAAAAGCTTCTGAAGAAGATTACCGGGAAGTTGATGAAAATATGATTTTTCATTAAAAGGAGGTACTCTCTTCAGCCATATTCACAAACTCTTAAATTTAAACATTATGGACTTATTTAAAAAGTTGACAATTGTTTTGCTTGTACATGTATTTTTATTTTCGTGTACAAATGAAAACTTAGTTGAGGACGAAGTTCTGGAACCTCAAGATTCTGTATCAAATTCGGTCGGCAAAACCGCTTTAACCAAACCTATTGTACTAGGATATTTTCCTTCCTGGTCAGAGAGTTGGGCAGAACCAGGAAAGGGGTCGACACTTAGAGATATCCCTACCCATGTAACTCATGTTTTTTTAGCATTTGCTAGACCTAATCTTAGATATCAAAAAGGATCTCTGGATATAACGGGTACAGGAATACAAACTCCTTACGGAGGAGAAACTCTAAGGGAATCTGTTGCTGCATTGAAGTCAAAAGGAATCAAAGTAATTCTATCTATTGGTGGAGAAACCTACTGGGGTTCTAATGCGGCTTATGACATTAATTACCAACAAATCAAAGATTTGGTAGATGACATGGGATTTGAAGGTATTGACTGGGATTTTGAGCCTAATGGTAGCTTTGCTACAATTGGTAACCCTGTTAATGTACAACGGTTTATCGAATTCTTTACAAAATCAAGAGCAATCATGCCAAAAGGGCAATATCTAATTGCTTGTGCCCCTGCTGGAGTTGGAGCCTTAGGCGGTCAAAACAATGATGACCCTGCTTCTCCTTATGCATACAGTAAAAGAAATGCTGTTACAGGAGAATCTGATGCTAATTTGTATAATGCGACTACTCCTAATCAAGCAATTAGTTTATATGGATTTGCTACTACAGGACATATGATCCCTGTAATGGAAGCTGTTGGTGATAAAATAGATCTTATTGCTTATCAAGGATATAATACAGGGGCTGCTAGTAACAGAAAAATTATGTACGATGCATACAAATACTATGCAGATAGATATGGTTTTTCTATTGCTGCCGGGGTACATTATCCGAATGAACCATGGGGGCCATATTATGAATATACCTACCAAACTGTAGCTGATTTATCAGCCCACATTGCTGTAAATAATACTGCTAATCATGGTGTCATGATATGGCAATTATTATTGGGTAACACCTCATCTTCTGCTTATGGATATTTATACATATCTAGTCAGATATTAAGTGGTGTATCGCAATCTCAAGCTATTGCTAATGCAGAAAATTACCCGCTTTCTCCTTATCCAGGCGATGGTAATCAACTTCCTTCTGTATCTATAACGTCTCCAACAAATAATCAGAGTGTAACTCAGGGACAAACTATCAATATTACAGCAAATGCTTCTGATACCGATGGATCTATAAGTAAGGTTGAATTCTTTCAAGGAAATACAAAACTGGGAGAAGATACCTCTAGCCCTTATAGTTATTCTTGGGCTAATGCTCCTGTGGGAAGTTACAACCTAACCGCTGTCGCAACAGATAATGCTACTGCTACAGCTACATCTGCTGTTGTATCAGTAACGGTGACTACTAGTGGTGGTAATAACCAAGCACCTATAGTATCAATTACATCTCCTACAAATAATCAAAGCGTAACCCAAGGACAAACAATCAGTATTACAGCAAGTGCATCTGATTTTGACGGTTCTGTAAGCAAGGTTGAATTCTATCAAGGTAATACAAAACTTGGTGAGGATACAAGTAGCCCTTATAGTTATTCTTGGGCTAATGCTCCTGTGGGGAGTTATAATCTAACCGCAGTTGCTACCGATAATGAAAATGCAACGACTACTTCTACTGGAGTATCAATTACTATTACTCCTTCTGGTGGTGGAGGTTCTTGTGCTGGTGTAGCAAATTGGGCTCCATATCCATCTATCTATAACCAAGGAGATCGTGCAGTATACCAAGGTACTCTATACGAAGCACAAACTGGTCCTTTATGGATTACCCCAGGTAGTGGTGAGCATTGGTGGAAAACCATAGGAACTTGTAATTAACACAAGATATCGTTTTGAAAGCTTCCCCTATAGCCTTTTTTCAAAACAAAAAATAGTATTAAAAATTAGTTTTTGATTGTTAAATCCTCCGACACAATTAAATTGTGAAGGAGGATTTTTTCATACTATCTTTAGTGCTACAACAAAAATTCCATTTCTTTAGAGGTCATTGCTGGAATAAACTCTATTAATTCGTAATCTGCAAGATCATGAATCTTAAATGGGTCTTTCTCTAATATATCTAACAATGCTTCTTTCTTGTCTACAGTAGACAAGATAATGCCTCCATTTCTCGGTTCTTTTCTTCCAGAAGCCAAAAAATGACCTAAATGATACTGTTCTTTTAAAAAAATAATATGATCGTTTAGATAACTATCAATTTTTGTTAATGGCACTTTATAGGTTATATTAATAATATACATACTACTTCTTCAAGTTTTTATAATTTCACTAATCTGTATAAAATAATACATTCATTTTTCATTTACAAAAAACAGCATATATATTCCAAATGTAGTATTAGTTTAAGAAAAAGTAACCTTTCTTAATCCTGAGATTTATCTGGAACTAATAAAGTAGCTCTACCCATTCTATTCCATGCATTTATACAAGTAATCGCCATAAGTACATCTACTACTTTTGTTTCACCCAATACTTGTATTGCTTTTTTATATGTTATATCTGATAGCCCTGCATCTGCAATTAGAGTAACTTCTTCTGTCATTTTAAGAATAAGTTGCTCTTCTGTTGTGAAAAAAGGAGCATCTTCCCACGCTGATAATGCATGAATTCTATATTGTTTTTCTCCTAGCTCTATTGCTTCTTTGATATGATATTGTATGCAAAATGCGCAACCATTAATTTGCGAACCTCGAATATAGATTAATAATAATTCTGTGGTTGTAAGAGATTTTTCTCTTAACATTTTATCTAATTCTAGTAATGGTTTGTAATATTCTGGGGTTACTTGATAAATATTAATCCTTTTTGTACTCATAATAATGTGTTTTTATATATTAATACCACAAAATTATTCAGATAATATTCTATATTTATTAATCAAGATTAAGAAATACACTCCTTCAATCATACCATTCCTAGTAAAAAATGGTTATATATATTATTTCTTTACTCTGATCAGAGTTTCTATATTGATATGGTTTACATTTAACTCTTTGACCTCCTCTACACCTCTAGTTATTAGCGTATCACCAGATATTTCAAATTCAAAACTGAATTGATTATTCTCCCATTCTCTTATATTAAAGTAATCAAGATATTCGGTATATTCATTTTCTTTATAAGTATACCTACCTCCCCCAGCTACATAGATAGTATTGGTAGAATCTTTACCTTGATTTAAATCATGTCTTAAAAAAGAAAAGTGAGATTCATTAAATATTTTGATCATTTCCTGATTTTTTGTGTAATCAGTGGTTATAGTATCATTACCTTTTATGGTAGTACCAGAAATTAATTTCCATGTACCTACTAATGGTGATGTTTTTTCTAAAGAATTTTCTTTTTTTTCGGCTATTGAAGTACAGGACATAAAAGCTGTTATGCCTATCATCAACAAGTATACTTTTTTCATTTTATCTATTATTGTTTTTATCTAAATAATCTTACGAAATTCTTCTCAAACCTATATGGCTAATAATTTCAATCCTTCATTTTTACATTGCATGAGAATATATTTCTTGCCTTTAATCTCAATAGGACTTGCAACTTTTATTTGTAACCCTTGTAACCCTGTGGGTAGTTTTACTGAAAAACTTATGCTCTCTTTTGATGATTCATTCGTCGGTTTTTGTTGATTCTTAAAAAGGAAGTACCCTTTATTGGCATCATATCGTATCGTTTCTACTTCAGCTTCATATAATGAACCTAATCCCATAATATCATCAACTTGATCCCCATCAAAATCCTCTATAATAAAATCTGTTGTTGGACCAAACTGTGCTTGTACTGGTAACGAAGTCATTGCAAAGTCTCCTTTTCCATTATTAACAAGCAATACGGTACTAAAATTTGTTACGGTATAATGAGTTGCTTCTTGTAGGTCTGCATCTCCGTAGATATCAGACAAAGATGCATCGGCAAACGCCCCATACGTTTTGAATTTGTTTTTTAACATAGGTAACTGCTCAGAAGAACATTCTTTTCCTCTTACTGGTAGTAATAATCCTGTTTTAGATTCTTTACTTAAAATTATATCTAAACTTCCGTTATTATCAAAATCTTTGGCATATACATGCAATGGTTTATCTTTTTTAGGATGGTACTTGGTGTTTTCTCCTATATTTCCTATCAAATAATCTATGTCGCCATCTTTATCAATATCAATAGACTCTATTGTAAAGTACCATCCATAAGAGTTCTCTAATATGGTGTTACTTTTTTTAGAAAACACACCTTTTTCATTATCAAAAATAGTTATTGGCATCCACTCTCCTACTACCAACAAATCCTTATCTCCATCTCCATCATAGTCAGAAAAAATAGCTTCACTTACCATACGTAAATTTTCAAAACCTTTTGTTATGTCTTGGGTTACGTTGACAAAAGTTCCTTTATCATTTCTTAACATATACGAAGATGATGCTATCGGATACTTACCTGGTACTCCTCCTCCTCCTACAAAAAGATCTAGATCTCCATCTTTATCAAAGTCATATGTTGCAATAGTGGATGACACTGATTTCATCTCTGGAAGCGCCTCTCCTTTTCTAAAATTTCCTTTTCCGTCATTGATATAGATTCTATCTTGAAGCCATTTGCTATTTTGTGCATCTTCATAACTTCCACTAGCAACATACAAGTCCAGATCGTTGTCATTATCTATATCAAAAAATAAAGCTTTATTATCTTCAAACTCTATATCACTCTGAAAAACAGAACTACTAGACTCTCTAAATGTTCCATCCTTTTTTTGTAGATATAATGAGGCTGATGCTCCTTTGGCATTTCCTACAAAGAAATCGTCCTTACCGTCATTATTTACATCTGCAACAGCAAGGGCTTTTCCTTTTTCACTTTGCTTTTGTGGTAATAACAATTGGAGTTCATAATCATTAAAATTACGTTCTTTATTTTTATAAGTTATTCCAAATTGAGTAGCGTCCAGAATTACTTCTTTAGTTTCTTTGCTTTTAGAAATAGCTTTTGTTATTGTTGATTTTTTCTGATCTATGGTAAGCATCTGATTAGCTTCTACATTTTTGAAAGCACTATAAGTACCTTCTGGCCATTTTATCAATATGCTATCAATTGTAGTTATATCTCCTACTCCAAAATGTAATCGTTGAGTAACAGAGGATTGAAATCCTCTTACAGGATAATATTCCTTTGATTGTTGTTGTTCTTTTGTATAGACATTAATTTTTGCTCCTATACTATTTGGATTTTTATTACTCCCTAAAAGAGTTATAGAAATATAGTTCTTCTTTTGGTTATTTTTATAAACACTTGCTATTTGCATTTGATTATTAAGAACTAGATCAAGATCCCCATCATTATCAAGATCTGCATAGGCCACTCCGTTTGAGTTTACTTTTTTATCTAATCCCCATTTTTGATCCGCTTCTACAAAAGTTAAATCTCCATTATTAATAAACATTTTATTACTTATCTTGGTAGAAGGCATCATTCCTATAGCTTCTTCTAGCGTAACTTTTTTTCTATTCAGAATGTTCGTTTTCATTCTATTTCTAAAATCCTGATTAGATAAATCATGGTGTATCCCATTGGTAACAAAAAGGTCATTAAACCCATCGTTATTAAAATCTGCTAATACAGGTGCCCAGCTCCAATCTGTTTTTGCTATTCCTGATAGTTGCCCAATCTCACTAAATACTCCATTACCTAGATTGACTTGTAGCATATTAGACATATATTGATGATGATAGCCTGATCTCACTAGCTCATTAAAATTTTCGGTACTCATCGTTGCCATGTTTTCTTTGCTTCTTTTATGATCTGCCGCTACCATATCCAACACTACCAAATCAGGTTTCAGGTCATTATTTATATCTGCAAAATCAGATCCCATACTATTGGCTGCTATATGGTCAAATGTATTGAGTATTGTATTGGTAAATGTACCATTGTGGTTATTTATATATAGAAAATCTGATTCTAAAAAATCATTTGCTACATAAATATCTGGCCAATTATCATCATTAAAATCTCCTATAGAGGCACTCAAACCCCATGCTTTATTCAATAATCCCGATTTTTGAGTTATGTCTTTAAATTTTCCGTTGATATTCTCAAATAGCTGATCTGTACTTTCTGGACGATAATCTTGTTGAATTCTGGGATCTATGGTTACATTATTATTAAAATCTGGTCTATGGTTCAATAAATAGATATCTATATCACCGTCTTTATCAAAATCAAAGTAGTATGCCTGAGTAGAAAAAGCACTAGAAGCTACTCCATATTGATCAGCTTGCTCTTTAAAAGAACCATCTTTCTGATTGATATATAATTTATTCTTTCTTTTTATAGGGTTTTTTAATGCTCCTGCTTTACACACATAGATATCCAACCAACCATCTGCATTAATATCTACCATAGAAACTCCTGTAGACCAACCTTCATGATCTGTAACTCCTGCTGCTTCTGTAATGTCCTCAAATATAAAATCTCCTTTATTCAAATACAGTTTATTACTACCTTGATTTGAACTAAAATATATATCTTCAAAACCATCATTATTAATATCTCCTACAGATACGCCTCCTCCATTATAGATATATGAATAATTTAGAAAATTAAAATACAGTGTTTCTTCTATTTTATTTTTGAAACCAATAGTACTTTGTGTTTCAGGAATTGTTTCAAAAATAGGGTTCTCTACTACTTCTTTATCTTCTTTTTTGGTGACTGTTTTTTTTGAATTCTGTTTTTTTGAACAGGCAGAAAACACTAGAACAAATACTAGTAAGTATGATATTTTATGCATGGTTTTTTTAGATAATTTACGACTCCCCTCTGGAAATACTGAAAATAGGAAACATTTTATTTGATTATAAACTTATCTCCCAAACAACTTATTTTTATAGACAAACAACATCTGCCTATAAACAAATGTAAGCAAAGTAAAATTACGTATTATCTCAATATGATAATTCTCTACTTACATAAAGAGAGATATTTTATAGAATATTGTATTTTGGTCGTAGACATTAGATTTTTTATAAATAAACACTTACAGATTTGCGAATTACAAAACTTGCTTTTTCCTTATTCTTACTAGTATGTACATTAGGATGTAAGAACAATCAACCTCAACATGACGCATATAAATTCACAAACGAACTAATTGATGAGACCAGTCCTTATCTACTACAACATGCTCATAACCCTGTTGATTGGAGAGCTTGGAGTGACGAGGCTCTCAAAGAAGCTGAACAAAGTAATAAATTAGTGGTTGTAAGTATTGGATATTCTTCTTGCCATTGGTGTCATGTAATGGAAAAAGAAACATTTACTGATGAAGGTGTTGCCAAATCGATGAATGCTAACTTTGTAAATATCAAAGTTGATAGAGAAGAGCGACCAGATTTGGATCAGTTATATATGACCGCGGTACAACTAATGCAGGGTAATGGTGGGTGGCCTCTTAATGTTATCATTCTTCCTAATGGTAAACCTGTATACGGAGGAACGTATCATACCAAAGAACAATGGACAGAGGTACTAGCCAAACTTAATGAGTTATATAAAAAAGATCCAGAAAAACTTAATAAATACGCTAATTCGATCGCTGCAGGAATTCGAGCAACCAACCTTATTGAACCTCAAGAAAAAATAACGAAATTCTCTAAAGACACATTGAGTCTTAGTGTCAAAAAATGGCAAAAAAAATGGGATACTATCTCAGGAGGGAATATCGAAAATCAAAAGTTTATCAGACCACAAAGTCTTGATTTCTTAATTGATTATGCTCAATTAACTAATGACCAAGAAACCAAAAAGCATGTTATAAATACGCTAGACAACATAATTTCTGGAGGAATCTATGATCATATTGGGGGAGGTTTTTTTAGATACAGTACTGATCCACATTGGAAAGTTCCTCATTTTGAAAAAATGCTCTATACCAATGCGCAATTAATAAGTTTATATGCCAAGGCTTATACTATTTATAAAAACCCATTATACAAAAGAGTAGTGATGCAAACCATTACTTTTTTGGAACGTGAAATGAAAAGCCAAGCTGGAGGGTATTATGCTGCTATCGATGCCGATAGTCAGGGTACAGAAGGTGGATACTACCAATGGAACAAAAAGGATTTGCAACACATTTTAAAAAATGAATATTCAAATTTCACAAAATATTACACGCTTGATACTCCCGAAGATACTGCAACAAATACAGCAGTAATCATTACTCAAGCTTATAATGATAGTCTTTTTGCTATTCAGAATGATATTTCTATAAGACAGCTTACTTCTTTAAAAAATAGCTGGCAAAAAACTCTTCTTACAAAAAGACAAGAAAGAACATCTCCTGCTATTGATGATAAAATTATCACATCATGGAACGCCTTATTGATAAAGGGTTTTATTGATGCTTACAAAGCTTTTGAAAATCAGGAATATTTGGACAAAGCTATTGCATTGTCTAGTTTTATTAAAGAGAATAATACCTCAGATAGTTTTCTTGTACACAGTTATAAAAAAGGAGATAAGAAACAAGAAGGTTTTTTAGAAGATTATGCATTTCTTACTGATGCATGTATCGATCTATATAGCGCTACTTTGGATACCAAATATCTCGATCTAGCAAATGAATTGCATAAAACTGTTACAGCACATTTTACAGATAAGGTTACCCCCATGTATACTTATACAAGAGAAAGCAAATTGATCTCTCCTCTTATCAAAGTTGATGACGGTGTTATACCATCACCTAATGCTGTTATGGCTCATAATCTAAAAAAACTAGGGATTTTAAATTACAATACTGATTTCACAAAAAAATCTGATCAGATGTTATCTGCTATGAATGCATATGTAAATGATAATGCCAAAGATTTTTCAAAGTGGAGTGCTTTGCAACTCAATACAATTTATCCTTTTTATGAGATTGTGATTGTAGGGCCAAAAGCTGATTCTATTGCCAAAGTTTTTAGTTCACTCTATCTTCCTAATACTATTGTGGTGGGTAGTACTGTAGAAAGTACATTGCCTATTTTTAAAAATAAATATGTAGAAAATGAAACGTTTATTTATGTCTGTCAAGAAGGTGCATGTAAACTTCCTGTGCAAAGTATAGATATGGCGCTAAAACAGTTGTAATCGAGATTCTTTATGAACTTTTTGAAAATAGAACACCTATAGTTTTTCTAAATTTATAATAATTGATTACTCCAAATCCAACGTTTTTTATCTCCTATATACCCACTTATATAATCTAAAAATTCATGTACTAAATCACTTTTAGCCTCTAAGTCCAATGTTTGGTATACTTTTGCGATAAAATGTACTGTATCATACGTGTCTTGTTGAGATAGCCCGAATTTCTTATATTTTACTAAACAAGAATGTCCTTTTTTTGCAAGTTTATCAAAATTTGAATCATCAAAACAATTTATAAGTTGTTGTATTTCGTTGATTAACTCTGATTCCATTTGTGTTAGATTTTCTTTTTTGGTAATCTGTAATATTTTTCCTTTAACAATAGGGGTTATTACTGTTGTAAACATATTGGTTATGCCACTTTTTGAGAGTAGTAAATTTGCTAAATCATCAGGGGATTTTACTTTTTGCAGGTGATAAGATGGTTGATGATCTATATATGTAAAGCAATAATAATCACCTGCAATACTTGTATTTTTATCCAATTCAATATTTCTGCCTTTGGTAGGCACACCAGATGCTTGATGAATTTGCAAGGTATCATTTAGAAGACTATTCTCTTGATCAAAAAGCATCCATTCCCACAATTCTTGGATTGTAAAATTACCCTCTATTTCTTTAAAAAATGTGGTGGATAATTGTTGTAAAACAGCTATTAAATTGTAATTCATTCCTTTAATTTTCAGGGACTACTTTCCCTTCTTGATTTACTTTTTTTAAAATCCAAAGAAGGCCTTCTAATACTATATTATGGTGTGTTACATACTCATCCTTTTTCTTAGTATGAACAAGTGTTAATTTGGGGTAGGAAACCATAAAATGATTTGAGGTTATACTTCTTTGAATTATTACGGATTCTTTAGCTTTACTAAAATAAACTTCTATCGTTTCTGAACCGATTAAGTCAATTTTTGCTTGCCCATATCTGTTTTTTAAATCTAGAAATAAGTCTTCCATATTGAATAGTCTATAGGACTTACTGATTAGTCCAATCGTTTTGTTCTACTATTTCTATCTTAGTAATATTGTTTAGATCAATATCAATAATTGCTCCTGTATCTCCATAGCAAATTAGGTGTTCGTTTTTTACTTCTGCTTTATTGATAGGGTTTGAAAATGTAAAAAAGATGACCCAATTTAATTCTCCGTTTAATGCTATAGAGGCAATATAACCTTCATTCCCCATTGCTCCATCTCCAAATACAAATTTTTGATTTTCATACTCAAACGCTCCGTGAAAAATATCTACCTCTGTCCAAATATCTTCGTTATGCCTTTCAATACCTGTAAGTGTAGTATCACATAGTGGAAACCAATACCTTTTTACTTCTTTTGTTTCACTATCTTTTACGCAGTATGTATCGCCCATAATTACACTACCGTCTCCATATGTAATACAGTCATACCCGATGACTGCACCTTCTTTCCATTTCTCTTGTATCTTTTTATTCATTCTTACATCATCTTCTAGAAATTCTAATTCGTTAAAATTTATTTTTTCTATTTCCTGGATAAAACGCTTAGCTAGATTATCTAAAAAGTGGTTTACTTCTTTTATTTTTTCTGCTACAAAGGCAGCATCGTTTAGTAGGTCTATTTTTATTTTTTCAGGTTGTATTGGTTGTAATGCATCATTAAACGAATTACCAAATTGGTATTTAAAATGAACTTCATCTTTGGCTATTTCTATATTAACAAAGGCTATTAAAAAATGTGGTTTTACTGTTTTGTTTGACCATTGGTAATCATCAAAGTCTAATTCTAATCGCCATTGCGAATTCCCTCCCCAAGTGGTATATTCAAATTGATAAATAATAGGTAATGGGTGCTGAAATTTTCTATCTTTTAAAATTTGACTGTATATCGGAGTAATACGTTGTTTTATTTTGGGTAGCTGTTCTCTTAAAATTGTATTGAGCATGATATAAAACTCACTTCTTTTTACAATTTCTAAGTTATTCATATTTTAAATAGTTTTTGTCCAACTTTTATAATACCAATCACCATTATTAGGTATATGGTGCTCTGGGCAATCAAAGGTTTCTTGAACCGAAAATATATTTCCTTCGTCCATAGCTTCTTTAGTCCATATATCTAACAGATCATGTTTATCGTTTACTCGCTTTAATTCTTTTTTGAAATTTTTAAAACAATATATATTTCCAAACATTCCATTGCCATACGGGCTGTAATTACTGTACTTACAACTTAAACAGGTTTTTAGATAGATGTTTTCAGGTAATTGTTTTTGCAAAGCAATTAAAGCGTCTTCCATCCATTCTAACTTGTTTTTAACTCCAAATTCACCAAAAGATGTGGTTATTAGCAAACTGTTTATTTCACTATCTACTTCTTCTATTGTTGTGGTTTCTCCTACTTCAATATAAGCGATTAAGGTTTCTGTAAATGTATTCTTAGTAACTGCATTAAAAAGTAGTATAGGAATTTGAATTGTAAGCCTAAAGTTGGTTAAATCACCTGAACCATCTGCAAATAGTTCATAATCAAATTTTGTTTCATCAATTTCAGTAGCAGTTAATATCTCAAAATCATGACCTTCAAAGTCAATACCTCGTAAAGTAAAAAACATATCACTCCCATCTGATTTTATATAGATAGTTTCTGCTCCTCTTTTGTCTTGATATGTTGCTAAATATTCTCGCATAGTCCTTTTCTTTCAACAGTATTTAATTCATGACTGCACTTATTTTTACTTATAGCCATATATAATTATAGAACCTTTGTTTTGCTCAAAAGGGATATTTAAATTGTTTAATAATTGAATCAATTCTTCTGTTTCATCTACTATTTTTGGTGGTACTAAACGGCCTTGATTTTTTCTGTGTTTAGGCCTAATTTCTAGCCATTCGATAGTAAAAAAAATAGGAAAGCCTTCTTCCCAGTAATTTGACCAATCCCCTAAATACCCTGGTTCATTTTTTAAATTATTAAAAATAAATTCTCTTTTCTCCCAATGCATCAATTTTTCATTGTATGCTGGAGGAAAAGGTAGGGTTTCAATTCTTTTTTGTAATTCGAGCCATTTGGTATCATTCATTATCGATGACAGGTTTTTGCGTACTACAATTTCTTCTATTTCCTGTTTCAACTTTACAATATCTTTATCATTTTCAGTAAAATATTTATATTGTTCATACCTTGTCATGGCCTTTGCATTTGTCGATTTATAGAGATTATATTTTTCTTTGTTTGTCATAAAATCAATTTAATCTCCTAATATTTTAATGATAATTTCTTTATCAGAGAAATAGCTAATTAATGCTCTAAACCACATGATCTCAATCGTTTTTTCCTTATTTACATTCAAATCTGTTGTATTAATGTAAGTATCAATAATTTTTAGAATTATTTTTTGCTTGTCTACTGTTAATTCAGTATCTCCATATGGATCTACAAAAATCCCTGTTTGGTGTTTATATTCTGTAAATATTACTTCGAGATGTGTATAAATGTGGTCATCGAGTCCGAATAAGTACTCATTATTGTCGAGTCTATGAAAATCTAGTGCCATAAATTTAACTTGTAAAAATACTTTTTATACTATCAAAAATTTGAAAACAAGTACGCTTATTTAAACCTTCTGGGTTACTCACTTTCCAATGCCCCATACTTGCTTGTAGAGTTTGATGCATACTAAAAAGTTGATAGATCAATTCTTTTTCTATAACATCTTTATGCTGATAATGTTGTTCTAGACATTTTAAAGCCTTTATAAATTTTGCAATTCTTTCTGCTTCTACATCTGCACTCATTCTAAAGAGCACATCCAAACCATTATCAGAAATAAATTCTTTATGTATCAATTCTCGGGCTTGTTTTATTTGCATTTTTTTTTTCTTTTTTTTTTGCTTTTTTTATCAATCTATTAACAATTATTCCCATCAAAATCAGGCCAAAAAGAGCTAGAAACCCATATATTTCTTTTGCTTGTTCATTATAAACAACTCCATCTTCGGGGGATAAAAATTTACCTTGAGTGTTGTAGTCAAAGTTTGCTCTTTTGATATAAATCCAACTACACAAAGTGGTAAATCCTCCCACTAGTATGATTACTATGTAGTGTATATATTTCATCTGATACTTATTTTAGTAACTATTCTTTTTATTTATATGTAGCTTCCCAAATTTTTCTATGTTTTCATTAAAATCTACATACAATTTAGACACTTTTAATCACTTTTTTATAAAAACTTTACTCTTTCCATCGGTATGGGTTTTCTGCTACCAGTGCAAATGATGTAATATGAAAGTCATTTGATTTTAACCCTTCAATATCATTTATATTTTCAAAAGTCAATTCAACTCCGCTTTTTAGTCTAAGTAAAACCCCTAAGTTGTCAGCTTTTTTCTTGTAATCTATATCGTGTTCATTTAATTTAGTTAAAACATACAACAGGTTTAGTTTACTTATATCTTCAAAAATCCATTTATTTAGTTTTAATTGATAACCACTATCTAGTTTCCCTTCATACCAATAATCAGAATATATTAAATAGAGTTTTCCTTTTTCAAAATGTAATTCAATCCCTCCATAGGTCCAAATATTAACTTTTTCACTTAAAAAATCATCTCCATAATTATCTGGATGTGGAAAATTATTTAGAATCCATTCTTTGGTTTGTCCTAATTTTAAGTTATCAAATTTTCCTGTTTTAAAAAATTCAAGCACATCGATTTCTATGCGTGTTTTCAATTTTCTTCTTTTGAGGGTTATTGATAGAGTTTAGACGATGTGCTATTTTCTATTTTTTTTGATGAAATTAAAAATTCTTTAAAGCCTAAAAACTCACTATCACCTGCATATCGTATACTGTCTATTTTCCAATTTATAGTGATTTTATCTCCTTTATTGTATTTGTTTTGTTTCTCATTATTATAAATCAATGTGATGGTATCATTATTTGTTTCTACAAAAATGAGAAACTCATCATAATCATCATTAAATTTCAAATAGTTTACTGTATCTCTATATATTTTTCCAAATCCATAAATTTTTAATCCTGATTCTAAGAGTTCGTATTTTTGTGTTTACTAATTAATTTTATGTTATCTGTGTTTAATTTTTTCATTGGGCCTTAACGCACTACTAAACTCACTTGGAATAGCGTTTTTTTTCTCTAATTCTTGATTTGTCTTTTTTTCACTTTTTTCAACCTCTACAGGTTTGTCTTTGCAAGCATTAAAACAAATGCTACATAAAACGGTAAATAACAAAAGTGATTTTATCTTATTCTTCATTTTCAAATTGCTTTCCTGTCTGAAATGTTTTTTCTATGGCGCTAGGTTCTTTTCCGTACAGATCTAGGTACTTCACTCCTTCTAACTGGTAGTGCGTACCGCTAGCCATAAAATAAGCGAATGTTCTTAATGCTCCACTAAATGAATTACTCAATTTCATATATTTATATTTAACCCGCTTTATGTATTAGAAAATCTATTACATCTTGTAAGTTCTGCAAAAACGGACGTTACACTATCTTTTTTATTTTTTTATCCAACCTATTATACTAGTATCCTTTTCTTGTAAAGCTACCAACAACCACTCCTTCTGCTTTTTTATCACCATCACTTCTTTATTTTTTATAGTTCTTATCTGATTTCCTGTTATGAAATCTCCAGTACAAGGATCTTTCTTCTTCTCATCATTTATTATAGGTTGCGTTCTTAGTATTCCTGACAGTATTTCCTGCTTAAATATTTTTTCAAGTTTATTCAGTTTTACATCTGGGTGAAGGGTTATTGTATTCTCTGTAATAAAGGTATTATCGCTTTTCATAATAAGCTCTGACAACAAAATAATATTAAAACAACCGATAGGACTGCTTAAAACATAGATAGTCTTTTGTTCTCCTTGTTGTATATCTACTAATGCTCCTGGCCCACTCCAAATTTCAAAAAAATCATTGCCCTTTTTTGCTAGTAATACGGTTGCTTGATAACGTCGAGTATCTTGATAGATGATATCTTTTTGGCCATCATTAGTAAAGTCTACCAAATGTATGTTTTCACTATTGATATTAAACACATCTGTATCACCATTAATCGTAAAGAATGTAGCGTCTTTAATTTTTGAAAAACCTGTACTATCTAAAACGAACTTATATGTTGGTGGTTTTTGTAATAGTTGTAATTGCGTTTTTAAAGTGCTGTTTTGAGCACACACTGACAGGGTTAAAAACATACTCCCTATACTTAAAAAAAATACTTTAATTTTCATACGTTTTTTATTTAAGGACAGGTTGTAACTGGATTTCCACATAGCCATTTTGACTCAATCCATCCGTTTAAATCTTTATATTCTATCTTTACCCAATCAGCACATTTGTCTTTTATGCGAACTTGAGTTTCTACATCTATTACTCCTGTTGTCGTATTGCTTTCTATGGTGTCGACCAGCGTTACTTTTTTACTTGTTGATGCTTCAATAACAGAATTGTGAACCCAACCTGTGTCACCTGGAATTTTTATCTTCTTGTATTCTAAATCTTTAATATTTAAAACTTTGAACCATCCATTATTAGCTTCAGTGATTGTTAAAATAAAATATTCACTTTGATTATTAAGGTTCAGAATTATTTTTCCATTAGGTTCTCCTCTAATATTTGTTCCATTTGGGTCTGCATCATTTATATAAACATCTAATGATGAAAATGTACAGGTATTTTTTTTATACTCTTTACTATTAAATTTTAATACCGAAGTTTTGGTAATAATTTTTTCTTTGCTATCACAATCACCATTTTCGTCTTGATATTTTTTTGTTTTAGTAATTTTATTTTTTACTACAATATCAAAGTATCCATTGGTTTTTTCTTTTGCCATGATCAGTATTTTAGCTTCGGCTAGAAATTGACCTGAACAAGCTCCATCATATTCACCTGTATTTTCTTCAACACTAAAATTATGTAGTACTTTTTTTAAAGTGTCGCCTTCTTTTATAAACAAAGAAAGAGTTTGATTGTAATAAGGATTGGCTCTAGAAGAGCCAAAATAATGCACACGTATACCAAAAGCTCTTGTATGGTTATCTACAAAATATGACGCAGTATCAATTTTTATTTCATCTAGGCGAATTGCATCTGATATCCAACCATTTGTTTTATAGCTTTCAAAGTATTTATGTGTTATTTTTCCTGTATTACTATTTACGATTACAATGTAACTATTAAGTTCAAAAAGATCGATGTCTTTATTAGCATATTCTGGAATAACCATAATGGTTTCATCAGGATTATCAGACATTATTTTGGTGACCAATAAATCAGTATTAATCTTTGTTTTTTCTATATTGAGTTGTTCTATAACATTATCAAATTTTGTAATATCTATTCGAGGTGTTTTTATAATGTCAGTACTGATTTCATCAAAACTTACAGCATCACTCTTTTTTTGCGCATCTATTGATTTTCTAATAGCGTCTTCTACCTTCACTACAGGTTCTTTTTTTTCTTTTGTGTTTTGAGTACAAGAGATTAGCAGTATAAGTACGTATAAAAGATATTTTATTTTCATTTTTTTAAGTTTGCTATATAGTGAAGTGGTTTAAAATTTCTTCAATTCTATTACTTTTAAATGATGTCTATAATCTTTTCTAATGTATAATGTATTATTCCTACAACTATAGTAATAGCAAGAAGAACAATAAAACGAACAGTTGTTGACTTTAAGCTGTTTTTCAGTTTTTTTTTTCAGGTAAAAAATGTCAATAAATATATACAACACTGCTATAATACTCCCGATTATCAAACCTACATAAAACAGGGCTAAGTCATAAAGTACATCAGACAGATGTAATACTCGTGTTGAAGATTCTTTATGGGGTCCTAAGAGAATCGACATATAACAGATACCTAGTAACAGCGCCGATAGTATCCAAATTATATAGGTTAGAATTTGTTTTAAGATATTCATATATTTTTAGATTATATATAATAACTTACTCTGCGTTTTGACGTTTTTGAATCCCAAATTCGTCAATTCAAATACTTCGCCCTTAAGAAGAAGTGTATCGAGAATAGGGTTTAGTACTAAATTAATCATTAAATATAAGATCAAAAAGCTATTCTCGATACAGTTTTTCTTCGTTTTACTTACTAAAGAGATTTTAATACTCTGAAGCTTGCTTCGAAATTAAAGGTTCCTTTCAAACAAAAACTTCATGCGCTTTCCTAGAGGTAGTTTATTATAAAAAAACGCTCAAATTGACATTTTTTTATAGGTTTAGTTTCAAAATTCGCGACGAATTACAATAGTTTACTCTTCCTTTTTTTGATATCCTCTATGTGTTTCAAAATTTACACTTAGTATCTTAACTAAATCGGTTTGCCCATCAATATAAGTTCCTTTTGGACCATAAGCTGTTGATTTAATAATTTCTCCAAGCTCTATTAATTCTTGTCTGTTATAGCTTAAATATCCAATTTTATTAAGACAATACTCTAATGAAGTTGTAAAGCTTATTGGAGTAGTGATTTTATTTTTCTTGCAGCTAAGTGATATAAACTTAATCGAATTTGCCTTAAAATAAATAGTATCTGAAAACTTCACACTTGTAATCATACCTGTTGCCAATCCATCAGTAAGATCATCACCATCTAAGACATGTCCTGTTGCGGTGATATTAACTTTAAGGTTTGAAATGCTTGCTTGATATATTGCTTCTGTCTCAAAAAAATAACCATTTCCACAACTTATCAAGCTTATTGCTATTACAATTATTAAAAGCCTTTTCATAGTTTACTATATATGAAACCTTTTACTATTCTCTTCCACTATTGAAGTTTATTATATTATACTGCTACTTTATTCACCACCGTTTCCAACTCTTGAAACGCTTTTTTCTGAGCAGGTTCTAATAACACGTCTTTTATTTTTCCAGCAATTAATTCAATAATCCCTCTTCGTATCTTTACACTTTTACCAAAATAAACATTCATAATCGAACTTGGTATAACATGATTCATTTTCACCATATTATCGTCTATAAAATATAGTTTAACTCCATGCATGGCGCTTTTTTTAAGAATTACACATTCCGCTATTTGTCCGTTATGATCTTTTCTAACTTCCCAGATATCATACTTTTTAGAACATTCAAAAGAAGATGCTGTTTTCAAAAAACCATGAAGTGTATCTAATGAATTGTACTGATCATTAACTGTAATTATTTTTTCCATCTGTATAATAAATTTGATAGTAAGAAAGATTAGTAATTCAATCCAATAAAATCTCCGTTTAGCTCATAACTAAAGATAAAATTAGTTCCTCCATTTTCTGGTATTATTATTACAATATATTCAGTTTTGGTTATATCTCCATTTTTTGGAAATTTTATCTGTGCCATACTCAAAATTGGATTTTCTATATTTTTTTCTTCTTTTAATTGTTTGCAAGAACTCTCAACTAATTCTCCTAATTTTGAGAGAGTAATTTTTTCGTTTAACTGAAACATAAAGTCTACAGCTTTTGTTCCTTCTGGAACTTCTAAAGATATTTCTGAATTTTGTGTCCAGTTATCTTGGGATAAATTCCATTGCCCCATTTTTAAAGACTCTGGATCTTCTGTAACAGTTACTCCAATAATATTGCCAATAGATTTATTGTATGCAATTGATAAATCTGTAAAATAAGCTTCATCCCCAAATTTGCTTTTTATTTCCTTCTCTAATACTGCAAATCCTTCTGCATTGGCTGATTGTTTACTAGTTCCTCCTCCACAAGATAGTAGTGTAATTATTACTCCTACTAGTGCTGTAAATTTTAATACTTTCATTTTAATTTGTTTTTGGTTTATCATCATAATATTTATAATGATTTTATTTATATACCAATAAAAGTAGTGTGTAAGGATGTATTAGAAAATAGAGAATCTATTTCTGAGGTAGTAGAACAAATAAATGAGATATTTGATTAAATATCTGTAAAAGGAAGAAATTTAGTGATTATTCCAATTTAAAAATGTACTTAGAAAGTGTTCCTTTTTACGAGAAGATACTGGTATTTTTTTTCCATTTTTTAAATAAATAATACCAGACTTGTCGTATTTATCTATAAATTTCAAGTTAACCATAAATGATTGGTGTGGGCGTGTAAAACTAGCTTTAGAAAGACGTTCTTCAAATTCTTTTAAGGTTTTGGAAACCATATATTTTTTATTGTCACTGCAATAAAATGTTGTATACCCTTTATCTGATTCACAAAATAACAATTCATTTAAATCTACGACTTGAAAACTGTCATGGAGTGACAATATTAATTTAGAATCTTCATTGCTCCAAGCTTCTTTTGCAATCTTAACCTGCTGTTTTTGTTTTGTTATGGGTAATTCAGCCACTTTCTGTAATGCCATTTGCAGTTCTTCTATATCTACAGGTTTTAAAAGATAATCTACTGCCCCAATTTTTAAGGCTTGTAAGGCATGTTCTTCATACGCGGTAATAAAGATAATTTTAAAAGATAAGTTTTCTGTTTGTTCTAAAAAATCAAACGCAGTACCATCAGTAAGGTTGATATCTAGAAAAATTAATTCTGGCTTACAAGCATTTGCTACGACAACAGCATCTTTTACCGATTCACACTCTCCTATTACTTCTATCTCTGCATCTATTAATTGTAATAGGTTGAGTAAGCCTTTTCTTATGTATTCCTTATCTTCTATTATTAATGTTTTCATGTGGTTAAAATTTTATAAGGAATTATTAAAGTAACTATGGTTCCTTGCTCGTTATATTTCTGTCTATCTTCTACAGTAACCGAGCCTTTCATTTTAAAATCATTAGATAACATTTTTAATCGTTCAGAGGTTATTGTTGTAGACAATGATTTTTTACCTTGATTTTTACCCTTTACTAGAGAGTCAACCCCAATACCGTTGTCAGTAATCGTACAAATTAACTTTTTATTCAAATAGGATAGATGAACATCAAGTATTCTATTTTCTTTTTGATCCACAAATGCATGTTCTATGGCGTTCTCAACAAATGGCTGAATAAGCATTGGCGGGATTTTAAACACAGATACATCTATGGTGTCCTCTACAAAAACAGTATATGTATATGCTTCGTTTTCCAAATTCTGGAGTGCTAGATAGTTTTCTATGGCAGTTAACTCTTGAGAAAGTAAAACTATTTTGTCTCTTGAGTTTTCTAAAATAATTCGAAGCAATTTTGAGAATTTTGATAAATAAGAAACAGATTTTTTCTCTTCTTTATTTAAAATCATGCCTTGCAATACAGAAAGTGAATTGAAAATAAAATGAGGTGTCATTTGCGAGCGTAACAATTTTTGTTCAATTACTATATTCTGTGTTTTAGATTTTTCGTTTCTTAATTTTAAAAAGAAAATTGTTGCTCCGAAAATTAAAATTGTTATTAAAAAAGCTATTACACCAAGTAATAAGTTACGTTGTGATTTTTCTAAACTTTGAGAGGTTGTTTTTACCGTTTTGGTCAACCTTAATTCTCTTTTTTCTGCAGATGCTAACTCATTTTTGTATTTATATTCGTATTCTAATTCTGTAATTTTCTTAATGTTTTCTCTATTAAAAAGACTGTCATTTAATTTTTTTAGCTGTTGATGACTTAAAAAAGCTTTTTCGTGCTCTCCTATTTTATTGTTTATTTTGGAGAGTAACTCATAAGCATCTCGTTGGTGTTTTAAAAATTTATATTTAGTTGCTAATTGAGCTCCTTTTTCAGCATTAATTAATGCCAAGTTGTATTTATTCATGTAGTAATACACACTTGCAATACCTATATAAGACTCTAATAATTCGTATTTTTTTTGGGTAGTATTAGTGATTTTATTTGCTTCTTGAAAGCTAGCTAAAGCTTTTGAATATTTTTTAATTCCCAAATATGAAAAACCTAAACCATTAAGGCTAATGGCTAAATAATCATTATCATTAATCTCTTTACTCACCTTAATAGATTTTTTAAAATAAAGGATAGCTTTATTAAATTCCTTTTTATTGATATAGATGCTCCCAATATTATTTGTTATAGAATTAATGTTTTTGGTATTATGCTTAGCCTGTTGAATACTCAAAGCCTTATTATAAAAACTTAATGCTTTATCATAAAATTTTTGTTGTTTATAGATGTTACCAATATTATTTAGGGATTGAAAAATACCAATAGAATCATTAGACTTTTCAGCAACGTCTAATGATTTGTTATGATACTCCAAAGATAATGGGTAATTACCTTGCTCTATATATACCACAGCTATTGCATTTAAACAACTAAGTATCCCATGTTTATTATTACTATTTGTATAAGCGTTTAATGCTTTTTTAAAATTAATTAAAGCCTCTTTATATTTTCCCATACCAGAGTAAATATTGCCTATATTATAGAGGTAGTTAGGCATGTTCTTTTTTATTCCAAGTTTCTGATCTATAGCCAATGCCTCTTTAAAATATTTTAAAGCAAGTTTCTGATTACCTCTATAATTGTATAAAGCTCCCATACCGTTCTTACAACCAGCTATTCCTTTTAAGTCATCTATTGAGGCATATAGCTCTATTGCTTTTTCATAATTTGTAATAGAAACTGCAAACTTAGTTTGTTCCATATAGGTAATCGCTTTCATATAAAAACTGCGGGCTTTTCCTTTTGTTGATTTTATTTCATCTGCAAGTTTACCTGCTTGTTCAGCATATACTAATGATTGTGGCGGATTACTTCTATAATGATAAAAAGCTAAGTGATTGAGAATTTTTACACGAACCGTATCTTTCTTTGTATAGATTTTTAATTCATTCTTTAAGCTATCTATCTTTTTATTTTGCGCTTGCATGTTCCCTACCAAAAACAAAAAACTAAGTAAAGAAAGAATATATCTGCTGATAGGACTCATAATAAATTATTAAACTAATTTTTAGTATTCATATAAATAGGCTGTGCTAAATCTACTATTTTTTAGATTAGGGTAGAATAACTTTCTATCGTAAAAAAATTATGAAGAAATCATCAAAGGGGTAATATCATTTTTTTACTCCTGTCGTTTTTCCTTAAAAAAGAGAGCTTAAAATACAATTTACTGACGTGAACTACCCTATATAATCAGAAAAACCCTCGTTGTCTATTGACAAATAGGGTTTTAGTTCAGTCGGGTAGAGAGGATTCGAACCTCCGATCTCTGGTCCCCCAGACCAGCACTTTAACCGGACTAAGCTACTACCCGAAAAATTTTTAGATAGCAAATATAATAATCTTCAGTTTAAATTAGAGGATTATTATCTCGTTCTAAAATTTTTATCATTTTAAAAGATTTCAGTAAATGAAATAACCCAGGTAAAATGACTGTACCTCCTATAATAAGTGAAATTCCTAAGACTTTGATAACACTATCTGGAGCTATATCCTCTATCAAACTAATACTTCCTGTTTTGGTAATAAGTATATCTGGAAAATGTGATATCAAAGCGGCCAGTAGAATTAAAAACACTTGTAATCCTGCAAAAAAACGGCTCCATATTTTATTTCCTTTCTTAATAGTTCTCCATAGTGGAATCAATAACATTGCAGAAAAAATAACAGCAACTATTGCAAATGGACTTTTCAAAAAATCTAGAATAAATACATTTCCATTACTATATCCGTACCCAAAAGTGAGTAACCCTATAGTAAATACCACAATTGTAGCAATAGCAGATTTCCTAATATATATGTTTTCATTTTTTTCATCTGATTCACCAATTAGTAAAATCGAAGATAAAAAGGCACAAAGTGCGGCAAAGAATAATCCAACCAGAATACTGAAAACATTACACCAAGGTTGTACAAAAGCTTCATAAAATGTCAATGCTGTTACATCTTCTACCACTTCTATTTTACCTGATATTAAAGCACCAAAAACCATTCCCAAAAATATAGGAGTGATCAAGCTAGATATCATGAAAAGACTATCGTATAATTTTTGAGAATTATCGATTACAGCATCATAATGTCTGAACACGAAAGCTACTCCTCTAAGTGTAACTCCTAATAATACGATAGTAAGAGGTATATGTAAATTGACTACCATAATATTGTAGTAGACAGGAAAGGCAATCCATAAAATTACGATCAAAATAATAATCCAAATATGATTAGCCTCCCAAACGGGTCCCATTACACGATAAATAGTCTTCTTAGTGATTTTTTGATTCTCTTTAGATGAAAAAAGTTCTACAATTCCAGCCCCATAATCGGCGCCACCTAAAACGACATATAGGTATAAAGAAAACATCAAAAAGAATAATACTACATATAACATAATCTACTAATTTGAATTATTTAATACTCTAATCTGCCTTAGCATTAGCCATGTAACTGCAACCGATAATGCCAGATACACGACAATATACATATAGAAACTAAATACAATACCAGGCATTGGTGTCACAGCATCTTTAGTTCTCATAACTTTATGTATAATCCAAGGTTGTCTTCCCACTTCTGTAACTATCCACCCAGCTTCTAAGGCTAAAAATCCCATGGGAGCCAATACAATAAATAGCAACCAATATTTATTATTGTTAAACCAATGCTTCTTTTTTAAGGAAACAAAATATAAAATACCTGCAAAAAGTAATAGTGTACCTATACCCACCATAATTTGAAAAGCATAATGTACCATAGCTACATTAGGACGTTCATCTTCAGGGAAATCATTTAACCCTTTTACTTCTGCATTAAAATCTGAAAAAGCAAGAAAAGATAACATTCCAGGAAGTTCTATTTTATAGTTTACCTCTTGTTTTTCTGCATTTACAATTCCTCCTATATATAATGGAACATTCTTTTCGGTAGTATAATGAGCCTCCATTGCAGCCAGTTTTACAGGTTGGCGTTCTGCTATATCTTTTGCAGAAATATCACCACTTATAGGTTGTAAAATTGCTGCAATGGCTCCAAAAGTGATTGCTATTTTGAAAGCTTTTTTATGTAAGGCTACTTTTCTATTTTTATATATTTGATATGCATGAATTCCTGCAACGGCAAAACCAGTAGCTGTAAAAGCAGCCAAAGTCATATGTAGTGCCTGTGTAAACCAAGCAGGGTTTAACATTGCCTGTATAGGATCTATATTCAAGAATTGACCATCTATATAATCAAATCCACTGGGAGAGTTCATCCAACCATTTGCGGCTACAACCAAAATCCCTGAGGCTACACCAGATAGACCTATAATAATCCCTGTAACCCAATGAAATTTTTCTGGTAGTTTATTCCATCCATATAAATAAAACCCCAGCGCTATTGCTTCTACAAAAAAAGCAGCTCCTTCTAATGAAAAAGGCATTCCAATAATCGGCCCAGCATGTTTCATAAACTCTGGCCAGAGTAATCCTAACTCAAAAGATAATGCAGTGCCCGAGACCGCTCCAGTAACAAAAAATATAGCGACTCCTTTTTGCCATGATTTGGTCAAAGTGAGGTATATCTGGTCTCGTGTTTTTAACCATTTATAATGAGATACCACCATAAAAAAAGGCATGACCATACCAATACAAGCAAAAACAATATGAAATATAAGGGTAAATGCCATTTGGAGTCTTGCCGCATCAAGATTTTCCATAGATAAAATTTAGAGAAGAAATTGACTTCAAAATTAATAGTACAAAGATACAATCTAAGTGTGGTTTATCACTTGATCTTACTAGTGTTTTTTATTAAAAAGATACACTTTAACATTCTGAAAACTAACGATAAATATCTTTATTATAATTCATGGAATAATTCGATATTTCTAGTGTTATAGAATTATATAATAACTAACTTTTTAAAATATTTTTCACTTTATGAAACTATTTGTTTTTATTTTAAATGATTTACCTATATTTGCACCCTCGAAAGAGAAACACTATACTTCGGGGTGTAGCGTAGCCCGGTTATCGCGCCGCGTTTGGGACGCGGAGGTCGCAGGTTCGAATCCTGCCACCCCGACTGAATCAAAATCCTTGTTATCAATAGATAGCAAGGATTTTTTTATTTATAAGGTGATTTGTCGTCAGTTTTGGCGTCAGTAAATAGACCTAGAAAATAACAAAAGATTCCGAAAAAAGAGTATCTTTAAAAAACATATCTAAGGCATAGTTTCACTACTCCTCTATTAGGAAATACCACAGATTTAGGATATATTCAAACTCTTTTAGGGCATAGTAGTAAACAATTTCAAATCAATTAAAAATCTGCTAAATTTGTGAAAAATACATGGAATGTAATAGCAATTGCTATTACAACATTGTTACAGCACATAGTTCAAAATGGAATAAAATGATCTTTCCCGAAAGAAGAAAATCTTACAAATAATTAAATCAAAATCTACAATGAAAAAAGGATATATTACTTTTTTTTTAATGTTATTTTTTTCAATTACCAATGCACAATTTAAGGCAGGAAAAATTTATCTAAAAGATGGAAACATTAAAAATGGACTAATTAAAGAAAGAAAATTTGGAGGAATAAAATATAAAGACAATGAGAATTCAAAGGCCAAACCATATGATTATAAGCATATAACTGGTTATGACATTACGGAAAAAGGAGTTGTAAAATATCGTTACAAAAAAGTTGGAAGTAATTTTCCTCAAATTATGAAAGTAGTGCGATTAGGAAAAATTAATCTCTACAATATAATTGTTGCAAATAGAGAAATTTCAACTGGAGTAAAAGTATCAACAAGTTTACTATATTTTATGGAAAAAAATAAAGTAACCATTAGAGTCGGACGAAAACTTAATAAAAATGAGCTAAAATTTTTTGAAGATTGCCCTTTGCTACTTAAGAAAATAAAGAAAAAGGAATTCAAAAAAAAGGACATTTATAAAGTTGTTAATTTCTACAATAATAATTGTATTTAAAAAAGTCACCTACAATGTTAGAACAAAAATATCAACAACGTGGTAACATTTTTCTCTACTAAGACACATATGTTTACACTAAAATTATTATACAAATGAAATATCTATTTTTGACTGTTTTTGCTTTTGCCTTTTTCTCTTGTTCTCAGGATGACGAACCTTGTACTGAAACTGTATGTTTTGGTGATGGAAATTGCATAGAAAAACCTGTTGAAGGAGCTGGAAGTGACTGTTTTTAATTAGCTAGTATCAAAAAACTAACAAATTGAATCTGATAAACGAAATGCAAGCTGAATGCAAAGCGGACAAGACTAGGTCGGAAAATATAAAACCTATTGCGGAAATCTCTCTGGAATCTGAATAAAAATCCAACAACTAAATATCCAAACTCAAACGAAATCTGAAAAAAAAGTACGTGCTGTAACATAATATATGAAATCAGAGCAAAGTTCGGTATTAATTGAAAGGTCATTTCCTTTTTGCAGTGGCGTCGAATTTTTATAAATTGAATAAGAAATAAAAATGCGCAGATAGATCAATACTTGCCTTGCTCCGATTCATATATTTAGCGTTACCAGTAAGCTAAAAAATAAGACCTTGACAGAAATACTGAAACCATTTTAAAAACTATTTTTGTACTACTTTAGATTAACTAAATCTAATACGTTTAAAACAAACATTTTAATGAAAAACAAATTTTTAAGTCTTTTATCAGTTGCTGTAGTAGTATTATTTTTGAGCTGCGAGTACCAATTTTCTGATGATTACTATAAAGAAATTGAGCTAGAAGAATCTTCTGGTAGTCTAAGTCTAATCAATTTCAGTAACGGTGATACTTTAAGAGATTCGAAAAATATTGAATATAACTATTCAGCTTCAAGCAGTAATAAGTTGTACGAAATACAATTTTATGTAAATGATACGCTTGTAGAAACGTATACCGAAGCTGTTGGATCGTTTTTTCTTGCTATTGAAAGTTTAGCAGACGGAGATCACACCTTAAAAGTTAAATATTATTTTAAAACCAATTCGGGCAGTTTGGCTGAAGTTACTGGAGTAGAATCTTTTGTTAAAGTTGAAGAGTTTTCTTTTACTGTAGATAAAACAGGAATTGCCTTAGAAATAGAGCGCGTTGAATTGTTATATGGTACTATTTTCGTATACCTTGAAGACTATTTGTTAATCGATGAAATAGGAAAAACTTTAACTCCAAGGCTTTTAATCTATAATGAAGTAAATCAACTTATAGGTCAATTAGATTTAACAAAAGAAATTATAGAAAGTGGTGTTGTAAATGACAATATATCATTAGACCTTAATTTACGCTATATTATAAGAATTGAGAACAGTTTTGGTTTCATTGATTCCGAAGTGAAAGAGATTAATATCCCTGATACTTTTAGTCTTACCGTACCTTCCACAGCTGAAGGTTATTTTCATTTTAAATGGACCGATTATCCCTTATATAATAATATAAAAAGGGCACTCTTAGTATATGACAAGTATGGCTTTAGAGATGAAATTGATATCAATATTACAGACAATGAATTAATATCTAATAATACATCTTCTGGTAATTATGTTTTTGGTAGAAAATATGAATATCGTTTAGAGTTAACTGCGAACGATAATAACCTATCCTACTATGAAACGCCAAGAAAACATATCGAGGGTGAATTCTATAGAGGTGAACAGTTTGAAGTAAATGATTATAAGAATTTTTTATACGATGAACTGTTAGATAAACTATATGCGTTAAGTATTAATGAGAGTGGCTTGGTTTATATAGATGAATTAAATTCAAATACCTTAGCTCTAATAAATAGAAACTTTATCACAAATTCAAACAATGTAGTTGGTGATTTTTCTTTTAATGAAAACAAGAATTTTGTTATTGACTTAAACACAAAATCTATGGAAGTCAATAGTTCGTTTCAAATAATCAAAGAATACAACCTTACAGAATTTAATAGCCAAGCACAAACCGCGACTACTATTGTTCGGTTTAGAGCAAACACTTTAGCTATTGATGATGTAGAGAATTTTAAGACGGTATTGGTCTATGATATTCCTTCCAAAACATTAGTTTTAAAAAGTTACAGAAGAAAGAGTAATACGTTTGGTATGTCGACCAACGGCGATTATTTCAATATTAATAGTAAGATATATCGAAAAACAAATACTACTTTTTCAGAGGTCTATGCTCATGAATATGATAACAACGAGTTGCATACGGATTATAGCACCGAAACGAATAAAGTGTATTTAGCAACAGGCTTTGTTAGAGAAATAGGTTTATTAACATCATCAATAAATCAAATACCTAATCATTCAAATATGGATCGGGTAGATTACATACCCTCGCAAGGTAAAACTCTATCGCTGCATTCGGAATACTATTTGGTTTTCTATGATTTAAACTCGAATCAAGAGAACCGAAAAAGAATAGAAATACAAGATGACGCGTACTTTTATTTAGCGCAAAAAGACTTTCTAATTTCGCCTAACGGATATGTTATAAAAAATTTCCAATAATATGAGAATAATAATTTTAATACTACTTATGTTTGCAACGACAGGCGTTTTTTCTCAAAATGGAAAAGTCCTTTTTGAAATCAATTACAATACTTTTTCGCACGCATCACTTTCAGATTTTCAAAAAGAATTTAAAGATGACCTTCAGGAAATACCTATTCAGACAACGGATGATTTTTCAGGGAATATAGGTTTTACATTAGGTTATGAGATGGTAGGTGCGAATGTTACTATTTTTGCCAGTTACAATACCACTGGTGGAAAATTATCTTATTCAGATTTTTCTGGTGTAGTACGAATTACGGAAATCCTAAAATCGTATACCTTAGGTGGAGAATATTTAATACATTTCTCTAAAACAAATAACAATTTCACATTAGGATTGAGAGGTTTCGGTATGTTTTCAACTATGGAATTAAAGAGCTACAACGAAATATTGGAAGATATAACCAAAGAAAGCATAGATTTTCAATCGATTAACTTGGGTGTTGGAGCTAGAGTATTATATGAATATCCAGTTTCATTTTTTATCATAAGAGCATCTTTAGGTTTTGATCTTACTTTTGGCGGAACCTTAAAGTTTCAAGAGAATAGCGAATTTCATCTAGAAAATAATGCCGGTGATAAGGTTAAAACAAATTGGACGGGATTAAGAACTAGTGTCGGCATAGCCATCCCTATTAAATAGCAAATTTATATTCCCTCTAATTTCCACGTTGAACAGTCGACCAAATTGTTGAGGTTAAAAAGCCTACTACTAGTCGAATAGAAAAAAGGGATTTTCACTGCTAAATCTCTCAATTCATACGGCTTTTACTATGTAGTCAACCGTTAAACCTAACTCCCAATGATAAAACATATTTGGATAATCTCTCGTAATACGCTTTAACCATTTTACGGATAAAACTCGACTTCTTTTGAAGCGTTTATACTTGTTCAAAATCCATTTAAGGATTCGATGATGCAGGTAATAAAAGACAGGTTTTAGTGAGTTACGCTTTATTTTACCATAGTAATGTATCCAGATCATTCCCTGAAAAAATAAAAGATTTTCACTATGATTCTAAATATAAAATATTAAAAGTAACTAAGAGCAGAGCCGTGAGGTGGAAATCATATTATTGGGCATATGTATCAACTGCTTTAAAAGGAAAATCTATATCTATTGAAGATATTGGTATTAGGATTTGGTAAGTCTTTTTTAGAAATGTATTTTAGTTTTTTTGATAAAAAGGACCTCAGAAAGAAACAACAAGCAACAAGAATAGAAACTAATTTAGTGTAATCCCTTATCTTTAACTTGTGTAAATCATGTCCCTTAACGAGCATTTTAATAAAAACTACATCCATTCAATTATTCACCATTATTTAAGCATTGAGAAAAAATATATTCAATAAATCAATTGATCAAACTTTAAAATGAAAAAAATACTACTAGTAATCATAATTATAAGCTCTATTTCTTCTGTAAAAGCTCAAAATTCTGAATTTGAAGAGAAAAAAATATCTATTTTAAAAGAAATATCAAAATCTCAGGAACAATTACAATCTATAATAAAATTAGGCACACTAAATGACACTCCTTTAAAATTTTCATCAGGAGTTTCTTTACATCCCGAGCCAATAGAATTACCTCCATTACAAATGAATTTTGAGGAATTAAAATCAAAAATTAAAGCTTCAAAATGGGAACAACATGTAATTGATAATCAAACAATTATTTCATTAGAAAAAACAATATTTGGAGATTACCCTAATGTAAATATTAAAGAGATCGTACTTGAAAATATAAAATTTTATAACAATAAAAAGGATTATAAAAAAATAGAAGCCGACAACCATTACAACATAGAGTTTCCTTTAAATGTTAAAAGAAAAAGAATTAAGAATTTTGATTTAAAAATTTTAATTGAAGCCGAAGAATACTTCAATTTCACAATTAACAACAAGAAGACTTCTATAGATACTTTACAAGTTAAAGATATTCAGATAAATGACCAAACAATTTCTTTTATTAAAAAGGAAACTGATAATGAAAATAATTTTGAAATTTATGTATCCGATGAAAAAGGGCTTTTTTATAAATCAATAAGTTCTTCATCTGTAACCAAACTTACGAATAAGGATATTGCTTATTATAACTCTTTACTATTGTTTTTGAAAGATTTAAAAATAGCATTGAATAATAATAAATTTATAGACGAAAAAGAGCTTAAAAAATATATTAAAGAAAAACAACCTGAAGAAGTTAGCATTTCAGAAAAAAATAAGCTTTATAATTTTGATTTTTCAGTTTATCCAAAAGAAATAATTTTCAGAGTTTTAGGAAATAAATATAACAAGCAAATAGTGGTTTCTTTTTCAGAAAATTTGAATAAAAATAATTTTATAGCAAAATCTGATAACAAATATGGACTTATAGATACTAATGGTAATTGGATTATAAAGCCAACTGATGGTCGTTTATCAGAAAACGAATATTTCCCAGATTATTACAGTAAAAATTACAACGAAACAATATGGATTAGTCCAGACAATAAAAAGAAAACAAAATACGATTTTGTAATTTCTAAAAATAATATGCTTATTGAAAAAAAATATAAAATAGGAGAATATACCACTACCACTGGTTATGGATTATTTGATGCTATTAAAAAAGAAATAATTTTACCTGTAGAGAAAGAAATTTTTATAAAAGCTGATAAATCTTTTTATTTCGTTAAAAAAAATCTTGAAAAAAACCTTGTTTTAAAAGGGCTATATGATTTAGAAGGAAACATAATTTTTGGTTTAGAAAATCATGATATTGAGATATGTGCTAATAATTTAGTTATTATTACAAAAAACGAAAAAGATTTTTTATTTAAGTTAGATACAATTAATAAACAGCCAAAATTATTAACATCAAGAGATTATTCTAAAATTGATGCTCCCCACTATAATACGACTATTGAAGAATTAGAGGAAGAACCTTTTTTTAGAGCGTCAAAAAATGACGGTAAAGCTTCAGATTATTTAACAAACAATGGAGAAATAGCAATTGATGGAGAAAAATATAGTCAAGTAATAAAATCTTATGATCGATTTATTGTAAAAGATAAAAAGGGTATTTTTTCAATTTTAGATAAATTTGGAAAACTAATCAAGATATTAGATAAGAACATTATTCCAAAATCAGAATACAGTGCCTATTTACTTCAAGCCAAAAATAAAACAACAGGATTATACGGCTATCTCGATAAAAAAGGAAATTTAGTAATACCTTTTATGTATTCTACTGCTACTCGTTTTGTTAAATTTAGCAAAGAAACCCCTGCTAAAGCCAGTGTTTCAACTGTAGATGAAAAAGGAAATAGAACATCATATTTTATCGATACAAATAATGATTTAATAGGTAAAAAAGACTTTCACAAAAAAGAAATTGAAGCAGAACATATTATAGAAGTTGAACAAAACTAAACTCTTAACACACTAAAAAAAGAATAAAAACGAACACACAGTAACTAAACATATGGCGTGCCGATAGGCTAGCACTATATGTCTTGTTGACTGATCCAGATTTGAGTAAGAGGAATACGTTTTTTTGAACCCTCTATTAAAAGAAAAAAGTTTAGGAATGAGTAAACAAAAACCTACTCACTTCCATAAAAGTATCTATTTAGCAACTATTTTTATTCTCAATAATTTATAATTCACTGTTTTTAATTCAATTACCATAATTTAGGCAATAGTTTCCTGTATGGCATAGTGTTATAGCCTTATCATTTGTATTTGAGTATTTTAGGTATTATTGTTACTTTATGGTTTTTTGGCAGTCCACAACTATCAAAGGTAACTAAGATAATTAAAGTCTTTTTTTTATAAAGCCTAGAACGTTGGTGTAAGATTTTCTGATCTACTACTACTCAGCTATGGTTTCTACCTCTTTATCTGCTAACTGGAGTTAGAATGTTGGTTGGAATATCTACTTTTATCAAGACAAAAAATATAAACAAAGAACCAGTGCAGATGTAGGATTGATGTTTCTAGCATAAAACCTTAAAAGAATATTCAATATCCTAGACAAAAACGAGTTAAAAAGAGTACTTCAAAAAGATCATTTCTTATCTAGTTCCCATAATTAAGTGTAACTATAAGGAAAATAAGTTATTTTAAGGCTTCCATATATCTGAATAGATTGAGTAGTTTATATTTAAAAACTCGTAAATCAGCTTATATTTAACCAATAAAATCAAAATAACGAGGTTTTTAGATAAACTGAAGTTACAACAATAAAAAACTAATAATTAAACTTCTTATTCCTATTAAAATATGAAATTTATTAATATCATTATGTTTGTAATTGGAATCATATCACTATCCTCCTGTGCTTCATTTAAGAAAAGTGAATTAGCTGAAAATCAAATCTATTTGACTAACGAAAACTTAAACTTGATAAACGGTACTTATAAAAATAATGAAAGCAAAGGATCATTCCCATTAGAATATTTTTGGGGTTCATTTTACAAAATGAAAGAATATAAATCTGTTTATGAATTAGTTCATAAAAAAAAAGTCCCTTATTTCATTACCTTGAAAGTACTCAATGAAAATAATTTGAAAGTTGAAATTAAAGTTGAGGATATAATTCTAAAATCATATGTAATTAAGGGGAAAGTAAAAAATGGATATTTTGAACAAAATAGAAAAATGTATATAATTCCAGCAATTATGTTGAATTCCTATCATTCATCAAAATTCAGAATTGGATATTTAAAAGACAACAACATAATAACTGACTTTAAAAAGATTGAATTCGGAACAGTCTATATATTTAGTCCTTTCAGTGATAGTGAAAAAATTAATAATTTAGTCCAAAAGAGAATATCAGAATGATGTAAAAAACTACAACTAACACCAGTAAACGTTATTGCGCAAGCCTATGATTTCTTATAAAAAAATTCATTTTTTGTAGTGATTTTAAAAAAAACAAACAATAACAGAAACTAATTTAGTGTAAACCCTAATCTTTAACTTGTATAAACCATCTCGATTGACGAACAGCAAAAAAAAATGAAAAACCTTCTATTAACAATATTTATTATAATTAATTCTAACGCTATTTATTCTCAAGAATTTAAAGCTGGACTTATAATACCAAATAAAAAATTTAAATTATGTTGTATTTACATCCCAAATTCTGGACTTAAAATTTATGACAGACCAAATGGAAAAACTCAAGGAAAAATTTATTTAGGTAAGGCTGATAATAACAATGAATTTTACACAGCTCTTATTGAAAAAAACGGAATTAAGAAAAACTTAGAATACCCAAATCTTGAAATGGTTGGTTATGAAATAATGGCTTTGGTATTTATCAACTCAAAATTTGGATTCGTAAAACTTAACAACGGGTACTGGATTAGTTCTAAAGAACTAAAATCTAAAAACTTAAGATTAGTTTCTTGGATGAATTACGCTATTGAAAAAAATACAGAATGGTATGCGAATAAACCTGGATTAAATTTAAGAAAAGGTCCTTCAACTAATTTTAAAAAAATAACAACACTAAAAGGAGATTTATTTGGAATTACTCTGACAGCTGAAAAAAAAGGAAAATGGAGTAAAGTGAAAGTTACAGAATATCGGAAACACCCATGTTCAGGTGAAGACAATCTTATTATTAAAACATACTCAGGTTGGGTTAAACTTATTTCAGAAGAAGAAACCCTTAATGTATGGAATTATGGAAAAGGATGTTAAAATAACTATTAAGAATAGTTTTATCATCAAAAACAATAAAATCCATATCACCTAGTACTCTCATATTTCTATAAGTAGGTTTTATAACAATGTTTTGTATTGCATCAACAATACTCCAAAGATTATTATACTGAAAAGGGAAGTGCTTTTAATAGTTTTTTTGTTTTTGCACCGATAAAGTGCTTGCTACTATTATTGTTATGATAGTAATTATTATTTTTCTCATTGATCATTTTTATCTTATTATAAGATATCAGATATTGTTTTCACTCATACTAGTTTCATGAAAAATCTATACTTTATACTTATTTATTATTCTAATTCTACAAGTGTTTATAAATAATTACGTAATAATAATACATCTTCTTAGTTCCTTTTCTTGATATTGATTTTTTTTTACAAAAAATACATCTAGCTTTTAATTTCAATACATCATTTATATCAAATCAACTATTAAATGATGTATCAAAGACATCTCCATTTTTTAAATAAAGATGCTATCACTACATTTTTAACCAAACACTATCTTTATTTTAGTTAAATTTGAAGTATTATTAAATCATTTCAAATTCTTTTTTTTTGAATGAAAACTATTCCTGTAAGACATCTTGATGATACTCAAACAACACCCAATTTATTAGGGAACTTTATTATAAAAAGCCTTCCAGAGATGCTTGGTGGTAAAGACATGATTCATGAACTTCATAGACATGATTTTCATTTTATTTTAGTTTTAAAAAAAGGATCTGGTACTCATGAGATAGATTTTATTAATTATACAGTTACTGATTATTCTGTTTTTATGATTCGTCCTGGTCAAGTGCATCAATTAAAAATCAAAAGTGATAGTATTGGTTTTATGATTCAATTTAATTCTGAATTCTGCTCCCCTATAGAAAAAGAACTATGCACTTTATTACAAAAGGTTGGTACTAAGAATTTTTATCAGTTTCAAAAACACCGTTTCAAAAAAATAGATGTGTTATTGTCATCCATTTTTGATGAATCCAAAAACAAACAAGAAGAATATCGAGAGGTGGTAAAATCGTATCTTCGAATTTTCTTTATAGAATTGATTCGGTTGCGAAATAAGAACCTTCCCCAATCAAATAATAAAAATCTATATGCTCAAGAACGTCTCGAAGAGTTTTTACAACTTTTAGAAACTAATATCACTAGTAAGAAACAAGTGTCTCAATATGCAGATATGTTGAATTTATCAAATTATCAGCTCAATGCCATCACAAAGCAGTTAGTAGGAAAAACTGTTTCTGAGCTTATAAATGATCAAATTATACTAGAATCCAAAAGATATCTTTTGGCAACATTCAATCAAATAAATCAAATTGCATATCATCTCGGATATGATGATGTTTCATATTTTATTAGATTTTTCAAAAAACATACTGGCTATTCTCCTGAAGCTTTTAGAAATAACCTAAAATAAGTCCAATACTACTTTAGTTTTATCCTATCCTGATAGTCCTATCTAGTTATAGTTTTGCTATTACAAAATAATCAACTAACGTTCTATTTATCACGTTAAGCTCATCTTGAGTTCATTTTTATATTCTTAAAAACAACAAAGCTTTACCAATAAGTAGTTGCAAGTTTTAAGTTATAATAAAAGTTGGTTTGTTGCCTATAAATTTTAATAATGAAAAGAGCACTTCTAAAAATATTACTTTTAATCTCAATATGTTCAAATATAAAGGCTCAAAAAGCAGATCAATTTAATTCTTGGTGGTATTACTCTGGAAAGTATAAAATAACTCAGGGAATTAATCTTCAATCCCTTTACTCTTGGAGCAGGCACAATTTTGTAAAAGATTGGCAACAATCAAAATTAAAACTTGGTGCAGGTTATATTCTTTTTAAAAATGCTTCCTTTGATACGGGATATGAATGGGTGGTACTTTATCCATATGGAAAACATCCTGTTTCCAAAAAAAGAACTGAACACCGTATTTATGAACGACTTAGTTTAAAAAATAAGATTCAACATATTTCTCTCAATTATGGAGTGTTGCTAGAACAACGTTTTATGCAAACTATAACAAGACACCGATTAAGAGTATTACTGGGAGCAAAAATGCCTATTGTATACAGCAAAAAAGGAGACATAAAACTAGGTATCTCATTTTTTAATCATTTATTTTTTGACATCGATACATATGCTAATGGAAAACATCTAAGACAAAATAGAATCTATGGAGGTTTCGATATTCCTATCCATAATTCTTTAACAGTAGGAATAGGTTATATGAATCAATACATTATAATAAATGATAGCCGTATTGAGAATGATCATACACTTATGGTTAGTTTATCTCATAAGTTAGGTTTTTGAACAAAATACAACTAAACATTTTATTTTTAGTAATCTATATTATCCTACAAAGCCATAAATCTTGGCAGTAGTCTATCTCTTTTTCTATTCTTACAGTCTATTTTTATATAAAATGAATATTTTCTAATTTTGATTATACAAATTTGCATAAACTCCTAGCTGTTATTGAGTGATGATATCTCTTACAAGGTTTTCTTTTTCTTTTACATAATCAAAGTACTTCAATACAATTTCAGAATCAATATTAGGAAACAAAATGTTACTTTCTTCTATTTCTCTCTCTGTAAATGTAGTATCAAACTCTAATTTGGCAGTAAGTTCTTTATTTTTGCGTGTTATTAATTCTTCTTTATCTAATTCTAAATACTCAAGCATAAACGGAGGAACGGGAAGTTCTGGATTTAATTTTATAAGTTGTAACCAATCATACATAGATAACTCCTTGAGCGATACACCATCATTTGACACACTATATTTTTTAAAAATAGTATGTAATGAAGATGGTTTTCCCACTAAATGAAAAGTTTGATTCAACGTATTTTTTTTGAGAGATAAATATACCAGTGATTTTGCAACTATATCCACAGGCATCATTGGTAATTCTATATCTAGATCTTGATTAATCATAGCGCCTAGACTAACACAACTTTTCATAAAACCATAAAACCATTGTTTATCATCTAATCTTCCTTTTATGGTATCTCCAATTGTTAACCCTAGTCTATAAATAACACAAGGTAATCCTGCTTTTTGCGCCTTTAAAATTACATTCTCACCAACCCATTTACTCGTAGGATACCCATCACTTTCATAATGAATCTCATTTTCCGATGTGTGTTTTTCTGTTATCGTTTGAATTTCTTTGCGAACTGTATTATTAAACACTGCCAGAGTTGAGGTATAATGCAATGGTTTTATTTTGTGCTTTGATGCAAGTTTAATGATCTCTAGCGTACCTTCTACATTTGCAGGTTTAAGATCTTGATAGGTTGCCATATGATTCATATGTGCAGCATTGTGATAAATCACATCAATGGTTGTACATAATTTATCAAATGTTTCAGGGCTGAGTCCTAGTAATGGAGCTCCGATATCTCCCACCATACTCTGTATTCGTGTTGTATACGCATCCAACCATAAATCATAGGTGATCATCACGTTTTTGATTTTTAAAAAAGCCTTTTCTTTAGAGTTTGCTCTGGTCAAACAATATAATTGAGCGTTGGTATTTTCTAATAGCTCGCGAAGTAAAAATGCGCCTACAAACCCTGTCCCCCCTGTCACAAAAATATGTTGAGGCGTTGTAGGAAAAACAAATTTGGTTAACGGAAAATGAATAGTAGGATCAAATTGTATTTCTTCTTGTAAGTTTACTGCCTGATCGATATTCGATCCATTGTTTATACATACTGCAAGTTCCTGAGGGGTAGGAAACTTAAACAGGTCTTTTGCAGCCAGTTTAGAATGTACAATTGTATTTATCTTATGTATAGTTTTCATCACTAGAAGTGAATGCCCTCCTAATTCAAAAAAATGATCCAAAATTCCTACTTTCTTTACCTCTAATATCTCTTCAAAAATTGTGACTATTTCTTTTTCGATATCATTTGTCGGCGCAATATAATTTTGCTCTATTTCTGTAAAATCAGGTAATGGTAGTTTTTCTTTGTCAATTTTCCCATTAGAAGTCAATACAAAATCATCTATTAAGCATATGGTGTTTGGTATCATATAGCTCGGAATTTGACTCTCTAGAAATTCAAAAATTAGCTTTTCATCTATAGCTTCTTTCTGTTTTATATATGCTATAATTTGCTGATTATCTTTTGATATCTCTTTGATAGCAACTACACATTGTAGTATCGTGGGGTTTTTGAGTAATACATTTTCTATTTCTGCTAATTCGATTCTATAACCTCTTACTTTTACTTGTTCATCTATTCTACCGATATACTCTAGCTGATTTTTATAATTGTATTTCACAATATCTCCTGTTTTATACAATCGTGTATTTCTGTTGAAAGGATTTCTTACAAAACGTTCTTTGGTAAGCTCGGGTCTATTTAGGTATTCTTTTGCTACTCCCTCTCCTCCTACATATAATTCTCCTGCTACTCCATTAGGTAACAAATTCATATTTTTATCCAGTACATAACAACTAAGTGTTGGGATTGGGACTCCAATAGTACTAACTGCTTCATTAATTTCTGTAGCTGTAATTTCTTGATAGGTTACATGTACGGTTGTTTCTGTTATCCCATACATATTGATCAATTTACAATTTGGATATGTCGTATGCCATTGTTTTAATAATGCGGGTTGTAATGCTTCGCCACCAAAAATCACATATCTAACATTTAATTTCTCTGGATGTATGCCTATTTGATCCTGTAATGCATAAAAAGAGGATGGAGTCTGATTAAGTATTGTTACTCCCTGAGAGACTAATAGTTGATAGAACAAAACTGTATCTTTTCTTATATGATCTGGAACAATCACCAAACGACCACCAAACAGTAAAGCCCCATACATCTCCCATACTGAAAAATCAAAACAATAGGAATGAAAGAGTGTCCAGACATCTTTTTTATTAAAATCAAATAAAGCTTGATCCGTTTTCAATAATCGAACTACATTATTATGTGTAATTACTACTCCCTTTGGGTATCCTGTAGTTCCAGATGTATAAATCACATATAAAGCATCTTCTGGATGTATCGTGAGGTCTAAATTTTCTGATGCTTCTTTTGCTATCTCTTTACCTTCTACATTGTTAATAATAACAGGTTTGGCATCTATTTCTTTTAAAATTTCAGATAAAACAGCAGTACAAACAATAGCTTTAGGTTTTGCATCGTCAATACTATATTTTATACGTTCTATCGGATACAAAGGATCTATAGGAACGTATGTAGCTCCTGTTTTGGCCACTGCCAAAATACTTACTATCATATCTATCGACCTATCGATACAGAGAATTACTTTATCTTTTTGGGCAACTCCTTTTCTTCTTAAGTAATTGGCAAATTGATTTGCTTTTATATTAAGTTCCTGATAACTGATTTGCTGATCTATATAAGTTAATGCACTATGATCAGGAACATGCACTACTTGTTCCTCAAACAAATCTACTAGTGTCTTTTCTTTTGGGTATCCTATATTGGTTTTATCAAAATCAGTAAAAAAGGTTGCTTTTTCTTCTTTAGAAAGGATTTCTACCTCTCCCAGTAAAAGTTTTTCATTGGTAATAATTTGATCGATAATACGTATAAAGTACTGTAGGTGTTTTTCTATTGTTTGTTTTTCAAAAAGAAGCTTTTTGTATTTAAAATTTAGCTGTAATGTATCTCTAAAATCATATACCTCCATTGCATATTCATCTTGTGTTTCTTGATACACGTCATATACTGGGGTAATTGTATCTCCTAGAAGTGTAGTATCTAGAATTGTATCAAAAATATTTTGGTAGGTATATGATACTGCAATATTAAATTCTTTTGATCTTTCTTGTTCTTCTGATAACTCAGCCAGTAAACCTGTTAAAGGATATGCTGCATGATCCAAGCTTGATAAAAAGTTTTCTTTTACACTCAGCACATTTTGCGCTATTGTTTTTTGAGTATCGAGTTGTGATCGCATCAAAATAACATTTACAAAACACCCTAAGCTATCTTCATAGATTGTTTTTTGTCTACCTTCTGTAGGGGTAGCAATGGTAATGTCTTCTTGCAAGGTTAATTTATGAAGTAATATCTTAAAACCTGCCATTAATAACACAGACAAACTTACCTTCATTCTAGTAGCTGTCTCTTTGAGTTTTTGTAATGCTACTCCTTTGATTTGAGTAGTTACAATATCTTTGTCTTGATATGGTACTGCAATATTCTTAGTATGATCATAGGGTAGTAATATTGGAGAAATATTTGCCAATTGTTTTTTCCACCATGATACATCAATATTAGCCTGAGAGCTTTTCATATATTGATGTTCCCAGGTCACAAAATCAAAAAAATGAGTATTTACTTTTTCTAAGTTCTTTTTTTCTCCTTTCTCTATTGTATGGTATGTTTCCCAGAAGAGTTTCATAAATAGAGTCCCCGATAACCCATCTAAAATTGTATGATGAATTACAAATACTAAAAATTGTTGCTCATTATTTTTATCAACTCTTTTATAAACCCTAAGTAAACAGTCTTTTTGTAAATCAAAAGGTCTTCTGGTTAATTTTTTAAACGCTTCTTCTGGAGTCGTTGTAAAAATATCTTCATCTATATTCAGGCAATAAGATATTGGATGTATTCTTTGAACAATTTGCTCTTTTTCGTTCTGAAAATAGACTCTCAAAACGGGATGTTTTTCTAGTAAAAAAGTCATGGCTTGTAATACGATATTGGATCGAATTTCTTTTTTTACTAAAAAAATGATAGGTAAATTGTAAGTGCTTGATAAGGGGTCTAATTCATGAGTCAACCAAAGCCCTTTTTGAAACAAGCTTGCTTCATGAGAAAAATCATGTGACACGTTTAATTCTACAGGGGTGATTTCTAAAGTAGAGGAAGATACTTGCTTTTTGGTCGCTATTAGTTGAAAAAAATCTTCAAAACTATTCACTCCCAATGCTTCTCCTATTTTTATATCGATTGCAAACTTTTCATTTATTCGTCTGATGAATTGTATCATCTTTATAGAATCAAAACCATACTCCATAGGAGATAGTGAGACATCTATTTTTTCTAATTCCAAATCAAAAACCTCTAACAAGGTATTTGCGATAATCGTTGTATTTCTTTTTTCTGAACGAATCACAACATCATCTGAGTTCTTTATATTGTTTTCTTGTGATTGTGTTTGCTTATCAATTGCTGCATCATTATATTTTTCTAAAATCATATGAGCATTTACACCTCCAATCGCATAACTATTAAGTCCTACACGTTTTGGGTAGGAAGTTTTCACCCATGGGATTGTTTCTTTTTGAATTGATAAATTATTATCACTAGGAATCTCTGTATTGATCGTTTGCAAGTTCCTTACTCCTGGGATCATTTCATACTCAAATGCCTTTATTACTTTTATCAATGAAGCTACTCCTGAGACCAACTCTGGATGTCCCACTACAGGTTTTACGGTACTTATATGCCATTTTTTATCTTGTTGATCACATAATGATGTATAACTATCATGTAATGAAGATAACTCTACAGCATCAGCAAGTGGATTGGCAATACCATGTGCCTCTATATAATCTATGGTAGCTACAGCAATATCAGATTTCTGAATACATGACTTGATTGTATTTTTTATACCTGTTGCTTTGGGAGCTTCTATAGAAAAATTTCTTCCTCCATGACCAACTGTTGTTCCTTTTACTAGTGCCAGAATCTGCGCATTATTTTTTAGGGCTTTGGATAATGTGGTTACTATGATAGCACCAGCGCCTTCGCTTCTTACAAATCCATTTGCCTGATCACTAAAACTAAGCATCTTATTATCAATACTTAACAAATCATTGTATATCCCTTGATTTGTTAGTCTTTGAAATGTTTTTTTAGAAACTGTATTTACACCACCTACAATCGCTTGTTCACATTCTTGTGCTTGTATACTTTGTATTGCTCTATGCATGGCAACATAGATACTGGTACAAAATGTATTTATAGTTTCACTAGGACCATTTAAGTTTAATTCAAATGATATTTCGTTAGATAATGGTATTTGATATGGGGTATTTGTAGAAAGATCTTCTGTTACTCCATCAGAGACAAAAAACACGCCCGTTTTTGATACAGTTAATTCATTTACAGAAACTTTATATTCACATATAGCATTGTTGATCGTGGTGTAAGCAATTTTTTGCTGCTTAGACATGTTTAGGAATGCCTCTTCTGTTATTCCTAATGATAATAATTCTTTTTGATAGGCTATCGCAGGAAGTTTATTATACAAAAATGATTTGCTTGCCATCTCTTTATCAACACTTTGACCAATTATAGACTGTTCCCATAATTCATTGGGAGTCATCGCGTCTGGAAACATGCAGTCCATTGCTATAATAACAATCGGCTCTGTATCTTTTTTTAATACTGTAGATCTATTTTCTTTTTCTTGAGTTGATTTGGTTTCTATTTCAGGAGCTTCTATCTCAAATTTCAAAATATCTTTGACTATATACTTGACCAAAACATCCAATGTTGGGTAATCAAAAAATAAAGTGGTTTTTAGAGAACATTCCAGTTCATTTTCTAATTGTATTTTAAAATTTACTGCCTCCATAGAACTTACTCCTAACGCTACAAAATCCTGATCAATCGCTATTTCGTTTTTATCATCGAGTTCTAAAAATTCAGCCAATGATATTCGTATGTATTCTGTAAAAACATCTATTCTTGATGCTGCTTTACTATTGTTAAGTTGTTTAATAATCAAAGAGGTAGCCATATGTTTATAGAGTAAAAAGAAATAAGTGGTGTATTCAATCAAAAATGAATAGTAGTATGCATGTGATACTACTATTCATTGTTTGTTTATAAAACGGTGTTATCTAAGGGTGTAATATTGCAAGTGTTACTTCACCAAAAGATCGCCCCTCATCATCATCATAATAATTGCATGGTATTACAATGAATGTACAATTTGCTTTTCTGATAATACTTTTAATGCCAATTTCACCGTAGAACTTATTAGAGTTAATAGGTCTTTTATAAGATGATTGGATATTAGCAATTAAAAAATGTGATAATTGTTTTTCAAAAAAATCATTACAATCATTATTAGAGAATCCTTCTAGTCCGGGTATTAATCCTTCTTTGATACAATACCCCAGATATGTATATCCTAATTGATTAAAACAGATATTGAATTCTACGGCATTAAAATGACCTGTATCATCGATATAACATGACTCTTTAATCTCAAATTCTCCTTTTACAATAGGATATTCGCTATGCTTCTTATCATATTCAAAAACTGCTTTTTTTAGATAACATGCATCCTCTGTATAAGGTTGTAATATTTTTTTTACAAACTCAGGATCGATTGTGATTTTCTTTGCTTTTTTTTCGACTATCGTTTTCATAAATACCTTAGATTTTATAGTCCTACATAAAAAGGTTGATCATCATAAATACCTATGCGATAGCTTTTACTTTTATCTCCAGGTACTAGAGGTGAAGACATATGTAATAAATATCTATTATCCCAGATAATAAGGTCTCCTTTTTCCCATGAGTGTGTATGTATGTGTTCGTCTCTTTCTATAAAATCAAACAATTCATTCAAAACTTTTTGATTTTCTTCATATGTCATACCATCAAATTTTATGGTAAACCCTCTACTAGCATATAGTATTTTATCTCCAGTTACAGGATGCTTGATTACAGCTGGATGTTTTACAAAAGGAACCATTTCGTTCATTTTATCAATAAGTTGCTGTATTGATTGATCGATATCTTCTGGGGTTACTTTATATCGGTTGTTTCCACCATGAATAAGCGTTCCATCTTTTACAAATTCTCTAAGGTGATCAGGGAGGTTATTATATACCTGATGCATATCAATGTAGCGTGTTTCTCGTATTGTTTTTGGAATCACTATAGGAGTAATCGATGTAAATGACAAAGGATTTTGTTCAAACTGACAGTCTGTATGCCAATAATGTCCTGTTCCTGCAACTCCTACCTTCTCTCCTTCTTTATTTACGTTGGAGGATACAAAAATTTCTGGAAAATCAGGGTGATGGTAATTTTCTTGAAAATAAATTTGAGGAGTTCCTAATTTTTTTGTGAATTCTACATATTCTGATGGAGTAAAGTCTTGATTTCTAATCACTACCAATTTGTTTCTATAAATGGCATTTCTTATTTCTGTGATCTCTTCACTTTCTGGGGATAAATCTCTTATATCTACCCCGCTAATAATTCCACCTATCTCATTAGGTTTAGCCTCTTGAATATTAATTTTTTGTGTGATCTCCATAAAGATTTTAATATATTAATGATTAATCTGGTTTTGATAATTGTTATTTTTTATAATACGAGATTTGTATCTTAATTTACCAATCGCTCTTTTTCTTGCCAATACGGTTTTCGCAATTCACGCTTCATAATTTTGCCACTAGAGTTTCTTGGTAGTCTCTCTATAATCTCTATTGACTGTGGGATTTTATAATCTGCGATTTTTCCTCTGGCATAATTCATTAATTCACGTTTTTTTAATGAATATCCTGTGTTGAGGGCTATAAATGCTTTTGCTGTTTCCCCCCAATGCTCATCAGGAACACCGATCACAGCTATTTCTTGTATTGCCTCATGCTCACTCAATACAGCTTCTACTTCTGCGGGATATATATTTTCTCCTGAGCAAATGATCATATCTTTGATACGGTCACAGATATACACATATCCATCGGCATCGAGATATCCTGCATCTCCCGTGCGTATCCACCCATCTATCAATGTGCCTTTTGTAGCTTCTTCTCTTTTCCAATACCCAATCATATTAGAAGGAGATTGTATGCAGATTTCACCAATAGTACCCAACGGAACCTCTATAAAATCGGGAGTTACCACTTTTAATACTACTCCTGGCAATGGCTTTCCTGCAGCTTTTATACAGTTTTTATCAATATCAGTATGATCTTCTGGCCTTAAACATACTGCCATATTACCTGTTTCTGTCATACCATAAATCTGATAGAAATCACAATTCAAGACTTCTATAGCTTGGCGCATAAGCGGCGGATTAATTGGTGAACCACCATAGAGAAACCCTTGTAATGACGATAGATTTGTTGTATCACAATTGGGTTCTGATAATATGAATTGTAGCATGGCTGGTACCATTGCCATTTTAGTAATCTTATATTTCTCTATATACTCAAGTGCTTGCCATGCAATAAAAGATTCCTGCATTATGAGCGTTGCTCCTGTAATCAAACCTTGAACTCCCCACCATAGGCCACCGATATGAAAAAAAGGTACACAATGTAACAAAATATCCTCACCATTAATATCCATCCAAGGATCATTATGTTTTGATCGCATTGTATCTAGTAACTTAAAAAAGCTATCGTTTGATAATTGTACTCCTTTTGGTTTTCCTGTAGTACCACTGGTGTACATTTGTAGCACAACATCTTTTCTATCATAGAATACATCTGGAGTTGTTTTTTTCTGTTTTGATCTCCATTGTTCATACTCACTCCAAATAGCATGTGGTTTGTTATACCCTATTATTTTGACAAGCGATACAAGTTGTTCTTCTATCTGTGAGATAATTGTATAGAATGCCTGATCTACAAAAAGGATTTCTGCTTCTGCATCCTCTATTATAGTTAAAACCTCTTGAGGGCTTAATCGCCAATTAATAGGTACAAGAACTCCTTTTGCTTTGGCACACCCATATAATAGCTCATAATTAATATGAGTGTCTTTTCCTAAAAAGGCAACACGAGCTGCTGGTTTAATTCCTTCTTCTAATAATCCATTAGCGATTTGATTGGTACGCTCATCAAATTCTAAGTAGGTTAAAGATGTATCTTGAGCAATAATTGCTATTTTATCTTTGTAAGATTCAGACAATAAAGCAGTTGCCCCTGCTAAAGTCTTATTTATTATCTCATCATGACTCATTATAATAAAATATGATTTGTTTTTATTGTAAATTTCTTATTATCTGATGAGCTAATCGTTCTGAAAAAAAAGAAATACTTCTCAATAATCAATCTAAGAATATCGCAAAAAAGGGAATGTTTTTCAAAAACCAATCAATCACCTATCAAATGGTTTAAATTTATCTTGAGAAACTGTTAAAATAAAGATGAAAGTATTTACCTTGGATGTAAAATAGAATATATCATTGATTATTGTTTCTCTTAAATTTTAAACAAAAATGACAAAATTGATATCCGTATTTTTTTGTGTGCTGTTTTTGAATCAGTTAGCATTAAACATATGGATATTAGTAGATTTCTATATCAATCAAGAGTACATTTCCAAAAATGAATGTGTAAACAGGTTTACCATAAAGTCTGCTTGCAACGGAAAATGTATATTATCTTCTAGGTTAAAAAAATATAGGAAAAGCACTTCTTCAACAAAAACACCTAGCTGTAAGAAAATAGAAGTTAAAGATTTTTTATGCATCCTGATCAAAGAGTGTTCTATTCTTGATTTTTCAACAGGAAAAACAGATAAAATTTTATCATTTAATTCATTGTATCATTACTTTTATAAAGCCTCTATTTTTCACCCTCCTCGGCTTAACTCTTTCTTTATTTGCACATAATTATTTACTATAAACCTAAAATATATTAAAATGCAAACCACCTGTTTTATGGCTTGCTCTATGAGGTTTCTAGGTAACAATATAGAAGATTTTTGCATCTATGATTTACATGGTATTACCAAACGTTTTCCTAAACTAAGGCTACCACGTACCCAAGATTTTTATTCAATTATTTACATAGAAAAAGCTTTTGGATCTATAGTAATTGATGAATTTAATATTTCGATAGATTCAAAAAAAATATTGTTTATCAAACCTGGTAGTGTAAGCAGAATTAGAATTGATGATGATGCAAAAGGAAAGGTTATATGCTTTACAGAAGATTTTTTTTCTTTGAGATACAATAGTAATGTACTCAATGAATTTTCATTTATTAAAAACTACACGACTCCTACTGTAGATTTTAATGAATGTCAGCATAAAAAATGGGTTCATATTATGGATTTACTTGATAAAGAATACACAGATTATGCAAAACATACAAAGAAAGCATTGCGATCTTACCTAAATATTATATTGTTTGAACTAGAAAGAAATCATAGACCAGAAAGACCAATTGAAAGAAACACATTGGGCAAAAGCAGGGTTTCTAGATTTCGGAAGTTGATAGAAGTTCATTATAAGAACAAAAAATCTCCTTCTGAATATGCTTTCCTATTAAATATTACAACAAATCACCTAAACAAGGTGTGTAAACAAGAGGTAGGAAAAACTGCAGGAACCTTTATTAGAAATCATTTGTGTATAGAAGCACGACGATTACTGTATCATACAAATTATTCGATTAGTGAGATAGCAGTAGAACTTGGTTTTAAAAATGTTTCTTATTTTTCTACTTTTTTCAAAAATCAAACAGGAAATACCCCAGAGGCATACAGAAAGCAAGTGTTATAACAAACATTTTCTTTTTATACTAGATAATAGTATAGTTAACTCTAAGTAAGAGAGGGCTAAAAATTAGGAGGGCACTGAAAAAGTCCTTTAAAAGGATTAAAATACGAGGAGTGAAAACGACAATGTTTTCGCTCCTTTTTTGTATCTTAAATCTTGAATTTAAGA
>NZ_OMKE01000036.1 GCF_900299535.1 Aquimarina aquimarini | reverse complement strand
GTTCTGCTTGTCCTTCCAGCGCAGGGTTGAATCCATATAGAGATTGTTGCTCCGCACTGGACCTCAGTATACACTGGGGTGACAATTCGTTTATTAGTAAGATGCGTTTTGGCTGTCCTTCCAGCGCAGGCTGGAATCTATACAGGATTTCTTTATTAGAGGTTGATTTTAAGTAATTAAACATTATTTTTATTCAAAAAGACTTGTCATTCCAGCGTAGGCTGGAATCCAAACACATTTCATATGCTCAAACCGAAACATCAATACGCAGTTTACATACTTACCAATAAAAAAAATGGAACACTTTATATCGGCATGACTAATAATTTAGAGAGAAGAGTTTTTGAGCATAAAAACAAATTACTAGAAGGGTTTACTAAAAAATATGGCTTGGATAAATTGGTTTATTTTGAAGTATACCAATATGTTAATGATGCAATAACTAGAGAAAAAAAACTAAAGTCATGGAATCGAGAATGGAAAATTAACCTTATCAAAGAAGAGAATCCAAACTGGAAAGATTTAGCCTTTGATTGGTATGATTAAAATGTTCCCCAGCCTTACGTTGGGGAGATAACATGTTTATTTATATGAATACGTTTTACTTGTTCCTCCACAAACATAATTCCGTATTTTTACCATCAGTTAATGGTATAAAACACGGTATTGATGAAACCCAAATACAGCTATCCTTTTACAGCTATTGCAGGTCAGGATGATTTAAAATTATGTTTGTTGCTTACTCTGGTAGACCTAAGTATAGGAGGGGTATTGGCAACGGGAGACAAAGGGACTGCCAAAACTACTATGGTACGAGGGTTAAGTCAATTGATGGGAGTAGATTTTCCGTTTGTGAATTTACCTATTGGGGCAACAGAAGATCGAGTATTAGGCAGTATCAATCTAGAAGCATTAATCAATCAGAAAACAACGATAGTAGACAAAGGACTACTGGCGCAGGCACATCAAGGTTTTTTATATATCGATGAGGTAAACTTACTCAATGATTATCTGATGGATGTATTACTTGATGCGTCGGCAACGGGAGGATATCACTTAGAACGCGAGGGAATCTCGCAATGGATGGATAGTCGTTTTTGTCTCGTAGGTACAATGAATCCCGAAGAAGGAGCCTTACGACCACAACTATTGGATCGATTTGGGCTAAGTGTAACGATACAGACTCCCAAAGAAATAGAAATACGAACCCAGATTGCTATGCAACGTCTGAGTTTTGATAGTGATCCTACCGCGTTTTATACGCAATTTGCCGAAGAAGAGAAAACGATTAAAGACAAGGTGCTTGCTGCCAGACAACGATTACACTCTGTAAATATTCCACAATCGGTTCAGGCATTATGTGCAGAGTTAACGATTACCAATCAAGTAGAAGGGATGCGGGCAGATATTCTATTGCTAAAAACTGCAAGAGCCTATGCCGCATATCATCATCAAGACGAAGTAACGGCAGAAATGGTGACAACCATTGCCCCGTTCGTATTACAACATCGAGCAAAAGAATATACACCACCCTCTGATCAGAATAATGAAGAATCCTCTGATCAGCAAAATGAAGCCCCTCAAGAAGAGACAGCACCTCAAAATGAGCAAGGAGATACAGGGTTTCAACTGCCAAAATCAGTACAACAAGGGTTAAAGTTTTCAGCTTCAAAAGCAAGTAAAAAGCAAGAAGTACCCCTAGATACTATAGAGAAATTACATACTGTACCCTATACCGCTAGCCAACAACCAGAAATTTCTATAGTACAATCTGTAAAAAAATATTTGAGTACAAATAGGTTTACACCAGTGTACAAACAAGCTACAGAGAAAGCAGTGGCACGAATTGTATTTCTAGTAGATACCAGTGCTTCTATGGCAATAGACCAACAAATGGCACACCTGAAAGGAATTATAGAAAAAACGATTAAAACACACCCTATGCAACGATTGCAATATGCAATTATAGGATTACAAGATCAGACAGCAAAAGTTATTCAGGAGTTTACGACCAATATACAACAGGTTTCAACAATCAATCACCAGTTGAAAACAGGAGGAAAAACCAATCTGGGAGCGGCTTTTATGAAGGTATATGAAGTTTTACGCTCGGTACAGATGCAAACCGTACAACTGTTTGTATTTACAGATGGAAAAATAAATACAGGAACATCACAGCCGTTTCAATATGCTATTACTACCTATAAGAAGTACCTTGCCAAAATCCCTAAAACAACGATTATAGACACAGAAAATGGTTTTGTAAGATTAGGCAAGGCACAACAATTGGCTCAGCAATTACAACTGAACTACATGGCAATGTCTCAGTTTTAAAATACGTTGAGCCATAATATGATTATACTGATTGGTTAGTTTCCTATAGCTATATCAGAAAGCTGATTCAATGCTCCAGTAATAGTTTGTAGAACCTCGTCGTTGTTCGTGATTTTATGACGATCTTTTAGAAAAGAAGGATCGTTATAAGAAACCATTACGTTGCCATCAGTATCTTCCCAAACCAAAAATTTCTGAGGTAAATCAATCCCCGTAGTTTGTGCATTTTGCATAAGAGGAGTTCCTAGATTAGGATTTCCAAAAATGATAAGCCGTATAGGAGTTAACTCAAGGTCAACAGATGCGGCATTTGCCTGATGGTCTACCTCTGCAATCAGTTTTAGGTTTTTATTCCCTTTGATAGCTGCTACCAATGTAGCATAAGTTTCGTCAAAATTCTGAGTACTGGTTTTAGTAATAATCCCTTCACCTTTGGAAATAGAATCGGCATTATTAGGGATAAAAGAACCATTACCCACTGTATTTACAAAATTAGTAAGGGCAGTATGAATGGTATTTAGTGCATCAACACCCTGTAAACCATGTCTTGATTTTAGATACGATACATTATTAAAACCAACACGAGTACTGTCTTTAGCATCTTTCCAGATAAACAGTTTTTGAGGGAGGTCTAATCCAACCAAAGGATTGGCCTGCATGAGGGGGGTGCCCAAAGTAGGGTTTCCAAAAATAATAACCTTGGTACTATCCAATTCCTTATCAACAGCCAGCGCATTGGCTCTATGATTTACTTGGGTAACAATACGAATAGGACCAGCTGATTCTAGTGCCTCGATAATAGTAGCATCAGTAGTTTTAAAATCTTTGGTTGAAGTACTATAGGTTAACCCAACCACATCTATTGTATCAGGAGTAGGCGTAACATCATCATCTTTACATGATGAAAGAAATAGTGTACATAGAAGTACAGTAAAAAACATTTTCATAGCATTTTTTAGTTTATAAGAGTTAAAATAATAAAGCTTTATTAAACGAGTTAAAAAGCATAATACCATAACAACATAGGGTTGTGCTTTATTTTGCATTGTGATAAAATTAACGTTATGTGTTTGTTTGTAAGGGTTTTGTGGTGTGTTTCTGTGGCTAATTCAAGTCTATGATGGGTATTTGTAAAGGGACGATTATTTGACCACTAGGTTTCAGGTAAAATCTGAAATAACAATCTTTTAAACATAAAACAGAAAAATGCTACATGTAACCAAACACCCAATATCGAAGTTTACAAACTATCGATCGTCAATTAACAACCTCACTACTATATGCTCTCTTTTGTAACAAAGAATAAGTAAAAAAGAAACAATGTATTCGTGCTTTTTCAAAGTTAAAATGGTATTAGATTCTATTTACTGAGCTATATTTGAGGCGTAGTAAACGTAAAGCGACTTATATTATTTTTAACATATGCCCAAAGCATTTCTTATAGCTGCTCCATGGAGCAATTCAGGTAAAACGACACTTACACTAGCCATGTCTCGCTGGTTTATGAATCAGGGATATAGTGTACAACCATTTAAATGTGGGCCTGATTATATAGATACCATTCATCACACGACTGCCGCAAGAAAAGTGGCAATAAATCTGGACACAGTGATGATGCCACCAGCGCATATGACATCAGTTTTTGATCGGTATAGTGCTACTGCCGATATCAGTATTGTAGAAGGAGTAATGGGATTGTTTGATGGAGCTGTAAAAGATCAGGGAAGTTCTGCTGCAATAGCCAAAACACTTGATATTCCTGTGATTCTGGTTGTAAACGCAGCAGCTATGGCATATACGATCGCTCCTATATTACATGGGCTAAAAACCTTTGATCCCGAAGTAAAAATTGCAGGAGTCATTTTTAATTTTGTAAAAACAGCATCACATTACGCATTTCTCAAAGAAGCCTGTGATACGGTTGGGATTACATCATTAGGATATATACCACCTAATGACGAGATAGCCATCCCCTCGCGACATCTGGGATTACATATCGATAGTGATTTTGAAAATGTTATCCAAAAAGCAGCTTCACATGTAGCAACACACATCTCTTTACCTAAGCTTTTGGAACTGGCCAAAACCTATCCTAAAACAACCCATAAAATAACAGTAGATATACCTGAAAATAAGAAGTATAAAATAGCTATAGCAAAGGATGAAGCATTTACATTTACCTATTTCGAAAATTTAAAATGGCTGGAAAACATAGGAGAAGTCACCTATTTTAGTCCGATTCATGACTCACAACTCCCTGAAACTGATGTAATATATCTGGCAGGAGGATATCCCGAACTATATCTTGATGCATTATCAAATAATGTAGCCATGAGAGACCAGATAAAGGCTGCTGCAAACCGAGGAGTGAGAATATTTGCAGAATGTGGGGGGATGATGTATTTGGGTACTACAATTATAGATGAAAAAGGAGTATCATACCCCATGACAGGAATATTTGCATACCATACATCAATGCAAAACAAAAAGCTGTCTTTGGGATATCGTAAAGTAGTAGTTGATGATCTAGAAATATGGGGGCATGAATTTCATTACTCTACCATATCAAATACCGATAACATACCAACAGTAGGTAATGTATTTTCGGCAAGAGAAAAAGAAGTATCCACAAAAATATATCAATACAAAAATGTATATGCGAGTTATATACACTTGTATTGGGCAGTATTAGAACCCAAAGACATATGCATTTAATCGCAACAATCCCAGGAGGATGGAATCCCAATGATGATGGTATCTTTTATATAGAGCAACAGCCAGGAGATATTGTATTTCTGAGTGCCGCAGATACAGAGATTCATACCTTCAACGAAGCTTATAAAGAAGTATATGAAACAGGAGAGGAGCTACCTAGCTTAAGAATGACCAATTTGGTATACCTCAAGCAAGAACTAACCATAGATACCTATCTAGAAGAAGTACTAGAAAAAGCCAAGGTGATTGTTTGCAGTATGCTGGGAGGAGTGTCGTATTATAAATATTTGGTAGAGTCACTAGTAGATTTACAAGAACGAATAGGGAATACCATATTATTTTTGCCAGCCCATGAACCTGATTTTGAGTTGATGCAATTATCATCTGTTGATATACAAATAGTGCATCAATGCAGGCAGTATCTACAGGAAGGAGGCAAAGGAAATACCATCGCCTTATTTAATTATATAAGACATCAGTTTTTTGATCAAAAAGTAGTCATAGTTCCTCCTGAACCTATTACAGATGTATTTTTGTATAGTACGATTGAGGGTATACGCACTCAAGAACAGCTAGAAGCTGATATTGATCTATCAAAACCTACAACAGTACTATTAGCATATCGTACCCATTATTTATCTGATAATCTAGAGCCCTTGCAGGTGATGAGTACAGCACTGCGAGATCGTGGGATGAATACTTTTGTGGTTTTTGCTAGTAATTTGCGAGACTCCAGACTATTGGATCAGGTACAAGGGTTGATGACCAATAACGGAAAACGGAGTATACATACCATTATAAACACCACAGGATTTACCATCAAACCCATGGATGGTTCTGATTTTATTTTTGAAAAACTACGAGTTCCTGTATTACAAGCGATCTTTTCTACTGCTAATAAACAAGTTTGGGAAGAAGGACTCTTTGGGTTACCCCCAACAGATATCGCTATGAATATTGCCTTACCCGAAATTGATGGACGAATTATCGGGCGAGCCGTTTCATTCAAAAAAGAAATTATAAAAGATACGCTTACAGATAGCTCAATACTAAAATATGAAGCACATTTGCCTGCTTGTGAGTTTATGGCAGAACTAGCACAACGATGGGCCGCATTACGATATAAGAAAAATGAAGATAAAAAGGTAGCAGTTATTTTGCCTAATTATCCTAATAAAGATAGTCGTTTGGCCAATGGAGTAGGACTCGATACCCCAGAGAGTTGTATTGTATTGCTTGATACACTAAAATCAAAAGGATATACAGTAGGAACACAATTACCACAAAGTGGTACAGAGTTGATGCATTGGATTACACAGGTAACTACCAATGATGTAACCACCACTATGACCAGGCCTCATGCCTTGGTTTTTGATAGTGCGGACTTTGATATTTGTTTTTCGGCATTATCAGAAGAATTACAACAAAAAGTAACCACACAATGGGGGCAACCAGAAGAAGATCCCTATTATACAGGCAATGGATTTATTGTGTCTGGATTTTTACTAGGTAATATCTTTGTAAGTATACAACCCTCGCGAGGGTATAATCAGGACCCACAGGCCATTTATCATTCTCCCGACCTACCACCGACGTATCAATATTTAGCCTATTATTTTTGGTTACAACAGAGTTATCAGGCAGATGCGGTTATTCATTTAGGAAAGCACGGAAACCTGGAATGGTTACCAGGAAAGAGTGTATCTCTAGATCCAGAAACCTGTTTTCCTGCGGCAGTATTTGGAGCATTGCCTCACTTTTACCCTTTTATTATTAATGATCCAGGAGAAGGAACACAGGCAAAACGACGTAATCAAGCGGTGATTATAGACCATTTGATTCCGCCAATGACCCGAGCAGAAAGTTATGGAAGCCTGATGAAATTAGAACATCTGGTAGATGAATATTACGAGGCTTCATCCCTTGACCCAAAACGATCCCGAGTATTAGAAAAAGAAATTGCCGCATTGGTAAATGAAACAAAACTGAATGTGGATTTGGGGATTGCCTCAGATGACCTAGATGAGCTACTAGTCAAACTAGATGGGTATCTATGCGAATTGAAAGAAGCACAGATTCGTGATGGATTGCATATTTTTGGGAAAGCCCCTGTAGATGAACAACTCATCGATTTATTGATTGCATTGCATCGAGTGCCAGGGTATCATCAAGAAGGAATCACACAGGCATTGGCAAAAGATATGGGGATAGAAGATAATATGCTAGAGATAGCCTATACACAAACTATGGAGCTTACCATAGAAGACGTTTTTTGTAAAACGGCAGGGCAGGTTATTGCCCAATTAGAAGGTATTGCCAAAAGAGTATTGATTACCTATCTAGAAGAGGATAAACTCCCTGAGCAGTATCCACGAATAGAAGCACTGCTACAACAAATCAAAAAAGATACACTAGTAAAAGTACAACGTACAACAGAAGAGTTAAGTTGTCTTTTGGAAGGGTTGAATGGGTATTATGTCCCTTCTGGACCATCAGGGGCACCCACTCGTGGGCGATTGGATTTGTTACCTACAGGAAGAAATTTTTATTCTGTAGATGTAAGAACAATTCCTACAGAGACAGCATATCGATTAGGAGAGAAAAGTGCACAGCTGATTATTGATCGATATTTACAAGAAAACGGAGAGTATCCCGAAACTATCGGAATCTCGGTATGGGGAACCTCAACTATGCGTACAGGAGGAGATGATATTGCACAAGCATTTGCACTAATGGGGATACGCCCTATCTGGAAAAATGCCAACCGTAGAGTAACTGATTTTGAAGTCATACCGCTCCTAAAACTAGGAAGACCCAGAGTAGATGTTACTTTGCGAATTTCAGGGTTTTTTAGAGATGCATTTCCTGATGTGATAAACCTGTTTAATGCCGTGGTACAACGTTTGGCAACCTTAGATGAACCGATAGAAGATAATCCAATCAGAAAACGTTTTCTGGCAGAGCAAACCCAATGGGAACAGCAAGGATTGCCACAAGAAGAAGCCTCGCACCGTGCTTTATATCGTGTATTTGGTTCTAAGCCTGGAGCTTATGGAGCAGGATTACAGGCAGTGATAGACGAAAAAAACTGGCAAACCCAAGAAGATCTTGCCAAAGTATATATCAATTGGAGCGGGTATGCGTATGGTAGCTCTAAGCAAGGGGTTTCTGCTCATGAATCTTTTCAATATCGACTACAAGCCATGCAGATTGTTATGCAAAATCAAGATAATCGAGAACATGATATTTTGGATAGTGATGATTATTATCAGTTTCATGGGGGATTGGCAAATGCAGTAAAAACAGTAAAAGGAGATGATGCTGAAATTTATTTTGGAGATCACTCAAGACCAGAAACACCAAAAATAAAGACGCTAAAAGAAGAGTTGCTAAAAGTATACCGATCACGAGTGATTAACCCCAAATGGATAGCAGGTGTACAGCGGCATGGGTATAAAGGGGCATTTGAAATGGCAGCGACCCTAGATTATCTATTTGCCTATGATGCTACTACCAATCTTATTGATGATTTTATGTACGAGGGGATCACAGAAAGTTATCTGTTGAAAGAAGAAAATAAAGAGTTTATCAAACAGCATAATCCCTGGGCACTCAAAGATATGAGCGAACGATTGCTAGAAGCCATACAGCGAGGTATGTGGGCAAATCCATCTAAAGAGATCAAAGAACAGTTAGAAAATTTATACATGGAAGGAGAAGGGATTGTAGAGTGAAAAAAAGTGTAGTGTTGAGTAACTAGAATTGAGTAGTGAGAAGTTTTTTTCTTATCATTTTACATTTTTCGGCTTTATAGTTGTAAAAGGTTCTTGATACATCTTTTATTTGGCTACGGTATATAAAAATTACCTTAATGGGATGCGTTTTCTTATATTGAAGTCAGTTTTATATATACATTATAAATATGAATACTTGTATTTTTTGTAAAATAGTAAAAGGCGAGGCCAAATCCTGGAAGGTATTCGAAAATGAAGATGCTTGTGCATTTCTGGATATTCATCCTGCAACGAGATATCATACACTTGTTATCCCCAAAAAACATTATACAAATGTTTTTGATATTCCTGAAAAAGAATTACAATCAGTTATGACTGCCGTAAAAAAAGTATGTATGTTGTATAAAGAAAAGCTAGGCATACAGAATTTACAGGTCATTAGTAATTCTGGAGCAGAGGCACAACAAGAAGTGTTTCATTTACATTTTCATATTGTCCCTCGCAAATGGGGAGATGGACAAAATCTAAAGTGGAATACCCATCCTGAATGGGTACAAGATTTTGATACGATGATTGCAGAATTATAAGTTTTGACAGTTTTATAGATAGTATCTCTAAAGTAAGGTAATACCTGCGCTTTGTTAAACTAGAGTATTTATAATGGTTGTAAAACTGTTAGCACTTTTTTTACTTCGCTATCGGTGATCTCTGTTACTTCAATTTTACTATCCCAGAAATAATATCCGTTTTTATCTTTGGCAAAACACCCAATTCCTTTTTTGGTTTTGAATGTTTTGTAGTCTACAGAATCCATCACCATTGCTCTTTCTCCAAAAATATGGTGTTTGTCTCTGGCATAACAATCTCCTATAACCTTGAATGTAGCTACATCGGCATCTTCTACAATCCAAAAGTTCCCGCCATCTGCCATATCGTAATGTGTATAGATGTGGTTTTTATCTTTGTAAAAAGAACTTCCGAGATACTTAAATGTCAAGGTGTCTACCACAGTGCGCATGGACTCTCCCTCACAACATACTTGTATAATGTATTTGTCAATAAAAATTCCTTCTGCTGTTCCTTCTCTTGTTTTAAAACCGATATCTCCTCTATTAGAACTCCAAAGTCCACTGGATAGTTTTTTCCATTCAAGGGATTTGTTGGTACTATCAATTCTATGTTTTAATTGATGCATACGGTTTGTTCTATGTTGAGTTATAGTATCTTTTGAGAGACTGTCCTTTTTGTGTACAAGATTTGTATGGTTGTTTTGATTATTTTGTGAGTGCTGTTTACAAGATAATGTTATAACAGAGAGCCATATCAGTAAGATTATTTTTTTTGAATACATGCCTTTATGTTAGGAACTAATTACAATACTGTAACATTAATTTTTTTTCTAAACCAATGATTCTACCAATTGCAGCCAGTATTGAAATGCCTAGTTTTTGAATAATTCTTGGAGCTTCTGGGATATAGGCATCCATCATATTTAATCCAATTGCCATATAAAATATATTTTTAGGCATACCGCTTTTGTAAACCTTACCATCTTTTGCTAATCCATAAATTATTTGTAGTGCTTTTTTTATATGCCTAGCAGGAGTAATTTCTACTTCGAAGACGACATTCTTATCTGATTTATTATAAAATTGGTGCGTATCAAATTCTTTGATTAATACTTCATTATTTGGTTTGAGTATTCTTTTATCATTATTTAAAATTACATGTAACTCTCCTTCAATTATTTTAAATTTTTCAGTGATTTTAGTGTGGTAATGAAGTCTAGACTGACCCCCGTTTGGTTTTAAGAAAGTTTTAAAAATCAATTTCTCTTTAGATTCATTAAGTACTTCAATCTCATCTTTTATAATAGGGTTCGAGAATCTGTTATTACCTACTGACATAGACTATATGTTTTGATTTGATCTTTTTATAAAAGATTTAATTTTCATATTTAGATGATGGTATAGTTTTTATTTTCAAAAATAAAATTTAGAAATTTGATCAACCATTTCATAAGTTGGTATTCCTGATAAATTTGTAAATAAGATGATGGATAGATTATCTTTTGGGTAAATTGTAAAAGAAGCTCGTCCACCTCCAAATGGTGATACCCCTAGATGTTTTTCTCTTTTTATTACTGGCCAACCTAAAGCATAAGTATTTAAAATCCCTGTAAAATCTCCGTATTTTCCATTATTTAGTTTAACAGGAGTCCACATTTTATCAATACTTGCTTTTTGTAATAATTTTCCAGATTGAAGAGAAATAATCCATTTAGCCATTTCATTAGCTGTAGTAAACACTCCAGCATCAGCTCTTAAATTGGAGGGGAACTCCTCATTAACCTCTATTAGATTAGTTCCTTTTATATACTCACCTGTAGTTTTATCTTTATAATAATAGCAATATGTAGGAGATTTATTTTCTTTTACATCAAAAGAATTTCCATAGATTGTTTGTTTCATACCAGCTACGTCAAATTGATTTGTTTTGACAAACTCTTCAAAAGGAACATTACCATGTTTTTCTATAATTTTTTGAATTAATAAATAATTAGTAGCATTATAATTAAATTCTTCTCCTGATTTAAATTGTAGAGGCATCTTTTGAACTGCGACCCAAGCAGAATCCTGACCTTTACCACCGATTAATTCATCCTTATATGGATCTTCAATATCTGGTAATCCTGATGTATGACTAAGTAGCTGCCGTATTGTAATAGACCTCCATTTGTTAGGTAGATTAGATATATGTTTAGAAATAGAATCAGATAATACTAGTTTATTTCTTTCTTCTAGTTGTAAAATTGCTGTAGAAGCAAAAACTTTGGCTATTGAGTTGATTGAGAAAATGGTGTTTTCTTTGACAGCTACGGAAAAAGGTACATTTGCAATACCTAAATTTTCAGATAAAATAATTTTATTGTTTTTAATTACAGTAACCTGTAATCCTGGAATGCCTTCTTTTTCCATTATCTTTTCAAGATAATTTAGAACCTTGAATTTCTCAGTAGAGGTATTAGATTCTTTTTTACAACTAAAAAAGCTAATTAAAACTACTAATATTAAACAGTTCTTCATGGATTGATTTTATTTGAAAGATAATAAATAGTTTAGAGTCAATGTAAATCAATAGTTATTTTTCTGAATTGAAATTTAATTTACCCTAGTTGTATTTTGAATCTTAATTAATACTAAAACAAGTAAATGTTATGATAACTTCAGTTTTAGAATAACAGTAGTTAAAATAATTTGTAATAAACTGTTTTAGCGTGCTAATGTGCTTATATGCTTATACAATTGTTTCTTATATAGATAAAATAATACTTATCTACATGTATCTACTTATTAGATGATATAAGTAAGAAAAATAACAAGTTTTTATGGTTGTAAAGAGTAATTAAATAAAAATAGCAGCTAATTTATATTGATAAAAGAATATAAATAAGTTGTTTAATTATTTGTGTAATCAAATGGTTACGTATATATTTGTAACCAATCGATTACATATAAGAATGAGAAGAGATGTTTTTCAAGCAATTGCTGATCCAGTAAGAAGAGATATAATAGGGTTATTGGCAAATCAGGAATTGACCGTAAATTCTGTTGCCGAAAACTTTGATATCAGTCGCCCAGCCGTTTCTAATCATATAAAAATATTGAGTGAATGCGGAATTGTTGTTATCCATAAAAAAGGAAGAGAACGGTATTGCCAAATTCAACCCCAAAATTTACTTCCAGTAGCAGAATGGATAGAACAGTATAGAAAATTATGGGAGGAGAAATTAGATTCTTTTGAGAGTTATTTAATGAAATTACAAACAAAAAATAAAAACGATGAGTAAAACAAATGAAACCAATGATCGCACAGTGACCATAGAAAGAACTTTTAATGCTCCTGTAGGATTGGTATGGCAAGCTTGGACGCAACCAGAGCATATTGCACAATGGTGGGGGCCAAAAGGGATGGAAACCAAAGTGATAGTGCATGATTTTAGAGAAGGAGGTGCATGGAAATATACGATGCAAATGCCCGATGGAAATGAGTTTATCTCTGATGGAGTTTATTCTGTTATTATCGAACTCAAAAAGATAATTTCTTCTGCCAACTTTAAGCCAATGACAGAAGGTGTAGAAATACAGGCACTGTTTGAAGAGGATGGAGATAAAACCAATTTTACTTTTAATGTAATTCATGCAACAGCTGCCTATTGTGAGCAACAGAAAAAAATGGGTATTTTGAATGGATGGGGATCTGTTTTTACCAGACTCGAAGAGTATCTTCAAAAATAAAACGATTACCTTTTACCTTGGATATAGCAATTTTATAGTTGTAATGAGTCCTTAATACTATTTTTCTTTTGAAAAATGAGATGAACTAATATTTTATTGCAATAAGTTTAAAGTATAATTGGTAGAAGAAAGAATGTTTTTTTTAAACACGTCTTTTTTTATCCTATATACGTCATTTTGTAAAAGGTATTCTCTTTTAAGTTTGCGTATTATTTAGATTCAAGTAAACTGTCTCGGGGCAAACCCATGAAGTATTCTTTTGAAATGAACCTTTGTTTTGAGACAAAATTCGGAGTATTATAATCTTACTTAGTGAATAAAAATAAATAGTTATGAGAATAACTTACCCGATTTTGTGTACAGTACTATTTATAAGTATCGATTTTTTAATAAAACACGAATACCAGTGATTTAAATTTATAAATTTAGGATACTATAGAAATCCTTTTAAGATATTCTTTTGAGTACTATTTTTCACTTGAATTTATCTAAAATGGTATAACCATATTTTTACAGTGTTAAACTAAGAGAAGAGTACTTTGCTATATCATGTTATTAATTGTTTGTCATGATAGAAACAGGTGCTCTTTTTTATTGGTATAATAAAAGTTGATATTTAATTTGCACCGAAAAAATAGATGATAAAGGTATTTTTAAATTAATACTATCTTTAGTCTGATATTTTATGGATAGCTGTAGCCATTACGCTATTCAGTAATTCAAAATATAAATCAAGCTACTGCACTGCTATATGAAAAATCAAATTACCCTAGTATTTCTTACTATATACGTTTCCTTATTTTCTCAATCTAATACAGAAGTGTATCTGATCAATTATAGAGATACAAATGAAAAAATTAAATTGATAAACCCTGTAAATATTTCTAATAATGAAGGGTATGATAACCAGCCGTCATTTTATGACGATAATACGATTCTTTTTTCTTCTACCAGAAATAAGCAAACAGACATTGCATTATACAATATAAAAGAAGGAACAACCACTTGGGTTTCAAATACACCTTTGGGCGGTGAGTATTCACCTATAAAAATACCAGGTAGAGAAACTGTTTCTGCTATAAGGTTAGACACTAGTGGACTACAGCGGTTGTATGAATATAATTTGAAGAGTGGTAAGTCTAGTATATTACTAAAAGATCTAAAAGTCGGGTATCATGTTTGGTACAATAAAGATATTCTGGTGTCCTCTGTTTTGGTAGATGATAGAATGGATCTAGTTGTGTCTAATTTAAAAAATAAAACGAATGATACCTTGCAAAAGAATGTAGGGCGATCACTACATAAAATTCCTAATTCAGATTTAATAAGTTTTATAAGTAAAGAACATAAAAAATGGGTAATCAAATCTATAAACCCTATTTCTGGAGAAACAAAAGAAATTAAAGCAATATCCATTAAAATTGAAGATATGTGTTGGTTGGCAGATGGTACAATACTTATGTCATTAGGCAAGAACATTGTTGGGTTTAATCCAGAAACAGACAAAGACTGGAAAGTATTGCATAGTTTTAAAGAGAAAGAAATCAATGAGATTTCAAGAATTGCAGTAAGTCCAGATAGTAAGTATATAGCCATAGTATCAGAAGAATCTCCTGTAGAGATAGTTCAAAAACAAATAGAATTCTTTAATAAAGGTAGTTTAGAAGATTTTGTTTCCTGTTATTCTGATAATGTAATCGTACGTAATTATCCGCATGACACTCTTTATGTTGGTAAGGATAAGTTAAAATCAGATTATCAAGAATTCTTTTCCAATAAAAATAGAGCAAATGTAGAGGTTGTAAAGCGTATTGTCATGGGAAATAAAGTGATCGATGAAGAACGTGCAGATGTGAATGAAAAACAACATCACCAAGGTGTTATTTATGAAGTAAAAAATGGAAAAATCAGTGGTGTAACTTTTATCTATAATAATGGAAAAATTACAGATGCCAGTGATATTGTAGAGCAACAATTAATAGCCTATAATGCAAAAGATATGGATACTTTTGTAAAGACTTTTTCTGATACTATAAAAGCATATGACTATCCAAATAAACTACAATTCAAAGGGAAAATACAATTACGATCAATGTATACAGATTTGTTTGCAAAAATTCCTGATTTGCATAGTGAAATCAAAAACCGAATTGTTATAGGTAATATCGTAATAGACGAGGAGTATTTGACTACTAATGGGGATAATTTTAGCCTAGCAGCTATTTATGAAATAAAAGAAGGTAAGATTGCCAAAATGATTTTTATACGATAGAAGTGGTTTAAATCTTTTTGATTGAAAAAAAAGCTGTTATGTTTTTTATAAACCTAATCAAGTATATAAAGCTGTATCTCGAATAAGAACTATGGGACCAGCTATTATATAAAAATATTAGGTTAGACCATGTATAAAACAATAATTATAGCTTTGGCATTGATTTTTATCTCCTGCCAATCTGGATTAGAAAAGCAATATAAACACTCATCAAAAGAAGAGGATCTACTAGAAGTTTCCAAACAAATAACGAAACAAGAATTAAAACAATTAAAAAAACATATCACCGAATTAGAGGAGATTGGTGGAGTGTTGACTGGTAAAACATACAAAGCCCTTTTGATAGAATCAGAAAGTATAGCATATGAGCGACAACAAGAAATAGAACAGGAACAACGAAAAGAAGAGGAGAGAGTAGAAGCAGAGGTTTTAAAAAGGGAAGTGCAAAATAAAACAAGATTACTCTGTGCTAATAAATGGAAGATAAGAGAATATGCATTTCAATTAGAAATTCCTGATAACTCTGAAGAGAATGTAGCATTGGCAAAGCAAATATTGAACAAGGCAATTAATATAAAAGATGTAGAACCTCTAATTTCTGTAATACAAGAGACTAATAAAACGTTTGTAAAAAGAGAATTTGACGAAACAACAGTTAAAATATTTAACAACAATAATAAACGATGGAAAAAGTATTTATCTGATGGAACTTATACAGATCAATCTGGAGATGAGGTAATAAAAGGTACTTGGGAATTCGTAGATGCCAATACAATCAAAGAAACAAGGCCTTCTGATAGTCATATGAGGCGTAAGAAGAAAGATATATTTTTTCTTACGGTAAAAGTTTTGGATGAGAACACATTTCATTTTTATGAAGAAGAATATGATTATTTAAACTCAAATTCTATTGTAAGTAGTTCTATTGTTATGAAATCTTGATAATTAGGAGTCAGAGAAAATATAGAAAAACGATAGTTTACTTTCTAAGTAAATACCAACCAGAACAGGTTTGGGAATTTTTAATACACCCAAAATATATTGAAGAGTTTACAAAAGATCCTTGTTTTTATAATAAAATAGAGAGTGATTTTAAGATAGAAAAAGGAGCATATTGGGTAGAAGTGCATACAGGAGAAGATTGTTCGGGAGATATAGTAAAGTGCCAAATAGTGCAATCAGATATCAATAAAAGGCTAAGAACCGTTCGATATCAGGCAGGTATAAAAAATAGTTCTACTTATGAGTTAAATAAACTTGATCAAGGCACATTAATATCTGAAGAACAAAAGTTTAGTATCAGTTTTAGAGATTTTAAAGGAATTAATATAGTATCATGGATTATGATGATCACAGGTTTATTAACTAGATTTTCATTTAAACCAGATGAAGATTTATATTGGTTTAAAAAAATGGAAAATGCAATTTTCCAGAATATTAATAAGGTATAAGTGCTTGGATATAATTAACTGAATGAAAATATATAAAACATTACATATAGGAGAATTTCATACAAATCACTGTGAAGATTTTTTAGTCGATGAGCAAATAGCCGCAGACGAAAAATTAATAGCTGTTTTAGATGGATGTACCATGGGAACAGAATCTGTTTTTGCATCAATGCTTTACGGAAAAATCTTAAGAAATATCGCAAAGAACAAGTTTTATGAAGAATTTGTTTCTGATAAGACAGTCGATTTAAAATTAAAACTAAAAGAGGTTGTCAAGCTACTAATAGAAGAGACAAAACAAATCAAAAATCAACTAGGGCTCGAAACAAATGAATTGTTATCAACACTGATCATTGGAATTGTAAATACCAAAGACTCAAAAGCCGAATTTTTGACAATAGGAGATGGGTTAATTTGTAACGATGGTGAATTGATAGAATATGAACAAAATGACAAACCAGACTATCTTGGATATCATTTAGGAGATAATTTTGAGGATTGGTATAAAAACCAACATCAAAAGCAATCGGTTTCTGAGTTTAAAGATCTATCAATTTGTACAGATGGCATATTTACTTTTAAAAACCTTGAAAACAAAGCAAAACAAAAATCAGAAAATGAAATTATTGAATATTTGTTGATTGATAATAAAGATTCAGAATTTGATAATTTTCTTGATAGAAAAATAAGGCTATTAAAAGATATGTATAATCATATCGTAACAGATGATATAGCAATTATTAGAATAAAAAACGAATGCCATAATTAATTAAGATGTTTAATTTTTTAAGAAAAAAGAAAGTAGAAGAAACAGAGCAAGAACCAATAGAGCAACAATTAAAAAACCCATCTGAGTTGCTTATGGTAAAATTGTTTTTTGAGAGTCAACCTGTTTTTGATGATGAACAAATAGAAAAGGAACTAAAAAAACGATTTGATAAAATAGGGTTTCCAGAAAACACAAATAAAACACCTGATTCAAGACATTATTTTTTTAAGGACTATGAGGTGAAATTTGTAGAAGGAGTTATACCAGCTCAGGCAACGATATTTATGCCTGAGGAAAACAAAATTGACTACTCAGAATTAGAACCTTCTTTTAAACAATCATGGAATTGGCCAGAAGCAGAAGAAACGGTCAAAAAATGTTCGTATGAAATCTTGCTTACAGATTTGATGTCAAGAGAGATGGAGTATAAAGAAAGAATTGCGTATTTTCAAAAATATGTATCAAGTATTGTTGCTGCAATGAAACCAGCTGCGGTTTGGATTAAGAATAGTGAAGTGATTTTACATCCAACCGATTTTTTAGAAGGAAGTAGTCTTAATAAATATCAAAATATAAGTGTGTTTATGAATATACGTTTATTCAATATTCAAGAAACAGAAGGAGAGATGATAATGGATACGATAGGGTTACACTCTTTGGGGCTTCCTGATTTTGAATTTCGATTTACAAACTATGATCCTCAACAAATAGCAAGTGTTTTGTATAACTATGGTCATTATATTTTTGAAAATGGAATTGTGATAAAACATGGAAATACAATTGAAGGAATAGAGAAAAATCAAAAATGGAAATGCTATTTTAATGAATCCCAATTAGAACCAAAACGGATTGTAATTGAAATAGATGATAACGATTAATAATATGTAATCGAGAGTTTAAAAAGACAACACATGCAATTAGTAGTAACTACAAGTATAAATATTTGAAGAATGAAAAAGGTTGTTTTTATAATATTGTTATTGATAAACGTTGGATGTATAGGGCAAAACCAGAAAAAAAAATCAAATACGTTTAATAGTACTCTGGTAATAAGTAATGATTCAATTAAAAATGATAGTATAACAACTCTTAAGCAATTAAAATTAGAAAGTGATTTGTCTAAAAGTTATGGAACAATAAAAAATATAATTAAAAAAGAGCAACTACGATTAAACAATACAGAACTATCAATAGACTCACTATCTAATATCTTTAAGCTTTCTTTAGTAAACAGGATTATTCCTTTTTGGGAAGGAACAGAATGGTCATTTGAAGGGCATACATCAATTCCTAGGAAAGGAAAAATTGCTTGTGGGTATTTTGTTTCGACAACGTTAAAAGATGTAGGAGTAAACCTAAACAGATATAGATTAGCTCAACAAAGCCCAATTGATGAGGCAAGTAGTTTAGCCTTAAACACCAAAGTAATTGAAATAAGAGGAAATTCTATCACTGAAAATATATTGAAAATCGATAGAAGTATAAAAGAAGGAATTCACTTTATCGGTTTTGATTCTAGTCATGTTGGGTATATTTTGAAAGAAAAAGGACAATTGTATTTGATTCACTCAAACTATATCAATTATAGAGGAGTAGAAATTGAAAAAATTGAAAATTCAGATGTTTTTGCGTCTTACAATAAGTATCACATAGTCGAACTTAGCACAAATGAAAACTTTTTAAGAAGTTGGATTAAAGGAAAAGAAATAAAAATAATAAATCAAAAATAAGATCTATAGCTAATAATGGTCAAACTATAAGTATCGCTCTTTTGTAGATAGTACTTTTTTTAAGCCTCTCTATGTGTGGGGTAATATCTATAAATAAATTTGAGCAATGGTATTTTTGGTTTGATACTAGATTAAATTGTATCTTGATTTTTTCAGATAAGACCAATGAAACAATTATTAAAAAATAAAAAGATAAATTCTAAATTACTAATAATTATTTTTTTCTGTTTTCAACAAACATATGGACAAAAGACTTGTTTTAAAGAGGAAACAGCTAAATTCCATAATGAGTTAAACAATAAAGACCATAAAAAAACATTTAACTGGCTTAAACAAGCAGCAGAGGCTAATCACGCATACTCTTCACATGACTTAGGTTTGTTGTATGTTCAAGGTAATGGTACCATATCCATTAACTATAAAAAAGCTTATATTTATTTTGAGAGAGCAGCTTATCTTGGTATTCATAATTCTATGCGAAGTTTAGGGATTATGTGGGAACTGGGTGAGGGTAAGAAGATTAATTTAGCTAAAGCTTATGGTTGGTATCGATTAGCTGGCGATTTTGTGCCAACAGATTGGGATGAATGGTATATTCCAAGATCTAAAGTTTTAATGTTTAAAAGGCTGGCGCCTAAACTAGCAAAAAAAATGACTTCTAGCCAGATTAAAGCTGGAGATAAATATTATAAAAAGATAAAATCTAGAGTAAACTGTAATTTTAACTTATGGGTAAAAAAACATTTTTAATATATGCTCTTACTTCTCAAGGTTAAAATAATAAACTACTAAAAAAACTCTTTTTAAGTATGATTACAAAACAAATAATTGCTGACAATTACAATCTTCAAATTATTTAATAATTTAGATGTGTAAAAGAAGAACTGTGTGATGAGAAACTATCATGTACGTTTCTGGGAGAGGGCTGAAGCAAAATCCCTTTTATCTATTCAATTACTAAGTATTACCATACGTTTGATGAAAAAAATCATTTACTTATTAATTTTTGTACTGATTTTATGCTCCTGTGATAGTTATAAAAAAAAGAATATTCAGAATAAAATACTCCCTCCAGACTTTGAAAAATTCAGTGACCCATGGAATCAGATAAACTTGGAGAATAAAAATGTATTGTAGTAGTGTATATAAGATTGGAGTAATTAGATTTTAGAAAAAAAAGAAATAAAATGGTTATTTGCTTATTCCAAAGTTTATTACTTTTAGTTCCCGACTAACATAGTCAAGAAGTTAAAAATAAAGATAGAACATACGAGTGATTATCTGTGGTAATAATTCTAATTTAAATTAGATGAGTGAATTAAAATATGTAAATGCTGGTGATTTGTGTGTAGCATACGAAGAAAGTGGTCATCCTGATGGAGTGCCTGTACTACTGTTACATGGATTTCCTTATGATATAAGAACGTATGACGAGGTAGTTTCTATTTTGGGATCGTCTTGTAGAGTAATCACTCCTTATTTACGAGGGTTTGGATTAACTCGATTTATAGAAACTGATACATTACGTACAGGAGAGCAAGCCGCATTGGCGCATGATCTTTTAGCACTTATAGATGCATTATCAATACCAAAGGCCATTCTTGCAGGATATGACTGGGGAGGACGAGCCGCATGTATAGTAGCAGCTCTTTGGCCTGATCGTGTCATAGGACTCATATCAGGAGGAGGATATAACATACAAAACATTGCAGCAGCAAAACAACCACAAACACCAGAAAAAGAATTGCTGTATTGGTATCAGTTTTATTTTCATACAAAAAGAGGACAAGAAGGATTGGCAAAATACCCAAAAGAATTTTGTAAACTGCTTTGGAAACTATGGTCTCCTACATGGGAATTTGATGATTCAACATACCAAGAAACAGCTGATTCTTTTATGAACCCCGACTTTGTAGCAGTTGTTATTCATTCATATCGACATCGTTTTGGATTGGTTGAAGGAGATTCTAGATTTGAAGAAACAGAAAAAGCTCTGGCAAATCAACCACAAATAAATGTCCCTACCATTGTGCTAGATGGGGATAGTGATGGGGTAATTCCTTTAGAAAGCGATGAATATGATGCACCCTACTTTATAGGAGAGTATCAAAGAAGAATTATAAAAGGAGCAGGGCATAATCTACCACAAGAAAAACCACAAGAATTTGCTTCGGCTATTTTATCATTTATAGAATGAAAACAGAGAATTATTTTTTAAAAGAAATAGAATCATCAGATATTGATAATATCTATAAAGGACTTTCTAATCCAAATATCACAAGATTTTACGACGTGCATTTCCCTACGCTAGAAGCTACAAAAGAGCAAATGGAATGGTATAAAGAGCTAAAGGAAAATGGAACGGGAGTTTGGTGGGGGATTTATAACCAAAAAGATCGTCAGTTTTGCGGAGCAGGAGGGTTTAATAGTTTAGATAAAGAACACAAAAAAGCTGAAATTGGCTTTTGGTTATTGCAAGAGTTCTGGGGCAAAGGAATTATGAAAGAAGTAATGCCTAGACTTTTTGAAGAAGGTTTTACCAAACTTGATTTAAACAGAATAGAAGGCTATGTGGTAAGTGATAATGAAAAATGTAAAAATGGTCTAGAAAAAATAAACTTTACCTATGAAGGAACAATGAGAGAATGTGAAATCAAAAATGGAAAAACAATAAATGTAGACCTCTATTCTATATTAAAAAGTGAATGGAATAATAAAGATAAAACCAGTAACTAGATGATGCCTAAATGATATGTAGATAAATTGATCTAAATCCCTAATACTTTTTTGATTTTACTGCTTAATGATTTTTTAGCCTCTCCAGGTTTTTCATCTTCTTCAAAGAGAATACCTTTTACGTTGAGGTGATGTCCTATTTGTTCTTTTCCAAAGTCTTCTTCAAAACCAACAACTTGTTTTCGATACTTACACAGTTGGCAATTCATATAAGCCATTCCTGTTTTGGCTTCTTCCAGACGCTCATCAAAAGCTTTTAATAATAGCTCATCTGTGCCAAAAGGAGCTGTATAGATATAATCTTGGTCAGAGGCATTATTCATAGCTGTAACATGACCATAAATACGCTCTAATAATACTCCAGTAAAAAAGAAGAAGGGGATAACAAGAGTACGTTTGAATCCTAATTTTTCGATTAACTTGAGAGATTCATCTACTTTGGGATATGCTGTTCCGCTATATGCAGTAGTTGCAAAACCAAATCCCATTCCTTCCCAGAGCATACTGGTTAGCTTACAAACATCACTATTGGCATCGGGATCGGTAGTACCTCTACCAATAACAACCAAACAAGTATCTTTTCTATCCAAAGGCGATAATTGAGATTCAGTTTCTTCAACTCTCTTTACCGCAAGATCTAGTAAAAAAGAGCTAACCCCAATATGTTTTGCCATAGTAATGGTAAGATCAGAATGATAACTCTGTATGGTATTCAACTCATATGGGATATCATTTTTGGCATGAGATCCAGCAAACAAAATTACTGGCAAAGCATATATTTTGCGAATCCCATTCAAATACATGCGTTCTACTGCGGCTTCATACGTAGGGTGATTAAACTCTAGAAAACCGTAATCAACGTCATAATCTTTCTCATAGCGATCTTTGAGGATAGTGACCAATCGCTTAAAAGAAGTAATTGCGGCTTCCCTACGACTACCATGTCCACAAAGTAATATTCCTTCTTTCATCTGTTTATTGTTCTTTTATTTGTCAAAATAACAAAAATCAATATATTATATAGGGTCAGCCCCTATGATTAAAACAACAGGCATCTGTATTGAGCTATTGTTAATTTGTTCTTGTATGTTTCCTAGAGTACCTGTGATAATTTCCTGATTAGATCGAGACACATTGGATGCTGCATTTACAGGAATAGTGTCATCTTTACAAACCTCTAGCAATTTTGGAATAATCCTATGTAGACTTTTGAGTCCCATGTATATAGAAATGGTATTGCCAGCTTTGAGCATATGCGCAATACCAGTAAGCTGCTCAAAAGAATAATCTGCCGTATGGGCAGTGCATATGAGCATAGCGTTAGATTTCTTTCTTTCTGTAATCGGAATATTAAAAATATTGGCTGCTGCTAGTGCTGCAGAAATACCAGGAACCACCTCAAAAGGAACTTCTTTTTGGGTAAGATACCGAGCCTCTTCTGCTGCTCGCCCGTATACATAAGGATCACCAGACTTAAGCCTTACAACCCTTTTGCCCTCAAAATGGTGTATACACAGTAAATCATTGATTTTTTGTTGGCGTTCTGTCTGGTCAGAGGTATCTCCAAATTTACGTCCTACATATATTTTTTCTCCATCTGTATTTATATTCAATATCGTATCAGATACGAGATTATCGTGTAAGATGATATCTGCCTCTTTGATAAGGCGAGATGCTTTTACGGTAAGTAGTTCTGGATCTCCTGGTCCAGCTCCTACAATTGCAACAGGGTACATGATCAAATCAGTTTTAATGGGTCTGGGTGAATATAAGTATAGTCTAACAAAGTTTTACTTTTAGTATTAGATATAATCTTATATGCGATAGTATCTTGCTTGATAAAACTAGGAGGTGTAAGTCCTATTTTGTCGGCAGCAAGAGTATAATATTCTTTGCGTAATGGGTGTTTGTCTGCACAGCCATTTATGATTTCGCCCCAACTGCCTTTTTCTATAATAGCATTAATGAGCCCTATACAATCATCTCTATGAATTACATTTATAGGAGCATCACCGTTGAGTACGTCTTTTTTATTGGCAAGAAAACGCCCTGGTAATCGATCATCTCCTATGAGTCCACTGAGTCGTAAGATGGTTACTTGATTTCCAAATTGTTTTTGGAGCAACTTTTCTACTGCAGCGACCGCTTTTCCAGACTCTTTTTCTGGAACAATGTCTAGTTTTTCAGAAACTTCTCCATTAGTATTTTGATACACAGAAGTAGAGCTTATAAAAAGTATTTTTTGCGTCTCAGAAATAAAAGGAAGTATATCTTGTATCTGCTGCTGATAGAGTTCTATAATATTAGGAACTCTCTTTGGAGGGAAATTAATAATAATAATATCACTTTCTGAGGTAAAATTTTGATATGCCTCTTTATTAGCTTGACCCAATGTGAAAATAGAAGGTATAATTCCTTCTTTCTTTAAGACTTCTATCTTACCCTCTGTAGTGGTAGAACCTTTTATTGTATCTCCTTTTGTGATACGATTTATAGCCAGAGGTAAGCCCAACCACCCACAGCCTAATATACTTATCTTTCTAGGATTCATTATTAATTCTTATTTGATCTGGTGACATTGATAGATAAATTTTGAGGATATGATGCCATGTAGTGGTATCTTCTTCTCGTATCCATATGGTAACCAGATGTTTTCCTTTTCTGTTTTTAAGCCGTATTGCTTTGGTAAAGATAGTTCTTTTTTTTAGCCAAATAACTTCTGCATTACCTACTTTACGATCTGCAATTTCTGTAGAGATATCCTTGGGTATTGCTGCAATAGCTAATTGTAACTGAAGTTCAGATCCTTTGATTTTTATATCATAATCATCGGTATAATCAACTTGATGAGGTGTTGTTATTTCAACCAAAGCATCACCGTAAGTTTGTATAGCGATAGCTCTGGGTTCTTGAAATAGATATTGAAACAAAGGATAAATATGTTGATCTGAGGCAAAAGCTTTGGCAAGTAGCACTTCTCCTAATTCGGGATCTGTTTTATGTCTAAAAGAGGCAGGAGAGATTACTCTTTCGTTATCTGTGATTATCTCTGCCCATTCATCTTTGTATAGTAGATGTTCTTCTATTGGTTGGTTATGCTCAAGATGAGATTTCATAATTGATACGGCCTTGTCAGGAGTAAGGTTTTTATACCAAAAATTACCTGGTTGTACAATCCATGTAGGGGCATCCTCGCATCTACCATTACATCTAGTTTTTATGGTATGGGTTGTATCCCATAAACCATTGTTTCTGATATATGCTCTAGCTTCTCTTATAGCGATTTCACTTTTTGCCTTTCTACATGATCCGCCATCACAAAATTGAAATGTGGTGTGTACTTTGCTTATGTTTTTTCCCATAATAAAAAGAAATATAAAAGCAGGAAAAAGAAGTCAAAATAGAAATAGCTATAGTATAGCAATTTCTTTTATAACCAACCCTTTACCCGAGAGTTACTATTCGTGTTTTTATATGGCAGGTCTCCTGACTTACGTAGTGCTATCGCCTTCCCATATAAAAACATATACAGTGGCATTGGTGATAGTACCTTTTATAAAACGCATTACAGTTGCGGGAACAGTTTTGGATTTTCACCAAATTCCCTTTTCATCTTTTATTTCTAAAAGAACCATAAATTTGGAGGCGAAGATACTTTATTTTGTTTAGGAATCTATTGTAACTTTCTTTATTACAGGTAAATTTTATGTTTTTTGGTGTGAAAACGAAAAGTATAGAGCGATTTTAAATCAAAGATTTTATATAATCTATACGTCTTACTAAAGTAGTTTTAGGGAGTGTTTTGATAGTAAAACCAAGTGTGTGATATACATCCACTAGGTGTTTCTGAATACGAGAAGCCTCTTGATAAGATTGAGGTCGTTGAGGGTCATTTATATAAATTTCTTTCCACAGAGGAAGTAAAAACACAGTAGGGGTATAGTATTTATGATAAGGAAAGTCGTTTAAATACTCTGGAGTAATAAAAGATTTGGATTGCAAGTATGCAATGATATCGGGGAGTCCACGATCTACAAAAGTATTTTTTTTAATAGGTAATTGTAACTCTTCTATAGTTTGTTTATACACCAAATCCGCAAATTCATAGAGATTACCCCAAGGAGTTTTATCACTATTTTGTTCTTGTTGAGAGATTATTAGTTGCCTTGATATCTCAGCAAAACAGGGATATCCTTCTTTTTGCAAGGCATCGATCAAGCTTGTTTTTCCTGTTCCAGGAGCTCCTGTGATAATGTGTCTTTTGTGCATTATAAAAAATAATATACAGAACAGATAAAGGATATAAATGTAAAGGTTACTTTTTGATTGATCCAGGCTACTTTTTTTATTTCATCATGAGTCAGAATCCTATCATTGTTACCTATGTAGGGTTTGTCTACTAATTTACCATGATAATAATTAGGGCCGCCAAACCTGCAATCTAGAATTGCAGCTAAAGCCGCCTCGGGATATCCAGCATTTGGACTAGAATGTTGTTTACCATATTGCAGTACAAAAGAAATTTTGTGTAGTTTGAAGGTGACCAATAACATAAGAAAAGCAGTGATTCTTGCAGGGATATAATTTGCAACATCATCTAGCTTTGCCGCAAATCTCCCAAAGTGTAAGTAACGTTTATTTTTATAACCTATCATAGAATCTAAAGTATTGATCATTTTATACATCATGGCTCCTGTTACCCCAAACAAGGCATAATAAAAAAGAGGAGCAATAACACCATCACTCAGGTTTTCTGATAAGGTTTCAAAAACGGCAGTTTTTACCTGTTGTGAATTCAGTTGGTCTGTTTCTCGCCCTACAATCCAAGACAATCGTTTTCTGCCAGATTCAATCCCTTCTTGTAGGGCCTTAAAAACGGCTTTTCCTTCATCTATCAAACTTTTATTTGCTAATGAATAGAACACAAATATAGAGGCGCAGGTATAATATGCTATTGGATAAGGGGTAGTAATTATATGTAGGATGTAAAAAAATAATAAGGTGCTTATTAATAAGATAATCGTGAGGAGCCTGCCTTTTTGATATGTAAAGGGAGAAGTGTTTAATTGTTCTTCTCCATACGCTATTGCATTGCCAAATAATCGAATAGGATGGGGGAGCCATCGGGGATCTCCTAAGATCAAATCAAGAAAATACCCAATGAGTAAGGGTAAGATTACTGTACTGTATTCCATTGTTGTAATGCATTAACTAGTAATTGATTTTTCTCTGGGCATTGACTGGCAATACGAATATAATGATTGTCTAATCCTCTAAAATTGGATGCATCTCTAATCAGTAATTGATGTGTATATGCTAAATAATCTTTGAGAGCAGTGGCATTGGGGGTATCTAATTTTATTAAAAAATAATTGGTTTCTGATGGTATCACTGTAAAACCATCGATAGTATTAATTTGATGTTGCAATTGTATACTATAGGTAAGTAGTGTTGCCATATCAGGAGATAATTCTGTATAGTTTTTGAATATATATTTTCCAGCTTCAATAGCCAAGGTGTTTACGCTCCAAGGCATTTTTGTTTGCTGTATTTTTTTTCCTATTTCTGGACTGCATAATATATACCCCAATCGTAACCCTGGTATGGCAAATAGTTTGGTTAATGATTTTACAATAATGAGATTCGTATGTTTTGTAAGGAGCTGAACACAAGATGTAATTTTATGTGTGAAATCTATATATGCTTCATCAACAACAAATGTTGTTTGAGGAAAAGAAGTGATCAGCTTTTGTATTTCAGATACCGTATTACAATACCCAGTTGGATTATTAGGATTACAAAGAAATACAAGGTCTTCATCAAAAATAGTGGTGGTTAATGTAGCACGATCATAATATTGAACCTTCATGTTACTTTGTAAACAGGCGTCTTCATACTCAGAAAATGTAGGGATACCTATCGCTACTTTCTTATCCCCAAAAAGAGGTGTGATATTATAAAAAGCTTCTGTTGCACCATTGGTCATAATGACTTGTGATATGTTTAGCTGATGGTGATTGGCTACTTCTTTTGTAAGTTGATCTGCATTTGGAGTTGGATAATTTGTAATAAGATGTAGTTTCTCTTTGAGATGAGATACTAGTTGCTCTGAAACTCCCTGATACCAAATATTAGAACTAAAATTTGCTTTGAAATCTATAGGATATCGATACCCATCGTCGCCATGACCATACATCATAATTAAGAGTGCATTTTAGAAATTATACTATTGACATCTATATTTTCTTCTAATAAGGTAGCTAATTTATCATAATTATCCTCTTTATATGCTTTATAATCAAAGGATGTTTTTGTAGTAGAAAAATTCTTTAAAAGATCTTCGATTACTATTGAATGATCTAGGATGCCGTGAATATAGGTTCCCCAGCAGTTTCCTTGTAGATACCCTTCTGGTTGATCTTTTATATAGGTAAGAGGACTTTTCTTTTCTAGAGTTGTCTGCCCCATATGTATTTCATATCCTGTAATAATTTCAGAAGAGTTTTTGAATGTAAAGTTACACTGTGTGGTTGTCTTTTCTTTTGCCAGTGTAGTAGTCATTGGGAAAATGCCTAAACCTGGGATGGCTTTGATATCACTTTCTACTCCCAAGGGATCTTCTATGGTTTTGCCTAACATTTGGTACCCACCACAAATACCGATGACTGTTTTTTGTGCTTCATACGCTTTGAGTATAACTTTGGCGATTCCTTTTTCTCTAAGAAAGATAAGATCTTGTATTGTGTTTTTACTTCCAGGTAGGATAATAATGTCTGCCTCAGCAATATCTTCTGGGTCATTTGAGTAAAATACGTGAGTTCTAGCATCTTTTTCTAATACATTAAAATCGGTATAATTAGAAATATAGGGTAATAGAACAACAGCTATATTTATTTGTTTACTGGTTATAGTTTTATTCTTTTTGTGTAGACCTACAGAATCTTCCTCTTCGATATAGATATCCTTATCATATGGAACGATCCCCACGATTGGAATTTGAGTAAGTTCTTCTAACATTTTTTTACCTTCTTCAAATAGGGAAACATCTCCTCTAAATTTATTGATGATAACTCCCTTTATCATTTTTTTCTCCCAAGGCTCTAGTAATGCAATAGAGCCGTATACACTTGCAAAAACCCCTCCTTTGTCTATATCTGCAATAAGATATACATCTGCATTGGCAGCTTCTGCCATTCTCATGTTTACAATATCTCGATGTTTTAGGTTCAGTTCACTTATACTTCCTGCTCCTTCTAGTACAATAGGGTTGTGTTTTTTCTGAAGCCTATAAAAAGCGGTTTTGGCCTCTGCGAAAAGTTGTTTCTTGTTATCACCCAAGAAATACTCTTTGATTGTTTGATCACCAATAGGTTTGCCATGTAAGACTACTTGTGATTTGTTTGCACCAGAGGGTTTTAATAAGATAGGGTTCATATCGGTGGTGCAATCGATTTTGCAAGCTTCGGCTTGTACAGCTTGTGCTCTTCCTATTTCTAATCCATCGGGGGTAACAAAACTATTAAGTGACATGTTTTGTGCTTTGAAGGGGGCAGGAGAATATCCTTTTTGTTGCAGTAGTCTACAGATGCCTGTAACAAGAATACTTTTGCCAACATCAGAACCTGTACCCACAAACATAATAGGGTGTAATTTTTCCATTCTTATCTACTCAATGAATTGGCCTCCAAAATTAATTAATTATTCTGGTTTTATTCTCAAAAAGAGCAGTGTTTACTTTTTTAGAATTCATATGTTTTTTGGACATGTTTATATTGAATAATCTTGATGCTCTTTCTTTTTTTAAGTTCTCATTATTTGTCAAAGTTATTTTAAAAAAACACAATGTAAAATGCTTATATGACGTTATCCAGTCATGTTTTGCAATCAAAATATCCTTTAAAAAAATAAAAAGATGAATATTACACTTACACAGGCTGAGCAAATTATTGCGGTAGCAAAAGAAAAATCCACTGATTTAAATACAAAAATGAATATTGCGATAGTAGATGCTGGAGCAAACTTGGTGGCGTTTGCACGTATGGATGGTGCATGGTTGGGTTCTTTGGATATCTCTATTAAGAAAGCTAAAACGGCTCGTTACTTTGATATGAATACGGGAATGATTGGTGGATTATCACAACCAGGAGGACCATTATATAATATAGAACATTCTAATGGGGGCTTGATTACTTTTCCTGGAGGAGTACCGATAAAAAATGAAGATGGAGAAATCATTGGAGCTATTGGGGTAAGTGGTAGTACTGTAGAAAATGATCATGCAGTTGCCGAGACAGGTGCTACAGCTCTATAGGATAGTGACACGCAAACTACAATAGCTATAGAATAGGGGTGGTACTTTTGGATACTCTAGTTAGGTATTTGATAACAGCATGATCAGAATTTTCAGAAATCAACTGGTTTGCTTTTTTTTTGAGAATAGGATGTGCATTTTTTACAGCGATGCTTACATCTGCAATATCAAACATTTTGAGATCATTCAACCCATCCCCAAAAACCATAAGAGCTTTATCAGATAAATTATAGTTTCTCTTTATATATGAAATAGCGTTTGATTTGGTTGCCATATGACTATGAATTGTAAGCCATGCCCACTCAGGACTATACTGATTCTCGAATAAATGTATTTCTGTGGTAGCGTAAAATTTTTCTTCTATTATTTTTTTTAAATCTTCTAGTATTGCTATTTTATTGATGATCGTAAAACAGGTAATTTGCCTTTTTAAAACATCTGTTATGTTGTTTACAGGAGTTATAATTTGATTTTTACTACATTCCCGATCTCTTAGGTACCAGAATTCACCTTCGTTTTTTAGCCCTATATAGTCTATACTATCTATTGTATTATAGTGATTAGAAATAAAAACCCCGAGATTCATTTTATGTAATAATTCTAATATCTCATGTTTGGATGTAGTATCAATGTCATTAATCTGAAGATGTTTCATGGTAGCTAGATCAGAAATATAGGCACCATTTAAACAAATTACAGGCAAGCTAAGTTGTATGCCTTTAAATATTTCTGAAATAGTTATTAAATTTCTAGCACTTGCTACACCAAATAACATTCCTTGTTGGATCAGGTGTTTTAAACCTGTATACGTTTCTGTGGATAATAATGCATTATTATCCAATAATGTGCCGTCTAAATCTGAATAAAAATAGGAATTCGAGAAATTGTACATTTCATATTTATTATATACGATCAGAGGTTTTTACAAAAAATAAAAACTAGCTTATAATGATCGTGTTTAGCTAAAGATTTGATTTTCTTGTTCTGTTACTCTGATAAATGTAGTTCTTTTGGTAAGTTCTTTTAGTCTTTTTGCTCCTACATAAGAACAGGTACTTCGTAGCCCTCCTAAAATATCTTTTACCGTTTCAAAAACTTGACCTTTAAATGGTATTTTTATTGTTTTACCTTCACTAGCACGATAGTTGGCAACAGCTCCTTCATATTTGTTCATTGCTGTAGAAGAACTCATACCATAAAATAACTTATAGGTTTCACCTTGTTCTTCAACCATTTCGCCACCACTTTCTGTATGCCCAGCGAGCATTCCTCCCAGCATTACAAAATCAGCACCACCTCCAAAGGCTTTGGCAACATCTCCAGGAGTGGTACAGCCCCCATCGCTAATTATTTGTCCTCCTAATCCGTGAGCAGCATCTGCACATTCTATGACGGCTGATAATTGTGGATATCCAATACCAGTTTTTACTCTGGTGGTACATACTGAGCCTGGACCAATACCTACTTTTACAATATCTGCTCCAGATAATAATAATTCTTCTACCATTTCACCAGTAACAACATTTCCTGCTACAATGATTTTGTCTATATAGGTACGTCTTAATTTTTTTACAAAATCAACAAATGTTTCTGAATAGCCATTGGCTACATCTACACAGATCATTTCTATACGACTATCTAGGTTTATAATCTCATCTAGTTTCTTGAAATCATCATCTTTGATTCCTGTACTGACAGCTATGTGAGGCAGTGATTCACTCGAATTGAGTGCAAGAAATGTTTTCCAGTTTTGTATAGAATAGTGTTTATGAATGACCGTTATAATATTGAATTTTGATAAAGCACTGGCCATCTCAAAGGTTCCTACTGTATCCATATTTGAAGCTATGATAGGAACTCCTTTCCATATTTTTTGACAGTGTAAAAATTTGAAAGTTCTGTTTAGATCCACTTCAGATCGACTTTTTATGATGGATCTTTTTGGTCTGATCATTACATCTCTAAAGCTTAGTTTTATATCGTTTTCTATTCTCATGACAAAATTTGTAAATTAGTTTTATAAGTATATTTTTTATCTGCTAGGTTCTAAAGAAAGTTTAGCATTGGTTGCATAAATCAATCTATATATTAGTACAATGGCAGAGATGGTAAGCCCTGTTAATAAGCCTATCCATACTCCCTGAGCTCCCATGTTTTTATGAAATGCCAGAATGTATGATACTGGCATGGCAATCACCCAATAGGATACCAAAGTGATCATTGTTGGTATTTTGACATCTTCTATACCTCTTAATAGCCCTAGGGTGTTGACTTGCAATCCGTCTGATATTTGGAATATTGCTGCAATGAGTAGTAGAGAAGAGGTGAGTTCAATGACTTCTATATCTTTTATATATAATTTGGGGAGCACATCTCTGAAAACTATAAATATGAATGCAAATAATGACATTATAGCAATGTTGATCACAAATGAGGAAACTCCTACTTTTTTCATCTCTAGACGATTTCTAAGAGAATACTGCTTGCCATATTTTACGGTTACTGCCGCTGCAAGACCTATTGCAACTGTATAGGTTATACCCGATAGGTTAATAGCTATTTGAAAAGATGATAGTGCAACAGAGCTAATCCACCCCGTCATAAGCCATGCAAAACTAAAAGCTCCATACTCTAATGCAAAGTGAGTACCTATAGGAAGTCCCATATTTAATAATTCTTTGATTTTTTTTGAACTGAAATGCTTTTTAAAACTTAGGTCAAAAAATGAGACAGGTACTATTTTTACAAAATAAAATGTGATCAGTATGGCTAGGACACATCTTGCTATAAGGGTGGCAGTGGCTGCTCCTTCTAATCCATATTGTGGGAATCCAAATTTTCCGTAGATAAGAATGTAATTCAATAGTACATTGATAAGATTAGAGATAATGCCATAGTATAATGCTACTTTGGTATATTCGAGAGCTTCTAGATGCTGTCTGGCAGTTTGAAAAAATAAAAGCGGTACCAACGATAAGCCCGCTATCTGAAGATAATTTTCTGTAAGATCGAGAATTTCTTCTGGCTGATTAAATAGATAGCTAAATTTACCAAAGATTACTAGTACTATAAATAGTACGATTCCTGTAAGTATATTGATGAATAAACTATTAAAATAGTAACTCTCTTGATCTTCTTTTTTCATCTCATTTTTATCGGTACTATATTTAATAATCAAAGGGGTCAGCCCCATAGAGACTCCAACTCCAAGAATAGTGGCTAAATGAAAAACTGCATTGGCAAGAGATATTGCCGCGAGTTCATTTACTCCTAAGTCCCCAACCATAATAGTGTCTACTACACCTACCAGCATATTTCCTACATGACTTAACATAATAGGAAATGCTAAAACCAGAATGTTATATGTATGTTTTGGTGAAAAAAAGTTTTTAAACATGTGCAGTTATAGTGTTTTTTAAAATTACTTGAGATATCATTCTTTAATTGGTTATAGGCTCACTACCTATTATTTAATTGTTTCAGTATTTGAGTGTTTATAAAATGACTTACCCCACTTTCATTATTGGACTTGGTAACAAAATCAGCTTTACTAGTAATGTTATGATGTGCATTTGCCATTGCAACTCCTATTCCTGTTGCTTGTAAAATTTCAAAATCGTTTAAATCATCTCCAAATGATAGCACACTTTCTAGATCGATTTGTAAGTGATGGCATAATTTTTCTACAGCAAAAAGTTTTGAAACTTCTTTGGGCATTATTTGTATGTATTTACCATTTTCTGTAATCAATTTTTTTAAGTCACTACTTATAAAGGTATCGATATGTTTGTGTGGAAAATCACAGCCCTCAGATATTATCAATAATTTGTTTATATGGTAATCAGAGACTTCTTTTATACTGATAACCTCTGAGATATATTGATCTGGCAGTTTTGAGAAAGAGAATATATTTCCTTTTGATTCAAAAGAGAAATAATCTTTATTTAACTCATTCAACCAATGAATCAAAGAGGTGATCTCTGATATTTTATAGGTAATATCAAATACTATTTGAGTGTCTTTGATCATGGTTGTTCCATTAGATAATATCCAGTATTCATCAGAAAAGATGTTTAGTAAATCAGTGGGAATCATTCTTAATGGTCGTGCGGTATTAAAAACCAATTGATACCCTTCTTTTTTACAGGTGAGCAAGGTTTGTATATCTGTTCTAGAAACACTCTTAGCATCATTTAATAAAGTTCCATCAAGGTCTATTGATATCAGTTTAATACGATGGCTTGTATTTATCAAGGTCATTTATTTTTCAATGATTATTAATAATGGTTATTATCTTATCAAGTTGATCAGTATTGTATTGTAAGTGTAAAGGAATAGTAGTCATGGTACTTAAAATACGTTCTGTATTTGGGCATTTTGTTTTATACTTTGCTAGAATAGGGTAGTCATATAAAGGTTTGATATTATATGAAACAACATCAGATTGAATATGATTTTTATGGGTTAGGTCGTTTATTAGCTCAGTATTTCCAGTTTGACAAAGAAGCACCATTCTTTGATAGCTTGGTTCTCCTGAGTTTAGGATTTTTATTTCTGAGATAGTATTACTTTTTATTCTACTCCTTATATAATTAGCATTGTACTTTCGTAGCTCAATGGTTTCATGTAATTTACTGAGCTGTTTGGTTCCTTCTTTTGCTTGTAAGTCACTGATTTTGAAATTTACTCCAAAATTCACTCCGTCAAGATTTCCCATTCTAGAAAAGCTAAATGCTTTTTCATATAGCTCTTCATTATTAGTAATAATATATCCACCTTCTCCTCCTGTAGAAAAAAGTTTACTTTGTTGTGTGCTATAACATGCTATATCTGCATAATTGAATAAGTATTTTGAATGGATTTTGGTAACGGGGCTTAATGCTAAATCTGCAATGAGAGCAATGTTATTGTTTTTTGCAAAATCTCTAAGTTTTATCATATCTGTGGGATATCCCCACATAGGGACTTCTACAATTGCTTTAATATTTTTTAAATCAAGATTTTTGAGTTTGTCTATATCAAGTCCAAAATTATCATTGCAGATATCACTAAAAAGGACTGTTTTTGTAGCATACATTATAGGGAAAGCAGTACACATAGGAGCAGCAGGAGATGTAATTACTTGATCACCATAATCAATTCCTAAAGCATGTAATGCAACTATAATAGATGCTGTTCCAGATGTCAATGCTAATGCATATTTAGAACCATAATATTCTTTTAAGTTATTTTCATAAAGAATAACATCATCTGCAGTGTCGGGTAGGGTAGGTGTACTTTGGTTTTTGACTTTGTCAAAAATTGAAGTATTATACGAAGATACCATTCTAGACATCATACCAATGCTGCTTTTGATTGTAAATTAATTGCTCTATTAGTGATTTGTTGTGATATGGTGTCCATAGTGGTATATACTGGTAGCATATCATTGAATGAATGCGAGAATTTTTCGTTAAACAAAATGTGTTTGAAAAATAAATCTAGTTCGTTCTGATATCCAGAGTCATTGAAGCCTGATTTAAGAGGGCTTTTGTATAGATTTAAGGAGCATTTTTTTGTGTTTATATCAAAAGGAGAGGAGATTTCTGGGCTAGAAATTTCTACTTTGTTTAGATCGGTTATCTTGATAGAGTTCCCTTTATTGCTTATGATTTCTATTTTATGTTGAAATCTTTGTGCATATGTACCACTCAGGAGACTGCCAATAACTCCTTTGTGAGAAGTAAACATTAATTGAATAAAAAATGGTTTGGTAGATGAAGAACAGAACACTTCTAGTTTACTATATTTCTTATTGAAAAAACGTAATAGATAATCTAAGGGGTGTATTAATTGTGCTAGTAAAAAAGACTCTATAACACAGTCATAGTTCCAGAAAGGTTCTCTGGGTTTACTACTTATATGTTCTATGTTTATATAGGATAATTCACCAAAATTTTCTTCTTGCATTATTTTATGACTAACCTCATTAGAATAGGTGTAACTAAAATTCATACCTACTCCAGTTTTAATCTCCATTTTTTCAGCGAGATAGATTAACTCTTTTAGTTGTTTTGTAGTTCTAGTAGGGGGTTTTTCTACAAAAACCGCAATATTCTTTAGAATAGCATAGCGAGCAACTTCAAAATGAACATCTGGATATGAACATATAATTATTACATCAAGGTCTATATTGTCTATCATCTGTTTATAAGAGCGATAGGTATAGCGTATTGAATATTTTTCTTGAAAAGATTTTAATCTATCAGTATCAATATCACAAATAGCAGTGATTCGAGCATAGGATGATAATAATACAGAGGGAAGTATATTGTCCCCCATTTGCTCCCCAAGTCCAACAATGCCTACTTTTAGCTTTTTCATAATGAATGTGGTTTTAAAAGTTGTTATAAATTGTTTTTTTGTGTGTTAAGTTGGTGTATGCTTTTTTGATTAGTTTATAAGTTCCGTCAAATAAATTCAGAGACTCTATTTTTTCTAGGGTAACCCATTTTGCTTCTTTGGCCTCTGATGTATTCACTTTAAGTTCTCCGCCTTCTTTTAAACCCAAATAAAGAGAGTCCATATGTATGTGTGTGGGTTGAAATTTTCTCTGAGGTATTATTTGTTCATGTAGGTATTCTGGTGGAATTACACATTTGGCATCTTCTGCTTCAAGAGGTTCATGTATAAAGGAGAATAAAGATATTTCTATTCCTGTTTCTTCTAGCACCTCTCGTATCCCTGCTTCGCTAGGTGATTCAAAAGGTTGTTCTACATGCCCCCCTGGGATCATCCATTTATTGAATTTGTTGTGGTGTATCAAAAGGACCTTAGGATCGTGTTCTAGGTTATCAAATACAATAACACTAGATGTAAACTGTTTAACCATCAAAGTAAGTTCTTATCGTTTTAATTATATATTCTATGTCGTAATCAGAAAGTCCCTCATGAGTAGGAAGTGTCAAGACAGACTTGATTAAAAATTCTGAGTTATGGCAATTTCCTTTTTTATATTTTTTAAAAATATTCATATCATAAAGTGGGGCATACCCATATCTAAAAGGGTCTGATATGATATTTTTTTTAAATAAAAATTGCTCTAAATTGTCTTTGAGCTTAGAATCTGCTAATAGTACCATAGCATAGTAGTTGCTTCTAGAGGATTTTGCTTTTACTAGTTCTTTTAGCTCAGGAGTTATCAAAGATAATTCTTGTACTATGGTTTGAGCAATAGTGTGTCTTTGCTGTATTTTATTTTCAATTTTGGCTAATTGGCTTATTCCTAAAGCAGCATTGATTCCGCTAATTCTAAAATTAAGCCCAAAAGAATTTCCATAAGGAGTGTTGTCATTAGGGATAGCACTTTCTCCAAACGATCGTAGCTCGTGTAATTTTTGGTAGTCATTACTGTTTTTGACTAATAAAAATCCTCCTTCTGCGGTGGTGATCATTTTTCTTTCATGGGTACTAAAAACAGCATAATCACCAAAGACACCTAAGTATTTTTTGTTGAGTTGAGTGGCATGGCAGTGAGAGTTGTCTTCTACTACTTTTATATTTTTGCTATGACAACAGGCTACAATTTCTTCAATATTATTTGCATATCCCCACATAGGAACATTCATTACAATTTTAGTTTTTGAAGATATTTTCTTTTTTAAATCTTCGATATCAAGATTAAAATTTGTTGTATGTGTATCAACAAAAATAGGGATGGCTCCCAGGCTCATTATCGGAAACACACACATTACAGGAGCAGTTGAAGGTAGAATTACTTCATCACCACTCGCTACATTATTAGCCATTAATACCATTTGTATTCCTAATGTTCCGTTGCTACATGCCAGTGCAAAAGGAGAATCAAAGAAATTTGCTAATGATGCTTCATATTGTTTAACAACTTCTGATTTTCCTGATATACGATCTTTTTGAAGTGCTTTTTTTATATGATCAAAATCAGAATCATCGATATTAATAAAACAATTATCATATACCTTATCAGACTTTTGATCTGTTGTTTTTAATAACATATTATTTTTATTAATTATTTATAATAAAATTTTTACGATAAGAATAGGGGGCTTGGGTATTCACCAATTTTTATTTCTTGATATTGAAAACTGAATAAATTGGCCAAAAAAATATAAGAACACAGTCTTTTTTAAACGATAGTTGTTATATCATAAAGTGAAATATTAAATCTTTGATAGCAAAAAAATAAGATTCTAGGGGTAAACTGATTTTGGTGTAAATTTCTCAGATTAAAAAGGGGGAAATTACATCTATCTCAAAATTAAATAATTAGATCTGATCGCTATCATGGAATTACCTCAAAATTTTGAGGTTAAAACCATATTTATATATGTTTTGTTAAAATAAAAACTTTGTAAAAGCTTAATATACATTGCCTTAAAAGTGATTTTTAACAAATTGATTTGTAGGTGTTTAAAATGGTTTAAAAGTAAAATTTAACGATTCTTAAACAAAGAACTGTGAATTTATATTAAAACGTGTAGATTTTTTAAAATAAAATTAACAAAAAAATACACTTTTTTTACAACGCAATTGTTTGTTTATTAATATGTAGTGTTTTTTCTTTTTATCGACGATAAGGGGAAATAATATAAAGGTTGATTGAGATGATTATTGGTTAATAAGGGATTATGTCTTTGTTTTTTTAGAATGTATGGGTGTCTTTTGTTTTGTGATTTTGATTGTATTTGGTAGATACGTCCTCAATTACAAAATCTATGTTTGCATAGTTATTAGATAATCGTATTTTTGAATTCCTTTTTATGGGCTTTAGAAAGAAATTGACATTAACATTATAAGAATTGCAATTGATTCTATCTGTTTTTGTTTTACTAAAATTTAAAATATATTACCAATGAGATATTTTTCACTAATCATCTTTTTATTTTTCACCTTACAATCAGGCTTTGCGCAAATAAGAAATAAGTATTCAATTTCGTTTGACAATGCAGAGCACCATGAGGCAAATGTAACAGCAACTTTTACAAACCTTCAATCAGGTACTGTTTCTCTAAGAATGAGTAGAACATCACCTGGGCGATATGCATTGCATGAATTTGCAAAGAATATCTATAATGTGAAAATCACAGATAGTAGAGGGAAAAAAGTAACCGTTACTAGACCAAACTTACACCAGTGGGATGTTACAGGGCATGATGGTACAATTCATGTGTATTATACATTATTTGGAGATAGAGGAGATGGTACCTACTCTCAAATAGATGAGACACATGCAATAATAAATAATCCTGCTACATTTATGTACGTTCCAAAACTTAAGGATCGTCCTGTAGAGATATTATATGTAACTCGTAATGATCTTGGATGGAAGATAGCTACTCAAATGGAACGCTTGCAAGGAAATAGTTTTAGAGCTCCAAACCTTCAGTATTTTATGGATAGCCCAGCGTTGTTGAGTAATCATGTTGTAAAAGAACATAAAGTTGGAGAAGGAAATACAGCACATACTATTAAGATGGCATTGCATCATAATGGGACAGATCAAGAAGCAAATGAGTTTTTTGAATCTATAAAAAAGATAGCTGAAGAAGAGAAACAAGTTTTTGGCGATTATCCAAGTTTTGAGAATAATGAATATATATTTTTAGCCTCTTTTATGCCTCAGGTATCTAGAGATGGAATGGAGCATCGTAACTCTACGGTTATTACAAACCCAAAAAGCCTTTCAGATGGAGGGATGAAAGACAATATAGGAACTTTTGCCCATGAGTTTTTTCATGCATGGAATGTAGAAAGGATTCGCCCCCTGTCTTTGGAACCTTTTGATTTTGATAAGGCCAATATTTCTGAAGAATTATGGTTTGCAGAAGGAATAACTAGTTATTATACGAATTTGATCTTATGTAGAACAGGTATTATCAGTCAAGAGGAATATCTTGCTAAATTGGCAACAACTTATAATAAGGTGTGGAATTCTCCTGCTTTACAATTTTTTACACCAAGAGAAATGAGTCGTAAAGCTCCTTTTATGGATGCTGCGGTTTCTATAGACCCAATTAATACAGAAAATACATACGTTTCTTATTATTCGTATGGTAATATGCTCGGACTAGCACTTGACTTATCACTTAGAGATGCAAAAGATGATCTTAGCTTAGACGATTTTATGAAATTATTCTGGACAAAATATGGTAAGACCGAAATCGCATATACTTTGGATAACCTATATATTACTTTGAGAGAATATGCTGGTTCCTCATTTGCAGATAGCTTTTTCTCTAAGTATATAAACAGTAGTGAAGTACCTGATTTTAAAAAGCTATTTGGAGCGGTTGCTATTTCTCTTAAAACAGAAGAAGATCCTTATATAGGAGCCGAAATAGAATTCACAAAGAATGGTTTGGCAAGAATATCAAAGTATACGAGATTAGGAACTCCTGCGTATGAAGCTGGTCTTGAAAAAGAAGATGTTATTATATCTATTGGTAATAAATCGTTTTCTGATATCGATCAGTATCATGAAGTAGTGAATAAGAATAAGATTGGAAAAAAAGTAGTATTACAATACAAAAGAAACGGGACTGATAGAACGACTTATGTGAAAATTGAAGAAAACCCAAAAATAACTCTTACCGAGCATACGAAGCCTAACGAAAAAGCATTACAACGACGTAAAAAATGGCTGAAACAAGAATAAATAAACAAAGAGATTTATAATTTTTAATAAAAATATAGTACAAAAAAAGAGGCTTTAAAAAAGCCTCTTTTTTTGTACTATATGTGGGTGGGTTAGAGTATTAACGTCTTAAAGCATCAACATAACGCTTCGCTTTTTCTAGCTCTAGATTTACTCTTTCTAGTTCTATCTCGTATTCTTCTAATTTTGTATCAACATCTTCAAATTCTTTTAATTTGTTTTTAAACCCTTGTAAGTCTACAAAAGATTTTACGATACTATTGTACATATCATATCTATATGTAGAATCTTCTTCTGGAATAGATTTTTGTAGATCTACAATTTTAGAATTTAAAAGAGCATTGATATATTGCGTATTTTGACCAGGAGTATCTAAAGAGTCTAATAGCGATCTTATTTTTACCATTTCTCCAGAAAATTTCTCTTGAAATTGAACTTCTGTTTCTATCGCTTTAGATCTTTCTCTTAGTACAGAGTTTTCTTTTAATGGAACCCTGTCAAAATCAAAAAAGAAAGTAATTACAATTAAGGTTGCTGTAAAAAGAAATAACAATGCAAATTTTAATATACTATTTCTTCTTTCTTTACTATTCTTTGGTTTCATTTTATATTTTTATTTGGGTTGATATTTTTAATCTAGGAGAAAGCTTCTTCTGTTTTTAACATCTTGTTTAGCGATCACTTCTTCTTTAACAAAGATATTAGAATCTGTTTTCTTACCTATATAATCTAATTCGTTTAATTTTTTGAATAAGGATAACATAAGTTTGGTAAAGTTAGAAACATAATTCAAAGCAGAATTAATATCTGTGTGAATATATTGTAATTCTATCATTTCTACCAATGTGTTTTCAAAAGCACCTTGATTCAAATCACACCAATCAGAAAGATAGTTTAGTAATTCTTCTTTACCAGTACCAGCATAGATATCCATATTAGTTTTTATAACTCTGGCAAGAGACATTAATTTGCAGATCATAAAAATAGGAGGGGCCTGCTTATCATTCATACGATATTCGGGTACCATTCCTCCTAGGTACTGCAAGGTGTTTTGACATATTGTCAATACCATTTTTGCAAGATCATTGGATTGTTTTTTCTGATATATCTTTTGCACGATATTCATAGAATACTTTTCTAGTGCATTAAAAAAAGTACCAATTTCAGAATATGTGTATAAAAGATCTTGATGGCTTAGGATAGATGTACAAGGAGGTATGAAATCTTCTGCGAGATATGGTGCAGAACCTTCCTCAAAAATAATTTTTCCTATGGTAATATGATACTTTCCAAATTCTTCTGCATTGACCTCATTTTTACCAACGATATTAAGTTTGTATTCTGGTAGCACAAAAGGATGGCGAGGTGGTTCTTCTTCAGGGTCAGCATCTCCTATAGGAATCCTTACATAAGGATTGATACTTAAAACGATATAACATTCTTCTTCAGTACCATTGATTGCGTAGTTGGTAGTGATAAGATTACCTTCGCTTTCAAGAAAAGAGGTTATTTCTGAGGTAATATGTATCAAATGCCCTCCAGCTGTAATTGCTCGACATCTGTTTAGTTGTACTTTGATCGTTTCTTGACCATCTACTGAGAAAGTCATTTTTACGGCCTCATCAGATCCAAAACCAGGTAATAAGCCATAGTTATTACTGTTTAATCCTCTAGAGCTAACGAGTTGAGAGAATTGAGCCAATGCATTCTCCATATCAATAAAGCGATTTTTATTGATTTTCATTCCGTCAATCCAGTTAACGTGATAATATTTTTTATCTTCTAATTTCATTTTTTCTTAAAATAAACCAGTTCTAGAATATTGTATTGTAATATATTCAATACAATTATTGTTTTTATTTCTAAATATTTCCAGTTCTTTGATTTTTATGCTTTTACCTTTTATTTTGTTGCAAAAATCTATAAACGTAGTTCGTTTCCCTCTAGCATTTATGGGTAATTGCAGATTATTACATAAGTAAGGGCCAAAATCCTTAGCACTTGCTTTTTTATCTGCTACAGCCATTATTTTTATAGCAAAATCACTGTCTTTGATATTTGGTGCTCTAAATTCTTTTGGATCTTCTTCATCTGGAGCAACCTTAATTGTAGGGCGAGTTGTTATTGTTGGTCTTGGTATACGCCTTCTTCTTATAGGACTAGTAGTCTTTTTCTTATTGGGCAGTACATTAATTTTTTTTCTAGTTGCATACCTAGTGTCATCATTTACTACCAAAGTAATAGTCTTCAATCCTGGTGATTCATAGGTGTATCTAGGATTTTTCTTGGTAGAGTTTACTTCAGCAGTTTCTCCAAACCTCCATTCCCATCTGTACGCATCTTTGGTTTGATCTTTAATTCTTAAAGGTTCACCTACTTTTATAGAAGAAGGGATTTTGAATTTTGCTAGTTTGGTGGAGTCCAGAATAAAAACCTTTTCTTTGATGACAATAGTCTTTATTCTTTCGCAATTACCATTTACTTTTAAAGCAATATCATATTTCCCTGCTTTTTCATAAGTATGAAATGGGGACAACCCAGAACGTACTTTGGAGCTGTCTCCAAAATTCCATTCACGTTTAAAAGCTCCGTCAGTATTATCTTTGAATCGTATAATTTCTCCAACCCTATAGTTTTTTGCATTTATATCAAAATCTATGATCTCACAAGGAGTATAGTTTGCGTACTTAAAAGCAAAAACGGTAGCAGTAATAAAAATTGTTACGATAAAAAACATAATGATACTTTTATCTATAAAAGTATTTTGTGATGTATCTGATGTTTTCATTAGTGTGAAATTTTAATTAATTCAATACAGTGATATAGTAAGGAAAAAGATTTAATGATTGTTTCTCTAATATAGACAAAATATTAATTTTTATAGAATCCCATTCTAAATCAGATGTTTTTACAGAAGAATTGGGATGTAATGTTATCTCTATTGATGGAACCAACCCTTTGTTTAACCCTGTATTTGTTTTGAATCCTTTTTTTATAGTTACTTCTTTAATCTTGTTACTACATATCTCATAGCATAGTGCTTTTACATCTTCTTTAGTGATAATTCTATTTCTTGAAAGTAGGGCTCTACGGTATGCGAATAGACGCTCCTCCATCGTTAGATTATCTTTTCCTTGAAAAGTAGGCGTTAGAAACACTCCACTTTTTTGTTTTAGTTCACTTCCTTTATATATGTTCAGTGTTTTTCCTGATTTTATTTGATTGGCTTCTTGTCCATTTGTTGTCCAATATTCTATAAGAAGAGTATCTTTCTTTCTATATGGTTTTACAGAAACATAATTTGTTTCTGCAATTGTTTTGGTCATATCCAATACCTTTTTTTCTAAGGTAGCAATATTTTGATTTAATTTATTGACATTGGATTGTAAAAAATCGTTTCCATAAACAGAAAAAGCAGCACTCTCGTCTTTTAATAACTCTATAAGATGTAATAAATACTCTTTAGCTTTTCTAGAATCTAGTTTGCCTACATTGTCTCTTCGTATTACAAAGGTTCCTTTTTGATCTTTTTCTGCATCATCAGCTCTAAGGCTATACGTTTCTCCAGAGGTGTTGCTTACTGATTTGATATCCAGAAATAAATCCATAGTACTTAAAGGTGCTATGTTGATATAATCTTTTAATTGGAAAGAAACACTTTCTAACTTTCTGTTTAATACAGGAAAGGCATTAAAAGAACAAAATAAGCTTTGTAAAATAGTATTACTGATAACTTTAGGAAAAACTATTTTAATCCAATTTATATCCTGAAAATCCTCGGTATCTTCATAATCTATAAATTTAATAATTTCCTTAGGAATTTTACCATCTCTTTGTAATGAAATGTTCGATTTTAAAGTTATATAATGCTTTTCGTATATTTTTTTTACATCATTTTCAATGTTTCTAGTCTTATTTGGGGTGTGTGCAAATATAGATTCTAAATCTAAACGCTTAGAGTTATCACTATTCATATACCCTGTAGAAACATTGATAGGGGAATCGTTATAGTAAAATTTTGCTTGTCGTAAATGATGGTAAAATAATTCTCTATCCTGAATATCTAATATTTCAAAAAATAAAGAAACATCTTTTAGGTTGATGGTATCATTTTCGGATTTGATACCTAAATATACGGTAGAAGACGGCAGAGCTCCTTTGTCTTTTTTAGAAAGCGTTATGTTGGTTCGTAGTTTTCCTTCAACTTCATACCCTTCATCACCACATAGCATATGAGTAATTTGGGCATCTATTAGTTTGCTTTCTTGAGCTGGAGAGAAAAATATATTTTTTGTTTTTTGTTCTGCCTTTGAGCTTTTTATTTTTTTGTTGAAGTAAAATAAGTTTTCAGGAGAAATTGTACTTTCTGGAGAAATAGGTTCTACATAAGCAATTGCATGAGCGGGTCGGGCACCATATAATGTTTCTGGTGTCATAAGCTGTATGAGTTGCTCTGTCACTCTTGATTGAGAATTATTGATCTCTCCAGAGATTTTTGCAATTTCAGAAGCGCATGCACTAATAAGAAGGGTAATTACGGGATCAAAAGAGGTTTCTATCTCATTGGGCTGTACCCCCCAAAGAGAAGCAGCCTTTTTGATCATTCTGTTTTTTATTTGAGTTTTGTTTTCTTGACTCATAAATATTTAAAATGAAAGCGGTGCAATATAAAACCTTTCTATACAATAAAAAGGTTCGTTGGTTAGGCGTATGGTAGCATTTATTTTGATATCTACACGTTTTTTTACTCTGTTTAAGTTAGCATTACTTATGAATTCATCCTGTTTTATTACTACTTTCAAAGTAGCGTTTTTTAATCTTTTTTCTTTGGTTGTAATACTTTCAAGAAGAGAGTCTGAGATAATATCTCTAAGCCTATTGGTGGTTGTAAGATTATCAAAATCAACATTCCAAATAGAGCACCCAAAAGTTTCATCAAAAGCACATTCTCCAAAATGAGTAGTAGTGATAAGATGAATGAAGTTGGCAATTGATTTTCCTATATCACATTGATCTGCCTCTTCATTGGCAATGATTTTTTTGGCTTGTAAAGGTAAGCTGTAATATGATTTTATCATATAAAATAAATATGGCTAAGAGATTTGAATGAAATATAATGCAATTTAATAAAGTTTTGTTTACTACAAACGAATTATAAGAGAAACCCCAATGATTTTTTAAATAGATATGTTATTTTTATGAGATAGGTAAAATATATATAAAGAAAGGAAAGAAGTTTTTATATTTGTAGAAATGATTATATAGATATGAGAGTGTTTTTTAGGTTGTCAGTGATTTTGATAGTTTCTATGTTGGTTAGTTGTAAAGGAAAAGACGCTATTGCTTATTTAAAAAGTAAGGATCAGCAAGAGCAGGAGGTATTACCTATTCAGAAAAAATATGGTAGAATTATTGATGTCGAACCAGAGAAAATCAAAAATATACCATTGTATAAATTTATTGATAGTTGGATGGGGACTCCTTATAAAATGGGAGGAGAAAATAAAAGGGGAATAGATTGTTCTTTTTTTACACAGTTTTTATATCATGATGTATATGGTAATCTTATAGAAAGAACCGCAGAAAAGCAATACATGGCACCTAGTACTGATAAGTTTATTGGTCAGGAATTTTTAAGACAAGGTGATCTATTGTTTTTTAATCATAAAGGGTCTGAGTATCACCCTATAACTCATGTAGGTGTTTATTTAGGAAATGATTATTTTGTGCATTCTACATCAAATTTGAGTGCATCTGGAGATAATGGGGTTCAGATTAGTAATTTTACAGATAAGCGCTGGCAAAGAATGTTTGTAGCAGCAGGAAGAAAACCAAAAAATACCAATCATAAATTAAACTAAATAGTCCCAGTTTCAAAGGAGTTTATTAGAGTACATGCAAGAAAAACACACACAAGAAATATACGACGAGCTGATAACGGCTTATAGAAGCCTAAAAGCGGAGGTTTTTGTAGCAGAGATTTTTGAGAACTCTAATTTGGATTTTAGTGATATCGATATTTTTAATAAGAGTACATTTTCTAGGTCGTACCGTAGAGATGTTGTCAATTTTAAATTAGATACGTATTCAACGGTAAAAGATAAACTACGATTTGATTTAGCTCGTAATGGAATATACGATATGCTTCCTGAAGCCTTTTTTCATGAGCAAGTAAAAAAAGGTAAGTACTCCTATAAAGGGTTACGAAAAAAACATAAGGAAGAAGAAAAAGATGCAAGAGCCTTTTTTGCCCCTATTGAGAATGAATTTTTTGTTCAGAAAGTTCGTGTAGAAGAGAATGAAAGAGAGTTAATAGATGAGTTTATAAACTTAAAAAATGATTTTTTACTTGATTTTTGGGGATTAGATAAAGAGATGCCAATTAATTATAGTTTGAAATTGTTAAAACTACTGCCTTTTGCTCATAAAATATCAGGAAATCCTGAACTTACAGCGCTGAGTTTAGAAAAAATAATTGGGGAGAAAGTAAAGATTGTCAAAAAGCATGAATCATATACTCATAAAGATGCTACAGAAAGTACGAATACTTTGGGAGTTGATTTTGTTTTAGAATTAAATGATTCTAGGGTATTGTATCCATATTTTGAAATAGAAATTGGTCCTGTTGGAAGAAAAAATATGCGTAAATTCCTACAAAATGGTGTAGCTAAAAAAATTATTAGTACCTTTTGTGACTATTTTATCCCACTAGAAATAGAAATCAAACTAAACATTACGTATTCAAAACAAGAAAGTGTATTTGTGTTGGATGAATCTAACAACCCAAGATTGGGCTTAACAACAATGATATAAAATGAAAATATTTTTACTTACAGTTATTAATACAGATATGTTTAAGATAGGTATAGTTTTGCTTGTTATTACTGTAATTCTTATGGGGTTTGTAACAGGTTTGAAAAAACTATTCGCTAAGAACAAGAAGAAGTTTTTTCTGTATATACTGGTGGTATTACTGTTATTTGCTGCTACAGCCTTATTAAGTAACGAGAGGGTCTTGAGTAATATCCCGCTTAATAACTTTATAAGTTTTCAGGTGGTATTTTTGATATTAGGAGTTTTACATGTTTTAGCATTGCGTAAGTTTTTTCCTGATTTATCAGAGACACCAACATCTTTTTGGTCAGAATTTCTATATACAATAGTTACAGTATGTATGGGGTTGATATCTTTTGTATACGTAATAGGGTTGTATAAAGCTGAGTATACCTATATTTTTATTGCAGCAGTAATTGCTTTTGTGATTCCTTTTACTGTAGTAAAGTTGTATGAGTTCTCATTATCCATACCAGTGCCGATATATAAAAAGTGGTTTTATCCTCTAGATAAAAAAGTAAAAGACCCAAAAGATGATGAATTGGTAAATCCATTGGTTATTTCATTTGAATTTAATAAAGGAAGAAATATTGAAGAGATTAGTAATTTTAGATTAAAAGCTCCAGAACGAATGGAGTTTGGTAAACTATTTTATTTCTTTATAAATGATTATAATGAAAGACATCCTGGGGGAGAGATAAGTTATATAGATAATGGGAATAGCCCATCTGGATGGATTTTTTATACCAGACCTAACTGGTTAGGTTTTCAGAAATTTATTAATTACAATAAGACGGTAGAAGGAAATAATATCAAAGAAAACGATGTGATCATTTGCAAGAGAGTATAATGTAAATATTAAAATTTTAGTATAAACAAGCTTTAGCCTAAGGTTAAAGCTTTTTTTATTTTAAAAAATAAGAATAATAAATATTGTGTTTTAGTATTACGAGAGTTTTTCATGATTTACCAGAAACTCCGTGATGTCTTTTTGGTCAGGATTTTTATATACGATAGTTTATAGTGTGTATGGGGTTAATGTCTTTTGTGTAAACCATGCTTCTTAATCAATACATGTGGGTGTGTGTTGTAGTAGTAATTGCTTTTATTTGATATAAGTTTATTAATTATGAATATGACGGTAGAAGGAGGTAATGTTAAATGGTATGGTGTAATTATTTGTAAAAAAGTATAATTAAAATGTTAAAATTTTACTAAAAAAAAGTTTTGGATTTAGGTTAAAGCTTTTTTTTTTAGATAAAGTTAACAATAACTAGTGTTGGTGTTTTTTATTTGTACTATTTTTCTTTCATTTTTTGCTAGGTGATTGTAAATGTATTGTGTTGGTTATAAAATTTATATACATTTATACTGTGCAAGTCACGTTTATTATTATTTATATTTATTATTAATTTTTAAAAAATTTATTATGTCTTTTAAAGCGATATTTAAAGTGTCAGGAGAAGAGTTTAATGTGTTAAGTTGTAGTTATGGTTTACTGCAAGAAGTTGATCCAACTGGGCGTCCATCTTCTGTAACTAGAGGAGGTAAAATAACATTAACTGTAGAGTCTACGGCTAATACAAGTTTAGCTGAGTGGATGTGTAATAATTTTGAGATGAAAGATGGTTCTGTCGTTTTTTACAAAAGAGATACAGATGCAAAAGCTAAAGAGTTAAATTTCAAGAATGGTTATGCTGTAAAATATGTGGAAAGTTTTGATGCGGATGGTAAAAATCCTATGACAGAAACTCTTACTATTTCAGCTAGAGAAATTGGTATAGGTAATGGAGAACATAGAAATGAATGGGTATAAGCCATTTTATTTCTGAATAGAATAATTTATCAAAAGGAGTGTTTTTACACTCCTTTTGTATTTGGTGTGCTTATTTTTTGTTTTATAAAAATTAAGTAATTCTTAAGGGTTAATTATACAAGTCTAAATCGTCAAGGTTTTTTTATTTGGGTTACTTATTAAAATATATCTTCAATTTGTAGGAATGTTTAGTTAAGAGTTAGTTGGTAAATGACATGTGAAATTTTCTTTTTATTTCTTAATTAAGTCAAGGTTAGTTTTAGGTAACCATCTCTCAAAAGAAAAAAACGTACAATATATTCTCGGATTGCTTTTTAATAGAGATACTTGTGTGTCTACAATTATAAATGTAGAATAGTTTGTATGTAGAAGGCTACTGGCTAAAGAAATCAGAAGTAAAAATCTACTTGATTATACTGCTAAGTGTATGATGTTAATTCTAATGAATTAAAATTACCTGATAAAGCCTACCGTATTATAGTGAAATACATAAAACAAATTCAGAAATTGGTTTTATAAAATAAACAAATGCACAGAGTATAATATAAAATATAGAGTATTTGATGTTATTGAGTAAAAAATAATTCAAATAGCTCTTTAATATGAAAAGCAATTTTATAAGGATAAAAACACGTTGATAAAATAAAAATACGGTTGTGTTTTATATGAGTGTATTTTTTTTAAACAGAGCTACGTTTCTATTTGCCTAGAGTATATAAAAATGTTAATTTTATATGGGCAGAGTGTTTATCCTCATTTTATTCTCTTAAAAACAAAACAATATGGCTTTACAATCCAACATACAAATCTATATAGGAGGTACTTTAATTCCTACATATAAAAGGTTAATATTAGAGCAAGACCTTGATTCTCATCATCTTTTTACCTTAGTCTGTCGCATGGATATACTAGAAAGATTAGACCAAGAAGTAGCCTCAGAAAGTAAAAATCTGTTAGGTGAGATTATTACACTACAGGTAAGTGCTAGAGAAAATTTCTCAGGATATCGAGATCTTGAATTCAAAGGAGTGGTTGTAAAAGTAAATAATACCAAAGGTTTTGATAACGGGGATGAAGATGTTATAGAAATAAAAGCTCAAAGTGCGAGTGTTATTTCAGATGATGGACCCCATTTTGCCTCACATAATGATACTAATTTGGCAGAGATATTAAGTAAAACATTTCAAGGCTATGATCAATCCAAATTAGAAACAAGATTTAGTCCAAGAACTACTGCAAATATACACTATAGTGTACAGCATCATGATAGCTCGTATCAATATACCAGAAGATTGGCGGCGCAATATGGAGAGTGGTTTTATTATGATGGGAGAGCCTTGGTTTTTGGAGAACCAGTGAACAATGAAGAGGTAACACTAATTTATGGGCATGACCTTAAAAAATTCACTTTAGAACTTAATCCAATACCTAATAATTTCAAGTACTTTACCAATGATTACCTGGTAGATGAATTACATGAAAAAGCGACTACAGAAGTAAGCACAGGAGTAAACGGTTATAATAGTTTCACTAGTAATAAAAGTGATGAGATGTATGTGAAAGAAACAAATGTATATCTCAACTCATATAATGACAGAGAACTTAAGCAACGATTTGATAAGCAGGTAGAGCAACAAAAGAAAACTCGTGAACTTAAACAAGTTTTGGTAAAAGGTATAAGTGATAACCCAGGAGTTTATCTAGGTCAGATTATAAGAATAGAAGAGGCGTCAACAGGGCAAGGTAGTTATCGTATCACCAAAGTAACGCATACAGCTTCAGAAAACGGAAACTATATCAATAATTTTGAGGGAGTGACTGCAGAGATTGATATATCACCAAGTACCAATCCAATGCTTTTCCCTAGAAGTGAATCTCAAACAGCAATTGTTACAGAAAATGCAGACCCTGATGGATTAAGTCGTATCAAAGTACAATTTCCTTGGCAAAAACCAGACGGAGAAATGACTCCATGGTTGCGAATGATGACACCGCATTCTGGTGGAGAAAAAGGGTTTCATTTTATCCCAGAAGTAGGAGAAGAAGTACTAGTTGGTTTTGAAGGGGGCAATGCAGAACGTCCTTATATAATGGGGGCATTGTATACAGGAACTCAAAACCCTCAAAGTTGGGGTACTCAAGCCAATGATGTCAAAGCAATACGTACCCGAAGTGGCCATACTATAGAACTTAATGATAGTAAAGGAACAGAGTTTATCTCAATAACAGATAAAAACAGAAATATTATTCACATTGATACAGCAAATAATGATATTACAATTTCTGCTGGTGAAAATATGACATTTAATGCCAAGAATATGCAAATTAATGTCGAAGAAAATCTAGATGTTTCTATAGGTAAAAATAAATCAGAAACGATTACAGGAGATTCTTTTATTAGTGCTACAAATGAAGATAAGCAGATAGGAGAAACAATGAAAGTAATCAGTAGTGAGTATAAACAAGAAGCTCAGGAAATTTCTACTGATGCCAGTGGAGAGATTAAAACCAATGCTGGAGGGAAAATTACTATTGCAAGTGCAGAGACTGTAGAGTATGGTGAATAATCTACAGAGATTACGTGCTGTTTTTCTGGTTTTAGTAATTACACTTACTACTATAAGTGTAGTGTCATGTCAAGATAATAATCCCAAAAAGGAAAAAATAACGAACGCAATAGGAATGAAAAAATACGAATGGAGGCCATCAGCCTGTGCACCAAAGTTTTCTCCTGTTCAAATACATAAAGGTAGTTTTATATATGAGAATGAGGAAAGCATTTACATTCCTTCTGGTCATACTCTAGATCAAGGATGGGGAAAATTGGGAGCAACTCATATAGTGGGGGATGATAGTAAGCCTATTCCTGTAAAATTAGAAATAACTTGGTTGTCATACTTAGAAAAGAAGTTTTATAAAGGAAGCTTTGATTTGCCAAGCAAAAAGATAGAAACATTATTTGCAGAAGGATACATGGATCGATTAGGGCAGAAAAAGACCTATAGCAGGATAAATGTAGGGTTGGCTCCAGGAGGAATTGTTGTTGTATGGCTTATGGGAAATGGGTGGTCAACAGAGGTAGACCGTTTTGTAGCATCAGAGACAGAAGTTACTATACAAGAATTTGCACCCTCAGCAATGATGACTATAGAGGAGTTTATAGATGACACTCTAGAAGAAGATTTTGATGAAGAAACAAAATCTAAAATGAATCCAGAGCAAATTCCCTACGGGATATGGGATACGTACAGAAAAAAGTATAACTGGAAACCTGTAGTAATGTATCAGGAACCAGATGATCTTAAAGAAATATTAATAGATTTTGTGAATGGAGAGAGTTTAAATACGATAGGAGATAACCCTGTGTTGGGGCAAAATAAAGAATGGCCTATAGCAGATTATTTTAGATTAAAGTGGAAAGATAAAAATAACAACGATTACGGAGCCAAAATCTTTTTTGACTATCGTGAAACTCAAGAAGCTTTTGAGAAAGTATATCAAAATCCAAAAGCAAAGGAAGTTGAGTTAATACTAAAAATAGATAAATATAACAGTGATATAGAGCTTAGTGTAAAGAGTGATTCAGAAGTGATAATGCTGGAGAAAGCTAGAGTAAAAATATACGAAACTTCTAATTAATAGCAGTATGGGAAGTATTGGATTAACAGCAGCTTCTACTGGAGCAGCATCAGAACAAACAAAAAACGTGTTAAGTGGCATTAATGTTCAAACGTCACCAGTTCATGTTGGTAATGCTGAGTATGAAGAATTGATACCAGAAGAGAGTGTCAATGTATCGGCAGCAGTCTTTTTTGATGGGACAGCTAATAATAGAGAAAATACAATCATACGGTTAGAGTATGAAAAAAAGAAAAGAGGAGAACCGTATAATAAAGAATTAGTTTCCAAATATCGTGATTGGTGGTGGGGTACTCCTTGGAGCCCTAATAAAACAGGAAGTTACGATAATGATCATTCTAATATATCTAGGATAGAACCAGCATATCAACCCGTAAATGAAGAGAAAATAAAGAAGCTTTCTGTTTATATAGAAGGGATAGGGACAGAAAATGAAGGGTCAGACTCTAAGATAGGAATGGGTATGGGAACTGGCTCTACTGGAGTAAAAGCAAAAGTAAAAAAAGGATGCGAAGAAGTAGCCAATGCGATAGCAGATTTAGGAGTTGATGATATCAATATTTTATACATAGATACCTATGGGTTTAGCCGTGGTGCTGCTGCTGCAAGAAACTTTATTCATGAGATTACACAGCGTAAAGGAGCAGTAAAAGAGGTAATAACAACAGGATCTGGAGAATATGCTCCAGTTACGACTACAATTATTAAGTATGAAGATGATTATGGCCCGCTAGGTGAATTTTTGAAAGAAAAAGGAGTCAAAGTAAAAACTCTGGTAATACACTTTGCAGGGTTGTTTGATACAGTAGCCTCGTTAGGAATTAATCACGATAATGATACCTCAGAATTAAAATTAAATGCTGTGAAAAAATCATTAAAAACATTGCAATTAGCAGCAGATGATGAACATCGAAGTAATTTTAGACTCACTAATATAAATAGTACAGGAAATCGAGGAGTAGAAAAGTTTTTGCCAGGAGTACATTCAGATATTGGAGGAGGATATGTGCATAATGCAGATGAAGAAGTACGACTTGATTATGGTGTAAATCTTAATACGTTGAGAACAGAAAGAGATTTCTTGATAGAACAAGGATGGTTTAAGCCTAAAGAAATTGAAGTTAGTGATTTTTGGGGAACAATTACAGGTGATAGAAAAGGACTGAGTAATAGGTATAGTTATATACCATTACAAATAATGGGCAAATTTTCTGTAGATAGTAATGTGAATTTTTTAATGGGTAAAATCACCAGATCATATCCAATTCCATCAGAGCTTAGTGAAGCAAAGCAAAAATTAGACGACTATGTGTTTAATGGTGGAGAAAAACTATCATTTGATGACCCAGCAAACAGAACATTAATAAAATTATTGCGCAATCGATACTTTCATTTTTCTGCCCACTATAGTGGTATTGGTATGGGGCCAAATAGAGTAAACGGACAAAGACAAAGAGTAACACAACCAGGATAATATAAAAAGAATACATGCAACGAACCCTGTCTCATACTACGCAGTCTCTTAAGCTTAATGAAGAAAGAGTAACTCGAGGCTATACAGCAGATATATGTACAGAAATTACTCAAAATAAAGTAAAGAGCTATAATAGAACAGGAATAGAGTTTGATCTTACGTATTCTGGTGTTGATGAAGGAGGATTATTCATCTATAAAATAGAAATAAGAAAACGCTTCTTGTTGAATAAAAAGCAAAAAATGATCAAGAGGCTTACCAAGGCACAACAAATAGCACTTAGAGTAGCAACCATAAATGATGTTCTAGAAGTAAGAGTTAATAAAAACTTTAAGTTAATTAAGGTAGTTAATACAGAACAAATTAGAGAAAAGTGGCAGGCTATAAAAAATGACTTTCTAGAAGAATTTCCAGATATGGAAACGATGGTAGATAATTTTGATTGGCAATTAGAAGAAGAGAACATTCAGCAACTATTTGTTGAAGATAATTTTTATTCCTTCTTTTTTTCTGACTTGTTTTATCATGGATTTAAAGGTAAAGAGCCTATTCATGACAAAAAAACAATAGCAAATGCTTTGAGTACAATTGATATTCCAATTATAGCACAAAAAAAGATAAGAAATAAAAATATAGCGTTTACAGATGTTACCATAGTAACAGGAGCAGAAATAGATACAGAACACCCTAAGTTCTCATTGGCTCAGTTGAATGCTTTTTTGGGGCAATTGTCGGTTATAAAAGGAGATCGACATGAATTACATTTTGATTACAAAGGAGTGTATAAAACCAAACCAGATCATGGATTGGTGACTCAAGGAAAACTAAAATATGCCTTTGAGGTAGAAAATCTTTATAAAAAAGAAACTACAATAACTTTTAATCTGAAAAAAGAAAATGAGTAGTAAAATATATGTATTAGACGGCGCATTATTGCAATGCAATCAAGGATTTGTTCCTGCCAAGCTTTTGGTTACAGAAAATCAAAAAGTAAAAATACAAGGCCAGTTCAAAGCAACTGATATGGATGTACAAGTACCTGCTACTTTTGGGCAATGTAAATTAAAGCCAACTAATAGCGGATACTTACCTTGTATTCCTGGGTTACAACGATGGACAAAAACAACAAAAACATCAACACTAGGGGGAGGAAAAAAATTTCTATATGCAGATTCAGAGTGTATGTGTGGCACGGGTGGTAAAGTAACCATTATGCAACCAATGCAAATCAATACTGCAGGAAGTATACAAGAGCAATTCAAAGAGATTGCAATGACCATTCCTGGTGCAATGTTGGGTAATGATAAAGCACCAAAGATTGTAGAAACCTATTGGATGGATGAAGAAGGAAAGGAGCGAATCGATGAAATAACATTTGATCAGAAAGCTGCTATGTTTGTGAGAACAGAAAATATGAATGTAGGGGAAAGAGTAGAGGTAACCGTTGAAGAAGAAGAAGGCAATGCATTTTGTAATGGAGAAAGCACAAAAGTGTTTTCTGGCACTGTGCGAGCAGATGGTACTGTAGCTCTTAGATTGGTAACTATAGATACTAATCAGGAGGTTTCAGATAATAATTCTGGAGCAACAGCCCAAGCCAGTAGCTCACAAAATGATACTGCTGTAGCTGGAGAAACAAATGAGAAAGAAGTTCTAGAGACGGGGGTTATCAATAAAGGTCAGCGTATTAATGAGAACGGAAAAATCATAGTTGTCAATAGTCAATTGCAAAGAGCATATGATTGGATATATGCAGATACTCCTAGTAATAGTGAGATGAAAAGAAATGGGATGACGGATTTTGATGTAAAAAACGTCAATCTCACAAAGTCATACCCTACGGCATACCTTAAGGCTGAATTCAAATCTGTTTTATGGGGTTTTTCTGATATAGAAGATGGGTTTGGTAAAAATGGAAGAGATCTAGCGAATCATTTTTTTACTGGACAAGGCCAACCATTTATTTTTGGACCTGATTCCAACCCTGTACAAGAAGTAAAAGATTCAGATCAATTTAAAAGTAAATTTTTACCCGCTTTAGAACAAGAATTAGTCGATCGATATAAAAGTAATAAGTATGTTACCAGAGATGTTAATCGACCCTATAATTTCAAGACCAGATTGCCGTATTATAGTGCATTGCAGGGAATGAATCCCAATGTAAATGAGGTAGCAACTTTTGTAGGAGGAATTCAAGGATGTCTGGCTAATTATGAGATTTATAAACAAGACGGAGAAATACAGGCTACGATTACGAACCTTTCTTTCTTTGACACTTTTGGAGCAGGCTGGGAAGATGGAGGGGCTGATGGTACTATGAAACAATGGATTCCTGGTTTGGTAGCTATGTTTTGTCTTCAACATTTTAAAAATGTAGGAGATAAAACCAAATTTCAACCCTTTGCAATAATGCTAAATATAGAATTATGATAAAGCAGGTAGTGTTCCTTTTTTTTATAAGTATTGGCTTTTTTGCTTGCAATAGTCAAAAGCAACCGATGGATATACGGTATACATCAATAAATGACTATGATGCAAATTATATTTTCAACCTAGAAAATAATACAAAAGCACTCAAAAAAATAGACCAATATGCACAAGACATGATTAAAGGTCAAATGCATATTGTAGATTCTCTTAAAAACTCTGATTATATAAAAAATACATCCAAGACATATGATGAGCATAAGCTTGGAACTTCACTTTCTCTAACAGCTACAGATGTGTATTTGTATACTCCTCCAGGAGAATTTTCTTTTGATCAAGTACAAGATGAAAACTTAGTAATAAAGTATGAGTTGGATGAAGAAAAATTTACAATAAGAGATATTATTGTAGGCAATAGTTACCAAGATTCTTCTATAAAAGTAGAGTCTTCTGTAAAAGAAAATAATTGTAAATTGATAGTAAGTACAGCTACGCTGAATTTACAGGGGTTATACCAAATTTTTGAAAAAATAAGAACATCAACTTATCACAAGCAAAAAGAACAATTCACATACTTTGTTTATGATGCAAATGATACTAATGTATTAGATATAATATATAAAAATAACGGATCATCACTTTTACTACACTATAAATAGGGCACATATGAGTACTACAGAACTTAGAATAAAGATGAAGAGTATAAGGGCTTCTGGTAGGAGTTTTTCTATCAATGTCCCTTTGGTTGCAAAAAATGAACAGGAGCCTGAAATTATATCGGCTTATTTTGCAGAAAAGAAAATAGAAAATGTAAAAGAGGCTGCAGGAACCTATACTTATACTTTTGCAGGAACAAATAATACGAGTACAGAAGGTAAAAAAAGTAGTATAGCTACAGTCATTTTAAAAAAAGTGAATGCGAGTGTTAAGAAAGATAAAAAATACACCTCTCAAGCACTTGTTAAAGAAAAACTTAAAGAAGACTCTTATAAAAAAGGAGATACTGTTACCATAGATTTAAAACAAGATGTAGAAAAAGTATCATACCCAAAAATTACATCTGCTCCCATGGGATATCAAGTATATCTTATTACAGAAACACGTAATTTAAAAGATAAAAAAGCTAGAGTAAAAATTTATGAAAAAGAAGAAGGTCTTAAGCTCTTAAAAACAAAAGATGATACTTTACCAGTATTAGTATTTGCCAGAAAAGAAGATACAACTACCAATACAGAAGCTAGTGATTGGATAGAGATTGATGTAAAAGAAGAGAATGGCAAAAAAGAAGGAGGAGCCCTTGTGTTGCATAAAGAAGACAAAGGGGATAAGATTGAGGTAGGAATCAAAAAAATACAATTACGCCCCAAAGAAGATAAGATCAAAGCAGAAGGCGAAGATGCTCACATAAGTTTTGAAGGCTGGCAAGAAGCATTGTATATACGTGAAGATGAAACTGAAGAAGGGAAAAAAGCCAAACAAGAAGCCGAAGAAAAAGCTACAGCCAGAACAGCAGAAACCTTTGTTAACCTGACCTATGATGCTAGTGCATCTAAAGTAAGTTATCCTAAAAAAATAAGCGGACCAAGAACAATTAGTATTGAGAAAGAGGCTGTGTATACAATAGATACTTATGGTGCATCTGCAAATGAAGAAGATAAAAATAATATTCGGTGGTCTTTTTATGTACAAGGAGACCCAGAAAAAACTACCGCAGATAAAGAAAAAACGTATATCAACGCTAAAAGCAAATCTGGATTATACACCTATGCCAAAACAGAGCTTGTAGCAAATAAAAATAAACTAACCCTAGTGTTTGATGAAGCATTGGTTGGTAAAAAAGTGCAGATTGAAGCGTTTAGAGGCTCACCAGACCTTAATAATAAAAAAGATTATGTAAGAACAACAACAGTTGAGGAGGATAATAAAGGCTCAATCGTTAAAAAACTTGATTCGACATCTCTTTTTCTCGCTACAGAATGTGATAGTGTAAAAAATGCAGGAGAAAAAAATAAGAAAGATTTTTTCAAAACTTCTGGTTTTTTTAGGCTTAAAGCTAAACCACTATGGACTGATCCTATAAAAGATGCTGAAATAACATTGTACAACTTTTCAGGGACATATAAACCTAAAGGAAGTACCTTTGGGAAAGTTCGTTTAAAATGGAATAAAGCCAAAACAAAATTAGTTCCAAAGGCACATACAGGTTTGGATGTATTTGCAGAAAAAGGGACGGATTTATTTGCATGTTTGGATGGTAAAGTAGAAAGAATTTACGGGAAGAGTAATGATAAAAGCTATGGAAATGTTATTGTAATAGAAGTTGATGATGCAAGTTATTTAGAAAAATCAAAAAATAAGTATATAATAAAATACCCTAATGAAATCGAAAAAGGACCAAGCTTTGATTTAAAAGGAAAAATTTATTTAAGATATGCTCATGTTCAAAAAGCAACAATAAAAGTTGGAGATAGAGTTAAATCAGGTGATAAAATAGGAGTTTCAGGAGTAACAGGTAATGCAAGTGGAACAAAAGCTCCTCATCTTCACTTTGAGATAGCAAACCTGCCAAGGCCTGGAAGAGGTCTGGTTAATAGATGCAATCCTGCATTTTATGTGAACTTAAAAGGAGAGAGTAAAGCAAATAAAAGTCATCAAAAGAAAGTGGCTAATACAAAACATAAAATTTAATTGGTATGAGGGTTTTATTATATTTTCTTGTTTTTATACTATGCTTTAGTTGTAAAAAAAATGTTTCAAAAGCTGAGATAACCAAAAAGGTTAGTATTGTAGAAAAAAATGATTTGTCTCAACCTGTAAAAAAGGACGATGCAATCAAGGAGTATCCAATTGAATATGTTAAAATAAAACCAGATTCAATTAAAAATGATTTTCGTATTGATTCTATACGGGTGGATCAATCAATTTGGATAGATTCTGTTCAATTTATTGTGGGAACAATTGATGATAATAAGAACGGGATTCATCTTTTAGTACTAAACAAAGAAAATAAATTATTATACAGGTCTAAGGGGCAACAAGATAGTTGGTATTATAGGCTTAATTTTTTCACTTCAAAAGAAACTGACAAAATAATAACGGTTAATGAAACTGGTGCTGAAGAAAGTTGGGGTGTTGATATTTATGAATATAGTGGTGGAATATACAAAGAACTTGGAAGTTTAGACGTGATGGCATTAAATGAGTATGGGGAAAGTTTAAGTATAATTCAATATATAAAAATAAAAGAGATAAAAAATAATAGTATTGAGGTTTCTTTTAAAGATGATGTAAAAGTATATGAAGATGAAGCTGAAAAAACTACTCTTGGAAAAGATCTGAAATACAGGTACGAAGATAAAAAACTAATAAAAATTGATGTTCAAAATTAAAGCTTTTTATCATCCGATTTTGTAAACTATAAAAATGGGCAAAAGTTTTGGTAAAGCTGTCTTTTTGTGATGTATTAAAATAATACAACATGAGTATTATTAAAGTAATATTGTTGTTAGTATGTATTTCATGTAATAATGCTCATAAAAAAGATATAAGTAATAGTTGGATAGGAGATAAAATATATTTCCTAAAAATCAAGACAAGTAATAATGGGGTGAATTTATCTCAAATCGATATCGCTACACTGTATGGTATTAAATTTATAGGGATGGAGCTTCTCCAGAATACGATTAATAAAAATCCTTACAAAGGATATGTTGTTGATTTTGCTGGGGCTTGTTGTCTGTATTGATAATAGAGAAAAAAGAGGTGTTGTTGTATAACTATTATGACCCTACTATTAATCTAAAACTTTCAATAAAAAACACAAGTTGGTAGGTAATAAGTTAGTGTTGGACTTTGATGATCTAAATATTTCAAAACTTGGATTAACTAATGTAGAAAAGTATTATAGAAAATCAAAAGAAATGACTAAAATACCTGTTTGAGAAAGAATTAATAGAAAACTTTAACCTTTAGATTAAATAGATGGAGTTTTACTACAAAAAAAAGAGACTGGATATACCAGTCTCTTTTATATAATTAGTGTTGAACCATTATTAATTATTGTTGCTCGTATTCAGAATTCCATTCTGATCCATCATCTCCTTTTTGTCCATCCATTTTAATCATAAAATTTTTGGCAGGAAAATAAGGCTTCATATGGATATCCAAGTGTACTTTATCTTTCTGCACTGGATCTTGCTCAAAACGTCTTATGGTAAAATCTTCGATCAGTTTATCTGGTCCTGTAATACCATCTAAAAATTTCACAATTTGTCCCATAAGTTCTTTACGGGTTCTAGCATTAAAGTTTTCAAAAGCTCTTCTGTTTAAGAAATCCATCAATACTTTGGTTATATAATCAAATACACGTACAACAGAGTATGTTTGTAAACCAAGGTTATCTCCGTTAAACAAAGTTTTGGCAGAGAATGCCATTACTTTACCGTATTCATTTACCATAGGTACCAGGCCTAGTTTTTCTAGTTGAGCAATTTCACCTTTTTTAAGGTCAAAACGTACCCCATCTACCTCATTCATTCCACCAAACTTCTTACCAGCTGTAACCTGAGACATCAATGTTTTATAGATTTTTCCTGCTAATGCACTTGATGGGGGAACAAACAAATCATCTTCTTCTCCTACTTCATCATGTTTGCCTCTACCCACAAGCCAGTTGCATGCCATAATTACATTAGAACGATACTTATCACCGCCTGTAAGATTAGCAGATTCAAAAAGCTCCATTACATCATCTGGCTCATCAAGGTGCTCAAAATCGGTCACCATCATTACCTTATTTTCATAAGCTATTTTTGCCCATTTTTCAACTACTTTGTTAGATCCTAAATAACCAGGAACGACTAGAAGCCCGTAGTTGTCTCTAAGGTCAAGACGATCATATCCTTGTACTAGTTCTTCTTGTACTGCATCGATAAACCTTGTGTTGTCAAGATCTTTAAGCTGTTCTAGTTCTGCATTAAGAATATTAATGTTTTTTATCTTTTGAGACTCTGTGTTTTTGAAAAACAAAGCTACAGATCTATACGATTGTTCTAGTTCTCTGGTTTGTTCTAGAGCGGTACCTAAATTTTTCTTAAGAGATGCTGCTGCTACCTCTGATTTTTTCTCTGATTCATCTACCATTGCTGATAAATCATCTGAAGAAGAGAGGATATCATTCCATATTTCGAGAGTCTTTTCTAGTTTTTGGCGCTCTAATTTTTTTGAAGATTCTGTAAGAAATATTTTCTTTCTTGCTTTACGATCAGGATTCATGTTCTGCACATCATCTATACATGCTTCTATCAAATCAAACCCACCATATTTGGCTAGTTTTTCTTCATTTATCTTAAGCTCCTGAGCAGGATTCTCTATTTTGATGCTGTTATCAGCTTTCTTTCCTAATAATGCCATGTATACTTTTTTTATCCTTGTTGTTGTAATTCTGCAATTAAAGATTGAATAGATTTCAAAAGTGCTTCTTTTGCATCGGGATCAGCTAATGCACTTTTTAAAATTTTATTTGATTTAAGTTGTTTGATAATTTTAAGATACTGATCCTTTTCTGTATCTAAGTCATTTAGGTATTTACTTTGCTCGATAATTCCTTTTTTACCAAAATTACCTAAATGGCTAAATTTTAAAGTTTCTTTTGATTCTACTCCATCAGAGCTTTCAAAATCAACTTCTACTTCTGGCTTATAGTTTTCAAAAACATCATCAATAGATTTCAAACCAGTAACCACTTTAGGTTTTAAAGGTTGATCACTTGTTAGTTTTTGAATAAGCAGTGTTTTGTTCTGACCAATTTCAATTATTGCTTCACTTGCGTCAGTTTGTACTTCTGTTCCTCCTAATCCGTATGTATTATCCATGGGATACGTTTTATGGTTGCTAAATTATAAATATACTAAAATTTATTACAGATTATAGAATTAACTATAATTCCATACTAATTTTTCCTCTTTTACGTCTAATTTCACGACACTTCCCTTGCTTACTTTGCCAGTAATTATCTTTTTTGACAACGATGATCGCAGTTCAGTTCGTATAATACCTCTCAAAGGTCTTGCTCCATATTTTGGTGTAAACCCTTTGTGGGCAAGATACTCTTTGGCTTCTTCTGTTAATTCTAAAGTAATCTCTTGCTTGTCTAAAGCTTTATAAAGATCTTTCATTTGTATTTCAAAAATCTTTACAACATTATCTTTTGTTATAGGGGAGAAAGGTATAATTTCTGTAAGTCGCCCTAAAAATTCTGGTCTGAAATGTCTAGACATTATCTCTAATAGATCAGTAGATTTAGGGATTTCTCCCGCTGTAAATGATTTGACTACATGCTCACTCCCAATATTTGAAGTAAATAAAACTACGGCATTAGAAAAATCTCCTGTTTTTCCTAAACGGTCGTTTAATTTTCCTTCATCAAGAATTTGAAGAAAGATATCAAATACAGAAGGGTGTGCTTTTTCTATTTCATCAAACAATACGATAGAGTATGGTTTTTGTCTAATTTTATTTACTAATAGCCCACCTTCTTCATATCCTACATATCCTGGAGGAGCACCATATAGTAATGCTGCAGAATGTTCTTCTTTGAATTCAGACATATCAAACCTAATTATAGCTTCTTCTGTCTGAAATAAGAATTCTGCAAGAGATTTTGCTAATTCTGTTTTACCCGTTCCTGTGGGGCCTGTAAAAAAGAAAGAACCTATAGGAAGACCAGGTTTACTTAATCCTGATCGGGATTCTAGAATAGCTTCTGTTATAGTTTGTATTGCATGATCCTGACCAATCACTCGTTTTTTCAAACGATCTTCCATAGTCAATAAACGTTCTTTTTCATCTGCTTGGAGTTTACCTACTGGGATACCTGTCTTATTTGCAATAGTTGCAGAAACATCATTTTTATCAATGTTTTCTTTCTTTTTGTTGGCTTTGGTCAAAAATATTTCAAGGACATTTTCTATTTTTTCAATTCCTTTTTCTATTTTTTCAATGCCTACAAACTTATCTTCATCACCAAGATCAGCAAATAATAAATAACTGAACGTATTTTTTAGATTATCCCATTGCCATTTGAGATCTACGATTTTATCAGCTTCGTCTTTTTCATTATTTGTAATAGCTTCAATCTCTTGTTTTACATTTTCGATTTTAGCAATGGTGGTTTCTAGCATATATCTAGTAGCAGACATTGTTCTGTCGATAAGGTCGATGGCAGAGTCTGGTAAGCTACGTTCTTTATTAAATCTCTTAGAAAGACGAATAGCTTCTTCTATAGTCTCATTATCAATACCTAGATTATGATGTTTTTTATATTTATCGATAGTGTCAGAAATCATAGTAAGTGCATCTCCTTCAGAAGGTTCTTCTAATGATATGATTTCAAATCTTCTAGATAGCCCTTCATCACTTTCTATATGTTTTCTAAAGGCATCATTGGTTACAGTACCAACAAAGGTAATTTCTCCTTTGGCCAATTCTGATTTTAGAATATTGACTAAGCCTTGGTTGCCACTATCTTTATCTGTAAGATTGTTTATTTCATCTATTAATAATATGGGTTTCTCAAATCCTTTTAAAGCATTAATAATTTTTTTGAATCTATCTTCTACCTCACTTTTATAACTAGCTCCCGAAACTAGATGTACAAAATCTAATTCAAAGATTTGAGCATTTTTTAGTGCATCAGGGACCGTGCCATTTACAATAGTTTCAGAAAAACCATCTAATAATACTGATTTACCAACACCTGGGTCTCCAGTAATAAGGACATTAGGTTTAGAGTGTCTACCCAATATTTCCATTACCATTTTTATTTCTGCATCTCTCCCTGAAATATCATTCAGAGTTTTATTTTTTGCTTCAAAAGTTTTGTCAGTACAATATTCGGCTAAGATTTTAGTATCTACCTTTTTATGGGTAGTAATTCCATTTTTATTTACAACTCCATTTGCAGTATTTGGTGCAGGCATATTTACTGTAGCTGCTATTAAAACTTCATCTGCTTTAAGAGGAAGTGTTTTTAATTGCTCATATGAGAACCCAACACCTGGCGTACAAATAGAAATTAATAAAGAAAGGGGGGTGATTTCATCTTCCCCTAATTTTAACTTGATACTATCAGCTTCATTAAAAATAGCTTCAATCGATTTATCGCCTTCAATTACATCAGGTATATTTACAGCTCTTGGTAATGCCTCTATCCTTACGTCAGACCACTCTTCAAAATAATAAATATCGCCGTCAATTTTATCAAAAAAATCTCTTAGACCAGCGTCTTTATGTATAAGGGCTTTTAATAAATGTGCGGCATTATATTGGTTGTTATAATATTCTTTGGCAATTGATTGCGCTATATGAATAGTATTTTTAACTTCTTGAGAAAGCTGATGATCTAATGTATGCATGAATTTATTTTAAATAAATCAAATGGTTATAAATAAAAAAATGTTATCACTTTTGTAATTGAAAAAATAGAACTACATATTTATAGCATTTATACGTATTGTACATGCAAAATAGTCCTTAGTTTAATGATGGGGATTTAAAAAACTTTACCAAATATAATAAAACGATCATTTTTTTTGCTATTTGTTCTTAGCTTTTTATTAAGATAATCCAAAAATGTGTCTTCTTTTATTAAATAAGAGAAAACTATTCTGGATCATAATGATGCTCTTTTTTTATGATATACTCATGTATTAATATTGTTATTAGTTTACATACAAGTATAGAGTGAGTGGAAATAATAAGTTATAGTCAGTTTATGTCTATTCCTGTCGTAATTCTAAAGGTATGATATATCATATTGTACATGTATAATAATTCATTGATAAGTATACTATTATACAATCTTATAGCGTTATTTTAAAAAGTCTGTGATGAAATTTATTAATTTTTTTAGTTGCTTTTTTTTAATGCTAGCAATTACCCCTATTAGAGCGCAAGGATATAAAACTCAAGATAACCCATGGATTCTTGGGATAGGCGCAAATATTGTATATGATCCTGGAGCATTGTTTTCAGGCTTGTTTGATATAAAAGATAATTATAATTACCATAGCCCAGTTAGGATATCATTAGAAAAAAGATTTAATGATGATTATGGGTTTGAGGTGTCAGGTAACTTTAATAAGTTGTTAGAAGGTAAGGTTGTAAATGGAGGAAAATTAGAAGATGAGATAGATTTTTTGGCAGTAGACGGTATGTTTAAATATTATATAACCAATGCGTATCAGAATAAATATAGAGCTATTTATGAAGGATATTTGGCGACGGGAATAGGAGGGAGTTTTTATAACGGATCAGGAGCAAAAACAGCCAATCTAGCAGTAGGGTTTAATATCTATTTATCAGAGAGTATTAGATTTAACGCACAAGCCACTGGAAAAATATCTATTGATAATAGTGCCGTAGGAACTAATTATATTCATTATAATCTTGGCTTTATTATAAGGCTTGAGGATTCTCATTTTAATTAAATAAACCGTTACCAACAGATAACGGTTTATTATGACTAATTTACAATTGTTTGCTTATTTGATTAAAACAGCATCAATAACATGAATGTATCCATTGGCAGTTTCTACATTAGAATGGATAATTTGTACTGTATCATTAACTGTAAATAAGGTGCTATTAAATCCAATAGTAATATCCTCACCAAACAAAGGAGAGAATATCATACGATTGTGTATGGCTCTGGTATCAAATTTTCCTTCTACCACATGGTGTAAAAGAAGATCTCTAAGAGCATCACCATCTGGGAGTATTCCTATCATATCAAAAGCGTTATTTGTAGGAGCAAATACAGTATAAGGAGCATCTGATTTTAAGGTAGCAGAAATTTCAGTTTCTTCTAATGCACTAACTAGCTCAGTAAACCTACTATCACTAGCCAAAATATCTACAATGGTTTCTTTTGGGGTAAGAATTTCTTTAACATTGGCAAGCCATGTTCCTGTACTTTTAGTAGAATCGGTTGTATACATGTCAAAATTACCAATAATACCACCGTTATCAGGGTTAGCATACCCAATACCACGTAGAAGAGTATTGTCTGGTAATTCGAGAATAAGATAAACAGTGTAGTCTGCTAATATTGCTCCTCTAGCCTGCGATACTTCTCCATTTCCAGAAACGTAAGTTCCTCTTAGAGCCTTAAAAACATCCCCATAATAAGTGATGTCAAAGTTTAATTCGCCATTCAGGTTTGTCTCTGCATGGTCACCATCATTAACAGTTCCATAAAAATAATAAGTGGCACCTTCTCCGCTATAGAGCCTGCCTGTTTGTTTTTCAGAAGCTACTCCAGTAACTTTTTGACCTCGATGTAGCATTTCTCCAGGAATACCCCGTGCAGTCATTTTTTCAATTTTATCAAAACTAATAAGCTTTGATTCAGTAAGCTTTGTTACTTGTGGTGAGATTTCTTCTGCGGATTCGTTTTCGCAAGAAATTGTCATAAATACCGTAGTGATCACTAATACTAGTGAAGTTGAATTTCTAAATAAACCTTTCATAGTTGATGAGTTTGTGTGATTAAAAAAATTAAAAAGTTTGTATGAATTTTGGGTATGAAAGGAATATTAGGTAATGATAAAAATAAGAAATGATTTAATAGTTTCTATATTTTAACAGGGTTTTATAATATGTAAGAATAATCTGTTAAATATTTAGTTATGAGAATGTAAGCTTTTGTAATAATATGTGGTTCGTATAAAATATAGAAATAAAAAGAGCGTTATTATGGCTTAAATCACATTTTAAAAAACTAGGTATTTGAAACAAAAATATTATTTCTGCGGTGAATAGTCTAAAAAGTAAAGCTGCCAATGGTGTTATATGGAGTGGTATCGATAAGTCTTCTACAATGCTTATCCAGTTTGTTTTTGGAATTATTCTTGCACGACTACTATTACCAGAAGACTTTGGACTGGTTGGGATGATTACAATTTTTATAACAATCTCTCAAGCTATTGTAGAAAGTGGATTTAGTAGAGCATTAATTCAAAAAAAGGATGCAAATCAGATAGATTACTCAACTACATTCTTTTTTAACTTCTTGATTAGTATTGTCGTCTATGCAATACTATATTTTACAGCACCGTTTATCGCTAATTTTTATAATGAGCCTATATTAATTGATCTGGTCAAAGTTGTAGGACTTAATGTTATTATTTCTTCGGCAGCAATTGTTCATCGTACAATTTTAATCAAACAAATTAATTTTAAAACACAAGCAATAGTAAATATTACAGCTGGACTTACTGGGGTTGCTGTTGGAATTAGTTGTGCGTTATCAGGTTTAGGGGTTTGGTCACTTGTATTACAATATTTATCAAGGAACTTTATGACTTCACTTTTGTTTTGGGTGATGAATAGTTGGAAACCATCATTTGTTTTTAGTATTCAAGCATTAAAACAACTTTTTGATTTTGGGTCTAAGATTTTGGCCACGACACTTTTATATGCGGCTTTTCAAAATATATACCTTGTTGTGATAGGGAAGATTTATAAATCAGAAGAGTTAGGGTATTATACACGAGCAACGTTATTCAAGCAGATTCCAGCAACACTGGTTACTACTATTATACAGAATGTATCATTTCCGATATTGGTAGATGTTATCGATGATAATGAGCAGGTGAAAAAAGTAATGAGAAGAAGTGTCAAGCTAACTGCTTTTTTACTTTTTCCTATGATTATTTCCTTGATCGTTTTTGCACATCCGTTGGTTTTGATATTACTAACAGAGAAATGGTTACCTACTGTTATCTTATTACAGATATTGACAATAGGAGTTATTTTTTTCCCCATTAATGCTATTAATACTAATCTATTGAATGCGAGAGGAAGGTCTGATTTATTTCTAAAATTAGAAATTATAAATAATACAATTACTATTCTCACACTAGCAGCAACTTATCAGTTTGGAATGACAATTATTGCTATAGGATATGTTTGTGTATCCTGTATAGGGTTTTTCACCTATGCTTATTATACTGGAAAGTACATTGGGTATTCAGGAATCAAACAAATTATAGATATGCTACCTTATATTTTTGCTAGTGTTTTGTCTGTTGTAATAAGCTATTTTGTATGGAGTTATATAGATAATAGAGGTGTATTTTTGGGAGGAGGAGTGGTAACAAGCGTGATAGGGTATATAATATGTTCCTATCTATTTAAGTTTAAAGAATATGAGGATATCAAAAACAGTATTCAATCAAAATTAAGAAAATCATAAATTATTTAAAAAAGAACTTTAAAAAATAAGATTAATATAGAGTGAAAATATATCTAAATCACTTAGTATGACATGGACAAAAACATATTCTGGTATAGCTCTGCTATTTGCGATAATCGTAATGGCAACGCATATATTGTTATTTCCTGAATATACCATGCCATTATTAATCCTATTAGGAGGATTGGGTACAATCTTTTTATTCTTTATTGCTTTGCCACACTATAGCAAGTATTGTGCTACTACAAACAATAATACGGGATTTATTAAAAAACTCTTTTTGCATAGTATTCTTTATAGAATACTAGGGGTAATTATGATGTATGTATATACTATGTTTTTTGATGAAGTGAGTTTGCCATTTGAGATAGGAGCGATTGATTCTATAAATTATGATGCATCAGGAAAAATGGTTGCAGAGGCTATAGAGAAGGGAAATGGTATTTTTAAGACATTATCTGGATTTTGGAAAGGGCAATCAGACTATGGGTTTTCAATTGTAATAGGAATTTTGTATTACATATTTGGTTCCTATACCATTGTAATAAAATTTTTTAATATTCTTATAGGGAGCTTTACTGTAGTTAGAATGTATCAAATTACACGATATATTTATGATGAAAAAAGAGCTAGACTTACTGGGATTCTTATGATGCTCATGCCTCCTTTTTTGTGGTTTGGGGCCATGATATTAAAAGAAACACTTTTGATATTCATTATTGTAAACATAGGTTATTTTGTAACAAAGCTTATGTATACAGAGAAGTTTAAACCTTTTGTTTTTGGTTTTATCATTTTTCAGATTGTAATTACATTGTATTTTAGAACATTTATTGCACCACTACTATTGGGATGTATTTTACTTCAGCTTATTTTTCTAAAAACAAAAAGAAAACACTATCGTATTTTATCTGTATGTATTTCGTTACTCCTTGTTTATGGTAGTTATACTATAGTAGAGCAATTAGGGATGAAAGAAAATATAGAAGCTATTGTAACAGCTAGTCAAAATCAATTTGATAATGAATTAAGCCATACAGCCAATACCAGAGGTATTTCATATACAAAAGCAATAGTAGCGCCTTTACTTTTTGCAGGAGCTATTGTAACACCTTTTCCCTCTTTGTTAGATTTTGAAGAAGTTCAACTAGGAATTTTTGCACATTTTCAGAATGAGATTATACGTAATAGTTTATACTTTTTTATGTTTTTTGGTTTGTATAGAGTTATTAAGTATCCTCCAAAAGCAAGTGTTTTTATTTTAAGTTTTGTAGTAGGATATATTCTGATTTTGGCAATATCAGGAATATCTTTTCAAGATAGATTTCAGTTATTGGCACTACCTTTTTTACTCATTTTTATGGCGGATGGTATAGTAACAGACTACCCTAAAAAGATAAAACATTGGAAAATATACTTGTTTTTCATTTTTGCAGCCATATTAATGTGGAACCTGTTTAAATTATCAAATAGAGAACTTTTATAAATGATAGATCATTTTATTATAACAGCATCAAAGAATACTGAGCCAGATAAGTATCAAATAGGGCTTACAGAAGATTGGATATTGACCACGCAAGGAAGTAGGTATACTCACTATCATGAAGATGATGTAACAATCTTTGTCTTTGGAGATTATATAGGAGAAAAAGAAGCTCTTTTTAATTGTCATTCAGATGATATCCCTAAGCTTAGAGGTAACTTTTATGCTATTGTAGTTCATAATAAAACGATTAAAATATATAGTAGTTTTCTGAATGTATTACCAATTTATTACACTACAGATAACAGCTGTTTTTCATCATCAATTCAGTATATTAGAGAAAAATCAAAAAAAGAATTTTCGATAAATAAAAAGTTTATATTAGAGACGCTATTGTTTAATTATGGCTTTTTTAATAGAACATTATATCAAGAAATACAATTAGTTCCTTGTAATTCTTTTTTAACCATATTAGAGGATAGGTTAGAAATACAAAAACATTTAGATACGGTTTCTATGTTTACTCAACACCCTGCCAAAGGAGCAAAAACTGTTGATCGATTAAGCGATTTATTTATAGAAACCACGAGTCATTATTTTCCAGATACCAGTTTTGATATTGCTTTTACTAGTGGATTTGATGGTCGAACTTTGGTAAGTTGTGCTACATTTCATAATAAAGACTTTAAAACTTTTTCTTTTGGGAGGCCTGAGAATGATGATGTATCCATACCCAAAGAGAATGCAACCAAACTTAATATACCTTATAAATATTATGATTTAGGAAGTGATGAGTATCTAAATCAAGAATATATACATAAAGCAATCTCATATATCCACCAATATCCAGGAGGGAATGGATTTATTTATCCACATTTTTTATATAGTACAGAGCAAATAGCCAAAGAATCAGATTACTTGCTTTCTGGTATTGTTGGTAGTGAGTTATTTAGGGCATTACATCTTACAGGAGCAGTAACTTCTACTACATTAGCAGATGTCTTTATAAGTAAGACCTCACAAGAAATAAAAGATAAAATAACGAATGCAAAAGCATTAAAAGTAATACAAAAAGAAAATTATAAAACAGAACTTCAAGAATTGATAGATGAGGTAATAGTATATAAAGAAGCAATACCTAATCACCTTACAGAGAATCAGAAGTTTTATGTTTTTGTATTTGAAGAGATTTTTAGAAAATTTTTCGGGCAATGGGTTAGTATACAAATGCAACATGTCAAAGTACGAACCCCTTTTCTTGATTATACATTTATCAAAGAATTACTTACCACGCAATATGCAGGAGCAAATAATGATTTTTTTACAGAAAACCCTTTAAAACGAATGAAAGGACAGTATCTATATGCAGATATAATAAAAAAGACAAACTGTACAATTTACCATCAAATAACAGGAAAAGGATATCGCCCTAAAGATGTAAGAGAGTCAATATATCTGTATAAAATTATTATTCCATTCATAAAAAAACGTTTTAAACGAAAAGTGAAAACCCCGAATCTAGATAATTTAGGTATCATATCAGGAACATTGACACATAAAAAAATAATAGAAGAGGCACTCAATAACACCTCTTTTTTTGACGCATCTGTCTTAAGTAGTATGCTCGATACTATATCACCACATACCCCAGAAAAAGAGCGAGATACATTACTTATGGCAGTGTCTATTTTAATAGCTATACAATATCAACCAAAAACAAACTCAAAACACCTTTCACACTATGAATCAAACAATGATGCATACCAACTGTAATCAAAAGTTAGGTATCAAACACATGAAAACTCCATATCGCAATATGGGTAAAGACAAGCTAGCTGGTTACTTTGCAGAAAAAGAGCGCCTAAAAGACGATACCAATAAAGATAAGTTTATTATACAGCATTTTATCCCTGATATAAATTTAAAATAATGAATTTATTAAAGAATAAATAGCAATCTAAACAATGTATACAAATAGTAATATTTTACTATTTGAGAAACTAATCAATAATAAAATGAATACTCATGGAAAAAATAGTAGCGCTTACTGATTACAAAGGGAATTTTGGGTCAAAGCATATGGATACTCCTTATCGTAGTGGTATGGATAAGTCCAAACTAGTATATTATTTTCTTGAACATAATTATGAAGTTATATTTTCTGAGTTTTCTGAAATAAACTGGAAATCAAAAGACCTATCTGAAAGCACTATTATCTATACGTCTTCTGAAGATCCTAATTATTTTTATAAAAACTATATAGAAGATATAATATATGCATTAGAGTTGTCAAAAGCTCGAGTGATACCATCATATAAATATCTGAAAGCGAACAATAACAAAGTATTCATGGAGTTATTGAGAAACATTATTTTGCCAAATCAATTTTGTAACCTAAAAACATTTAAACTAGGTACAATAGATGAATTAGAACCTTGTCTCAAAGAAATAGAGTATCCTGTAGTGCTAAAAGGAGCTATGGGAGCATCTGGAACAACAGTACGTTTGGCAAAAAATGAAAAAGACCTGATAAAAAAAACAAAAAAGATAGCAAGAACATTTTATCTGAAAAATTATTTGTGGGAACTAGGACGAACCTACAAACATAAAGGATATATCAAAGACTCTATTTATAGAAAAAAATTCATTATCCAACAGTTTGTTCCTAACCTAAAAAAAGACTGGAAAATCCTTGTATTTGGTAAACGCTATTTTGTGTTAACCAGATACAATAGAGAAAATGATTTTCGGGCGAGTGGCAGTAAAACAAATTATAAGCCAGGAACCCAATCAGAATTAACTCATCAAATACTGGATTTTGCAGAAGAAATTTTTCAGCATTTAGACATACCTCATGTTTCATTGGATATTGCTTTTGATGGAGAGAAATATTACCTGATAGAAATGCAGGGAATTTATTTTGGAACCTCTATTGTAAACATGTCTGATGCTTATTTTGTTAAAACAGAAAACGGTTGGTCTGCAAAAGAAATAGCTATAGATCTCGAAAAGATCTATGCAGATTCTATTTGTCAATACATAAAAAAAAGTATGTGACTACCGTATAAACAACAATAATAACTAACTGTTTTTTGGAGGACATTTTCGTATAAATACATACATGTACGTTTCAATATAATTGAAGCCATGATAGGATAGGCTCTAAAATTAAATAATAATATTTAGAAGCAAATGATGGGTATGCACGTATCTGGTCTCTAAAACAATATATATAAAACAGATGAAAATTCTTTTTATAAGCAGTGGGAATGCAAAAAATGGCATTTCTCCTATCATTAAAAATCAAGGACAATCTTTGATAGACTTAGGTCATCAAGTTGTCTTTTATGGAATAAAAGGCAAAGGAATTAAGGGGTATTTCAGCAATATATTTAAACTAAAAAAGTTTTTGAAAAATAAAGAATTCGACTGTATTCATGCACATTATTCATTAAGCGCAATGGTCGCTGCTCTATCAGGAGCCAAACCTTTGGTCGTTTCATTAATGGGAAGTGACGTAAAAGAATCGAGATTTTTTAAATATTTCATTATGTTTTTTAATTCTTTTTTTTGGAAAAAAGTTATTGTCAAATCCAAAGACATGCAAAAAGCATCAGGTTTAGATGAAGTTTATGTTATTCCCAACGGAGTAGATGTTAAAAAATTTAAACCCTATACAAAGGTAGAAGCATTAAAGATTACGCAATGGAACTCTCAAAAAAGACATATTCTTTTTGCCGCAAACCCAGCCCGGTTTGAAAAGAATTTTATACTAGCTGAAGCTGCTTTTGAGTTATTGCAAGAAAGCGAATTTGAATTACATACACTAGTAGATATACCTAATGATCTGATGCCTTATTATTTTAATTCTGCAGATGTAGTATTACTTACTAGTTTGTGGGAAGGCTCTCCAAACGTAATAAAAGAAGCTATGGCTTGTAACAGCAAGATTGTGGCCGTAGATGTAGGAGACATAAGAAAAGTTATAGCAGATACCAAAGGGTGTTTTATAACTGGTTTCACCCCACAAGAAATCGCAGATCGTATTCAAGAAGCATCATCTCTGGAACAAAAAACAACAGGTAGAGATACAATTAATCACTTGACCTCTGAGACCATTGCACATCAGTTGATAAAAGTATACAAAAGCGCAATATCATGACAAAAGAATATAAAACACATAACATGTTAGGTGCTATTACAGAACAACAATGGCAAGTACTATTAGCATCATCTGATACAGCCAATTTTTTTCAGACCAAACAAGCTTTACACTTTTTCAAAAATGTAGGATTAGAAACATTTGGCTTTGCTATCGAACGAGGTTCAAAAATAACAGCTTTGATTGCAGGGATTATCCAAAAAGAAAAAGGCATCAAATCTACATTTACAAGTAGAGCAATTATTTACGGAGGTCCCGTTTTTAGCAATGATGTAACAAATACAGAAATAGAAGAATTGTTGAAACAGGTAGTAAAGAAGATGCATAAAAAAGCTATTTATTTTGAGATAAGGAATCTTAATGATTATAGTAGCTACAAAGATGTTTTTCAAAAAGTAGGGTTTGAGTACGTGCCACATTGTAACTTCCATTTGGATTGTAGCGATGAGGGAGTAATGCGAAAAAGAATGAGTAGCAGTAAGCTTAGACAAGTTAAGAAAAGTATTAAAAATGGAGCCGAAATTATAGAAGCTCAAAATACAGATGATATAGCAGCATACTATACTATTTTACATCATTTATATACAACCAAAGTAAAAACCCCGTTACCTGATCTAGAATTTTTTCAGAAAATGTGGGAAAGCAAAACAGCCAGATTTCTTTTGATTCAATATCAAGGAGAAATTATAGGAGGAATTGTTTGCCCAATCCTCAAAGATAAAGTGATCTATGAATGGTTTGTCTGTGGTAAAGATGGAGTATACAAAAATGTATATCCTAGTATATTGGCAACTTGGGCAGCTATGGAGTATGCCTATAAAAATGATATAGCACGATTTGATTTTATGGGAGCAGGAAAACCAGATCAGGATTATGGAGTAAGAGAATTTAAATCCAAATTTGGTGGAGATCTAGTAGAGCACGGTAGGTTTTTGTATGTATCCAAACCCATACTATACAACATTGGTAAAACCGCAGTAAAAATTTTAAAAAAGACATCATGAAAATATTAGTCGATATAGGACACCCAGGACACGTGCATCTTTTTAAAAATTTAGCAAAGAGAATGCAACAAAAAGGACATGAGTTTTTATTTACATGCAGGCAAAAGGAGTACGAAATAGAACTGCTCAAAGCAGAAGGTTTTAATTATAAGTCCTTTGGTAAAAAATACAATACAACAGCAGGAAAGATTTTTGGTTTATTCAAGTTTGATGTGATGGAGATCATTCAAGGGTTAAAATTTAAACCAGATATATTCATGAGTCACGGTTCACCTTATGCGGCACATGCCGCAGCAGTACTTCAAAAACCACACATATCATTAGAAGACTCAGGCAACTGGGAGCAAATCAAAATATATTTACCCTTTACAAAATCCGTGCTTACCCCATCGGTGCTTGTAGAAGATCTGGGGCCAAAACAAATACGCTATAACGGGTATCATGAATTGGCATATTTACACCCAGAATATTTTCAAAGCAAACATACATACCATAAAATTCTTAATATCAAAGAAGATGAAAAATATGTTTTATTGCGATTTGTTTCGTGGAATGCTTCACATGATAAAGGACAGAATGGTTTCTCAGAAAAAGAAAAAGAAGAATTAGTAAGATATCTAACGGATAGGTATACGGTGTTTATCTCTTCAGAAAGTAAATTACCAAAAGAATACCAAAGATTTAATATCAAAATAGCACCAGAACAAATGCATGAAGTGTTATCAGGAGCCACAATGTTTATTGGTGAAGGAGCCACTATGGCATCAGAAGCAGGTGTTTTAGGCACCCCTTCTATATATGTAAACTCTTTGAAGAGAGCTTATAACGAGGACCAGGAACAATATGGATTAGTCTACAACTTTCAAAACGGAAAAAATGTTTTAGATAAAGTCAAAGAATTAGAGGAAATCCCTAGCCTTAAAGAAGTTTTTAGAGAAAGGCAACAAAAGCTTCTGGCAGATAAAATAGATGTAACTGCATTTATGATGTGGTTTGTAGAAAATTTTCCAGAGAGTCAAATTACAATGAAAACAAACCCTGATTATCATCTTAATTTTTAAAAAAACAATGGATTTTACCGTAAAAAAATATACAGAACTATTAGAGTCATTGATCAGGCAAAACTACACATTTCAAACTTTTGATGAGTTTATTGATACCCCTAATCAAAAAGCAATTGTACTGCGTCATGATGTAGACCTATTACCTTATAACTCTCTTGCGTTTGCAAAAATACAGGCAGCACATACTATAAAAGGAACCTATTATTTTAGAGCAGTGCCAGAGAGCTGGAACGAAAAAGTGATACAAGAAATAGCAGGTTTAGGGCATGAAATAGGATATCATTATGAATGCCTGACTACAGTCGATGGAGATTTGCAAAAAGGAATAAAAAATTTTGAGAAAAACCTTGAAGCCTTAAGAAAGTTAGCACCAGTAACCACAATATGTATGCATGGTAGCCCTATGTCTAAGTACGATTCTAAAGATTTATGGAAAACCTACTCATACAAAGATTATGAGATTACAGCAGAGCCCTATTTTGATGTAGATTTTGAGCAAGTCTTTTATTTAACAGATACAGGACGTCGATGGGATGGTCATAAGGTAAGTGTGAGAGATCGTGTACAAACATCCTTCACCGATACATTTCATGCAACTGATGAAATCATTAGAAAAGCAGATAGATTACCTGATAAAATCATGTTTACCTTTCATCCACAACGATGGAATGATAATATGGTATTATGGAGCAAAGAACTTTTGCTTCAGAACGTTAAAAATGTGATTAAACGATACTTTTTTGTTGGAAAAAAAGAAGTTTTATAAAAAAAATGAAAAAAAACCAAAAAACACAATAATGATAAAGTATTGTTAATCAGTTGGTAATGGTTTGTTGTGTATAAAACTGTATTTTTCAGTACAAAAATTTTACGTTGAATTAACAATACAGTATACTATTATGATTGTATCCCCGTTACCATAGGTGTTAAGGTTTGATAATTAATGCATTAACATGTTAATTTTTGTTAATTAATTTAACAGGTGTTAACTGTTTTTTCACACATACCCGTCTATCTAACCAATTTGCACAAACTCAAAAATTATATCAAATGCTAACTAAATTCCCCCAGTTTATAGACAGGCAAATTGAAGAGCTTTTAAATCCAGAAAATTCCAATGATACCAATTCGGATCATGAGTGGAATGTCGATAGGAAAAAATTAATGATCGATGAAATAGGAGAAGAAGCTTTTAAATTTATAAATGAACATGCAACACAGATACCAAAAGATGTATTTGTAACTGCAACCAGAACTCGTTTTAATATCGATAATGTAGAGGACGATCGATATAAGAGTATTGTAAACCTAAAACGAGTAAATGATTTTAGGAGGATCAATAAATATTTTAAATCTGTTAATGCTAAATTACCAGAAGGAGGTATTTTTATCAATCATGTAGAAACTCATGCTGTTCGTAAAAATAGGCTCTTAAAAAAACTCTATAAGCCATTTAATTATATGTATTATGCGGCAGATGTAGTGCTTACCAGAATATTTCCTAAACTTAAACTTACCAAAGGGTTGTATTTTCATATAACACAAGGAAAAGGACGTGTATTAACCAAAGCAGAAACTTTTGGACGACTGTATTCTTGTGGTTTTGAAGTCTTAGAAGAAAGAAATATTAATAACTTATTACATTTTGTAGCTAGAAAAGTTAAAGAACCAGTATTTGATAATACCCCCACCTATGGGCCATTGATTAAGTTAAAGAGACTAGGAAAGGATGGTAAAACAATAAAAGTCTATAAGTTTAGAACCATGTATCCATTTTCTGAATACTTACAGCAATATATTTTTGAGAAAAATAATTTGAAAGAGGGAGGTAAGATCAAAAATGATTTCAGAATATCTCATGAAGGAAAAATAATGAGAAAATACTGGATAGATGAGTTACCTATGATCTATAATTTTATCAAAGGTGAAATGAAATTAGTGGGAGTTCGCCCATTAAGTAGTCATTACTTTAGTTTATATCCAAAAGAACTTCAAGAAAAGAGATTACAGGTAAAACCAGGACTTATACCACCATTTTATGCAGATATGCCCAAAACATTAGAAGAAATTGTCGCTTCAGAAATGAAATACCTAGAAGCATATCAAAAAGCACCTTTAAAAACAGATATAGAATACTGTATCAAAATAGCAAAAAACATACTTCTACGAGGAAAAAGAAGTTGTTAAAAAAAGATTCTCTTTTCTCAATATTAAATTAATTACATATATGATCATAAAAATAGTACGTACCCTTTTTCTATATAGTACGGTAATATTATTAACTTCTTGTGCTTCAAAAAAAGATATTGTTTATTTTCAAGATATCACTAATGCCTACGAGAAAGAAGTAAAAGTACAATACAAAACCATTTTTGAACCAGATGATTTATTATCTATTACAGTATCATCATCAGATATGCAAGGATTAGAACCCTTTAATCTACCAGCGGTTTCTATAAACACGATGCCAGGTAGTGTAGTAGGAGAAAGAAAACAACTTACGTATCTCATAAAAAATGATGGAGCCATTGATTTTCCCGTATTGGGAAAAGTAAAACTAGAAGGACTATCCTTGATTCAGGCAACCAATGTGCTCAAAGAAAAACTGTCTAATTATATCAAAGACCCTATTGTACATATAGAGCTAGTGAATTTTAAAATAACAGTATTAGGAGAAGTCAATAAACCAGGAACTTTTACGATTCCTAATGAACGCATAAGTATTATTGAAGCATTGGGATTGGCAGGAGACTTAACAATCACAGGTAAAAGAAAAGATATTTTGGTTATAAGAGAACAAGATGGCAAGTATAAATACCATAGAATTGATATCACTTCTGATCAAGTTTTTAATTCCCCTGTTTTTTACCTCAAACAAAATGATGCAATTTATGTTACTCCTAATAAGGCAAAAATAAAATCATCATCATATAATAAAAATACGCCTATATGGGTGTCTGTAGCATCCGTATTATTATCTGTTGTAATTTTATTAACCCGCTAGTACATATGGATTATCAATACGAACAAGAAAAAAACGGTCTTACGGTAAAAGATCACTTTCAGAATTACTTAAAATACTGGAAACTATTTTTAATCTCAGGTATTTTATGTGTGCTATTAGCATTTTTCTATTTAAAATATACTCCCGTTGAATATAAGGTGACCTCTACTATATTGATTAAAGGAGAAAAAGCAGGGATTTTATCAGAATTATCTGCTTTTGAAGATTTAAGTATTGTAAAATCCAATAATAAAGAAGTAGAAAATGAAATAGAAATACTAAAATCTAGACCTCTTTTTGAAAATGTAGTCAAAAAACTCAAGCTACATCATCAATATTTTGCAAAAAGAAAATTCTCAAAAAGACTAGTAGAACTCTATAAAAACCGACCAATAACTGTATTTTTTGTTGATGACTCATTGTTTATCAAGGAACCAATAGAATTAAAGATTACTATTAATTCTAAAACTGATTTTACCATAAAAGAAGAAAAGCAAGATGTTGAGGTAAATGGCATATTTGCAAAAGAAGTAAAAACAAGAATTGGCAATGTATTACTGACTCCCAATCAAGAATATTTTGATGCATTTTTAGGAAAAGAAATATTCGTGTCAATTCAGGCAGTATCAGATGTAGTAGAAGATTATAAGACGAGAATTAATATAGGTTTGGTAAATAAAGATGCCAATGTAATTTCTTTAAAATTAAATACAGCAACAAGAGAAAAAGCAAAAGATATTCTCAATGGATTAGTAGAAGAATATAATATAGATGCCATTCGAGATAAAAATATGATTTATGAAAATACAGCCAATTTTATAAAAGAAAGGCTATCAATCATAAATACAGAATTATCAGATATAGAACACGGAGTAGAAAAATTCAAGACATCTAATAACCTTACCAATGTAACAACAGAAACCGAGTTGTTTTTGGAAACCTCCTCAGATAATAAGAGAGGTGTACTAGAGACGAATACACAATTAGGGCTAGTAGATTTTATGAATACCCACTTAAAAGGCAATACAGAAGATTTATTACCCGTAAATTTAGGTTTTTCTGATGAAGCTATTACTAGTATTATAGCTAGTTATAATGAAACAGCACTTAGAAGAAATGAAGTATTAAAAGGAACAACCTCTCAAAACCCCATAGTTGTTAGTCTTAATGATAAGTTAGAAAGCTTGAGAGTAAGCTTGCAACAAAGTCTTAATAATCAAAAGACAACACTAAAAATAAAACTAAAAAACCTTGAACGTCAAGAATCAAGAATGAGAGGTAAAATAGCCTCTTTACCAAAAAAAGAAAGAGAATTAAGAGATATTGTAAGGCAACAAGAGATCAAAGAAACCTTATATCTCTACTTATTACAAAAAAGAGAAGAAACAGCAATCTCACTCTCTGCTACAGTAGCCAATGCAAAAGTTATTGAGAAAGCATATTGCTCTAAAAACCCAGTAAAACCTAAAAAAAGAATTGTAGTATTAGTTGCATTGTTTGGAACATTATTGGTTCCAGCAATACTCATCTTTTTCAAAGACCTTTTTGATACCAAAGTAAAAGATAGATTAGAGATAGAAAAAACCTTAGATATTCCAATAGTAGCAGAAATCCCAAAAGTTGATACCAAAGAAAATGTTATTATATCTACTACTGATCGATCAGTTACAGCAGAAGCATTCAGGATTTTTGAGAGCAATCTTAAGTTTTTACTATCTGATGACAGTCACAAACAATGTAAAACTATTTTAATAACCTCATCAACAGTAGGAGAAGGAAAAACTTTTATATCCACCAACCTTTCTATCGCCTTGGCAGATCCAGATAAGAAAGTAGCATTGTTGGGATTAGACCTTAGATCTCCCAAAGTGCTTGAGTACCTTGCTATAGATGATTATATAGGAGTGTCAAATTATATTAGAGATGAGAAATTAACTCTAGATGATATTTGTATTAGTATGGATCATATCCCTAATTTAGATATCATCTGTTCAGGAGTAATACCGCCTAATCCTATAGAATTGATAAAAAGCAAACGATTACAACAATTAATCACAGAATTAAAAGATCGATATGATTATTTGGTAATAGATACTCCCCCCGTAAGTTTGGTAGCAGATGCTCTTTTACTAAGTGAATATGTAGATTTGTGTATTTACATTGTAAGATCTGATTTGACAGAAAGAAAATTTTTGAAAGTAGTTCAAAACCTATATAAAGATAAACGCTTTACACATCTTTCAATATTATTAAATGGTATAGAAACTCAGACAAAAAGTTATTATGGATATTCTTATGGGCAACCGCAAAAGTCGAAACCTTGGTGGAAATTTTTCTAATTTTTTAGTAATGAATTGATTTAAACTTTTTTGATTTTAGTGGAAAAGGGCATTTTTATAGCGAATTTAAGAAGTTTAAATCGCCTCAATCACCATGTTTTAAATCTATACATCAGATTTCTTTTTTTCTGATTCTTGAGTATCATCTTTATGTATGTCGTCAGTAAGACAACAGTTTTTAATAGGTTTTTTTCGCAATATTTTCTCTCTTACAAAATCAAAAAGTATTGTATATAGGATTACAAATATTCCCCCTATAAAAGCAAGAATCCCCATACATAAACGAAAAATAAAACCTGCAATTCGGTTTATCATAATGATTGTATGTTTACAATATAAAAAACCATTGAATATCCAAAGATAAAATAAGTCGGGTATGGTAGTTTAATGGTCTTAATATTAAAAAAATATTTCCTTATAATGTTTGGTGATGAGTTAGGTGTGAAAAACAAAAGTAGGCATTTTGATTTAAGATCACAACTAGACATATCAATGATCTAATTTCCCCTTTATTTAGATTCTTTTTTAAACCCAGTTTCTGTAGTAGAACTTCGTTATGAAATTTGAAAGTACAATAAAAAATGCAAGGTAACGTCCTTTTTTGCAGAACGTGTAAGATGTAATAGATTTTCTACTACATAAAGTGGGTTAAATTAATAACTACATAGGTTAATCTCCATATCCCTTATTTTAAGCGGGTTTCCTTATAACGTAGGTTATTTTCCGTTGCACGTAGAGGAATAGGGGGTAAGAATTTTTATTTTTGATTTAGAACCATTCTAAATTATTCTTTTAAACCTAACCATTTTATTACAACCACTGTTTTCCCTCAGAGATAGTATTGTAATCGAATTAAACAACAATTTTTTGTTTAGTATGATAGCAAAAAAAAACCAACAAACACCTCCTATTTTTACTGAAACTATTAATAAGCAACAACCTTGTCATTTATGTATTGGGTACATATCTTCAATAGTTGATATCGCTAGCAAAGAAAAAAGTCCTTTGTTAAACATTAGATATCATCTATCAAATACAAGTTGGCAATCTATCCAAGAAAGTGCAAAATCCAATGATATTGCACCTCTTTCAGTTTTATTAAACACATTTATTCAGGTAATAGAAAGATGGAGTACTTCATCTAGACTGATTGTTGATACAAATGTGGTTCCGAATGTAGTAGATATTCCTTATGCAGAACAATCATGGATTACAAGAAAAATACCTTGGGAAACATCATGTAAGTATTTTGAAGAACAGTTGCTTACCAATATAAAAGTTAAGTATCCAGAAGAAGAGGAGACAGATATTCCAATCTTTGTAAATACAAACATAGAGAATACTCTAGGAATAGATAAACAAGAAGCAAATTTACTATTAGAAAAAAAAGAAAAAGCCTTACACTATCAAATAATAGAAAAGAATGATGAGGTAGAAATTAACTGGTATTTCTGTGAATCTGTAATGCAAAAAGAACTGGTGCAAGAAATGTTTGATGCATATCTACAGATGTTAGACTGGTTGCAACAAGAAGATTGGCAATTCCCAATTTTAGATATACTACCAGAAGCACAACGCACCATAAGAGCCAATGTAAATAATACGATAACTAGTGTAAAAGAAAAATGCTTACATCAAGAATTCTTTGATATAGCAGAAAAGGCCCCAGAGCAAATTGCATTAATTTGGGATGAAGATGGTAAGGATAACAAAATAACATATAAAGAATTAAAAGAAAAAGTATGCTGCCTAGCAGCTACATTACTCAAAAAAAACATACAGCAAGGAGATTTGGTTGCAGTAACAACCCCAAGAGGCCCTAATCAAATCATAGCGGTATTAGCAGTACTTGCTGTAGGAGCAGTTTATGTACCCATAGGGATCGATCAACCCAAATCTAGACAAAGACAAATTCATAAAATAGCAGGTATACGTTGTGTACTTGTAGATGACAAAGAGATAACAGCATTTACAGATCCAGAAGTACAAATAGTTCAAGTAGTAGAAGGAGAACAAGAAGCTCCTTTGTCTCAACCTATATTAGTAGACACAGATCAATTAGCATATGTAATCTTTACCTCTGGATCAACAGGAGAACCAAAAGGAGTAGAAATTACCCATTGTTCTGCACACAATACAATTCAGGATATAAATAAAAGGTTTTCGGTAACAGAAAATGATAAAATACTAGCATTATCAGCCTTAGACTTTGACTTATCTGTATACGATATTTTTGGTTTATTATCTGTAGGAGGAGCAATTGTTTTACTCAATGAGAAAATAAGAAGAGAAGCCTCTGTTTGGGTTCAACTTATTCAAAAAACAGGAATTACAGTATGGAACTCTGTACCAGCATTATTAGATATGCTACTCATAACAGCAACAGAAAAAGAAAGTCTTAATTCTATCAGACTAGCGATGGTGTCAGGAGATTGGGTAGGGTTAGACCTTTTACACCGATTACAAAATGTATCAACAAATTCCTCGTTGGTAGCATTAGGAGGAGCAACAGAAGCATCTATATGGTCTAATTTTCATGAAGTAACACATGTAGATCCAAAATGGAGTTCTATTCCTTATGGAAAACCATTAGAAAATCAGTGTTTTAGAGTAGTAGATAGATTTGGGCGGGATTGCCCTGATATGGTTGCAGGAGAATTATGGATAGGAGGAACTGGCGTAGCAAAAGGATATCTAGGACAATCTAAATTAACCGCAGAAAAATTTATAACGATAGATAACCAACGTTGGTATCGCACAGGAGATCTTGGGCGATATTGGGCAGATGGTACACTAGAGTTCCTTGGTAGAAAAGACCATCAGGTAAAATTAAGAGGATATAGAATAGAACTAGGGGAGATAGAAACCATATTAAAAAAATCAGAAGGGATAGGGCAAGCAGTTGCCACAATCTCATCTACAGAAGGAGCACAACATCTTGTAGCCGCAGTAGTGCCAGAAAGAACAAAGAATAAGAGCAAAAGTCCCTTGCCCACAATATCAAAAGAAATACAATTATATAGAGAGACATCTCGAGAAGAACAAGCAATATCTATAGAATATGTATTATTCGAACTACTACAGCTAGAACAACTACATTATTATAAAGACACCACATGGGACCCAATAACCCAGTTAGAAGTATCAGAAGATAACCAAGCGATACTACAAATTTGGATACAATGGTTGATAAGCAGAAAAGTGTTGATCCATAAAGAAAACATATATTGTAGCGGAGAGAGGTTTCAAGAAGTTTTTGAAGCATTACAAGCAACAAAAACAGCATTGCCAATACATGAAATAGAGACAAAAGAACATGTATTCTTACAACGAGTGCAAAAACACTTACTAGAAAGTATACCAGATTATTATAAAATTATTTCAGGAAATCTGGCACCTACAATATTACTAGATGACCCCATACTATCCCCCGAAAACTTATCCGCAAAAGATTCAGGAACCTTATGGGGGATTCAGGAAATTGCTATAAAGATCAGTAATCTGGCCAAAGAAAAAGGCAGGCCTATCGAAGTAGCAGTTCTAGGCGGGAGAACGGGTATAATGACAGCTAGGTTATTAAAAATATCATCAGCATCAGAAATTAGTTGCACACTTCTTGAATCTGCACCCTCTATGCTCGAGGTAGCAAGAAAGAACTTAGAACCATTCTCAGAGTATGCATCTTGCTATAGAATACCAGAAAATAGAATACCAGAACCAATACAATATAAATTTGATGTAGTATTAGCAATTAATACCTTACACAGGTATAAAAACCCAGAAGAGGGTGTTGCCTTGGCCTCATTATTAGTAGCAGATCAAGGAAAAATAATAGCATTAGAACATGCAGAGCTTAGTCCAGTAGCAATAGTAACCTCGGCTGTGCTAGATAAAGGATATGTAGATTTTGATCATGAAAGAAGAGTAAAATATAGCCCCATGCTTACAGGAAAAGAATGGATGCAAATCTTTTCAAGATATGGGTATAATAAAATTCATTGTAATGCAATCGGTAAATCTTTTACAGAACTTATAGAAGCAGATTGCCCAGCAGAAAGGATAAAAATTGATACAGAAGAACTCATCAATCATGTTTCTCAGCATTTACCAAATCATATGGTACCTGAAAAAATTGCTGTATTACCTTGGTTCCCATTAAGTAAGAACGGAAAAGTAAATCGAGATGCAATTACGGAACATTTTGACTTTCAGGAAGCATCATCTATACAGATAGAGAAACCACATAAAGGAATAGAGCAAGAGATTGCAGATATATGGAAAGAACTATTGCATATAGATATCATCAGCAGACATCACAGTTTTTTTCAGATTGGAGGAGACAGCCTATTAGGAACTCGCTTCTTGGCCATAGTAAAAGAACGTTACGAAATAGAACTATCATTACGGCAAATATTTGAATCTCCTACTCTCATAGATGTTGCAGCGGTAGTAGAAGAAAAATGTAACATACTCGAAGAAAGTTTAGAACTAATGGAGGAGGGAGAGATATGATAGGGATTTTAGGAGGATATGGCGAAGTAGGAATCCATGCCACTAGACAACTGGCAAAATGGAATAAATTACCTATAAAAATTGGTGGTAGAAACCCCAAAAAAGCACAAGAAAAATTTAGTAAAGAATTTCCTGATGTTACTTGGGAATCTGTAAATGTAGAAGATGATAAGGGATTAGAAGTTTTTATACAAGGTTGTACTGTCTTGGTAAACTGTGTAGGCCCATCTCATAAAGTATCAAGTAGAGTCGCAAAACTATGTATATCGAATCATTGCCATCATATCGATGCAGGTATAGATCAAGCATTAGAAAAGATGAGCTCAATAGAAACAGAAGTTTCTATTAGGTATGGAGCAGGAACCACTCCTGGTCTTACAGGTATTTTGCCACAATGGCTAGCACAAGAGTTTGATACAGTAAACTCTTTAGTGATGTATACAGGAGCCCTAGATCGATTTACAACCTCTGGAGCCGAAGATTATTTAGTCGGTGTTTTAGAGGAAACCAATGAACCATTAGCCGCATGGAGGGATAGAAAAAAGAAATCCTCGGTATTAAAAAGGCAATCAGCAACAACAATCCCATTTTTTCCTAGAGAAGTAGCTGTTTTTCCTTTTTTTGACAATGAATCCCTATACGTTGCCCAACAATTAAATCTTATTAATGGTGATTGGAATTTGGTAATAGATGGAACTCATGTTCCAGAAGCCTTAAACGTTGTTCGATCACAATTTGAAACCGATCCAAAAGGTGCAGTAGAACGATTATGCTTGGCGGCAGATTTGGATTTGATAGGTAGGCAAACCTATTTTAATTTGATAGTACAATTAGATGGACAAAAAAATGAAAATTCAATAACACGAACAGCCATTTTACAAATGGATGCTATGTCAGTATTGACAGGAACAATAACTGCATTGATCTGTATTTCTGTACTTGAAGATAAAGTTCCTTCTGGAATAGGGCCAGCCTCAGAATTACCAAATCCAGAAAAAATTATAGATCGATTAATGACATCAGGAGTCGTAACAGAATTCAAAATAGTAGACACCTCGATTGTTGCATTATTAGAAGAAGTAGAAGGCGAAATTTAAAACAAGCCGTGATAAAAATACTAGCTATAACCTAAAATTAAGGTAATAAAAAAAAGATAATTTTTTGTTTATGTAAACAAAGAAAAAAGCACCTCATTACGATAGTTTCAATGTATAAATGTATCGGTTGATATACTATCAATAAAATTATTAGAAAACACAATCTGACCTCTTAAAATAAATAAAATATAGATGAAACCTAAAAGATTAAAAACTGTAGTCTGTGGTTCTACATTCGGACAATTTTACCTTGAATCTTTAAAGAAATTAGAAAATCAGTTTGAGATAGTTGGTTTGCTGTCTCAAGGAAGTGAGCGCTCTACAAAATGTGCAGCAGCATATGAAATTCCCTTATTTACATCTGTAGATCAATTGCCAGAAGATGTAGATCTAGCCTGTGTTGTTCTCAGGTCAGGAGTAATGGGAGGTAATGGAACAGAACTATCTCTTCAGTTTTTAGAAAAAGGAATTCATGTATTACAGGAACACCCTGTACATTATAAAGATTTGGCAATATGTCTGCGAGCTGCACAAAAAAATAATGTACGATTTCAAACAGGAGATTTATATGTGCATTTACCAGAAGTAAGACGCTTTATAAATTGTTCAAAAGCAGTATTAAAAGAACAAAAAGCATCCTATATAGAAGTAGCATATGCATCACAAGTATCCTACCCGTTAATGCATATATTATCAGAAGCGTTACCAAACACTAGACCATGGAAAATTGATCATGTGACCAAGACAGAAGGGCCATTTACAGTATTAACAGGAAGTATAGGTAAAACACCTATAATCCTTAGAGCTCATAATGAGGTAAACCCAGATGATCCAGATAATCACCTTCATCTATTACACAAAATAACAATTGGAGTAGAAGGAGGAAGCCTTTCTTTGAGTGATACACATGGCCCTGTAGTATGGCACCCAAGATTACATTTTCCTGAAAATGTAAGTAGTATGAACGCCCTATCAGGATCAGGAGCCAAGTACCTTTTAGAAAACAGTACACAAGTATTAGGCGAGTACTCCCCAGCAAATTATAAAGAAATACTATCCAAACAATGGCCCTATGCAATAGGACAAGATTTACTGTCTATAAAAGAAAGTATAGAAACAAACAAAGGGGGGCAAGCCAGATCACAAAATGAATTATTAGTTTCTAGACAATGGCAAGACCTTACCAATGCCTTAGGCTACCCTTCTTTGTCATCTGGGATAAATCATCAGCCCTTACCTGTCGAAATATTACAAAAAGTTGCTCGACAAACACCAGCAACCCAAGAGTTACTGCAAGAAATAGGAGAACCAAAGGTATATAGTGAAAAAGATATTTACTCCTGCACAGAAGTATCAGACACTATTATAAAAAACGTAACCACAGAACAAATCAAAGATTTTGTAGACACCTTAGACAAAGCAGTACTGCATTCTATGTTATTCTCATTACAAAAACAAGGAGTGTTGACCCATAAAAACGAAGAATATACATTATCAGATATTGTATCGGTAGCCAATATTTCCCCAAAACATAAAGGGTTGATAGCTTATTGGCTGGATATCTTGGCAAAGAGAGGATATCTCGATAAGCTAGACACAGGTTTTGCAAACGGAGATGAAGTAATCACTACCGATGTTTTTAATCAAAGTTGGGGATTTGTCAAAGACGCTTGGGATCATAAATTAGGAGATCCAATAACGATGGAATATTTGGTAGCAAATGCAGAGCAGTTACCAGAATTAATGAGTGATACCCAACAAGCCGCACTATTACTATTTCCAGAAGGGCGCTTAGATATTGCCAACTCACTGTATAGAGATACTATTACCGCTAAATACCTCAATCAATCAGTATCAGAAGCAGTGCATAGAATAGCAAAATACAAGATGTCAAATACCCCCTCTCTAAGAAAAATAAAAATATTAGAGATAGGCGCAGGAACTGGTGCAACCACAGTATCTGTAGCTCCAAAACTACAAGAAACGATCATAAAAGATATAGAAGTAGAATATCTGTTTACAGATCTCTCAAGTTTTTTCTTGAATAATGCAAGACAACTACTCAAAGACTATTCGTGGATAGATTTTCAGGTTTTGGATATAGATCAAGACTTTGTATCACAACAAATACCAGCAGAAGGTTTTGATATTATTATTGCCGCAGGAGTTCTTAATAATGCAGAAAATACAGACAGGGTCATTACCCAAATGATGAGTTCTTTGACAGAAGGAGGCTGGTTATTGATAACAGAGCCAACCAGAGAATTTTTAGAAATACTGATTTCACAAGCCTTTATGATGACTACTCCAGAAGATGAACGAAAAGAAGATAAAACTACCTTTTTTACACCCTCTCAATGGAGTAATGCATTCAATAAAGCAGGGGCTCAAGAAGTAGTGGTATTGCCAGAAGAAGAAAACCCATTGACACCTTTTGAGCAAAAATTATTCATTGTAAAAAAATAAGATATGTTGAAATGCAGTCATATAGTATATAAAGTAGATAATATACAACAAGTTGTAGAAGACTATAAATCCTTAGGGTTTTCGCCAGTATGGGGGAGTACCCCAGAAAAGGCACACAATGCATTTTTATGGTTTGATGAAGGACCATACATAGAGTTTTTTCAGTTACCCAAAAAATTTGAATTTTTAAAATACCCTTTACATCTATTTTATGGGCGTTCAGCTGGGCAACGATGGCAACAATGGTCAAAAACGACAGAAGGATGGTGTGATCTGGCTCTAGAACCTCAAGAGTATATAGAAAATACAGGCAAAAGCGTACCAGAATATCCATTGGATATCAAAACCATAAAAAATGAAATGAATAAATCTGGTATTTCCGCCTCTCGGATTATTCGTAACAAAAGAATAAACCCAGAAGGAGAAAAGGTGAAATACAAAGTCTTTTGCCCTAACCCAGACGGTTTTCCTTTCGTTTTTTCAGGATATGAAACTCCGCAGAAACCAGAAGGAATAAAACATGCAAATGGGGCAACCAAAATAGCATGGGTAAAACTAGATATGGATTCAGCATATATAGATCAATTTCAGGAATTTATAAAAGAAGATAAATACATAAAAACAGTACCAAGCTCACAAACAAGAGTTTTTGATGTAGGGTTATCTGGACTGAAATTAGATTTGAATCCTGATTATTTACATGGCGCAACATTTACAGCATCGTAATAACCAACAAAAATAAAATTTAGAATTTAAAGATATGTTAGCAGATACCACCACCTATATAGATTTATTAGTAAGACTTAGAAAAGACGGAATCAAACTTTGGGAAGAAAATGGAAAATTACGATACAAAGCACCCCAAGGAGTTCTTAAACCAGCCGATCTTGAAGAACTGAAAAAGCATAAACTAGCTATTATAAAACAACTAAAAGTAGAAAGTAAATCAGTAGCGGTAGTCGCAAACCCAGATGATCGATTTGCCCCTTTTCCGTTGACAGACGTACAGTCAGCGTATTTGTTAGGGCGTAATGAGGTATTTGATTATGGTGGGGTAGCATGTCATATTTATTTAGAATTACAATACGATAAGCTGGTACATAAACGAGTACAAGAGGTTTGGAATAAGCTTATCTCAAGACATGAGATGCTGAGGTCTACAATAGATAATAATGGGTATCAGTGTGTGATGGAGAACACTCCAGAATTGATAGTAGCATTCAATGATGTTAGCACCAAAGAAGAAAAAGAAGCAACTGCTGTATTGAGTGAAATTCGTGAAGATATGGGGCATCGTGTTTATGATACCAGCAAATGGCCATTGTTTGGCATAGGAGTGACTCAAACCCCAGAAAATTCGATTCTTCATTTCTCTATGGAGTTTTTGATTGCAGATTGGGCAAGTATCTGGTTATTATTATCAGAATTTGAAGCCCTTTATGAATCTATAGAAACCCCATTACCAGAACTCACTCTTAGTTTTAGAGATTATTTGATTGCAGAAAGAGGAATGAGAGAAACAACAGCTTATGTAAAAGATAAGCAGTACTGGATGGATAGGATTCATAGCCTACCGGGAGCACCAGACCTACCATTATCAAGAACACATAAACCCTCGGGAAAAGGACGATTTACACGTCGTTTTATAAAACTGGACACTACTATATGGAGTCGCATAAAAGAGCAAAGTCAGCAATTAGGATTAACACCAACAACCATTGTTATGACAGCCTATGCGGCAGTGATAGAACGATGGAGTCGCAATAACAAGTTCTGTTTAAACCTTACGGTATTAAACAGACTACCACTACATGAAGAAGTAAATTCTATAGTAGGTGATTTTACCTCTGTAAGCTTACTAGAAGTAAACTGGTCTGATAAACAATCATTTATTGATCGAGCAAAAACCTTAAACAATCAACTGTTTGATGATTTGGATCACCGCCTGTTTTCTGGTGTAGAAGTAATGAGAGAAATTACACGACAATACGGTAGAGATAGTGCCCTTATGCCCTTTGTATTTACCAGTGCGATTGGATTAACCAATTCTAGCGAAGCAAATAAGAAAAAAGGAAAACTAGGAGAGTTTGGAATTAGTCAGACTCCACAAGTTTTTATTGATTGTCAGGCGATGGATACGCAAGATGGATTACATATCAATTGGGATATCAGAGAAGATGTTTTTCCTGATCAGATGGCAGATGATATGTTTAAAGCCTTTGAATTACTATTACAGAATTTGGTAATAGATGATACAACGTGGCAGAATGATAGTGTAGTCGGTTTACCAGATTGGCAACAAAAAGAAAGACACCTTATCAACGCAACAGATGCACCATTACCCACTCATGTACTTCATGAACAAATAATAGAGCAGATAAATACAACACCCGATGCTATTGCTGTTGTTGATACAAAAGGACAAACCACTTATAAAGAAATAGGACAAAAAGCCAGTGCAGTAGCAGATGCATTAGACAAATTAGGGTGCAAACCACAAGATAAAGTGGCTATCTCTATGCATAAAGGAGCCAATCAAGTTATCGCTGTATTAGCTACCCTATCAAGTGCAGGAGTATATGTACCTATAGATGTATTTCAACCAGAAGAGAGAATACATACAATGCTCAAACATGCAGATATTCGTTTTGTGATTACCGATACCAATAATACAACCCATTGGCCAGATCATATTCAAGTAATTGTAGTAGATCAAGTAACACCAAAAACAGAGATCACCTTAAAAACAGATGCAGACCCAAATTTACCAGCATATGTAATTTATACTTCGGGATCTACAGGACAACCAAAAGGAGTTGTGATTAATCATATTGCGGCGGTAAATACCATTATAGATATCAACAAGCGCTTTTCTGTAAATGATAAAGACAGAGTATTGGCACTGGCACAATTAGGATTTGATTTATCGGTATTTGATATTTTTGGATTACTCTCTGTAGGAGGAGCAATCATATACCCAGATCAAGAACGGCAAACAGACCCATCTCATTGGGTAGAATTACTACAAAAGCATGAGATTACGATCTGGAATACAGTGCCAGCACTCATGCAAATGTTGAATACCTATTTGGCTACAGAAACCACTATCAAAATACCAGCCTTTAGACTAGCATTACTCTCCGGAGATTGGATTCCTCTTACTCTGCCAGATATTTTGGCAAAGCAATTGCCACAAGTACAATTAATTAGTCTTGGTGGAGCAACAGAAGCATCCATTTGGTCAATTCATCACGTATATAAGGGATTAGAGTCAGATTGGAGTAGCATTCCTTATGGTAGGCCTTTGGCAAATCAAGGATTTAGAGTATTGGATAGTGAGTATAGAGATTGCCCCGTTTGGGCGATTGGAGAATTATATATCACAGGAGACGGATTAGCCGATGGATATCTAAACGAAGTTGAATTAACAGAAAAATCATTCTTTAAGCACCCATTAGATGGACAACGATTGTATCGTACAGGAGATTTAGGGCGCTATACTCCAGGAGGAGAAATAGAATTCTTGGGTAGAGAAGACAATCAGGTAAAAATCAGAGGACATAGAATAGAATTAGGAGAAATAGAATCAGCCCTATTAAAACATTCTCTTGTCAATGCAGTAGGAGTAGTGGTTGATGGCTCTGTAGAAGAAAAAGCCTTATTAGGAGTTATAGAACTAAATCAGAAAGATAAAGTCGCTCTAGAACAAGATCAAGAGAAAGCTCAAAGAATCTTGAAAGATATAGAAGTAGATATCAAGAATAGCAAAGCGCTTGAAGTTGACGCATACATAGGCGTAACCCTTAATACAATACATGAAAATCATACAGGCAAACAACCTCTCAGAGTTTTACAATTAGGAGATACAGAAAAAGAACAAGTAGATACAATCATAGAACAACTACAAGATAAGTCAATAGAGTATGTATACACGCATACAGATAAAGCAATCATAAGCGAATTATCCTCAAGTTATAAAGAATACGAGAATATATGTTTTGGTGTTTTTGATAGTAAGATTGATTACAGAACTCAAGGGCTGGAACCTAATGAATTTGATGTTGTTATAACCACAAAGAAGCTAGAAAAAGAAGAGGAGATAATCGCTATAAAAGAAGTATGTCGTCCTAGTGGTTGGTTGCTACATAACAGCACAGAAAATATACGTTCTACCATACATACAGAAACAAAGCTAGAAATTTTAGAAAATCAATTATATATAACTCAATTCAAACAAAATCAATCTTATGTAAGTACATCAGAGTTATCTGGTTTTCTAATGAAACTTGTACCAGAATATATGATTCCTAGTCATTTGCAAATTGTAGACGCATTACCAATCACAAGAAATGGTAAAGTTGATCGCAAAACAATTGCAAAATGGAGGCCCCAGGTTGTAATGGGAGGTACACAATTTGGTAGCTCAGACTCGGTGATGGATGAGCTCGAGACAAAATTATCACAGCAATTAGCAACAGCGCTCAATATTTCAGGAATAGGAAGGTCACAAAATTTTTATGATCTGGGAGCAGATTCTTTGATAATGGCACAAGTAGCAGGAAAGCTTAGAGATGGTCTAGCCAAAGAAGAAACACCAGTTCATATTCCCTATGATGCAATTTTAAGACAGATGCTTAACTATCCTACTATAGCAGCATTATCAGAGTTTATACGAGAAAAATCTAAAAACTTAGATCAAGAAACAACAGCATCTAATCCTGAAAACGGAATAACTTCTTCAAACAGTAATGGAGTACTAACACCTTATGGAGAAAGTAAAAACGGTCCTCTTAGAGTAGTTTTTCATGCAGGAGTAGGAACCATGAACTATCTGCTACAGTTACTAGATGAGCTTATGAAACAAGACCTAGGACCTATCATGGCGATTACTGTCAAGGATACAGAAGTGTATTGTAATCTTGAAGCATCAGAATTGATAGAATTGATAGCAGAAGACTATGCAGAACGATTGATAGAAACGGGACATAAGAAAATGCAGTTGATAGGATATTGCATGGGAGGTCAAATAGCAGTAGAAGTTGCTAGGCGTTTAATAGAAAGAGATATAGAGGTTGTAGACTTGGTTTTGGTAGACAGTCACCCAGTTAATATTGATGTAAAAGATGATTTAGTCATAGAATCATTATTCGTTCCTAATCTAGGAGTTTCCTTAGAACAAGCAGGTTTCGGAGCCGTTGATTATATGGATATGGCAAGAGCCTTTATGCAAATTATTGAAAAAAATAACGGAGTTATCCCAGAAGGAGCACCAAAAGAAGTATCAGGAGATAAGGGGCTAGAAGCGGTAAGTACATTATTTCAGAAGTTATCAACCTATGATCTTAGAACCCGTTTCAATGCATATGTAGATGCTGTTTATAAAGAGACAGGAGATGTGATGGAGGTAGAGATGGCAGAAGGCCTGTATAAAATGTATAGACAAAGTTATATAGCATCCTATATTACACCACTCCCGTATATCGGTGATATACGATTCTTAAACGCTACAGGGCAATCTGAATTTTTACCAGGAACCGCACAAAAAACAATCGAATACTGGCGAGAAGCCTGCCTAGGAGAATTTACCGTAATGGATATTCAAGGAGATCATTTTACATGTATAGAACGACCACATCTAGAATATCTAATAGAGCTTATTACAGCACCACTTCTTCAAGATCAGAAAGTCATGAATGAAGCATAGAATTAGTACATGTCCTTTTTACAAATTTTATAAAAAGGTATGTGTTGATTATATAAGTCAGTAACAGAAATAATTATGAATAGTCAAATTAAATTTTAAGAATAATGAATGATCAGGTACAGAAACAATTCATTCTCACATCAAATATGTGGCCCGTCATGTGGAAACTCTCTTGGCCAGCCATTATAGCAATGGTCTTATATGGTTTCAATACATTATTAGACGCCGTTTTTGTAGGTGCTTTTATAGGAGAAAATGCATTAGCAGGAGTATCTATAGCCTATCCTTTGGCATCTTTTGTATTAGGAATAGGGTCATTGATAGGAACAGGAGCAGGATCTTTACTAAGCATTGCTTTGGGAGCCAATGATGTAGAAGAACAGCAACGTCTTTTAGGGAATTTTAATTCACTGAATATTCTATGCACTGTAATCTATATGATTTTAGCCTTGATTTTTGCAGAACCTTTGGTAAAGATGATGGGAGGATCAGGAGAACCACTAGAACTAGGAGTAACCTATTTTAGAATCAGTGTATTTGGAGCATTTTTTTGGATTTATGGGCTCGCCTCTAATATGGTAGTTCGTGCAGAAGGTAAGATGAAAAAAGCAGCGCTGGTGATGGGGATTGGATTGATTGTAAATATCATATTCAACTATGTACTGATTGTGGTAATGGACTGTGGGGTAGCAGGAGCCTCGTGGGCCTCTAATATTGGAATGCTGGTATATTCAATACTAGGATATCTATATTTTAATAGCAAAAAAACCTCGTTTTTATCCTTACCCAATACTTTTTATTGGGATAAAGAGATCATCAAATCCATTGTGTCTATGGGGCTTCCCTCATTGATAATGATGTTTATGACCATTGTGCAAGCAGTAGTAATATTTAATGCAATAGCCAATCACGGATCGGTGTTTGAAGTAGCTTTTTACGGAGTGGCATTCAGGGTTTTAAGCTTTATTTTGACACCAATCTATGGATTAATGAGAGCACTACAACCCGTAGTAGGTATAAATTATGGAGGAAAAAAATACAAGAGAGTTATTCAGAGTTTTTGGGTTTTTTCAATCACAGGAACCTTAATTATCCTACCGCTATGGGGATGCATGATGATAGCACCACAATTTATTCTTGCTACGATGTTAGAAGCAGGTAGTTTGAGTAGTGATAGTATATGGAATTTTAGAATGTTTATCTCGATACTTCCTGTTTTACCCATTGTTTTTAATGGAATGACCTTCTTTTCTGCTATAAACAAAGGAAAACCTGCAGCGATTATTGGTTTGGTAAGGCAGTTAATTTTTTATGTGCCTTTGATGCTTATTTTACCTTCTATTTACGGAACATCATCGATATACTGGGGAACCGCATTGATTGATACTGTTATTGTCGCTTATACCATGATATTGGTATTGATAGAATTCAAACGATTAAAATCCTTAAAACTAGAAACCAATATCATTTAATAGGAATTCATCTCAAAAACAGAAGACCCTTTGTATAAGAGAGGGAGCTACGTATTCTTTAAAAAGTAATATCAGCAGATATTAGAACTTTTTGAGTAAGAGAATATCTCCTGATATAAAACCAGAAAAGAGTATGGATACCACATATACGATACCTGTACCCATAAAAATAGAATCACACAAAAAAATAATAAACCATCTTTTATTACACATAAAAGAATTAATAATTAGATACACTCATGAAATTTAATACCAAAACAATACATGGTGGCCAACAATATGACCCTGCATATGGAGCAGTTATGACACCAATATACCAGACATCAACCTTTGCACAAATGTCACCAGGTAAGAACAAAGGATATGATTATAGTAGAACTCTTAACCCTACCCGTAAAGCACTAGAAGATTCTTTTGCCAGTATCGAAAACGGAAAATTTGGATTAGCCTTTGGATCTGGATTAGCCGCGATAGATGCAGTGATGAAAATACTACGACCAGGAGATGAGGTGATAGCAACCAATGATATATATAGTGGAACATTAAGAACATTTACCAAGATTTTTGAAGTGTATGGAATAAAATTTCACTTCATCTGTATGGAAAATGCAAATGAAATAGAAAAACATTTTAATGAGAATACAAAGTTAGTTTGGATCGAATCACCAACCAATCCTATGCTTAATATTATTGATATCAAAGCTGTATCAAAGGTAGTTAAGAAATATAATGCCTTATTGGCGGTAGATAATACTTTTGCAACGCCATACCTGCAAAGGCCCCTAGATCTGGGGGCTGATATTGTAATGCATAGTGCCACCAAATACCTAGGCGGCCATAGTGATGTAGTCGTAGGGGCTTTGGTAGTAAAGAATGAGGAACTGGCAAAACAATTATACTACATACAAAATGCAACAGGAGCGGTATGTGGGCCACAAGATAGCTTTTTGGTATTACGAGGCATAAAAACCTTACATATTCGTATGCAACGTCATTGTGAAAACGGAGAAATAGTAGCCAATTTTTTAAGAAACCACCCAAAAGTTGAGAAAGTATATTGGCCTGGTTTTGAGGATCACCCCAATCATCATATAGCAGTAGAGCAGATGAATGGTTTTGGAGGCATGATTTCTTTTGTAACAAAAGGGAGTACCTGTGATGATGCCGCAATCAAGATTGTAGAAAGATTAAAACTTTTTACACTAGCAGAATCTCTGGGTGGTATAGAGAGTTTGGCAGAACACCCAGCCACCATGACACATATTGCTATTCCTAAATGTGAAAGAGAAGAAATAGGAATACTTGATTCCTTAATACGATTAAGTATTGGGGTCGAGGATGCAGAAGATCTGGTAGCAGATTTAGCACAAGCATTAGGATAATTTATATACTAATAACCTAGTAAAAAGAGCGCTCATTGAGTGCTCTTTTTTTTGTGCTGATCACTGTATTTTTCGCTTCTAGGCAGGTTGAGAACTATGAATAAATAACAATACAGAATGTTGAAGTTTTCTTAATACCAAATGTAAAACCATAAAATGATAAAGGAATCCGACACTGACTATTAAAAGCCTCTTAAAATGCCTTTAAAACAAGTCAAACTAGCAAAAAAAATAATACTTTTTCATCTGATATATGTTTAGTCTAATTTTGAAGTTATAAAACATATAAAATGAATAAAGAAAAATTAATTAAAGTACTAAACAGAATACAATATTCTATCAAAGAGAATTATTTGAAAAGAATAAAAGGATTAGACCAAATTGGATTTGAGGAATTGACTTCTATTAGAGACCAGTTTATTGCTGAAAGTTTTGCTAATTATCAAAGTAAATATGAAAACGAGTTCAAAGATAACTTGAACAAAGAAAATGTTGAATTACTCACCGAAATTCGGATGTTTGTTACGAGAGAGATTTATAAATTAGCATATGATGAAAAATGGAATATTCTATAAACAGAGGTGCTAGAGCTATAATCTATAACATGTTTTAAAGCATTGTTTTACAGGCCTCTCTATAGGGGATGCTTAGCTTTTTTTTAAAACTAAACATAAGACTTTGTAAACTCAATTAATCAAAATCGCTAAAGCAGAGTTTACTACGACCTTGTAAATTATTAGCTATATAAAGAAACTTTATTATTTTTTTAAGCCAATGGATCAATTTTTGTTGTACTGTTTAAAAATTAAAAAAAACGAACTTTGAATAAAATGACCGCATATTTATTGATAGTAATAAGTCAACTATTTTTAATCACTTCTTGTGAAAAAGAAACAGAAGAACCCTTGAACCTATCGAGTAAAATTGAAAAGAAAGTTCTTGGAATAGCTAAAGACAAAAATATCCCGTCATTAGAGCTTACAATTACCACAGAACAAGATGTTATAAGTTTTAATTACAACCACAAAGAAGTTGAAAAACAAAGTATTTACGGAATAGGAAGTACAACTAAATTTTTGTCTTCTATATTAATTTTTAAACTCATAGAGGATGAAAAACTTAAAATAGATGATAAAGTTATAGACTATGTAGATCTCACTCAACCAATCACAGGAATTGAAAACGTAACCGTTAAAAATCTATTAAACCATACAAGTGGCTTATCAGACTATACCAAAAACTCTGGTTGGATCACAAGCGTGATGAATAATAATGCACCAAAGACATTCGAGGAAAAAATATTACTTATTAATGGCGCAACAGAAAATAGCGATAGTTTTTCATACAGTAACACTAACTATCTTTTTCTTGAAAAAATTGTAGAAACTATTGTCGGCGAATCCTATGAAGTTGCTTTTAATAACTTTTATAGTGCAAACAATCTTTCTGACATAAAAATGGGAATTGACGAAAATGGTTTACAGGCTTTTTTCGGGCAAACAGAACAGGCAAGCCCAGATGTTTCAGATTGGAGAGAATATTTTGGCTTTGATGGTGGTGCTTATACCGATACAAAAACACTTGATGAGTTTTTAACTAAATTATTTAGAGATAAATCAATCCTAAAATCAAGCACTATATCAGAAATGGAGAATTGGATAGCAATGGAGCCAATGACCATACCGATCGGAAATGGAATAATTTCGGAATACGGTAACGGAATTATGAAACTAACATATGATGAACAAGAATATATAGGGCATTTTGGAAGTACATTAAAATATCAATCGATGGCTTTTTACAATACTAAAAAGAACATTTCAATAAGCATTACAACAAATTGTAGCGGTAGATATTTTAATAATGTGTTTTTTCAAGAAATAATACCTGCTATACTTGATGAACTGTAGAGAAATAGCCTACAACACCAGTAACCGTTTTGAAGTGTTATTATTGAGATGCATTTTTGAAACACCGTTTTATTCGTCTCACTAGAAAAAAACAGAAAATTCCTTAGCTTTGGTAAAACGAACTAAATATAGTACTTAGTAAACTCCATTGATCAAATTGGTTGCTTTTGCTATCGCTGCACAAACGATTTAATCAACGGATGCTAAAGCTAAGTTTACTTCGATGTTGTACGTCATTTGAACAAATCAAATAAAATGAAATTAGAATTTTATAAAAAACTTACAAATGGAGGTTTTAAAGTTGTAAAAAACTTGAAGGAATTTGAAATTTCAAAAAAAATATTGGAGCGTTATGTAAACTTACCTGCTGAATATCTAATTTTTTTGAGAGGTTTTGAAAGTATAACTAATATGTCTGATACAATTTGGTTTAACTCAAATAATGATTTCAACGCAGAATCGGATAACGAATTTAAATGGAATGAATTTGAGCTATTAAGTTTGGAATGGAGTGAAGATGATGATGACGAATTAATAAATATTGTGGATTTTTGGAAAAATCATATTCCAATCATTTTGTCAGTCAAAGATGGATTTCAGTTTTTGGCAATTTGTTTAGAAAATGAAAAATATGGAGAAATAGTTCACGGAAGAGAACCTGTATTTGAAGATGTAACAAAGATTTGTAATAGTTTTAACGAGTTGATTTATTTATTTGAAAAAAAGGAGATAGAAAACATTATCTAAATAAAAACAAACTAAACATAACATTTCATAAATTCCATTGATTACCAAAACAACGCTAAAGTTGAGTTTACTTTGGCGTTAACTCTAATTAATAGTAAAATTAAAATAAGAAATTAATAAATGTTTAGGCAGTTCAAAAAATAAAAATTTCATTAAAAAATGAGGAAATATTTATTTTAAAGGATTGAATAAAGTTTTGTAAAAAGAATAAATAGGAAATTAAAAAATAGTGAAACAAAGATTAGTCTCAAACTTCGATAATATTCTTAGGGCAAAAACCTACTTTTTTATAAAGAAATCACTTTGGAGATACGTGGTATTAGTCTTGATTCTTGGCTTTTTGAAACCTATAAATGAAATGAATTCAATAGTATCAGCAATGCTATATTTTGCTGGAGTCAATAGTATACTTTGGCCCTTACAGTATTTGAGTGCCAAAGCTTTTGCGAAAAAGATAAATTTCGATGCAATTGTAGAATTTGGTGAAAAAGGAATTAAAGTAAATCATAACAACAAAGATTTAGTTGAAATTAAAGATTGGACTTGGATTAAAAAGATAGAGACAAATAAACAACTAGTTTGGTTAACATTAAATCAACCAATACCATTTGGAATTTCAATACCTAGATCAAAATTGAGTGATTCTGAGGTAGAGTTATTTGAGAGAATGAAAAAGCAATAGCGGTTCGGGTGTAAACTCGAGCTGTTGTTTTATTGAAATATGTATATTGTAATCCGAAAGTAGGTGTATTTAAGCTACTGCTCTTATACGTATTGATGTAATACATTCTGAACAAAAAAATAAATGAAAAATACATTTTACTATATATTTCTTTTACTAGTTTCAACAAATATAGTTATAGCTCAAAAAAGAAGTTCTTCATTAGAAGAAGCATTACAAAACCCAGAAAGTGTTGAGAGTTTAAATTTATCGTCTCAAAACTTAACAGAATTGCCAAGCAGCATAGGCAAACTAATAAATCTTAGAATTCTAGTTTTAAGCAGAAATCACTTCACTAAATTACCAGAAACTATAGGCAATCTAAAACATCTTGAAAGGCTCACTCTAGATCAAAATAAACTAACTGAATTGCCCAAAAATATAGTGAATTTGAAATCATTAAAGTATTTAAGTGCCAAAAGAAATCAGATTTATAAATTACCACAATCTATAGGAAGTTTAGACGCAATAACGATGTTGATATTATCTGCAAACGATCTAACAGAGCTTCCCAAGAGTTTAGGAAATTTAAAGAAATTAAGTTTCTTAGATATAGAATCTTGTAAAATTAGCAAATTACCTAAATCTATTGGTAACTGTACTAGTTTAGAATATATCAATGCTCGAAACAATGAGCTTACAATGTTGCCCGAATCTTTTTCTAATTTAAAACAATTAGAAAGATTAGTTTTAACAAACAATCAACTTATAAAACTACCTAAAAAAATAGGGGAGTTAAGAATGCTTAAAAAATTAGAATTAAGAAAAAATCAAATAACAGAATTACCTAAATCTTTTTATACTCTTCCTAAAATAGAAGAATTTGATTTAACAGACAATAAAATCAGTATTATTTCAAAAGATATTGGAAATTTAAAAACACTAAAATCAATACAATTACAATCTAATCCCTTGACAAAATTACCAGAAGAGATTGGGGATTTATTTAATTTAACCCTCTTTTGGCTTAATAACAATAAACTTACCGAATTACCAGCCTCTATTGGAGAGCTAGCTAATTTAGAAAAACTAAGCGTTGGGGGTATGAGTTTAAAAAGCATACCTAATACAATTACTAAACTTCAAAAATTAAAATCGTTAAGCATAGATAGAAATCAACTTACCAATTTACCTTTGGCTATCGGGGATATGAAAAGTTTAAGAAACTTGAATGTTAAAAGTAACAAACTTACGAGCATTCCTGAATCCTTAGGTAATTTAAAACTTAGTAGTTTAGATATTAGAAAAAACCTAATAAAAGAGCTTCCGCAATCTGTTATTAATATGGGTTGTTTTATTGTTAAGAAAGATCAGCATGTTTACTATCCTTCTAGGGCAGAATTAATAAAAAAAGATAGAGAAAGGATTCGTAATAAGATGAAAAAGAGGGAAGCAGAGCGCAGCCCTGAAGAAAAAGAATATATCGCTGAATTAGAAAAAATAAGATTAAAAAAAGTAAAAGAGCAAGAAGAATTTCGGTTATATCACGATGTCTTAACTGATGTAGTACGTAAAAAATCTAAAGAATTATCTGAATTAGAACCTTTTAAGTATAATGTGAAATATAATAAAATTGTAAACAGTTTAAATGAAAAGATCGATAGGTATAACGTTTCCAAATACATAACACCGCTAAATTTTATAATGTACATCTCGGAAATTCCAGATAATTATAAAACCAAATATTATTTATCAGACAGAGAAATTAACGGTTATAAAAACATAAGCCACCTTTCTGCACATGCCTTGGCAGACTCTTATATATCTACTAAAAACTACCCTAAAGCAATTGAATATCTAAAATTAGCTTTAGCTAAATTCCCATACTATTCTTTTAGTGGAACCACAGTGAATAAAGATCGTTTAAGAATTAGAATGGATTTATCAGATATGTATTTTGAATTAAAAAAGAAAAATGATGCATATATGTATCTATTGGCTAATATTATAAATGGTCAGAGTTATACAAATCACAAAAAAATACTTATAGAGTATCTTAAAAATGAGGATAAAATACAATTCAAAAAAGATCTAAAATCTGCTGTAAACACTATGATAATAAAGAAAAATAATTCTTATGAAATTATTTTCAGATCTAAAAAATACACTTTTTTTGATGGGCCGTACAAAAAATCACTCGCAGATATGAAAACAATATTATTAGCTATTGAATTGGAATAAATAACGTGCTATAACAATGATAACCGTTGCACAAACCCATGATTTAAAAAATAACAACTTTATACCTCTCTCTAGCGAGACTTTCTTTATATATGCTCTATGTTTATATAAGTAATCGCTTTGAAGTGTTATTATTGAGGTGCTTTTTTGAAACACCGTTTGTTTTCTCCACTAGATAGAAGCAGAAAATTCCTTAGCTTTGGTAAAACAAACTAAATATAACACTTCGTAAACTCAATTGATCAAAAATGTTAAAGCAGAGTATACTTCGACGTCGCCAGTAATTATTAAATCTTTAAAATTTATGAAAGAAAAGATAATCAAATTTTTAGATAAGTTTTTTGACGCAGAAGTTGATGCTTTTATGTCAAGGAGAATGCCTGATATTGATGAGTTTAACAAAAGATTAGAAAAAATGAATTCGTTTATTTCAGTGTCTTTAGAGAATAGATTTGGATTAATTCCTCAAACCAAGTTAATGGTGGATGATTTTTATGAAAGAGCACAAAAAGCTCCTCCTTGTAAAAAAAGATTTCTTTTTAGAATAGATGAGTTTGATACAAAAAATGGAGAAAAATTATTTAAGTGTTTTGTTTCAGGCTCTAATCCAAGACTAAAAACAGTTTTTAATCTTTTTATTATCAAAGTAATTGATGGGGAGTTAAAAATTATTACAAAATTTTCTCTAAGCGATAATGGAATGGGTAGTGGCTATTTATGGTATTCAGGAGGGGGAGATGAAAATTATGAGCATAAAGTCAATGGTGAGTCTCTAATAAATCCTGAAGCTTTTGATATAAAGGTTTCTGAATATAGAATTTTAGAACCCGAAAATGAAACAGAAGAAATGTTAATTTACAACCAAGAGTAAACTACTACAAACACTAGGAACCATTTCATAAACCCACAACCACATACAAAACAACAGGTCTACCC
>NZ_OMKE01000034.1 GCF_900299535.1 Aquimarina aquimarini | reverse complement strand
GCTTCAAATGAAAAAAGCGATTAAATAAAATCAATGTTTATTTAATCGCCTTTTTCTAGTCATTGCTGAAAAAGTTAAGCTTTTTCAGTGCCCTCAAAATTTTGAGGGCTTTTTTATTTATATTTTACTTCCTAATAAACGTCTTTACCTTATCGTAACTAACAATCTTGATCAATCATTTACAAAATATTCTTTTATCTATCCTCAAAACAACGCTCTTAAACATTAAAAAATAATTTATTAAGCACAAAATAAAGAACAGGATTACATACAATATTTACTACCTAAATAGATATAAATATTTTTTAGAATAAAAAAAAACAATGTTTTTGTAACATTTCTATAACATATTACGTATAATAAATAAAAAGCCCTAAATATTCACAATTAAACTTCAAGGAGAACATAGATGAGACAACTTAAAATTACGAAGCAGGTAACGAATCGTGAGACTGCATCGCTGGATAAGTATTTGCAAGAGATAGGAAAAGTAGACCTTATTACTGCGGATGAAGAAGTAGAATTAGCGCAACGAATTAAAGCTGGTGATGAGAGAGCCCTTGAAAAATTAACAAAGGCAAACCTTAGATTTGTGGTATCTGTTGCAAAACAATATCAAAATCAAGGACTAACCCTTCCAGATTTAATTAATGAAGGTAACCTAGGGCTTATAAAAGCAGCTAAACGTTTTGATGAAACCAGAGGTTTTAAATTTATATCCTATGCTGTATGGTGGATTCGTCAATCTATACTACAAGCTTTGGCAGAACAATCACGTATTGTGCGTTTGCCATTAAACAAAATTGGATCGATCAATAAGATCAATAAGACATATGCTTTCTTAGAGCAATCTCATGAGCGCCCACCAAGTGCCGAAGAAATTGCAAAAGAACTGGATATGACCATTAATGATGTAAAAGAATCTATGAAGAATTCTGGTCGTCATGTAAGTATGGATGCTCCTCTAGTTGAAGGAGAAGACTCAAACCTATATGATGTATTAAATTCTGGGGAATCTCCTAATCCTGATAGAACTTTATTACATGAATCACTACGTACAGAGATCGAGAGAGCTCTGGAAACTCTTACACCAAGAGAAGCAGACGTAATACGATTATACTTTGGTCTTGGAGATCAACACCCTATGACTCTTGAAGAGATAGGAGAAACTTTTGACTTGACTCGTGAGCGTGTTCGCCAGATCAAAGAAAAAGCTATTCGAAGATTAAAACATACATCTAGAAGTAAAATATTAAAGACTTATTTAGGATAAATTCCTAAATTGCGACTACAAACAGTTTTATAACATAACTGTTCGTTTTTTGATTGATGAATGACCTCCGGCTGATTACCGGAGGTTTTTTCATATATAAAACTATGAATACTATCAAAAAAACATAATTATTCTCAAAGTTTACTACCAGAAATTACCTTTTAACAGTTTCACAAAAAATATCGTTAAAGAAATTATAAAAATCACAAAAAAATCATAGTATGTTTTTCCTTTATATCATAAAACAAAAACACTAATGAAAATAATAAAATTAAAACACCAAATCTTAACACTATTAATCATTTCTATTTTTTTTTCATGTTCAAATGATGATGATAGTAGGGGTAATAACGATTCTTCTTTACAAATAACATCTATTACCCCAATGTTGGGTCAAGAAGGGGATCAAATAACAATTACAGTAAATAAGTCTATTGAAGAAGCTACGTTATTTTTTAACGATGTAAAAGCTGCAATAATTAGCATGGATGCCACGAATAGAAATAATACAACTACTATTACTACAAATATTCCTCAAGGCGCCAAAACAGGAAAAATAAAAATAATGGCGAATCAAGAAGAAGCGCAAAGTGACACAGATTTTACAGTAAAAGAGACTCCCCTTTCTGAATTATTATCAATCACCCCTATGACAGGAAAACCAGGAGATGAAATAACAATTATAATCAAAAAAAACCTCTCTGAAATACCAAAAGTGCTTTTTGGTACTAAAACAGCCTCTATAGCTTCTTATAAAGAATCAATAGAAAATGGTATTGTTACAATTACTTTGATTGTAAATGTACCTTCAGAAGCTACTAATAGCATTATATATATCAAATCCAACGACGACAAAGAACTCTTTAAAAGCCAGGAAGTGTTTACAATTGTACGAACATAGCTGTTACACTTCTTTTTATATATAAAAATCAAATAGTCAATATGAATATTGATTATTTGATTTTTTTGTTTTTTGCACTCCTCCTATTATTTTCTTTAAAAAACTACATAATAGAAGAAAAGAATTTCTTTTTTACGGAAAGCCATACATTTCTTACGGAAACCCATAAATAATTAAAAAACAATGTGTTAATATTAAAAAAACATCCTAATAGAAGCCATATAACTCTAGTAAAAGTGTTACAAAATTTGTATCTTTAAGTAACCCACCTCCTACTAACATTAAAACGACTTATTATGAGATACATAATCAGTTATGTAAGTACAGCTAGTCCAAGCATATCAAATTCTGATATAGAAAAGCTTGCTGCTTATGTTGGGCATTACAACAACACTATTGGAATAGGAGGTATTTTAATCTGTTCTGATCGAAATTTCTTCCAGATTCTCGAAGGAAAAGAAGATACCGTTAAGAATATGTTTGAACGTATAAAAAAGGACACCAGACACCACAATATCATTAAGATGCTGGATCAAAAAATGAACAACACCTCTTTCTCAGAATATCATTCCCCATTTACTGTTATATCAGACAAAGAAGATCAAAGTAAGCTACAACAATTTCTAAAAAAGAAAGAAACCAGTAATCCCGAACATTACAAAAGCATCTCTTATCTAGCTCAGAAATTTATAAAAATCACATAGTTCATTATTAATTCTCTTATACAAGATGTATATAGACCTATAACATCTGATTACCAAAATAGTAGCTCTACATAGATAAAACATGGGATCTTATAATTTTTCAAAACAGCGTTTAATTAATTCCATTTAAGAACTTGTATAATTTAAAACTTAAATAGTATTTTTGCCCGAAACAACACAATTTTATGTCTTCAAAACGTATTGCCCCTTCTGTATTAGCAGCTGATTTTGCTAATTTACAGCGCGATGTAGAAATGATTAACAAAAGTGAGGCTGATTGGTTTCATATTGATATTATGGACGGTGTATTTGTTCCTAATATTTCTTTTGGAATGCCTGTATTAAGAGATATCGCAAAACATGCAACCAAAACAATTGATGTACATCTTATGATTGTAGACCCAGATCGATACATCAAAACTTTTGCTGATTTAGGTAGTAATATCCTTACTGTACATTATGAAGCTTGTACGCATCTGCATAGAACACTACAAGCGATCAAAGCAGAAGGAATGAAAGCTGGTGTAGCAATCAATCCACACACCAATGTAAGCCTACTAGAAGATGTCATCAATGACATTGATCTGGTATGTATAATGAGTGTAAACCCAGGTTTTGGAGGACAATCATTTATTGAGAACACCTATAAAAAGGTAAAGCAGTTACGAGAAATCATCACAAAAAATAAAGCAAACACCTTAATTGAAATTGATGGTGGAGTAACCAACAAAAACGCAAAACAGCTAATCGATGCTGGCGCAGATGTATTGGTTGCAGGAAGTTTTGTTTTCAAGAGTGAGAATCCCACTCATACTATAAAGGAATTAAAGGAGCTCATTAATCCTTAAGAAATAGAATCTTTATATAAAATATTTATAAAGCACCAAGAACTAAGCTTATTTAGTTCTTGGTGTTTTTATTTTATTGAAGAAAATTTAAATCAGCAAAATGATATTTAATGCTATTACACTCTTCTGACAATATATAACCTCAAAAAGCTTTAGTTTTACATAAGATTATAAACCTTTGTATTTTTTTATGATGAAACACATAGATCTGATTATAGTAGGTGGTGGACCAATAGGGATTGCCTGCGGCCTAGAAGCTAAGAAAAAAGGGATCAACTATTGTATTATTGAAAAAGGAACCATCACTAATTCTTTATATAATTATCCGCTCAACATGCAGTTTTTTTCGTCTTCGGAAAAACTTGAGATTGACGACATCCCATTTATTAGTAATGAAGCTAAGCCCAAACGAAATGAGGCTCTAGAGTATTATCGTAGAATTGTAACTTCTAATGATTTAAACATTAACTTATTTGAAAAGGTTGTTACGGTACATAAAGAAGGAGATATTTTTCATCTTACTACTGATAAAAGCCACTATACATCTTCATATATAATTATTGCAACAGGGTTTTATGACCTGCCAAATACGATAGATATACCTGGAGAAGATTTACCGAAAGTTTCTCATTATTATAAAGATCCTCATTTTTTTGCCAAGCAAAAACTGGCAGTTATTGGTGCTAGTAATTCTGCTGTTGATGCAGCTTTAGAATGCTATAGAAAAGGAGCTGATGTAACGATGCTTATTCGTGGACCTGAAATAGGTAAACGTGTAAAATATTGGGTAAGACCAGATATCATGAACCGTATTGAAGAAGGTAGCATCAAGGTTTTTTACAATGTTACTATTAATAAAATACTACCTAAGACAATTCAGATATGTAATCCCGATGGCGAATTTAGTATTCAAAATGATTTTGTTCTAGCACTTACTGGTTATAAGCCAAATTTTGAGTTTCTAAAAAAAACAGGCATTCAATTATCTGACGATCAAAAGTTATATCCTCAATATAATAATGAAACAATGGAAACCAATATCGAGAACCTCTATTTGGCTGGTGTAATCTGCGGAGGCATGGATACTCATATTTGGTTTATAGAAAATTCTAGAATTCATGCTAAAACAATTCTAAATTCTATATCTAAAAAAAAATGATGTAACTTTTTTAAGGATTTAAAAAAGTTACATCATCTCAAAATAAGAGCTAAAAATTTTTAGCTCTTATTCTTATACATTACCTATCTAGCATTCTATTCTCTAGACAGAATACTTAATATATACCAGAATAATAACATTAATGAGGCAAACAACCCTAAGGATGCTCCTACATATTGATCTTCAGAATATTTATGCACCATATTAGAAGTTTGATATAAAATTGATCCTGATGCCAATACTACCATACCTACACTAAACCATAGTCCAAGATTAAATCCAAATAACCAACCCGCTACAATAAGTCCTAATGCTATAAAAAAACCAATGGTTAATATAGATCGTAAGAAAGAAAAATCTTTTTTGGTAATCAACACTATAGCAGAAAGGCCTGTAAACAAAGACAGTGTCAAAATTGCTGCTTGATACAAAATATTTGCCCCTCCATCTTGTGCTATCATCATAGCAATTCCTATAAGTGGAATAAATATAAAAGCTTCTGCTACTACATATAATAATAGTCCCAAATATTGCTGATTGATATTATGGTTTTTATGTGCCATTTTTTCTGCATAATTAGTGGCTAGCATAAATCCTCCTAACATCACCATCCATCTCCATCCTTGAGTCATAGAAAATGCAAAATTCACAATAGGCTCTATTTGAAAAAATACCCATTCTACAATTACAAAAAGCAATACTGCCATTGCAAGATGCGTATATGTTTTTTTATAAAAAGCAACCCTTTTATCGTCTGTTAATGAACTAACAGGTGCTATTTGTTGAAATTCTTCCATGTATCTAAATTATAATGATTAAGTGGTATAAATATAATTCTTTCTTGATAACAGCCTTCTATTTACCTTCAAAATATCTAAAATTTAGCATTTGTACTACATAGTAATATATTTGTGGAAACTGTTTCTTTAATTGCTGTGGTGATTCCATAAAGACTTCCACCAATACAGCTATAAATTCGAATTTATCTGTATATGCATATACTCTTAGCAGTTTAGAGTCTACTATTTTTTTGCGTATTTCTTGATCTCCGAGGTATTGTTCTAGTAATAAAAAAGTATCATAGAAGATTTCACTACTTATATTACTATTTCTATTAGAATTATAGTGAATTGCATGAGTAAACTCATGTACTCCTAAATTTTTTCCTTTATCCTGATGTAAATTTCCTTTTTGAAAATGTTTCCATGACAAAGCTAGCGCTTTGAATCTAGGACTAAATTCTCCTAGATTTTCGGTTTTATTCAGGATTGAATAAAATGATGTTGGATACAATACAATAGTATTTAGATACTCTAACAAGTAATGACGCATCCCAAAAGTAAGCTGTGTAATCATTATCACTATCTGCATACGCATAAAATCATCTACCACAAGCCCTTCTCTACCTACAAATTTTGTAGTTTCCAGAAACTTAACAGTTCGATGTACAAAATATCGCTTTCTCTTTTTATCGAGAGCCTTATAAAAATCATTTTCGTTGAGAAATGCTTGTAAATGGGTTGGTAATTTTTTGAGAGTAGGATAAAAGTGAATATAATAAGGACGTTTCTTATATTTTACATAAACTGACTCCAAATATCGTATTACATAATAAAAACATATGCCAATAACTCCCATAGTAACAATAACTCCAATTATATTTTGAAGCAACGTATTTGGAGGGTTTTCTTCAAATAGTAAAGCTATTATATAATAATTCAAGAAAGTAATATAGATTTTAGGACTTCCTTAAAAATAACGTTTTAGAAATAAAAAAGGTATTAAAATATCTTTTTAACATTCTTACACTCCTCATTTCTAATCCATACGAACTCTATAAACATCTAATAATTCTATCTATATCACCCCAAAAAACCATTAATCAAGGCATATATTCTTATCATAACTTTAACTATTCATATAAGAGTTGGGAATGAAATTTGATAATTATTTACTCCTATAGTCAGTGTTTAATTTAAAAACAGCAACCAAATACGTACAAAATTACCTATCACATGTTTTTATTTAAGAGAACTCCCCCAAGCTCATTAATTGACATTGACAACTTGTATCAAGATGTTATATCAAAACTCCCTATCTCAAATCGAATTAAATATTGTGAATCTTTGATTTATCGTACTACAGAGGACATTTCTACTTGTAATTGCAGGTTACAAAAAAGAACACTTAAAAAACTTTTGAATGCCTCTAAATTCGAATTAAAAAAACTTAGTTCTGCTTAGGAACTACTTTTTTCATGTGTTTATTTTATGGATAGACGATCGATCATTACTTCTTTTTATATCCATCTAAATTAGTAATTCCCCAATTGTCTATTTCTTCATCGCTCCATAACTCAGGAAAAAATATACGTTTCTGATATTTTGGATGCATATATTTATGCCAGTCACTACCTCCTGTTGCTTTTGCATTTACCTTGCCATGATCCAGATATTTGGCTGCTGCATCATAATGATGCATAACCCAATTAATATTGACTGTATGGTCATAATGCCTCATAGCATTGATTAATTTTACATTTTTTTGATCTTCTTTGGGTAACTGTTTAAATGTTGTCCATAAATTAATTGTGTTGTATTCTTTCATCCATTGGATCAATTCTTTTTTATATTTTGCTTCAAAATTGATCATTAATTTATTTTTCTTTCCTGTTTTATGATCTACTCCTGCTACTTGCCAATACATGTTTTTGTAGGCAAACTCATAGGGTTTACTTCTATCTATCGTTTTTCTATATCTATAGTCTATTAGATTAATCAATTCTGTAGAGGCTATTTCTATTTTGCGATACTGAGCAGACTGAAAACCACTTGCTGGGGTAAGTGTATCTCTAAACTTCATGTATTGATCAACTTCCATACCTTCTGCCATTATATCAAATGAATTCGAAAGCATATCAAAGTATCTACTTATTCTCATGAGGTGCATCTCAAATTTTTTGACTTCTATATCTTCACTATAAGAAATCTGATCGATCTCCCAAAGAATCATTTTAAACAATAATTCGTTAATTTGGTGATACATAATAAACACCATTTCATCTGGCAGCTGGGTTCTCTGGATTTGTAATCCTAATAAAGCGTCTACTTGTATAAAATCCCAATATGTAATTGGTTCGGCATGTAATAATCCTGATAAATGCACATCAGGATCTTGCCCCATAGCTTTATATTTTTTATCTATTGCTTCTAGTAGTTCTTGTCTGTTCATAATACGGTGTAATCAATTAAATAAGAAGTGTGTTTTTTGAAATTTTATTGCTACTCACCTGCAGAGGCTCTACATCTTATGGAACTCATTTTTACTTTTTCTTTTTCCTAAAAAATGACTGAAATTCACCCATATTTCGTTACTTTTTTTATCCGTAACCCTGCTATGAATTTCAAAAAGTGTCTGATCTGTTCAAATTTCTTCTCATTTTCGGTTAAAAACAAAAATGAGTTCGTATATGATATACAAAAGCATATCTCTTTTGTATATTTCTTGATACTCTATAGATAGAAAATATCATTATGCATGAAAAATGTAGCTACAATCCAATTGAAGCTATTATGAAAAAGGAGATTTTATATTAATATATTCTGAAACTCTATGTACCCAATAAATAGAGTATTTTATATTACTTTTTTTGATCTTGCTCATCTTGTTTTGTTCTTTATTACATCCACAAGGTTGTTATAATTGCTTTATCACAACAAACACACAATTATTTATAATTTGCTAACCAAAGATAAAAAAAAGGGAATTAACATTCCAGCTTTTAAGATTCTATTATACTAACCATGATACACCCTATAGAAACAGGATTATATCTTTTTAAGGGTTTTATTTTTCTCTATCGATACTCTGAAGAATATAACTTATTACCACCGACATCGCGTGTTTCCCTTCTTTTATTACGGGTAATAATGGCCAGATATGCGGCATTTTGTCTCCAACAACAACTGTTACATCAATGTTATTGTCATTCATTAATTGTACTGCTCTTTCCTGATCTGGTTTTGTAATATCATTTTCTGCAATAAATAATAAGGTGTTAGGAAACCCTTTAAAACTTCCATTGATAGGGGATAGCCTAGGATCACTTAAATCATTAGCTATTGTACACATTTTTTTTGCACTTAGGACTCCTTTTTTTGATAACATTGGATCGTCTTTATCTAGATCATCTATTGCTGGATTGGACATGGTTGAATCCATAACTGGCGATATCAAGATCAATCCTAAAGGAATAGACATTCCTTTGATCAGGACTCTTTGAACAAGATTTGTAACCAAAGTTCCTCCTACCGAATCACCTAATAGTATAATTCTATTTGCATCAAATTCATCTAGAGCTTTTGAGTAGACTGCATCTATATTTTTAGAGATAACATCTATTTTATTTTCGGGTGCTTTGGGGTAATCAATCATCCATACACTACAAGAGGTTTTTAAAACGATTTTTTTTATTGAATCCCAATGATGCTTACTAGGTCCAGAAACAAAAGCGCCTCCATGACAAAATAAAAGCAAAAAACCATTGGTTTGAGCTGGTTTAACTTCTGTTAATAATGTATCTAGAATATTAAACTGCTTAGATTGTACCCCTTTTAATTTAGGACTACAAATATCTTCTCTACGTAGTTTTATATAATCAATAGGATCTTTACTAAACTCTTTTTTTATCCCTTTTAATCTAATTACAAAAAGGGTTATATAATAGGTAATACTTTTCATCTATCTATAATCTTTTATTTATCACTCTATATTACAGATGATATTTTCCTATTCTTTATTTATTTTAATAAACTGAATAGATTCCTGAAACGATTATAGTAGTATTTATTATCATTTCTTTCTCTATAAATAGTAAAACTATATCATTTACATCGGGTTTTCTACCATTTGTATTGGTAAATATATCAAAAAATCATTTTTTTTCATTGCATGTTAAGCTATTATAGTTTTTACATGCAAAAGCGACATATACAGCTACAAAAAAAGCCCCTGTTATGTAATGTTACATAACAGGGGCTTTCTTAAATTTCCCAGAAAGCATCTTCAAAAGACACTCTCCGAGAAAAAATCAACAATTATTATAAATAAATATATTTATAACAAAGTAGTATTTTCTACACACTACTTTTATTTTAATATTTTTAATTGCTCTACCAGTTTTGTAGAATCATCGATCACTTCAATCCCTTTGCCTAGTACTTTCTTTGCTTGGTTTTTATTTTCATTTTTTATATAGGCTTTTGCTAATGACAAGTATGTGTTTTTGCTTTTGGGATATAGCTCTATATTCTTTTCTAAGAGTTTGATTGCATTCTCTGGCATTTTTCTTTTAAAACAATATCCAGCAATCCAATCTATGAGGGCTTCTGATGGGTGAATTGTAGTTCCCATTTTTTTTGACATCTCCTCATATTGTGTAAATAATACATCTGGGTTTGCGGCAACTACTTTTACCTGAGCTTGATATCCCTCATAAACAAACTGTAATCCTTGATATTCTGCTGGTAGTGATATAGTACCATGATCTTCATTTTCATAAAAACCATACCCCCAACGTAATTTTGATGCTGTATTATTTTTTAATACTTCATGAAACTGAGTTATTAACTGCAGGTGTTCATCAATATCTTTTCGGTATATTTTAGTAAATTTATTAGTTGCCTTCTGTTTGTTATCAGCTCTAGCTAGGTACAAGGTTTTCCCTTTAAAATGATTACTCTTTAATTTTTCTTTAGCTTTTTTTAAAATATAAGCATCATCCCACCAAATACTTGGGTCTATTGCCATATACGCATTAAAAAGGTCGCTTTTTTCTAATAGTGCATTCAATACTGTAATTCCTCCAAACGAATGCCCTATCAATGTACGGTATTCATTCGTTCTATATTTTTTTTGAATTTCAGGAATCAGTTCTTTTTCTAAAAAAGATAAAAATTTCAAGTTTCCTCCACTTGTAGGAAAGCTACGTATATTCTTATCTTTGTTGATAACCTGAGTAGGTGTCAGATCTCTTGCTCTATCAGTATTGAGTACTCCTACCATAATCATCTGTGGTAAGGAAGCATATGGCCCTTTACTTAAAAAATCATGGATCCCTGTCAACGAATGAAAATGTCTATCTCCATCTAAAAAATAAGCTACAGGATATTGCTCTGGAGCGTAAATAGTATCATTATAATTAGACGGAAGATACACCCAATACTCTCTTTCTTCGTTTAGAGTTTTTGAAAATAATGTATATTTTTCTCCTATTTCTATTTTGTCCTGACTAAATACTTGTACGCCATAAAAGCATATAACAAGTATATATAAGGTTTTGTGTAAGAATTTCATTTTGGTATTTTTTTTAGAAAGAGTATAATAAGTAAGTGCATGTAGTGATATTGCACAAAAAACTGTATTAAGAATCAAAAAAACCTATAATATGTCAATCTAAACTTGCCGCAATAAACTTTGTTCTTACGACAAGCCAGACTTGACAATGTGCATTACTCATAGAAAACCTTGGTTTGCTTACATGCACTTCTTTATTACAATTCTACTTTAGGGTACTACTTATACTATTTTAACTTTAAAAGAGCACTCATACTTTGTTTCTTTTTCATTTATTCTTTGTTAGAAAATAAATTCAATTTCTATACGCACAGCTTTAAAGTTAAAATAGGACTAAAACTTATACATAAAACTTGCAATGACAGTATTCTCTCTTTGTGGCTGTAGGTATGTTCCCATATTTGCCCAATACTTCTCATTGGTTATATTATTGAATTTTAATCCAACTCTAAAATCTTTATGATCATAAAACAAAGCACTGTTAAGCACTGTATAACTCGGCACTGTAAAAGTGTTTGCATCACTTAGGAATGACTCATCTGTATAGTTGGCTCCAAAACCAAAACCAAGTCCTTTTAATACACTTTTTGGTAATTTATAGCTTGTCCAGAAATTTAATGTATTTTCTGGTGCTGCAAATGGGGTATTACCTACGATAGATTCATCTCCTTCTAGGTATTCACTTTTATTATTTGCATATCCAGCTACAATATTCCATCCTTTTATTGGGTTTGCTATAACTTCTAATTCAAAACCTTTACTTCCTCTTTCTCCATCTTGTATTCTATACCACTCATCACCTCTTATCCATCTTACGGCATCACGTACGGTAATATTGTAGTAACTAAATGTTGCGCTTAACTTGTTATCAAATAATTCTGCCTTAATACCTCCTTCTATTTGAATAGCATGTTCAGGATTAAATCGTACTGTTCTATCTGATAATACATCTGGGGATACATTGCTAAATCCATCCATATAATTACCAAAAACAGATAATTTATCTTCTACAATTTGATACACTGCTCCAAACTTTGGAGAAAAAGTTGTTTGATCAAAATCTCCTTCTTTATCATTAAAATGATCTACTCTCAAACTTGCCATTACAGAAAGTTTTTTTGTTAGTTCTGCAACATTAGAAACATAAGCCCCAACACTTGATTGATCTCTTTGCCCTACTCTAAATGCTTCTGTTTCTCCTAGAATAAGATCATATCTCTTTCTGTTGAAATCTGCTTGTGGATTAGCATATCCTATTGTATCATATACAAATTGAGTTCTTCTAAAAGGGGTTCTTAAGTGGTAATAATCTGCTCCGATTAATATTTTGTTTTTTACAAAACCTATATCAAATTTTCCAGTAATATTTTGCTGTACTTGTGTCGTATAAAACTGAGCTTCTAAATTCATGATACGTCTTTCTGCATCACTCTTATTTAGAAAATCTAAAAATAAATAATTAGCATTATTATCTACATTAGATGTAGACACTACTGTTTGTGATGTCCAGTTTTCTGAAATTTTATATTTTGCTTCTGCAAAAATGTTAAATGATTCAGAAGTACTACTTAAATAATCACTACCATATGAATATTCAAAATTGTAGTTTAAATCATCGGCATTGCTTACACCTGCTCTACCTACATTAAAATAAGTACTTGGCGCATCATTTTTATAAAATTCTGCTTCTACATTAAGTTCTAATCTTTCATTAGGTCTATAAGTAAGCGTTGGCGCTATAAATAAGTTTCTGATCAGCCCGTAATCCTGAAAACTATGCTCATTATGTTTAGATGCGTTTACTCTAAAAAGTACAGTCTTTTCTTCATTCAATGGAGTGTTTAAATCTGCAGCAATTCTAGACAGGTTATTACTTCCTGTTGAGTATTCTACAGACCCTCCAAAGTTTGCATATGCTTTTTTGGTTACACGGTTTACTACTCCTCCATAAGAAGATACCATATTTGTACCAAATAAGGTTCCTGAAGGCCCTTTGATAACTTCAATACGCTCTAAGTTTGCAGGATCTGTTCCTGTTCTAAATGCAGTACCTACACCATTTCTCATAGCTATATCTGCACTAAAACCTCTCATTATAAAATTAAGTCCTACTCCTCCAGAACCAATACCTTGCATTACATTATTGATTCCAGGTGCATTTTGTATCGCTCCCTGTATATCATTTACTTGTAATTCTTGTAATAAATCTTTTGTGATTACTGAATATACCTGTGGGTTTTCTATATTTTTCAAAGGTAATCTTGCTACATACAGAGTTTCTTTTCTATCAAATTTATTTTCTTTCTTAACATTCAAAACAACTTCTTCCAGTGCTTGACTACTCGCTTGTAAAAAAACATCATTCATTATAGTTACACCCGATGTTATATTTACAGTAACACTCTTTTTACTTAACCCTACAACAGAAAACACAATAGTCTGTTCCCCTTGAGGAATGTTTTTTATGCTGTATTCTCCATTGGTGTCAGACACACCTCCTAATTTTGTATTTTCTATAAAGATATTAACCCCTGATGCTGGTTTGCTATCATTGGTATACACTTTTCCTTCTATAACTCCTGTATCCTGACCAAATACTGTACTCGTACAACAAAAGACGACCACCAGAGTTAAAAAATTAAGCAGATTAAAATTCGTAATCTTCATATTTCACCTATTTAGATTAATTATAAATTGTTATTTTTGGCAAAAGTAACCGCAAAGGTTTTCTACCGATTAACGCAAAAAGGTTTTTGTACAACGCAAAAAGAAAAAAAAGTGAAGACAATACTCAAAAGTGCAATGTTTGAAAATAACGTTTTTATTAAAAAGTTTAATAAAGATTTTAAGGTAGAAACATATTCTGAAAATAGTATTGAGGTAGACAATTGTTATGAAAAAGGAATGCTTACCGAAATTAATTTTGACGGTATCAGAATGATCATGAGGGATATCGAAACTAAGCATCATACTATTGGTGTGTTTCATGACTTTCCTTTTTTTAAATTACAATTTGAAATTGAAGGTTCTAGTTTATACACTCCTACAGATCCTCAGGAAAAAGAAGTTTATATACCAAAAGGGCATTATAATTTGTTTTATATTCCTAAAGTAGAAGGAACATTAACCTATGAGACAGATAGTAGAAAAACAGTAGAAATATTGTTTACAGAGCAATACCTAAAAAGATTAATCGGTAATGATTTTAAAGAATCTCTTACTCTCTTTGGAAACGCTATTGAAAATAAACAATCGTTTAAGATGTGGTCAAAAAGTAAACCTATTTCTTCAGAGCTATATAAGTGTATTCATGAAATTACAAATTGCAACTATAAAAAAAGTATAAAAAAGCCTTTTTTAGTAACTAAAGTAAATGAATTGTTACTTGTCTTACTGGCTAAAACAGATGAAACAACACAAGAGAACAAACAGTTAGCTGTAAATGACTACATAAGAATTCTTGAAATAGAAAATTACATAAAAAAGAATCTAAAAAAGCCTTTAACCATAAATAAGCTAGCCACTGGGTTTGGCATCAATACTTCAAAATTAAAACATGATTTTAAGGTTGTATTTTCTACTACCATTTTTAAGCATATTACTGCTTTAAGGATGGAAGAGGCCAAAAACATGCTACAATATAAAGGGTTTTCTGTTTCTGAAACTTCATATGAGGTAGGCTATAAAAACCCACAACATTTTACAGTCGCTTTCAAAAAAGTATACGGAATCCTACCAAGCTTATTGATGTCTAATTCTATATAAATGTTTGTTTAGCACACAAAGATCATATTTTCTTTGTCAATACATATTGTTCTCCTTTTATACCAATGATTACTTTATTATCGTCTATATATCCTGATTTGAGATAGGTATAATATGCATTTTTGTTTTTAAAATTAACTGACAATACTATCTCATTAATTTGAGGAATCTGATCTTTGATAAACTGCGTTGTCAATTGCATTGCATACTTCCCTATTCCTTTACCTTGATATTTTGGGTTTATTGATAACGAACGAATTAATATTGATTTTGGATTATCGGTTAGTTTGTATTTATCATTTCCTTGATCAAAAACAAAAAAACCAACTGGTAATTCCTCAAAAACAATTACTACCAATGTTTTCTCTGGGTTTTCCAAATCTTTCCTCTCATATAAACAATACTCTAAACTTGCTGTAAAATCAGATTGTTTTTTATCTAGACGGTATGAATTGAGAGCTTCAAAAAAAAGAGGAGTATATTCTTTTAATTCTACATTCATAAAAACAATAATCTTATTTATTTTTTTACTCTTATCAAAGATATCAAAAAAACACCCTCATTTATTCACAAAATAAATACCTTGTATCTATATATAAATATACATTTAACCTTGCTTCTGCATTAATTATGTTTTTTTTAACATGCTTTATACTAAATTTTAATGCAAATTTGTTGCGTTAAAACTCATAAAGTGATTTCTACAGAAAATTTACAATTCTCATATCCTAATGGTGGCGTTCAGTTACGTTTTCCAGATATATCTCTTGACAAAGGAGAGGAGCTTTTAATTTTGGGTAAATCAGGTATCGGTAAAACTACATTACTTCATCTATTGGCAGGGTTATTAAAACCTGACTCAGGGTTCATAAAAATTAACGATACAACTACGCAGTCACTTAGCAATCGTAAAATGGATCGTTTTCGGGGAGAAAACATAGGTATTGTTTTTCAGAGAATGCATACTATCCCCTCATTAACTGTAATAGAAACCTTAAAACTCAGACTGTATTTAGCAAAAAAAAAGAAACCGTATACTCATTTAGATACGATCCTGAAACAACTTAATCTCAGTACTCACAAAAATCATCGGGTAACAGAGTTAAGTACTGGTCAATTACAACGATTAGGTATCGCCTGTGCTGTTATTCATTCTCCTTCATTAATTCTTGCTGATGAACCTACTTCTAGCTTAGATGATGATCACTGTAATCAATCTATAGAATTGTTGAAGTCACAAGCCAAACAATCACAAAGTAACTTGATTATTATTACTCATGATACTCGTATAACTGCTGCTTTTGATACCATTATAACGTTATGAATATTTTTCTTCTAGCCATCAAAAACAGCACATCCAAAATGCTGTCAACATCTTTAAGCTGTATTCTTCTTGCCCTGAGTATAGGGCTATTGCTTTTTATCAGCCAAATTAATAAGGCACTTGATCATCAATTACAAAATAACTTTGCAGGAATCGATATGGTAGTAGGTGCCAAAGGAAGTCCTTTGCAACTCGTACTTTCTTCTGTTTTTCATATTGATAATCCTACAGGAAATATCACCTATGATGAATACACTAAACTAAAAAAACATCCTTGGACAAAAGAGGTGGTGCCTATATCTCTGGGGGATAATTATAATGGATACCGAATTATAGGTACTACAGCAAATTTTGCTTCTCTCTATAAAACTACGCTCGAAAAAGGTAAAAATGCTACAAATCCTATGGAAGTAGTTCTGGGGAGTCAGGTTGCAGAACAATCAAAGCTTACATTGGGTGATAAAATTCATGGTACACATGGGCTTCTGGCAAATCAAGAAGGAGGTAAACATGAGGAGCATATGATGATTGTGGTAGGGATATATCAATCTACGGGAAAAGTAATTGATCGACTTATCACAACACCACTAGAAACCATATGGATGCTACACCATGAGGATACCGAGGATGGGCATACTGATCATGAAGAACAACATCATGATCCACATAAAGAGGAACACCACTCATATGAAGAAGAACATCATAATCTACATGAAGAGGAACACCACTCACATAAAGGTGAAACTCATATTAAGGAGGTTACCGCTTTGCTTGTATCGTTTAGAAATCCAAGAGCTCTATTGATGTTACCCAGACATATAAACGATACTACAGGAACCATGGCTGCCTTACCTAAGTTTGAAATGGATAAGCTTACCCAAACTACTGGAATTGGTACTCAAACTATTCAATGGATTGCTTATATCATATTAGGTATTTCTGTATTGAGTATTTTTATACACCTTTATAAAACTATCAAAGAGCGTTCTTATGAATTGGCATTAATGCGTACTTATGGTGCTTCTAGATGGCAATTAGTACAATTAGTTGGCTATGAGGGGATATTAATTACTACTCTAGGGCTTCTGTTAGGAATTCTTTGTTCACAAATTGGTCTCTCTATCATGTTTACTGTTATAGAAAATCAGTATAAACAATCTATAACTACCATACATCTATATATAGATATTATTCAGGTTTCTCTGATACTCGCACTAGTCATATCAATCGTTATCCTATTTGCTATGTACCCTATTACAAAAATGGATATATCAAAAATTTTAAGTCATGAGAATTAAACATCTTATTATTGTAATATCAATATTTCTGGTATCTTCTCAATCGATGATCTGCCAAGAAAAAATAACATGGGATCATCTGGCAAAAGTTACTTTTACCGAAAAATACTTTCCTGCATGGGATACCTATTTTTTATATCCACATTATAAAGAGTCTGTAAAGCAATTGGAAGGAAAAAAAATAACCATCTCTGGGTATTTTCTGGATGTTGACCCCGAAGGAAAATTGTTTTTAATTTCTAAAAACCCAATGGCTTCTTGCTTTTTTTGTGGGGGTGCTGGTCCCGAAACAGCAATGGAAGTGCAGTTTAAAAAGATGCAAAAATTTAAAACCGATGATGTCGTTACATTTACAGGGATTCTCAAATTAAACCCAGATGATCCAGAGCATTTTAATTACATATTGACAGAAGCAGTAGGGCGTTTTAAATAATGTTCTTGATAGTATTTTATATAGTTCGTATTGATATCCTGAAATAATTCAGATAGTACGAATTTGTACGTTAAAACAAAAAACCGCTACATTGCTGTAACTGGTTCTTTACTTTTATTACTCGTACTGCTTACTCTTACCCGCCAATCTTTGACGCCACGAAGCACAGCTTCGCGGTAGCGGAGGAGTTTGATCTATTACAGCTTATCAACTAATAAAGAAAATTTTAAAAGATTTCTTGCAGCTTCAACAGCTTATTTTTATTATTTATAATATTCTCTAACTCTAATTTAGATTTGCTTTTAAATTTAACCATTAAGTCTTTAACTCAACTATCATATTGTTTAGAAAAATTACGAACAACCTTAGAATCAGGCTTAGTAATTACTTGAAAAATTCGTCTTCTTCTCTCTATCAGGTTTTTTGGAATAAGTGTCTCTATTTCATCACACAATAAGCAAGTAATAATTATGCTTTTGCCATTTTTTAGTTTGATCTCAGCATAATAATACTCATCCCAAAAAAACAATCGTATGTCCCTATGATATAATGGGAAAGAAAGATTTAATACCACCTTCTCAATATCAGAAAAAGAAAATTCAATGGTTTTGTTTTTCTTCTTGTATGTAAACTTATTATTTATTACTTCCAAAATAGTTTTATTGTTCTCTTTCTTATAATTAAAAAACAAGACAAGTAATGGAAGTAAATAACCGACCACTCCCCATAATAAAGCAACTTGAATAATTGTAAAAACAGTATTCATTGAGTCGCTAATTAAAAAAAATAGAAACATACCAACACTTACTATTCCCATTATTGTCAATGGCCTATACAGAAAAACTTTTTTGTATAATAAATTGCTATATTCTTTTCTCATTTTTCTATTTGAGATTAATGAAGTATCCTAACCAGATAGCGCTGATTTATACCTTAAAACCTGATAGCGCGGATTTGTACCTTAAATCCGCGCAGACAACTCAGAACATATCCAAAACCCGAGCCATAGAGTTACAAATTCACGCTATCTGGTTATATTTTCAGAACTAATAATATTTCCTACATCAAATCCATCGTAACAATCTATATTATTTTGTTCGACAAATAAGTATAGTTCTTTATTTCTCGCATCAATTGTATCTACACTATGATGTTCTACTTTTTCAATATGCAAATAATACTCTTGAACATCATCATCGTTTTCTTTTTCAGCCTCAAATATATTAACATATCGATAACCTTCTTTAACAAGTTTTTCTGCCGCCTTTTCTAACTTTTTCTTATCGGAATCGAGGAAAAAAAAACCCCAAAGTAGCTTGCTAGAAGTATCAAACTCATCTCCATTATTTACGTTTTCAAAAAAATCTTCTATTGTTTCTCTAATTATCATCTGGTTTTGATCTTATTTGTCCTGGGGCTTTTTTACCCGTTTCTTTATAATTTTGATTTACATCACTCTTTTACCATTCTAATATAGATTTCCTAGAACCAGATAGCGCGGATTTGTAATCCGTGCATGACGACTCAAAACATATCTAAAAGTACAACCTCTAATTCATAATCCAAATCTGCATAATTTCTTGCTGAACTAAAAACATAATCTTCTGGAGCAGCTACAATCTTATCTTTTACTGGATTATTATGAATGTAGTTAATTTTTTGTTTTATAAACCTATTGGTATTTACAACTTCTGCATGATATCCATTCTGCCAAACTTTATATTGTTGCTTTCTTTTTAAATGCTTGCATGCATTACTAAAATAGTCAAGCATCCATTCTCTCCTACTTTCAGGGTGTTCTAGTATCGTTTTTATTATTTTTTTTGAGGTAAACTTTTTTAAATCTCTAATAATATCTGATAATATATAATTTTCTTCTGCTTTACATAGCATATGTATATGGTTAGACATAATACAATAAGCGTATACCTCTAAACCTTTGTGTTTTTGGCAATACTTTATACTATCAATGATAACATACTTTTGCCGTAATCTTGTAAAAACATCTAACCAACCAACCGTCGTTATTGTAATAAAATACCCTTTATCGGCATTGTAGCTTTATATTTAGTAGACATAATAAAATTATAAAACATATATAGTACAATGATACCATATATCAGTTTTATTTTTCGAAACTAGGTATGAATTGAAGCAAAAAATATTTTTATTACTACTTATAATATTTAACCTCTCTTAAAACAAAAAAAACAGTTACAGATTAACTTACTGTAACTGTTTTTTTTTATTTCTTGCTCTTACCGCTTACTCATACGCTGCACAGATTACAAATCTGCGCTATCATATCCGAGCTATCGGGATAATTCCTTAACTTAATGACATTGGCTTCGCGGTAGCGGGGGAGTTAATCCAGAATCAAATAATCATCAATAAAATCTTCTTCATCTAACGAATATTGAGTTTTATAAGAGCCTATTTTATCTTTATTTACTAATAAATCAAAGATTATAAACATTGTAATTTCTTCCCTATTAATATGAAGAGTAGTCTCATTATATGAAATTTTAACATCCTTCAATTTACTCCCTTTAGGTAATTCATTAGATAATTCTTCTTCCAATTCATTATCTAAAACAATGCTTGCGAACATATCAAGAGAAAGATATTCTAGCTTTTCTAAATCTATTTTACACAAAAACTCTTCTAAGTTATTTTTCATATCTTCAAACTATATTAGTGTCCAGTTAATTTTCTAAACACAATATGCCCATTATCTCCAATGGTACCGTAAATTCTTAAATCTCCGCTTTTTCCCAATATTTTAAGTTTATGTGTAAAACCAGTAGACTTAGCTTCAGTTGCAGTTAATTTAATAATACCCTGTCTTCCTTTTGGTGAAACTATACCCTTACTAATTGCACTAACAAATTTAGCCTTCGTTGATTTATCTAATTTGTTCCATACATTTCTGACTATCCAACCAGATGTTTTAACTGTTCTGGCACTACCTCCAGATAATAATTCAGCTATCAATGGGTTAACAACGGCTACTTGCCTCTCTTTAAGTACAGTATTATTAGGCTCGTTAAAAATATAATCAATAAGATTAGCTATACTAAAACTATCATAACCATTTACACTTCGGTAAAATTCATTATAAATCTCAACTAATTCATTTGAGTTAGTTGTAGTATCATCTATCGCTAAAGAATATAGTTTCGCTGTCTCAAAATCACTATCATTTACCTCAATCGTTTTATCTATACCATCTTTAACTTCCACTGTTTCTCCAGTATCAGAATTTTTATATATAGTATCATCAGGATTGTTATTATTACTTCCATCTGCATTACCTCCATTTTGAGCATATGCAATAGCTTCATCTTGTGATACCACTTGTCCATTTATTACATATTGACCTGTATCAAAATTATAAATAGAGTCGGCTCCACTTGGGTCTGAAAAAAACACAGGGTTATTATCAAATGCGCTATATGTGCTTGCTGAATAATGAGTAACAGGATCAACAGAAGTCCATCGAGCAATTGCAGGATCATATTGGCGTAGTGGCATTTCATAAAGATCAAATCCTAGTGCTTCTTCATGCTCTATACCATTATACTTAAACTTCTGTGCAGTACTATTTCTATGAGAAGACATAATTTCATTATACCCTCTTTGCTTTAATCCAAAGGGGTAATAATTATTTTCCTCTATAATCTCATCTTGAGTAATTGATCCATTACCGTTAGCATCTTTATAAGATAGTCTGATGTTCCCTAAATGGTCTTTGTATTGATAAACATACTTATATCCATCTGCTTCTTTCTCTACGATCCCTTCTGGCTGGTTAAAGAACTCTAATACACCATTTTTATAGATATAATTACCTGTGTAATCAGTCTCTGTTGATGAACTTCCCTCTGTAACGATCTTTTTTAGTTTCACTCCAGTGGCGTCATAAATATAAGTAATATTTCCTGTTCCTGTAGTATTACTAATTCTTATTGTTTCTGGTAGATTTAAATGATTATAGATAATCCCTGTAATTCCTTTGTTAAAATCTGTAATCATATTCCCATTGGCATCATAGATATAATCATCATTGGTATTGGTACCATCTTTAAAACCAAAGGTTTTATTACCTGTATCAACCACCTTTTGTAGTGTATTACCTTCATTATAATGATAGGTAAGTATATCCATACCTGTATAGTTAGCCCCGTTTTGAAAGCCATTTCGAGTTAGAGACTCGATATTACCCATCTTATCATAGGCTACATTACTCAGGTTGTAATTAGTAGTATTTCCTGTAGCACTATTAATTCTATTTAATGCATCATAAGAATACCTATACCATCGTTGTGTATGATCATTAGCAGTTTTCCACTCTGTTTCTGCTATATTACCATTAAACAAAGGAGTAGCATTATGAGTTGATGTGTTATAATTGATCTTAAAACCAAATAAATCACCATTGGCAGTAGTTCCGTTATTGATCGATTTTAACCAGCCTCGTACATTATAATCATAGGCTATATCTTGTAATCCTCCTCCTACTTTTTTGGATGCTAATTGCCCCAAGGCATCATAGGTATTTGATACAATCGTTTCTGGAGTTTGCTCATTGATCTTTTGGGTTTGAGTAAGCAGTCTACCCATATGATCATAGGTAAAAGTATCTAGTGTAACTATTGCTGTATTTGCTCCTTTGGTATGACTCGTTTTGCTTTGTTTTACTTTTCCTACAAAATCAAATTCACTCTCTGTAACATCTGTTGTAGACAGATATTCATTTGTACTAGCTATATAAATTGCGCGTCCTTTTTGATCGTAATAGCTTACTGAGGTAATCCATTGGTTCATATCCAATACTTTTACCTTACTCCCTGTAGGTAATGATTTGGTAGTATTTACAGTAGGTTCTCCATAAACAGTTGCGGGTTGTACAAAAGGTTGTGCAGGAGTGGTGCCTAAGAAATCATAATTATCATAGTAATTAATGGTTAACACCTCTGCTGTAGTAACTTTGGGATACCCTCCATCATCATAATACAGAGATATCCCCCCAATAGTTGTAGCTGTTTTACTTGCCACCACCCATAAATCAGCCGTAAAATTATTGGCTTCTGTTTGCAATTGATCCCTTGTTGTCGCTGTAATTGTTATCTTACCTGTATAAGCCACTCTGCCAAAGGCATCATATTTGGTAAAGAGCCATTGGTTCTCTTCTTTTAAAAGAGCATCCTGAGTTAGGATTGGTTGATCTAGTTTGTTATACACTATATACTCCCATCCTTTACCTGGAATTTTCTTTTCTATCAATCGGTTTCTATGATCATATTTGTACTGATAGCATAATTCTGATAGCTCTATAGCAGACACCCCATCACCTACAGTTACTTTTGGTGGAATCACATAGGTAAGGTTCCCAAAATCATCATATACATAATAGGTATCATGAGCCAAATTATTGGCATATGTACGTTTTAATAGCACTCTACCTTGTTTGTCTTTATACTCTTTTGTAGTATGGTCATTGAGATAGGTTTGTGTGGGTTGCCAGTTCTCATCTTTGATACTGCTAACATGCAATCCGTTGGCTGGGTAATGCCCTGATTTAACCAATTGAGGTTGCTCTGTATCATTACCCGTAAAAGTTACCTTAAAGTGTACTACCTCTCTAGCGGTATTGGTAGCCCAACCAAACTTGATGGTATGATCTGTATCATTAATAGAATCTGCTTTCCATGCTTTACCAGGAGCGCCTTGTTCTAAGACTCTATTTAGAGGGGAGTTCTCAAAAACCTGCTCTGAGTATGGGTTGAGATCAGCATTGAGCATTCCTGAAAAATCCTCAGAATATCTATTCTTATAATATGTCTTGATTATCTGGTCAAGATCTCCTGTTTTGAACTTACCTGCAATCGTAGACGACTCAAAAGGAAGATACTCCTTGCTCTGTCGCCCAAAATCATCATATGTACTATGGGTAACAATATCTTTCTTATTAAAAGAAGCTCGTACAGCTATTTGTTGTATAGGCCTACCCAAACCATCAAAATAAGTAACATTCTCATGGATATTATCATTGCCTATAGTATTTGGTAATGTGGTGTACTCCTTTTGTGGGGTGCGTTGCCACACATAGTTTTGATCACTTAATGGATAATAGGTTGGTATAATAATTTTTGCAGAAAATGTGGTTCCTGACTTAATCCATGTATTCGGTTTTATTATAATAGCATTTGAAGCTCTTGGCATTCTATCTGCAGCTGTACTAGCACTTGTAATCGTTTTATTGGCAATGGTAACATTGACTGGAGTAGTTTGCGCCTGAACACCAAAGGTTATCAAGAAAACCCATATAATGACGGTGTATATACTGTTATTTTTCATGTTTTATCTTGTTATTAGTGTCCTTTGTAATGATATTCGTTTTGAGATACAATTTTACCCTGATGATCAATCACGCGTTTGAGTCTATGCATTGTATCATATTCATAATACAAGGTGTAGCCCTTGGGATCGGTCATACTGGTTACTCCTATCAAAGGATCATAAGTATAAGAAGATATCATAGCATTGGGTAATCCTACCCGCATTGCATGGAGCGCATCTCGTAAAGCCCCTTCTTTACCACTACTACCACGAGTACGGTCATTATCTGCATTTGATTGGGTTTGTAATCCAGCAATATATCCTGAGACTTCTATATACGATGCATTCTCGATCTTGGCAATAGGATAAGTATTTTGATACCCCCATATGTAAATAATATGACTACCATCTGCCCTTGAAACTTCTATAGGATTACCAGAGCTATCATATTTATGGTATCGCACCTTATCTGTTAATGGATTAGTTGTGGTAATCGCTCCTTTTGCTGTTTGTACACTTTTAGGAAAAAATGAATTGGTAGCAATCCCTGGCTTAAACAAGGTACGCTGGGTAGATAATAGCGTAGTACCCTTATAGGATTCTGTTTGTATAGGAGTGGCAATACGATGTAATTGCTCTAATTTGAAATATGCATTCTTATCATCAATACTTAAATTGGCCAACTGACTTCTTTGGTTAGGATAATAAGTTTTCGTTTTTAATTCACTCCCTAGACTATTTTTTACACTACTTTGCGTCTGAAAATAATTAGGGTGGTCGTATCTATATGATTTCTCAGTAACTACTGGATTCTGCCCATTGGTATCATAGATCGTTTCTTTACTTGAGGTTAGTGCTTTTTTACCTAATGAGATATAACTCTTGTTATAAATATGGGAAAAATTAGCATCACTACAAGCTCCTAAATCACCTGATCCACCATAAATATTGAATCCATTGGGGTCCATTGAATGAAGAAGATTAAAAGGTAAGGTTGATTCTGCCAGTGTTGAATAGGTATTATCTACCGATTTCAACAAAGTATACCCACTTCCATTTTTTTTATATACTTTTTGTGATTTTAAATTTCCTCCTGCCCAGCTTTTTACGGTATAGTTCATAAAGTTACCATACCCAACATCTTTAATCGTTTGAATATATATACTTTCTATTGGATAAGGAGCTAAGGGACCTCCTCCTGCACAAACGTTTTGATCAAAATCTGGATGTTTAAAGAATGTAAATGCAGATCCTGTACCAGCAGCTCCTGTATCGATCAAACGATATACCGGGGTAGGCTCATATTCATACACCGTCTTACCGTTATCAACTCCTGCAGCATTACTATCATACTCCGTTACTTGTGTATACTCAGCAGAAGGTCCCCCGTTTATATTTAATGAGTATGTAGGGTGAGAACTGATAGTATTTAAAATTTTTGGTTCTCCAGGAACTTTATATAAAATTCTATAATTATTATTTGATACTGGGATTAACACACGAGGTTTATTATAGCTATATTCTTTTTTGGTGGTAAAGCCTGTGTTGATACCATCATAACTGGTAATGGATTTGATACGCAACCCTCCCACCAGTATATCTTTATTTACGGTTTGATAGCCATTCAACTCTTTCCATGACACTGTAACATTGATTCCTGTACAACTGTAATTTGGGATAGAATTGGCAAATTCCTGTAACTGTAACTGATATGTTTTATTTGCAAATTGGCTAATGGTTTCAGAAAATCCATTATCCAATGTTTCACTCAAAGGTATTGGCTTTCTTTTGTATATTTTATTATCGACTTTTGCAAAAGCTTTACGAGAATTATCATTATTAAGACATGGGCGAAAGGAATAACGTAACGACGGGTCTTTAGCCTCAGCAGGGATCGTATAGCTGGTGGTCAATGTGTTTGTTCCACATCCCAGATCAGGAGATTCCACTGCAAAAAGCAAAGTTTTAAGTTTATAAATAGGCTCATTTACGGTAACAGTATATTTATTGGCTTCATATTCAAACTCGGTATACCCTCCCGTGGGGTAGGTTATTTTGGTAAGAACTCCTGCTTTTGACTTCTCTTCATTGGCAGTTCTATCTCCATTTCCTACTTCGGTTACATGTGGAAAAGTTCTAAATTGATTCCCCATAAAATAAAGTGTAGTGGTATGCTTATGCATATAACTACCACTATTGGTATTAGCATATCCCCAAAAATCCTGAGCTGCAGAAGCACGAACAGGTAATTGCGTAGCATTATACTCAAACTTGTATTCCTGGGGAGTAGGAGTATTACTATTGATCTTTACTCCTGTCAATTGTAAAGATTTTTTATAGGCATCGGTACTTAATTCACTTTGATAAATACGATCATACCACCCTCCTTTGCGAGTGTAATAATCATAAGAAAAAGAGATTTGTTTAATTAAAATATCACTACCGTTTATAGTATTATATACTTTGATATGATTTAACCGAGCGGATTGACTATCGATTCGATCCAGACTATAATCAAACAAAACATATCCTGATTTAAAATCAATTCGTTTCAATGTTTTTTCATGCGATTTATATTCTAACTCTCCTTCTTTTCTACTTACTGATGGAGGTAGCGGACTCCAACTTGGCAAAGGAGCGTCTACTGCGGAAGCTAAAGCCATAGAAATTTGATCCCCAGTTTTTTCCGTCTTTTTTTCAAACATATGGCTGTCATAAGCAAAAGTAACCTCATCAATTCGATTAGGTGAAATAGCTTTAGTGAGATAAGATGCTGTAGTATATTTTCTATATTGTGAAGCTAAATCATAATTTCTATAACGATCTATTTCCTCTGACACTCCAAAATACAGCATTGTACCATCTTCCATTAGAGCATTAAAGCCACGAGGGCTTCCGTCATCCCTTGAAATAGTTATAGATTTATAATCACGAAACACATATTTGCTTGTTGTATGATCATAGGTGAATGTACCCGAATTACCAGAATAATTAAAAAAATAATCATCTGCATTAAGGTCTGCTCGTTGCTGGCTAACATTTGCAAAAAATGAAGAAAATGAGCCGTTGAATTGTACATTACCAAAATCCAGAGCAGTTCCTCCTCCTGGTTGTCCTTTTACATTGGTTACAATCGCTCCACCAGCATTAAGGGTCCATCCTAATCCTACCCAAGAGGCTTCTTCATTTACCCTAATCCCTGAGGTAGCATTATAACTTAAACTGATTGGTATTTCTATATCCCCTTGCTTGATTGTATATAAAGGGATAGAAATATTAGTAGTTCCTAAATTGGTATTTACAGGAAATGCTCCATATTTACCTAAACTTGCCGCGTTAGGTGATATAGGGGTATAAGTGTTAAGTTCCTGAGCAATACCAATTCCTGATAAAAACAGGAATAGATAGATAATGTGTTTTTTCATTAGATGGTATATTTATGTATTTCTAGATTTAGACAACTTCATTTGATATTTTAATTTTTATTACAATTTTTACTCATAAAAGTGTACAATGTGTTTATGTCTGTGCATAAATTCAATTTGTTAGGGCAATAGTACAATATAGAAGTACCGTTTTTTGAAACTGTTTATTTTTTTAACTCCTATCTTTTAATTGTTGATGCCATCAGAATTTTTCTAATGGTAACTACTTTTACTATTTATTCTCTTTCTCTTATATTTCACGGATTGCGAATCCCGCTATCAGCTATATATCACGTTTAATTTAGGTTTCTATTACTAGTATATGTTTTGACTTATTAAATTGTTACCATCAATTTTTGAAAAAATTAAATATGAGCTATATTATATGTGCATATTGTCAATTTTAGAGCACTATTATTTACTCTACAACTAATCTAACAGTTTGATTTGTAGCTTAAACCTATACCATCGCTAGTCATAAAAAAACCAGTTACATTGCTGTAACTGGCTCTCTTACTTTGTTGCTTGCTCGTATGTTTTACGAGAAACATTTCTACGTTATCGAGTATACCTAATTCTAATCTATGCGATTCTTTTCTCTACAACTTCCCAGTTGATAATATTCATAATATTAGTCAGGTATTCTTTACGTTTATTTTGATATTTAAGATAATATGCATGTTCCCATACATCGATTCCCAGAATTGGGTTTCCTTTTTGTGTTGCTACACTCATCAAAGGGTTGTCTTGATTTTCGGTAGTTGTTATTTGTAATCCTTTTTCGGTTTGGATTAGCCATACCCACCCAGATCCAAAAACAGAAAGTCCCTGAGTTATCATCGATTTTTTAAAATCTTCAAAGTTCCCTAAGTCTTTTTCTATTCTAGCTACCAACTCCTTAGAAGGTGTTTTCTTTTCTGGGGATAAGCTTTCCCAAAACAAGGTGTGATTGTAATGTCCTCCTCCGTTATTTTGTATCGCTTCGGGTAGATTTTCTCCTGCCAGAAGATCTTCTATTGGTTTTTTCTCTATAGATAATTTTGATACGGCTTTATTAAGCTTATTAACATATCCTTGGTGGTGTTTTGAATAATGGATTTGCATTGTATCTTTATCTATAATAGGTTCTAGCGCATCAAATGCATATGGCAAGTCAGGCAGTGTAAAAAGCGTCTCAGCAACAAGAGGCTTTTTTACTTCTTCTTCTACTTTTGCTGGAGTTGTCTTTTTATTACAACTCGATAGCCATAAAGATGGAGCAGCTAGAGTTCCTCCCACAGCAACACTTCCTATTTTTAGAAATTTTCTTTTATCCATTATCTTCTATTTATGTGTTATTATCGTAAAAACGATCAATGATTTACTCTCCATATTTTGTATTTAAATCAAAGCATGAAGATGTATAGAGTATCGCTTTTTTATATTTCTATAGTTTAGTATAAAATTGTCTATAAAAATAAGCATAAAATAGAATTTGAGGCGCACAAAAAAGTAGCAAAAACGCGAAATAATCTTAAAATAATGTGAATATTCTTACAAGTTTAGGTCAAACAATAGTCCAACTATCTGCAAGGGTTTCTCCTAAATTAAGCTCTTTAATCTCTGAATCAGAACACAAACAGGCATCTAGTTTTTGTTTGATACTATCCTCTTCTAGGTTTTGACCAATAAATACAAGTTCTATTTTGCGGTCTCCTGTTATGGGGTGCCAATCTTTTTCTATTATTTCTTGATTATCTACAAATGAAGGATAGGATGTTCTTTCTGAAAAAGGCATACCAGACCACCATACTCCTGCGTAATCAGTTTGTATAGAACTACCTGCTTGCCCCCATACTAACGCTTGATCAGGACGCGAGTGTAACCAAAAAAGTCCTTTACTTCTTATAATTTGTGGAGGAAATTCTTCTTTCATAAAATGAAGAAACCTTTCTGCATGAAATGGCTTTCTTGCTTTATACACAAATGATGAGAATCCATAAGTTTCGGTTTCTGGTGTGTGATGTGGAGTATTGAGTTCTTTAATCCAACCTGCGCTTTGTTCTGCTTTATCATAATCAAAAATCCCTGTATCGATAATCTCTTTTATTGGAATTTTACCATAGGTTGCAGGTATAATCTTTGCTTCAGGATTTAAAGTATGAATAAATGAGATCAAATAATCGACCTCTTCATTAGAGATTAGGTCTGTTTTGTTTAAAACAATTACATTGGCAAACTCAATTTGATCTGTTATTAAATTAACTATGGTACGATAATCATTTTCAATATTGGTGAGCTGGCGATCAACTAATTTTTCTAGGCTCGCAAAATCTTTTAAAAAATTATAACTATCTATTGTTGTAACCATACAATCTATATAGCTATAATTACTAAGATTAATACCATTCTCTGCTCCTTCAAAAGTAAAAGTTTGCGCTACAGGAATAGGCTCAGAAATACCAGTGCTTTCAATTAGAAGGTAATCAAACTTGTTTTCTTTTGCTAAACGTTCTACCTCTACCATAAGATCTTCTCGCAAAGTACAACAGATACAGCCGTTACTCATTTCTACCAACTTTTCTTCAGTACGAGATAAGACAGTCTCATTTTTTACAAGTTGTGCATCAATATTTATTTCGCTCATATCATTTACTATGATAGCAACTTTGAGTCCTTCTCTATTATTGAGTATATGATTAAGTACAGTAGTTTTTCCTGTTCCTAAAAAACCAGAAAGAATAGTAACTGGTAGTTTTCTTGTATGTTGTATTTTAAAATCCATTATAGCAACTTTGTTGCAATAATAATAAAATTATACATAAATACAATTTTATATTTCTATAAATCCAAATTCTGAACATGAAACCACCAACATAATCACCTCATAATCAGATATCCTATAATTTATTATTTCTTGGTTAATAAATACAAGTCACCGTATAAAGAAATATGTCTTACTATCTGAGTGGTTTTAGCTCTTTTTATACTTCAAACGTATAGAATCTACAATTTCATGATTTTCAACTACGGTTAAACCCTATTAAAACAACAATCAAAACACTGTTTTTCAGCATTTTAACAACCAAAATGTTTTCAAAAATGACAGTATAATAATTGCTTTTATTAAAAGAATTAATAATTACCCCTAAATAATAATTAACATTTTGTTAAAAAGAAGTAAATAATCAACTTAGTACAATAGAAATAATTGCTTGATATTCTTTAGATAAAGCACTAATTTTTTTAAGCTTACATAAACTCAAATCTAAAACATAGAATAGAATACCTAACCAAAAATCAATATGTTATGAAAAAAAGTTATATTTTATTTTTGATTTTTATTATCATCTCTCTACTATTTGTAGATGGTATTTCTGCACAAAAAAAATTACAAACTGGTATACATCAAATGGAAAAAAATCACATTCTCGATCACACTTCTGATATCACCATCCTTTATTCTATTAAGGTTAAGTAGATTTTTTTACCAATTAAGGCTGGTATGTGTCATACCAGCCTTAACTTCTTAATCATAGAGCAATGAAAATCACATCAACATTAATCATAAAAACAAGGAATATGTTAAGCACTCCATATTAAGTTTTTAAGTTTTATTTTTTTGTTCTAAGTTTCGGTTAAGTCGAAAAATCATCGTTTGTAGCGATGATTTTTCTTTTACCCTAAGATTAATTTTAAAAAATCTACTTTTTTAGATCTCGATATAGGTAAGATATCTCCATTAGTCATAATTACCTGAGGAAGTTTTGTTTTTATGACTTTATTGATATAATTTAAATTAATAAGATACGACTGATGTATTCTGTAAAATTCATTATTATTGATTAACTGTTCTTCAAAACTTTTTAATGTTTTAGACACACACATAGGTTTCTTATCATGAATATGTATTTGGCAGTAATTTACATCTGCTTCAATATAAATGATATCCCTAAGCGAGACCATTTGTATTTGTTTTTCTTGAGGTATCGCTATTCTGGTTTTTGGAACCTTGTTATGTATTCTCGATAAGATTTGTTGCAACTCTATTTCTTTTGTTTTATTTATATAAAACGTATTGATGTATAGTTGTAATTCTTCATAGTCTAAAGGAGTAGTGAGGGATATTATTTTTTCTTTTTTTAAAAAATTTATTACTTCTTTATCATTGGGTATTATCACTAAATGATCAATAGTGTATTTTTTTATTTTTTTAAGAAGGTCAAATGGGATTTCTAAATTTACTGTGATATCTAATAAAACCAGATCTGGTTTTACTTTTTGGAGCATCTTTTCTCCTTCTTTATAAGAGTTTGTTTTTTCATAAGCTCTTATATAAAAGAAATTAGCTTGTAAATATGCTTCAATATTTTCTAGTAAATTTCTGTTCTCCCCTATCAGAAAACATTTCATTCTTCGTTAGGATTTGATTACATAAAAATAACTACCTCTATAACAAATAGAGGTATAACAATATGTTTAATATGTTTGACCAAAAACAGGGAGTATACTATTGTGTTTGAAGGTTTATTATAGACTGGGTACATCTATCAATAGTCGTTTTCTAGTCACGAATTAGAATAAATATAAGGAAAATAACCCAAAACAATCTATATACAATGTATTAAACGTCTATTATGTAATAGGAAAGTCTATTTCACCTTGAAACATCTGTAAAATATAGCATTATCCTTAAAAAAAACCAATAAAACGATAGTATACTAGATTTTGATATACCTTATTGTTTCTAGTTTTTTTATGTAATACTATTTACACTTTGAATCCACTAGATATAAACTTATGATTTTGATTTACGTGCGTTTATAAAACTTTTGATGAATGATAGAAATGCAATCAATGTAAATAGTATCATAATAGAGACTCTTACAACTCCGATGGTACTTTCTCTATGTATTGCTCCCATAAATGGTTTGTACAAACCTATCAAAATTACTAAAGTTAATAGTACCGCTATATGTGCTATTACTTTATTTTCTTTTTTAATTCCTTTATTTAAAAACAATAGGATGACACCAATTATCACAGGGATTAGTGCTGTTATTGAGGGTGACTCTGAAGAGAAATAACTCCAAGCTCCTAAACTTATTAAGACTAAAGCATTTAATAAACTTGCTATATATGGTTTCATTTTTTTATTTTTTTTGTATTACTATATCATAATTAGTATCGTTCTTCCTAGGTCAAAACAAATATTCTAATTTTCAGAAATTCACCCATAAATTGTATTTATTTCTGTAGTAACCATTTCTTCTATGGCTTTTTCATATTGCTTTCTATCAAAAGAAAAACTTAATTCCTCATATTTGAAATCACTTTCTGAGAGTATTGAGAAATTTTTAAAATTAGACCATTTTACAGTATCTTGATAAATATCAATATTACAAGCAATGGTATGATCTCCTGGTATACCAGAATTGATATACTCTAAAAGGACAAAACGATTATCAAAATAGATGTATTCATTTACTGTATCTTTCAAAAAATGATTATGTGTATGAAATGCTATGAATGGAGAAATCCCTTCATAGGCTCCTACCATAAATTGATCATCATTCTTTTTTACTTGATTAATTTCTATTGATCCTAATATATCTTTAAGATCATACCCATTGATATATATGGTAGTAGTTAAATAGTCATCTACATTAGAGTGTACTATCCCAAATTCGATTGTGTCCATTTTTTTTCACAAAATTAGCTATTTAGAACAAATCTAAATAACTAATTTTACAAAAATTTATAAATTATGTCTATTTCTACAGATTATTATAATATACTATCTCATTTTACAGACGAACAAATACTTATTAGAGAAGCTACTAAAGAGTGGGTAAACAAACATGTGCGTCCCGTTATAGAAGAATATAGCCAAAAAGGGCAAACCCCAACACATCTTATCAAAGAATTGGCAGAAATCGGTGCTTTTGGATTAATTATACCAGAAAAATATGGAGGAATGGGTACCGATTATATTGCTTACGGACTTATGATGCAAGAACTTGAAAAAGGGGACACTTCTGTAAGGGTATGTAGTTCTATACAAACTTCTTTGGTAATGTATTCTATATGGAAATTTGGTTCAGAAGATCAAAAGAAAAGATATTTACCCAAATTAGCTACTGGAGAATATCTTGCTGCTTTTGGACTTACCGAGCCTAATCATGGTTCTAATCCTTCTGCAATGCACAGTTACTTCAAAATCAATGATAACAAAATCTTACTCAATGGGTGTAAAATGTGGATTGGTAATGCTTCTAAAGCTGATATTGCAATTGTTTGGGCAAAAAATGAGCAAAACCAAGTACAAGGAATTATTATTGAAACCAATAAAATTGAGAACTTTACCACTTCAAAAATCGAAAACAAATGGTCATTTAGAGCTTCTAATACAGGAGAGCTTATTTTTTCTGACACTGTGGTTTCTAGAAATCAAGTACTAGAAAAAAGCAATTCGATAAAAGATGCATATGAATGCTTGAATGTTGGTCGATACGCTATTGCCTGGGGAAGCTTAGGCATTGCTATGGATTGTTATGAAACAGCTTTACAATACTCAAAAGAGCGAATACAATTTAATAACCCAATAGGTAGCTATCAATTAATCCAAAAAAAATTAGCCGAAATGATTACTGAGATCACAAAAGCGCAATTGTTATGCTATCAACTAGGAGTACTTATGAATGAAGGAAAAGCCTCGTATCAACAAATATCAATGGCAAAAAGAAACAATGTACAAATGGCCTCTCAAATTGCAAGAGAAGCCAGGCAAATTTTGGGTGGCATGGGGATAACAAGTGAGTATTCTATTATGCGACATATGATGAATCTTGAAACTCTTATTACCTACCAAGGTACACATGAAATGCATCTATTAATTACAGGAAAAGATGTTACTGGTTTTAGTGCTTTTGCATAAACTATCGTGTTATTTATACAAATTTTATCACCCAAAATAACAAATTACATATATTACATTTATACTCTATTTCTACATAATTTTTGTAGAAATAGAGTTTTGTTATAGCGAATTTAAAAAGTTTAAAAATAAATGAAATGATTACTTGTAAATCAGTCTAACTTATCGTCTGTTATTGCATAGCCACCATTTCTCTCTTTACAGTATTAAATAAAGTTTCTAACTCTTTTTTATCCCCCCCATTTTTATGAACAAAATTGATGTAGGTTACTATTGCTTTTTTTAATTCTACCTTTGTCTCATGATGATTCAGGGTATCATTATCGGTTAAGCATAAAAGATAACACACCAAACGTTTAAGAATTTTTTCTGCCTCTTTATCAGAATTTAACTCTTCGTATGTATTCACCATATTATTACAAGAAATAACATATATCTGTATAAACGGAACATTATCACGAATACAATCTGATTGATATGTATTCAAAACTTCGGCTCTGTATAAAGCGTCTTTATATCCTGATAAAGCCTCTTCATATCTTCTTTGGTCAAATAAAACATTGGATTCTTTTGTTTTGGTTTTCCAATAATTCTCAATGTGGGTTATACATAATTCACTCATTAGTTATAGTGGTTTTTATTTGGTATCTATTTTTATTGGTATCTCTGTTATAATTCAATATTTGTATCGCTGATGCTTTGATTTTAAAATCTTTATTGCTTTTTTTATTTCGGTAATTTTTGATAACTCAGAAACTGCTTTTTTCATATCTTTTTGCATAAGCTTATGGTTCCTAACCTTTATATCTATCTGTTTTTTTTCTACTTCTAATAATTCAATAACGTATTGCATTGTGCCAATCATTTTATAATTTTCAGTATAAAAATACAAAAGTTAGCTTTAACTAACTTTTTAAATTATCTTAAACTAATATTAAATTATTAAAACAGTGAATCAAAACAACGTATGCATTGCCTTAACTATTAATAAAACTGGAGGATTGTTTTTTTTATTCTAAAACTCTATATCTATTGCAGATATATATAATCAAAAGTAGAATTTGTTTAATTACCTATTTTGAGAAAATTTCTTTCTCACCCTACTCAACTGATATGGTGTTATGCCCAAAAAATCAGCTATATAATAATGAGGAACTCTATTAATCAAACTTGGGTACTCTTTAAGAAAAAGGCTATACTTTTCTAAAGAACTCAAATTGGTAAGCGCGACCAATCTAGATTGTATTCTTGCATTTAATTTTTGAAAAGCTGTATTGATAAGCTCTGTTACTTCTTTATTTTGATAGATACAAGACATTACTTCTGAAAAATTTGCCGTCAAAATTGAGCAATCTTCCAAAGCTTGAATATAAATTGACGATTTGGTATCAGGTACATAATTACCAGAAACAATATCATTTTCTTCATAAAAATGAGTGGTAATCTCCTTATCATCATTAATAATAAATGCTCGTAATACGCCAGACTTCACCTTTCCTATTTTGGTATTCTTTTGACCATATCTCAGGAATAGATCTCCTTTTTTTAAGAAAACAATTGTATGTAAAGATTCAATAAACATTGCTACCGTATTATAAATTTATTTCTATAACTACACTCAATAACAACACTATAGAACAAAATAGTATTCAGCTATTCATAAAAATAACATTTTTTTAAATAAAAAAAGCCATCTCTGCTCTGTAGAGATGACTTTTTTTGATACTAGAATAGTAACATTACAAATTTGTAATTTTTATAAAGGAATTTCACCTTCTGATTCTTCTACATATTCTTTGTTTTCAAAATCACTTTCAGTCTCAACTTCTTCAGAAACCTCTTCATTTTCTACCTCATCTACTACAACCTCTTGAGTATGTACTTGATCATCTGCCTCATTTGGAATTTCACTATCAGTCAGGGTTTCAGATTGTATCGCTCTAAATTTCTCTAACTGCTCTTCTTCTCCTGTAAAATATGGAAAAACATCCATAATCAGAGATTCAGAGATTGCTGGAATAGAATATTCACCCATAGTATCTTTCATTATAGCATTTGTGCTATCAAAAGCTTCTTTTATATCATTTGCCTGTACTAATAAATACATATTTGATTTTCTTTCTTTACCGCTTTCTTCATCAAATGCAATCAAAGAAACTTTGGTCTTAAACCAACGATCACTATTTTCAAATGGGTGTATCTCTGCAAAATTTGCCATTTTTATATTAGTGATTTTAAACTCTTCACTAATGTATGAAGACATTTCTTCGTTAATTCTGGTTTCGGCTTCGGTATAGGATAATGCATCTACCAAATAAGCTTCTGTTGTCATTTTTTGTGCTCCAGAATCATCTAATTTTCTATACTTTACTTTACACTCATACCAAGTTGCGCTCATATTTTTTTTTTAAGGATGGCAAATATAAATTTTAAAAAAAGTTTTGACTACTGATCTGTACAATAGATATTCACATTTTATATTTAAAGACACTACTTATCGCAAAAAACAACATTATATATTCTTCTTTAAAAATCAAACCTTTAAATAATAAAAAAACAGAGAGTTCAAATAAAAACTTTTTTAAAAAACGCTTTACAAAATCAAAAATTGTAGATATTCCTCTTGTTTACTCTAAATGCTTCAAGCTATTTTATAAAATTATTAGTATTGCAACATTGTTGCTTTTTGAATAAATTTGTACTTTTGCGCCCTAAAATGGTTTTCTTCTAAAAAAAGACACCTTTTTTTCACTATATAATTATTTGGCACTTACAAAAAACCATTGAAGGAGTATAAAAAACATATTGCTTTATTTTTTGCTTTACTATTTATAGTATCACAACTTGACTATGCGTTTCATAATCTCTTTGAGTGCCATGCTGATACTAATACTGTATCAATAACAGAATTAAGTATTAAGAATGCTCCTATAACTGGAAATAATTCTTTTTTTGATGATGTCTGTGATTGCTTACTCTGCCAACAACATCAAATTACCAAATTATATCTTGATCATAGTTTTGAAATAGGAATAAAGAACAACACCTATTATCACTATAAATCTATAGTATATAAAACTTCATTACTATATAGTCACCTACTTAGTAATACTTCTTTAAGAGCTCCTCCTGTAATAGTATGATAGTCTAAAGTCATCTTATTATAATTACTTCAACTTTTTACATATATCCATTATCATTTATATATAATGATATTGTATATGCTATAAGGCTATATACTCTGTTGACGTATCTTAATACTTGCTTTACTATCAACTTCTCTATTCTCTAAGATTCATCATTTTTTGAAAAAATTACTAAATCGAATTGAAGAGCTTACTGTGTAAAAGTACCTCAATTGATACCCTCATTTTAGTTTTTATGATACAAAGAAGTATTCATATTATATGTCTACTGTTTTGCTTAACAGCATATAGTCAAGATTTATATTCAGTCAAAATAAAAGTCGTTGATAAAGACACAAATACTCCTTTGGTTGGAGCTCATATAAGCATTAATAATAAACATACGGTCACTAATACAGAAGGAGATTTTTATTTTAAAAACATTCTAGCACAAGAGTATACACTTTCTATCACACATATTGGTTATAAGCCCTATCATACTACAATAGAGATTCCTCTATTTGCAGCTAACATCATTGCTATAGAAGCTAATCAATCTGTGCTTGAAGAAGTAATTGTATCTGGAGATACTAATCAAAAAAGAATACAAAAAAGTTCTTTATCAAAATTAGAAGTCAAAAAAGATTTTCTTGAACAAAATAGAGAGAATAGCTTAATGCAAACGCTCAAAAAAATTCCAGGGGTAAGCTCTATATCAATTGGATCAGGGCAATCCAAACCTGTAATTCGAGGCCTCGGGTTTAATCGAGTTGTGGTTGTAGAAAACGGAATTAAACACGAAGCGCAACAGTGGGCAACAGATCACGGACTAGAAATCGATCAATACAATGTAGAAGAACTAGAGATTACAAAAGGGGCTTCATCTCTACTTTATGGCTCTGATGCTATCGCAGGGGTTATAGCAATCAAATCAGGAAAACTTCTTGCAAAGAACTCTTTTTCTGGTGAGGTTCATCTTACTGGTAGAAGTAATAATGATCTTTTTGGAGTCTCTGCTGGAATAAAAAAACGATATGATAACTGGTATTACAAAGCTCGAATAACACATCAAAATTATGGAGACTATAAAGTTCCTACAGATCAGATATATTATGAAAACTACGTTTTTAATTTACATAAAAACTACTTACGCAATACCGCTGGACAAAATTATGATATCAGTTCTTCTATAGGATATGTATCTGATCATTTTCAGTCTGAAACTATTATTACTAATGTAAATGCTAAAAGTGGTTTTTTTGCGAATGCTCATGGTCTAGAAGTAAGAACATCTCAAATAGATTATGATGCTAATAATCGGGATATTGATCTACCACACCACAAGGTCAATCACTTAAAAATTATAAATAACTCTAAAATTACTTTACCAGATCATACCCTTATTCTAGAGGTAGGTTATCAAAATAATCATAGAGAAGAACATTCAGAACCAGTACCTCATGGGTATATGCCAACACCTAGTTCTACAAAAGAACGTCGGTTTATAAAAAACACGTATAGTATTAATGTAAAAGACCATATTCATGCATTCGATACTCATAAAATCGCACTAGGAATTAATGCTGAATACCAAAACAATACTATTGGTGGGTGGGGATTTTTGATCCCAGAATACAATAGACTTACCATTGGTGCTTTTGCTTATGATCAATATAAAATTACTGATAGTTTCTACCTAGAAGGAGGACTACGTTATGATTATGGTACTGTACACACAAAACCTTATTATGAGTGGTTTGATTCTCCTATAACAAATAGTGACGGAACTATTACTCAAGAAAGAAGACAACGCTCTAGTAAAACCAATTTAGAGTTTGGTAGTTATAGCGCATCTGTAGGTATCAGCTATCTCAAAAAGAATTCCTCATATAAACTGAACCTAGGTAAAAGTTTTAGAATCCCCCTAGCTAGTGAGTTGGCTTCTGATGGGGTAAATTATCATATGTATCGATATGAAGAAGGTAGTATTGATCTAAAACCAGAAAATTCATATCAAATTGATGGAGAACTAAACGCAACTATCAATAATTTTGAAATACAACTTAATCCATTTGTAAATTATTTTGAGAATTACATATACCTCAACCCTACTCCTGCTTATTACGAGACTTTACAAAGGTACCAGTATACTCAGAGCGAAGTTTTTAGATATGGTGGTGAATTAACGGCTCTTTATACACCAAGCCCTGCATTCTCTTTATCTGCTTCCTTAGAATATGTATATTCTAAACAATTGAGTGGTGATAAGAAGAATTTTACGCTTCCATTCTCTCCTCCTTTGTCTACAATATTCTCTGCCAAATACAACATAAATTCATGGTGGTTTTTTAAGAAAACAAGTGTGTTTTCTGACCTAAGGATTACTGCTAAACAAAATGATATTGTTCCCCCCGAGAGACCAACAGACGGGTTTTCATTGCTAAACTTTGGTGTTCAAACAGAAACGCACTTGTTCTCACAAAAACATCCATTACAGATACAATGCAGCGTAAACAATGTACTGGATAAAAAAATATTTGACCATACTAGTTTTTACAGACTAATACAGGTTCCAGAACCTGGAAGAAATGTATCGATTTCGATACTACAAAAATTTTAAATCTAATCTTTTAATTATGAAAAACACATTCAAAGCAACCCTATTATTTTTTCTAAGTTTATTCATCATTTCATGTAATAGTGATGATGATAACTCTGTTATTTTCGAAGAGAATATCAATGCAGAACGTTTTACTGGCATAGAACTAGGTAACTCTCAATTTGTCCTACCTCAATCAAACGTAGATATCCATACAGAATTTGATTATACGGGTACTAGTAAGGTTACCAAAATTTTATTTGATGTAACTCCTTTTGATGTTCCTGTAGTAAAAGACGGAGAAGTTGCTTGGGAATTATCTAATCACCTTGTTCCTGTAGAGCGTTATGAAGGGCAACTAAACCCTCATATCCACTATCATGTATATTTTGATGAAGAAAATAAGTATGAACCTTCTTTTAAGCCTGCAGAAGGAGTTTATAAATTCAAGATTACAGCAGAGCATGAAGATGGTTCAAAAAGTATCGTTACCAAAGACCTTCATATCATACAAAAATTCAAAGACATGAAAGTTGGTGACAATAATGTTGCCGTACTGGGAACCGATAAACTACAAACAACCTATCAGTATGTATCAGGAAATAATACTGTAACCGAAATAAAATATCAGTTATGGTTTAAAGAATGGAGAGAAGGCCAAAATGTAGCAGTAGGAAAATGGGATAATGTAGAAATGATACTTCCTAAAGAATCTTATAACGGCAAAAAAAATCCAATGATCGATTACATGTATAATCTACCAGAGGGTATTCCTGCTGAAGGATATTGGTTGAATATTTATGTAACAGAAGGTGGAGAAAGTGAAGCGGTAAAACTATCAGTTCCTTTTGAAGTAAAGTAAAACGCTAAAAGACTATCTGAAAAAAAGTGCTGTTTTTTTTCGGATAGTCTTTTTTAAATATAAAAGCAATGAAAACATTTATAAAATCAATTTTCTTCCTTATGATTCTGGGAAACATCTGTTCCTGTAGTAGTGATGATGAGGAAACCGACACAGAGAAACCTACTATCACAGTAAACTACGCAGAGGGATTCCCGAAATCATGCACGGTCTTACAAAAAGGAAATCCATATATCATAAAAGTGAAAGCTGCAGATAATGTGGCATTAGCTTCTTATGCTATCGATATACACCATAATTTTGATCATCATACACATGATGACCAAGGTGCGCAATGTACATTGGATCCTATAAAAACACCAAAATCTCCAATGATTTTTATGGAAAACTACCCTATCAAAGGAGAAGTAAAACAATATGAGATCACACAGTCTATTACTATTCCTGAAGGAATCGATGCTGGAGATTATCACTGTCAGATTTCAGTAATCGATGTGACTGGGTGGCAAAGCAGAACCTCTATTGATATAAAAATACAATAGACTACTATCAAAAAATCGAGCAAATTGACTTTACTCGATTTTTTGATATTGTTTTTTATTAAATAGTATATCAATTCAATTAGTTGCAAATACAATAAGAGGAGTATCTAATTTTTAGCATATACCGATCCACTGCAAGCATCTCCTTCTTCAATACCTGTCAACCAACTTTTCAAAGTTTCTGTTCGCTTCTCTGTAAGATTCTTTAGATAAGAAGCTCTACACATCGGGTGGATCGACCCATACATATAATCAGGGTAATCAGGATATTTCATTGCTAACTCAGCATCTCTAAATTGTATCCAAATTCTTTGAGACTTCTTTAAGTGCTGTAAAAAAAGAGTGTCTTTTTTATAAGTCTTCAAAATTTCCTGATACACATTATTCAAAATTGTATCTGATTTTTTAAGCTCATTATAAGCTTCTCTATTCATTTCTGCTTGTGTTTGTGAAAAACAATTAACACTCAATACCAACAATAATAGCACTACTACTCTATTCATTTATATCTTTTTTTTTGAAGGATGTATCTTTTAAATACAAAAGTAGGATAATACCATTTGTTACCAGAATTTAACACATTTTTGTTTTCATTCACGGCATGAATTCTACTATTCGCGTTAGTAACAGGAATAGATTCTACAATACTTTTGCCCCATATTATTTAAACTAAATAAAAATAAATGTACAAAAATTACTTTTTGGGGTGCTTTTTGCTTTTGATAACTACAACTATCTGGGGGCAATCTTCTGTTTCTGGCACAATTTCTGATCAAAATGGTCTCCCCTTATTAGGGGCAACCATCCAAATAATGAGTACTACTATTGGAGGGATCACCAATGAAAATGGATATTTTGAACTAAACAAAACTCCATTTGGCAATTATACACTGGAAATTGCCATTTTAGGATTCAAAAACAGACGTATTCCTATTACACTTCAAAAAGGAAAACCAATCTCTCTTACCATAACGATGACAGAAACCAGTCAAAATCTGGAAGAAGTTATCCTACAAGGTAAATCTAAAACACAACGAAAACGTGAAGAACCAATAAAAATAGAAGTTATTGATGTAAATCAATTACAAGCACAATCCATTAGTTTACCACAGATCATGAATCAAACTTCTGGAGTAAAGGTAAGGCAAACAGGAGGCATTGGTAGTAGTACTAGTATTAACATCAATGGTTTGCAGGGTAATGCTATCCGTTTTTTTAGAGATGGCATTCCTTTGGATTACTTAGGAAGAGCTTTTAATCTAAGTATGGTTCCTATAGATCAACTTGCTAATATCGAAATTTATAAGGGGATACTACCTGTAGATTTGGGAGCAGATGCATTAGGAGGAGCCGTTAATTTTATCTCTAGACAAAATAATGATAACAACCTTGATCTTACTTATAGTGTGGGTTCATTCAACACACATCAAGCAAACCTTAATGGGTATATAAACATTCCAAATTCAAAATTATTTGCGTCTGTTTCTTCATATCTTATTAGTTCAGATAATAATTATACAATTGATGTTGATATTCCTGACTCAGAGACGGGAGTTCCAACTACCGCATCTGTAGAAAGGTTTCATGATGGTGTACAAAGTCTGTTTGTAGAAACAAAATTAGGAATGCGTGACACCAAAATAGCTGATCTATTTGAGTTTGGATTCTCTTATTTTGATATGTATAAAGAATTACAAAATAATATCAGGCTTACAATACCGTATGGAGAAGCTATCTACGAAGAAGATGCTTTAATTTATTCTGTTCGATACCAAAAACAAATAAATAAATTACACTTAGATTTATTTTCTGCATATAGCAACCGTACTACCTTATTTGATGACACTCCAGAAAATAGGTATAACTGGCTTGCAGAAGCTTCTCCAATACCAGATAATGATAATGGCGGAGAAACAAACCAAAATTCAAAATCATTCAGAAATCTAGAATTTGATAATTGGATTGCTCGAATCAATCTAAGCTATCAATTACATGAAAACCACACTCTTAATTTCAATCACAATTATATTTATGAAAAACGTATAGGTACAGACCCTTTGGCTCCTGCTTTTGGAAAAGATGTTGATGTTTTATCTTTTCCTGCAAAATACACTCGCAACATTACGGGTATAGGAATTACCTCATCTTTCTTCAATGGAAAACTTGACAATATTTTCACTGTAAAAAGATATGGTGTAAAAACAAGCTCTATATCTTCTACTTATGATTATTATGGAATCATTCCAGAGTTTAAAGATGATAGTTATGGTTTTGGTAATTCTATAAAGTATAATTTCAATAAAAATAGATATGTTCGATTTTCTTATGAACGTGCCAGTCGTATTCCTGAATCTGAAGAATATTTTGGTGATGCTTTATTTATATCGGGTAACTCCTCTCTACAACCTGAATTAAGTGACAATATTAATCTTGGTTTTTATACAAACCTCAACAAAAATAGAACACTGTGGTTAGATATTAATAGTTTCTACAGAGATATTCAGAACAACATATTTTTACGCCCCTATGGATTGATTTTCTCTCGTTACCAAAATACTGCTGATGCCAGTATTTTGGGAGGAGAGTTTTCTTTAAAAGGTACTGCCACAAAAAATATCAGTTTTAATCTGGCTGTGACATATCAAGATATCAGACGCAAAAACACTGAGGAAAACTCCAGATCATTAGAAAATTCGCGACAGCCTAATATTCCATATTTCTTTGGTAATATAGGATTACGTTACCACCCAAAAAAATTAATTGGTAAAGGAGACTGGCAATTTTATAGTAACTACAGTTATGTAGAGCAATATTTGCTCAATGCTGTCTCTACAACGCAAGAGCCCCCTCTTTTTGGTGATGTAGACAGTATTGCTGGAGCCAATATAATTCCTACACAAAATATAGTAGATATGGGGATGACCTATAAAATGCCAACTATTCCGCTCTGGTTTAATGCTGAAATTAACAATTTATTGGATGCTAAAGCTTTTGATGGTTTTAGAGTTCAAAAACCAGGAATCAATTATCGATTCAAAATCAAATATTCTATTAATTAAAAAGTGAAATATGAGTAAGCTTACGTTTAAAATGTTATCAATCCTAATGGTAATTGCAATGATAGGTTGCAGTAGTGATGATAACAATCCTGAAACTGACACCCCAGGTACTGAACCCCCGGTAGATAAAAAATCAAGTGTCGCCCTTTTTGTAATAACTGACCCTAATACTTCCAGTGGTTTACTAATCCCAGGTGAAGAAATGTTCTCTGGTGAAATTGATCCTTCTTCAATTACAAATGCAGTACAACTTTCTGCCATGAGAACCATTGGTGAAGCAATTGATGGCGATATTTATAACACCTCTAATTCTGCAGGAGACACAGGTTTACAAAAATTTAGTTATACTACTGACAATACTTTTACAGATGCTGGTTTTATTGCCATAAATGCAAGACGTTTTATTTTTGAAGTTGTAAGCTCAACCAAGGGATATTACACAGATTCAAACAGAAGCCGTACTGCCATACAAACGTTTAACCCTTCTACTATGCAACGTACTGGTGAAATTGACATTACTGATGCAATTACTCCACTACTAGATAATACCGTTGCCAGTACACGATTGGGTTCTTTTATGGTAGAAAGTCAAGGAAAATTGTATACGCAACTGTTCTTTTTGAAAGAAGATGGAACTCATGCGTTTGATATTACCTATGTAGCTGTTTTTGATACCAACAACGATACATTTATTGGATTAACACAACATAATGGTTATAACTGGTTAGGTTTTGAAAGAAAAAATTCTAATTATGTAAATGTGGCTCCAAATGGAGATATTTATCTCTCCAGCCCTGTTGGTAATCCTACAGATCCTGCTTATTCAAGAACTCTTCGTATCAAAGCGGGTGCTAATACCTTTGATGACTCATGGAAACTGGATTATGATGATTTTATAGGCGGACATAGCTTTTTATTAGGTGGTCCTGCTATCATTGGAGATAAGTTATATATAAAGCTTAAATCTACTGCTATGGCCCCAGACTGGAGCAATGGTGCAGATGAGGATTTTGACGCCTATGAAGTTGATATTACTTCTAAGGAAATTACTAAAATTACAGGTATTCCAGGAAGCGCATTTTTTGGCTCTAGTATAAATGGACCAATAGTTATAGATAGCAAAGTTTATTTTGCAGTAAGTAACTCTACATTTCAAGGGTATTACACTTATGACTCTGCTACCAAAGAGGCAAAAGAAGCTTTTTCTGTAAAAGGTGGTGTCCCAAACCAATTAACTGTAATCAAATAACATATCGTATGTACAGTCTGGCAATAGTAACTTCTTTTCTTTCTGTATGGTGTCTTTATGCTATATCAGAAAGAGTAGACTTTGTCAAAAAGAACATAACTCTTGTCTTATCAAAAAATACTAAGGCTACTCAAATAGTAGCCTTAGTGTTTTTCTTTGCATCCACCTTTGTGTTATGTTTCTCTTTGGGGCTAGTTACTGGTATATTCTCTAGCTTACTTATTTGGATGACATTGGCTAGTAGCGTATTGTTATTTGCCCCTTTTCCAAAATTAAAATATACCCATCTTATCCTTTTGGGGGTGCTAATCATTATTATAGAATCCTTATTTACTATTACTTACTAATTATGCCTGCCAATAAAAAATATCTTACCACTTCTAATTGGATAAAATTCAGTAAAATATCTGCCACCATACTAGGCGCTATGTTAGCATCTGTAACACTACATCTAGCATTGGCAATTTGGGTTGGTTTTGAATACATTATCCCTACCTCTCTTTTTTCTGTTTTTATACTGTGGGGATTTTTTATGATCATGGTGTATTGGATAAAAAGTCCATGGAAATCCTGGGGGATCTTTTTATTCATCATTTCTATTTCTGTAGCAGGGATTTATATGGCAAAAAACTAATTTGATGAAAGATAAACGGAATTATAATGTTTTTTTCAATACACATACTGTAAGTGGTATTGTTATCAGTGTTGGACTTTTTGTATGTTTTTTTGCTGGAGCTTTTGCTCTTTTCCAAACTAATATCAACAAATGGGAGGCTAATGCAAAAAACAAAGAAAAACTTACAGTAGACTACGAAAAAACACTGACTACTATCAAGAAAAAAGGGTATGTTATGGACGGACGAACCTTTTTTATCCAAATGATGGATAACCCTCTGCCTTTTATTATGGTCATTTCACGTCCGCTTAGAGCAGAAAAGAATACTAATACTCAAAAAAAAGAGCAAAAAAATTACTCTGAAGCCAAGGTTGAAGCTAACGGTCCTATCTCTGTAAAAATCGACCCTGATACTTATCAAATTGTCGATCAATACAGTGCAGAATCCACAGAATATTTAGGCACTTTTTTATATCACTTACATTATTTTGATCAAATTCCTAAAGTAGGACTTTATATTTCAGGATTGGTTTCTTTATTCTTCTTATTTGCGATCATCACTGGGACTATAATACACTGGAAAAAAATAGTTTCTAATTTTTTTACATTTCGACTAAAAGCATCTATCAAAAATTTATGGTCTGATGCGCATGTAGCTTTAGGAATTATAGGTCTTCCTTTTCAATTTATGTATGCGGTTACGGGAGCATTATTTGGATTAGTAATACTTGTTTTGCTACCCTCTACAATAGTATTATTTGGTGGAGATCAGGGTAAGTTATTAGAATATATAGCTCCTGCATACAAAACCTTTGATATGGCTAATGAAACTCATTTAGAAAGGCCAAACATTAATCAATTAATTCAAAATGCACGTAAAGAACTACATATTGATGACACTGTATTAGCTTCTGTTAATGTTAGCAATTACAACGATAAGAATGCTCATATAATGGCAGAGTTTCGAGTAAAAAAAGAAGGTAACTTTTATGATGATGCTTATATCACATATCGATTAAGAGATGGTAAGATAGTAGAAAAGAAAATGCCAGAAACACACCCATACAAAAGTAGTGTTTTGCATACCGTACGAAAATTACATTTTGCTCAGTTTGGTGGATATTTGGTAAAGACTATTTACTTTCTACTGTCGTTAATTACCTGTTTTGTTATTTTATCGGGAGTTATGTTATGGCTTGAGGCCAGAAATAATAAAATGTATGAGAAAAAGAAAAAGTTCAACACAGCAATAGGGGCAATATATCTGGGTGCAAGTATGGGATTGTTTCCTGCTATAGCCTTCTTTTTTTGTATTACCAAAATCATTCCTCTTGATATCGAAAATCGTTTCGGGCTAATGAGTAATGCATTCTTCCTTTTCTGGTTAGCTTATACATTATATGCTTTTATCTCTAAGGATTTTCATAAAATTAATAAACATGCACTGATTTTGGCAGGTATATTGGGAATTGCTATTCCGTTTCTAAATGGGCTACAGTCTGGATTATGGTTTTGGACCTCTTTACAGTCTAACTATATCGATTCTTTTTTTATTGATATTAGTTGGCTTCTATTAGGTGTCATTTCTTTGATTACTGCTTTTTCTGTACAGCGACTAGTGTCTCATAAAGATAAAAGAAAAACAAAAAACAGTACCTCAAAAAACAGGAATCATCAAGAGGTTATTGATACTCCTATACTAGCAATGAATGAATCAATCAGCACAAATAATTAAACAAATTAATTAAAAACACAAACAATTGAATACACAACAAAAAATTATAGTCTCATGGATACTAATCACACTTGGAGTTGTCACACACAATACTCTAGAGGTTGGAGAAAGTATTTTTTTTAAATCATTACCAGAAAAACCTTTTAATGATGGAGTTCCGATAGCGGTTCATATCATTCATATTCTAGCCATGATACTACCTATGGTTATTGCATTTATAACATTATTTTATGCAAACAATACCTTTAAGATATTTTCTTTGGTTTATGCCATAGTGCTTGTATTACTTAATACAGCACATTTAGCAGAAACTCTAGGTGCTGGGTTTTCTAATTATTCTCAAATCATCTTATTACTATTTATTGTTATTGTAAATGCAATAATAATACCACTAATAATTAGGTGGAAAAAAGAAAATCTCATGTAAGCATATCGTGCTTATATATACAAAAACTTAAAACCTGAACTTTCATTCTTTTTATATTTAGACAAAGAAGCCAAATACTTTTTACAGTATTTGGCTTCATTTATTTTTATGCTTAAACTCGTTTTATGTATTAGAAAATATTATCTAAACGTCATAAAAGTTGATATCTGCTGTGTACCTTCATACTTTAACCCTATGCTCACGCTATTTGTAGCAGAATCATAAATATAGATATTATTACCATCATTTTCTGTATTTCCAACAATAGCAACTTTACCGTCTCCTATAAGTTCCATCGCTCTTCTTGGGTATTTTAATAACGGAAGATTTAATTTTTCTGTTGTTTTTGTAATTAAATCTATCAAATGATATTCTATTACAAATCCTCCTTGATAATCTTTATATTCTTGAATAAGATCTCCTCTAAACACCTGTACCAAAGCTTTATTACTACCTAAATATAAAAACCCTCCTGTATGATTACCACTAAATTTTTCTGTAAGGTTGAAGAAATAAGAATTATCAAACTCTGATTCTCCTGCTTTTATTTTTACAATTCCTGAAGGAATCGTTTCATTTGATGCCCAATAGTTTGTATTACACGCTGCAATATACAGATCACCGTTTTCTGCAAATCCATGAGAAGATACTACGCTAAACCCAAGTCCTGCCGCATTTTCTGTATATATTGTTTTTTCATAATTGAATGTGGTTGCATCAAAAATTGCAACTGGTGCCCTGTTATAAGATGCAAAATTCTCATCAGAATGTATGTAAGGAACAAAGATTTTACCATCTTTATGTATATATGCTGAAGGTACTGCTTGTGAGTTTGGATCAACTGGAAGCGTTATGGTTCCATTAGATTCCTCAGTCATATTTTTGGTATTTATAATTTGATAAGAAAAAACACCATCAGATGTAGATCTTGGTCCACTAGAAATCAATAATCTAGTATCATCTAAAAACTCAAAAACAGGACCACCACTAATTCCTAAATTGGTAACAGATCCTATATCTACCAGGATACCATTTTCATCAACTTCATATTTAGTTAATTTCTCGGCAGAATTCAAATAAATAAAACCGTCTTTTCCTACTACAGGTACATTGTATGGTAAATCAGGGATTTCTTGTGATTTATCAATATCGGCAGTACCTTCTTCTACATCTTTTAGTATATGAAAAGGGTATGAATCAATCGTAGGAAGGCTTAATGCCAAAAGGTAGCTAAACTCTTTTTTCTCTCCACCGTTCCCATCATTTCCACCATTAGGTACTGGATTATCATCGTCTTTACTACACGCGCTTACTAGTAGTAATATTCCAAAAATTACGGCCAGATTTGTTATTTGTTTTTTCATGTTTACAATTTTAATACTTAGTTTTACTATAGATTATTATTACTTTAGGAAGTATCTGAATTTTAGAAACACAGCTCTTCCTGGTTTCTGGAGGTTAAAATTATCATAGGCTTCTGCATTAAAGACATTGCGCAATTCAACACTTAGATTATACGTGTTTTCAACTGCAGAAAATGTAGTTCCTATATGGCTTAAAAATTGGTTGGGTATTATATTTTTGGTTTCTGTTATAGATATACTGGGATAATTAAGAAAATACTCATGTACATAATTTGCCGCATAGTACATAGACATATCTATTTTTGAAAAAATCTTTCCAAAATTGAAATTGGCATTTACATTGGCAAACAAATAGGGTGTATTTGGCATCTTATCTCTATACACTCTACTCCTTGTCGTTGTTCCTGCCACATATTTTTCATTATTGAGTACCTGCTGCCATGTAAGGTTACCACTAAGGGTAAGTTTTTCTCTAGAATACTGAACATCATATTCTACTCCTTTTATCAGTACATTAAGTACATTCTCATAGGTGCTAAAAACTCCGAATTGCTGTATAAAAATAAAATTATCTACATCTCTCTGAAACAGATTAATTTCATTTCTCAAAGACCATTTACTATTTGTATTCAGTCGGTGTGTCATTCCTATATTTAGGTTATGACTTGTTTCTGGTTCTAAGTTTGGGTTTGCCAAAATACGTAACCCATCTCCAAAAATTTCTATAGGTTGTGGAATACGGTACCCTTTTTCATAAGAAGCTTTTATATACCATTGAGGTTGTATAAAATATCTACTAGAAAATGCATATCCTATATGTTGCTGAGAAGTTCTTATATCTTGAATTCCAAATTCATTATGTTGAAACTGTACTGCATTCTTAGTAAGCATATCAAAATTATAATACTTGAGAGATGCTACATTTTCTAATTTACTATCAAAAAACACCGTTTGATATCCTAATCCGCTCACTGTTGTATTCAACGTATTTGGGGATCTAAATGGTTCATTATTTTTAGCGTTCAACCTATTTTCTCCTTTCCTTTCAATCATAGAGCCAATATGATTTACACTTATTTGATGTGACTTGGCAAGATCATATGTTGCATATGCTCTATATAAAAATTGGGTTTGATCATACTCAAAGATTGTTTTTTCTCGCACCAGTTCACCAAGGTTATTATTTTCTGTACGTACAATGTTACCTTGCCAGTCATATCGATTTGAAGAGGTATCAATACTCTTACTAGCAACCTCATTATACAGAACAAATAGATTCACATCTAATTTATCATTGAGTAGCTTTGTCTTAGAATATTCTATACTATAGGTCGTGTTATTCTCTTCTTCGGTAGCTTCGCCAACAGGAGTACCATAAATTCCACTTTGTATTTCTTGTTCAATGGTTGCTACTGATATTTTTGCCATTAGATTATCAGCCCATTTTACATTGGTAAAACCTACACCAAAATTACCCATAGCTGAGGTATATTGATCATGAAAACGCTCTATGTCTAACTCTTGCTCTTCTCCGTTTACAAAAACAGGTTGGTCATTCATTTGATAGTTATTATCACTATAATTATAAAAACCAGTTGCTTTAAAAGTCAAGCCACTTTCTTGAAATCTATATTTACTATTCAATGCAGCTCTGTGTGTATTAAAAGATCCTATACTATAGGAAGCATCCAGAAATGAATTTGCTTTTTTATTGGTAATTATATTTACAGCTCCTCCAAGGGCATCAGCTCCTAGTTTTATAGGTACAACTCCTTTATAAACATCAATACGATCTACAAGATTTACAGTAAGGTTATTAAGGTTGAAAGAACTACCTAATTGATCTACGGGAATATCATCTACAAAAATACGCACTTGTCTTCCTGAGAGACCATTTAAAGAAAATTCATATCGAGATCCAAGACCTCCTGATTCTTTAATTCTAATACCTGATGTTTGGTTGAGCACCTGATTTACATCAGTTGTAATATTTTGAAGTTTTTTTGTTGCTATAGAATTTACTGTAAAACTTTTTTCTTTGATCTGAGTAGCATTACTCTTTCCTTGTACTACAATTTCGTCAATTTCTGTTAAGTCCTCTTTCAAAACTATTGACAAAACTAATTCTTGTCCTGGGGTAAGTACAACTTCTTTATATTGTTCTTTATATCCTATTCCTGAAATCACCAAGGTATATGGTGTATTTGATTGTACTTTATTCAATACAAAGGTTCCATCTGTATTGGTTGCTGTTCCTTGATTTGTACCTTTTAAAAAGATGGTTATCCCTATGGCTGGTTGATTTTGACTATCCAAAACGGTACCAATAATCGAAGAAGAAACTACTTGTGCTGACAAATTAGCAATAAAACAAACAAACAAAGTTGTTGTTATTAAAGCCCTAAAAATTCTGTTCATTTAATTTAGACTAAATATGAATTAATTGCAAAAATCTATAATAAAAGTGATTTGAGAAAGAACAAATCTGTAAACGACATTTTATACCCCATGAACGTCATTTTACATAAATAGCTTTTGAGACTTTCTACTTTTACTTACTAAATGAAGTTTTAATGTTCTGTCTCTTGCTTCAAAATTAAAAGTTTGTTTCAAACGAATACTTGGCAGACTTGCCTTGAGGTAAGTTATTATAATTAGTATATGCAGAATTGCTTTTATTATGTATATATTTTATTTGTAGCCAATTATAGAAAAACTGTAACAATTTAAAAACTATCTTATCCTTTGTATATAAAACTATATACAAACATGAACAAATATATTATTCTCATCCTTTCTTTATCTTTTTTAGGATTTATCAACGCACAAGAACAAGACACTCAGCCCTTTTTAAAACACCATGAAACTATTGATTCGCTTATGCAGATTAGTCATGAAAGAGGTATTTTTAATGGCAATGTTTTAGTTACAAGAAATGACTCTGTTGTATATCAAAAATCATTTGGATATACAGATGGTTCAGGGCAAACTAAACTAACAAAAAACTCTATTTTCAGTCCAGGTTCAATTGCAAAAGAATTTGTTGCTGTTTCTATTATGATGTTAATTGAGAAAGGTGATTTACACTTAGACGATAAACTTTCTCAATTTGATTTAGGGCTACCAGGGTGGTCTAAAAAAATCACCATAAAACATCTTTTAAACTACGTTAGTGGGGTTCCTAAAATTGATTATGATAATGTAAAAAATGATCAAGATATTTTAAAAGATTTACAACTTGCACCCAATTTAATGTTTGAACCAGGTACAGGTTTTAATTATAATAACAATAGTATTTTTCTTCAAAAAAAAATTATCGAAAATGTTACAAAAAAAACATTTCAAGAGTTTGCAGAGGAGAATATTATTACTCCTTTAAAAATGACAGATGTAGGGTTTGATCTTGATTATGAGTATCCAAATAGGGTTAGATGTTTTGACGTACATAAGCAAAATACTGCTGAAACTTCCCCAAGTAAAGGTTGGTTATGGGTCTCAATCGATGATTTGAATAAATGGATTACTGCTTTACATAACAATAAATTAATTTCTAAAGAATCACTAAAAACACTTCTTCAAAACCAATATTTTAAAGATAAAAAGTGTATTCTGGGCTCATCTGATGACCAATTCACAACACATATTCATGGTGGTCAATTCTATCAATTTGAAGCAGCTTTTATTAGTGAATTCAAGAATGATCTTAATATTATTTTAATGTCCAACAATAAAAACCAATCCTTTAAAATAATTCAATCTGTGCATAATATAGTGAAAGGAAAATCTTTTAGTTTGCCCAAAAAATCTATCTATAGACAAATCCGTAATAAATGTCATGAAAATATTGATTTAGGCATTAAGTATTATTACGACTTAAAAGAAAGCAGTTCAAATATCTACAGTTTTGAAAACCCAGAGGAGTTAAATGGACTTGGTTATGATTTATTATCATCAAAAAAAGTGAATGAAAGTATAGAAATATTCAAATTAGCTGTTTCTGAATTTCCTGACAATGCAAACGTATACGATAGCTTAGGAGAAGCTTACTATAAAAATAAACAATATGATTTAGCTTTATTAAACTATAATAAATCATTAGTATTAAACCCAAAAAACAGAAATGCCGAGGAGATAATTAAGAAGATTAACAACATACTAAAAAAATAACTGGCTACAACATTAGTAGCTGTTGCACAACTATCTTTTTTGATAGTAAACTAAAATCTTAAACGAAGTCCTAAATAATTAGTTTTAAAAATCAGTTAGTTGGGGTTGTTTAGGAAACCATAAAGGATAATTCTAAAAATATTTCGAGTCGTGCAACAGCCGCACTATATATAGTAAATAAGGTGATTAGTACTTAATCGAAATGTCGTTGTCTATTTGCAAAGTAATCAAATATTTAATGTTATAGCTAATTCCTAATAGACCTCAAAAATATTCAGTATGTAGCTAATGGAAAATAAGAGTTGGAATGAGTAAAATTGAATAAAATATAAAGAAATAATTACTAAAAAATTAATTTAGCATTCGTTAAAACATAAACAAACTCTTAACACGCTAAAATTTATGAAAAGCTACATTTTAATCTATTTACTATTATTATTTAACAGTATTCATTCTCAGGAAGAAATAATAATAGAGGGAATTGAAACCAATATAGAGGAAACTGAACCTTCTATGAATAAAAAAGTTTTGAAAATCCAAGATGAAACAACAATAACATATTATTCGCTGGAGGAAGCTTTAAAAAATCCTGAAAGTGTAAAAGAATTACAAATTAGAGATAAAGCACTTAAAGAACTTCCTCAAGATATTAAAAAATTAGTTAATCTTGAATCCTTAAGAGTTCATCATAATAGGTTTGAAAAAATACCTGATTTCATTTTTGAAATGAAAAAAATTAAACATTTTGAGATAGGAGGAAATAAATTAAAGATCATACCTGAGAAAATTGGTAAAATGACACAACTTGAATATCTAGGATTAAAAGCTAATGGATTAACAAGCCTTCCAAAATCAATTGGAAACTTAATTAATTTAAAAACACTTAATTTAGATTTTAATCCACTAATAACACTTCCTGAATCTATAAAAAAATTGACTAAACTAGAAAATCTTTATTTTTCTCATGCTAAATTTTCAGATGAAGAATTAAAAAAAATTAAAAAATTATTACCTCATTATTTTGGTAATTAAAACTTAGCTACAATAATTTGTCTATAACTCATAGCCCCTTTAGGAAGCAAACTCGTCATACAAGGGACCTTATAAATAACCTAAACCAAAAGTAACTTGACAGAAACAATAAGAACAAATTCTCGAAATAATGATTTTAGTAAACTTGTAAAATTGCTTGATTTTGATTTAGCTGAAAGGGATGGCGATGAACATTCTTTTTTTGCTCAATTCAATAAAATAGATGAGATTAAACATGTTGTGGTAGTATATGAGAATAAACTTCCTGTAGCTTGTGGAGCTATAAAAGAATACGATAAAAATGCTATGGAAATAAAAAGAATGTTTACCCTTCCTGAATATAGAGGAAAAGGATTAGCTTCAGTTATCCTTTCTGAGCTTGAAAAATGGGCTTCTGAATTACAATATAAAAGATGCATTTTAGAGACAGGCATTAAACAGCCTGAAGCCATTAGGTTATATAAAAAAAACTCATACAAGTTAATTTCTAATTATGGACAATATCAAAACGTTGAGAATAGCAAATGTTTTGAGAAATTACTAAAATAAAGGTTATACAAATATTATTATTCATACTTGTGTTGGTTTTTCAGCTTTTAATTATATCACTATTTTTTGATTTGGCTTTATATATTAAAGTATTGTTGATTTTATTAAAGATATTTTTGTACTATGACAAAGGGTTTTACCTTCTTAAAAAACAATTTTCCTGAGATTATTTTTCAGATAATAGCGGCTGTAATATCATTTATTTTTTACTCATATAGTCAAGATGATTCTATAAAAATAGCTCCTTACAAAGTTTCTTTTTTCTTAAACTATGCCTTTGCAGCAATGATTATTAACTATGTATTGTTGCCTAAAATATATTCTAAAAAGAAATTTTTTCTCTTTTTTATTGCAATGTCTCTAATAGTTTCAATTGTTATTATGGTTGATGAATTTATATTGGAACCGATATATTTTCCATATACAAGAGGAACTTATTTTCCAGGGGTATTATTTACTCTTATAGAGACACTCCCTATAATTGGTTTTTTTGTAGGGTGCAAGTTTGCTTGGGATTTCAACAGTAAACAGCGTGAAATTGAGAAACTAAAAAACCTAGTTCAAGAAAGTGAGTTACAGTTTCTAAAATCTCAGATAAATCCACATTTTCTATTTAATAATTTAAATAATTTATATGCACATGCTATCGAAGAATCGCCAAAGACTCCGTCCATTATTTTAGAGTTATCATCTGTTTTACGATATATGCTATATGATTGTAAGGGAAATTTTGTTTCTCTTATCAAAGAAATAGATCATTTACAAAATTATACTGCTCTTCATGAGTTACAAATAGGCCATAGAGGAGATATTCGTTTCAATACAGAGATCATATCTCCTGATTATGTTATAGCTCCATTAATATTAATTGTTTTTATAGAAAATGCTTTTAAACATAGTACTGCAAGTCAATCTGAAAATATTATAATTGATATAGAAACAAAGGTTACAGAAACTGGTCTGCTTACTTTTTGTTGTAAGAACAGTTTTTTACCTAATACCAATACATCCATGCTCTCTCATGGCATTGGCTTAGTTAATGTAAAAAAAAGATTACAATTACTATATCCTAATACGCATGAGTTACAAATTACTGACATCAACAATCTTTTTGAAGTGACATTGACTGTCCAGCTAAAATCTATTAAATAATGTTACATTGTATTATCATAGAAGATCAACCGCCTGCACAACGTATTTTGAAAAAATACATTTCGGATACTGATACACTTACACTTAAAGAGACTTTTGCAGATACCATAAAGGCTACCGCATATCTGAAAGAGAATCAAATAGACGTAATTTTTCTGGACATACATTTACCTAAAGTCTCGGGTATTGATTTTTTAAAATCGACACCTAATCATCCAAACGTAATACTTACTACTGCATTTTCTGATTATGCATTAGAAAGCTATCAATATAATGTAATCGATTATTTATTGAAACCTATCTCATATGAACGGTTTTTACAAGCTATTTCAAAATTGCAGGTACTTCAAAAAGAAAAGAAACCCAAAGACCTTTTAGAAACTATTTATATAAAATCTGGATATGAACTGATAAAACTAAAAGCTTCAGATATCATTCATATCAAATCAGATGCTGATTACACAGAAATAATTACAGCGCAAAAAACACACATAAGCAAAAACTCTCTAAAACACTGGTTAGAAAAATTAGACAGTAATTATTTCTGTCAGGTACACAAATCTTACTTAATAAATATTCAATATTTAGTAAAGGTTTCGGGTAATACAGTTTATTTAACGAATACCGTTATTCCTATTGGTAGAGCATATAAAAAGTATTTTATGACTCATTATTTAAATGATGGTGTTTAAGCTTATTTTTTACAGAAATATCATTAACCACAAAACCCTTCTCTATAAAAGAAGGGTTTTGTAATATATCTAAATACATTATATATCTACACAAAATTATACCAATGGCTATTCTCTTGGTATTCTTCTATTTGAATAACTGTATTTTTAGAGTGAAAAGAATTAATTAACTGAGAAACATCTAATTTTAATATTTCTAAGCAGTTTTCTACCAAATCTTTACGAAATCCTTTTTCTTCCATTTCTAAAACAAAATTAAAAGAAATAATTCTAGAGAAAACTTTTCCTAGGTCAATCATTTTTCTCTGTTTTAATCCCAAAGTAAAAACGAATTCTATATCTTTTTTGAAATATGAATATGATTTATTGGTAAGATTAAAATCTTTAAGAAAATTATAGATATTAAACTCCTTTTTACGTTTCATAAGTTTACTTATGATTTCTGTAATTTGAGTATATAGCATTTCATTAGATCCTTCAAATATCTGAAAAGCTCTACTATCCATAATTCCTCTACCTCCTATATTATCCATATGATACCCTTTGGAGCCAGACAATTGTGTTAATGTTTGTGCGGCTTCTTGCATCAAATCGGTTATATAAGCTTTCATTGTATTTGCTTCTACTCCTTCATTTGCCAAATCATTCTCTATACCACTATGGTTACTACTCCTAAAACACATTGCCGAGGCGATAGTAAAACTGCTTTGAACTCTTGATATTTGATATTGAATTTGATCGAGATCGATTAGTTTTTTTCCTCCTACAATTCTCTCATTACAATGCTTTATACATTCGTCCAGCATTCTTTTTATAAACCCTAGTCCCATCCCTGGAAATTGCATTCTACTTCTATGTAGAACATCTAACATCATTTTTACTCCCGAGGTTTGTGGTTCTAGCTTATATTGAGAAGGGATTTGTACATCTACTTTGTTTTTTCCGTAAGGAATCATATAAAGTCCCAAATTATCATAATATTCTTCTACAATTATTTGTTGATTAGGCTTTGTGACATCACAAACAAAAAAATCAATATCTCTTTTTAAGCTACCATCACTATTCTGTCCTCGAGAAGTAATCAGCCAATAATCTGCCATTCCTGTAAGTCCCTGCCAATGCTTGGTTCCTTTTACAGAATAGTTATCTCCTTCTTTTTTATTATAAGTTTGCATGCTTAGTGCATCACTTCCAAAATCAGGTTCGGTTATCATCAAACCTCCCATATTTTGTTTTTCTAAAAATCGCTTGAAAATATCATTTTTTATAGACGCATTTGCATATTTTGCTACTGGTTCTAAGAACAAGGCAATGTTAATTCCAAATGTCAATGATAAAGCCAGAGACTCATATGAAGCTGCTGACAAAATGCTAAGGCATTCTTTTACTTTTAATCCTCTACCGCCAAACTCCTCTGGGATTGCTACAGATAAAGGTGATTTTGACATAATATCTCTAAGAGCAACGACTGGCAAACTTCTTTCTTTACTGAATTGATTGATATCATATCGTTGATGAAATACGTTTTTTAAAACATCTTCAAAATCTTTAAGATATTCTTTAAAATTTTTATGCATTTTATTTCTGCTATTTAAGTTAAGATCTTGTTATGATGCGCAGGCTTCACAGCTATCTTTTAATGAATTTACTAATTTGTGCGCTACTGATTCTGAGCGCTGATAATATAGTGATTTCACCCCTAGTTTCCATGCTTCGATCATTAATTTATTTACCTCTTTGATCGATACATCAGGAGGGATGTTTATATTCAATGACTGACTTTGATCTATATACTTCTGCCTTATAGAGGCTTGGGTAATAATTTCGTATGGATTAATCTCTTTAAATGTTCTGAACACTTTTTTCTCATGCTCTGTCAACCCTTCTAAGTGTTGTACTGATCCGTGTTTCATTAAGATGGAGCTCCATATTTCTGGTAGGTCTAACCCTTTTGATTTCAGTAATGACTGTAAAAATTTATTTTTTCTGGTAAAGTTTCCTTTTGCCAGACCAACTTTATAATAATTACTATTATAAGGTTCTATTCCTGGTGAGGTTTGCCCTAATATAGAAGAGGAGGATGTGGTGGGCGCTATTGCCATAAGCGTAGTGTTTCTTCTTCCATATCCTTTTAGAAGTTCAGGTTCTCCATATTCTTCTGCCAAGAGCTTAGAAGCTTCTAACGCTTTTTCTTCTAATTCTTTAAAAAACTTGGCTGTAAATTGTTTTGCTTCAAAAGATTCAAAAGGAATTGAGTTTTTTTGCAAATACGCATGATACCCCATTACTCCTAATCCCAAAGCACGATGCCTTTTTGCAAATCTATGAGGCCTTTCCATATAGTGCATTCCTTCACTTTTGACTATAAACTCTTCCATGATTGCATCCAAAAACCAAACGGCAGTTTGTACCGCATCTGTAGTAGCCCATTCATCATACAACTCCATATTCATAGAGGCCAAGCAACATACAAAAGATTCATCTTTACTAGCTGGTAAAGCAATCTCTGCACATAAGTTAGAATTATATATTCTCATCTCTTTATCCTGATATACGTCTGCCGCATTTTTATTGACGGTATCAGAAAATTGTATGTATGGCAATCCTTTGGCTTGTCTAGATTTTAACACTTTGGCCCAAAGAGCTCTTTTTTCCATATCACCATCAATCATTTCTTGCATCCAATAATCAGGAATACAGACTCCAAAAAATAAGTTCTGTATGGGGTTACCTACATCTTTTATATTTAGTAATTCTGCACAATCAGGGTGATCTATATCTAAATATGCGGCAAAAGCTCCTCTACGCACTGCTCCTTGCGAAATGGTATCCACCATTGCGTCAAACATTCTCAAAAAAGATACTGGTCCAGACGAAGTACCGTTTTCTGTAATCTCTGATCCTCTAGAACGTAATGCTCCAAAATATCCAGAGGTTCCACCTCCCATTTTTGTCATCATTATCGATTCACTCAAACTATGCGTAATTCCTTGGATAGTATCTTCTGTATACGACCCAAAACACGAAATAGGCAATCCTCTTTTTGTTCCCATATTGGCCCATATAGGAGAGGATAATGACATCCACCCGTTGGAGATAAGCTCTTCAAACTTAACTCGTAACTCTGGCTTATTTAATCGTTCTGCTGCTGCTTGAGTAATTCTGTAAACAGCATCTTCTATAGTTTCTCCTTCTAGAAGATATCCCCTTTTTAACATAATATGGGATTCTTCTGACATCCAGCGGTATGGTTTCATATTGATTCTTATTGTATTGTTCTTAAAATAGGTCGTTCGCAGTAAAAGATTGATTATGCTTTGTATAATCTACAGGTCGTTTTGCAAAAAAGTCATCATGGGTATTGGCAAAAATTTCCTCTTCAAACCATAGCATACTATCAATCTCGGTTTTGTCGATTTCAAAAACGGCTGGAATACCAATCGCTTTTAAACTGTCATTCACCCTAAATTTCATAAAGGTGACTAATTGTGATTTTGATAAATGAGACAATTCTCCTTGCTCAAAAATCCAATCTAGAATACCTTCTTCTGTTTCTATAGAATCTATAGCGGCAGATTGGATTAGTTGAATTGTTTCTTCATTAAAAAACTCTGGGAATTCTTCTTTGATTATATTGAAAATATACATCCCTGCCTGAGCATGAATTTGTTCATCTTTTGATGTCCAAGCAATAATATTACTCGTATTTTTTAGTAATCCTTTGAATCGTGTAAAGGATAAAATAATAGCAAACTGACTGAATAGAGATACATTTTCTATAAAAAGTGAAAATACGGCTAGAGATAATGCAAAATCTTGTTTTGTATGTCCTGGAGCTAGTTTTAAATATTTTTTTAATAGGGATACTCTTGATTTGAGAGCAGGGATTTCTAATGCATTTTCAAAATCACTGTTTAAATTTAAAACTTCTAATAATCTTGAGTATGCTTCAGAATGTCTGAATTCACATTCGGCAAAGGTGCTTCCCAGTCCATTAAATTCTGGTTTGGGTAATACATTGTATAAGTTTCCCCAAAAAGCTTTTACTGTTACTTCTATCTGGGCAATGGCTAATAAGGTATTTTTAATAGCATGTTGTTCTGTAGCGTCTAGCGCTACTTTAAAATCTTGAATATCTCCTGTAAAATCAACTTCAGAATGTACCCAATAAGTGTGATTAAGGGCATTTATAAATTCTAATACTCCAGGATATTCAAATGGTTTATACGCTATTCTTTCATCAAAAATACTCATGCCTTTTTCTGTTTAAATGGATTAAATAATTATGCCCTACTCGATTGAATTAATTGTACAAAATCCAATGATCCTAATTGTACAATTTATGTGAGATTACAAATTTATTTATATTAAGTCTAAATAAAATAAAGAGGTTTTTTACTTGTCAACAGATTTGTTAACAGACGAAGTGTTGTTACGGTTTTTACCAACAAACAAAGGGGCTAAGCCCCTTTGTTTGTTTTTGTACCTCCTCTAAATTTATTGATCTTGAGAGGTACTATTTTTGATAAAATTTTCACCTATTTTATTTTGATTTAGGCTACTAGCTACTATTCTAAATCATTTTGCTTACATCAAAATTTTCTTGATTTAATCTAATTTTCAAATTGAGATAACTTGAACTTCCTATTGCTCCAATAATTGTTGGAATATCGTATTTTTTATCATCAATAGTTCCTGTTATAAATGTATATCCTTGCACTCTAGAATAATCCATCCTAATCAACTTTTTATTCCTATAAACAGACTCTATATTTTCAAAATTAATTTTTGAATAACTAAACTTTCCAAATAAAGCTTTGTAAGCAAATGTATATTTCCCTCCAGGATATAATGCCACAACCATAAATGTATCATACAATTCTATAATTGGTATATTATACCTAATCATATTGTATAACTTTTTGATGCCTTTATATGCCAAATTAAGACATAAAAGAGCTCCTGCAATGGTTAATAAATTCCCTAATTCAAATTTGAATTCAATTTCATCAAATGACCATTTCAAGAAAAAAAGAGCTGCACAAACAACAACAATTCCTAGAATTATAAAAGTCATTCTAGATCCATCACTCAGGTAATATACTTTCTGGGGTTTCATATTTTTGTTTTAAAACTATTCGTATTCCTTTTTTTTTGTCTTAGTTCTACCTTATCAGTTGCAAACATTGTTGGATAAAACAACAGAACTCAGGTTTTGTGCATCATTGTTAATACAAACAAAACTCACGATCAATACGACCTCATCTTTCTATTTTCTTAAATGTACAATTTTTTATGATCACTCTATCTGCAAACCTATATATCAATGGGTTAAAAGAAAAAACCATCATGAATTCATTTTCTGGCTTTTCTCCTCTACCACAACCGTAACAGATTATTTGCTTGCTTTTATTTATTCTTTCCAAATAGGAATAGTTACAAAACTATCATTATACCATTTTACTTTTAATGGCTCTTTTGCATCAAGGATTGTTTCATCCATCACCGCCTTTCCTGTTCCATAATTTAATGGAGAAAAAGAGTTTTTATTGACATTGAGATATACTACCAAACGGCTTCCTTTTTCTAGTTTTTTACTGACCAGATGTGTATTTATAAATGGTATCACCTCTTTTGTATTTGGAGTCAAAAGGTTTCTCTTACTATCATCTTTTGCATAGCTTGCTCGGCCTAAGAAATAAGAAAGGTGAAAATATGTGCCATCAGGTCTCAACTCATATAGTGTAACACCAATATCCATATCTTTTTTATTGATACTTGCCATTATTTTTCCAGAAAAGGATCCATTAATCACAATTTCTTCTGTAAGAGGTTTACTTATAAAATTAAAACCGTTACTGGTATCAATGTCATCTCTAATAATTGGATCGGGATAATAGTCGTTATTACCTGTTTCTCTATCTTTAAAATCAACTTCTTGATATAAGTGTTTTTGGTTTATCGGTTTTTTGGAGTGTAATGCATAAAACGCTCCTGATTTCTTTTTGGTTAGATACAATCGCAAAGAGTCATTACTCATTTTATCTATAGATGGAGCACCACGCCATTCACTGGCTCCCATAACCTGATAGTTGATTTTATCTTTTAATATTTGGGGCTTATCTCCTTTTTTAAGAATGTAATCTAACCACTGATAGGTAATTTTTTTTGTATCGATTAATGCTCCTTTATCTACTTTATACCCCTGTAAAATAGAATCTCCTTTTCTTTGCGCTCCAAAATGTCCATAGGGACCAATAATCACATAATGATTTGCTTTTGTATTATATGTATAATGATCTCTTACATAGGATAGGCTCGAGTTTTGTGAATCGTTGTAATATCCATCTATAGATAAAATGGGAATATTGATATTTGCAAACTCTGTTTTATATGGAGTCATTTTTTGCCAATATTCATCAAATGAAGGGTGTTGTATCCAGCGCTGAAAATATTTATTTGGTGTACCATCGATACTGTCTATTTTTTTGAATGCAACACCAGATTCCCACCACTTATTCTGCATTTGTCTAAAACGTTGCCTGTCATTACCCACAATTGTATCCAGATATTTATTATTACCCACATACAATGACCATGAATAATTAGGAGTGATAAAAACATTATTTTCTATTGGCAATCCTTTTCCTGGTCTGTTTGCTACATATGGAACTATGGTTTTTAGGGCAGGATGTATTTTTTTTGTGGCCGCCCATTGTGAAAATCCATTATAGCTCCCTCCAAACATTCCGATACTGCCATTACACCATTTTTGTTTACTTACCCAATCTATTACATCATAGCTATCTTCTGCAACATGCTCATATGGGTATATCTCATCAGGACTAAATCTTTTACCTCTGGTGTAAGCTATTACCGCTACATACCCTCTGTCTGCGAGTTCTTTTAATGTTTTAATATCTCTACCTTTATCTCTTACATATATGGTATATTGAAGTATTACTGGTTTTGGTGTCTCTGTATCTTTATGCTGAACTATCATGGCAGAAATGGTTGCTCCATTCTGAGTTTTGATCAAAACATCCTCTACTTTGTATACTACCTGTGCCGCTGTTTCTGTTGTCAGTTCTTTTTTCTGATTTGAAGTGTTACAACTTATCAGAAACAGGAGTACTATTTTAAATAATATCTTCATTTATTATATGTTTGAGTTTAAATACCATTCTGATTTTACAACTATTATTTTGATTAGATGTTATTCCAAATATCTAAATAAATTTTCCAGATATTGTTTTCTTTTTTCCAAACGATTACATACTTCCCTTTCCACGAATTTTCTTCTCCGTTTGTTTTTTTGGTTATTCCTTCATAATAGCCATAATCATAGGCTGTATCTCCTACAATTTTTATTTCTATCTGAGTAATTTTATGATAACTTGTCTCTATTCCTTCAGGTAGCCTCCAATAGCCTAAAATACCTTTTGTTCCTTCTATAATCTTTCCTTTTTGAGGAAATATTTTTGCGTTCTCTGTGTATGCTTTCCCTAACATCTCATAATTAGAGTTCATTACATATTTTGAAAAGTTTTGAGTGTTTTCTATAATCTGGTTGATCTCTTCTTTATCGCCAATATAGGTTTGTGAAAATCCATGAGTATAGGTAAAGACTACAATTAAAACCGTTATTATTACTTTCATCTTATTGTTTTTTATGAGTTGTTATTACTTGAAATCACCTTAATAATACTATCTGAAATATCATATACATTCTTATTTCTCTGATTTGTCAATATGATAATTGTAAAATCATCTTGTTTAAACCTACGTATTAAACATTCATAATTGGCTGTAGATCCTTGATGAGAATGTTCTATAATTTTATCATTTTCCCACTCTCCTAGCCCTAGAGGAGATTCTATATCATCTCCTTCTTTTACGGTTTCAGAGAGAAATTGTACTGATTTTTTAGTAATAATATTAAAAGCATCTAAGTTTTTGAACCAATGATACATATCCTTTGTTGTTGAGCTAAACAACACACTTGTTACTGATACTTTATAAGTATCTTCATTAAACTCAGCATTAAAAGGGATTGCCATTAATTCTTTATCTGTATACGGGTACTGATCTTTAATAAGTGTATGCTCTAATCCATAAGGAATAAACAGGTTTTTGGTTGCGTAATTTTCAAAACTTTGTTGTGTGATTTTCTCAACTATATTCATCAATAGAATTGGACTGTTATTTGTATATAAATAATCCGTTCCAGGCTCAAACTCCAGCTTTTTTATTTTTTGAATATCTCTAAAAACATCTTCGTTACTCATGCTTATATTTTTACGAAAATAATCGCCCCATTTTACCTTGGGTAATCCACTAGAATACTGTAACAAGTGTTTTATGGTTATTTTGGAGGACCATTCTGGTAGATATGGTAAATATTTTTTTATTTTATCATCCAATTCCAACAGTTTTTTTTCTTGCAATTGCATGATTGCTACAGCAGGAAATTCTTTATAAACAGAACCAATATTAAAACGATAATCTTTGGTTAATACTGTCTTTTTTGTACCATCTGAATAGCCAAATGATCGCTCATAAAGTATTTTTTTATTTTTTAAGACTAAGATATTCCCATTAAGTTTTCCTTTTTGAAATTGTATGTTTAGTACTTTGTCAATTTCTTTTTCTACTATAGATTCCTGAGTTAATTCAATTTCATTAGAAGTCTCGTTTTTTTGTACACATCCAGAAATAAATGTATTGATGACTACACAAAAAAATACGGTCTTGTAGCTATTAGTTTTCCTCTTCATTATATTTTATCCAGCTTTTCTATAAAAAATTTTACTTACAACTTTCCATTCTCCATCTATTTTTAACAGGTTCATATAGTCTATAAACATAAATGTTGGATATTCTATTTCTAATTTTGCGCTTGCTGTATTACCTGCTACATTGATATAAGCAATCTTTGTTTTTCTATCATTTTTTGGCCCTGGTTTTATTACTTTTTTAAAGAATTCTAATGCATTCACTTCTTTGTATACTCCTTTTGAGATAAACTTCATCGTTGCATCTTTATGAAATGCCTTTTTTAAAGTTTCAAAGTCATTATTGGTTCCTCCATCTAAATAATAAGACACTGTTTTTTCTACGAGACTGTAGTCTGAATCCTGTGCGATACCAAATGCCATACTAGTTATATACATTGCTAGGGTGAAAATTATTTTACTCATTATCAGATTATTATTTATAATTAATAGTTGTTTTTAAAATCTTTAAAAATATGTAATGCCGTTTGTTTCAATAATCGATTGGCGTCGGGGAAACTTGAATTTGCTATTATCGAAATTCCAAAATCATGTTCAGGATATATAATTAGCCAGTTTTGGGTTCCGTAAATACCGCCATGATGTTCTATATGCATCCCGTCTTTATCTTCTAATATTTCCCAGAAATAACCAATCCATAAATTTTCTAAATCTCTAAATAGTTTGGTATGAGATTCTTTGACTACAGGGTTTTGATCGTTTAATTGAAATTTTATATAATTCAACATATCTGTAGCATTTGATTTTGCCCTGCCTGCTGCTCCCCATAATTTGATTGGTTTTTTGAAATTGGGCATTACTTCTCCTTTTGCATTATGCCCGTTTGCCAAAAGCTCCTGCTCTTCATTTGTAAGATTGATCTTTGTATTATCCATCATTGCAGGCTCAAAAAGGTACTCTTGCAATACGTCATCAAAAGGTTTTTTATACACTACCTCCAAAATATGTGCTAATACATTGGGGGCTACATTTGAATATGAATACTGCGCTCCTGGTAAATACTCAAGTTTTATTTTTTTTAGTGTATTCAACAATGAGTCTTTGGGATAATATGTGAGTAATTCTTGTGCTTTTGTATATGAGCTACGGGATGGATTTATATATAGTTCATCAACTCCTTCTATGTTTAGAGGTAACCCACTAGTATGTGTTAATAAATCTTGAATTGTAATTGGTTTTTTGTTGTATGAGAGATGTTGATATGCATTTCCTATATACTTGGTGATAGGGTCTGTCAATTTTAGCTTAGCCTCTGTAACCGCTTTGGCTACCAAATATCCTGTCATTGTTTTGGTTACCGATGCAACCTCATAGAGTGTTTCATTGGTAGGGCTATTAGCTTTTCCTTTATCTAATTCACCAAAATGTTCTGTATAACCAACTCCATTAGCATATACTGCTATAGATACAGCATTAAGTCTATAATCTTCTAGTAACTTTCTAGCATTCTCTTTTATTGATGTGTTGAGTAATTCCTTCTCTGTTTGTGGTTGGCAACTGTGACTACACACAGTTGCCAATAATAAGATAATAAATAGTATAGGGGTAATCTGACTTTTTATCATACAATTTGTTTTTGCTACATTTTGACAATTTGTAGAGCTATAGATTTTGATATCAATAGGGTCTTGACTTGTTATCAATTTCTTGTCTACGGTATAATGTTTATCTCATTGTTTTATAGTTCTGAGTTCAAAATATTCTGAGTCGTTTTATTTTCCGGAACACCAAACATTGCTGCTTCCCCCCTCTTCTGTAATAAACAGCCTTATAATTTGATGTTTGAATGTGTTCCGGGTTCAATATTTTTTTAAGTATATTCATAAATGTATTTCCTTATTCACCCATACCCCAAATAAAAATGCATAAGCGAATAATTTCTGTACATAGGCGTATTTTTATACAATCATCATACTACAAGTTATTTTTTTTCAGCATTTTGACCACTTGCAGTGCTACAGAGGCTGATGCAGTAGGATCTTGCCCTGTTATCAATCTCCCGTCTATGATGTAATGTTTATCCCATCCGTTTTTTGAATACATAAAATTCCCGCCATTCTTATTAATTGTTTCTTCTATAGAAAAGGGAAATGTTTTATAATAGGCTTTCTCTTTGTTTTCAAAAATATCAGGGTAGCCATTTACTTGTTTTCCTTGGTATAAGTAGGTACCGTCTTTCATTTTTAGATTCACAATCCCTGCGGTTCCATGACAAATGGCTGATATGATTCCATTGTTTTGGTAGATATGAGTTGAAATATTTTGAATCATTTCATTTTCTGGAACACCAAACATTGCTGCTCCCCCTCCGCTGTAATATACAGCCTTATAATTTGATGCTTCAATATCTTCTGGTTTGAATGTTTTTTTAAGTAAATTCATGAATGTAGCATCATAAATATATTTTTTCTGAATGCTATCTGATGTTTTTATATATCCAATAGGAACTGCTCCTCCTTCTGGACTTACAAAATCCACTTTATATCCTGAGTTCACGAATACATGGTATGCTTCTACAATCTCAGCAAAATGATTAGCGGTATTCATCGTCGTAGTTCCATATGTATGTTGATTGGATACAACAAAGAGTATTTTATTGTTTTTTGTATTGCTTTCTTGGCATGAAACAGTACAACTCATCCATAGAAAAACAACTAATAGTAAACATCTAATTTTTAGCATTCTAAAAAGTTTTACTGCAATATCTTATAATTGCAGTAAAAAAGGTTTTCTATTTATAAATTAGAAGTACTGATTTATAATTCTGAACCATTTTCTATAAAACATTGTGCAGATCGCCAATCTCTCTTCTATAGATCTCTACCTGTATTCACAGAATTAAACACCTATAAACAAAGCTCTTATAGCAAAAAAAAGATTATTTCTTATATGTAGCTGGGGTTGTTCCTACAATTTTTTTAAAGGTTGTAAAAAATGTAGATTTAGAATTAAAGCCACATTCATATCCTATAGCTTCTGTAGTGTATTTTGTTTCTTCTACCAAAAGACGTTTGGCTTCCTGAATTCTATATTCGTTTATAAACAAAGAAAAACTTTTGCCTAAATTATCATTTAAAAATTGAGATAGTTGATGTGGTACTATATCAATCTCATTGGCTAGATCAATTAATTTGAGATTGGGGTTTTTGAACATTTTTTTATCTCTTATTGATTCTTCTAGCTTTCGCTTGATCACTTCTGCTTCTGATTCGTCTATTTTTTTATTGGCATATTTGACCTGCCTCCCCAAAAAAGAGGTTTCTTTTTTCTTCTTAAAAAACCACAATAATATTAATAAGTAAAAAACAAATGAGAATGATAAGGCACCAGCGATATACGATGTATATGAGGTGGTATTATATGCTATCCAAATGATAAAAACCCCTAGAAAAATACTTACCATCCATATATTCTCTTCTTTGGTTTTTCTTTCTTTAGTTAACATACCTTTTAAAACATCTTTCAGTAATATCCCCGATAGTATTATATATAATAACCATTGAAAATAAATCCCTTTGATCAGGTATTTTGACCATAGAGTTCTATTGGGCCAATATGGGTATATGATCCCTAGTACACCAATTACCAACAAAAAAGGAATAATATGATACCCCCATTTTTTTGTACTCCTTTCTTTGATCATTGTATGTATATACAAGTATAGTAATGGCCCTATTAAGACACAGGCAGAGATTCCTATTTGAACAAATACTCCTGATAAATTAGAATTAAAATACAGAAAAACAGATTTTATAATTCTAATGCTGACGACAAATAAAAGGGCTCCCAAGAAATAATTTGAAGGATGTTTCAGTTTAGAAAAAAAAGCAAAAAAAATGCTTAATACAAACCCATTAAACGCTCCTAAAGCACTAAATAAGAATAATATTTGAGTTTCAAAGTTCATATAACAATAGGGTCAAAAATACAAATGTATATCTCTGCTACAAAGTAACAGAAAATAAGGTTCTTTATAATTATATTCTAATAAAACACTTGTAGAACACAAAACTACTTTTTAATACCATATAGCTGATTTATATATTTACCTACAACAATTGCTGTTATAATCATCATATAAAATTGTCCTACTAGCCCTATAAGTATTGCTGCCTTTTTTGCCAAATCTGTTACTGGTAGTATATCACCATAACCAATGGTCAAAATAGTAATATAACTATAATACATCAATTCCTGAGTTATTGTTTCGGGATTAGAGGGGTCTATAATTATCCCTGCAAATGAACCATGATGTGTCATCTCTATACTTAAACAAATAAAAAAACCAATGAGTCCCAACGAGATATAACCACTTATTAGCCCCAAAATCACATTTTTATTTACTAATTCTGCTTGCCAAACTTGTTTGATAATTTCAAAAGTAACCACCACATAAAATAAAAAGTAGCTTCCCATTTTTATAAAATTGAAAACCCGCTCATAAGGTGGATCATCTAGTAAATAAGATCCAATAGAAACGCCTGTCACAACCAATAACCCACAAAAAAACAGGGCTGCTTTTTTATTTTTTGACAGTAATAAAATTCCTGCCATAAGGTTGATTAAAAATAAAATTGGAGATACAATATTCTCAAACAAGATCAAAGGAAAGACCAACGACCCAAAAAGAATAGTTATCTGGCTAAAAAAGAAAATCTCAAAACGGTATGCATAAAGCTTATCTATCATATTTGTAGTAGCGTTTTTATCCTTGGCAACAATATCAACACCATTACCAGAATTGTTTTGCATGTTATAAAAATCGTTGCCCCCATCTTTACGCAACATATCTTCAACTACACGCTCCCCAAAGTTACCTAATTTTTGCCTTCATTCATCTTATTAAAGCAAAGGAATAAACTCATCAACATCATTCACCACCGCCCCCAATTCTTCTGGTACAGGGGGTAGTTTTGTACCATCTTCTATAGCCTCAGCAGTTTATAACCTATGCCTTTTTCTCTAAAAATTCTGTGGCTATTATTGAAATATGTGGGCTTTCTAAAAACCTAAAATCAAGAAAAAACCTAAGATATTCTGTCATGTCTTCGTCCTTTACCTTCTCTACATAGATCGGTAATTCTTTTTCTAGATAGAACTTCATATTGATCACAGTATGCTCAATAGGTATATACAGCTTGATTT
>NZ_OMKE01000041.1 GCF_900299535.1 Aquimarina aquimarini | reverse complement strand
GGGTTATTATGGATCAAGACTAATTGTTGTGTTTATGCAAATATTCTAGTTAATCTAAAGAGAAAGAATTCTACATTTTTGACTCCTCTAAATTGTGCTCTAAAGGCTTTTATTTTTGCATTAAAGGATTCTGCTGACGCATTAGTGCTTCTATTGATGAAGTAGTTTAGGATTGATCTATAATTTATCGTTATGGTGTTAGCAATAGTATTAAAAGCTTTAAACCCTGTTTGTTCTACATCTTTATACCAATGGGCTAGTTTAGTGTAAGCTGTTTGTATAGAAGTAGCTGTATTAAATATATTTCTTAGCCTCTGTACTAGATTGTATGCTTTTTTTATATCGGGATATTGCTCAAAGAGTATTTTAGATCTTATGTATTGGCTATGTGTCCAGTTGTTAGGTGCTTTGTAGAGTAAGTATCTACTTCTAGCTAAGAGTTGTTTCTTAGTATCGCCATTGTCAAATATCTCTGGATTATAGTTTTTTTGTTTGAGTTTAGCCTGTCTGATTAATTCATTTTCCCGATCTATAGCTTCCCATCGGTGTTTAATCCTGATATCTTGCAAGGCTTCTAAGGCAAGTTTTTGTACATGAAAACGATCTGTAACCTGTATCGCTTTACAAAAACACCTCTTAGCGATCATCTTCATAGAATTTGCCATATCCAAGGTGATCTCTTTTACTTTATCTCTAAGCGATTTAGGAATTTTAAGTAATTGCTCTACAATAGGCTCTACTTTAGTTCCTGATAGTATAGCTACAATAGCACCTCTCTTACCTTTGGCTTTTTTATTAGTGATAATCGTGTAGAGTTCTCCTTTAGAAAGTGCAGTCTCATCAATAGACAGATACTTACCCATATTCTCAGGAAAAATTAACCAGTCTCTAGCATGGGACTTATCTTTCCACTCTTTAAATTCACTTAAGTAATCTCGATATTGTCGTTGTAGCTTTTTACCATTGACTCCATAAAAACTACCGATAGTATGGCAATCATGAGGTTTAGTAGCTATTAAGTACTTTTAAAAAAGCAGCAAACTCAACTGTCATACGAGTCCCCTGTGCTACTAAATCCCAATCTCTTTGAACTACTTCTTTAGTACTCTTATCTAACCAACGACGGCGTTTGATATGAAGATAAACTGTTTTACCTCTCAATGGAAAATCCTGAATCGTAATTTCTTTATGAAAACCATGAGAAATAATAATACCTGATGAAAACTCCTTTGGAACATCTATTTTCTCTTCAAAATACAAATGAAGTACTTTGTCTTTGGTAGTATTAGCTGCTAATTCAAAATGAGTTACCAATAATTCTGGTAATACAAGCTTAAGTAAGTCAATATAGGAATCCAATCGCTGTTTTTTTACAAAGATCTTAATCTATTTTAAATCCACACACAACTTTTGGGAATGATCCTTCCT
>NZ_OMKE01000050.1 GCF_900299535.1 Aquimarina aquimarini | reverse complement strand
AAAACTTCAAGCACGGTTTGATGAAGGGGGCGCTGACAGTCTCGTAAAATTTTACTAATTTAGTGAGAAATTTAACAGAGCTGTCAGGCTCTACTCTACGGCACAATTAAAACAAAAGCAATCTATGCCATCAGATTCTTACATAAATTTTTTACACATTAGAATCGATGTTTTAAAGTTGATTGAAACTCATGCCTATTATACAAACAACAGAAGAGGGCGAAAAAACTTAGGACATTTAACAAGAAGCGCAGTTGTTATGCTTTGTGCTGCATGGGAAAGATTTAATGAAGACTTACTATTAGAGTCAATTGACAAAATTTGTTCAAGTATTGATGACATTAATGTGTTAAATGATGGAATAAAAGACACAATAAGTGCAAAAGTAAAATCTGATAGCCATAACCGTAAACCAATTGAGTTAGCAGGGACTGGTTGGAAAAATGTGTGGAAAAATTATGCCGAAGACGAAACTAAGTTATTGAATACACCTAAAGGTGCTCAACTAAGACAGCTATACTCAACTTATTTAGGACTTCCAGATTATACAAGATTATGGACCGTTAATAATTCAACTGAAATTGACCGTTTTGTATCAGATAGAGGAAATATTGCTCATAATGGCAATAAAGCTTCGTATATTAGAATGACTAAACTTAGAGCTTATCAAGATTTAGTTATTAATAATGTAATAAATATAGACTCAAACATGGCAGACACAATACAAAATATGACAGGCTCACCTGATTTACCTTGGGAAAAGGACTATCACAAAGATTTGTCAAAATATTAATAAGCAATGGGGAAATTTTTAATTAGACAAATGAGAAATGGACAATACTACTTTAATCTAAAGGCAGTAAATGGTGAGGTAATATTAAGTAGTGAAGGGTATACAAGTATACAAGGATGCAGGAATGGTGTCCAATCAGTTAAAAGGAATTCAATTAATGATAGTAGTTACATCAGAAAGATAGCATCAAATGGAAAACATTATTTTTATTTAAAGGCTCAAAATGGTGAAATCATTGGAACTAGTGAAATGTATTCATCTAGACAGAGTATGGAAAATGGTGTTGAATCTGTAAAAAGAAATGCACCTAATGCCTCTATAAATTAAAAAACTACCGCCAATAACTAAGCATATGGCGTGCCGATAGGCTAGCGCTATATGATCTGTTGACTGATCTGGGATTTGGTGATAAGGGGGAATTCGAGAGGTTTGCTATATCCTTAACAAGGAAGAAGATCGTTAGTATGTCACTTTAACATTTCTTTATGGTAGCAGATTACCTCAAAAAACGATATTTCAAAGTAGTTTTCATGCTTTTTATGAGGATTTGCTTGGTTTTTGGTCTTTTTCCTTCATTTTGGGCAATGGTATAGTAGGTTTTTTTTTAGAACCTATTTTAAGTATTGTATTTCAGTATTTTACGTATTGTTGTTATGTAATCTTTTGGAGGCCCACGGCTATCAAAGGTTGCTAAGGTGGTTAAAGTCTCTTTTTTACAAAGTCTACAGCGTCGGTGTAAGGATTTCTGATCAGTAACTACTACCGCTATGATTTCTATCTCCTTATCTTCCAACTGGATTTATAATCTTGGTAGTTTTTCTTTTTTCCAACCACCACACAACCCCTAATTTTAAAGAAAACGACTTTATATACCCCTCTATACAGAGACTATATGCTAATTACATCTACATTTAGTATTCAATCAAAAAACCATAAAACCACCTCGGCAACCCTTGCCCCCCCTCTAGACCAGCCCTCAAAGAATCACTATAAGAGGTAAAAAAGGTCTGCAATAGCAACCAAAAGGCACTTGGCATAGGTACACCCCCTCATTTTTATAGCAAAGCTATACAAACACTAGTCCGCGCACAGAATATACAGTCCCCAGTAGCTGGGACGCTTTATATAGTTGCGCGGACTATCTTTTACCCAACTAGGAACACCCCAAACCACCACTGGGGAAGGCTAAAACCGAGCTGGGACATCACAATACAATACTGGGAAAAGGTAAAATTGCGCTGGGAGTCTCATATAAGTTACGCGGACTATCTTTTACACAACAGGGACACCTCAAACTACCGCTGGGGAGGGGTAAAACTACGCTGGGACACCCCAAACCACTGCTGGGGAAGGCTAAAACTGAGCTGGGACATCACAATACAATACTGGGAAAAGATAAAATTGCGCGGGGAGTCTTATATAAGTTACGCGAACTATCTTTTACACAACAGGGACACCCCAAACCACCGCTGGGGAAGAGTAAAACTACGCTGGGACACCCCAAACCACCACTGGGGAGGGGTAAAAGTGTGCTGGGACACCACAATACACTACGGGGAAAAGGTAAAATTGCGCGGGGAGTCTTATATAAGTTACGCGGACTATCTTTTACCCAACAGGGACACCCCAAACCACTGCTGGGGAAGGGTAAAACTGCGCTGGGACACCCCAAACTACCGCTGGGGAGGGGTAAAACTGCGCTGGGACACCCCAAACCACTGCTGGGGAAGGGTAAAAGTGTGCTGGGACACCCCAAACTACCGCTGGGGAAGGCTAAAAGTGCGCTGGGACACCCCAAACTACCGCTGGGGAAGGGTAAAACCGCGCTGGGGCGCCTAAATATGCGGGATTGATCAATTAAAGTAAGTTACAGCATAAAGCCAGCTTAACTCTGTGATAGTATTACTACCAGATGTAGCGAGTAGCTAAATTTTTTTCATTTTTTTTGGCTTTATAAAAAACTAG
>NZ_OMKE01000033.1 GCF_900299535.1 Aquimarina aquimarini | reverse complement strand
AAGAAATTACCGATACTACTAATCCTACTGATGGATGTGATTATACCGTTGCTAGCCAGGTAGCCGCAAATGTAAGCGTTGCATGGAATGGGTTGGATTGCGATGGCGATGGGGTAACTAATGGTCAGGAAATTACCGATACTACAGACCCAACAGATAACTGTAGTCTGGTAGCAGCCAATCAAGATGCTACACCAAGTGTTACATGGAATGGGTTGGATTGCGATGGCGATGGCGTAACCAATGGACAAGAAATTACGGATAGTACAGATCCAACGGATAATTGTAGCTTAATAGCCGCTAATCAAGATGCTACGCCAAATGTTGCATGGAATGGGTTGGATTGTGATGGCGATGGCGTAACCAACGGACAAGAAATTACGGATAGTACAGATCCAACAGATAACTGTAGCCTAGTAGCCGCTAATCAGGATGCTACGCCAAATGTAGCATGGAATGGGTTGGATTGTGATGGCGATGGTGTAACCAATGGTCAAGAAATTACAGATAGTACAGATCCAACAGATAACTGTAGCCTAGTAGCCGCTAATCAGGATGCTACGCCAAGTGTTGCATGGAATGGGCTGGATTGTGATGGCGATGGTGTAACCAATGGCCAGGAAATTACGGATAGTACAGATCCAACAGATAACTGTAGCCTAGTAGCCACTAATCAAGATGCTACGCCAAGTGTTGCATGGAATGCGCTGGATTGTGATGGCGATGGCGTAACCAATGGTCAAGAAATTACAGATAGTACAGATCCAGTAGATAACTGTAGCCTAGTAGCCGCTAATCAGGATGCTACGCCAAATGTTGCATGGAATGGATTAGATTGTGATGGCGATGGGGTAACCAATGGTCAAGAAATTACAGATAGTACAGATCCAACAGATAACTGTAGCCTAGTAGCCGCTAATCAAGATGCTACGCCAAGTGTTGCATGGAATGGATTAGATTGTGATGGCGATGGCGTAACCAATGGTCAGGAAATTACAGATAATACAAACCCAACAGATGGATGTGATTATATAGTAGCAAGTCAAATAATAGCAAATGTAAGTACAGCGTGGAATGCGTTAGATTGTGATGGAGACGGTGTAACCAATGGTCAGGAAATTATAGATGCTACAAATCCAACAGATGGTTGTGATTACATAGTAGCAAGTCAAATAATAGCAAATGTAAGTACAGCATGGAATGGGTTAGATTGTGATGGCGATGGCGTAACCAATGGTCAGGAAATTATAGATAGTACAGATCCAACAGATAATTGTAGCTTAGTGGCTACTAGTCAGGATACTATGCCAAGTGTTGTTTGGAATGCGTTGGATTGTGATGGTGATGGAGTAACCAATGGTCAGGAAATTACAGATAGTACGGATCCAACAGATAATTGTAGTTTGATAGCTACAAATCAAGATACTGCTCCAAGCGCTACATGGAATACATTGGATTGTGATGGTGATGGAGTGACCAACGGTCAAGAAATTACAGATAGTACGGATCCAACAGATAATTGTAGTTTGATAGCTACAAATCAAGATATTGCTCCAAGTGCTACATGGAATGGGTTGGATTGTGATGGCGATGGCGTAACCAATGGTCAGGAAATTACGGATAGTACAGATCCAATAGATAACTGTGACCTAGTTGTTACCAATCAAGATACTACTCCAAGTGCTGTATGGAACGGATTAGACTGCGATAGTGATAATGTAACGAACGGTCAGGAAATGATTGATGGTACTGATCCAATTGATCCAGATACAGATGGTGATGGCGTAATTGATGGAACAGAAATGACTGATGGAACTGATGGTTTAGATACTTGTAGTTATGAAGTAATAAGTGTAACATTAACTCCAGATACGACATGGGAGATGCTGGATTGTGATGGTGATGGTGAAAATAACAGAGATGAAGTTATAAATGGTACAGACCCTCAAGATGCTTGTAGTGTATCTAATCAAACAATTCCAGATATGTCTATTGTTAATTATGAAGTTTGGGCTTTATCAGATTGTGATGGTGATGGAGTTACTAATGGAATAGAGATAGATGCTGATGGCGATGGAGTAGAAGGGCCAGATAGTACAAATCCTTTTGATGGTTGTGATTATAATGAAGAGGATCAAGTAATAGAAAATGTAAGTGTTGCGTGGAACTCTTTAGATTGTGATAGTGATGGAGTTACAAATGAGGATGAAGTTACAAATGGAACAAATACTTTTGTACAAGACACAGATGGTGATGGTGTTACAGATGGAGATGAGGTAAACGATGGAACTGATGGTCTTAGTGCTTGTGATTATAATGGATCAAGTGTGACATTGCCTCAAACTGCAGATATTAGTTCATTAGGATGTAATGGAGAGGTAGAGATTTTTACTGGAATTAGCCCTAATGGAGATGGTGTTAATGATGATTTTAGAATTGAAGGTTTAGAGAAATATCCAGAGAATACGCTACATATTTATAATAGATGGGGAGTGCAGGTGTTTGAAGCCAATGGATATGAGCAATCAGGGACAGAGTACTTCAAAGGTATTTCAAATGGTAGAGCAACGATTCAGGAGAATAAAAACTTACCAGTTGGAACTTATTATTATGTCTTGAATTATGTTGATTCAAAAGGCGTTAATCAATCAAAAACAGGATACTTATATATTAACAGATAATATATAATATTAATATATACTCAACAGGTATTGCCTAAAAATGCCTGTTGAATAAAACCCCATAAAATATTATGAGAATAATGGTTATAACAAAAATAGGTGCGTTTATAGGTTGCTTATTTGTAATGATGACATCATATAGTCAGCAAGATGCTCAGTACACTCAATATATGTATAATACAATAAGTATTAATCCAGCTTACGCAGGAAGTAGGGGAGTTATGAGTATTATGGGGCTTCATCGTAGTCAATGGGTTGGCTTAGATGGTGCACCACGTACTCAAACACTTACTTTGAATACACCAATTGGAGATAATGAGCGAGTTGGGTTAGGTGTATCTATTGTTAACGATGAGATAGGTCCAACAGATGAAACATATTTTGATATTGATTTTTCTTATACATTAAAAACCTCAGAGCGAGGTAAATTAAGTCTAGGATTAAAAGCAGGAGCACATTTGTTGAATGTTGATTTTCAGCAATTATCCAAATTTACCAGTAATGATAATTTATTTGCAACTAATATAGATAATAAGTTTAGTCCAAATGTTGGAGTAGGGGTTTATTACCATACAGATCGTTTTTATCTTGGTGTAAGTACCCCTAATTTATTAGAGACAGATCATTTTGATGAAAGTAGTACTCAAAGTAATAGTAGTGCTACAAGCTTTTTAGCCGAAGAACGTATTAATTACTACTTAATAGCTGGTCATGTTTTTGACTTGAGTGATGATATAAAGTTTAAACCAGCTGTTTTGAGTAAGTTGGTTTTTGGAGCCCCATTACAGGTTGATCTTTCAGCGAATTTTTTAGTATATGATCGTTTAACATTGGGAGCTGCGTATCGTTGGGATGCTGCTTTGAGTGGTATGATTGGTTTTCAGGTTTCTGATGCTCTTATGATTGGTTTTGCGTATGATCGTGAAACTACAGAATTAGGACAAACACAATTTAATGATGGAAGTTATGAGGTGATGTTGCGGTTTGAACTTTTTAAGAAATATAATAGAATGTTAACACCAAGGTTCTTTTAAATTAAATCGTTTTAAACAAGGTAGAGTAATAGGTTAAAATAAATAATGTTGAAATAGAAAAGCATCCCAAATTTTTTAGGATGCTTTTTTTATTAAATCAGGTATGATTTCTAAGTTTTTTATTTCTTAGTATCAGTCTTTTTAATATCCTTTGTATTAGTGTTTTCGGGAGCTTTAATATTTACCAACTCCAATTCAAAAATAATTTCACTGTTAGGAGGGATTGGTCCAGCACCTCTTTCTCCATATGCAAGGTGAGCAGGTATAAAAAGAATAGCTTTATCTCCTACACTCATTTGTTGAACTCCTTCTTTAAAACCAGGAATCATTCTTGCTTCAGGAGAATATGGCATTTCTATTGGCGCATACCCTCTTGGGTCTGCAGCTCTACGCTCATCATAAACACCTAATTCTTTAGCCTTTTCTGCAATATTTGTGTCAAAAACTTTTCCATCAGTAAAATATCCAGCATAATTGATGTTTACTAAATCTCCTTGTTTTGGTTTTTGACCTTTTCCTTTATGAGTAAAAACAATTTCTAAACCACTTTCTAGTTTGGTAGCGTTAGCTTTTGTTTCATTAAACTTAGCGGCAATTGCGGCATTACGCTCTTTTTCAGCTTTTTCTTTTTCAGCTTTTTCAGCTTCAAGAACTTTAAGTTTATCAGTAAAAGCGGTTGCAGTATCAAACCCTTTAGCATTAGAACCTTTACGGATGATGTTAACTTCCATCATTTTTACTTCTTCTTCAGGTTTATTTCCAGATACTGTTTTTACAACTCCAAGGCTGTCAATAACGTCTTGTCCTACAACAATTTCTCCAAATACAGTATGTTTTCCATCTAACCAAGGAGTTTCTTTTAATGTGATAAAAAACTGACTCCCATTAGTATTAGGTCCAGAATTTGCCATTGATAATATTCCTTTAGATTTGTGAGTTAGAGAATCTACAATTTCATCAGGAAATTTATAACCTGGATCACCAGTTCCAGTACCAAGAGGATCTCCTGTTTGGATCATGAAATCTTTGATGATTCTATGGAATATAATTCCATTATAATATTTTTTTCCTTTATAGGTACTATCTACCATGGTATTGGTTCCTTCTGCCAAAGTAACAAAGTTTGCTACTGTCATAGGAACTAAGTCGTAGTGTAATTTTGCAACAGCCGTTCCTTTGTTTGTGATAATTTCTGCATAAAGCCCATCTTGTAAATCTGGGTATTTTTCATTACAACTGCTAAGAGTTAATGTAATAATGGCTAAGAATAATAAATTTAATTTTTTCATTTTTTTATTAATAAATTAATTTTTTGTTGTTGATTCTTTTCTAATTGTGTTGAGTGTTACTTCTGCTATTAACGGAATATTTGTTCCAATCTTATTATCATCACCATAATATCCGTAAGCTTGATAAGAAGGAAAAAGAAATGTTACCATTTCTCCTTGTTTCATAAGCTTTAATCCTTCTCTAAGGCCTAAAAAAAGCTCTTCTTTGTCAATACGATACGTAATAGTTTTTAATTCTTGTTGGGTATAAATTATATTGCCGTTTAAATCTTTTACATTGTAATCAAAGGTTACGATATCTCCAAATTGAGGGGTTATAGTAGAAATAGAGTCCTTTTTTTTGTAGAAATACCAAAAGCCTGTTTCTGATGTTATGTAATTGTTTAGGCTATCTGCGGTAATAATTTTTTGAATTCTGGCTTCTTCTCGAGCAGCGAGTTCTTTATTTCGTAAGATAGATTCATCGATAAAAGAACCAGATTTTACATTTTTTGGTCTGCGAGCTTCTGGTGTTTTACAAGAAAAGCATAGAAAAACAAGACAGAGTGTGTGAAGTACTAATCTCATTGATTCAGGACGTTTTTATAAGCTGGTAAGATACTAATAAATTTTTCAACGGTATCAGATAATGAGAGATTACTTCTTCCTCCTGCAGCATTATGATGCCCGCCTCCTTCAAAATGATTTCTTGAAAATTCGTTTACAGAAAAATCACCTTTGGAGCGTAGAGAAATTTTGATAATTCTTTCTCCTTTATTTTCGATAAAAATAACTGCGAATTTAACATCTAAAATAGAAAGCCCGAAATTAACAAAACCTTCTGTATCTCCTTTTTTAAAACTATGTTGATCTAGTTCTTTTTGAGATAAAGTAATGTATGCGGTATTGTATTCGGGTAATACTCTTAGGTTTTTAAAAGCAATACCTTTTAACTGAATTCGCGAAAGTGTATTTGTGTCATAAATCTTTTCATGAATTCTGGTGTTGTCTGCTCCTTTATCAATTAGATCAGCAAGTACTCTATGAGTTGTACTTGTGGTAGATCTATACCTGAAAGATCCTGTGTCTGTCATTATTCCTACATAGATAGAAGTAGCTATATCAGGGGTAATTTTATCAAGGTCGCCTAATTTTTCTATAAAATGATAAATCATTTGACAGGTAGAACTCATGCTTGAATCACTATATGTATAGGTGGCATAGGTATCTGGTTGCTGGTGATGGTCGATCATAACAAAAGTGCTTTTTGTAGCTGCCAAAATATTTTGCATATCACCACTTCTGGATAAATGATTAAAATCTAATGTAAAAATAATGTCTGCTTCTATTATTCTATCACTAGCAATTTGCGTATCATTATCATATTTGATAATGTTTTTTTCTCCTGGCACCCATTTTAGAAAAGAAGGGTAGTCATTAGGAGTAATAACGGTAACATGGTGTTCTGAAAATTTCAGATAATGGTACAGTGCTAGACTAGAACCAATAGCATCACCATCAGGGTTTTTATGTGTTACAATTATAATATTTTTTGGAGTAGATAGTAACTCCTTTATTTTATTTGTTTCATTACTATTCATAGGTCAGCGAAGATACAATAAATAATATTTTGGAGATGGTAGAATGCTTTTTTGTAAAAGTTCTAATGTTTGGTAGTTATATATTGAACTTTTGCAGAGGTTGTATGGGGGTAATTCATATGATTATTTTTATTTTTTTGGAGTAGTTAGGAATGCTTTGAAAACGGTGAATAAATGTTATTTGAAGGCATTTCGTATAATAATTCTTGTTTTTGATGCTTTTATATATATTTTTGCACAAAATTTTTAGAAAAAACAGGTATTTATATACCAGAATAATAAATTGAATTACTTCTAGTTAGAAGTGATATATAACAAAAACACACTTATACTATGGCAACAAACAGAACTTTTACAATGCTTAAACCAGATGCGGTAAGAAAAGGATATATTGGTGGTATTGTAGAGCAAATTACAGCTTCAGGATTTAGAATTGTGGCAATGAAATTAACTCAACTTACTACAGATGATGCAGCTGCTTTTTATGCAGTTCATAAAGAACGTCCTTTTTATGGAGAATTAGTAGAGTATATGACTAGTGGTCCTATTGTAGCGGCAATTCTTGAAAAAGAAAATGCGGTAGAAGATTTTAGAACTTTGATAGGAGCTACAAATCCCGAGGAGGCTGCAGAAGGAACTATTCGTAAAAAATACGCAACTTCTATAAGTGAAAATGCAGTGCATGGTAGTGATAGTGATGAGAACGCTGCCATTGAAGGAGCTTTTCATTTCTCAGGAAGAGAGCAGTTTTAAGAACATATTTTTTGCTAAATTCTGAAGGATTATAGCAAAATTTAATATAATTAAAAGGTAGTAATTTTAAATTACTACCTTTTGTTTTTTTATGACTATAATACTGCTATGGGTAAGAAAAACAGCAGAGTAATGGTAGCTTTTAGTAATTTTAGGAAGTGGATTTGCTAACTAATTTTTCTTGATGGTATACAACATAAAAAAGACTGCCTAAAAAGACAGTCTTTTATCTATTACAATGTTACTTGTTTGATATAGAATATTGGCTAATTCAAATCCCAGAATAATTTCGTTTCGGCTTTGTCACCACCTATCGCAGTAGAGGCAGATTCCCAGTTTGCACCGTTTAATGTTTGTTCTACAATAGGATAGGTATATCTATTAGGGAATCCAGAAACAGCTTCAGCGGGTTTTGCTAGCGTTGGGAAATCTAATAACCTGATAGATGTCCAAGCTTCTATACCTCTGTTGAATAATGCAATCCACTTTTGGTTACCAATAACTTCTTTCCAAGGAGTAGTAGCAGTACTTGCTGCCAGTGCTGTATCGTAATCTACAGTTGCCTGTGCTAGATATGTTACAGCATCTGCATTTGTTCCTCCCCAACTTTCGATAGACTCAATAATACCAGCATCATAGTGACTTTTGGCAGTTCCGCCAACAGCAAAGTTTCTTGCAGCTGCTTCTGCTAATAAAAATTCAACTTCTGCATAGTCAAAAAGTACACCTGGTGTATCTGCAGCTGCTATATAATCAGATACATGAGAGTGTGAAGAAAAACTAGATGTGCTACCGATTTTTCCGCCTTTATATCCTAGGTATGTTATAATATCTCCTGCTTCTGGTGTTTCAGCAATATTATCAATGCCTAGAGAGGATGTTCCTATTGCTGATATATCTCCAAGAGTAGTTGGACCGTTTGAGGCTTTATCTCCTATTTCAATACTTACATCAATTGGGTTTTTTAAGTTTAAAGTTGTTGTAATACCAGAAGTAGAAGTAGATACGATTGTGTCTACAATTACCTGAGTTCTTTTGAAATATAAAGACCTTCTAGGATCTTTTAGATCATTCATATCATTTACAATGGTAGCTCCTGCAACAAAATCAGCTCTTCCGCTTAATACAAGATTGGCATGTATAGGGTTTGTGTTTGGTGCAGCAGTCAAATACTTAAAATTAGCATTGTCTGCTCTGCTAGTGAAAACACCAGTGGTTACGGCAGACTCTACAGTAGTTCTGGCGAATGAATTGTCTACATCAGATAATAAGATTCCCATTCTGAGTTTTAAAGAAGCTGCAAACTTTTTCCATAGCGATACATCTCCTTCGTAAATGTTGTCAGCAACGCCAAAGCTTCCTTTACTAGTGTCTAAAGCATCTATAGCAGTCGTTAACCTTGCAATAAGAGCTTTGTATGTAGTTTCACCATCATCATAGGTAGGTAATAGGTTGTCAATATCCAGCGCTTCTGAGTAAGGAACATCTCCAAAAGTTTCTATTAATACACTATACGCATAGATGGTTAGTATCTCTATTACCTGTAATTTATTTGCTTTGGTTTCTATGTCTCCAGGTAAAGTATATTCTGTGTCAGTAATGATTTTAGAAGCTTCATCAAGATCCTTTAATACATCTTTATATAAAACACTCCAGTGTGTTGCCGGGATTGTTCTGGTTACCTGATCATAATTACTTTCATCAGTATAGGTAGTTTCTTGTAGGTATTGAGCCCAAAGTTTGGTGTTGTTATTGTTTACACTTAAGTCAACGATTTGGTCTACTAAGTTTTTCTGCGCGCCTGTGAATAGGGTTTCACCAGGAACAGAAGATGGGTCTTTGATATTCTCATTCAGACTTTCGAGATTGTCTGAACAAGAGGCTATAATTACTGCTGTAATTAAAATGAATATTTTTTTCATCTGTGCTATTTTTTTAGAATTGTAATTTTAAATTGAAACCTATATCTCTTGTAGTAGGTAAAGAACCTACAGAGTACCCTTGTAAGTTACCTGAACTTAATCCACTTTCAGGATCGGCATGTGGAAGGTTTTTGTCAATGATCCATAGGTTAGAACCAATTACACTAAACGAAACATCATTTAAGAATGTCTTTTTGATAAGCTGTTTAGGGAAACTATAAGTTAAAGAGACTTCTCTTAATTTTACAAAGCTAGCATCGTATACAAAGGCAGCATCTGGTAATCCTCTTCTGTACCCAAAAGCACCAAATCGATCTGCTCTAATTCTTGTTGTGTTTGCTGATCCATCAGTGTTAACCCCTTGGTTAATGAACCCTCCTCCATCAGCAAGACTATTTCTTACAGGGTTTCCTAGGTCATTGATAAAAGCAGTTTCTTCGTATAAACCAGTTGCTTGCCCGTAATATTGATCTAGAGAAAAGATACTTCCTCCTTTTTGAATATCTATCAAGAAGCTAAAAGAAAGATTCTTGTAGGTAAATGAGTTTGATATCCCCATCAGCCAATCAGGGTTGGTATCTCCAATATTATTATTTGATGTGCTTGTTTTTATGTATTGTCCTTGAGCAGGATTTGGGTCATCTTGACCATCCCCATCTTCATCTATAGGTAAAGTTTCTCGACCGTCAACTACTCTTTCTCCGTTTAGATAGGTGTAATCCGTACCTTGTATAATACCATACGGTTTTCCTACTTGTGCGTTGATTGTAATTCCTCCTTGAAAAGAACCTAATTGTAGGTTTTCTATTCCATCTTCTAGAGATATTACTTTATTCTCATTTTTAGACCAGTTTACATTTACATTCCAAGAGAAGTTTGTAGTTTCTATAGGAGTACCATATAAGGAAATTTCTATTCCTTTGTTTTCGATTTCTCCAGCATTTAAAATTTTGGAAGAAAACCCTGCTGCTCTGGTAATAGGAACCCCAAAGATTTGATCTATAGAATTGTTCTTATAATATGCAATATCAAAACCTAATCTGTTTTGTAAAAGCTTCATTTCTAAACCAATTTCCATACTAGTAGTATTTTCTGGCTTGAGATCTGGGTTCTTTTTAACATTCCCAACAGAAGTGCTTGCACCTCCAATTGGTGTGTTTACAACATAGCTGTCGTATAAGAAATCAAAAGGAGCACTGTTTCCTACTTCTGCATAATTGGCTCTGATCTTACCAAAAGATATAAAATCGGCATCGATAAGATTAGAAAATACAAAACTACCAGCTACAGATGGATAATAAAATGTGTTGTTCCCTTTTGGTAAACTAGAAGAATGATCTCTACGGATGGTTGCATCTAAGAAATAAGTTTCTTTATATCCTAAAGAAGCACTGGCATAGATACCATCTACTCCTAGTTTTTCATCTCTTTCTACAGGCAGAGGAAGTGGTCCTGCACTATTTTGTAAAGAATATAGCTTTGGAACACTCAATCCACCACTAGTAGATGCATGAATCGATTGAAAATGATTTCTTCTCACATTTGTTCCTAATATACCTTTGATGTTAAATTCGTCACTTAAATCTTTGTAAAAGTTGAACATCAAATCGTAATTAGTCTCTGTATTTCTTAAGTCTTTTCTTGCATATCCAGAATTAACAGTTCCTCTGTTGTCAGTATCTCCTCCTCCAGAATTAACACCAAAAGCAGTGGCAACACTCCCATTAGCTCTTCGTTCTTCTTGTAATTCAGAATAGGTGTCAGTAGCTACTCTCCCTGTTATATCAAACCAATCGGTAACTTTGTAATTTAGAGAGATATTCCCTAGAAAACGATTTCTAGAATCTGTTTGGAAATTTTCATATCGTGTCCAATATGGGTTATCCCAGTAAATTGGTAATGATCCAGCATCAGTGTTGGCAGGATTCCATGTTACGTTTCTACGAGTAGCAAAATAGATGTCTTTTTGTTGTTTGATATCAACATTGGTTTGCCACCATTGTTTAAAATTACCAATGATGTTATCATTGTATCCAGTAGAATTACGACCTAATCCACTTGTTTTGATGTAATTAGCGTATCCTGTAGCGGTTAATTTATCGGTTAATTTGATGTTTCCGCTCATAGAAAAATTATGCTTTTTGATAGAACTATTGGGCATTAAACCTGTTTGGTCAAATTGAGTATAGTTTAATCTGTAGCTACCTTTATCAAATCCCTTATCCAGAGATATAGAGTTTGTAATGGTTATAGGGGTTTCAAAAAAGGTAATAGGACCATTTTTTGCATTTACCCAAGGGGTTGGTGTTCTATAATTAGGAGAGTCTGGGTCAAATGCATCCCATTGGTACACCAGAATATTTGGATCAAATGCAGCTCCATATGATGCATCTTCTGTTAATGGAGTTACAAAATCCAAAGTACCATCATTGTCGATGTCTTTTAAATCTAAATAACTATCTTCATTAGGACCATAATAAGGGCCGTAACCTGCTCCATATTGTTTTTGATATTTTGCAAATGTACTTTTGTCAATAGACCCAACAGTTAATCCTGAATTAATGGTAACTCCCATTCCTGTAGATTTTCCACCTTTTTTTGTTGTAATCATGATTACTCCATTGGCAGCTCTAGACCCATAAAGGGCAGATGCCGCAGCACCTTTTAAAACGTTAATAGATTCAATATCTTCAGGATTGATGTCAGAAGCTGCATTTCCGTAGTCATATTGTCCTCCTCTGGCTTGTCCTTGAATTTTTGAATTTGTGTTGGTGTTATTGATAGGAATTCCGTCGATAACAAATAAAGCTTGATTACTTCCTGTTAAAGAGGCATTACCCCTGATCACCACATTTGTTGATCCACCTAAATTGTTATTTCTTTTAATTTGTACACCAGAAGCTTTTCCTGAGAGAGAATTTACAAAGTTTGCTGTTTTTACTTTGTTTAGATCTTCTCCGTCTACTTCTTGAGTAGCATAACCTAATGATTTCTTATCTCTAGAAATACCAAGGGCTGTAACTACAATTTCATCTAATTGAGAAGCGGCAACTTCTAATTGTACATCAATTTTTTTTTGAGTACCCACTATTATTTCTTTATCTGCAAAACCTAGATAGGTAAATAGAAGAGTGCTTCCTGAAGAAGCATTTAGTGAATACATTCCGTCAAAATCTGTTTGAGCGCCATTATTTGTGCCTTTTACCACGATGTTTACACCAGGTAAAGGCATCCCGCCATCGTCTGTGACCTTACCTGTTATTGGGCCATCTTGCGCAATAGAGAGTTGTGTTACTAATACGCATAGAAGCATTAGTAGTTTTTGTGTTAATAATTTCATTTGTGTGATATGATTTTTTGTTAGACGAACAAGATTATTAAGAAAATTAACGTAATAAGTGTAATAACTATAGTTTAACAAAAGATTAACCTTGTTTTTGTAAGGATGTCATGTTTGTTTCGTCGCAGTTGATTTTAGTGCAAATGATATCTTAAGGATTAAAAGAAAAATATAAAAAAAACACTGTTATTTTGTTAATTTAATAAAATTAATTAATTGAGTTTTTGTTTGTTTTTTGAGGTTAATAATTTGATTGTTATTTAAGTATGTGTATTTTTTTGAGTTCTTTTTTTATAAAATAGTTTTTAGTGAAGTTTGATGTAAAAAATGCTTTTTTACGACGGTAATATGATGATAAGGAGATAAAGGGTTGAGTGTTTAAAAAGAGAAAAAAGCGTCAGTAAATTACCTATAGATTGTTTTTGAAAAAAAAGGTGTTGTATAATCGTTGTATGATTAGAAGGTAGGTAAGATATGACTAAGTTTTATACTAGGAGTTAACTTTGTAAGCTTTGTTGTGGATACGTAATATTATAAGAATGGGGGCAGTGTACAAGACTAACTATTCAGATAGAGGATTACTACTAATGTCTGATCTAAATAAAAAGATTTATGTTATAGGGGGGGGTAAAATGAAAGTTGTAAGGAAAAGATAGATTATCTTAATATTAATTTTGTGATTAATGTTTTGGTTAATTCTTCATTAAGATTATCAATGATTTTTTGTTTTCCATAGCTTAATTCTTCTCTAAGAACAGATGAGGTAAGTTCAACAAATAATGTTTCTCTTTCTAATTTGATATTTCTAGTGTATTTTGTTATTGCTGGTCCCATTACCTTTTCCCAAACATCACGTACAGCAACTTTGTCTAACCCTTTTTGTAGATTGTTATCTGTGACAAAATTTTTTAAAACTTGCTCTAGAGTTTGATGTTCTTGGTGTCTTTTTTTCATTATAATTCAATCTTTTGGTACCGTTGGTAAAAATACACATTTCCTGTTTCATTCTTGATTACTATTTCATTTTCTTCTGCAGAAATAACTGTTTCTACCCAAGTAGCAAACGAAGTTTTGTAGTATAGCCTTAAGCTATCATTCTTAATACGCAATGTAAATGTTTCACTTGTTCCTGTTGTGGTAAAACTTCCATCAAATTTTGGTCGTACCTTTTTGCGTATACCTGAGGTGTCGTTAATCTGAAAAAAATCAATGTTTTGATTGAATTTGTATTCTTTTTCATTGCCATTTGGCATTATTACCTTTTTAATCTCCCAATATCCATTTAAGTATTGAGTATAGTTTTTTGGGTTGTTTTTAGAGCAAGAAGTGAAAATACTAATGATTAATGTTGAGTATAAAAAATATGTATTAAGTCTTTGATTCATGTGTAAATGCTGTGGTTTTTTGTTTGTGAAACAAGCTATTGTTTACAAAGTTTTTTGATTACTGGCTGTGCTACGGTGTAATGATATTTAGATTATAATTTAATGATTTTATATGATTGTGATATTTTTTTTACCACATCTTCGGTTCTGTTGGCATGTGTGTCGCTGATGAATAACTGTCCAAAATTTTGATCGTCTACTAGTTTTATGATGTGCTCTACTCGTTTTTCGTCAAGCTTGTCAAAGATATCATCAAGTAAGAGTATAGGGTTTACTTTACTTTGTTGTTTTATAAAATCAAATTGAGCTAGTTTTAATGCGATCAGGAAAGATTTTTGCTGTCCTTGACTTCCAAACTTTTTAATGGGGTGACCATCTATTTCAAAAGATAAATCATCCTTATGTATCCCAACACCTGTATACTGTAGTATTCTATCTTTGGGTAAGTTTTGTTCTAAAAGAGATAGTAAATCTGTTTCTGCCAGTTTACTTTGGTACGATAAAGAAACATTTTCTTCACCAGAACTAATAGCTTGATATCTCTCTATAAAAATGGGAATAAAAGTTTCTAAGAAATCTGTTCTTTTTTTGAATATGATAGTACCATATTCAGATAGTTGTTGGTTGTATATATCTAATGTAGAGGGGTCAAAAGTATTGTTGGCTACAAAGTATTTTAATAAAGAATTGCGTTGTGATACAGTTTTAGAATATGATAATAGGGTTTTTAGATAGGACTGGTCACTTTGAGAAATTACACCATCTATAAACTTACGTCGTGTATGACTTCCTTCTGTAATTAAGTCTCTATCTGTTGGAGAAACAATAACCAAAGGTAGAAAGCCAATATGTTGACTAAGGGTATCGTATACTTTTCCGTTACGTTTTATTATTTTTTTTTGCCCTTTTTTTACACTTACAATAACTTTCTCGTCTCTTTTTTCTTTTTGATAATGACTATCTATGACAAAAAAATCTGTGGTATGTCTTATGTTTTGACTAGTGACAGGATTGAAATAACTTTTGCCAAAAGATAAGTGATAGATGGCATCAAGAACATTTGTTTTTCCAACGCCATTGTTTCCTACAAAACAATTTATTTTGTCATCAAATTCAAAATTGACAGATTCAAAATTTTTATAATTAAGTAGAGAAAGAGATTTTAAAATCATAAAACAGCAACCATCAGAGAATTCTTACTTTAATAAAATTCTTAGTTAATCTGCGCAAATTATTGAAAAATAATAAATAGTTGTGCTTTTAATTATGAATAAAAATTTTATTTTTGCCGTTCATTAAAGAAAATTTATGGCAACTTACAAGAAACGAGGATACAAACCAAAAAATAAGGTTGAAGAAGTTGAACAGATCGAAGAGCATTCAACTACCGCAGAGGTATTTAATACCTTAGACGAGGGAGCTTCAAAAACCGAAGAATGGGTTGCGGCCAATCAAAAATATATACTAGGGGCTGTTGGATTAGTGGCACTTGTAATATTAGGATATCTTGGGTTTCAGAAATTCATACAAGAGCCTAAAGAGCAAGAAGCTGCCAATGAGATGTTTACGGCGCAACAATATTTTGATAATGCTGTAAATGGTAATTCTAAAATTAGCGATTCGTTATATAATCTAGCTCTTAATGGAGGAGAAGGTAAGTATGGGTTTTTAGAGATCATTGAAAATTATGGTGGTACTAGTGCAGCAAACAGAGCAAATTACTACGCTGGATTTTCTTATCTAAATATGAATAAATATAAGGAAGCAATTGATTATCTAGGTGATTTTAAAGGAGAGGATGATATGTTAGGTCCTTTAGCTATTGGAGGTATAGGAGATGCTTTTTCTCAATTAGATCAACCAGAAGAAGCTCTTGGTTATTATGAAAAAGCTGCCAATGCAAAGAGTAATGAGCTTGTTACGCCAAGGTTTTTGTTGAAAGCTGCGATTACAGCTATATCTCTTGATAAACCAGAAGTGGCAGTTCCTTTTCTAGAAAGAATTAAAGAAGAATTTCCTAAAAGTGTAGAAGCTAATCAAGTTGACGTGCATTTAGGTAAAGCGCAAGCAATGAAATAGTTTATGATTTTGAGTTAGTGTTTTGTATATCAAACAACGCTGTTCTTAAAAATAATAACTTATAAACTTATATGGCTACAGAAAATAAGAATTTATCACAATACGATAAAGCAACAATCCCAAATGCGAAAAATTTTCGATTTGGGATTGTTGTTTCAGAATGGAATGAAGAAATCACGCAAGGTCTGTTTCAAGGAGCTTTTGATGCTTTTATTGATTGCGGAGCGGTAAAAGAAAACATAGTTCGATGGAATGTGCCAGGAAGTTTTGAGCTGGTATATGGATGTAAAAAAATGCAAGAATCATACGATATGCTAGATGCTATTGTAGTTATTGGTTGTGTGATTCAAGGAGAAACCAAACATTTTGATTTTGTGTGTGAAGGAGTTACTCAAGGAATTAAGGATCTTAATATTGCTAGCGATATCCCTGTGATTTTTTGTGTGCTTACAGATAATACTCTACAGCAATCTATAGATCGTTCTGGAGGGAAACATGGTAATAAAGGAACAGAAGCTGCAATTGCAGCTATCAAAATGGCTCAATTGCGAAAAGACGCTAAGTTTTAACTTTTTTTGACCTAATTAATGATTGATTTAGTTATTGTTTATTGGTGTTAATTTGGAATGTAACAGTAATAAAACAATAATAATTTACAAGATAGTAGATTTTTATGGGGTATGATTTTAAAAAATAGATACCTTAAAAGAAAGAATGTTTTGTTATTAAGCCTTAAACGGCATAATCCTTGTTGTTTATATTTTGATGTTATTGTAATGCTAAAAGCTTTAGAATGCAATGCATTTTGAGTATATTTGGATAATATAAAGATAGAGTAGATTGTGAAGTTAAGCATCCCTAAAAGAAGAAAAAACAGAAGATTCAACTACACGCCTAGGTATTATGAAGGTAAGAGTGAAGGTAATATCTATGATTTTGAAAATAGAATTACTAAATATAGGGATACAACAAACGATATAGATTTTGGTGCGCATTGGGCAGAAGCTCGAACATCAAGTCGTACTCGCGGCAATCGCGAAATCAATAGAAGAGTCATATATGTTGTGATATTATTGGTTTTTATTTTTTTATATATAATAGATTTTGATTTATCCATATTTACTGCAAGACGATAAATGTCTGATATTATTCAATTATTACCAGATCACGTAGCAAACCAAATTGCTGCAGGAGAAGTGGTTCAAAGACCAGCTTCACTAGTAAAAGAGTTGTTAGAAAATGCTATAGATGCAAAGGCTACTCATATTAAGTTAATCATTAAAGAGGCAGGTAAAACTCTGGTGCAAGTGATTGATGATGGAGTAGGGATGAGCGCTACCGATGCTAGACTGAGTTTTGAGCGTCATGCAACTTCAAAAATAAGAACGGCAGAAGATCTTTTTCAATTAGATACCAAAGGTTTTAGAGGGGAAGCTCTAGCTTCTATTGCGGCAATTGCCCATGTAGAGTTAAAAACCAGACAGAAAAAAGACGAAGTAGGAACAGAGATAAAAATAGAAGGGAGTACAATAGTATCTCAAGAAGTATGTGTTACACCAGTAGGAACTTCTATAAGTGCGAAAAACTTGTTTTATAATATTCCTGCACGGCGTAACTTTTTGAAATCTAATGCGGTAGAGCTTCGACATATTATTGATGAATTTCATCGTGTAGCGATGGCGCATCCTACTATAAAGTTTGATATGTATCATAATGGGAATGAGGTTTTTAATTTACCAATATCAAAACAACGTCAACGTATAGTAAATATCTTTGGAGGAAAAACTAATGAAAAATTGGTTCCTGTAAAGGAAGAAACGGATTTAGTTACTATCAATGGTTTTGTAGGAAAACCTGAATATGCAAAACGTACCCGAGGGGAACAATTTTTCTTTGTCAATGATAGGTTTATAAAAAGTGCTTATCTCAATCACGCAGTCAATGCAGCTTTTGAAGGATTGTTAAAAGAAAAAACACATCCTAGTTACTTTTTATACCTTACCGTAGATCCTGTGTCTATTGATATTAATATTCATCCTACCAAAACGGAAATTAAATTTGAAGATGAGCATGCATTATACGCAATGTTACGTTCTTCTATAAAACATAGTTTAGGGCAGTTTAATGTAGCGCCTGTATTAGATTTTAATAGAGATTCATCAATGGATACTCCATATGAATATAAAGGTAAAACAGCTCAGACACCTATGATAGAGGTGGATCGTAGTTTTAATCCTTTTGCCGAGGAGGATAATGATGTGTCTGAAAAGAAAGAGACTTTTTCCAGTAAAAGTAATTATACGCCTTTCAAAAAAGAAGCCGCAGGAAGTTGGGAGAATTTGTATGTTGGATTAGAGTCAGATATGGGTACATCAAAATCAGAGGAAAATGATTTTTCCTCAGTAGAATTTGAAAGTGCAGAGGTTACTGGTTCATTATTTGAAACAGATGAGAAAAAAGTAGGGCATCATACTACCTACCAACTTAGAAAAAAATATATTGTCACTACCATAAAAAGTGGTATGGTTATCGTAAATCAATACAGAGCTCACCAACGTATTTTATACGAAGAGTTTTTGCGTAATATTACTATGGCAAGTGCAGTAAGTCAACAATTACTATTTCCTCTTACTCTTTCTTTTTCTCAAAAAGAAATTGCTCTTTTAGAGATTGTAAAAGAACAGTTAGAAAATACAGGGTTTGTTTTTGATGGGTTGTCTCCAGGAGAAGTAAAAATAACTGCAATACCATCGGTTGCCACAGAAAAAGAGGTGGCTGAACTATTAGAGAAATTAGTAAGTGATTTAGAGAATGAAGTACCAGATAGTAGTTTTTCGCAAACAGACTTACTTGCTAAATCAATAGCTAAAAGTATTGCTATACGTTCTGGAGTAGAATTAGCTCCAGAACAACAACAATATATGGTAAATAGCCTCTTTGCCTGTACAGAACCTACAGTAACACCAGATAATAAGCCAACTTTCATTACGTTAACAGTAGATGAAATTGACAAGAAATTTTAAAAATAAATGGGGAGAATTACAGATACAGTAAAGGGGATATTAATTATAAACATCATTTTTTTTATAGGATCATCAACCTTAGGTGATAGAGCGTTTGAGTGGTTCGCACTTTGGTTTCCAAAAAATGATAATTTCCAAATATGGCAACTTGTATCTCATATGTTTATGCATGGAGGAACGGGACATATTTTCTTTAATATGTTTGCCTTGTATATGTTTGGTAGTCATCTTGAAAACTCAATAGGGCAAAAGAAATTTCTTTTTATTTATTTTTTCTCAGGTTTTGGGGCAGCAGGATTTCAGTTGTTATTCTCTTATTTCCAATTTGGCCCAGGATATCAACAATTAGTAGAACAGGGCTTTTCGAATATAGAAATACGTAATATTATAATAAATGGTTATAATTCTAGGGAATATTTGAACTATCCAGAAATAATGCAAAATACCGTTGAGGCTTATGTAACTCCAATGGTAGGAGCTTCAGGTGCTATTTTTGGAGTATTAGCTGCATTTGCGGTGTTATATCCTAATTTGCCACTATATATTATGTTTATACCTGTTCCTATAAAAGCAAAATACTTGATAGGAGGGTATTTCTTACTCGATTTGTATGGTGGAATAACGGGACAAGCTATCTTGGGGCCTTCTAATGTTGCTCACTGGGCACATATTGGGGGTGCAGTAATTGGGTTTATCACAATGTGGTACTGGAAAAAGAATTCGTTTAATAATAAACGGTGGTATTAATATGACAACTAATAATTTATTATATCAGTTCAAAACGGCTAATATTGTAATTAGATTGATTGTTATCAATGTAGTTTTGTTTTTGTCTGCTACATTGTGTTCTTGGGTTTTTAAAACGAGTCCAGGAATATTAATGAATTGGTTTGTATTACCAGTAGATCCAGGGTCGTTGTTATTTCAGTTTTGGAGTGTACTTACCTATAGTTTTTTACATTTTGACTTTTGGCATATTTTCTGGAACATGTTGGTGTTATATTGGTTTGGGCAATATGTATTGAATCTCTTTACAGAAAAAAGATTTCTTACTATATATTTATTAGGCGCTATTTGTGGTGGCATACTGTTTGTTGCGGCGTATAATCTTTTCCCAGTTTTAAACGGTTCTCTAGCGTATTTGATAGGTGCTTCTGCAGCAGTACGAGCTATTATGATTTTTATAGCAGCATATACTCCAAATTCAGAAGTGCGAATTATATTTTTTAATGTCAAATTATGGCATATAGGAGTTTTTGTTGTGCTTTCTGATCTTATACAGATACCAACTTCGGCCAATGCAGGAGGGTTGATTGCTCACCTAGGAGGGGCTATTTTTGGGTATATGTATGCAGTTCAGTTAAAAAACGGAAAAGATATAGGGGAGTGGTTTGAAAAATTAATAGATAGAATTGTGGCCTTATTTACCTTCAAAAAGAAAAGCCCTTTAAAGACAGTTCATAAATCAAAAACATATAAGAAAACTACAACAAGAACTAAAACTTCTTCAAATAAGACTCTTAATCAACAGCAAATAGATGCTATTTTAGATAAAATTAGTAAAAGCGGTTATGATAGTTTAACAAAAGAAGAAAAGGATTTTTTATTTAAAGCAGGTAAGGAGTAAGTATGAGAAAGATATTACAAAAGATCATCTTTGTGATGAATTCTATAGCTGCTTTTGCACTATTATTATCTTATCTATTACCATACGTATCACCCAAAATGTTTCCTTTGCTATCGGTTTTGAGTTTGGCTGTACCTGTTTTGATATTGATTAATGTATCGTTTTTACTCTATTGGGCCATTTTGTTTAGTAAGAGGTTAATTCTTTCTCTTGTAGTGTTGATTTTAGGGGTGACACATATATCTTCACTTTATAAGCTCAGAGGGAAATCTATAGATAAAATAGAAAACAGTATTTCGTTAATGAGTTATAATGTACATAGTTTTAATCGCTTTTATTGGATAGACTCAAAAACAATACCCCAAGACATTTCAAAACTGGTACGAGAACAGAATCCTGATATTTTTTGTGTGCAAGAGTATTATAATAATCCAGATACCAATTTTAAACAATACTCATATAAATATCAGGAATTTAATGATAATAATGGAGAATTGGCATTGGCGATTTTTTCACAATTTCCGATAGTTAATAGAGGCTCTTTAAATTTTAAAAAAACGGCAAATAATGTGATTTTTGCAGATTTGGCACTTCCTAAAGATACAGTTAGGGTATATAATATTCACTTGCAGTCACATAGTATTAGTTCTAAAACAGATGAGCTGGCCAAAGCAGATTCTCAGAAGTTATTGAAACGAATTAGTAACTCGTTCAAAAAACAGCAAGTTCAAACAGAGCAGCTATTGACACATATGGAATCTTCTCCTTATAAAAATATAGTGATGGGAGATTTTAATAATACAGCATACTCATATGTGTACGATAAAATTAGATCAGAAAAACTACAAGATACTTTTAAGAATGCTGGAAAAGGCTTTGGTAAGACATTTAATTTTGAACTCTTTCCTGCACGTATTGATTTTATTTTAGTTCCTGAAGAATATGAGGTGTTTAGTTTTCAAACTTTTGATCAAGAACTTTCTGATCATTATCCTATACTTACTCAGATAGGTTTTTGAGTTTTATTCTTACCATTTTATAGCTAAGAAAGTATTAAGTGTTTTCTTTTTCTTTGGTTTTTGTATCTAGTAGTTGTAAAAGAGTTGGATTTCTATAATTTCCGTGCATAGATTGAATATGGTGATAGGCAGTATCTAGATCAATACCTATTGCAGAGATGTAAAGGGGTTTTTTGCTTTCCCCTCTTAGTAAGTGTCTTACATTTTTTATGTTTTTATAGAAGCCAGATTTAGCAACTCCAATGATCGGAGTTTTGCTTTTAAGACTCTCAAATAAATATGCACCTAATCCTGGTTTATCAAAATCATCTAAAAACACAAAACTATCTACAATTATCAAATCGATTTTTTTGAGATTTATTTTCTTTAATAAACTAATGATACAAGGTAATTCTCTTTTATAAAAAGCCCCAGGCTCATAATCAGCAATTTCTTCGATTATTTCAGAATAGATTTCTATTGGTTGCGTATCAGCCCATGAACTAAAAGAGATACAGACTGTTTTTGCTTTGTTGTCAAAATAATAAGTATCAAAGGCTAAGATCATATGGAGTAGGTTTTCTATTGTCAGGCCTAAGTTTAGGCTTCTATACTTATTTTGTATTCATCAATTTTTTGTTCTAGTCTATTGTTTAGGTATTCATTTTTATCTTTTAATGATTTTGAAATTGCTTTGGCCTCAGTGTGATACCTTATTATTTTTTCTTTACTCCAATGTTTAGGAGGGCCTTGTAAATTACTGATTCTATCTGCTAGTTTAACGATGCCGACCTCTTTTTCTAATTGATTTATTCTGTTTAAGCTATCGGTCATTTGTTCTTCTTTTGTAGATAGTGTTTTATCTTTTGATAAAGCAGCAACAGCCTTAGCAATACGTTCACCAAATTCATTTTTTATTTCTTCAAAATTGGTATTAGTATCTTCTATAGTGTCATGCAAGATAGCTGCTTGAATAGCAAAATTAATGTCAAAATTATTTTCAGAAGTATGAGCTAGTAATACTTCCATAGCTACATTAGAGATATGTAATAAATAGTTGATGTTGGTTCCTGGATATTTTTGATCTTTATGTTTTTCTCCAGCAAACTTCATTGCTTTTTGATATAGCTCTTGTGTCATAAATTTTAGTTTTGGGTAACTCTACTTTTTTTGAATATGCAAATCTAGGAGATTTCTGATTAATACATACATTTTGAATTTTATAATGATTTAAAAAAACGAATTTCTTAAGTTTTATCATGTTAAATGTAGATTTGATTTGCTGTAGGATTGATTATTTTTGGCAAGGGAAAATTTATATATTTAGTTATAATTATGAAATACATACATGTTTTTGCTTTTTCTATTTTGTTGTTTAATTGTTCAGGAGTAGATAAGGGTACTGATGCAACGTTTTGTGTGCCTGATAGGAGGGTAGTTTCTAATGCATGGGGAACGGGATTTGAGGTTAAATATAGTTATGAAAATCATATTTTAACCAAACGTAAATTTTATGAAAAAGATACACTCTTTAAGGTTGATAGGTTTGTGTATGATGATCTACAAAATGTAAGATATATTATTCGTACTCAAAGAAACCCTAAGAGGACTGATACTGTATGTTATCTTGAATACAAAGAAAAAGAATTGATGCGATATACATATCTTAATATTTATAAAGATACGTTGCTAGATTCCAGATTTGAATATGAACAGGGTAAATTGTCAAAAATTCACCAAAGAACTCAGTATTTAAGATTAGTTCAGAATGTAACAAATGATTCATTAGGTAATTTGACTCATCTCACTACCTCTACAGAAGTGCAAGGAAATACTTATAATCATGAGAATATTTGGGAACATAATGATCAACCTAATTACTATCGCTTTATCCCTACAATCCCTCTTGATTATACGAGGTATTTTTCTAAAAATAGAGTGGTTGAAGAAAAAAAATACATTAATACTGTAAAAAAGAATATAACCAAGATACTCTATAGGCATCACGATAGTGTTTCTTCATATGTAGAAGACAGAGGGCTTCAAAAAATGATACATTATTATAAGTGTTATTAGAAGGTGTTTTTTTGTATAGGCTTATCTCATCCAGCAGTCAACCTGATCTGTACATATGTGCCATAGTAATGCTAAGCCGATGATGCGTATTCTAGAAAAGAATAACATAAAAAGATATGCTGCTATTGCATAATAACTGTGTAAAGGGTGAAAGCCAATGCTACATCGATTTGGATCAAAAATCGGATTTGCTAATAAATGATCAAGATCAATTAGCATAGCAGCAATAAAAATAAGGTATACTTTTTTCCATTGTTTAGGGAAAAAAAGTAGTGCAAAAATTATAGGAATTATAAAATGAAACCCATAGTGGATAAAAGGTCGTAGCATTAAAAAATAGATTGATTTTCAAGATAGGGTATCGCATTTGTACCTTCATTAAATAATAAATCGAGAATAGATAGATTGGTTAGGAAACCTTGTTTGTTTTCAAAAACCTGAATGTATGGTTTAAAAGTAAATGCTTTTTCCTTTTTAGCGCGAATTAATTCTCTTAGGTCAGTAATTTCTTTTGGGTTTTTATGGTACAAAACTGTTTTAGTAAAAGGTACTTCTAGTTGTAAACAATCCATAATAACCTGCATGCACTCATAATTAAAATCCAAAAGATACTTTTTAGGTGTTTTGAACAAATGAAGCAACTCATCCTCATAATATTCAAAAAAGGGAGAGGTTCTATAAGCAGCTTCTAGTGATCTCCAGTGTAGTATTTGCCATTGAAAATCATTTTCTATCTGTACATCTCTATATAGTATTTTTTCTTTTGTTTTTGAGTGTTTAATAGGAATGGTTAATAATAATTTACCATTGGCTCCATAAATATACGTGCGATTACGATAGGTTTGTTTTTGATAATTATCTTCATTTTCAAATACAATACTATCTGATTGAGCGATTGCTACATACTGAGCAATAGTTCCAAAATACATAGGATGGAGTAGGGCAGTCTTCAATTGTACCGATAGTTAAAATTATTATGTAATGCCATAATTGCCTAGGTATTGATGTTTGCTACTCTTTTGTTTATGTGAAGTGGTCTAAACTTTTTGATTTTGGTAAAAAAGTTTAAACCACTTTTATATTATGCTTTTTTCTTTCTTTTACGATATTGGTTATAAATAATCCATCCAGCTAAAACAATAAGGAAATATTTGAAATAGGAAACAGGTTTTCCGCTTCCTCCAACGGTTGTAAACATACGTTCCCAACGTATTTTGTTGAATAGACCTTTGGCGTTGGCATCAAGACTAAGCCAAATAAATACAGGCTTACCTACAATATGATTAGCAGGTACATATCCCCATACACGACTGTCTTCACTATTATGGCGGTTATCACCCATCATCCAGTAATAGTCTTGTTTGAATGTGTACTCGTTAATTGGTTTGTTGTTAAGAAGTATCTGTGTGCCATTTACAGATAGTTTGTTATCAATTCCCATTTCTGACCCCTCGTAGACTTCAATGATTCTTCTATATAAAGAAAAGCTTTTGAGATCCATTTTTACAGTTTTTCCTGCTTCTGGAATATAGATAGCTCCAAAATTATCAGAATTCCAGTCTACCTTGCCATTATTAGGAAATATCTTAGGATCTTTTAGTCCTTTTGGTGCGATGGCTCTTTGTAGATTTTCTACATTTTGATGGTTTTTGAATCTAGATGCAGCTTCTTCTGTCATTCCTGCTGAACGAAACTGAGAATTATCGTACCAAAATTCATTTGGTTTTATTTTGTATCGATTGTATAGATTTTGAGGGTTAAAACTACTTCCCTTGGTGATTCCATTATAAGAAAACTGTAATTGAGCACGTTTTGGTAATTTATTTTGTTTCCCATTGATATGTACATATCCATCAACTACAGATAAAGAATCTCCAGGAACTCCTACACAGCGCTTTACGTAATTAGATTTTTTATCAATTGGCTTGTAATGATGTTTTCCATCTCCATATTGTTGAAAAGCATTTACAGTATCTATTGGCCAGCTAAATACGACGATATCGTTACGTTTAATTTTTTGAAAACCTGGTAATCTAAAATATGGATATTGTGGTGTGCTAGTGTATGATTTAGTTCGTACCACAGGGATAGTGTCATGAACCATAGGAAAAGATACTGCTGTCATTGGAGTACGTGCACCATAATGAAATTTACTTACAAATAAGAAATCCCCTACCAATAATGTTCTTTCTAAAGAACCAGTAGGAATGGTGTAAGGTTGCATAAAATAAGTATGTACTATTGTTGCCGCAACAATGGCAAATAAGATAGAGCTTATCCATTCTCCTGCAGCAGTTTTTGGTTTTAGGTCTCGATCCGTAATATGGTGTACATCTAGAGCGTAGTTGACATAAAATATATAAAACCCAAGTGTAACAATAACAAGTACTGTATCTGTTGTGGTGTTTTTACCAAAACTTCTAATGGTTTCTACCCAGATTACGGGTAACATAATTACATTAATAACAGGGATAAATAATAATATCACCCACCACCAAGGGCGGTTTATGATTTTCATTAAGATTACTGCATTATAAACTGGGATAAGAGCTTCCCAAGCTTTTCTACCTGCCTTAACATATAATTTCCAAGTGCCTAGAAAATGAATTACCTGAACTATCAGGAAAAAAATAAGCCATTCTGTAAGTATCATACTTTACTATTTTTTTATATCAGTCCTTCTTTTGTGTGTAATGTTACACTTTTATAGTCCTAATACGTCTTTCATATTATAAACTCCTGTTTTATCTTTTAGCCATTCTGCAGCCACTACTGCACCTAGAGCAAATCCATTACGGTTGTGTGCAGTATGTTTGATTTCGATATCATCAACGGCCGAAGAATAAGTTACAGTATGTGTACCAGGGGTTTTATCGATTCTTTTTGCAGTGATTGGAATTGTGTTTTTGTCATTACTATCCAATTGCCAAGCTTCTTTGTTTGAGTTTTCAATGATCCCTTCTGCAAGTGTTATTGCGGTTCCACTAGGAGCATCTAGTTTTTCTGTATGATGAATTTCCTCCATAGCAATCTCATATCCTTCTAGAGGCTTCATCATTTTTGCTAACTTTTTATTGAGTTCAAAAAATAAATTTACACCCAAACTATAATTAGAAGCATAAATAAATCCTCCTTTTTTTTCTTTGCATAATGTGATCATATCATCATAATGATCTAGCCAACCAGTAGTTCCCGAGATAACAGGAGTATTTGTATTGAAACAATTTGTGATGTTATTTACAGCAGCAGAGGGAATACTAAAATCTATTGCCACATCTGCATCAGAAAGATCATATGTGGTATCATCTTTATCTACTTTCAGCACTATAGTATGGCCTCGCTCTATTGCAATTTTTTCTATGGTTTTACCCATTTTACCATATCCTAGTAAGGCAATTTTCATATTTTTGGTTGGTATTAATTAGTTTTTAGAAAAATTAGTTAGAATCCCTTAAAAACTATAATTGAGTGACATTCCATAATTGGGTTTACTGTCAAACTCGTTAAAATTTATTTTTGGTTTAAAAGAAAGGTCATCTGTAACGTTATATTGCATTAAATGTGCAGTTACATTGGCATCTACTATATTGAGAAGATATATCCCTACAGTTACCAACAATGATAACTCTTTATCACGACGAAAACGATCTTGTAATGATATTAATTGATCATTGGTTATGTTAGGGAATTCATCATCTGTAAATCCTGCGAGTCTACGTTTGTAAATATCTCTGAAACGATTGTAATTATTATTATTATCGATATAGAAATAAACTCCTGTTCCTATGGCAGCATATACAATAGGAATTTTCCAATATTTTTTGGTGTATGCTTGACCAAGTCCAGGAAGAACAGCAGAATAAAATGCCGCCCTTGCAGGAGCTAAAGGCTCGTATGGGCGAATTTTTCTTTTCTTTTCTTTCTTTTTCTTTTTTACGGGAACTTCTTCTGTAGTAACTTTTAATTCGTCATTTTCTTGTGCAGAAATAGTGTGAATAGAAAGTAATACAAAAAGAGTAATATAAAAGAATTTAATCTTCACTATTTATAAGTTTCTTTATACGTTTGAAATCTTCTTCAGAAGAAAATGGTATGATAAGTTTACCACTTCCTTTTCCAGAGATTTTTACATCAATTTTTGCGCCAAAGTAGTCAGAAAACTCTTTTATTCCTTTTTTTACATGAACAGGTATTTCATTAGTTTTAGAAACTTTGCTATCCGTACTTGGGTTTTCGTCTTTGTTATTAATAGATCGAACCAGTTGCTCTGTATCTCTAACCGATAATGATTTTCCTATAATACTCTCATAGATATCCAATTGTTGTTGCTGGTCTTCTATATTAATCAAAGCGCGACCATGGCCCATTGATATAAAACCATCTCGCATTCCTGTTTGCACAATTGGGTCTAGTTTGAGTAATCTGAGGTAATTGGCAATAGTAGATCTTTTTTTACCTACTCTGTCACTCAATTGTTCTTGAGTAAGACTAATCTCATCAATAAGTCGCTGGTAAGACAATGCGATCTCTATAGGATCTAAGTCTTGTCTTTGTATATTCTCTACCAGCGCCATGGTTAGAGACTCCTGATCATTGGCAATACGAATGTAAGCAGGAATCGTTTTTAGTCCTACTAATTTAGAAGCTCTAAAACGTCGTTCCCCACTGACTAGCTGATAGTTGTTGAAATCTAGTTTCCTTACCGTTATAGGTTGTATAACACCTATTTCTTTTATAGAGGTAGCAAGTTCTCGTATGGTTTCATCATTAAAACTTGTACGAGGTTGAAAAGGGTTGACCTCTATACTTTCTAGTTCTAATTCTATAATGTTACCTACTACTTTATCTGCATTTTTATCCTCAACAGATTTTATATCATTATCAGGATCTTTTAATAATGCTGATAATCCTCTACCTAACGCCTGTTTTTTGGTTGCCTTCGCCATGTTGTCCTTAACTATTTTTCTTAATAATTTCGTGTGCCAAACTTAAGTAATTACTGGCACCTTTGCTAGAAGCATCATAATTAATTATGCTTTCACCATAACTAGGAGCTTCACTTAAACGAATATTCCTTTGAATAATTGTTTTAAACACCATTTCATTAAAGTGTTTTTGAACTTCTTCTACTACCTGATTTGATAATCTTAATCTCGAATCATACATAGTAAGGAGTAATCCTTCTATATCTAGGTTTTGATTATGAACTTTTTGTACACTTTTTATAGTGTTCAAAAGTTTTCCTAATCCTTCTAAGGCAAAATACTCACATTGAATAGGGATCATTACAGAATCCGCTGCGGTCAATGCATTTAGAGTTAATAAACCAAGAGACGGGGCACAATCTATAAGGATATAATCATATTCAGATTTTAAACCTTCTATAACTTTTTTCAACATATACTCACGTTGATCTTTGTCAACAAGCTCTATCTCAATAGCCACAAGGTCAATATGTGCTGGGATGATATCTACATTTGGAGCATTTGTCTCCAAAATTGCATCTAGAGGTGTTACTGTATGTTCAAGGATTTGATAAGTTCCTTTCTCAATACTTTCTACATCTAATCCTAGTCCAGAAGTCGCATTGGCTTGCGGATCGGCATCGATAAGAAGTACTTTTTTCTCTAAAACACCTAGAGAAGCTGCTAAATTTACTGAGGTAGTAGTTTTACCTACACCACCTTTTTGATTGGCAATCGCTATTATTTTACCCATAGGGGGAGATTTGGATTTATAGCGATAAAAATACGATTTATTATATATTATAAAAATGAAAAATGTTAACAGTAAGAAATAAAAAAGACCATCCCCCTGTGTGAATGGTCTGATCTACTTTTATTATTGTTAATAAAATTTTACTTATTTTTTTTTGCTCTAATCATTGCTTCGAGTTGATCCCACATTTCTTCAGGTATTTGCTCCAATAAATTGAATTGACCAGCTCCTTTTAACCATTCACCTCCATCTAGAGTTACTACTTCACCATTTACGTATGCAGAAAAGTCAGAAACTAAATAAGCGGCAAGATTTGCAAGTTCTTGATGATCACCTACTCGTGCAAGAGGTACTTGCTTTGCCATATCTATTTTATCTTTGAGATCTCCTGGTAATAATCGATCCCATGCTCCTTTTGTAGGAAAAGGGCCTGGAGCAATAGCATTAAAACGCATGCCGTATTTTGCCCATTCTACTGCCAATGATCTAGTCATTGCCAATACTCCTGCTTTTGCAGTTGCACTTGGTACTACATAGGCAGATCCAGTCCATGCGTATGTTGTTACAATATTAAGGACCACAGTATTCTTATACTTGTTCTCAATCCAGTATTTTCCAAAGGCAAGAGTACAGTTTTTGGTTCCCTTTAGTACAATATCGATTATAATATCAAATGCACGGTGAGATAAACGTTCTGTTGGAGAAATAAAATTTCCAGCAGCATTGTTAAGTAATATATCTACAGATCCAAAAGCATCTAGAACTTGATCTCTCATAGCTTCTACCTGATCATACTCTCTAACATCACATTGTACAGGTAGGCATGTACCACCTGTTTCGGCTTCTAGTTCTTTGGCAGTATTTTGTAACTTCTCTAAATTACGAGAGGAAATAGCTACATTGGCTCCAAGTTCTAAAAAATACCGAGTCATAGATTTACCTAGCCCGCTACCTCCACCAGTAACAACAATATTTTTTCCTTTTAGCGCTCCGTCACGAAGCATTTTATCTGTATAGTTCATAAGTATAAGTATCGATATTTTGCTAAAGTACTAAAAAAACTATGCATGCATAGTTTTTTTAACACCTCCTTTTAGCTATTTAGCTAAAATACTATTAATTATAATGCACTACGTAATACGAAGTTTAAAAAAACAACATTTAGTTAGTGTGTTTGATTATCAGTGAGGTAGCTAGTAAAAAAAAAGATTGCTTACTGAAAAATAATAAAGAGTACTGGTTTATAATCACAATAGACCTATCATATATTACTCAGTCATAATAGATGAATTAATGTTGGTTTTTATGCAGTTGTGATCTAATACATGAGAATTATAAAATTAGTAAAGAAATGCTACTAATTAGGTAACGTTTTGTCTTGTTATGACATACATAATAGAACGTTAAAGCCTATTGTAATGTTCAGTAAATCAATTAAATTTAGTTTATAGTTGATTTTTGTAATGCAATTTTTACCTTTTAACTCTACATTCTTATGATTATAAAAAAGTACTTATTTTCTTGGATGATTTTGGCTCTATCTCTACTAGGAGGTTTTTCTTTTCTTTCTGCTCAATCAAAATCAAGTTTACATAAAATCTATGGATATGTTACAGCCGATAATATTCCTATAAAAAATGTTAACATTTTTGTAAAGAATAAAAATAGGAGAACAATTACAGATGAAAAAGGCTATTATTATATAGAAGCATCAGAAAGAGAAACTATCCAGTTTTCTTTTGTAGGGAAAAAAACAGTAGAAATTATTGTAGAAGATGTTACTCAACTTCTCAATATCAAGATGACAAACGATGTTAATAAGCTAGATGAAGTTTTGATTAAAAAAGAGGCTGATAAAAAACAATATTCTTTAGCAAAAAAAACAGAATTAGATAAGTTGAATACTGCTTATGGAGAAATTGATATGAAAAGTTCGGCATTTTCTTATTGGCTCGTAGAAGGAAAACACCTTAATAGAGGGGGTGTAGATTTGATAGAAGCGATACAAGGAGTTATTCCTACTTATGGTATTTCTAATGATGGACTTGGTAGAAAAAGAGTTAGAGTGCGGCCAGTAATGAGTGAAAAAAATGGATTTGCAATTTGGGATATTGATGGAGTTGTTTATAATTACCCTCCTCATATTGATATAAATGATATAGAACATATGGTAGTTCTTAAAGGTTTAGGAGGGACAACAAATTATGGAATGCGAGGAGCAGGAGGAGTGATTGTTGTAACAACAAAGAGCTCAATATTTCTTAATACACATAAAGCAGAACAAAAAGCTAGGGGTAATCAATATAAAAATGATGCTTTCCCTTATATAGATGCTGTATCAACTACAATTATTGATGATTTTAAAAAAGTAAATTCAAGCGCTACCGATACTGGATTGTATGAAGCTTATAGAGCTTTATTAAATAAGCATAAAAAACAACCGAGTTTTTATCTAGATATAGCTACTTATTTCAAAAAAGAAAAAAACAATAGAAAACTTTCTTTAGAAGTATTATCAGATATGGAAAAGGAGTTTCATGAAAATGCAGAAGCTCTTAAGGCTCTTGCATATACATATGAGGAGCTAGGAGAGCAATCAAAAGCTCTGAATGTTTATAATACAATTGTTTATTTAAGACCTTCTTATGCACAGTCTTTTCGAGATTTAGCGAATTCTTATTTTGCAAACAGAGAATATCAAAATGCATGGGATATGTATTTAAGGTATTTACAACGAGGGTTTAAATTAGAAGAAAAAGGTATTGAGCAAATGGTTTATAATGAAATGAAGTATTTGTATACCCATAAAAAAGATGTAGCAAAAATTAAAGAAACTTTTGAAATTAAAAAAGAAGAAGAAGAAACATTGACTAGTGATATTCGTGTTGTTTTTGAATGGAATACCTCTGAGGCAGAGTTTTTATTAGAATTTGTTGATCCCGAGTTAAATTCTTTTGTTTACGAGCATTCTCAAGAAAAAAGTAAGGATCGTATTCTTGATGAGAAGATAAAAGGGTATTCTTCTGATGAGTTTTTTATTTATAATTTAAATAAAGGGGAGTGGTTGATAAATATAAAGTATTTAGGGAATAAGAAAAATGTGCCTACTTATTTAAAAGCAACGGTTTACAGGAATTGGGGTAGGGAGAATCAAGTAAAAGATGTCAAACTATTCAAACTCAATAAATATAACCATAAAATGCAATTATTTACATTTAACTCATTGTTTAGGTAAAAGGATATTTTTGTATTATTCGAATGTAGAAATTAGAATTTCTAATATTGTAATAGCGGCATCACTTATTTTTGTACCAGGGCCAAAAATGGCAACTGCACCAGCCTCAAAAAGAAAGTCATAGTCATCAGGGGGGATTACTCCTCCTACTATAACCATAATATCTTCTCTGTTATATTTTTTGAGTTCAGCAACGATTTGTGGGACTAATGTTTTGTGACCTCCAGCGAGAGAGGAAACGCCTACAATATGTACATCGTTTTCTACTGCTTGTTTTGCAGCTTCTGCTGGTGTTTGAAACAATGGCCCTATATCTACATCAAAGCCTACATCTGCATAACTGGTGGCTACTACTTTTGCGCCACGATCATGACCATCTTGCCCCATCTTGGCAATCATGATTCTGGGTCTTCGTCCTTCTAAATCTGCATATTGATTTGCGAGTTCTCTTGCTTTATTAAAAGAAGCATCATCTTTTATCTCTTTGGCATACACTCCTGTAAATGATTTTATTTCTGCTTTATATCTTCCGAATTCTTTTTCTAGGGCATCACTGATTTCTCCTAAAGTAGCTCTAAGCCTTGCTGCATCTACAGCTAATTCTAATAAATTTTGATGATCATCTGTTGCTGCCAGCGTTAATTTTTTTAAAGCTTGTTGTACATCTTCTTCATTTCTTGAAGCCTTTACTCTGGTAAGTCCTTCTATCTGTTGGGTTCTTACAGCTTGATTGTCGACTTTTAAGGTTTTGATAGCTTCTTCCTCTTCTAGGGTGTATTTGTTTACACCAATGATAACATCTTGTTCACTATCAATCCTTGCTTGTTTACGGGCAGCGGCTTCCTCTATTCTCATTTTAGGAATTCCAGCTTCGATAGCCTTGGTCATTCCTCCTAATTCTTCTACTTCTTCCAGAAGTTTCCAAGCTTTTTCTGCAATATCATTTGTCAAAGATTCTACATAGTAGCTACCTGCCCATGGGTCTACTGTGCGTGTAATTCGAGTCTCTTCTTGCAGATATATTTGTGTGTTTCTGGCAATTCTTGCCGAAAAATCTGTTGGTAATGCAATGGCTTCATCCAATGCATTGGTGTGTAAACTTTGTGTGCCTCCAAAAGCGGCGGCGCTGGCTTCTATACAAGTTCGTGCTACGTTGTTAAAAGGATCTTGGGCAGTAAGACTCCATCCACTAGTTTGACAGTGCGTACGGAGCATTAATGATTTTGGGTTTTTTGGGTTGAATTGCTGGATCAGTTTTGCCCATAGCATACGTGCTGCACGCATTTTAGCAATTTCCATAAAATGATTCATACCGATTGCCCAAAAGAAAGAGAGACGAGGAGCAAATGCATCTACATCCATTCCTGCTTCTATTCCTTTACGTATATATTCTAATCCATCTGCAAGGGTATATGCTAATTCTATATCACAGGTTGCGCCTGCTTCTTGCATATGATACCCAGAGATGCTTATAGGGTTAAATTTTGGCATATTCTTAGAGCAATACTCAAAGATATCTCCTATAATTCGCATGGATGGAGTAGGAGGATATACATAAGTATTACGCACCATAAATTCTTTGAGGATATCGTTTTGGATTGTTCCTGAAAGTAATTTTTTATCAACACCTTGCTCTTCTGCTGCAACAATATAAAATGCCATAATGGGTAAAACAGCACCATTCATAGTCATAGAAACAGACATTTTATCAAGAGGAATTTGATCAAATAATATTTTCATATCCTCTACCGTATCAATAGCTACCCCTGCCATACCAACATCACCAAATACGCGTTCATGATCACTATCGTATCCACGATGTGTAGCCAAATCAAAGGCTACGGATAATCCTTTTTGTCCAGCAGCAAGATTTCTGCGATAAAAAGCATTACTTTCTTCTGCTGTAGAAAACCCTGCATATTGTCTTATAGTCCATGGTCTACGAACATACATCGTAGAGTAAGGGCCGCGTAGATAAGGGGGTATTCCTGCAGAGAAATTAAGGTGATCTATAGAGCCAAGATCATCTTTGTTATAAGTTGATTTTATATTGATCCCTTCAGGTGTGCTATAGGTAGAAGTCTGCTGTGATTTGTTTGGTGTTGCTACTTTTGCTAATTGTATATGTTGTATGTCTTTTCTATTCATAGCTCAAAGCCTCATTTTTTTCAGGATGATAAATTAACAAGGCTATAAAATTAAGGTTTTAAAACTGATTTTTATTAAAAAAATACAATTCACAAGTAAGTTTATAGAGAATAATGTAAAAAAATTAATTAAAAGCTTTTTCAATAACCATTAAAATAGAGTAGTATATATCAAAAGCAATAAAGTTTTTTATTCCTGATGTACGAAGTTCTTTATCAGTAATATAATATATCTTTTGAGAAATCAGTGAGGTGCTCACATTTCCATCTTTTTCGAGTGTAGAAATTAGATCTTTAAAATCATTACTATTAGTAGTGTTTTTGAGACACTGGATGTAACCACCTCTATAATTAAAAATTAGAAGTTCTTTTTGATTTTTTTTATTGGTAGGAGGTACTTTTGTTATAGTCTCATTGTTTTCATATTCACTTAATTTAATCCAAAGTGAATTTTTATTGTTTGCTATTTTTTTAAACTCTCGTGCTAGGCGAATCGAGTTTTCTGAGGGGAGTTTTCTAAGATCAATCGATAGACTGGCCACTTCTGCCAGAAAAGTTCGATAGGTTTTTATAGAATCAGTGCCAAACTTATAATGCGCAAACAAATCATTTTCAAAAGAATTGTATGCTTTTTTTATGATACCAGTTTCATCTACATCATAACAGTTGATACCAGATTGAGAATAAGTAGCCTTTATACATAATAATAAAGACAAGGCTATAATTCTAGATCTAATCTTAAGGGGCATTAATTTAGATTTAGTAATGTTAGTGTATAAGTTTTGTTTTAAAAATTAGGCGAAAGTTAACAATAAGTTAGTATATATTAACGTTTTATTATGTTTTTTTTGAATTTAATCAAAAAAAGAGCATTATTTTTTGATGTATTACTATTTGAAAGATAGTGTTTTGTGCCAAAAGATGGTAGGTAGCAGATTATTTAAAAGCTTTTTCTATGACTAATAAAATAGAATAATAAATATCGAAAGCAATAAAACTTTTTACCTCATAGCTATTGAATTCCTCAGTTGGCAAATCATGTAGTTTTTGAGCAATTAAAGATGGGCTTACGTTACCATCATATTCTAACATATCGATGATATCTTTAAAATTTTCACTATTACTGGTGTTTTTTAAGCATTGTATGAAACCTCCTCGATAGTTAAAAGTTAGTACCTCTTCTTTATCTGTACCAGTTTTTATAGTAGTGTTTTCTTCTGAAGCAACCATTTCTTCGTCATATTGGCTAAGTAATACCCAAAGAGAGTTTCTATCTGTAGCTTTTTGTTTATATATACGTGCAAGACGGATAGAGTTTTGAGAAGGGAGTTTTCTGAGATTTATTGACAAATTGTAAACTTCTGTAAGAAAGGTTCTATATGTTTTGATAGTATCATTATTGAATTTATAATGAGCGAACAAGTCTTTTTCAAATGAAGTAAATGATTGGTTTAGTAATCCTTGATTATCAATTTTAAGACAATCAAAGTTTTCTGCAGAGGTTTGAGTATTACCAATAATGCTTATAAATAGCGGTAAAAAAAGTAACACAACCTTATATTTAATCCTTAGGGGCATGAGATTAAAATTAAGTTATAAAAAATGTTAGGTCTTTGTAAAGTACAAAAAATTAATGACTTATGCTATGCATGCATAGCTTTTTTTTCAATTTTTTCTGATAACCTTTTTGTTAGTATTGGAGCTAATAGTGTTTTTCTAACCTTTTTTTCAGGAAAAATAGGTTTCTGAATCTCAGGAATATGCTCATTTGAGTTTTGATACTTGTTTGTTCCAGTAAGAACGATATTTTCATTATCAAATAATTCTTGTTCTTTGGTAGCACTCTCTTTTATTTTTTTCTGAAGAGTGCCCGATTTTAGCTGTTTTAAGAATCCACCACTATCTTCAATGTTTTTGAATAGTGCTAAAGCTTTTTCTGCCAATTGATTTGTCAAACTCTCTATATAATACGATCCTGATGCTGGATTGGATACGATATCAAAATAACTTTCATTTTTGAGGAGTAATAATTGATTTAAAGAAATCCTTGTGCCAAAATCATTCTCAAGATGGTATACATCATCATAAGGTAAATTTTGTACAGTATCTGCACCACCTAATATAGCACTCATACATTCTGTAGTAGTACGTAACATATTTACATTGTAATCAAGAATAGTTTTATTTCTATGAGAAGGGTATGCAATGATATGACATTCTGATAGTGTATTATATTCTGAAGCCAACGTTTTCCATAACCATCTAAGGGCTCTTAATTTTGCAATTTCAAAAAAGTAATTACCACCTACTGCAACTTTAAAAACTATAGGCGTTTTTCCTAAAGATATTTTTGTGTTGTTACAATGATTCAAATATTCATTTGCGTGTGCCAATCCATAGGCTAATTGTTGTACCATAGTCGCACCAGCATTTTGATACAATCCGATATCAATACTAAGGCTACTTTTGAGATGAGAACTGCATATGATTTCTTTTAATAAAGAATGATCATTCTTTAAATTATCAAACCAATTTCCTGTTTTTGCTAGATTACCTATGATATCTGTTAAAACAAAAATATTCAAATCAGTTTTATCAGCAATGTTGTTTAATTTCTGAATATATGAAGCACATAGAAATTGAGTTTCTACAAAAATATTGATAGTTGAAGGGATACCTTTCAAAAGCTCTTTTGCATCAGTCTCTTTTTGTGTGATTACAAAATGAATACTCTCTGCACCTTTCTTTATAGAGCTCAGTGCTTTTTGATTACTAGTTGTTGTTTGTTCTACAACTATTTTTAAAGCATTTTTCCAAGAAACAGGATGTGTAACAGGGGTGTCAATAGCTGCTACATCTTCTTGATGGTAGAAAGGTTTAATATCAATCCCTTCTAAAGAATTATAAATCAATGCTTCATTATAATCAGCGCCTTTGAGGTCAAATTGAATTTTTTGTTTCCACTCTTTTGCAGAAACTTCATCAAAACTATCAAATAGGGATTTAGTCATCTTTATCATTTTTAGGTATACTATCTTCATACTCGATAATGTATATTTCTTCATTATCTCGTTTCATAAAATATTCTTCTCGGGCAAATTTTTCCAGCTCGCTACTATCTTTTAATACTTTGATGTTTTTTTGATCTTTTACAATCTCTTTTATATAGTACTTTTTATTATCCTCAAGTTCCTGTATTTCCTCATCTAATTCTCTATGAATTAGCCATGAGTTTGTATCAAGAAACAACATCCATATAATGAATAATAAAATTATGAGCACATATTTATTTAAAAATATAGCAAATATCGGAATGAGTGCCGGTTTGTTTTTTAGTTTCTGAAAATATTGCTTTAACTTCAATCTAATTAAGAATATTATTGGTGTAAAGGTACAAAAAGTTAATTCAAACGCTCCTTGATAATGGTTCGTACAATATCTACAGCTACATTATTATAGTTATTGTTGGGTATAATAAGATCAGCAAATTCTTTGGTTGGATCAATGAATTGCTGATGCATGGGTTTTAATGTGTTTTGATATCGGTCTAAAACCTCATCCATATCTCTACCTCGTTCAGAAATATCTCTTTTTAATCTTCTTATTAACCGTTCATCGCTATCAGTTTGCACATATATTTTGATGTCAAACATATCTCTTATTTTAGCATTGGTAAGAATCAAAATCCCTTCTACGATGATTACTTTGCTCGGTGCGGTAGTAACAGTTTTACCAGTACGATTATGTTCTACAAAAGAATATATCGGTTGTTCGATAGTTTCTCCTTTTCTAAGAGCAATAAGGTGTTCTCCTAGTAGATCAAAATCTATAGATTGAGGGTGGTCAAAATTTATGAGTACTCTCTCATCATAGGTAAGGTGACTGGTGTCTTTATAATATGAGTCTTGAGAGATGACACATACCTCATTTTCTGGTAATTCATTTATAATATGATTTACAACAGTGGTTTTACCACAACCAGTTCCTCCGGCGATACCGATAATTAGCATTTTTGATTTTTTGGCAAATGTAAAAATTGTTTTCGAGTATTATAGTGAATGAACATTATAAGTAAAAAATAGGTGTATACTATACTGTTATTATGGATGATAAATTACACCTGATGAAGAGTCTTTATGGGCACCAGTAACAGAGTGTAAGCAATTGATTTCATTTCGTTCTTTTAATACTCCCATAAAGGCAAAAATTAGTGCTTCTTTAAAATCAATAACCTTTTCTTCTGGTACAATTACAGTAGCAAAATTATGTAGTTTTTGTTGTAGTATTTTAATAAGAAAATCATTTTTTGCACCACCTCCTGTGATCAATAGCGATGTGTGCTTTTTATTGGTTGCAATGATGCAAGTAGCAATTTGATGAGCGATATGATGAACGGCGGTATGTAATAAGTTTTCTGGTGTATCCTGAGTTTGGTCAATAATTGGAATTACTTTTTCTGAGAACCATTCATATCCTAATGATTTAGGATGTGGGAGTTGATAATAGTCTAGAGAATTTAGTGTTTTTAATAATGAACTGTTTAAAGTTCCAGTCTCAGCTATTTTTCCTCCTTTGTCATATGCTTTATCAATTGTAGCACAGATGTAATTGAGCAACATATTGGCAGGAGATATATCATAGGCAATTCTTTTTTTATCTAGATTAAAAGAAATATTACTGATTCCTCCTAGATTAAGGCAAAAATCATAAGTGTCAAATAATAATTGATCTCCTACCGGAACAAGGGGAGCTCCTTGGCCGCCAAGCGCTACGTCTTTGGTTCTAAAGTCACATATCACTTTTTTTTTACAAGCATTAGCCAAATGCTGCCCAGAGCCTATTTGGTAGGTAAGTCCAATTTCTGGTTGATGAAAAACAGTATGGCCATGACTCGCAATAAAATCTACTTGAATGTTATTCTGAGTTATAAATTTTTTGACTTGATTGCCTAACCAGTTGCCATATTCATTATGAAAAGCCAGTAAAGAAGCTGTATCCATATAGATAGAATTTTTCAACTTTTCTTTAAAATCAGGTGTATAATCAATACTACTGGTATTGAGGATAGAGAATACCCAGTTTTGACCTTTTTTTTCAAAATGACAATTGGCAATATCTAAACCATCTAGAGAGGTGCCAGACATTAAGCCAATTACAGTGTATTGATTTTTAGTGTTCATATCTAGAGTTGTACAGGAGAGTTACCAATAGTGTTATATTGTTTAATAAAGTGTTGCGCAGCGACTTGCTGAAAAGCATCAAAATCCTGATAGGCAATTATTATGTTATTAATATTTTTGGTAGGTAAAATCTTTATAGTATAAGGATTGCCAAAGAGATATAGCGTAACATTTTTTGTAGCACTCAACTTGATTATGTTTTCTTTGATTTCAGGAGTAATACCAAATTCATTCATCGGTTTTATAGATGGAGGAAATAATGCGATCAAGATGTTATCAGAAGAATCTGCTAGTGAGAGGTGAGTGTCACTCATAACGGTACAGTTCTTTGATTTTATAATTTCTTTAAAAAACGTACAATCTGTAGATTTACCATAAACAATGGCGTCAAAATTTTCGACACTAAATTTTTCAAAACTTTTTATGTTTGATTTATAGTGAGTAATTGATCCTTTGGCAATAGAATAATTTAAAGCATTTGTTTTTTCAAAATCAAAAGTATGATCGGTGCTGTTTTCTATGAATGCTTTTTGTTTTAATTTTTGAATTCTTTCGAAACTTTCTTCAATTTGTAGGTTGGTAGCATTTTTTTCGATAGCAAGGATACCTTCTTCTACATTTTCGGCAAAGCACAAAATATCATTTCCTGCATCAAAAGCTTTCCATTCCAGCATTCCCTTTTCAGTATAAAGTTTAGAAACACTATGCATATTAAGTGCATCAGAGATAACAACTCCATCAAAGCCTAATTCCTGACGTAATAATCCTTTGATAATATCTTTTGATAAGGTAGCTGATATGTTTTTTCCTTGGGAGAGAGAGGGAACCGCAAGATGACCAATAAGTATACTGTCTACTCCCGAGTCTATTGCTTTGATAAATGGGTAGAGTTCTTCTGTATATAATTCTTGTTTGGATTTAGAAATTATAGGTAGACCTAGATGTGAATCTACAGCGGTATCGCCATGTCCAGGAAAATGCTTAAAACAACCTAGTATTCCAGCACTTTTGAGTCCTTTGTAAAAAGCCAGAGATTTATCTGTCACCTGTTTTTTCTCTTCTCCAAAAGACCGATATCCAATTACAGGATTACTAGGATTGATATTAATATCGACCACAGGAGCTAGATTAAGGTGGATCCCCATATTTTTAAGATCATACCCAATATGTTGTCCTACTTCATAGATCAGTGCTTTTTTATGATCAGGAAGCGCACCAAGAGTAATAGCATAAGGATAGTGTGAGGTGTTTTCTACTCGCATAGCTAGTCCCCATTCTGCATCAATACTTATCAAAAGAGGGGAGTGGGCAATACTCTGATAATGTGTAATAAGTTGTGCTAATCGATTTGAGCTATCTTCATTTCTAATTACTTTTTTCTTCCCTTCAAAATTGGTAGCTGCACTAGCTCTACTATGAAAAAAAGTAAGTCCTCCGATTTTATGATTTTTTATTAATTCTTCGATTTCTTTTATCTCCTTATCTGTATCATTAATGAATGCAGCAGGAAAGAAAAATTGCCCAATTTTTTCTGTTTTTGTAAGTTTTGAGAGGTTCATAGATTGAGAAATGCTGTTTTATTATATGATTTTAATTCGCTTCTTTTTTACCATAAGTTGCAGGGTATTGTATATAACGTGTTAGGATAATACCTGGTATTGCTGCAATAGCTACCCAGATAAAAAAACCTGTATACCCAAGTGTTTGTTGGATAAAACCGCTTAACATACCAGGGAGCATCATACCCATTGCCATAAAACCAGTTGCAATTGCATAATGTGAAGTTTTTGAAACCCCATCTGCTACATAAATCAAAAACATGAGATAGGCAGCAAAGCCAAAACCATATCCAAATTGCTCTATAATAACGACCAATGTTGCAAATAAAATGGAAGAAGGTTGCCATATCGCTAGTAACACATAAAGTAGATTAGGCAGATTGAGAGCCAAAATCATAGGGAGCATCCATTTTTTTAATCCATGTTTAGAAATAACAACCCCTCCCAGAATACCACCAATAGTTAACGCAATAACTCCAAAAGTACCATAAATAGTTCCTACTTCTGTAGTTGATAATGCTAATCCACCTTCTTTTGTTTTATCTAGTAAAAAGGGGGATGCCATTTTGACTAACTGTGATTCTCCTAGGCGATATACAAGAATAAAAGCTAGAGCAATTCCTATATTTTTTTTCTCAAAGAATGTTCCTAAAACATCAAGAAAACGCAAAGGTTTGGCATTAGTTGTAGCTTGATCTTCTATTTTTGGAGTTGTAAGCAGATTCATTACGGTAAGTATAATCATAAAGATGGCGGTAATAATCATAGTATATGACCAAGCTTTTTGAGGAGCCCCATAATATTCTTCTAAAAAACCTGCAACTATAACAATTAACCCTTGTCCTGTTATCATGGCCAGTCGATAAAAAGTACTTCGAATCCCTAAAAAGAGCGATTGTTTCTTTTCTGAAAGCGCAATTAGATAATACCCGTCTGATGCAATGTCATTGGTAGCAGAAGCAAAAGAAGCAATCCAAAAAAGAGAAAGACTTACTACAAAAAAATTATGAGTGGGAATTGTAAAACCGACTCCCAAAAATACTATTGCAATGAGTAATTGCATGGTAAGGAACCAGTTGCGTTTTGTACTTTTTATATCAACAAATGGACTCCAAAATGGTTTTAGAACCCAAGGTAGATAGAGCCAGCTAGTATATAAAGCGATATCAGTATTGTTAATCCCTAATTGTTTATACATGATTACAGAAACAGTAATGATAATAACGTAGGGTAATCCTTCTGTAAAATATAAAGAAGGAACCCAAGCCCATGTGTTTTTATCTTTGTTTGAAATTGGCATATGCTATTTTTTGAAAAACTCTAAATATAGTTTTAGTATTTGATATCTGTTTTTGGTTGTTTTTGAGGGTGATATAACATATTAAAGGATGAGAAGCATGTAAGATTTTTCATTAATACAGGGTTTATCTTCGAAAAATACAAAGAAAATATCTTTATAAGCGATAGAGATGTAATAGAAAAACAAAAAGTAGGAGTAAAGGTAAATTAATAGTTGCCTTTTTTGATTAGTAATTGTATTATGGAATTAAAAAAACACTTCGATTGATAAAAAGAACTATTTTTTCACTTGAATCAAACGGTATAAATAATAGCATAATTTTAATATATGAATACACAAGCACTTCTATCAAAAATAAATATTCCAGAAAAAGAGTCAATTGATTTGATAGGTATTTCCAGAGTAAAACAGATAGATAAAGAAGAGTGTTATATTACTCAGGGGCAAGTGCCTCAAAGGTTTGCAATACTCAAAAGCGGACTTTTTAGATATTATTATATTGATAACGAAGGAAATGAATTTACAAAAGGATTTATAACAGAAAGTAATGTACTTAGTTCATATTCTGCAATGCTATACCAAACACCCTCACATTTTTTTATTCAAGCGTTAGAGCATTCAGAGATTCTGGATATCAGTTATACAGAGTGGCTTTTACTGCAGGAAAACAATCCGTATTGGGATAAATTTTTGATTAGTGCACTCCAAAAAGGATATTGTACTAAGGAAAAAAGAGAACGAGAATTATTGTTATTGAATGCAGAAAGACGATACCATATATTTCTTGAAGAATTTCCTGATTTAGAAAAAAGAGTAAAACTTCAGACAATTGCTTCTTATTTAGGGATTAAGCCTGAATCTTTGAGTAGAATAAGAAAAAAAATGACGAACTAACATAGGTCAATTTTTTATAATATATCACTTTCTATTTTTGGCGAATAATCAAAAAAAATGGAATTATGACGTTTATTAATAGTACTATTCTTATCACAGGAGGAAGCTCAGGGCTTGGACTTGAGATGGCAGGGCGTTTTCTAGAAATGGGCAATCAGGTGATTATTTGCTCTAGAACATCACAAAAACTAGAAGAAGCAAAATATAAGTTGCCTAATGTGATTACTTATCAATGTGATATTTCAAAACCAGCAGAGTGTAAACGATTATCTGAATGGATTAAAGAGCTGTACCCTCAATTAAATGTTTTGATAAATAATGCTGCTATAGTACATCAAACTCCTTTTTTTGAAACAGAGGGTATCTTACCAATGCTAGATGCTGAGGTTGAAACTAATTTTTTGGCACCTGTAAGACTCATAAAATTAATATACCCTATTCTAAAAGAGAATAAACCAATGATTATTAATATAACTACGGGGTTGATTTATGCTCCAAAAGCGGCTTATTCGTTTTATAATGCTACAAAAACTGCATTACACTCATTTACTCAAACAATAAGAATACAACTTAAAGATACACAAACAAGAGTGGTAGAGGTAATGTTTCCAGCAGTAAAAACACCTTGGCACAAGGGGACTCCACCAAAAATTGCTATCTCTGTAGAAAAAGCGGTAGATGAGATGATTATTGGTTTGAAAAAAGATAAAAAAGAGATTAGAATTGGAGGGTCGAGATTGCTTTATTTTGTTTCTAGAATCGCACCAAAATTTGCGATTAAAAAAGTAAATAGTTTGAAATAGTGATGAAGTTGACAAATTTTCTATGGATTGAATGTCTTTTTTATTATAGGTTTTTAATAAAGGATAAAGATCAATGAAATAACAGATATGAATACCCATAGGATTAAGGCAAATAATATGGGCTTGAATCCAGTTGATTTAAGATCAGAAATAGATAATGAAGACCCAACCAAAAAAAGAGTTATTACCAATAATCGTTTTGAGATCATTACTATAGACTCTGTAATAGTAGTGGGTAGTATATGGCAGCTATTTATTAATATAGCCGCGATAAAAGCGATAATAAAATATGGTATTTTTATTTTTTCTCCTTTGGTTTTAAAAAGAAAAGTAGACAAAATAGAAAGAGGAATTATCCAGAGTGTTCTAGAAAGTTTTACTGTTGTTGCCGTTCTCAACGCTTCATCTCCATAATCAATAGCCGCACCTATTACAGAGCTGGTATCATGTATAGCAATAGCACACCATACACCAAATTGATTTTGGGTTAATTCAAAATAATGGCCAGCCACAGGAAATACAAATAAAGCAATAGCGTTTAAAAAAAATATGACACTCAAAGCAATGCTAATTGCTTTGTATTCAGCTTTGATTACAGGTGAAATTGCAGCAATAGCACTCCCACCACAAATAGAAGTTCCAGAGGTAATAAGATGACTTAGTTTTTTATCTAGTTTTAAAGCTTTACCCAAGAGTATACCCAGTATAACAGTTAATAAAATAGAAAAAAAGGTCAACCCAAAGCTATTCTTACTAGTAGCAAGGGTTTCTTTTAAGAACATGCCAAAACCCAGACCAATCACAGCAATTTTTAATAAGTAATTGATTGCAATTTGGCTATATTGTGAATATGGGTTTTTGAAAAAAAATGTAAAAGTGAATCCTAGTAGTAACGCTGTAGGGCTATTTATAAACCCCAATAAAGCTAAAACGATGATGAGAAAGAAAATTATTTTTTGCACAGTGGCCATTATGATATCCTGATTACTGAAGCAAAAATAGTGTTAAGAAATAACTTTTGAGCAATACATAGTAGAATGTAGGATAACTAAAAGTTATAGTTGCTTGTAATTAGTTTTTCAAAATAGTTCATGATTTTAGATTGAAAACCTGTTCTTGATACGAAATAGAACCATCTTTCAAACGAGATATCTTTTATATCAATTACTTTTAATTTATTATTTAGTAAATCTTCATGTACAGCATTAATAGAAACAAAAGCGTAGCTATCTGAATAGTATAAATAATTTTTGATAGCCTCTGTACTGTTAAGAACTACTTGAATATTGAGTTTATTGATATTTAAATCTTGTAGCTTGTTATATATAATCTGCCGAGTACCAGAGCCTAATTCTCGTTCTATTAATGGAATTTTGGTTAAATCATCTTTACTGATTACTCCATTTTTAAAATCGGTATTTCTAGAATTAGTAACCAAAACAATTTCGTCCTTTATAAATTTTTTGAATTGTAATTGATAATTCGTTCTTTCCCCTTCTATAATGCCAAAATCTATTTGTTGATTTACAATCAATGTTTCTACCTCTTTAGAATTGCCACTTTTTGCAATAAAATTAGTTTGAGGAGAATGTTTTCTAAATTTTGCAATGATTTTAGGAACGATGTAATTTGCTAAAGTAGTACTTACTCCAAAGGTAATATGAGTTGGTTTCTCGTCTTCTAAGCTTAGAAATTGATTATCTAATTCGGCGTATAGTTTCAATATTTTTTTTGTGTAGATTAAGAATACTTTTCCATCTTCAGTCAATTCGATAGAATTTCTTTTTCTTAAAAAAAAAGTACTTTTATATTCATCTTCCAAAAGACGTATGGTTTTTGAGATTGCAGGTTGAGACAAAAAAAGATGTTCTGCCGCTTTTGTAAAACTCAAATGGTACGCTACCTCTTTGAATATATGTAGTTTTGTTTTCATTTGATTTGTATGAAAAGCCTTAATCAATATACCCAGACTAAGCCTACTATGATGCTAATATAGAAAATCCAATAGTACTATATTAAAACTATATAGAGAATTACTATAGTTGTGTATTTATAGGTTAAGTATTGACGTAAAACAGAGGACAACTATATGGTAAAATAATATAGATAGTTTTTGTAGTAAATCACAAAAATTCTTGGTTCAGAAATTGTTAATAGGTTTGTAATAATAATAAATTGATATCCTGTGTTTTATACGATTCATGTGTTGCTATGAGTATTGTTTGCATATATAATCAAAGCTAATTTAGAATAGAATTAACGTTGCCAAAGCCTGTTAAATTAGTAAATAATACATATTTTTAAAAAAAAATTTGCACATAATCTTCTTATAGAAATAAATACAAAATGATGCAATTAAAAAGAGAGTTGAGTAGCATTTTAACTCAATTAGACAATTCCAATGATAATAAGCAAGAATTAGGTTATGAAGCTTTGTCAATTATAGATGCTATTTTGAGTGAAAACCCATTTGATGTAGATGTAAGAGTAGATAGAATGCGTTTGAATACAGATTGGGTTTTTAGTAATTCGCAAGAGATTATTCAGGATGCAAAATTTTTTATCGAAAACGAAGCTTTTGGTAAGAATAAGCTGGTAGGGTATGAGTGGCTGGTATGGGTATATGATGAGATAATGGGGCTGCCAGAAAAAGTTGTAGAAATGATAGAGGAACAACTGGTTGAGGTTCACTCTTTGTATGACAAACGTTTTGAAAAAGATAAATTAGAGAGTGAATTGCTAAATAAAATGGCCATTGTACAATATAACAATGATCAGAAAGAAGAAGCTTTGGCATTATGGGAAAAATCCTTTGATAGATATCCCTATATAATAAAACGAAATGGTTTTGTTGGAATGCTTTTTTTGGAAAACAGAAATATAGAAAAAGCAAAAAAGTTTATCTTAACACACTATGATTGGTCTTATGACTACGAAGATGATTATCGCCTGCAATATGGAATAAAATTAAAAGAGTTATACGATAATAAGGAGTTAGACAATCACCCATCATTGATAGGATTATTGTTTAATATTATACGAAACGAAAAAGGATATTTTAAGATAGAGGGAAAACTTGATTTTTACGAACAATATTTTCCAGAAATAGAAAAATGGGCAGAGTTATATCCTAGAAGTGCAATTATTAAGACCGTTTTGGCACATACCTATTTTTTTGATACCAAAAATTATGAGAAAGCTTTTATCGAGTTTTCTAAAATGCTAGAATGCGATAAAACCATTCATTATACTGGAGTTGACAGAATTATAAAAGCAACAAAAAAGTCAGGAAATGATTTTTTTGAATTAAAATTTAAATTCGAAGGGCTATCTAGTGTAATGTATAATGCAATGACTGATTTGTCTAGCTTTGCCGATAAAGCAAAAAAGAAAAAAACGCAAAAAAGATATATAGAATTAGCAGTTCAATTTGGAGAAGTTGGTTATAACCAATATCACGAATATTTAGACAATGGTACTGGTGATACTTATAATAATCAGCCACATATGTTTGCAATGTTGTGTAATAACTATGCAAATGCATTAGGGCGTTATGCAGAGTTGTTCCTGAAAAAAGAAGAAAAGGAAAACACCTATAATTATGCAGGTCAAATTCATATAGAAGGATACAAGACTAGTCAGTTTGTAGAAAATATAGAAAATGCTTCTATGGATTTTTTTAAAGGAAAAAATTATAAAGATTCTATAAAGTACTCACTAGAAACATTACAAGCTTATAGAGAAGATCTCAATGTATATGATTTTCAGTTTCACTATTATCAGATTGTACGTTCTTACATTAAACTAGACGATATAGTAAATGCCGAAAAATATTATCAAGAAGCAAAGAAATTGTACGAGAAAGTAGGTAGAGGATCAAAAGATGCTAATTATAATTTCATTTTTGCATCCAAACTCTTTTATACCTATGTAGTATCAAAAAAGAAAGAATATAGTGCATATATTGAAGAAATTGAATGGTGGTTGGATCAAGAAGTAGCAAAAGAGCAAGAACCCAAAGAGCATGGTTTAGTAAGCTATTATTTAGGAGTATGTTATAAAGAGACTCTGCAAAAAGAAAAAGCAATAAATGCATTTCAGGTTACGGTAGATTATTTACAAGACACAGATTGGGAGTTTTATGAAGAAAAATGTAATCGTGCAGAAGGATATATAAAAGCTTTAGGAGGAAAAGTAATTAAAAATAAAAATAAAGAAAAAGGAATATTTGCTCGTATTATACAAGTGATTACTTTTCCTTTTATGCTCATATTTATAATTGGCGGAATGATTTATGCCATGGCAAATGGTAAAAGCAAAGGGAAAAAGAAAAACAAAGGATAAGGTCTATTTTCTATAGTTGTTTAAATAATACAATGAATATATGAAATCTTTTTTATCCAAAATACATAAAATAGATGATGAGATATTGGATGCGTATATCTCGTATTGGACACCGTATAAGGTACCTAAAAAAACGATACTTACTTCACCTGGGCAAACAGAACGATATATCTATTTTGTGCTAGAAGGAATTCAGAAATCATATTACCTTAATGAATCAAAAGAACATATTACATTTTTTGCATACGCTCCTTCATTCAGTGGAGTTTTGGAATCTTTCTTTACACAAACACCATCAAGATATTATTTGGAAACAATTACAGATAGTGCATTTTTAAGAATTTCTTATGAGAAACATGAGCAACTCATGCAAGATTATAGAGAGATCGAAACTTTATTCCGCAAAGCAACAGAGCAATTTTTGGCAGGAGTTATACAGAGGCATCATGAGCTTATGGCTTTTGATATAGAAACACGATTCAAAACATTTGCCAAAAGAAGTCCACATTTATTTAATATGATTTCCCAAAATGATCTGGCTTCTTATTTAAGGATCGATTCAACCAATTTCAGCAAACTAATTAATAAAGTACATATCTAAAAATTTGACTATAACATCAATAATTAAAAAGGTTTTCAAAAAAGCATTGATATATCTCAAATGGTATTTTGGGAGTATTGATTATATCTTTTGGTCTACTCATTAATCTGTGTATTGTAAAGAAAGGTGTAGTTTGAACTGTTTTTTGATAAAAAGAGGATTATTTTTCTTTAAAAGTAATAATGTCTAAAGGGGTTTTAAACTTTTTCCACATAAAATAAATAGCAAATATTACAATAAGAATAGAAAATAAAATAGATACTGTTGGACCAAGAAAATTAAATAGAGAATCTAATATTTTGCCAGCAAGTTTATTACGAGATCTAATAGCAGATTCCCCTAGATTTGTTTCTCCATCGATAGTTAAATAAACCATACAAAGTCCAAAAATAAAAATATAAAAAGAGGAGCTATTGAATACTGCATTAAGCTTTTTCTCGGTTTTCACCTTTTTCTTTAATACATCTAACTGGTCTAATTGTGTAGAAAAATCAAGAGCTTCTTGTTCAGAATCAAAAGCTATTTCTTTCCAATAAATCATAATATCTTCTACTTTGCAAAATCCTTTGAAATACATTATTCCACCTCGAATTTTGATTTCTTTTATATCGTGAAATTTAAACTTAGTAGTTTTCTCCATTATTTCAGGATACTTATAGAAGTAGATAAACCTTTCAGGATTGTTCTCTTTTAGTTTACAAAAAGAGATCGCATCCTTTCCTATATAAATTGATTTAACTTCTTTGCTATCTACTGAGTATATTTTTTCCATATTTTAACAAAATAGCATTTTATTTTTATGTCAATACATAATAAGGAAATTAACTTCTGTTTATTATAACTCTGACAACATATTGATGTATAAATTATAAAATATAACAAATTAGAACTGTCATTAATGAGGTTGAATAGAACCTTTTTTTTAGTATTCTGATTGTCAGATCGCTATAATGAAAAAAATAAAATTATTTTATACTTGTAAAAAAAGTGAATTTTTAAAGAATTTCATGCAAAAACAAGTGAATTTGTTTACAAAAATCGACTTAAAACAGCTTTTTTTTATAAATAAAATGTCCAATAATAAGACTATTAAAAAACAAAGTAAATTCATGTAAATAACTGTAAATCAATGTTTTGTTTCATTGATTTGAGGTGGTGTAATTCTTTTTTATAAATTGATTAACAGTAAATTATGTTAAATTAACATAAAATAATATACGGTTTTACCGTAATTAAAAAATGATTTTCTATAGCTTTGCAAAAATTATTTTTAACAGTAAATAGTTTTAAAAGACGACGCCCCGTCTACCAAAAAAAAATGCTAATAAGTAATCCTACTTTGTATGAAAAAAAAATTACTTTACTTTATTTTATTTGCCCCTACTTTATTGATAGCTCAATTACCGAAATCAATGATAGTTGAAAGCAAAAGGTCTTATTTCTTTGAGGAATATGAAGGTTCTCCGTATTTAAAGGATAGATATGTAGCCTACGATGTTATTAATGAAAAAACAGGAACTTTTACTGGTAAACTAAAATACAATATTGATTTAGATGCGTTTGAGTATAAAGACGGTTCTAAGTTTTATCAAATCATCAAAGAAGCTGAAATTCATATACGTAATGAAGATCACTTTTTTTATTACTGCCATTTTGTATCGCCCAGAGGTTCAAAAAGAGAAGGGTATTATGTTTTGTTAGAATTACATGATCAATACAGAATGTATAAAAGATACACTTTGGATATTACTGAACCGGAGAAAAGCTCAGGAAGTACCTATGGTGTTGAACCTGGAGAGATCAAACAAATTTGCACCTATTACCTAGAGGAAAATGGTGTGATCGCAGAATTATCACAGAATGAAAAAGATATTCTAGAGCTTTTCAGTGATAAAAGAATAGAATTAGCAGCTTACCTTAAAAAAGAGAAACTTCGATTGAAAAAGGAAGAAGATCTTGTGCGATTTATAGCCAAGTATAATGCCTTAAAACAAAGTGATAACACTACAAATAAAAGCCTTATAAGTAAAAGGCAGGAAGAATAATATTTTAATCTTTTTTTAAACAAAAACTTCGATTTATATTTTTTGCATATTCATATGGATAAGTGCCCCTTTCCTGTATGTTATATGTTGATTTATAATAACTTAATTAATAATTATTAAATTTAAATACCGCTTAAATATGAAGAAATTTTTACTAATGTTTATGCTATGGGCAGGTACAATTGCATATGCCCAATCTACCTTTACTGGACAGATAACGGACTCCAGTAATAAACCAGTTCCAGGAGCAGTAATTTCAATACGAGGAACAGATATTATTGCGTCTACTGATTTTGATGGATTTTTTACTTTAGAAGTAAATAAACCACAATTCCCTGTTGTAATTGAGATCAAAAGTTTTGGTTTTAAAAGTCAAACAACTACCATTCCTTCAAAAGATGCTTCAGGTAATATATTGGTTACATTAGAGGAGGATTCAAAATTAGATATGGTCGTTGTTTCTGCATCGAGAGCTCCAGAACGTCTTTTTGATTCACCAGTTAGTATTGAACGTTTTGGTCGTAAAGATCTGGCAAATTATGATGCGATGGATTACTTTGATGCGCTGAAATATTTAAAAGGAGTAGACCTGAATGCTAGTAGCTATAATCTTAAGCTTCTTAATACCAGAGGGTTTTCTACTTTAGAGAATACACGTTTTGTACATTTGATTGATGGGATGGATAATACGAACCCTACATTAGGATCCAATTTAGGAGATCTTTCAGGAATTAATATTTTAGACATCAATAGTATAGAGATGGTTCCAGGACCTTCTTCTGCATTATATGGGGCAAATGCATTTAACGGAAGTTTATTTATAGCCAGTAAAAATCCATTTGATCACCAAGGAGTAAGTACTTATTTAAAAACAGGAGTTACTTCGCAAGAAGCTGCAGGTAATAACCAATTTTATGATTTTGGTGTACGTATTGCGTATGCTTTTTCTAAGAAGATCGCTGCCAAAGCAAGTCTTTCTTATTTTCAGGGAACTGACTGGCATGCAGATAATACAGATAACCTTGTTAACGCTGCTACAGATAGAACAGATCCATCTTATAATGGTGTAAATGTTTATGGAGATGAGGTTCGTTTTAACCTATCAAATTTATCAACAGCATTGGTTGATAGCGGAGCACTTACTACCGTAGATGCACAATTTTTGCCTAATCAAGTTGTAAGTAGAACTGGATATAATGAAGTTGATCTTTATGATGATAAAATTAATACATTACGATTTAATGGAGCAATACATTATAAGCCTTTTGAAAACGATTTTGAAATAATTTATAACGCTCGTATCAATAAAGGTACATCTGCTTTTCAAAATGCAACTCGATATATCGCAAAAGGATCTATAATGCAACAGCATAAGATTGAAATAAAGAATAATAACTTTTTCTTACGTGGATATATCACTTCTGGAGATGCAAAAAAATCATATGATGCTGTGTTTGCAGGAATTAACCTGAATAGAGCATGGAAAAGTGATGATCAATGGTTTGCAGATTATAGTAGTGCCTATGTAAATGCTGTTCGATTAGGAGAAACCACAGAACAAGCACATGCTTTATCTAGAACTGCTGCAGATACAGGAAGATTAGTACCAGGGACATCAGAATACCAAAATGCTTTTAATAATGTAATCGGTAAAACAGACCTTGAAGGAGGTGCACGATTTATAGATAAGTCTCTATTTAGACATGCAGATGCCAATTATAACTTTAGTCATTTGACACAGGATTTTGCAGATATTCAAGTAGGAGGTTCATTTAGAGAATATGAATTAAATTCTGCAGGAACAATCTTTACAGATTTTGAAAAACCTATTGTATATTCTGAATATGGAATATATACACAAATTCAGAAAAAATTTGCTGATGATAGGTTTAAAGTTACTGGATCTGTACGATATGATAAATCTCAATTATTTGATGGTAACATCTCGCCAAGGGTTTCTGTTGGATATACATTAGGAGAAAGAAGAAACCATAATATTAGAGCTTCTTATCAAACAGGATTTAGAAACCCAACAGCACAAAACCTTTATATAGATTTAGATGTTGGACAAACAGTTAATGTTGGATCTGCACCAGATAACCTTGATCGAGAAGAGAGAACGTATAACCTTTCTTCTAATGGAAGATCGATAACAGGCAGTAATACAGCAACTATTTCAGGAAGACAAGCTTATGAGAATGCATATTCACTGGTTTCTGTTACTAATAGAGCACCAACAGCCGCAAATAACGATGTCGTTGCTCCAGAAGAAATTGTAGCTGTAGAATTAGGATATAGAGGGAAAATTAATAAAATAACACTAGATGTAAGTGGGTACTACAATGAGTATACAAATTTTATATCTACAGAAAATGTATTGGTACCTTTATATGGTAATGTAAATGATGTAACTGGTTTGTCAGCGCTTTCAAATAATGATGTACGTCAATATCAAATATATACCAACTCTGGTGCGGCTATTAATTCTTATGGAGCTACAGTAGGAGTAGGAACAAAAATTCTAGGAGGATTTGATCTGGATATGAATTATACTTTTGCTCAATTAGATTTTGATGAAAGTGAAGACCCAAATTTCCGTCCAGGATTCAATACACCAGAACATAAAGCAAAAGTAGTATTTGGTCACAAAAAAATATTTAAAAACTTTGGATTTAATACAGCATTCCGTTGGAGTGATAGTTACTTATGGCAAGCTCCTTTTGGAGAAGGAGAGATACCATCATTTTCGGTAATTGATGCGCAACTTAGTTATAAGATCCCTGGATTAAAATCAACTATCAAATTAGGAGCAACCAATTTAGGAGGTAAAGAATACTTTACCGCAATTGGACCAGGAGCAATAGGCTCAGTATATTATGTAAACCTATTAATCAATAATTTATAGAAGATCAATTCACCATAAACAATAAGTAGTTGTTTGATGGAAGAATTAAGTTTAAATAAAAAATATATCAATATGAAAGTGATAAAAAAAATTATAATCATCAGCACACTTCTGGTTGCTATGTCTAGCTGTGATGATGATATCTCTGAAGTAATAACCTCTGGAAAAGATGGTATCATTACTTCACAGGAAGATCCAGATCTTGATGCTGCATACCTTACTTCTGAAATAACAGGAGAAGTAACATTAAATGCAGAAAATGAATGGAAATTGGCGGGACCATTGATTGTAAAATCAGGAGCAACTCTTACTATAGAAGCTGGTACTACTATCAAAGCAGTACCAGGAGGAACCAATATTTTTATTTCTGTAGAACAAGGAGCACAAATATTTGTTCAAGGTACGGCAAAGAATCCAGTAGTAATGACATCTGCTGCAGCATCACCAAAAGCAGGTGATTGGGGTGGTCTAATTATTGCAGGAAATGCTCCAGTAAATACTGGGGTACCTACAGAAGCAGAATTATTTAGATTAACGTATGGAGGAAACCAACCAGCAGATGATTCTGGAACTATCACCTATTTAAAAATTGAATATACAGGAGCTCGTATAAATGAAGAAACTGAATTCAACGGATTAAGTTTATATGGTGTAGGTAATGGTACTACGATTAATCACCTGGTGGTTGCAAACGGAGCAGATGATGGTATTGATTTGTTTGGAGGTACAGTGAATTTATCTAATATTCTGGTAGTTAATTCAGAAGATGATATGTTTGATTGGACTGATGGATGGACAGGAACAGCAAACAATCTCTATGGAGCTCGTCTTGAAGGTTTTGAAAAAGTAACAAGTGACTCTCATGGTATTGAAGGTGATAATCAGGAAGCAGTAAATAATGATACAGCTATGCCTAGATCAAATCCTACAATTACGGGACTTACCATTGTAAATGCAGCCAACGTAAAAATGGAAGACCTTATCAATATAAGAAGAGGAAGTAGTGTTACTATTTCTAATGCATTACTTGTATTGACAGGAGGCGCAACTACAGGAAATGTAGTAGACCTTACTGATAGAAAGGGAAATGCGGATGTTTCTACCAGTATTACAGCAAATGTTTTGGGAGCTGATGAAGATACAGTAAATAATCCAGATGAAGCAACAGTAACACTTACAGAGGTTGCAGAAGCAACAGGAGGTGCTGATGCAACTGTTTTTGAATGGACAGGAATAAGCTTGCCAATAAATTAAATATGAGTATAGTTAGTTAAGTAAAAGACTGCCTTTTTAGGCAGTCTTTTTTATTTTAATTAGACTGTTTTAGAAAGAATATTATTCAGTTATTTCTTTACGTAAATTCATGATCTCACTCAGTATTACCATTTCTTTTTTTATACCTTTTCTTATGATAAAAAATAGAATGATAGCAATTACTATATACGATATGTCAATCAATAAGAGATTCCAGCGACTTATGTATAAACTGAATTCTGGAGTAATCATATAAAATCCTATTGTATAGAGCCCCACAATGATAGGAGCAACGATAGAGTGAATAACTTTCCTGAATTGATGAAAACGAATCGTATTTTCTGTAGCAGTCAATGTATTATGAATTTTATTCATTCGTTTTGCCTTGCCAATACTAATAATTTCAATACCAATTCTAACGATCAATCCACAGATCATTAACCCTGCACCAATTCTACTCAAGATTTCTTTTACAGGAGCTACATAGTAAAAGAAAAGAGAGATAACAATCAATGTGGCTAATAGAATTATAATCGTACCATAGTAAAAGAAATAATTAGCTTTCTCCTTTTTCTTTATTTTGTCATATAGAGTATTGATACCATTAGGCGATAGCTCTATATTATTTTTGTTATTATTCCATTCATTCTGGAATTCTTTAAAATCATTATCCATTACCATTATTTTCTAAAATTTTTTTAAGACGTTTCTTTACTCTATGAATTTTCACTCGTACATTAGTTGGTTGTATACCAATAACTTCTGCAATTGTATCATAATCCTGATTATCTAGAACCATCATAATTAACAATCGGTCTAGTTCATTCAACTGTCCAATGGCAGTATATAATGTAGAAATAGCTCTTTTTTCAGGAGTTTTTTGTTCAGGAAAAGGGACTTGATTTTCTATTTCAGATATAGAGAATGTAGGTTCTTTTTTCTTCTTTTTTACATATTGTAAACACGTATTCACTGTGATTCTATAAATCCAGGTTTTGTAAGAAGAAGCACCTCTAAATGTTTTTAAGTTTTTCCATACACTTATAAAAACTTCTTGCTGTAGATCCTTTGCAATATCATGATCCCCTCTAACAAAACCAAGGCACATTTGCATTACCATGGCATGATGTTGCTGGTATATTTCTTCAAAAAGAATATTCTGATTACTTTTCATTCGCCAAAAAAGTATTTAGGGTAGTATATAACCATTCTGGTTGATCAAACATTATAAAATGCTTACTATTCTCGGCTATTAAAATAGTTTTATTGGCTAAGGTAGCGTATTGACTTTCATAATTAGGTTTTACCGTTTTTGCATTAGGAAAAGAAGCTCCTAGAATTAACGTTTTTGCAGTTACCATAGGGAGTACAGGTCTTAAGTCTAGTTTTAATAAATCGGTATATCCATATACATAAGTAGTTCTGTCTGCCTCTAGTATCCAATTCATTAATGTTGATACTTTATCGGTAGAATTGGTCATATTGGAAGCCATCATACTAGCAACATTTTTAAATTGATCTGCATCCATCTGTAACATTTGAGTATTGTAAGGACTATCATAATAAAAATTTTCTGCAGGCACATTTGGCATCATTACCTCCCTCATACAAGGTAAGGCATCTACGATAACTAATTTAGAAATTTTTTCTGGGATTTCTGCTGCAATATCAACCGCAAGATTACCTCCCATACTATGACCAACGATGATAACATCGGTAAGTGTATGATGTTGTATATACGCTATAATTGCTTTTTTTATGGTAGCATACCAAGGCATTTTTATAGGAGCATGGCCATTAAACCCAGCATAAGAAAAGAGATGAGATTGTCTGTTTGTATTAAGGTTTTTGATCGTTTCTTTCCAGATAGTACCTGGAGTTGTAAATCCTGGTAAAAATAAAATTGGTTTTCCTGTACCTATAGTCTCAACGATGATCGGTTGAGGTGCGATAGTTTTCGATAGATGTGTACTATTTTGGGTATTTGAAAAACCAAATGTATGTGCAAATAGAAAAATTAAAAATATTAATGCTTGAAGTAAAGTTTTCATACTGTTATTTTTTTATGTTCTATCCCTTTGATAAAAAAAACAGTATTTGTTACACCCTCTACCCATATTTTTTTTCGACACATAGGTTTTATACCAAATTAATTAGGCATTAATACTTGATAATAATAAATACTTACCTTATTATATTTTGTTGATTTTTAATTTCTTGAATGATTTTGTAGAGGTTTTCTTGCTTAGAAAATTGTATTAGAAAGTTTTTTCCATAATTACATATTCGATCCCACCTTTCTCAAATTTTTTATCTGTGGTTTTTAAGTTGAATCTCTCATAGAATTTTGATTTTTCTACTCGTGCATTACACCATAATTTTCTAATTCCTTCTTTTTCTATTAGATCTATTATGTTTTTTAATAATATTGTTCCATACCCTAATCCCTGAAACTCAATTAATGTTGCGAATTTTCTAAATTGAGCTTCGTTATTCTCTACAAATAGAGATAGTATAGATGTTATCTCTTTATTTACAAATAAACCAAAATGTCTTGCATCTTTATCATTTGGTAGAGCAACATATGCTATCGGCTTATTGGGCCACATAACTTTGTGTCTAATAGGTAAAGTTTCAGCAGTGGTAATTTGTTTAATTTCAGGAATTGTATCGTTCACTTATTTCTTTTTTTACACAGATTAATTATAGTATCTGTCTTTATTACAGATCCATCTTTATAGTAGTTTAATTTTCCAAAATAACTTATGGCATCATTTTTACAAAAACTTAGATCAAATATCGCAATTTGATATTTTTGATAGCTCTATTCTCATACAAAACAAGTTATTATTTTGTTGCAATACTTTCTTTAAGTAATAAGAAACAAATAGTAAACCCACTATGTAGTTTCTTTTTTTGTTATAATTATTTGTTGGTAAAGGTTTTATCTTTTGTAAATAATATCTTCTCCGTTTTGTGATAAAGTCAAGCTCTCAACCTTACCCTTTTTATTTTTATTAAATGTAATGTTGGCTAAAGCTACTTTTAAATAAAAAACATTTTCAGATATAGGATACATATCAATTTTTTCTTGCCCTGTTATTTGAATTTTCATTTGTTTACCATCTTTGGTAATAGCCATAACAAAACCAGCATGCTCATAATTACCTATATAGTTTTCTAGAATTGCATCTTTGATATTTATTTTTTTTATTAGACCTTTTGTTTCTACTCCTAATTTTTTAAGCATTGTGATACTATTAGTATTACCAGGGTTGAGTTCAATAGATTTTGTATAACTGGTAATAGCTTTTGTTTTTTCATTGTTTTTTACCAATGCTTCACCATAACTATTGTATACATTTGAAGAATTAGGAAATGCTATTGTATTTATTTTGAATATTGAAATAGCTTTTTCAATATCTCCTTTTCCAAGATAATAATACCCCAAAGTATTCAATTGATTTTCTCCAAAATCATATGTGTCGGTTTGATTTTTCTTTAATTCCCAATAAGTTTTTATAGCCATTTCAATCCCTTTGTTTTCGATACTATTTTTAAGATAAGTACCAATAGATGGTTTTTTTGGTTTGTCTAATGCTGATGTAGAGTCTAATAAATGGGTTCCGATATCATCAACCCCAACTTTTGAGTTTGTGAGTACCACAACACCTTTATTACCACCTTTAATAAAACCTACAAATGCTCGATATCCTCCAGTACCTCCATTATGCCAAATAATTTCTAATTCATCACGTTGCATAATATGCCATCCTAACCCTACCATTGGGTTACTACCAGCACTTCTTGAATTTTTATGGGACAACTGCATAGCAGGGTATAGATTCCCTTTTTTTAACCCCATATTAGCTGCTAGATACTTAATCATATCAACAGCAGAAGAACGAATTGCTCCTGCACCAGCTAAAGTGGTAATGTCCCAATTTTCTACTTCTATTCCAGCACTATGTCCTATAGCTAAGTTTTTCTTCATTTTAGGAGTAAAGGTGATACGAGTATTTTCTAGTTTGAGTGGGTTGGCAATAACCTTTATCATTAGCTTTTCATAACTCATGTTATTTTTATTAGCCAATAGATGACCTAACAAACCCGAAGCATAATTAGAATATTCATATTTAGAACCGATATCTCGAGTAAGTTGATAGCTGTTTAAGAAAGAGTATAATTGTTTTTCTGAATAATCAACATAAGGATTTGCAGGATTAGAAGGAGTGAAGTTATCTGGCATTCTAGGAAATGATGAGGTGTGATTGGATAGATGGTGTAATCTGATTGATTCTCCATTTCTTTTGGGAGCTGTGATACTATCAGGAAGAAGGCTTTGCAGAGGGGTTTTTAAATTCAACTCACCATTTACGGCCATATTGGCCAATAAAATTCCTGTAAAAGTTTTTGAGATAGAGCCAATCTCAAATATAGAATTTTCATCTACAGGGACATTAGTTTCTAATGATCTTACGCCATGACTATAATAAGTTACTCCATCAGAAGTAATAACTCCTACAACTATCCCTGTATTAGTACCATTTTTGATACGAGATTTGATGTTGTTCTTAACTTCTTCTGAGATATCTATGCCTTGAGCTAGGCATCCAGATAGTATGATTTGAGATAGGAATAATAAGATCGTAAAATATTTTTTCATGAATTCTATTTTTTTTGATTTTTTAAAAAACAAAAGTGCTATTTAGGGTGAAAAAAAGCGTTCTACTTTATTATGAATGAGTGCTGCTTTATGCAAAACGCTAATTATCAGCTGTTTTTTCTGTATAAAGAAGGTGTTGTATTTGTATGTTTTTTGAATGCAGTATTAAAAGGAGTCTTAGAATTAAAGCCTACATCATACATGATCTCCTGAATTGTATGTTTTTTAAATGATGGATTTTTTAATTTTTGCATCGCCTTTTTTATTCGATATTCATTTACAAAATCAAAAAAATGGGTATCCATATGTTGATTAATTAAAACAGATAATTCTCGTGAAGGAATATTTAATTGATTGGCTAATTTTTGAAGAGTTAAGGATGCATCCAGATACGGTTCTTTGTCTAGCATAAATTGTTTTATACTTTCAACACGTATATCTTCAATGCTATTTGGTCCTTCTTTAATAGGTAATAAACCTATATCTATTCCTTGAAATGTTTTTGGGGCAAAAAGTGCTTTGCTAAATACCCATGAAATGAAAACTACGCTAAATAATAACATGGCAATACGTAAGTTGTTTGTCGTCTCAACAGTATTATACGTAAACCTATAAATACTTTTTGATAATGTAATTAGCGAAATGATAATACTAATTATTAGAAATTGTTTTAGCCAAGTGTAGTTTATAAAAACATTTGAATTGGAATAATTTTGTTTTACAATTTTCTGATAGCGCATAACTTGATAAACTCCAGTAAACAAAAAAGCAAAACCAATAATATATCCAAAAAAAGTAATAAATATACCTTCTGGTTGATTGTAGTAATTTTCAATAAATAATTTTTGTTGATCAATACTAATATTAAAAAAAGTAGGGTAGAGTATTATTAAATTAATAAAAAGGGGAACGAATAAGAGTATATGTTTAATTTTAATTTTAAAATTATCATATAATACTGAAATGATATATAAGTATAGTATAGGAGCTTTGAGACCTGCTAAGACTTCCATCCGTATCATTTCACCAGTGTATGATAGCGTTATGAATTTAGGATAAAAATATGCAGAAAAATCTAGTGCAACAATAAATAAGTATACTGCAAATAGTAAGTTGCTTAACTTTTTATTCGTTTTAGTAATAAGTAAATATGCTACAAAAAACAAAAATAAAAAGACAATAAAAATACTTAATAATTCAATAATGTTAAATGTCATAAAGTCGATTATTAGGCCTTGATATATAGTGCTTCAAAATTACCGATAAGAGTTGTTTCTTATTTGAGGTATCTACCCTTAATTATATCTAAATGATGTCTTTCATGACCAACAATTGATTTTATAAAATCTATTAATGTAATTTGGCGCTGTTGCGCTAAACCTGTTTTGGTTAATTGAGATTCTGATAAAGTCTCGATAAAGCTTAACGATGATTTTCTTACATTATAAAAATCGGTGATCAAAAGCTCTAGTGTCAACTCATCAAAACGGCTATTATCAGTTAGAAAATTTTGATCGTAGCCCCATAGCTGGATATCCTCATTTCTACTCAGTCTAAATGCCCTAAACATTTTTATCCTTTCATGATCGGTAATATGTCCTATTACTTGTTTTATACTCCATTTATTGGGTTGATAACGATATGTAGCCTTTTCTTCATTGATTGTTCTTAAAAAGGTAAAGGTAGCTGTTGTATCAAAAAGTGTTGATAAACTATCACCATTAGCCCATTCATAATAATAAGAGAAATCATCTTCGGGTGTATATTTCATATAGAAGATTTTGGTTCAATATATAGTATTTAAATGATCTTTAGGTAATGTACCTAGTGGTATATATAGTTGATGCACCCAAAACTAAGGAATTTTTACCATCTGTCAGTGGTAGAAAAATAGTTGTAAAAACAATATCAAATATCGAAGACAAATTGTCTTCGATATTTGATATTGTTTTAATAAGTTCAAAATTAAAAACCTGAAGAATCAATATCCAGGGTTTTGTTTGATAATCCCTTCTCCCAATTCTATTTCATCAAAAGGGATAGGTAGTATAAACTGATTAGAATTGGATATAGTTGGTTTGATACTGCCAATAGAGATATCTCCTGCAATATGGTATCGAACTAGATCAAACCAATCCTCTCCATTTTCATAATACAATTCCATAAGTTTTTCTAGACGAATTATCTCTAGAAACTCTACCAAGCTGGTTGGATTTTTTTCTGGCAGATTGACTCTACTTCTTATTTTGTTTACTTGAGCAATTGCATCCGCTATATCACTTAGAGTTCCTCCTTCTTCTATTGTTTTACGAGTTTTTGCTTCGGCATATATCAATAAAATTTCAGAAGTACGTAAATGCATAATAGCAGGAGGGTTGTCATAAAAGAAATTCCATTTAAATCCCGTCATTTCCTGTATGCTTACATTGGTTGCAGTGGTAGATCTTCTAATCGTATCACCTTCAGTTTCATGGAGTGCATTTAATGTTTCAGATCCAGGAATAATGCCTCCTGTAAATCCTTGTCCTTGATGATTACCCATAGAATAATCGGTAGGGGTAGCAAACAACACCTCTGTAGCGGTATGAGCTTTGGCAAAAATATCTTTATAATCTTCTGTAAACTCAAAATTTAAGAAATCCTGCGATAGCGTAATGGATTCTGAATATCGATTCATAAATAACAATACTTTTGCTTTGAGTGCTTTGGCTGCCATTATGGTAGCTCTAGATGCATCTCCTTCTGTTGGGATACCACTTATAAGCACTTCATCAAGATTTGCCAAGATAGACTGATATACTTCTGCTACAGTATTTCTGGGTTGAGGAATAAGGCGGTTATTTTGATCCAGTGCAGCAGGGTCTAAAATGATCCCATATGCTGAATTGATATCATAAAACTGACCATACATACGCAATAGGTAAAAATGGCTTAAAGCTTTGATGAATTTTGCCTCTCCCAGCACTCTTTTTTTATCATTTTCTGATAAAATAGTATTACTTGTCTTAGGAACTCTGGTAATGAGTTCATTCACATTTGCTAGTGTACGATACATACCAGAATAAACACGTAGAATAGTACCACTTTTTATGCTCAGGGTATTATTTAAAAAAGCATCCTCTCTATCGCTGTGTATAGATTCTTGCCCTGATATACTCATCGCAGATAAGTAAGAGGGCATTGGGAGTATTTTTCTTAAAGACGCATATGAGCCTATTAATGCAGACTCTATAATATCACCATTTTCATAAGCTTGATCCACGGGTACTTGACCATTGATTTCTACATCATCTAAGCTCCCTATTGGTTCACAAGAAAAGACGAATAGTACTAGGATAAGTACAACAATTTTATATATGTATTTCATGATTTTGAGTTTTGTATTTATTTATAATGAAATGTTTATGCCCCAAGAGAATGTCCTTGTTATAGGATACCCATTGTAATCTCTTGTTGTATTAAAGCTGCTCACTGCGAGATTGCTAGAGTTTACTCCTTCGGGGTCTATACCAGGGTAGGGAGTCCATGTGATCAAATTGAGCGTATTGGTATAGATACTTGCCTGACTAATTCCAAGTTTATTTAAAAACTTTGTAGGAAGATGGTATCGCAAAGAGATATTACGCAACCGTATATAAGAAGCATCTTCTACCAAGGCATCTGTAGATCGATTAAAATTTCCACGTCTATTAAATCTTAATTGTGGGTATTTGGTATCTGGTTTTCCTGGAGACCATGTGTTTTCGTACATAGCATGAGTAATATTATCTCCTTTATATTGACTTATGACAGATTCTAATGGAGCCCATTGCTTTTTTGCTCCATAACTAAACTGTAGGTCTATTCCCAGTTCAAAATTATTAAATCGGACTGCATTGTTCCATCCTCCAAAAAACTGAGGCAGATTATCTCCAACAACTTTAAAATCACTAAAATCTATGATTCCATCCTCGTTGATATCTACATATTTCAAATCCCCGATTTGAGCTCCTTCTTGAAAAGCATGGTTGTCTATTTCTTCTTGGGTTTTAAAAATCCCATCGCTTACAAAAGCAGATATAGCTCCCATAGACTCTCCTTCATTCAGTCTATAACTTAGCCCTGTAAATAGAGAGCCATCAGCTTTTTTAATAGTATTTTTTATAAAACTAATATTAAAAGAAGAATCCCATTGTAGCTCTTTTGCAGTGATGATTTTTGCTTCTAATTCGATTTCTAGCCCTTTGTTTTCTATAACGCTTTTAGAGTTAGTTAATTGATTATTGAAGCCTGAAGAGGGTAATAATTTTTTATACATAATCATTCCAGTAGAAGATTTTTTAAAATAATCTGCTTGTAGTGATATCCTAGAGTTGAATACTGAGGTATTGATCCCATAGTTTATCTCTTCTGTTGTTTCCCAACCTATATTTTTATCAGGGATATTGGTTAGAGCAATCCCTTTGATATCTCCAATATTGGTATAAACATTATCAATAGCAGTACTATAAAATCGTTGATTAGCAAAATCAGGAAGGTTGGCTCGTCCCGTACGCCCAACAGAAAACCTGAGCCTTAGTTCATTTATAGCATCGATATTACTTAAAAAAGACTCGTTTGCGATACTCCAGGAAACGGCTAGTGATGGGAAATATGCCCATCGTTTATTTACCCCAAATTTTGAATACCCATCTGCACGATTGGTTATAGAAAGATAGTATCGTTTGTCGTAATTATAATTGATTCTTCCAAAATAAGAATGTAGTCGACTCTCTGTAATATGTTGAAAAATATTGGTTACATCTTCTGCCAACCCTGCATCATTATTAAATACAGGAGATGGAAACCCAAAATAGATTGCTCCCTGTAAATCCAATTGCCTATAATCTAGAGTAGTTCCTAGTAGGGGAGTAATACGGTGTTTGTTGAATGATTTGTTATAGGTAAGGATGTTCTCCCAAGTATGATTTTGTGTGCGACTATTATTATCAGATCGTTGATCATATTGGCCTAAACCATAAAATCGTGAAACTTTACTATCGGCAATAGTAGTATAGATTGCAGATTTTAAGGCAAAATGTTTAAAAAAACGTAACTCGGCATAGACATTACTAGAGATATTAAGTGCTTGATTTTTATTTTTCACCTTATCTATTTTAGATAAAATATTATTATACTCTTTATCATTTAGAATAAATAAAGAACCATCATCTGTTCTGGCAGGAATATCAGGCCTTACATAGAAAGCAAAATCCAGAGAATTTATATCAATATTATCATGATTAGAGGTTTGATAACTTAATCCCCCACCGACTTTCAATGTATTTAGAATGGTAGTATCATAATTCAATCTCATATTATATTTTGAGTAATCTTCATAGATAAATATTCCTTCTTGTTCTGTTTTTCCGAGAGAGAAAAAATAATTACTAGATTCGCTACCTCCCGATACATTAAGATTTACATTTTGAACATCTGCATGATTTCTCAAGGCCAAATCCTGCCAATCTGTATCACTATTCATAAAATAATCAGAATTGACATTACCAGATACGGGATCGATAATTTCATTGGCAAGAGGATTGGTAGTATCTGTTTGTAGCGTTGTTCTGGCAGTAGCAATCATCATATCTTTATACTCCTGGGCATTTAATAAATTATGTTTACCAACAGGTTGATTTGCAGAGTAGGTATACTGTAAGGTAACTTGAGGTTTATGGTTTTTTTTACCTCGTTTAGTGGTAATCAAAATTACCCCATTTGCAGCTCTCGATCCATAAATAGAAGCGGCTGCAGCATCTTTGAGAACCTCTACTTTAAGTATATCTGATGGATCAATGAGTTCTAATGGGTTGGTTTTAAAGATAGCACCATGACCATTATTAAAATGTTCAGGAAGATTATCCTCTATAACAAGAGGAACTCCATCTACTATATATAAAGGTTGATTGATACCTCTAAAAGAAGTTCTACCTCTTATATTTACCACAGCTCCTGCACCTGGGCTTCCTGATATTTGTACCGCATTGAGCCCTGCTATTTTTCCTCCAAAAAGGCGATCAAGGCTATTGGTTACTGGTAATTTTATTTTCTCGGCATCTATAGATTTTATAGCACTAGATACATCTTTTTCATTCATTTTTCCGTATCCAACAAGAACTACTTTATCTAGTTCTATATTCTCAGAAACAAGGGTAATATGTAGATTGTCTTCTTGTGTTATTTTTTCTTCATGAGTAGTAAAACCCAAAAGAGAAAACACCAATATATCTCCAATAGTCGCTTGTATAGAATATGTACCATCACTTTGAGTAACGGTGCCTGTTTGTGACCCTTTGACAAGAATATTGACTCCAGATAGCGGTTTTCCTTTTCCATTGGTAACAATACCACTAATTCCTGATTGGTCATTATCTTTATCAATGAGCAATGGTTTGATTACAATCTGTTTTTTTACAAAAAGATGTTGTAAGCTCTCTTTTTTTAGTACCGAATAGAGGATTTCATCCAGTGCTTTATTCATAGCACGAATTGATATCTTTTTTTCGGGATCAATATCTTTTGTGTTAAATAGAAATTTGAAATCTGTTTTTTGTTCGATTTCATCAAAAAAATCCAAAATAGAAACCTGAGTTAGTTCGACACTTAATTTGGTGTATTTGCCATTGTTTTTTGCTGCTACTCCTAGTATAGGAATCAGGAATAAAATAAGAAGAAGCTTCTTTTTGAATTGTTGTAATAAGAAAAGCCTACAGCTCCTCTTATTAATTATTACTTCTTTTTTCATAGGTCTTAAGAATAATTATAATTAATATTGAGTTTGTATATAGTACTAAAGACCGTGATATTAGAATCTACCCTTAAGAATGAAAAGCAAAATAAATGTGAAAGTTTGTTAATTGTTAGAGGAAGGTGACTAGATACTTATGAAAAGTAAGGGGGGTAGAAGGCTTATATTTTGATAAGTGTGTAAGGCAAATAGGTCACGGTATTATAATACGTGATTTTTATCTGTATAAAACAGTGTTTTATCGAAAAACTACCTGATTGATTGGTCTTTATTACCAAGATAATTACATTG
>NZ_OMKE01000035.1 GCF_900299535.1 Aquimarina aquimarini | reverse complement strand
CAATAAATCCAGAACCTTTTGTAGCCACAGCACCAACCGATATAGTTTGTAGTGATGTTGCCTTAGCTCATGATCTTACAGGAGATGTAAATCTAAGTGGAGCTACCTTTAGCTGGTCCGCGGTAGATAACCCGAATATTACAGGAGAAACAACAGCCACTAGTACAGCAACCAGTATTACTGATGTGTTGACTAATACAAGTGGTTCGGTTCAGACAGTTGTGTATACTATTGTTCCCACAAGTTCAGATAGTTGTGCTGGGGATTCTTATACGTATACAGTAACAATAAATCCAGAACCCTTTGTAGCTACAGCACCAACCGATATAGTTTGTAGTGATGTTGCCTTAGCTCATGATCTTACAGGAGATGTAAATCTAAGTGGAGCTACCTTTAGTTGGTCTGCGGCAGATAACCCGAATATTACAGGAGAAACAACAGCAACCAGTACAGCAACCAGTATTACTGATGTGCTGACCAATACGAGTGGTTCGGTTCAGACAGTTGTGTATACTATTGTTCCTACAAGTTCAGATAGTTGTGCTGGGGATTCTTACACCTTTACTGTTTTAATTTCTCCTAGCCCTGAATTGGTAGTTGCCAAAAAAGGACTACCAGCTCTCGATGGGGCATATGATAGTGTAGGTGAAGAGATTATTTATGAAATTAATATTCAGAACCCAAAAGAGGTGGTATTATCCAATATTTCGGTTACAGATCCAAATGCAGATGCTATAAGTATGCCATTTATTCCTGGTATATCAGCAAATTCATCTGTTACTATAACAGCAACACATATCATTACACAACAGGATTTGAATCAAGGTATAGTAACAAATACGCTTACAGTTCAAGGAGAAGACCCTTGTGGTATAATAGTAACCGATACTTCAGATGATCCAGATACAACTGCACCAGACGATCCTACGATAGTAGCATTACAACAGATACCTAAACTAAGTTTGATTAAAGTTGCCAATATACCTACTGATGGGGATTGGGATGAGGTTGGCGAAGTAATTACATACAATCTAACTCTTACAAATACAGGTAATGTAACATTGACCGATGTAACTATTACAGATGCAAATGCAGATGCAGGAAGTATAAATCCTTCATCAATTCCTGTTATTGTTCCAGGAGAACAATTTGTGATAACAGCAAGCCATACTATAACACAAGTTGATTTGAATACAGGAAGTGTTAGTAATTCCGCTACTGTAGAAGGCAGAGATCCTAATTTACAGTTGGTATCTGATATATCTGATGACCCAAGTAATGACGATGATATTGATACCAATGGAGATGGAGATCCTGATGATGTTACTATAGTATCCATACTACAATCAGCAACATTAGAAGTAAATAAAGTAGTTGATGTAGGATATTTTACTGAACCAGGAGATATATTACTATATACTATTGAAATAATAAATACAGGTAATGTCTCTGTATTTGATGTAAATGTAGAAGACCCTTTGATAGCGTTTACAAGTATACACACTATTAATACACTCGAACCAAATGAATCATTTACAGTTACAGGAGGGTATGTTGTAAATCAGGATGATATAGATAATGAGACTGTTGTAAATACAGCAATAGTAACCGCTTTGTTACCAAATAGAACAACAATTGTCACAGAAGATTCTGATGACCCTGAGGATACTACAAATATAGATACCGACAATGATGGTGATTTTGAAGACCCTACTGTGAGTTATTTAGATACTGATGGAGACGGAATACCTAATATCAATGATTTGGATGATGATAATGATGGTATCCCTGATCTGGTAGAACAAAAAGGAGATTCCTCTCTTGATACAGATGGTGATGGAATTATAGATAGTAGAGATTTAGATGCAGATGGAGATGGTGTTTTAGATTATATAGAGTCAGGGCATAACAGTATAGATACAGATGGAGATGGCAGAATAGAAGGGCCATTTGGCAATGATGGGATTCCTGATAGTGTACAGAATGATGCTAATGGTCGAGAGATTAATTATACGATTCAGGATACCGATGGAGATGGAGTTGATGATTTTCAGGATATAGATGATGATAACGATGGAATTGTAACAGCAGATGAAAATCCAGACCCTAATAATGATGGTGTTCCAGATGATGCCTTTGATGCAGATAATGACGGAATTCCAGATTATCTCGAACCTAATAATACAGATTCATCCCTAGAAGATGATCTTGAAGTATTTAATGCAGTAACTCCCAATGGAGATGGAGATCATGATGTGTTGATTATTGTAAATATTGAAAAATTCCCCAAAAATGAACTTAAGATATTTAATCGTTGGGGTGTTTTGGTGTATCAGGCAAAAGGATATGGAAAAAACGGAAACTTCTTTAGAGGTGAATCCAATGGTAGAGCTACCATTAATAAAGAGAAACAATTACCTGTAGGAACTTATTTTTATGTTCTTACTTATACAAATCAAAAAGGAGAACATAAGAAAAAGTCGGATTACATATATATAAATAGATAAATAACCTGATCAGAAAATATACTTTCTGATTATACAATATAAACCCATTACTATGCAGAGAACCTATTATATAATGGTTATTTTACTTTCCCTTGTGGTAGCAGAGGTATGTGCACAACAAGATGCACAATACACACAATATATGTATAATACTATTAGTGTAAATCCTGCCTATGCAGGCTCAAGAGATGCTATAAATATTACTGGGGTATATAGAAATCAATGGGTGGGGATAGGGGGAGCCCCAGTTACACAGACACTTAGTGTTCACTCTCCTATAGGGAAATCTAATAAAGTCGGATTAGGGATGTCTATTATAAATGATAAAATAGGTCCCACACAAGAAACCTATTTTGATATTGATTTCTCGTATACCATTGATACCTCTGTTGATGGGCAATTAGCATTTGGAGTCAAAGCAGGGGGGCATCTTTTGAATGTTAATTTTAATGACCTTAATCAATATACAAATACAGATGTATTATTGAATACCAATGTGGATAATAAATTTGCTCCCAACTTTGGGGTAGGGTTATACTACCATACAGAAAAATTATATCTAGGTATTTCTGCTCCTAATCTCTTGGAAACACAACATTTTGATGAATCAAATACAGAAAACAGAGCCTCTTCTTTTTTAGCAGAAGAACGAATCAATTATTACCTAATAGGGGGGTATGTATTTGATCTCAACGAAAATATTAAATTGAAACCAGCTATGCTTTTAAAAGGAGTAGCAGGAGCACCATTACAGGTAGATATATCAGCCAATACACTCATAAATGAGAAAATTACCCTAGGGGCTGCTTATCGGTGGAATGCAGCTGTGAGTATATTGGCAGGGTTTCAAGTATCAGATGCAATCATGCTTGGGTTTGCATACGATTGGGAAACCACAGCATTAGGAAATACAGAATTTAATTCAGGATCATATGAGTTCTTTTTAAGATATGAAATCTTTGAAAGAAACGATCGAATTATATATCCAAGATTCTTTTAACCAAACGAGACTATCAAAATGAAAGTAATATATGATAAACCAATAATAGTTGTTTTTTTGATACTTTCTATACCCATTTTTTCTCAGGATAAGCTGTTGAAAAAAGCAAATGAAAATTTTGAAAAATTCGCATATGCCGAAGCCATTGAGCAGTATAAAGATTTCATATTTAAAGGAAATGGAAACGTTACTGTATACCAGAAATTAGCAGATGCTTACTATTTTAACTCCGATCTCAAAAATTCGGCAAGATGGTATAAGCGCATGTTAGCCAAGAAAAAAGAAGTAGAAGAAGAAAATAAGGAAACAATAACGATTAACGAAACCGTTTACTTTAGAGCAGCGCAATCGATTAAATATCTTAAAAATTATGAAGAAGCCCATGCATTGATATTTAATGTAGAGAAATCAAATATTCAAGATTCAAGAGTAAGAAGGCTATTAGAGAATTTTGATTATATAGAAGACATCAAAAAGCAAAGTGGAAGATATATTATCAAAAATTTTTCAGGAAATTCAGCATATGTAGATTTTGCACCCTCGGTATATAAAAAACAGTTGGTATTTTCTTCTTCGAGAGGAAAAGGAAAATATGCTGAGAAGGATAACAAATGGACAAAGCAACCTTATTTAGACCTATTTCATGTAACAATTAGCAAAAATGATACGTTAGAGTTTACTTTTCCTGTTGAATTTTCAAAATCAATCAGTTCAAGACTTCATGAATCTACATCATCATTTACAAAAGATGGAAAAACTATATACTTTACTAGAAACAACATACATAAATCTAGATTTGTTAAAGATTCTTTGGGAATTAATCGATTACGAATATTTCGGGCTACCCTCAATGACAAATTAAAATGGGGATATATAGAAGATCTTTCATTTAATGATGATCAATATTCTGTAGCACACCCCACAGTAAGTATCGATGAGCAAAAACTATACTTTGCTTCTGATATGCCAGGGGGGTATGGGATGTCAGATATTTATATGGTTGATATTTATAAAGACGGTTCCTTTGGGCAACCAGTAAATCTTGGGCCCAATATCAATACAGAAGGAAGAGATACTTTTCCGTTTATAAGTAAAACTGGAATGTTATATTTTGCTTCAGATGGTCATCAAGGGCTAGGAGGGTTGGATATTTTTGCCGTTGACCTAAGCAAGAAAGAAAATAAAATTTATAATGTAGGAGAACCCATAAATAGTAGTGCAGATGATATTACTTTTTATATTGATGAAGATACTAAAAAAGGTTTTTTTGCCTCTAATCGACTTGGAGGAAGAGGAGAAGATGATATTTATAGTTTTTTAGAAACAACCCCTTTGATTACCGCATGTAATGGGAGTATTTATGGAGTGGTAATTGATAAGGATAGAGATAAAGTAGTAGCTAATGCAATTGTTGAAATCAAAAATGAAGAAGATGAAATTATCAGTTCGGGACAAACCAATGAAAAAGGAGAATTCATACAACTTGTAGATTGCAATACAAAAACTTACATGGTAAAAGTGCAAAAAGATACATATGTTGCGACCAAAAAGGAGGTACTAGTTACTAGGGAAATTCCAGATGTTGTTGATACTTTAAAAATCAAGAGTAATCTTCCTTCAAAAGGAGTAGATTTAGTCAAATTATTAGCACTAAAACCAATATATTTTAAATCTAATAAAGCACTGATTTTAGGTAAAACAGCGACAGAATTAGATAAAGTAGTAGCCTATATGAAGAAATACCCAAGTATTAGAATAGAGATAGGTTCTCATACTGATAGTAAAGGGAGCGATGGATATAATCTAAAATTATCTCAAAAAAGAGCAACAGCAACAGCTAATTATATCATAAGTAAGGCAGTCGATCCGTCCCGAGTAAAGAGCAGAGGCTATGGCGAAACTTTATTGATGAATGAATGTAGCAATGGTGTAAAATGTACTGATAAACAACATCAGAAAAATAGAAGAAGTGAGTTTATTGTAATAGAGAATTAAAATTTAGGCAATACAAAAAACAGAGAGCATCACTTATCAAGTGGTGCTCTCTTGTCATTTAGGCATTATAAGGGGTAACTTCGAGTTCAAAATTTATACTGTAATCAGGCTGCCAAAATTCTAGAAGGCATCCCGTATATTTCTACTGTAGACTCAGTGATTTCTTCTGTAATTGAAGATTGTACTAATGGTAATATGTTATAATTAAACCATATAGAAATCAAGCGATAAGGGATTTCTAGTGAGTCTTTTAATCCTAGTTTTGAATCCTCCATATGAATCCATTTTTTGAGAGGTTGCTCAACGATCTTTTTCATAACTTTTTCTTTCCCAAAATGTTTTTTCATTTTAATAAACATTTCTACGTCAAACAACCATCTGCTCAAAAAATTAGTATTAAAAATAACAGGAACCAGATCCGCTCTAAACACCTTGGCACCGCATTGTGTATCTTGAATGGGTAATCCTAATATAAGTATCACCAGAATGTTAATTAATTTCGAGATCAAGCTTCGAATTCCGTTTTTTTTAATAGCATCCGACGTCTCTTTAGCTCTAGATCCAAAAACAAAACTTAATTTAGAATCACTTTTTAATGTTTGTAATAAACCATCAAAATCTTCAAAATCTGTAGATAAATCAGCATCAATAAACCCTATAAATGTGATATCACCTCTACTATGAAGGTATCTGCTACCAGCTCTTACGGCAGCAGCTTTACCAGAATTCTTTTTCATATCAATGATACTTATCTTGGTAGGATTAGTATATTGTATCTCTTTTAGTACATCGATAGTATTATCCTTACTTCCATCATTTACAAAACATAAATGATAGTTATTTTCTTTTTGAATAAAATTTAGAAAAGCGGCTACATTTAATCTCTTTTCTTCGTTATAGCAAGGGATGATAATTCCGGTTTTCATAATAGATTTTTTTGAGGTTACAATTCAAAAGTAGCTATGATCTGTGCCTTGAGGAGTAGGATTTCGATGAGTATAAAATTGCTAACGGCGAATGGTTTTTATCGAAGGATTACCATTCGTCGATACATAATTACCAAAAAAGGAAGAAGATAGATTGTTTGAAATCTAATAATCTGATCCAAAATATCATATCAAGGATAGAGCAGATTCAGGCGTTTACATTCTTTTTACAGATGCTTTAAACTAAAACCTTTGTTGTATATTTAAGTCGAAAACTATGGCGAGCCTTTATGGATAAAACTACAAACAAGTATTTGATAAGTGCATTACTCATCGGAGTAGTTTTTCATGGTACCGCTATTTTTTTTACATTAGAAACTACCTATGATGCATTGATCCATTTGTTTTTTGGAAATCATTATGCCAATAACTGGTTTGACCCCTGGAGTTATAGCTGGTATACAGGGTTTACCGTAATGGGATACCCTCCATTGGTGCATCAGAGTATAGGATTATTCTCGTATATCGGTGGATTAAAATTTGGGCTATTTACAGTAGCTATAATAGCAATTTTACTCTTTATCACAGGGATATACCGTTTTGCATTGGTATTAACATCAAATAGAAATGTTGCGGGATATACAGCTATATTTGGAGTGTTCTCCTCTGTTTTTATAGAAACACTACATATTTTTGGGCAATTACCCAGTATTATAGGACTCTCTATTCTATTACACTCACTACCCGAAATTTATCTTTGGCTCAAAATAGGAAAATACAGATATCTGGTAAATTCTTTGAGTTTGATAGCAGTAACGGTAACTTCTCACCATGTAACTCCGATTTTTGGAATGGTGTTTTTTATTTTTCCATTGATAGGAATGGTAATTATGGATGTTTCTAGAGAGAAAGTAGAAAGTTATAAAGAGGTTAGATTTAAACATTTTCTCAAAAGCTTTTTCTCTCTCTTCAAAAGAATTGTAAGCTTTGGTTTTGGATCATTGCTATTGATTATCATATGTATCTTGCCCTATTGGATCAACACCAAAAACAACCCAATAACCCAAGTTCCTATACCGCATGGATCACGAGATAATTTTCTAGAAGTTACCTCTTCTGGATTGGTGTTTTTTTTAATTCCGTGGGGAGTTTTGTTATTTCTTTTTCCATATATATGGTATCGATTTTATAGTAAACGCTATTTGTTTTTTGGATTTTCAATAACACTGCTCACTATTTTAGGAACAGGAGGTACAACACCAATTCCACTTATGATGCTTGGTGAGAATGCGTTTAATATACTAACATTGGATAGGTTTACCCTATGGGCATCTATTATGGCATTACCAATTTTTGGTGAGTTTGGATATCGGTTTGCAGAAGGAGACCTAAAACAAAAAATAAGTGAAAAATTTGGAGGTGTATATCATAGGATTATAGGAGGCTTAATCACAGGAGTTATGATTTTTACTACGCTATTTACTATGAGCTTAGGATATTTCAGACCCTCGCAACCACAAAAAATAAAAATGCTACCTATTCTTAATTTTCTGAGTAGAGATCAGCATGACCATTGGCGATATCTGCCCTTAGGGTTTGGAGATCAGATGGCTTGGCTTTCTGCACAAACCAATGCCATGACTGTAGATGGTAATTATCACTCGGCAAGAAGATTACCAGAATTGACAACAAGAGCCGTAGAACGACTAGAAAACTCAAAATTTAGAGGAGTAGAAGGGATCGGGTCATTACAACAATTTCTCACAGTACCCGAAAAGTATAACCTCAAATATGTGTTTTCTAATGATAAATTTTATGACCCTATCCTCTATTTCTGTGGCTGGCAACGATTGCGGCAGTTAGAAAATGGGATTATGGTTTGGGAAAAATTAAATGTACCACCACTCTCAAGTATTTTGCCCAGAGAAGAAGTACCCATGTTTCAAAAATTAATGTGGGGATTGATCCCTGTATTTACGGTGCTATTAGCATTTGTAATCAATATACAATTGATATGGGTACATGCGCTGAAGTCAAAGAATAAAACCTTTCCAGTATATTTTAAGTTTGGAGTCGCATATAATGGATTTAATAAAAAAGTTATAAAAGCATCCTATCTATGGGTACTTCTTATACTGGTAGTAATGAGCTATGGTTTTTATTTATTATATATAAAGAATGTCAAACAACTAAGTCCTATTAATGTAACCGAAGCGTACTATGATGCATTAGATTTTAAAGAGTTTGAGAGAGCACATTCTTATATAGATCCCAATAGTAATAAAAGTATAGATCAATATATGCTAGAGGTTTCTGTTACAGATGGACTATTAAGTTCGTATGCCAAATTAGATGAAATCAAAGTCGGTATTATTGTTCAAACCGATAGTACTGCCAAAGTAAAAGTATTAACTCGTTGGATTACTCCATTAGAAAAAATAGATAGAACCTATTACCATGAATTAGTAAAAAACAATAATAGATGGTTTGTAAAACCATTACCGTATGATTTAGATATTCCTCCTGATCAATTTTTTGTAGAAAATATAACTTCTTTTTACAACCATGGTAGGCGTAGAATTAGTTCAGAGCAAACGTATCATGAAGATGTATTAAAGCAACCTGTACTAGAGGTCCTTTCCTCAAAAATTATCGAATATAATGATCAATATGCCATTGTTGGAGAAATACAAAATATTGATAATGTTCCTGCAGATGTTGTTATTACTGGTACCTTGTATAATGATGATAATAAAAAACTAGCCAAATACAATGCAAAACATCAAATGAAACACAAATTGATGCCCAAGGAGATTACAAGCTTTAGGATAGATTTTGAAGGAATTGCATGGATGAATAGCGAAGATCGTAAACCCGAAACTTTTGACCCCGATCAATTTACAGCGATGGAGTTTGAAGAAATACCCACCAAATTCAATCTACAAAGTGCAGGTAATGTAGCCATTGTAGATTTATATAAAGGAGTAGCAATAAATGATCTTTCTTTGCAAAAAGAGTATATAGAAGGAGTGTTATTTAATTCGGGTCTAGAAGAAGTTACAATCCCCCTTTTATTGGTGTCATATTACAATCAGAATCATGAATTATTGTGGGTAGATCATCAATATTTGCAAGAAGGAATACGACCACAGCGCAAATTGTATTTTAGCTATCCATTGTTAGACTTGACAGCATTAGAATGTATTAATGATGATATGGAGAATGTGTTAGTCAACGGATTACAAAATATAGAAATTAGTGATAAAATGGTTCCAGATAGAAAACATGAGCATCAGTCCGTACAATTTTTACCAGTAGAAGGAAAAGGGTATAGATATATAAAATTAGAAATTAACAATTATATAGGAGCACCACATTAATGACTATGTATAAAAAACATATCGCCCTGTTACTATTGACTTCTGCAATCTGTATATTAAGTATCGGTTTTACTACTATTATAAACAGATCAGAAAAAGTTTCTGCAGTGTTATTGACCAATCAAACAGTATTTAATGCAGGAGATGCTATTGTATTAGAATTTGAGTTAGAAAAACCAGTTACAACCAAGCTGTTTTTACATTCATCCTATGGTAGTACCGTGATAACACCCAATAAGCAAAAGGATACTCAGTATAGCATCCCCAATTTTATGACAAATAAAAGCGGAGTGATAAAATATATATTGTCACATAAATCAGCCATTGTCTATGAAGGAGAATTGCAGATAAACCCCAATATCAATACAAAAGTACATTTAGAATCTTATATAGGCCCCCCTAGTATTATTGCAGGAGGAGAAGATTATACCATGCAAGTTGTAATACCTACAGATATATATGATAATCCATTACCAGAAGAAACCCCTATACAAATTGGTCATCAGTTTTTGAATACCGAAAAAGAAAATATACTGTATACAAAAGATATGATGGGATGGAAAAATATATTCTCTTACGATCAATCGGGGAGAATACTACTATTTTCTGTAGTAGGAGAAACTGTTTCAAAAGAATTTTCTGTAGAAGTATTCCCTGCATTGCCTGAGAATTTTGAGATTACGAGTGACCGCAGACATAAATATGCAGATGGAAATCAGATTACAGAATTAGTTACTTCGATTATCAAAGATGAATATGATAATGTAGTAAGTGATGGAACAATAGTTGATTTTGAGATTATAGATGCAAAAGGAGCAGTATTGCAAACACAAGGAAGCACCATCAATGGTACAGCAGTTGCCAAAATACTACACCCAGACCATAAAGATATATGGCGTATCAAAGCATATGTGTACGGCATGGCAGAAAGTAATACTATTAAACTAGAATACACCCCTGTTTTAGATGATTTTGAGGTAGTATTTGATAAAGGTAATAGAGAAATCAAAGTAGGGCCATTAGTAAGTTTTATGGAGCAATTGATTCCTAATGGAGCATTGGTAAAACTTGATATATTCATAGATGATAAAAAAATAGATACCAAAGTAAAAACCTCATTAGATGGAGTCGTTAGATTTATTCTAGAAGAAGGGTTTTATGTTTCTGGTGAGTATGATATCAAAATAAAAGCATTGGGCATTAAAAAAGAATATAACAATATCACATTACAATGATAAGTTGGAATAAAAATATATACAGATCACTTATTATCATATCCTTTATAGGAGTGGTTATATTGGTGCTTTTTGGTATCAGCCAGGCGCTATCCTATCTCAATACTGGAGCAGATAGAACATCAATGTTACATGTTGCAGTGCAAAAAGAGCGAGTGTATTTTCCTAAGGTAGAATGGGTAGATACAATCAATCCAGGACGACCAATGGAAAAACAAACCTTACTCGAGATAGAACAAGACTACCTCAATGCCTGGTATATACGTAATGCAGCATATCAGACCAATAAAATAGAAGGAGTAGAAGATTATTATACTCAAAGTGCGCGAGTAAACATCAATACGGCAGTGAGGCATAATAAAAAAGAAAAAATAGCAATACATAGCACCACCACAGCTCATAATATCGACTTAGATTTTTATAGTGCAGATGGGCAGTTGGTAGTATTAACAGATAATGATGTAAAAGAATATCAAAGAGTATATCAAGGAGATAAGATGCTGTTGGAAACCAAATTGCAATCAGATTATCAAGTGATGCTTTTATTAGAAGATGGTTTTTGGCGTATACGGCATATGGTAAAAGAAAAAAACAGTTTGCAAGAAGAGATTACCAAAACCAATGGTCTGGCTGAAGTTATAGATGATAAAATATATATTGATGGAGAGGAATACCAGATTAAAGGAATCAATTATTACCCCCAGAAAACTCCTTGGGATATGTTTGGGGACGATTTTGATATCGATATCATCGCTCAGGATTTTGATATTATCACTACCGCAGGATTAAATACGATCCGAATTTTTGTACCCTATGAGTTTTTTGGAAAAGCAGAAGTTGACTACCAAAAACTACAAAAATTAGAACAAACTCTGGATATGGCAGCAGTAAAAAATCTAAAAGTAGTAGTGACCTTATTTGATTTTTATGGTGATTATTCTGTATTAGATTGGACATTGACTCACCGACATGCAGAACAAATAGTAAAACCATTTGCTAATCACAAGGCTATTCTTGCATGGGATATAAAAAATGAACCTAATTTGGATTTTACGACCAGAAAAAAAGAAAATGTATTGGCATGGCTAAAAGAGATGGTCTACCAAGTCAAACAATTTGATTCTAACCACTTGGTAACAATAGGATGGTCTGATGTAGAATCAGCCAGTCTGCTCAAGGAAGAAGTAGATATCATATCATACCACTACTATCAGGATATCAATAGGTTTGCAGATGCATATGTCTTATTAAATTCTAAGATAGATAAACCACTAGTGTTACAAGAGTTTGGATTGTCATCCAGTAGAGGGCTTTGGAGTCCTTTTGGGCCATCAGAAAAAGAACAAGCGGCTTATTACAAGAAATTCCAGCAACTTATCAAGCAAGAAAACATACATTACCTCTCCTGGACCTTATATGATTTTGATAAGGTACCCAGTTCTGTAGTTGGTAAATTACCATGGCGAAAACATAAGCAAAAACATTTTGGATTTATCGATCATAAAGGAAATAAGAAACCTGCTTTTGAATTTATTAGCAAAGAATAAATAGACAACTTATAGCGAAACCCTTTTACCGCTCGCTATGAAAGGATAGGGGCTCATAAGTTAGTGTAAATAGTATGACAATATCAGATCAGAGTTCCTATATATTTGTTATGTTTGATGGTTTTAGGGTTATTAATATATAAGCTAAAAACAATAAAACGAAAGAAAGATTAATAATGACATTTATATTTTTTTTAGCGATTACTTTTTTTTACACGATAATTTTAGGTGTCTATAATCGATACGCTTTTATTCATTCAAAAAAATATATTCGTTTTATCTGTATTTCTGTTGCTTTACTAAGTTTAGTTGCTGGGATTTCTCAAGGAACCCTCTATTCTCATGGTTTAGATATTCCGTGGTGGGTATTTAGTGCTATTAATTTTGTGATAGGTATGGTAGCGGCTCTTATTATAGTAGGTTTAATGAAAGTTATTTTTTTTAAACAGAGAAAATGATTGATTTTTAGTACATAAAAAAATATAATTACTTAGCTATTATAATATAGCATTCAAAAAAAAGGGGGTTAATATCGATTGGTTATGAAAACAACATTCAAATTAATAGTACTTATTTATACTAGTTTATCGTTTGGACAGACAATTGAAGAAGAGTATAGAGAAGCATTATATTTCACGCATTATAATAATACGTTGCAAAGTTTTTTTGACAAAATAGTTGCGATTAAACCTGTGAAATCTAAAGGTGATTATGACAAAATACTGTATTATACCTTACAACCTATTTCTGATGTTATCGTTACTCAAATTACTTATCGATTAGTTGGGACATTACCAGATGATGACCCTGATAAATATGGAAGTATAGAGAGAGTTAAAATAGTAGATCTGATAGGAACGCATCAATTTAAACCTAGAAAATATTCAATCTTTCTGGATCATTATGATGAAAAACTTGAAGAAAGAAAAGTGCCTGATTATCCTTTGTCCTGGGAGGAAATGGATATGGAGTTGGATATAATTTCATTATCATTTGAAAGAAACTCAGGAGAAGAATCAATTAAATATATAAAGAAGAAAAGAAAACTAGCAAAAAAGAGATTAGATTATCTGCTTTCTAGAAACCCTGAATTAAAAGGAATTCAACTTACAAAAGAACAAGAACAAGAGATTAACTCTATTGGTCAAATTAAAATAACAAAAATATCGGAACGATCACATCGAGATTTTGATTGTTCTCGTACTAAACTAGAAATACTAAAGTTACCTAGAATATATGGAGGGAGATATTTAACAGGGGCTATGTATTTTTTGCCCGAATGTATTATTGATTTTAAGAGTTTAAAAAAAATCAGTTTTCCGAAACATGAAATTGATAAAATCCCAGAATCTTTGGCCTCTATTAGCACTTTAGAAGTAATTGAATTACCCGAAAATAAATTATTTGAATTACCTCAAAATATAGGGGATTTCACATCTTTAAAATATCTTAATGTTTCTAATAACTTTATATCAAAAATTCCTGAGAGTATAAATCAACTTCAACAAATTGAATATATCGATGTATCCAATAATTATTTGAGTGAAATCCCAAAAAAAATCTACCACTTAAAATCTTTAAAAAGGTTAAACTTAAGAGGGAATCAGATTCCTGATAAAGAAATCAAGAAGTTAAAAAAGAAAATGAAAAACTGTGAGGTTATTCATTGAAGTGATATAAACTTTTTTGATCAAATGATAACAGTTAGTCTACTTTTTCAGAGATAGAAAATCTCCTAGATTTGTATATTCTGTAATACACTTATAATGAAACCAGCTATTAAATTACGACCCTTGATTGCCAAAGATGCTCAGTTAATTGCTAATCTTTTAAACAATAAAAAGATATGGGATAACCTAAAAGATTATATCCCGTATCCATATGCTCTTAAAGATGCTGAGGAATTTATTGAGTTTGCAAAAACTAAGGATCCTCTTCAAAATCTGGGGATAACATATAACGGAGCTATTTGTGGTGTCATTAGTTTGATCCTACAAACTGATATTTATAGAAAAAATGCCGAAATGGGGTATTGGATAGGAGAACAATACTGGGGAAAAGGAATAGGAACTAAGGCGGTTGAATTAATTACAGAATATGGATTCAAAGACCTTGCCCTGGAAAGAATTGAAGCTGGAGTTTTTGCCTACAATAGAGCTTCTATGAGCATCCTTGAAAAAAATGGATATACAAAAGAAGGAATATGTAAAAATGCGATCATAAAAAACGGAAAGATACTAGATGAGCATATATATGCAAAGCTAAAACATGAACAGTAATCTAATAACTAATTAGATGTTACATATTTTAAAAAAACAATATATGATACCCTCTTGCCTCTAATAGATTAAGACAAATAAAGCTATTATCATAAGCCTCGGATTTACTTGCGTTTTTGGCGAATAGCTTCAAATTGATCGAGATACATTTTGGTTATCTTGCTCATAGGTAGTGCTGTTGCAGCTTGGTAGTTGGTTTTTCCTAATTCGGTACGGTATTCAGCATTTAATACAATTTTTTCTATTGCATCTGCAAGACTATCTACACTAGTAGAGTCAAAGAATTCTCCTTTATATCCTTCATCTTTTACCAATAAACTTAGATCACCCAAATCTGGCATAACTACAGCTTTGCCATAACTACCAGCCTGATGTAGTACTCCAGAACTTCCTGTAGTAGAGGTGTAAGGAAAAACAACCATTGCGCTTTCTCCAAAAATTCTTGGTACATCACTTTCTTCTACATATCCTGTAAATGTAAGTTGTGGTACGTGGGTGTATTTTTCTTGTACCGATTGCAAATATCCTATGACATTTGGGTTATCGGTTCCAGCAATGACGATTTCGAGATTTGCATCGGTGCGTTTACGTATTTTTTCTACTGCCTCAATCATAATCTCTACTTTTTTATACGTACCAAATTTTCCAAAGGTCATAATTTGTAACGGCCCTTTTGGTAATATATAAGAGGGTTCGTCTGGTATCTCAAAAGTACCATGCGGAATCTGTACTACATTTTTAGACTTATATTTTGCATTTAGAATATGTACATATTTATCAATGGTAACTGTAACCGTATCTGCAGACAAGATAAAACGGGTAAGCATAGTTCCTATACCATTATAAATCTTTTGTAATATTTTGTTTTTGGTAAATCCAGAACTTTCCAAATCTACCTGCTCCATAATATTGTGTAACAAGACTATGGTAGGAATCTTGCGAGCAACGCAACGTTTTGGTAATAGCAATCCAAGAGCAGCGGCTATTTTTTTATCTCCAAATTTCATAAACTGAAGATTGAATAATATAGCATCTGGTTTTGTTTGCTTGATAGCCTTCATTACAGAAAACAAATTGGTGTAGCTATTGAATTTCCAACATTGTTTTACAGTAATAGGGCATCCGCTTTCTTCAAAATTTGTATCAGCATCCTGTGGAGAGATATCCGTTAATAAAATAAGCTCGGTGACCTCAGTATGTTGTCTGAAATGTTTAACCAAGTGGTATGCGTATTCGTTCAAAGTTACCTTACTAGGTGGGTATGCAGTTACAATAGCTAGTTTCATCTATTAAATTTTGTGTTCTTTTTTTTAGAAACAGACAGAGACGAATTAAAATCAAGCAGAAATTATGTTGGTTAACAGGTTTCAAGATTTTAGGACGAATGGGGTACGTCTTTATTTTTTATAAACTACAATTTATAATAACCTAGCAAAAAAAACAACTTATATAAGAATAATACTAGTATATAGAAGGAAACATTGAAAAAGAGATCTAAAAAATAGCGTGGAAAAAAGAAATTAGTAATCTTCTCTAAAAATATAATTTGCTTTATTCTTTATAAAAGCTTTTGCTATAACACTATTTTCTTTACCCAAAACAAAGAGTATTTTACTTCTTCTATTGGCTTTTGCAGAAATATCTTTTAGAACTTTTATCGCCTTTTTATCGATTTTCTTGACTTTTTTTAATGACATTACTACTTCTTCATAATGATCTAATAAGTAGTTAAAATGTTCTTTTACTAGTTCTGTATTATCTAGTGTAAAATTGCCTATTACTTCATAGGTTCCTGAGGTATTTATAATTTGTAGTTTCATCTGTTTTATATTTGGGGGTTATTGGTTTATACATAATCATTTCTAAGAATATAGCTTACATTGCCAAAAGCATTTTTTACTTTACTATTTTGTTTTCCGATGATATAAAAGATTTTATTGTTCTCTACAGCATTCCTGAATAGCTTGGTTAATACAGAAACACCAGATTTATCAATTTTTTTGACCTTATCCATGCACAAAATTACTTTGTCAGAGGTGAATAACAGTTTTTCAAAATGATGATGAAGAGACTGTGCATTTTCTGCAATAATACTTCCTCTAATTTCAAAAATTCCTTGGTTTTTAGTGATTTTTAGGGCCATAGTGCGTGGTTTTATGGATTAATAAATTAAGCTTACGAAGTATTCGTTTAAAAACGAATCTTTAATTTCGAAGCAAGCTTTAGAGTATTAAAATCTCACTTAGTGAGTAAAATATAAATATGAATCAATTTTTTGACATCATTGCCTTGTAACCGTTTAATCACAAGAACCCTTAGATGAATTGATTTATTAGTTCGTTGAGTTCTTTTTAGCTAATTTTTGATAGCCTATAAAAAAGAAGATCTGAAATGTGAGAAGAATTGCCATTGCTATGATTTGCATGATGACAACTTCTGATAATGTATTGTGAAAAAGTGCAATCAAAACTACCTGTGAGATTCCTAGTAGGGCAGATAGTATAACTGGAATATATTGATCCAGAGATAAAAAGTAATACGCAAAAATATTAGAGATAGCAAAGAGAGATGTGGCAATTGCATATTTCCAAAGTAATGGTGCAATACTAATATATTCTTTGCCAAACATAAGATTGATAACCAGTTCAGGAAATATGTAGCACCCAAGTACAATCGTTGTTGATAGTAATGAGATGTATAATACATACTTAAAAAGGATAGGTGCATGTGATGCTCCTTCTTTTTGTTTTTCTACTACTTTGGGTAATAATAGCATTACAAACATCCAAGCTACAAAATAAACAACTCTACCAATTAATGCGAGAGAGGCATATAATCCAGCTTCATAGGTTTCAAAATAATGCTTTACCATAAGGATATCACTATTATTAATGATAATCTGGGTAAGCTCATAAAAAGCTGTCAATAGAAAAAACTTAATGATATATCTTGATTCTGATGATGGTAATGTATGTGTTTTGGTAATTTCTAAATCTTTGGAACGAAAAGGAAGTACCCCAAACAAAAATGAAATAGCGATACCTAAAGCAATCAAAGTAGACGATTGTAAACTACTAATTGTATATATAAGAATTAGAGTGATAACAAGTCTACTTAACATTTCTCCTTGATATGTGATAGCAAGACTATCAAACTTTTTACTACCCTGAAATATCCCCCTATTTACACTCATTATAAAATAAATAGGTACTCCTATTCCAAAAATAACGAACATACTAGAAGATTGTGTATTAAAAAGTATTTGAAGCTGTTTTGAAAAAATGATTAATACAATACCTAATATAATACCAATACCAGTGGAGTATTTATAAATGATATTGATAAAACTTTTGAATATAGTATCTTCAAAAAGTACAGAAAATTTGGCTGTAGATAATTGAAATGTCATGGCAACAAAAGATAACACCAACAAAAAAGTGATCAATAATGCAGCATCTGCAAATTGCTCAGGTCCCAAGATTCTACCTAATATCAAATTATAAAGGTAGTTCCCGCCATTAACAATAATAACACTGATCATAAATTTTTGCTCAGCGCTTAATTTTTTTAGTGCAGTATTAATAACCATGTTCATGTGTGAGTACTTTTTTAATTGTTTGTCTCACGTATCTTAACTTAAAGATACGCTCTTTTTTTATAAAACTGCTACATCACATCACATGAGGTAGCAGTTTTTACTAACCATATCTATCTACTGTATTAAAAAACTTCCTTTGTATTTTTTCTTAAAGTCATCACCTCTAATAATATATTTATAAACTCCTTGTTGTAAGTTTTTTGCATTAAAAATAAAGGTGTCTGATGAGGTTCCTGTATTTCCTAATTCTTCTTGTTGTACAACTCTACCTAACATATCAATTACAGAGATTGTAATTTTTTGATTTTTTGTAGGCATTTTGATTGTTGTTTGGGTTGAGAATGGATTAGGAGAATTAGTTATCGTTGTATCTGTAGTGATACTTGCGATATCATCATTATCTATGATTGCGTTTTCATCTACTGCTACCTCTGGTGTAAAAGCAAGTTTTGAAACTTGAAGGTTAAAAGGAGTAAAACGACTATAGTCACCATGTACAGAGAATACTACACTTCTCAATTCTTCTACAGTAATTGCTTGTTTTGCAGCACTAGAAAAGTCTGAGAAAGCAATAGAATGCTTTTGTATACTATCACTAGCTTTTATAGTATATCTAAGTCTCTTGTTCCAGTCTACCAAATCTTTGGTTACTAGAATAACTTCTACATCTTTATCAGTAAGTAATTCAAACTCTATCGCTTTGTATTTAGATACATTCAAAGTAAGATCACCTCCCAAGATATTTCTAAATAAGTTTACCGTTTCTTTAAGGTTACCACTTACTTTGGCGTCACGTTCTACCAAATAGTGACTACTTGGAGCCTCTTTGTTTTCGTTTTTAATGATTTCAAAATTAGAGATGGTTACATTTTCTTCAGAGAAATCAATTCCCCAAGGGCCATCTGCAAGATATAAAGCATCAATTTTATCAGGATTATCTCCTGTAATGGCAAAACCAATATCAAATAAATACCCTGTTTCTACTGTTACTTTCTCGTGGTACTCACCAGATAAAGAAACAGTTTTGGTCATTAATTTTTCTTCTGATAATTCGGTAGTTCTTTTATTTCCTCTGAAATAAAACTGACTTGCTTTGGTTTTGTTTATGATATCCAGTTCAAGTTTTCCGTCTTTATAGAATCCTTTTTGTACAAATACAGAAGGGATATTATTAGGGATAAAAGTTTTTCCTAATGATTTTTCACCTACTAGTTGATCTATAATAGTATTTGCCATATTAACTACTTGTGGTATTGATCCACCCCATATCTGGAAATTAAGATAATCACCTGCAGGATACTGATCAATGTTCCATAAACTGTATAATTCATTTTGGTATTCATCCATTCTTACAGAAAAATGTAAGGCTTGCTCAATCTCACCAGTAGCTCTTCTTATTTTGGTGTTTACCAATGTATGGTTACGTACAGTTAAGGTTCTTATATCCTCAAGTACAGAGCCATTAAGTCTATCACATATAGTTTTTGAGTGATCGTATACACCACCTTTGGTAGCCATAGCCAGTGCAGCACCAACTCTTTGATTTTGTTTGTAGTAATCTATAGAGAATACAGCAGTAGCGTTAGTGATTCCAAGAAGGTCATCTGGGCTAGAGACAAATGATGTTTCTGTACCTGTAGCACCTGTTGTAGGAAAATAGATACTTAAATCCTGACCATTAGCAGACTTATATGATTTTTGCCCTGGTGCAAAACGTTGTTGTAAATTCTTTTGATTGTATACTTTATTAGTTTTTGATCTCAAAAAGTTTCTTTTGGCGATCAAGTTGGCTAAATCACCATTACTTTCTAATCCTCCGTCGTTTCCTGAAGTTACAACACCTTCTTCAGTCAATTCAGGAATATTTGTTGTTTTTAGAGATGAATAGGTATCTGCTTTGATATGAAACATAACATCATTAAAATCATGGTCTGCACCTAGATAATCTCTTCTTAAATCTTCAAAACCTAATACAATTGTTTCATTTGCAGTATCTGCCAATAAAATGTTGTGTGGTCGTAAAGCTTCATCACATTCAGGGTTATAATCAGGATCAGAATATATTTGCCATAAACCAGAATCTATAGATCCGTTATCCCAACCATCTGCAAGCAATACCCATCCGATACCAGTATCAGTAGAGAAACTACCAATGTTTACCGTGTTTCCAGGAGTTAATCCGCCATCACTTCCTGTTTGAGAAGCATTTGGAAAAATAACTGTTATGTCTTCTGGAGTAGGAGCTTTTGTTAGCGGGCTGTTTATATCATAGGTATAATAACCTAGTGTGTTTTTGTATGTTGTGTTTTCACCTAAAAAGGTTACTGTAACATTTGTTGTGTTTTCTATAATAACATCAGTATCATACCCAGAGTAGATATAGTTGGGGTTAAGATCTGGTACTGAGTTTCCTTCTGGTAAAGCACCATTAATACGAGTAAGGTAATCAGAACTCAATACTTCGTTTGTTCCTAAATAATCTGGGGTACCATCACTGATGTATGTTCCTAGATAATGATACCGATCACCAATACTTGATACAGGAAAGCTTGTAGGAGTTTGGTTTCCGTTATCAGAATCAAATACAGTTTCTTTAAGGTCAAAATGATCATCTAGACCATCTTGATCAAAGTCACTTCCTGCTGCAAGGGTATCTGCAGTTCCGTCACTATTGGTATCATACCCATCTACAATATCCAGTGTGCCATCATTATTAGAATCGGTATCAAGAAAATCAGGTTTATCAGTACCGTCTGTATTAATATATCCTTGTGGCGTTCCTGCATTATCAGGATCAAATGCATCATCCATACCATCTCTATCTTGGTCAGAACCAGAAAGAGCTATAAAATTAAGGCTGTTTTGTCCTTCTATAAGGTCAATAATACCATCTTGATCTGAATCGATATCATAGGGATCATAAATTAAGTCACCATCTGTATCGGCAGGGAAAAAAGCAATACCAGTTTGATCTACATCTACAATATCTGCGATTCCATCAAGATCAGAATCTAAGAAACCAGTATCTTGAGAGTTAAAGAGTCCATCACCATTGGTGTCATAAGCACCTAATCCTGCTTCTACAATGTCAAAAATTCCATCATTATCACTATCAAGGTCTAATACATTTGGCACGCCATCTCTATCAGTATCAAAGGCAAGAGAAACCCCACTGTTACAGGTATTACCAAAATCTGGATCTAGGTAATTAAAAACACCATCGCTATCATCATCACCATAAGGATCAACTCCTCCACCTTCTACAAGATCTGGAATTCCATCACCATCCGTATCTTTATCAAAAGGATCAAGAACTTCATCTTGATCTGCATCTATAGGAGAGATCCCTACAGCACATTTAAATCCGTCGTTAGAATTTGTAACTTCTGTATTGTTTAATAATGTAGCATAAGGAGTAGCACCTTCATAATCATTTACTAGGTGTAGCCCTCCGTTATTACTGGATACATATAATCTATTGCTAGTATCAGTATAACAAGCACCAAAAGTATGGCTAGGTAAATCAGTAACTGATTTACTGCTAAAAGCGGGAGTAGCTGTAGTAAGATCCCACTTAAAAACTTTTCCTTTACTTCCTCCGTATAAGTTACCGTCTATAAAAACGACATCAGCACATGTGCTAGGAGAAGCTTGATTAGAGACTACGATCTCAAATACGGGAGCAGTAGACCCATCGTAATCCTGAAGATTAAGAATCTTGTGAAATGATTGTTTGTCTAGAGAGTTTTGAAATACCCATAGGTTTCCGTCACTATCTACATCTGCTGCATAACCACCTCCAAATTGGATTCCACCATTTGCGGCAACGGCCCCTAGGTCTACTATAATATCTTGACCTATACGCAATAAATGTTTATCACTATTTCTGATTGCGTATAAAAAATTGTCTACAGGGTTGTATCCTCCTGCATTGTATGCAGTATGTGTATGTAGAGGATCTGAATAGGTTCCTGTTATGGGGTCGTATGATCGTAATGCTCCAGAAATTACTTGATAGAATTTTCCGTCATTACAATCAAGAGGTTGTTGGGCATAGGTAATACTTGTAAGAAGAATTACCAGGAGAGTAATGGTTTTTTTCATAGTATATGGGTAGCTAGTATCTTGATACGGATGATACAAGCGTTGTTTGATGGTTAAATTTTGTATAATAGGTTTGGGGTATTTTTTAAAGAAAGAAAGTAGTTATCTTACCATATAGTAGTTTGTTTTAAGGTTGAAAATATCAGATGCATTTTTGCTATGAGTTCTAGGCTTGAAGTAGCTAAACCATATCATAAGAAGATTGATTGGGATAAGAAAAGAATCTTTTAATGTAATCTTAGACCCTTCTACTTCGATCCAACTATCTAATGGTTCTTCACTAATACAATTTAATAGATCTTTTAATCCGATATGCTTTTTTAATCGTAAGAAGATTTCTATATCAAATAACCATCGGCTGATAAATCTTTGGCTGTATACATTCTCGATGATACTTTTCTTAAACACTTTTGCTCCACATTGCGTATCCTTGATAGGAAGTTGTAAGATGAATCTAATAAAGAAACCAACAAAATTTGATAAGAATTTTCTAATAATGTTTCTATCTATATTATTTGAGTTATCTGCTTTTCTAGAACCAAAAACCATTGTAAGTTGCGGGTTGCTGTCTAATTTTTTTACCAAATTATCCATTTCTTCTAGAGAAGTAGAAAGATCGGCATCAAGAAAAGCGATGTTTTCTATATAGTCTATATCTGCTAGGTAGTTTGCTCCTGTTTGTACTGCAGTGGCTTTACCCTGATTTTGCTCTAGGTCAAGCACAGATATTCTTTTTGGGTCGAATTTTTTGAGTTCACATAACATTTTTAAAGTGTCATCAGAACTACCATCATTCACAAAACATAAGTGGTAATTTGAGTTGTTGCTTAGGAAGTTGCAAAACTTCTTTTGATCCAGTCTATCATATTCATTGTAGCAAGGGATAATAATTCCAGTAGTTTTCGTCATCATACTTTATTTTTTTTTGGGACATACTTCTGGGGTATTAGAAGTATAAGGTTTATTAAGAGCGGTCTTTTTTATTTTTTTGTAGACCTATGATCTTTGTAAATTTTGTTAAACATTCTTCTGGGGATTTTTGAAGCCTATTTTACATTTTGACGAATTTACTTTTGAACTTAAATTGATACTAATTATTGGTTATCAACTTGATGTAAAAGTAATACCAGTTATTTAATATCCGTATACGGTAAAACCGCAATATGTTTACGCACAACCCAAAAACAGTGTATTTCGTCGATAAATAGGCATTTTTCACTCAAATTTTAACATTTTATAAGTTTTAAAATGAAGGTAAAGGACTACAAATGTTAAAGGAAATGATGATTTCCGTACAATTTTCATGTCGTGAAAAGGGGGTTTTTCCCCCTAAATTTTGATTTTGACACACAAATAAATGTTAATTTTTAATCAAAATTCGTTAAATAAAAATGAGCGAAATCAATTTTTAATAAAACTTATCTGGTTTTTATCTATTGTTTTTTTTGTAATGCTTACTTTAACATTATTAATCAACTTTTACACGAAACAAATGCACTTAAAAATATATTTTTTTAGTCTTCTGTTTTTGGGCTCATTTTCATTTTTGGTAGCTCAGGATATGCAAGAAGGATTTAATTATCTGGAAACAGGTAAATATGATAAGGCAAAATCTTTTTTTGATACAGTTCTAAAGGAATACCCAGATAATAAAACAGCTCGGTTATGTTATGGTAGAGCAGTAGGATTATTAGGAGATTCTAAAGAGGCAGTATCTATCTTTACAAAGTTACGAGAAGAGTATACCAATGATTTTGAGATTAAATTGAATTATGCAGAATCCTTACTTTGGGATAAGCAGTTTGCTAAAGCCGAAACATTCTATGAAAAGTTGATAGCAGAAGATGCAATTAGTTTTCCTGCTGTATTAGGCTATGCAAATACACTTTCTAATTTGAAGAAATATAAGAATGCTTTAGAGATGGTAAATAAAGCATTAGCATTACAAAAAGGAAATCCGAATGCGATGCTGTCTAGAAAATATATTCGATTAGGGTATGCCAATACAATAGCTCAGGATAAAAAGTACAAAGAAGCATTGGCGCTATTAGACGAGAACCTGATTGATTTTCCTAATGATAAGGATACACAGCTCAATAAAGCAAATATGTATCTCATGACCAATGATCTTGTAAATGCAGAAAAAACATATACTGATTTGGGTGTAAATCCTGAGGATAGTAGTTTGTCATTAAATGGTTTATCTCTGGTGTCTCATAAAAAGCACAAAGAGAAAAAGGCGTTGGATATTGCAAGGTTGTCCTATGAAAAGACAAAGAAAAATAAAGAAGATAAGGATAGCCACCTATCTGCCTGGGAGCGTTATATACAAGCATTATTGTGGAATAGAAAATTTGGTGAAGCCAAAAAAGAGATCAAAAAACTTGAGAAATCATATCCTGATAACTCTAGAGTTCTTGCTTTGCAGGCTACTCATGGTATGTACACGAGTAATTTTGGAACAAGTCTTCAGAATTATCGTAAGATTCTGAAAAAAGATATAGGTTCATTTGATGGTAACCTAGGGATAGCGAATGCATATAGAGCGGTAGGAGATGATATCAAATCATATACCTATGCGTTTCGTACACTACATTATTATCCAAAACAACAGGATGCACAAAAATTAATCAAAACCTTAAAAAAGACACATACTCCTTTTGTTGAAGAAAAAACGGCATTTACATTTGATAATGGAGATAATGAAGCGATTAATGTTACTGTAAGAGCAGAGATTCCTTTATCAGTTAAGTTTATACCAGAGGTTCAGTATGATTATAGAACTACAAAAAATACGATAAGTATGAATGAGGCTACTTCTCATGATCTCTCTTTAGGTTTTTTGTATAAATATAGTGGTAGGGTTTCTTTGCAAACCAGAGTAGGGGTGACCAATGCTAATGGGTTTACAACTGATTATACTGCATTGATTGCAGAAGCAGTACTAAAAACAAAACCGTTTAAACTGCATAGCCTAGATGTAGGGTATAAGAGAGAGCTACAGAATTTTAATGCAGATTTATTAAATCGGGAGATTATAATGAATAATTACTTTTTGAATTATAATCTGAGTACCAATTTTAATTTAGGATGGTATACTCAATATATATATACCTCTCAGACTGATGCAAATAGTAGAAACTTGTTATTTACTTCCTTATATTATAATGTATTACATAGACCTGGTCTAAAAGCGGGAATTAATTATCAATATCTTTCTTTTGATAATCAAGTGCCTACTATCTATTTCAGCCCTGGAGAGTTTAATTTGGGTGAAATCTTTGCAGAAGTTGTAAGCGATCCTACAAAAAAATGGTTTTATACCGCTAGTGCAGCATTAGGAAGGCAGTTTGTAGAGGAAGATCCTGGATCTTCCACTTTTAGAGCAGAAGCAAAATTTGGATATCGGTTTTCTGATCGTTTTAAGACGACTTTGTATGGTAAATATAGTAATATTGCTTCTGCTACTGCTGCAGGTTTTGAATATATGGAATTTGGGTTTAAGCTAAAATGGTATTTCTTGCAACGACCTATTTTTGATAAAAAAATAAGACGATTGAGAAAATAGAGAGTAAATAAACATGCTTTTTATAGATTTTGACTGCAAAGTATCATAGGTAGTGGTGTAGTTGTTTCTTCATACCAATCAAGAGCTTCAGTAATATCTAATTCTACTTTAATAATTAGCTTATATCCATGGTTTTCTTTTAGATCAGATAAGACTTTTTTGTTACATTATTTTTTTGAGTTCCTCATTATAGACTAATAATAGTATATAATTATATACTTTAATAGCATGAATAAGTCTGATGATCTTATTGACAAAAAAGTTGTTAAGCTTCAGAAAGAATAGATTTAAAAGAAAAACCAGCTACATTTCTGTAACTGGTTTTATCATTTATTTACTTGTGCTGCTTACCGATGATCACTACTAGAAAAATTCTAGTGATAGTTCATACTAGTTAACAGTAAGGGGAAAAAAGCAACTAATTCATTGATTGAACTAGTTGCCTTTATGGTTATAATTATTTTTTGATTAACCGTTCTGTTTTGACATTACCATCTATGTAAATTTTATAGATGTATATACCATTTCTTAAAGAAGATAGATCTTCTGTAAAAGTAGAATCTCCTTTAGAAATGTTTTGATCCACAAGGGTTCGTACTGTTTTTCCAGAATAGTCATAAAGTACTATTTTTAAAGCGCTATTCTTTTTAGAATTTACACTGATATTAACCTGATCAGAGACAACAGTAGGGTATAGATTAGCTGTAATAGAACCTGTAGAAACACAATCTGACACAAAATTCCATTCGTTACTTGTGTCTGGTGCGCTATCTTTTGTCCAATGTTTTGCTTGGTATATTTTTCCTGAATAATATACTTTATCATCTTTACTATAAGCTTGGGTAGTAATCCATGGTTGTGATCCACAATAATCTGTATAAGAAGGTGTTTCATTACAGTTTCTTACATAGCTCCATACAGCATTTACCCCAGGAATATCAGTGATCTCAGCATACCATTTATTTTTGTATACTTTTCCTTCATAACTTACAAATTGACCAGAAGCTGAGTATACTTTAGCTTCCCATGCAGTAACATCACCACAGGTTGTTCCTCCAGTAGTTTTTTTCTTAACGGTAAAAGTAGTGTTACTTTCTGAAGATAAACCTTCACCATCGGTAGCAGTTATTTTAAAAGTAACTTGCCCAAAAGCAGTAGGAGTCCAGTTGGCTGTATATTCACCAGAAGAACTTTGAGTAGCAGTAACTGCAGTATTGTTTACCATAAAGGAAACACTACTTACGGATACATTATCGTTTACTAATGCTTTTAATGCAATACTAGCTAGTTGAGGCTGTTCTATAACACTTGAATTAGCAGGTGAAACTTCAGTTATTGAAGGAGCAGAGCTAGGTGATCCAGTACATTCTTTTACTAGTTCCCAAACCCCATCAACTCCTGGAGTACTACCGTTTGGTGCATACCACTTGTTTCTGTAGATTGCATTATTGTATCTTACATAATTATCCTTGTCTTTATAGATTCTAACATTAATCCATTCTGGGATTTCATTACAATCAAGATTAGTTCCATCCCAAATGATTACTTTGTTGGTAGCTGTGGCAGTTTTTCCATTTTCAAAAGTTGCACTAGAAGTCATGATATGACTTCCGTATCCATTAGGTGTCCATGAAAAAGTAGCACCATTGAATGTTTGAGTACCAATAGTTGTTGTAAGTGTTTTTAGAACAGAGTTTTTCTGATCTACTTCTATATTTACAGCAACAGGAGCAAAGGTGTTTTGTAGAATTAATTGATTGTTTGTTGGAGATATAAAGGTAATTGCAGGTTTCTGTGCACATGGCTCAGCGGTAAAGTCACCTCCAGAATTACCCGCATATTTAGTCATATCTTTACAACCACAGTCTGATAAATCGTTTACGCCGTCCATATCTGTTCCGATATTATAGATGCTGGTAAAACGTTCGTAATATCCAATTCTGTCTGCTACTTGTCCTTTTTCTGAAGCACCTCCGTGTCCACATTCGATACCTCCATTGATTATGTTTACAGTCATTCCTAGTCCAGGAACTCTGTTTTTTTCGATATCTAATTCATTAGGAACCCAAGTGTCTGCCATTACTGAATGTGCAGATGGTTTTGGGTATTGAGGTGTCATCCAGAACCAGATAGCTGTTTCAAATGCTAAAGCAGAGTCTTCAAGTACTTTACCTGGATTATCTAATAGGATCTGTTTATCTCCAAAGATGATATGACTGGCAGCTCCATAGTTAAAATTGTAAGAAAGTTGGATAGGTCCTCTTCCTTTGTATGATTGACCTGGTGTTGCTGGGTAGTGAGGATCGTTTGCGGCTACATAAGGAGCATCTGTTTTTTCTTCATTAAAATGCAATCCCCAAGAGAATCTTCCTCCTGGTGCTGTATCCCATCCTCCTGTAGTTTCGTGAGAGATATTTGCAAAAAAGGCAGAAAGCTCTCTTTTTCTAGTTTCTAAAGTTCCTTCTTCTAAGAATGAAGCATAATCAACATTATCTATAATGATCTCTTTTTCTAAATTTCTTGGTGCGTCAAAGTCAACATCGGTTCTCAGTAATAAAGAGGCTCCAGTAGTTTTGTCTGTACGAGTTATTCTGTATGCATTGGTACCACATCTTCTTTCAAACATTACTTCGATATTCTTCATTCTTTTAATAGCTTCTATAAATGCATCATAGCTATAGAAATCATCTTTAGGATCGATTACATAGATATCTCCTACAAGTTTTGACCCGAATCTGTGTGGGAATAAAACATCCCATTGAGCTCTTGATACTAGTGGGTGTTCTCCTTCTGGAGTGGTTGTAGTTTTAGAAACAGTAAAGTTTACTGTTTGCTCTGCAGTAGCATTTTTGTCATCTGTAGCAATTACCGTTGCTGTTTGCGCACCAAATGCTGTTGGTGTCCAAGAGGCAGTGTATTGATTGTTGACTAAAGCTGCTGTTAGTGTTTGCGTTCCTATTTTAAAGGTTACAGAAGCAATAGTTCCATCAACATCACTAGCTTCTGCAATAAGAGTAATTGCATTGATTGTAGCTTGTTTGATATCTTGCTGTGCTGTAGGAGCTATAAATTTTACTACAGGAGCTTGATTGGTTGTACCCACTGTTTTAGAAACAGAAAAAGCTGCTGTTTTTTTGGTAGTTGCCTGTTTGTCATCAGTAGCAGTAACAGTCAATGAATAGTCACCAAAGCCTACAGGTGTCCATGTAGCAGTATATTGGTTGTTTACTAATGTACTTGCTAGTGTTTGCGTTCCGATTTCAAAAGTTACTGATGTTACTGTTCCATCAACATCACTAGCTTCTGCAATAAGAGTAATCTCTTTTGGAGCATCTTGCTCAATGTTTTGCTGGGCAGTAGGAGATACGATACTTACAACAGGAGCTTTATTGGTATCAATAACTCCAGTTGCAAAAGCCTTATTGATTACATTAGCCAAAGGAGCTTTTGTTGCAGGGCAGTATGGATACTTTCCTATTTTTTTGGTTTCAGGGCCAACTACAAAATCACTAAATACTTCCCAAACGATACATCCTGCTAGTTTTTTGTTTTTGATATATTCTGCTTTTAAAGATAAAGAGCGTTCATTATCATAACTTAAGAAAGAGTTAGATGTTTTATGAGTTAGGTAAGGCACTTTTGCCGTATCATCCCAGTTTTCTGTCCAGTTACCCGAAGCTAATTCTTTTAAGATTGTTGTGTAGTAAGGGGTTCCTTCCATGTCTTTAAAATTAACAAGGTCAGAGGCCGAATCTACAGGGCCATCTACTGCAAATACCTGAGGAGTTTTTTTTGTTTTTCCTCCTAACACTGGGCTACCTTCTGTAGTAACTGCTCTTCCGTAAAAAGCAACTCCTAGATTTACCTTTGATAGGTTTACATTTAATGCGGCTAATTTTTTGTAAGTAGCATCTAATGAAAAATCTTGATATTCTGCTTCTGGGTAGTCATATAATGGAGAGTTATGTCCAGCTTTGTTAGACCATCCACCATTAAAATCATAGGTCATCATATTGTAATAATCCATGTATTTGTCTAGCTCAGCCCATTCTAGGCCGTTTAATTTAGCAGGAGAGGCAGACATAGCAGCAGTTATCAGTTTATCTGGTCCGATGGCGGCTCTTATTTCCTTTACAAGGGTTGTAAAGTTTTTGTAATCTGCTACAGATCCAGTAAAGTTCATTCCATCAAATGGTCCTGGATATTCCCAGTCTAAATCAATTCCATCAAATCCGTATTCATCGATTATTTTTTTGCAGTCTGCAACAAATCGTGCTCTTTTGGTAACATCTGCAGCCATCTCTGGGAAATGTTTACACATACTCCATCCACCGATAGATGCCATTACTTTTACACCATTTTCATGCGCTATTTTAATCATACTAGCTTCTAGGTATTCTTCTAGAGGCCAAGTTCCTTGTTCTCCTGTAGCTGTTTTTACCCATCCTTTATAGGCTCCTTCTGGATGAGGCTCGTAACCTAAAGCTCTTAGTTTTTCGTCCCAACCCCAAAATTCTTTTGGTTGGCCTAATACAAAAGCTTTGTCATGGCTACTGTTGGCATCAGGATGTAAGATATCTCCTGGCTGTTGTACTTCTCCAGGGGCATAGATTTTTTTGTTTCTTAAATCTCCACTATGTAATGATCCGTCTGTTGCTACTCCAAAGAATGAAAAATTAAGAATGGTATATTGTGAATAATCTATATTATAATGATTCAACGATTTTTTAAGGACATCAAATTTAGAGTCTTTCCATGCGTCCCAATTAGGAACATACCCTATTACTTGTTTAGAATGGTTGGCTGTTGTGTGGCTTCCTCCAGAGTTTATCTGAGCGATACTGGTGTAGCCAAGAATAAAGGCTAGTACCATGACCAGCTGTTTTAAGCCCTTCTTGTAAAGAGGCTTCTTTATTGTACATTTAGTTGTTCTGTTCATTAAGTTGAGTTTAAAAATTAATTTAATTGTTAACGCGTTACCAATTTTATTGGTTGAGCGATCTAATTTGGATGTTCACATAGTTTTGACAAAAAAAAATATACGAATGGTGTACTTTTATATATGCATAACATTGAAGTGAAGATTAATGACTTTATATGTAATATTATATTTGTGCTAAAGAGGGGGGTGTTTGGTGTTGTAAATGCTAATATATTGTTAAGTTATGTTAAGATCCATTACTGTCATATAGAATAAAGACCAGTATGCACGCTACATTGCAAAAGCAACCTATAACAATACTAATGTGTCTGATTATCTGATTGATAAAAACGTTGCTAAACTCTGGAAAGGATAGATTTATACTTTAAAACAAAAACCAGCTACATTGCTGTAACGGTTTTTATCATTTATTTACTGGTAATCGCTACTAGAAAAATTATAGCGTTAGCCTGTACTGAGGGGCAGCAGGGAAGAAGGTTTTATTACTGCTATTATTAATATTCAGGAGATGATTTATAATAACGAATGTATTTCTCTATAGAACTGAACTTACCTATTATAGAATTTTATCTACAACGAAGCTTTTCTTTTTAAATTTATCTCAGTCTTTTAAAAGCTTGTAGTGTATGAATGAGCTTTGCTTTTAAATTCTTTATTTTTTAATTATTTTTTGTATCCAATTTTCTTTCTCTCATTGGATTCAGGTGTGTCTAATTTTTTATTGAGTTCATCAAGATAATCAAAGACCAGCTCTATATTTTTACTGTGATTGGTAAGTTTCTTTTTTATTTCTTCGATTTCTAGTTGTACACTTAGATTATCGGTTAGGGTTTGTCTTATTTGGGTAAACACTCTAATAATCTGTATGTTGACTTTTATGGCTGTAGGACTATTGAGCACGCTAGATAACATGGCAACACCTTGTTCTGTAAATGCCATCGGCATATATCTTGTTCCTCCCCAATTTGAGGTGCCAAATTGGCTCCTCAAGTTTTCGAACTCTTCTTTAGGCAGTTCAAACATAAAATCTTCAGGAAAACGCTCAATATTCCTTCTTACTTGTCTTTTTAGTTGTTTAGTCTCTACCTCATAAAGTTCTGATAGATCACTGTCTAAGATTATTTTTTGATTTCTAATTAGGTATATTTTACTAGTGATTATCTCGTTTGGAATAATTATATCGTTACTCATTCTTTAAGTTTTTAAATTCTTTATTTTTTTAATTATTTCTTGTATCCAATTTTCTTTCTCTCATTGGATTCAGGTGTGTCTAATTTTTTATTGAGTTCATCAAGATAATCAAAGACCAGCTCTATATTTTTACTGTGATTTGTAAGTTTCTTTTTGATTTCTTCGATTTCTAGTTTTACACTTAGATTATCAGTTAGCATTTCTCGCATTTTTACAAAAATCTCAATGATTTTAATACTCATTTGAGTGGCTCTATCACTTTTTAATACATTGGCTAGTTGTAAAATTCCGTGTTCGGTAAATACATAGGGCAAAGAACCTCCAAGATGTTTTTTGGAAGGTATCGCATTTTGCGATACCATAATTTCAACCTCGGATTCATTTAGCCTAAACATAAAATGTTCAGGGAACTTCTCTATATTCCGTTTGACTTGTTCACGTAACCTGATGTTTTTTACATCATATAAAGTTGCTAAATCCCTATCCAACATTATTTTTTGGTTTCTGATTAGGTATATTTTGCTGGTTATTGTTTCACTAGGTATAATACTTTTTTGAGTCATTCTATTTTTTTGCTTGATAAATAGTTATTATAGCTTGGTAATTTCATCTTTTACCTAATTCAGTAAGTTTTGTTATCTCGGTTATAGTACACTCTTTGGTTTTCATTGCTTTTTTCATTTCTTTCGCTTTAGATCAGCTAAACAGGTAAAAACGGATATCTTTCTGTTATCATATATGGTTTGTTAGAGATGTGATATGCAATATTACAGCAGATAAGTACCATTTTTTGAAACTGGCTAAAAAAAATAAAAAAATATGAGAATTGTATTCTGATCTATTAAGAAGAAGGAGGGGTAATTTGTTGGTTATGTGTTGTTTTTTTATTCATAGAATCCCCTATTGAGGATAGATTTATACTTTAAAACAAAAACCAGCTACATTGCTGTAACTGGTTCTTTGCTTTTATTTACTCGTACTGTTTACTCTTACTCGCCAATCTTTGACGTCACGAAGCACAGCTTCGCGGTAGCGGGGAGCGATTGTTACCATTACCACCACCAAACAAAACAAAGATCAGTATGCTCGATACATTGCAGAAGTGATCTATAATGACACTAATATGTCTGATTACCTGATTGATAAAAAGGTAGCCAAACTATACAAAGAATAAATCTTCCTATAATAAAAAAACCACTCATTGCTGAGTGGCTTATATATATTTAAATCTATTTTTTATTTTAACAAGTTAAGCTGATCTTCATTACCAATTAATATTAATTCTCCTTTTGGATCATTATAATATTGTAACTTTTCAGAGTTGTTTTTTAAAGCAAAAGAAAAAGTAGATGTTGGCAATTGACTTGATAAAACATCATAAGGCAATGCATAATAGATTGTATCATTAGTAAACAATGATATTTTATCTATATCCAATACTTTCAAAATCTTATCTCGCTTAACATCATTATCAATAAGCAAATACAATCCCCCTTTTTCGGTATGTAGAGAGTATTTTTTAATAACAACTGTTTCGCCTTTTGAGTGAAATTTCACCTCCTTTAACTTATGATTATTATCACCTGCTTTAGAACAACTAATTAAATTAATTACTAGGGTTATAGTTATGATAAGTTGGTTGTATCTTATTATCTGCATTGTATATCTTATTTACTTCACTTAATTTAAAAACGCCAGGTTTGGCATTAACTCCATTTTTAGAATACACATATGGTGTTCCATCTTTACTTGATCCATAATAAATTGCTGAGTGCTTTCCTCCCCAATCAATTACAGTAGTTCCAAATTGTGCATCGTCTAAAGAATCTACTTGCTCAAAAGAATCTCTAACAGTTTTACCTTCTCCAGTAGCCATTGGATTAAAGAAATTTTGAACACCTGCATTCTCAGGGTTAATCTCTTTTCCTTGGACACCCGCTATACAAGAACCACCACAATTATATAAATCATTAACTCTATCTGGCTTTATTGATGTATCTCCTGATTGTATTTGTTCTGTTGTAGGGCCATTAGAATTTTCTACAGATCTTGTCATATTATTATCGATATCTAACGTCTGTCCTTCAACTACAGCAGCATCAGTTTCAACATAATTTTCTCGTTCTAATTTCTGGTTATCAATTAAATCACTTGCATCATTTTCAGATATATTCAAATGTGTAGCCAAAGTTGCAGCATTATCTCCTTTTTCAGCTTTGAGATTTCCATTTTGATCTGGAACCCAGTATGCAGCCATTCCATCAGGATCAACAAACATTAATGGGCTATCAAAAGCATAATTATAAGGTGAGTGCCTTCTCATTTGATCTGCTAAAGGATCAATATTCATCCATCTACCCAGTGCAGGATCATAATTTCTTGCAGTAATATCTATCCAATCAAGTCCAAGTTCATCTTGTTGTTCTTCTTTCCCTCCGAACTTTAATAATTGAGCAGTAGAGTTCCCTAAAGAAGATACAGAACTATTATATCCTTTATGAGTTAATCCAAAGGGGTAATAATTACTTTCTTCTACAATCTCAGGAGTACCTGCATCATTTTTGGTATAACTTAAACGTGTATTCCCTAAATGGTCTTTATAATTGTACACATATCGATATCCTGTACCATTTGGTGTTGCATATCCTTCGGGTTATAACAATATGAAAATCAATAAAATAATTCCTTAACTTAATGACATTGGCTTCGCGGTAGCGGAGTTACTATCTTTTATTATACTTAATTGGTATTTTTACAGTTCCTAAATATTCGGTTTTATCTTTATTGTTAAAAAAATTCAGTATTGCAACATCCCCATTTACATATCCTTTTCCATTAGTAAGGTTTATACTTTCAATTAATTTACCATCATATTCAAGCCATATTAAATCATCGTAATTAAAATCTTGTGATTTTCTTGATTCTTTATAAGAAACTCTTAATATTTTCTTTTCATTATCAATATAATTATGTGAAAATAAATTTAATATACCATAAGATTCATTAACCTTAAATTTATCAATCCAAAATAATAAATCAGAACTTACCATATTTCTAAAATTTTCATCTCCCTCTATAATAATAGAGTCTATAGGTAATTCTTTTAGAAAATTTTCACTAGAAATAGATTCCTTAACAGAAGATGAAGGGTAATAATGGTAATTTACAAACTGCCCACTATTATTTAATTTAACTGTTACTAGATAATATAAACCAAAGAAAGCAATAATAAGTAATGATAGTATAATTAATCTTTTTTTCATTTTAATTATTTGGAATTAATTTATGATCAACATCTTTTCCCTTGTTGCTTCTTTCTATTTCAGCTTGTTTTGCAGTAGGGAAATAATTTTGTGATTGTAGTATGAATGATTGTCCTTTTAGATTAACATTTTTTAAGCTAACTTCTCCGTTTTTTAAACCTCCTGCATCTAAACCTTTTTTACAAGTGTGAGTGCAATTACTACTTGTTAAACTAAATGGTTTTTTAGCTTCTGAACTTGCTGCGTTTATAATAGCTCTATCTTGTTTTGTAGTAGTTTCAATTTCAAAACCTTCTTTAAATCTTTGACGAATATTATTATCACTATCTTTTTCAGAATATTTAAAGCCTTCTCCATCATCGTAATCTTCTTTAAAAGTATTGTATTCAGAATTAGCAAACTCTTCAACAGAAGCAAATTCCTTAATAGTATATTGGTCGTTCACTAATTCTCCTTTTGAATCGGTATAACTTCCATCTTTATCTTTTGATATAAATACCCAACCATTTTTATCATCCCCAACTAAAAGTGCTTGATGACCTGATGTGTGGTTTTTTCTTGGAGTTTGTCCATAAGATAAGACAATAACATCTTCAGGCGCCATCCCATCAGGATCAATAAAATAAATTGGATTATCAAAAGCATAATTATAAGATGAGTGCCTTCTCATTTGATCTGCTAACGGATCAATATTCATCCATCTACCCAGTGCAGGATCATAATTACGCGCTGTAATATCTATCCAATCAAGTCCAAGTTCGTCTTGTTGTTCTTTCCCACCAAACTTTAATAATTGCGCTGTAGAGTTTCCTAAAGAAGATACAGAACTGTTATATCCTTTATGAGTTAATCCAAAGGGGTAATAATTACTTTCTTCTACAATCTCAGGAGTACCTGCATCATTTTTAGTATAACTTAAACGTGTATTCCCTAAATGGTCTTTATAATTGTACACATATCGATATCCTGTACCATTTGGTGTTGCATATCCTTCGGGTGTGCTAAAATACTGGAGTTGGTCATTTTTATAGACATAATTACCTGTGTATACAGTTACGTAAAAAAACAAGCGGTATACCCTTTTTTTACACGGCCAGCCTTTATATCAAGCAAAAAATAAGAACGTTCTATCGGTCATCTATCTGTCTGCTATGCTAAAATAGTAATTTCCGTATTGCTAGCCGTATGAGTGATCGATTAATCTTGAAGGTGGAGTGCGCAACGGCTGAAGCTGTTGTACTTCAGCTTCAAGATTGATCTTAGGCAATCTGCCGATTGAAGATACTGCGTGTACGCAAAAGACAGGGCGTAGCCAAAGCGTAGTGGAGCAACCGACACACAAAAGGGAACGTAGTGGTTTTGTGTGCCAGACGATTATTTATGTTTCTTCTTTATCAGATATTAACTTCCACATAAAAAATTGGCTAGGTTGCGACTAAGCGGCGTAGCCCATGTAGTAGCGGTTTTGCTTAATTTATTATTCAGCGATAGCGTACCTTATTGTTTTTAAGCAAAAGAGTAGCTACGGGTGAGAGAGGAATAGAGCAAGGCTATTTGTTTGTAGTGGAGACTACCGACCGGAGGTGAGGAAGTTGTAACGGTATGGAACAAGTGCTTTTTTCAGCACTTGTGGAATAACAAAAAATAGCTTGCGGAGTGACGAGACGAACTCCTTTGTACAGCCCGTAACTAATGATCTGTTACTGACTTTTAACTAAAAAACCAGACCTGTCGATCTGGGATTTTTTATGTTTAGCAAGCTACGACTGTAAGGAGTAGCGAAGCTTTTCTTTTTAAATTTATTTCAGTCTTTTAAAAGCTTGTAGTGTATCAGTACGTTTTTTCCTTTTAAATTCTTTTTAATTATTTAATTATCAGATTATAAATTGGTTGGTTATTTCTTGTACCCAATTTTCTTTCTCTCATTGGGTTCAGGTGTGTCTAATTTTTTATTGAGCTCATCAAGGTAATCAAAGACCAGTTCTATATTTTTACTGTGATTGGTAAGTTTTTTTTTGATTTCTTCGATTTCTAGTTGTACATTTAGAGTATCGGTTAGGGTTTGTCTTATTTGGGTAAACACTCTAATAATTCGGATATTCACTTCAATAGCTTTTTTACTATTCAAAATACAAGATAACATGGTTACTCCTTGCTCCGTAAAACAAAAAGGAGCATAACGTAAACCTTTTTGATCTGTTTTGGAGGTCGCAAATTGCGTCCTCCAATTTTGGAACTCATTTTTTGTCATTTCAAACATAAAATCTTCTGGAAAACGCTCTGTATTTCTTCTTACAGATTCTTTTAACCGTTTTGTTTCTACCCCATAAAGCTCTGCTAAATCCCTATCTAACATTACTTTTTGATCTCTAATCAGGTATATTTTACTAGTGATTATTTCGTTTGGAATGGTGATTTCTTCACTCATATTGACGTAAGTTATTGTAATTTGGTAATTTCTTCGTTGCTTAATCCTGTAAAGCGCATAATGGTTTCTATATCAACATTTTCTTCTTTCATTGCTTTTGCCATTTCTCTAGCTTTTTCCTGTTGCCCTTCTTCTTTTCCTTGTGCCTTGATTTCGTAGGCTGGAACATATTCAAGGCTCTTTTCTAATTCTTGGAGTAGGCCACTTTGAGTAAAACTGTAAAAGGATGCTTCGGTAATGATTACATGGTCTAAAACTTCTATATGTAATATCCTCCCTGCTTGTATCAGTCTATTGGTAATGTCTTTATCTGAGTCGGATGGTTTTAGTGTGCCCGCAGGATGATTGTGTACTAAAATAATTCGTGTAGCTCTTTTCTGCAAGGGGATGCTGTAGACTTCCATCGGTTCTATAATCGTAGTGTTTACACTACCCATACTAACGAGTTCTATATTGAGTACGGTATTGGCATTGTTTAGGCTGATTGTCCAGAAGTGTTCTCGGTCACGGTCTGTTTTTTGCTCCCGTTTTAGGATGCGTTGCATGATTATGTATAATTCTTCGGGACTTTCTATTTTGGTATTTGGCTTCACTCGGATGTTCATTGTGTGAGGGTATAAAGTTATGGTTTTATATGGATTCTGTTTTACTGTAATGGATGGAACTTATCTATAGCTTCGTGCAGACTTTCTAGATTATCTTGTTTGTATGATTCTGTAGAACTAATATGGCGATGTCCTGCCATTTGCTGTACTTGTCTGATATTATAGTGCCTTAACCATCCTACAATAACACTGGCTCTGATATGGGTATTATTGATGACTTTTTGATTGTAGGTTTTTAGCTTTTTTAAGATCGGGTGTAAAATGGTATTGAACTGTGGGGTGTTTAGTGGAAACAGCTTTTCATTATCAGTATTTACATGGTCTTGTATGATTGGTCGTATTTCTTCTATATATTCTTTGAGTTCTATAATCTGCCACGATTTTAAGGGTAACTTTCGCCATGCATTACGTCGGGTACTTGGGATGTAGATGGTTCCTCTGCGTAGGTCTACATGCTCAACTTCTAATGATTTAAAATTATTAGATAATAATCCTTGATAGACTAGTAATCCTACCACTACTTTATTACGCTTTGCCGTGGCTTTGTAATAAAAATTGTCTTTCCAGATCTTATCGGTTTGATAGCTGTAAAATAGATCTTCTAGTTCATCACTGCTAAGTAAGTTATGGAACACTTTTTTGTGTTCTCCTCTTACTTTTAACCCTTCTGCAATATTATCTGTTCGATACCCTTGTTCTATCAGATAGGTGTAATAATGTTTGATCGCCCAGATATGCCTATTAATGGTTTGGGGTTGATTTGTAGTTTTTAGGTGATTGATATAGTTGAGTACTTGCCTGTAGGTTAATGATGTTGGTTTGGTACGTTTGGATTTGCACCATTGTTTGAGCTTATCAATATTGTAGAGATTGGTTTTTATGGTTCGCTCACTATGTTGTAGTTCTTCTAGGTATGTATAATAATCTTTCATAATGATTCGAGTAAGTGGGTGTATATCTGTGTGGATTTTAAAGAGCTATGCCCTAAGAACTGTTGTATATCTTCTATATGCATGCCTTGTTGTAATAGGTGGGTGGCAATACTATGCCTGAGACAATGAGGGGTAATGTGTTTTTCTTTTAAGTTTTGAGTATCTACAAGGGTTAATAAATGGCGTAGTCGTTTTGCTAGACAGTTACCTTGTAGTCGATTTCCGTATTTATTAATCAGTAGTGCTTCTGTACCATGACTACCATTATATAGGGGGCGTGCTTCGTAGATATAATCTTCTAAGATTCGTAAGTTGTGTTTGTTGATGGGTACGTAACGCTGTTTGTAATTCTTGCCTTGCCGTACAAACACACGCCCTGCATCAAAAAGGATATCATTAATATCAAGACTTACAGCTTCTGTTCTACGTAAACCGCAACTGTATAATATAACAAGGATGGCTTTGTCTCGTAATCGGGTACGCTGGTATGTACTGCTATAACTGGTTACTGCAAAGAGTTGTTTGATCTCTGATTGGGTAAGGATATCTTTGATAGCACTTTCTTTCTTTTCTAGGCGAAGGTGTATTTTGAAGGTTCTTGCTCCGTGTTTTTTGAGGTATTCCCTAAATTTTCTAAGGGCATTTTGATGTTTGTTGAGATAGGCTTTGCTTAATGCTCCGCTAGTACGTTGGTTACTGCGTTCTCCTAAATATTTGTAATAGGCTTTTACAGTATCGATAGTAATATGGTCTAACTGCTGGATATTATGGGTTTCTAACCAGTGGAAGAACTCTCGCATAAAGATGGGGGTATAATATACTGTTCGCTCATTATAGCCTAAGATATCCAGCCATTGCTCAAAAGCCTCTAAGAGGCACTTATAAGATGTATTATGTAGTTTCAGTTTTTTCATAAGATCTACGTGTCGAGGCTCTCGACTAATTTTTTTATACGGTATGTGTTTTTTAGGATTTTGCGGAACGAGAGGCAAAAAGTAGTTTAACTCGCTCTTTTTGTTTTAGTTGCTTGTTCCGTTTTCGGAGTGGAACACGTTGGAACAGTGGAACGGTCGGAGTCCGACAGGTTATCTATTTTTGATACACATTCCTGTAATGCTTCGGTGATCTGTTGTTCTAGTTCTTTATATTCATTAGGGTTGGTGATTTCATACTTGATACTGGTTTGACCTTTTTTCTTAGGTTGTTTTTTGAGGTAGTAACTCTCTATCAGTTGTTTGTGATACCGCCATTGGGTGGTCTTTTTTACTTTTAAGCGTCTACGGATTTCTAAGGCTGTAAAAGTGGTTTGTGTATTCTGGTGTAAATATTTCTTAAGTTCCTCTAAATAATTACGGCATGCTCCTGTGATTTCATCACTTTTACGCAAGAGTGTTTCTTTGATCAGCTTGTTAGCTTGCTGTATATCTTGTACGGTAGTTTCTATATATTCCTCTCCAGTCTGTTCATCGTATTTACGTTCCCTTTGATATTGGCAGTAAAAGGTAATGGCTTCTATAAACTGTAAGTAGTGACTGTTGGTTCTTCTGGGTTTAAATACAGATTCTGGTAATTCTAAATATTCTGCATAAGGATTGATTACTTTGATAGGTTTTAGCATTCGTTGTACATCGCGTAAAAATCTGGATGCACTACATTCTTCTTGTTTATTTATTCGTCCTGCCGACTCGGTACGCTGGTAGTGCATGATCTTTTTATCTTGCTCACTAGATTCATCGATATATAATAAAAAACTCCTGTTGCTATTATCTTCATAAATACTTTCTTGTGTGGTACAACCTGATACGCTTACAGGGCCTTCTACAGTAAGGTGTATCGTTTTGGTAGTGCCTTTTCTGTCTTTATGAACTACCGTTTTGGTAATCCTCTTTTTAGATTGTAGTTCCCGTAATGGGTACAGTACAGATTCTGCACCATCTAAGTCCTCGATTAAGATTAACTTATGTTGTAATTCTGTACGATTAAAATAATAAAAGGCATTTGCTGATAATACCGTGATTTCTACTTTATCTTCATCGGGGATGAGTTCTGCAACCTTACTTTGTAGATGTGTTTTACCAACTCCTGAACTACCAAGACTGATACAATGTAAGGGGTTATTGGTTTTTCTACTGGTAAAGATTAGGTACATTAATAATCGGTTGGTTTCTTCACCAATAACTCCACTTTTACCAATGAGTTCATTGGTTTTTTGTAGTAAATCGTTGCTTTTTAAAAATTTGGTAGCTACTTGTTTCTCCTTTGTGTCTAGTTCTCGTATATAATTTTCATTTTCCTGACGCTCTTTATCAATCTGATCAATACGATATTGTTCTAACTCACTTGTGAGATTTTGGAGGCACTGTCTTACTACTGATGTACCGATTTCTATACGTTCTGCTACTTTTCTTACTAAGCGTTCTATGGTATTATCATTATATAAATCGATACTATGTCTTAGTACATTATGGTTTTTAGGTTTTTGTATGCTTAAGGTAACTCGCATACGTTCTAGATTATTGAACTTGATACCGCCTAGAATATGGATTTCTAAGTGTTTGGTGATATAACTGTAGTTGTGTGGATGGGTTGTATCTAACATAGCCTAAAAATATTTTAATAGTCATATTTGACTACAAATATATATAATTTGTTTATTTAAAAATATATACTTTGGTTATTATTTTTAACTCTGTTATATTTTATGTTCATAATTATCTACATTTGTATAACATTTTTGATGTTTTATCTATTAATATTTACACTTATGTCATTTGGCGATAATTTAAAGAGAATACGTGCTGAGAAAGATATATCACAAGGTGATCTTGCCAAGATGATAGATGTACACGCTACACATATATCAAGATATGAGCGTAATTTAACATCACCAACCATTGATGTAGCTAAAAAGATAGCTGATGCTTTAGAAGTGTCTACAGATTCACTTATTTATGGTTCTGATGAGCAAATTGTAAATAATAAACTTAATGATGAAGAACTACTACAACTATTCCACAAAGTACAGTTATTAAATAATGAAGATATTACTAGTGTAAAAGCAATGCTTAAAGCTTTCGTATTTCAAAAAGATATACAAAAACAACTTACATAACAAAACTTATAGTTTTATAAACATTCTATTTAACTTCATTTTATTACTATATATAATCACCATGCATTTTTGACCTTAAAAATGTAGTTGTATTTTATAATTACCTAGCATACAGTTTGTTGTAATGATTTTTTAATGCTTTTTTAAACCCTTTTTTGAACTAAATTACATTTTTACACCCAAAAATGTAGTACTTTTAATCACATGTATACATATAAAGCAACGATAATTAGGTGGATTGATGGCGATACCCTGCAAGTAGAGATTGATTTAGGATTCTATGTACAGACTACACAAAAAATAAGACTAGCACGTATTGATGCTCCTGAGATGAACAATACGGTGGCATACAGAGAACGACAAGCTAAACACGCCAGAGCAGTAGCAAAAAAATTCTGCCCAGAGGGTGCAATCATTACCATTACCACCACCAAACAAAATAAAGACCAATATGCACGATACATTGCAGAAGTAACCTATAACAACACTAATATGTCTGATTATCTGATTGATAAAAACGTTGCTAAACTCTGGAAAGGATAGATTTATACTTTAAAACAAAAACCAGCTACATCACTGTAACTGGTTCTTTGCTTTTATTTACTCGTACTGCTTACTCTTACCCGCCAATCTTTGACGACACGAAGCTTCGCGGTAGCGGGAGCTATGATATCCGAGCTATTGAGTATTTCAGGATGTCACAAATTTATGATTTCTAAAGTTGGTTCTTCTAAAGATATTATCTCTATAATATCCTCAGGAGTTGCAAGTAAGTAATGAGTTACTTCATCTTCACTTACTATATCGTAGCTTTCTTCAATGATCCAACTTATAAAATTACTTTTTCTAGTGTAAAAAAAGGTGTGATCTTCACAAAGAGCTTTATTGTCATTTAATGTTTTTAATCTTTCTGATTCATTTACATTTCTATATGCTATTTGACCATCAAACTTTAAAATATATGATTTTTTATCTTTAATCTTTTCTTTTAAAACAAGTCTAAAACCATCAATGTCATCATATAACCCTGATAAAAACAATCTTTGTGGAAGCCCTTTTAATTCAATTTTTATTAAATCCATAAACATAAAAATTACTGTTTTTCTCCAAACCTAAATTTAGTCTTTTTCTTTCCGTCTTGTATTTCAACAGTTGGTCTTTTATCAGAGCTGTTACTTCGAACATTAATTTTATTCCCATTATCTAAAACACCTCTACGCCCATTAGGAATATCTTTTACATCTGTAGGGTTTAGATCATCAAAAACCTTATTGGCATCATCCATTCCACCCTTTCTATCAAAATTTGTTGTTTTACCTTTAGTATCATCTCCAGGAGTTGAACTTTCTTTTAGATCTTCTATTTTTTTGGATGTACTGCTTTCAGAATTTTTATTATTAGATGAAGAACTACCATTTCCATTCTCTGTGTCAGCTTTCATATTACTGATGGTATTGGACATTATGATTCCTCCAACGGTAAGTTCTGCTGCTCCTTTAGCTAATAACCCTCCACTTGCTGCTGCACCAATTCCTCCAACGGGAGCTCCAACTCCAGTAGATGCCACAGCTCCAGAAGCAACTAAACCTCCTGTACCTGCTACTGTACTTCCTGCACCATCTACTAATAATATAGTTGAAATAGCTAAAGATGTTCCATTTGCTGTACTAACCCCATTTCTAAAAGCTTGTGTATTTCCTCGACTTCTAAGATTTGTTCCAAAAGTATTATCAACCATTCCTGCTAAAAACCCTTGTAAGCCTTCGCAACACATTTCTACTGCATTTCCATCTGGATCAATATAAATTACAGGATTGTTAAGTGCATAGGTATATGGAGAAGTAGAATAATATTTTTCAGCTAAAGCATCAGGAGTAAACCATCTGCCTACAGCAGGGTCATAAAATCTTGCTCCAAAATCATAGGTGTTTAAACCAAGTTCATCTTGTTGTTCTTTCCCTCCAAACTTTAATAATTGCGCTGTAGAGTTTCCTAAAGAAGATACAGAACTGTTATATCCTTTATGAGTTAATCCAAAGGGATAATAATTCGATTCTTCTACAATCTCAGGAGTACCTGCATCATTTTTGGTGTAACTTAAACGCGTATTCCCTAAATGGTCTTTATAATTGTACACATATCGATATCCTGTACCATTTGGAGTTGCATACCCTTCGGGTGTGCTAAAATACTGGAGTGCACCATTTTTATAGACGTAATTACCTGTGTAGGCGGTTATAACTTTAGGCTTGTTAGGTTCTGTTACAATCTTTTTTTGCTTTACTCCTGTTGCATCATAGATGTAACGTATATATTTTCTTGCAGCATCTACATTTATACGTGTTGGTAGATTTAAATGATTGTATAGGATTCCTCCTATATCTTTATTAAAATCCATATATAAATTCCCATTGGCATCATATCGGTAATCTTCTTGAGTATTTGTACCATCTTTAAATCCATAGGATTTATTACCTGTATCAACCACCTTTTGTAGCTTATTACCTGCATCATAATGGTAGGTAAGGATATCCATACCTGTATAGCTAGCCCCATTTTGAAAACCGTTTCGGGTTAGGGATTTTATATTACCCATCTTATCATAGGTAACATTACTCAGGTTGTAATTAGTAGTATTGCCTGTAGCACTGTTAATTCTATTTAATGCATCATAAGAATAGGTATACCATCGTTGTGTATGATCATTGGCAGTTTGCCACTGGGTTTCACTAATGTTTCCGTTATACAGGGCAGTAGCCCCATGTTCTGGGGTATTATAATTGATTTTAAATCCAAATAAATCACCGTTGTCTGTAGCTCCGTTATTGATCGATTTCAACCATCCCCGTACATTGTAATCATAGGATATATCTTGTAATACTCCTCCTACTGATTTGGATGCTAATTGCCCCAAGGCATCATAGGTATTTGATACGATTAATTCTCCTGTTGTTTCTTGACTTCTAATTTGAGCTGAGAAATTTTTATTAACTGCTCCAGAAAAATTAAATCCATTAGCTAGTAGGATCTGTCTTTGTGCTATATGATTCTGAGTTTCTGTAACAGGAGTTGATATTGTTATTGTTTGGGGTGGAGTAGGCAGATTATTAGTATTGGTGGTACAGTTGGTGCCAGTCAGGTCTTCTATACACTGTCTTTGTGTAAGAAACCTACCCATATGGTCATACGTAAAAGTGTCTATAGTTACAATAGGAGTATTGGTATCTTTGGTATGTGTTGTTTTACTCTGTTTCACTTTACCTACAAAATCTAATTGTGTTTCTATAACATCAGTAACGCTAAGGTACTCATTTTTGCTTGCAACATAAATAGCACGTCCTTTTTTATCATAATAACTTACCGTAGTAATCCAGTCATTCGTGTCTAGAACTTTTACTTTACTTCCTGTAGGTAATGATTTGGTAGTATTTACAGTTGGTTCACCATAAACAGTAGCGGGTTGTATAAAAGCTTGTGCGGGAGTAGTACCTAAGAACTCATAGTCATCATAATAATTAATGGTTAATACCTCACTAGTAGTAACTTTTGGGTATCCTCCATCATCATAATGCATAGATATACCCCCAATAGTGTTAGCATTTTTTTTAACGACCCATAGGTTTGTGATAAAATTAGTGGCTTCTGTTTGTAACTGAACTCTTGTCTTACCAGTAATTTTTATTTTACCTGTATAGGCTACTCTGCCAAAGGCATCATATTTGGTAAAGAGCCATTGATTTTTTTGTTTTAAAAGGGTATCTTGAACCATCACTGGCAGGTTCAAATTATTGTATACAATATACTCCCATCCTTTACCAGGAACCTTCTTTTCTATCAATCGATTTCTATAATCGTATTTGTATTGGTAACATAACTCTGATAGCTCTATAGTAGATACGCCATCATTGGTAGTTACTTTAGGCGGAATGACATAAGTAAGGTTACCATAATCATCATATACATAATACGTATCGTGAGCTATGCCAGCATTATAGGTTGTTTTTAGAATTACTCTACCTTGTTTATCTTTATACTCTTTGGTAGTATGGTCATCAGGATGCGTCTGTCCAGGCTGCCAATTTTCATCTTTTATGATCGAAATGTATAATTGATTTGCAGTATAAAATCCATCTTTTATCAAAGTTGGAGCTTCAGTATTATTGGGATTATTAAAGGTTACTTTAAAATACACAATCTTATTTGCGATATTAGTATTGATTTCATATTTGATAGTATGATCCGTATCATTAGCAGGATCTGCTTTCCATGCTGTACCAGGAGCCGCTTGTTCTAATACACGATTTAGAGGAGAGGATTCAAAAACACTTTCTGAATACGCATTGATATCTGAGAGGTTAATTATCCCAGAGAAATCATCTGGATAAGTGTTTTTGTAATATTGATTAATAACTGTATCTACATCAACAACTTTATAAGTTCCTGCCGTATATGCATTAATATCTTCAAAAGGTAGGTATTGTTTGTCTTGCTTACCATTTGGGTTGTAAGAGATATGAGAAACAATATCTTTTTGATTAATAGATGCTATGATTGCTCTTGTTTGTATTGGCCTGCCTAAACCATCATAATATGTTATGGTCTCAATAGCACCACTTGCATCATCTATAGTGTTACAATTTGCATTTTTTAGACTTGAGATGGAGGTTGCTACCTGTGGAACCATTGTGAATATAAAGTTTTTGTCTGATAAGACTTGAGCTTGCAATTGTATCCCCAAAAAGAATAGGATGATATATATAATATGTGTTTTCATCAGTTTATTTTTTTAAGTCATTTTCAACTTTTGTTTTTTTGATTTGGGATTACCATTGTCCGTCACCACCGCCATTACCGCCGCCGCCATCGCCACCACCACCGTTGCCGCCGCCGTTACCACCGCCACTGGTTCTATTTACAATGACAGGCATAAGTAATGTTACTTTCTGTCCAGTGCGTGTGTCGGTATAGTCTATAGTAACTTCATATTCACCATTTTCACTAATTCCAAAAGTATAGGTAGGACCATTACTAGATAGTGTACGTTGCCAAGAAGGATTTGATATTTTTCTTAGCTTCCAATTTGATCGGGTATTGTGACCAGAACCACCTGTTGGGGTATTTGGTCTAAATGTGACACTTCTATTAGTGTTACTAATAAATCCTGAACCAGGAGTAGCACTAACTCTCATTGGGTTATATACATAAATGGTTCGATCACTGCTCCACTTATAATGAGTAGGGCGTATCAAGTTATCAATTGTTTTTACTTTTATCTTATAACTTCCTGGTGTTAAATGTCTATAAGAAAAATTGTTTGTAGTAGTACTTTGTTTTACATTGTTTAGATACCATTCATACTTATAATTTCCTGATCCGTTATAAGTATTAGCCTTAAAGGTTACTGAGGTTCCTTTAACAATATGAGTAGGAGAACTTATCGTTATAGTAATAGGATTGTAAACATGTAATGTTCTTGCATTACTATCGATTGATTTATTAGTTTTGATATCAATAACTTTACAGTATACGGTATACGTACCATGAGAAGGAAAATTATACGAATACTTTGCAGTGTTATTGCTTTGTTTTATGTTGTTGAGATACCATTCATATTTATAACGACCAGATCCTCCCCCAATATTAGAGACAGTATATGTAGTCTGTGTGTTCTTGAGTATGTGTGGGTGATTATCACTCAGTAAAGGCTGTAGTAATGGAGGATATTTTACATCAACAGTAATGGTTTTTGTAACAGAAATTTTGGTGTTAGGATCATAAACGATAACAGTAATTGCAAAAACTCCTTCATTAGTAAAAGTTTTGGTAAATGAAGTACTATTTACATTACATTCTTCTTTGATATTATCTATATACCAAGTATATATAAATTTACTAGTATCCCCAGATAATCTTGTAGAAAAAATAATTGGTTTTTCGGGAACAAGAGGTCTCGTATGGAATATAGTTAATGCGCCGTGCTGACTAATTAGTTGGTTCTCATAATTATAATTTATTTTTTTAATTATATTTTGATTTTTGTCTAAAATATATTGAAGGCGATTAAACGAGTCATACTTATAATAAGTGGTGTATCCTTTGGGATCCGTTTGACTGCTTACTCCTATTAAAGGGTTGTAAGTATAGCCTGTTATTTGAGAATTTTTAAAATAAGAATGATTTCTAAGTTGATTAAACAGATTTCTCATATTGGTTTCCCCTGTCACTGTTGTCTCTGTATCTGATAAGGTTTTTAATTGCGTAATCAAACTCATTGCAGTATTAGGCATACCTGTATAACTGGAATTATCGATTTTTAGAATTGGTTGCGTATTGTTATACCCCCAAACAAATAGTATGTGTATGCCACTATCTTCAGATACCTCTAGAGGGTATCCTTGATTATCATAGCTGTGATATACAATTTGTGATACAGGTGTAAGATCTTTTTTGATTGTTTTGGTAATTTCAGGAAGAAGAATTTCACCTCCCCACCTTTTAAAGGTTGTAGTTTGAGTAAAAAGTGTGTTTCCATTTTTTTTGCTTTGTACAGTCAACGGAGTACTAATCCTGTTTTGAGAAATCAAAGCATTATTACTACTTGTATTGATATCATATGGATATCTATAAGTAGTTGCAATGGTAGAACCTTTACTATCTTTTACGGTTTGCGTTTTAAGTTGACCATATGGGTGATCATATGCGTATACAACCTCATTGGTTAATGTGTCTGTGGTTGAATTATTGAGGTTAAAAAACTCATGGGTAGTTGTTTTCTTTAATTTATACTCTTTGGGATAGTCTACATAAAAACTCTTAACATAATCTTGTGAAATATCTTCTTGCAGAACAAAATGACTTCCCTCTCCCTTATATCTATACATTATACGGGAAACAGCCATTCCATAAGCTTTTTTGGTACTTTGTATACTTCTACCAAAAGGAAATACTTCTTCATATTCATTTATGGTTTCTTTCTGCTTTATATATGTAGGACCATTTGGTTTGTTCCCCTTTTTGAATACTTCAGACTTTAAGAGTTTTCCTTTTTTCCAGTCATTATTTATTGGTGTAACATAAGGAAATCCTCCTCCTCCGTTTGTAAATGAAGAATAATGATTTACTGTTTTTCCGTTATGGCCATAATTTTCTAAAACTTCTACTCGTCTATATAATATGGGAGCTCCTTGATAACTAGTGAAATCTTGCATGCTTTTGGCAACCCTATGGGTTTTTTTGACAGAATGATTGTTTTTTCTTTCTGTAGTCCTATATTCAAAAGATGCAGGTGAGCCAACTAAAATACCACTTGGCTTCCCGTCCTCAAGGATATATTTATAATCTTTACGGATTTGGTTGCCATTATTATCATAATCGATTGTGCTCTTTACTCGTATTCCTCCAACATATCTATGGCTAATTTCTCCACCATTCATTGTACCATAATTTATTATGTATCGTACTCTAGCCGATGTGCCAACAGGAGCCCATAGTCTACCAGTAATACGAACTTTTCCATCTCGTGTGTACCCTAATTTTTCATTATGTTCAGAATAATAATCTTTACAATCCCTAGTTTGGTTACAAGAGATGGTTTCTCCAAATATAGAAAAGTCCATATTAACCTTATTATAACCGCAGCTTCCAGAATCTGTTTTAATTTGAAGTTGAGCTTCTGCGCCAAAATGGTTATTATCTGCTCCTTCTCCCAAAATAACTCTGGCGTAAACACTAATTACACTATTTTTTGGAACTTCAATAATTTCATCGATCATTCTTTGATCACCACCAGGAGTGGCTTGGAAACCTCCACTTTTTACTTTATTATGAGAATAACTACAATTTGAAGTATTTACAATACTGGACCCTAAGCTGTTTTGCTCATAAAAAATTTTAGTAGATCCTTCTGTGGGGTATTTAATTTCTTTTAAGGCTCCTGAGATGGTTTTTTCAGGAACAATTCCTCGACCACCACCTAGCAATGAATTTCTATTACCATTATAGTATCCCCAAAAATCCTGAGTTTTGTAATTATCTTTGATAGGAAGATTTGTGGGGTAATAATGATATATAAACTCATACCATGGGAGAGTCATTTCTGCATTGCTTTTGATTATTTTTATGAGTGTTTTTCTATTTTTGTCAGGCCTATCATAGGTAAAATCATAGTTAACAATTTGTTTACTATTGTTCCATACAGAGATATTATTTAGGGCTAAAGTAGCAATACTTTCATCTATAGAACTAGTAGTGCTAAGCCTTACTTCTCCATTAGGGAAAATGATTTTATTAAGTCTATTACGGGTTAGTGTTCCAAAAGTATATCCTGTTTTGGTTTCTGTAGCTACAGCCACTCCTGATGTTTGAGATTCTGATACTACTCGTTTGGTATATACTTCTGTAGGAGCATATTCAAAAACAATATTCCCTTTATTATTGGGCAACTGTACTTTGGTTAATAAATAGTTTACAGGAACAGAGTAGCTTACTGTCTCATTGAAAGCATAATAATCATAGGTTGCTGTTTCAAATATATCAAAATGATAGATAATCCCTTTTTCATTTGTGATTTTAAAGGTATTAGCAGTTTTAACAATGTTATAATTTTTATAATTAATGAATACAATATCTCCTTTTTCATTATAGACAAAACTACCATCTAATCCAGGAACATTGATACTATATTTGTCTTGTTGACTATCATAATTTCTGTTGGCTACATTGTCATATATCTGATATCGAATTTTATCAACTTCTGCCAGTGAAAGATGGTTAAAATCTCCTTTTAAAAAAGGGACAATAGTATTGTCTTTGTATGCTTGATTACCAAAATCATCATCCATACCGCGAACTTGCCTAATGATATATCCATTTGCGATAAGGTCCCAACCCATTCCTGTCATTGGGTGATCTTCCTCTGTGATTAACCCATTATAATTGTAAGATAAATAGATTGGCCATTCAAAATCACCAATTTTTATAGTATAAAGAGGAACTGTGTAGTTGATTTTACCAGAAGCTAAATTTACAGGAACATTCCCATAGCTACCTAGTGAAGATGCTTCTGGTGTAACTGGAAAAACCTGTAAAGTTTCTTTAAGAGGGTTGGATCCAGTAATTTCTTGACCAAAAGTCATAGCATGTACCAGAATTAGAATACCTAAAAGTCGTTTTTTCATACAAATAATTTAAAGGCAGATTTATTTTTTTGATAATTGATTTACTTTAATAGATTTTTTAAGATAAATCAAGGTTGCAAAAAATGGTTTTTTATAAATCTGTGTCATTGGACTAAATTTCTTATGCAATATTACAGCGCACAAGTACCATTTTTTGAAACTGGCTAAAAAAAAAATAAAAAAATATGAGAATTGTATTCTGATCTACTAAGAATAAAAAGAAAGGAAATAGATTTAACTTATTGATTATGTGTTAGTTATTGATTTTTTTGAGGTTTGGTAGAAAAATAAAAAATAACGAGGATAATATGTATAATTATCCTCGCTATTACCCAAATCCTGAAAAAAAACCAATCTTAATAATTATTGTATCAAAAAACTACCTTTATATTGTTGCTTGTTATCTCCTCTGAGAATATAGTAGTATACCCCAGACGTAAGGTCTTTTGTTTCAAAAATGAAAGTATTATTATTGGTCACAATACTTCCTTGTCGAACGATTCTTCCTAGCATATCTACTACAGTTATTTCTAATGCATCGTGTGTATGAGGCACTTGGATCGTTGTGTTGTTTTTGAATGGGTTAGGGTAATTGCTAAGTTGAGTTATTGTAACTTGTTCTATTGTTTCTGCAAGAGCAATTTCTTCGTTTTCACTTTCAGGCTCAAGGTCAGGAGTAGTCGTTGGTATTTTTGTAAAACCAAGATTAGCCACCTCTAGATAGAATGGAGAGAAGTTTTGGTAATCTCCCTGAATAGAAAATACAACGCTTCGTATATTTCCTATACCCTCTTTACTTTTGCTACCGTTAGAGAAATCAGAAAAAGAAAGGGTATATGTCTTATTTTCTGAAGAAGCATCAATTGTATATCTCAGCCTATTATTCCAATCCGTTAGATTTTCGGTTACTAATATGATTTCTATATCCTTATCAGCTTGCATGTCAAATTGTATTGCATCATAATCAGACACATCCAGTGTAAGTTCACCTGCCAGAATATTTCTGAATAAGTTTATAGTTTCTTTTACTTCGCCTTCTACTACGGCATTACGTTCTATAGTATAGCTATTGTCTTTGATTTCTGGGTTGTGTTGTGTGATCTCAAAATTTTGGATAACTGCTCCCTGATCTAGATAATCTATACCCCAAGGGCCATCGGCTAGGTAAAGGGCATCTAGTTGAGAGGAATCTTCTGTTGCAATAGAGAATCCTATATCAAAAAGGTTTCCAGTATTTATGCTTATTTGTTCATTATAAGCTCCAGACAGTGCTATTGTTTGAGTCATATTACGTTCTTCTGATAGTTCGGTTGCTCTTATGTTTCCTGAGAAATTGATATGACTTGCACCAAATTTATTGACGATATTAAGTATGAGTTTTCCATTACGATACGATCCTTTTTCTACAAATACTGTAGGCACTGTTTTATTGGTTTTATGACTTCGTAGTGGTTTATTTGTTAAAAAGGAATCCAGAATATGATTTGCAATATTTGCAACTTGTGGTACAGAACCTCCCCATACTTGAAAATTAATATAATCTCCTTCTGGGTAGTTGTCTATATTCCATAAACTATAGATTTCATTTTCATATTCTCCTTTTTTGATAGAAAAAGCGATTGCGTATTCTATTTCGCCAGTAGCTCTCTCTATTCTTGTACTTATTAGAGTATGCTTTTTTATGTTTACAGTTCTTACATCTAATAACTTAGAGCCATTTAATCGATCACAAATTGTTTTTGAATGGTCATAAACAGTTCCTTCTGTTGATGTTGCTAGTGCAGCAGCCACTCTTTCTTGTCCGTTATAGTAATCTACAGAGAATACAGCATTTGCATTTGTGATCCCCAATAAATCATCAGGACTCGATACATAGGTAGATTCTGTTTTAAAGATTCCTGTCTCTGGGAAATAAGTACTTAAATCCTCGCCATTACTGGATTTATATGATTTTACACTTGGTTGAAACTTTTGTTGTGCCTTTTTTGTATTAAAAACACGGTTTGTTTTTGTACGATTAAAATTTCGTTGGGCGATCAGATTTGCTAAATCCCCGTTGCTTTCTAATCCCCCGTTATTAGCAGAAGTTACATCGGTTGCAGTATCAATATCTACATAATTATCTGTGGTGATTGCGGTGTATGGACTTGCTGTGATATAGAATAAGGCATCATTAAAATCTTGATCACAAGAGGCATAATCTCTTCTTATATCTTCAAATCCTAAAATAATTCTTTCGTTATCGGGATCTGATAGCAATACATTATGATACCTTAGTGTAGCATCGCTCTCTGGGTTATAATCAGGATTAGAATATAATTGCCAGTATCCTGTTCCAACACAATTATTTTCCCACGCATTGGCCAATAATACCCATCCAATACCCGTATTTGGGGGGAAACTTCCTATTTTTACTTTATCGCCTATCTGTAACCCGCCACCACTACCTACTGCAGATACGTTAGGAAAAATAATCGTAATATCTTCTGGTGCTGGAATAGATGAAGAAGGAGTATTGGTGTCATAGGTATAAAACCCTAATGTATTTCTATATCCCGCTCCTTCTCCTACAAAAGTAACCCATATATCAGCTTGTTCTTGTACCACCACATCAGTATCATATCCAGATGTAATATAGTGTGGATTAAAATCAGGTACAGGATATCCTTCTGGCAAAGCGCCATTAATCATATCTATCGTTTCTTGAGTTACGACATCTTGCCCGTCAAGATATTGTGGGGTTCCGTCGGTAGAGAAACTACCAAGATAATTATATCTATCGCAAATTTCTGGGATAGGAAAACTCTCAGGAGTCTGCCCACCATTATCAGTAGAAAAACTACTTTTTCTTAAATCAAAGCTATCATCCAGCCCATCTTGGTCATTATCAATTCCTGATAAAGTAGTTTCAGCAACTCCATCACCATCACTGTCATATGCTTCAGTACTATCTGATATACCATTATTATCAGAATCTGTATCGAGGTGGTCATAAGTATCTGTGCCATCTGTATTGATTGTACCGTTTGTTGTTCCTCCATAATCAGAATCAAAAGCATCATCTAATCCATCATTATCAACATCGGTATTAGATAATCCAAGATAAGAAGTAGCATCTTGCCCTTCTATAAGGTCTACAATTCCATCATTATCAGAATCAATATCGTAACAATCATAGATAGTGTCATTATCGGTATCAATTAGTTGTAGGTTTGTACCAGTTTGATCTGGATCAAAAGCATCTGCTAATCCATCTGCATCTGTGTCTATAAAGTTGGCATCTAGTCCATTATAAATTCCGTCATTATTAGAGTCTTTATCACCTTGTCCTGCCTCTACAATATCATATATGCCATCGTTATCAGAATCAATATCAAAGAAATCAGGAATCCCATCACTGTCTCTGTCAAAATCATCCTGTACAACATTATCTCCGTTACCACTAGTATCATTATCTAGGTAATTGTACAGGTCATCACCATCACTATCCCCATAAGGGTCTATACCATTGCATTCTACGGTATTTGTGATTCCATCACCATCGCTGTCGATATCCATAGAATCCAAAGCACCATCTTGATCTTTATCTAGGGGAGAAATACCACTAGCACATTTAAAGCCATCATTAGAGTTTGTAGTTTCGGTAAGATTTAGTAATGTTGCTGTAGGAGTATCACTCGTATAGTCATTTATTAGATAAAGTCCGCCACTATTGTCTGATAAATACAGTCGATTATTGACATCTGCATAAGCTGCTCCAAATGTACTACTAGGAAGATTGGTTACATCTTTACTAGAAAACATAGGAGTTCCAGATGAGAGATCCCATTTGTATAATTTTCCTCTGCTACCTCCATAAAAAGCACCATTGATGTATGCGATATCGGCACATGTACTAGGGGACGTTTGATCAGCTGTAATAACCTCAAAAACAGGAGAGGATGTGCCGTCATAATCTTTTAAATTTGTTATTTTATGAAACGTATTTTTGGTAGTATTCTGAAAAACCCATAAGTTTCCATCTGGATCAACATCTGCTGCATATCCACCACCAAAGACTACTGTTCCTGATGGAGTTACAGCTCCTAGGTCAACTACCATGTCTTTTGCTATTCTCAGTAAGTGTTTATCGCTTTTTTTGATAGCATATAAATAGTTGTCAACCACATTATATCCACCCGCATTATAAGAAGAATAGCTATGTAATCCATCAGAATATGAACCCGTGATAGGGTCATAAGCTTTCATTACACCAGAGATCACTTGATAAAAATTACCTTCATCACAATCAAAAGGTTGTTGGGCGTATATAGAAAAAGTAATTAGTAGGACGAGAAGAGTAGTTATTTTTTTCATTGCGGTATGGGTTTAGTGTTCTGATAGTCAAAACTAATGGATACCTGCTTTTTTGAGAAGATAATTCGATAAGCTGTAGTTTGTTGTAGATGAGTTGATTGTGTAGGAGGTTGAATAAGTTATAAGATAATATTTTATTGGGGTTTAAAATTTGGTGTACAATATATTTAGGTGAAATCAAAAAAATGAAATACCTAATAATTTAGATAGGTGTAAGAAGTTTTTCAACACAGTTTTATTTAAAAAATTATGTTGATTATATTATATGTTTTGGTTTTAAGATGGTTACAGTAAGTTTAATCGTCTCATTAATTCAGGGCGATTAGAGCGACTTACAGGAACCACATCTTTTGCAATAAGAACGCTGTTATCCTCTATATCAATAATTTTTTTGATGTTTATTATGTAAGAGCGATGTACTTTTAGAAAAAGATCATCGGGTAGTTTTTCTTCTACTTTTTTTAAGGTAGAATGTACCGTATAATTCTGTTTTTCTGTTTTGATTAAAACATAATCCCCTTTGGCTTCTACCAGATTGATTGTGGGGATATTTATTTTAATCAATCTACGATCGATATTTATATAGAGTTCGTTTTTTTCGGTTTGATTTGTAGTGGTGGTTTCAGCAGCCTTTTCTATTACAGGTGTGGTTTTTGGAGTACTTTCTACTTTCTGAATTGCTTTTAGAAACCGAGGCAAAGTAATAGGTTTTACCAAATAATCTACAATACAATCATATTCAAAAGCTTCAAGAGCAAATTTTTTATCAGAAGTAGTTAGGATTACCTGTGGTGGATTTTTTAAGGTATCTATAAAATCAAACCCTGTAAAATCAGGCATGTGAATATCTAGAAATATAAGATCTATAGCTTCTTTGTTTAAGAACTTGATAGCCTGAATTGCATTAGGAAAATCCTGACTTACATTTAGCTCCTCTACTTGTGAGCATAGTTGTTTTATAATAAACCTAGAAGTCTCTTCATCATCTATAATTATGCAGTTCATATAAGTTGGTTTTTTAAAGCGTTTTAAGAAAATGTTCTATGGTATCTAAAATTACTATAAATTTTGAATATAACGAAGTATCATTCTTTTTTAAACCTTCTTCAAAATCTATAGTGATCTGATAGCCTGATTCAAAACCTAGCATTCCTATTTTATGTTTCAGTTTGTGCACATTTTCTGCTGCCATTAAGTATGCTTTTGAGGCATAGTTAGTAAAAAACTCATTCTTTTCTTCTGGGAATTCTCGTTTTACAATAGCAATCAGCTTTTGTTCAAACTCTTGAGAGCCAGCAGAAAGTTCTTTGATGTAAATAAGGTTAGGGGTCTCGTTCATAGGTTATTTTTTTAAAGTAAAATAAAAAGTAGTTCCAATTCCTTCTTGCGATTCAATCCATATATAACCATTATATAGATCAATAATTTTTTTTACTATTGATAGCCCCACTCCAGTAGATTCTTTTTTATCATCTAATGTTTGAAATATCTGAAATATCTTATCATGATATTTTTTAGGAATACCTTGTCCATTATCAGAAATGGCAAATTCCCAGAAATCCTCTTGATCTTTGCAAGAGACTTTTACAGTTCCTTTTTCTTTATTGTTATATTTTATAGCATTACTGATTAGGTTCTGAAATAGCTGTTGTAGTCTAAACTTATCTCCTTTGATAATAGGTAAGTTTTGAGGGATAGATATAGAGATATGATTAGGAATATGAATAACATCTATTATATCAGTCAGAATATCGTTGAGCGCAATATTTTTATTAGGATGTTCCTGTTTGTCAATACTAGAGTATTTTAGAATCCCGTTGATTAGGTGATCCATTTTATCTACTTTTTTTAGTAGCATATCTAGCGATTTATGAGCATCATCATCAAGAGTGTCTTCATAATCTTCTTTTAACCATGTGATAAGTGCATTCATACTACGCAAAGGAGATTTTAGATCATGAGATACAATATGTGCATAATCATTGAGGTCATTATTACTACGTTCTAATTTTTTCACCAATAAATCACGTTGTTTTTCAGATTCTAGATGTTCGGTAATATCTTCGATAAGAGCTACTTGGTATTTGATGTTTCCGTTATGATCTCGTACAGCAGAAATATTAGTTTTTGCCCAAAAAGAAGTGCCATCTCTTTTTTTATACCTTTTGTTTATAGATAAGTTATCGATCTGCCCTGTATACACTTTTTCGAGATCATCAGCAACAGACACATATTCATCTTTTACAGAAATATCCTTAACCTCTTTTTGTTGTAACTCTTCTTTAGTATATCCTAATAAATCTTGAAAAGCTTTATTAGTTTGAAGTATTTTACCAAATTGAGCTAATACAATCCCCAACGAAGAGTTTTCTACTATAATAGATAATTGTTTTTTTTGCTCTTCGAATATTTGTTTTTGCTCAATTTTCTCTGTGATATCTGTAACAATTCCTTGAGCACCTATTGGTTTTTTGTTTTTATCTCTGATAAGGCTGGCATTAATGTGTACAGTTCTTACCCCAATTTTTTTAGTATATACTCTGGCTTGATAATCAGAAAAAGAACCTTTTGTAATCAATTCTTGAAATGATTCCATAGCATAGCGATAATCATCTTTATAGATAAGCCCTACCACATTGAGTTTTTCTTGTGCGATATCATACCCAAAAAGCTGTTTTGCAGTATCATTCATTTCTAGAACATTACCAGATATATCCATAAGTACATATGCATCGACCAAGTTGTCAAATACTCCTTGTAGTTCAGATTCTTTTTTCCCTACCTGATCTTTTAATTTTTTGTTAGCCTTTTTTAGTTTTTGAGTAATATCGTAGAGTTCTCCTGATTTTTGTTCAAGAATTTTTTCAGCCTGTTTACGTGCCGATTTTTCTCTCTGTAAAGCCCTTTTTAAAATATGTATTTCGTCATTACCCATTTGTTTTAACGATACTAAATTTTACTTCTGTTCCGTCTGACATTAGTTTCTCCATGGTTATATTTGCAGTAGCATCAAAATGCTCAAAAGTTTTACGCATTAATCCTAGTCCAAAGCTATACATTGCTCTACTTGATTTGTATATCATGACGAGTTTGGATGTTGTTTTTTCTTGTATTTCAAAGGTGGGTAGCTCTGCATCTGGATATATTTTTTTTACCTCTACATGAATATGATTTTCTATAGAGGATAATAACTCGATAGGATCAGAATACATATTTATTAACCCAGAATAACTAGTCACCAATACACTAAAAAAATGTTCAGCATAGACCAAAAGAAGGTCATCAATACTCAATTGTGTATGCTCACTTAGATGATTCAATAAACTTAACATTTCAGAAAAGTTATAGGTGCCTATTGCTGTATATACTCCTTGTGATGGGAGATTGGATTGTTGTATGATTTTATCAACTACATCCAATCCAAATTTATCTTCTACCAATTCTAAAAACTCTGTAAATACAATACCTTTCATAATACGTCGATACTTAAAAAATTATAATTGCACAAGATCATTGATACTCCAATACTCTACCAGACATTTTATTTTATATTCATAATCCTGATATTTCAATGGTTTTACAATGTATCCTGTAATTCCTATTTCGTAACAGCCCTTTAGATCACTATGATTATTAGATGTACTTAGAATAACTGCTGGAATATATTTAAGAGCAGCATCAGATTTTAAGATTTTTAGAAATTCGAGACCATTCATCTTTGGCATGTTAAGGTCTAATAAAATCAAATCAGGTAGCTGTTCTTTGTTTTCTAAGTGTTGTAAAGCCTCTTCTCCGTTTTTTGCTTCTATCAGTTTGTGTGTATAGCCGTTTTTTTGCAGTACTCGTGCGAATTTTAATCGTTCTACTTCATCATCATCAATTAATAAAAAAGTTAAACTCATTGTTTTTAGTGTTTTAAGTTAAGTTAAAAATTATTTTCCAGCAACAATAAAGATGTTCTTTTTATTGCAGGAAATAATTGTTCTCTCGGCGAAATGCGTATTACTTCCGATGAATGGTGTTTCTATAAAGATAAATAGAAAATGATAATGTAATTAGAAATGATTAAAGAAAGACAACTCGATAAGTTCCTATAAGCAGAAGTAAATTGTTTTTTAATAGATAAATACATCGAAAAAAGATAAAGGTTTCAATCCTTATTGTGAATAATTCTTACTTAATAAGAAATCAATTAGGTTTGTATATCAATAAGGTGAAAATGGTATAATCCATGAATTGTTTAAAAAGAAGAAAAGCAATGAGTTTACAGAAAAAAGAAAAAATAAGAATTCCTTTTTTTACTGAAAAACCTCGTGTTAGCTATAATGATTTAGAGTATGTGCAAGATCCATATATTTTGGATGAAGGATCATATTATTATAATGAAAAGCCATTTAATGGAGTTGCATGGTCTGAATTTAGAGGATTAATAAGTGAAGATACAATGAGAGGTGGCGTTCGAAACGGAAGGTGTGTGCAGATTCATACAAATGGTCAATTAGCCAAAGATGGGTATTATGAAGAAGACGAAGCGATAAAAGAGAAGTTCAAGTGGTATGAATCAGGAACCTTATCAAGCTATTCAAGAAATAATGAGCATGCTGGGGATTATTTTTTTCGTAAATACAATCCTCAAGGGGTATTAATTAGAGAGTATGATCGATTAAATAGTAGGGATCGATATTGGACACAAGATGGAACCTTACTTTATGAGTCAAACAATACGATAAATAAATGTTTTGCACCCAATGAGAAATGGGTTATTTATGAAGTAGATAGAAAATCACCCATGTATAATGATGATGATCTTTATCAACATGCATTTGATATGTTATCGGCCGATAATCCATTTGTAGAAAATGCATTGTACCGATGGCTACATAAAAGATTAAAGGAAGGAGATACTCGTGCACAGAATTTTTTATACAAACTGTTAGACCATCCCTTAGAAAAAGTAGTTAAAACCGCACTAACTATTATTGGTACTAGAGGTGATCAAAAAGCGATCCCTCTAGTAAAAAAGATGATCAAAATTACACATCAAAACGCTACTATAGAAAGCTATATGAGTGCAATAGCTGAGCATGCAGAAATTACACTTATAAAACTTACAGGAGAAGGTGATGAGGTGCAGACAAGAGCAGTTCAATGGGAACGGAAACAGAAAAGGGAGGCATATGAAGAATTGCGTCGTATCAAGGTGAAGAAACGTTGGCCAAGAATAAAAGCAATATTCAACAGAACATTAGTAGGGGAATCAACAGTAAAATCTTTTGAGCAAACTTTCAGTAAACAAGTTATGACAAGGAGTGTAGAGTATATTCATATTTATAAATATGTGGTAAATGGCCATACGTATAATGCTACATTGACAAGTGATAATCCAACTCCTCTTCCTGTCAAAGTTTTACGATATAGAAAAAAGAAACCAGAAGAGTATATTATTGGTATAACATAAGAATAAAGACCGATTTTGGTGTGAGAATATTAAGAGGTATTCTACAAAATTTTGATCGCGGATTAAACAAAAAAAGATAGTATATTTAATCATGTTACATTTTATAGACGCTAAAAAAAGATGAAAAATGAAATCAATACTATTTGGGTTGACTTACATGAAGAAATTTATCGATTTATTTTAGAAAAAATAAAAGATGAACAAATAACAAAAGATATTCATCAAGAGGTTTTTTTAAAAATTCAAACTAAAATCCATCAATTACAACATAGCTCTAAGCTTACTTCCTGGGTATATCAAATTACTAGGAATACAATTTTTGATCATTTCAGAAAAGTAAAAATAAAAAACCTACCTATAGATGATTTAGATATTCCAGAGGTAGAAAGTGATAATTTTGAGTATTCAAAACTAAGTAATTGCATTGCTAAAAAAATAGAGAATCTTACTTCAATACACAAGGAAGTAATTGTTCTAACATCTTTTAAAAATTATTCTCAAAAAGAACTGGCAGAACATTTAAAATTATCTTATTCGGGAACAAAATCAAGAGTTCAAAAAGCAAGAAGAATTTTGAAAGAAAATATTTTGGATTGCCCAAATGTAGAATCCGATAACTCAGGAAAATTGATAGACTTCGAAGATAATTAAAATAAGCTACGTCTTTTCTTTACCCCAAACGTCCATTAGGTATAACAATTCAAAAAAATGATTAACATGGACGATTCAAAAAAAATTACAGTACATATACTAAGTGCTTTTGTAGAAAATGATAAAGGAGGTAATCCTGCAGGAGTAGTATTGAATGCGGATAAATTATCTGCTAAAAATAAACTTGCCATTGCAAAAAAAGTAGGGCTATCTGAAACGGCCTTTGTTTCAAAATCCAATACAGAAGATTTTAAGCTAGATTTCTTTACGCCAACCAAACAAATAGCACACTGCGGGCATGCTACTGTAGCAACATTTTCATATTTACAACAAATAGGAGCTGTACAGAGTAATAATTCTTCAAAAGAAACTATAGATGGTAGAAGAAAAATAAAATTAACAGGTGACCTAGCCTTTATGGAACAGTTAGCACCTAGTTATTTAGATATGAGTCACAAAGAAAATGTAATTCTAGAATCTTTAGGATTACAAAAAACAGATCTCATATCCAATGTACCTATTAAACTAGTAAATACAGGAAATTCATTTGTTATTATTCCAGTAAAGGATATTGAAGTTTTAAAGAATATAACTCCCGATTTCAATCTAATAAATACTATAAGCGAAGAACTTGATCTGATAGGATATTATGTGTTTTCTAATAAAACAGAGGATTCAAAAAAAGATGCTACCTCAAGAATGTTTGCGCCACGGTATGGTATATTAGAGGAAGCAGGAACAGGAATGGCTGCGGGACCACTTGCATGTTATTTATTTGATGTTTTAAAAAATAAGAAAAAACGTTTTTATATTCAACAAGGTAAATACATGAAAGAACCATCACCAAGTTTAATAATTGTGGATTTATTAATTGAAAACAAAAAAATAAAAAGCTTAATGGCAGGAGGAAAAGGATTGCTGAAAAAAGAACTAGAGATAAAGGTATAATAGCTAGTAAATGATAAAATATGTTATTATAAATATCAGAAATATCAAAAGAAAAACAAAACGAACAAAAGTTATTCGATGAATTTGTGCTTAAAATTCAAGAAATAGAATGAAACTAAGTGAATATGAAGGCAAGTACTAGTAATTATTTATAGTATTATAAGGTAACAATTTTAAGATCGAAGACATATATCTATATAAATAGAAAATAAACATAGTAATGAAAACAAGGCTATTATACATAGTAATATTTGGAATCACTTTTGGAGTGAAGGCACAATCACAGATTACTGAATTAGCAAATGGAAATGTTGGTATAGGAACAATTAACCCAGAAACAAAACTACATTTAGGTGGTTTAGGTGCTGCTAATGGAATTCAATTTGAAAATAAATTTAAGATTAGAACATCTGGAGATAATAACAATCATTTTGTATTAGAACATCAGGCTCCTGATGGGAACCTTTTTATACGAAGCAAAAAGGATAGTATTTATAGTGGAGATATTATCTTAAATGACTTAGGAGGCAAGATTGGTATTGGTACTAGAACACCATCAAACGGACTTGTTCATATCTATAGAAAAGCAACCACTGGAGGTTTTCCATCGGTTACTCCTGCTAATGCAGGTTTAAGAATTCAGGATAATGGATCAAGTTTATATCTTGATGGAAATACTATGTACTCTAATGGAAATATGATATTAGGAACAATCGCTAATAAGAGTTTTTCTATAGGGACTAATAATGTTGAAAGATTTAAAATTACAAATGCTGGTAATGTTGGTATTGGTACTAGATCACCATCAAACGGACTTGTTCATATCTATAGAAATGCAACCACTGGAGGTTTTCCATCGGTTACTCCTGCTAATGCAGGTTTAAGAATTCAGGATAATGAATCAAGTTTATATCTTGATGGAAATACTATGTACTCTAATGGAAATATGATATTAGGAACAATCGCTAATAAGAGTTTTTCTATAGGGACTAATAATGTTGAAAGATTTCGAATTACAAATACTGGTGATGTTGGTATTGGAGTCGTAAATACGAAAGGTTTTAAACTAGGTGTAAAAGGGAGAATTGCTGCCGAAGAAGTAAAAGTAGCCTTACATGCACAATGGGCAGATTTTGTTTTTGATAAAGAATATGTACTCCCGACTTTACAAGAAGTGGAAACTCATATCAAAGAAAAAGGACATTTAAAAGATATACCGAGTGCAGAAGAAGTGAAAAAAGATGGGTTTTTTTTAGGGCAAATGGATGCTAGACTACTACAAAAAATAGAAGAGTTAACACTATATACCATACAACAAGATAAAAAACTAAAATCTCAAGATTCAAAAATTGAAAAGCTTGAAAAAAAGAATGAGGAATTAAGTTTACTAAATAAAAAATTTATAGAATTACAATCAAGACTTGAAAAAATAGAATCTGAAAAATAAAAAAGCTCTAATAACATATCGTTATCAATCAATACATCACCTGAAATCTAGAAGATTTGGACTCTATTACGAATAGAATATGATGTATCTTATAAAATTAGAAACCCTCAAAAAACAGTAAATGAATAGTATATTGTAGTATAAAAAGAAACCATGAATTCGATAAAAAGAGAAAGTGCGTTAATAGGGGTATTATTTATAGCAAGTATGGTCGCTGGTATCTTTAGTATTACTCCAGCAGTTGATTCTGAAAAGTATCTAATCGAGGCTTCTACAAATACCTATCAAGTACTTTTGGGGGCAGCTTCACAATTTATGATGTCTTTGATATATGTAGGTGTTGGGATATTGTTATATCCTATGGTCAAAAGATTTGGAGCCGCTTTATCGATTGGTTTTTTGAGTTTTAGAATAATAGCATCAACACTTGTAGTAATAGGCACCATAGTATTGTTGTCAATTTTAGCGTTGAGCCAAGAATTTACAAAAGACTTACCCAATGCTATTTTGAGTGTTGAGATCGTAGGGAATATGCTTAAAATTACACGTGATTATATAAACCATGTATTCATGATTTTGACTTTATGTGTCAGTAATTTTATGATGTATACTTTACTGATAAAATCAAAATTAGTTCCCAAATGGATTTCTATATGGGGATTATTAGGGACAACCTTGTCTTTATTAGCAAGTATTTTAGTTTTATTTCAAGTTGTAGAAATCATTACAACAGAATATTTGGTTTTAAATGTACCAACAGCATTTTTAGAATTATTTCTAGGGTTGTTTTTGATATTTAAAGGTTTTGATAAAAAGAAGTTGCTAGCAGATGAATAGAGAATATACAAATGGTTAATGTTAGGAAGTAGTTTTCATTCTTTATACTTCTACTTTTGTTTTAGCTCTTATCGTTTATCAATAACGATGACAGGTTTTCTACTCAATTTAGGAAATTGCAATTTCTGAATATATTGCTTGTCATGAAATTCGATTTTTGGAGAAACCCTAAGTTTTGCTCTGAAATGATCTTTTATATCATGCAATAATTCTTCTGTAGGAGATTGTACAGCTATTTTGATTAGGATTTCATCGGTACCAATGTTGTTATGAGAAATCTCTATGATATAATTATCTACCTCACTAAAATCATTAAGAATATTATACATCGCTGGAGGATACAAAGTAGTTCCTTTGTATTTAATCATTTGTCTTTTTCTTCCTACTACAGGGCCTAATCGCATCGTAGTTCTACCACACCCACAAGGTGTAGTATGTGCTTTGACCATATCACCAGTTTTGAACCGTAATAAAGGCATTGCCTCTACCCCCAAAGTGGTGATGGTAAGTTCTCCTGTTTCTCCAGGAGAAACAGGAACATTATGATCGTCTAGAATTTCTGCAATGATAAGTTCAGGGTGGTGGTGTCCTCCTTGTTGCTCACTACATTCTGTAAATGCAGTACTCATTTCTGTAGAGGCATAAGTAGAGTACAATTCTATATTCCAGCGATCTTTTATTTTTTTTGCAAGCGTATTCAACGTAAAATCTTGATCTCTAAGAGACTCACCGATACAAATAGCACCTTTTATTCCAGAGGAATTAAGATCAATATTATGTTCTTTAGCATAGGTAATAAGTTTTAATAAAAAAGAAGGGACTACGATAAGGTAGGTAGGCTTGAATTTGAGGATAGAATCCCATTGCAATTCGGGGATTCCTGCACCTACTCTTATAATTCCTGCTCCCAGTTCTCGCGCACCCAAAAAATAAGCTAACCCTGCCATAAAGCGACGATCAATAGTGGTCATCAATTGTAAAATATCATCTTGCTGTACCCCTGCGCAAGCAAAAGAAATAGCCTCATTATAAGCAAGACGCTTTAAATCATTGTCTGTCAAAGCAAATGTAACAGGTTCTCCCAAAGTTCCAGAAGTAGTAACATAATCTATAATATCACGTTTATCAACACAGATAAAGTCATCATTATATTGTTGTAGTTGCTCTTTTGTAGTAACAGGAATGGTCACCAAATCGTCTAGCGTTTTGATAGAAGAAGGAAGTATCTTGTGGGTTTTAAAAACTCCTTGATAATATGCAGAATGATCAGATAGATACTGCATTAATTCGATTAGTTTTTGTTCCTGTATCATTTTGATCTGATCCAGTGATGCTTTTTCTATTTCGGGAATCATTTTTTTACCTTCCTTTTTAATTTTTTGATATACGATTCAATTTTTTGTTGATCTTGAAACGTAGTAATCTCTTTTGTACTTGCTTGTTGAAAAGCTCGTAAGGCAGCAATATAGTTTTTTTGTTGCTCATAGTATCTGCCTGCAATATAATAGGCTTCCCAATATTGAGGATTACTATCTTGTATATTTTTGAGAATATCAGGAGAAAGACTTTTTTTTGTATTGATAGCAGTACTAATTGTATCTTTCAATTGCCTGTAACGCTCATAGTTTTTATATGCTGTAGTATATTGAAAAGAATCTTTTTCTATAGTAAGGTGTGGATCTGCAAGCGTTGTGTTTTTTGCATTTTTATATGAGTTTTTGAATATCTTGTTTAGATCATACCCCACAAATTCTCCTAATTGGTATGGGTTTGAAGATACCCAGACTAATCGTTGTTCAGGTTTAAAAACAATAGCATGATGTGCTAATAATTGATTGAGTGCTTTCTCATTACCGTATCCAATTTTTTTGTTATCTAGCCCTTCTTTATTTCGTAAGATATCAACAGCAATTTTTGGAGTTAATTTAGGGGTTTGTTGCAATAACTCCTGCATCCGTTCATAGCGGTACTGTGAATGACTTTCTTTGATATGCGCTTTGTTTTTTTTATCATTAGCATAGGGTTTACTCTGAAAATGATTAGAACAAATAAGTTGATTAGAGTTAGGTACCTCGTATACTCCAAAATTCTTTGGTGACACTTCTATTAAGATTGCTTTTTTATCTTTTGCGCTTCCTACAAATATTGATTCAGAAACAAAAACCTGTCTTTTTTTTGCGATTGCAATAGCCTCTTCTATGGTAGATGCATATTGCAAAATTTCTCGAGTAACAATAGATATAGGAGTTTTGGCTATTAATGGAATTTTTGATTTCCCAGCATTGATAGAAACAGTAAGTCCGTGCTCATTCATACCTGAGACAACACCAATCATTCCTCCCCAAGTTACAGACATAAATTTGTGTCCTTGATTGGGAGCTGTAAAGGCAATAATTTTCTCTTTGGCAAAATCATCTCCAGCATAGAAATCAAAGTTTCTGCCAATAATCAAGCTTCCATCTTCAGTTTTATCTCCCCAGGCAGCAAACGATGAGCACCCTACTAGGGCGAGATCTTGTAACGCATGACCAATATCGTGAGCCCCATGTAAATAAAGAATCCTCAAATATGGATCTGCAATATGATTATAAGTATCAGAGGCATATCTGGAAAGACCATAAATTTCAGTTTTATATTCTTCTGGGACATGTAAATACATTTTTCTGTTGAACCATGCCAAAAATTTCCTTAGTAAGTTTTGTTTTGTTTTTGAAGGTACAAGTTCATTTACTTTAGACAAAAAAGCATGTTCTTGATTATGAAATAGTTCTTGAGTTAGATGCCCTGTAAGTAACCCTCTTTCTAGAGGGTCTCCTGTAACATAGAACTCCCATAATCCTTGTTTATTTTTGGTAAGAAAGCTCTCTCCAGCTACAAAAGTGGTGTCAGATAGTTGTATCCGCTGGGTAATATCACTATTATATGCGCTAATGTCTGGAACATCTTTTAAAGATTTAGAAATTCCACAGGAGATAAGTAGAAATGGTAACGCCAGATAGCATAAAAACCTTGGTATTATGCGTTTTTTGATGTTCATAACTATTGTCTTTTTAGCATTTTTAGTACTGATTGTAACCTTAAATTTTAAAGAGGGTCTTCCTTTTTTATAGTAGCTTCAACTATCTTATTTAATAAATATTCTCTACCCAGTAGTTCCGAGCAGGTAATTACAGCACTGATTGTTACCCCCAAAATGCCATGCATATTAAGGCTTTGACCTGTAAATAATAAATTATTGATTTTGGTACGAGGATGAACAAAAGATTTTAGAGGATTATTTACATCTTTGATATACCCATAAGCCGATCCACGATTATTACCAATATAATCTCTATACGATAGCGGAGTAGAAGTATATACATCATGAATACAGTTTCTGATATTGGGAAATTTTTTCTCAATTTCTTTAATTAAGGTTTCTGCTTTTTGAGCCTTGAATTCCTCATAAGTCTGCCCTCTGTCATTTTTTTGCGCTACGGTATTAAAAGTGTTTTCCCAAGGAGCCACTTCATCATAATGCATATAGGTCATTACTGTAATGCTCTCTCCCCATTCATCCATATTTTTATTTACCCCCATAGAGATCATATAAGTCTCAGGCCAGCTTTCTTGCGTGTAATTTTGACTGTTCCATACACTATCTTCATTTTTAAAATGATAATGATTCTTATTTATGTATTTGAATGACTTAGGTTTTAGTACAATGTAAACACTAAAAACAGAGATCACACTTTTTATTTTTTGTATCCTATTTACATAGGATTTTCTAAGCTTTTGTTCTCCAATAAGTTTTAATGTTTGTTTAGGATCTACATTAGAGATAAAGATATCACCTTTGATTTCGGTTCCATCTGTTGTAATCGCAGAGGTTATTTTTTTATCCTCAAAATTAAATTTGACCACCTCTTTATATTTATAAGCTTCACCACCAAATTTTTTGAGTTTTTTAATCAAAGCTTTAGAAATCTGGCCACCACCATTGACACATCGATATGCACTCTCGATATATGAATTTACAGATAAGGCATGTACATAAAAAGGAGTGATTTTGGCATCACCAGCATATAATAGGTTTGAGCCAGATAAAACAGCCTTTAGTTTTTTATTGGTTGTTATGCTATCTATATATTCTTTGGCGCCTAACTCAAAAAGATCAATGTTTTCAATATAAGATTTACCGTTTTTGAGATGATATAGCGGGAATTGATCACATGTTTCTTTTAGTTTTTTGCAATATGTTCTAATTGCTTTCTCTTCATCAGGAAATTGATCCAGCAGTGTTTTTATAAAATTTTGATACCCCTGCGCGTGTTTGTATTCTGTAGCATCCTCGCCAAAAGTAATGATGTCAAAACCATCTTCATCTAATTTTTTTAGATTTAGATCATCAATAATATCTAGATAAGTAAAATATCGATAAAGATTTTGACCCTTAGAAAGCCCACCTATATAATGTACTCCTGTATCAAAAATAGTCTTGTCTCTTACAAAAGTTTGTAGATTCCCCCCATATTGATTATTCTTTTCTAATATGCAGACGCTATACCCTTCTCTTGCCAATATATTAGCAGAGATCAATCCTCCTAGACCACTTCCAATAATTACAACATTATATTGATCTTTCATTTTATTTAGTGCCATTTATAGTTTTCAAGATAATAAGGTTATCACTATGATGTTCATTTTTGTAAAATTCTGACTCAATATTTTTTAAATACTGTATTCCTTCTTTCAATAAAATGATAGTATCATACTTTTGTTCTAATATAGATTTTAGTTGGTTTTTATCTATATCAGGGAGGTTTATAATGAGTGTTTTAGCTTGTTCTGCTAGTGCTTTTTGTATTGTGTTAGTAATTGTGATTTTACTATGATTATTGGTTATGTAACTGTTTTTTACCAAAGTTCGCAATGCATCATTTTTTATACAACTTATAAGCTTGCGATTTGGCGCGTCTAAAGATACTAGAAAATCTAATTGCCCAGAATCTTTAGAAAGGTGAATAACCGTATTCTTTTTATCTATTGTATTGATAATACGATAGTAGGTTTCTTTGTTTGTCTCAAGATCTTTGTAAACATCTTTGTAAGTTATATTTCCTTTATATCGGTATTCTTCTAAAATGATTTTATGAAAATAATCACTTTGTTCAATTGCTTTTCGTAGTTCACTGAATTCTTTTCTAAAATAGGTACTGATTTGTTTTGTCTTTTTTGAATATAGATCATCAAAACGAGGATCTTTTGCAGTGATTCTATCCAGTATTTTTACAGTAATGCTTCCGTCTTTGATGATAAAAGTGCCTTTTGGCAATACCTCAGAATTACCATGAATTAAAACAGGGATAATATCTAAATTAAATTTTTCTGCAAGATAAAAAGCTCCTTTATGAAACCGTTTTATAGCATTGGTATTTGATCTTTTCCCTTCTGGAAAAGCCATCAAAGAATATCCTTGTGCTATTTTGTCTTGTAAATGATCCAAGCCATTTTCTATACCACTAGATACAGGGTAGAATCCTGCCATTTGGATAGCTTTTCCAAAAATAGGAGAATTATACACCCAATCATTGACCAGGAATATCATTTTTGGATGTAGCATCCCAATAGTCAAAATGTCTAGAAATGAAGTGTGGTTGGCAATAATAATAGCTTGTTTATCAAAGGTTTCATTATGAGGATTAATAATTTCTTTTTTTACAAATGGATTAGAATATAATACCGATTTCATAAACTTGGAAACTATGGTATGAAACCATTTCATTTTAATTTTTTTGGATATAGGAATGATCTTCATCAGGGTTACACTACATATAGAGAGTAAAAGCCCACCGATACCAAAATAACCAAAAGAGATGGTAGAGTGTACCAATAATCGCAATGTAATGGGTCTTTTTGTTTTACTGCCTATAAAAAGAGTAAATAGAATAGGTTGAATAGTAAAGGCAACAAAAACAGCAGATAAAATACCAATGATAGAAACTATAGAAATAGAGTATAAGGCAGGGTGTTTTGCAAAGATTAATACCCCTACTCCCAAAATGGTAGTAATCAAAGAGAGAATAATAGATGTTTTATGAGTAGGTAATGTCTTTTCTCCTGTTCTATACTCTGTCAATAATCCATTTGTAATAAATATACTGTAGTCGATACCAAGACCAAAAATAAATGTAGAGATAATAATATTGAATATATTAAATTCAATTCCCAATAGCCCCATTATACCGATAGTCAATAACCAAGTCAAAAATATAGGAATACTAGTAACGATAGTAAGAGAAAGACTTCTATAAAAGATGAATAGAATAAGTAAAACAACAATCAATGAATATTTTATAAGCGTATCGAAATCATTTTTTAGATTACCTAAAAAAGTTTCGTTCATATGTTGTCTATCTATAAGAATCGTTTGTTGCTTATCTTTAAAGAGGTTTCGTATTTTTTCTGTATTATGTTGGTCTACCTTTATCAAAGAAGTTACTGTAGTAAAATCATTTTTGGTAGAGATATAATCATCCAGTGTAAAAGCTGTTAAGGCGGTGTAATCTTGAACAGATATAGGATTAAATTTTTTATCTAATAATGTATAGAAGGGATGAAACGCATTGTGTTTAAAACCTAGTTTTTCTCCACTTTCTATAAGATTAGTTCTGGTATTTTGTATAGTTTGTGTATTCCAGAATTGATGCCATAAATTAATTTTTTGACGTTGATTTTCTTTTGAGTGTACAAAGGCACCAATAGAACTAAAATCTATTATCTCATCTTGTTCTTTAAGCTCAGATAACTTTTTATAGATATGATCATTAATTTTTAGCGCTTCTTGCTCATTATTGCCATAGGTAGCGATATACATAGATTTTTTGGCAATGTTCAATAAATGATCTAATCGTGTTTCTGCATCTTTTAGAATCTCTGATTTATAATTTAATTGCGCTAAATCTTTATTGAAAAAGACGTTGTTATATGTAAAAACACTAAGTAATAAAACTACTGCCAAACCAATAATACACCACTTATTTTTGTGAAGATTATAAGAAGCCAAGGTATCAATGCTAGTTTTCTTGCTTTTCTTTTTTGATGTATCCCGATATACTTGTGGAATAAAAATAAGAGCAAAAAAAGAAGCTCCTAATACACTAGTTGCGGCAAAAATCCCTAGATCTTGCAATGCTTGAGAGCTCAAAAATAAAAGACATAAAAATGCACAAGCAGTAGTAAGACTGCTCATTAAAATTGGCTTACTAATATCTTTATATAAATTACTAATCGAGTTATTACTTCTTATATGAGTAAGGATGTGTAATGAATAATCTAATGTAACACCAAGTAATACAGAGCCAATACCCAATGATATGGCAGATATTTTTTCTCGTATCAAAAATAATAAGGCAATAGCCAGTAATCCTCCAAATAATGTTGGAACAAATAATATGATCGGAATGGTTATCTTTTTATAGAAAAGTACCAAAATGATTAACAGTATCGTAAGTGCAATGCTGATGGTGATTTGAATATCTGTCTTGATCTGTTGTGCATTGGATACAGCCATTAATGTTGCTCCATAATATTCACTTTTTACTTTATTTTGATAGGTAGTGTTAAGTTGCGAATTGACATCATATAAATCTGCGACAAATTTTGCGTTTTCTGAGGTCTCACTAGATTCTAAGGCGGGATTGATAAACAACAAAATATTTTTCTTGTCCTTGGTAAGTAAGTACCCATTATATAAAGTGAATTGATCTCCTATATTAAGTTGCTGTAGTTTTTTGAGTGCAATAAATGATAATCCAAAAGGATCTTTTAAGATTGTTTTTTTAGCAACAAGCCCTGTAGGAGAAATTAAGGTTTTATAATTTTGATTCGTTATAGCATCAATACTATCTTTTTGAATTTTATGATGTATTGTTTTATAATCTTGCTCATCTAGAAATAGAGGTAGGTTTTGATACACAAAATCTAGTGTAGTAAGGACATTATCATCATCTATTTTACCTTGTATGTTTTTGATATAGGTGCCTGATTTTTTGGTAATACTATCTATAAAAGAAGTTGCATAACCTGTTAGGTCATCTACAGAACCTACAGAATCAAGCATAATATTTACAATGATTTTATCAGCAAAATTAACCGTCTTCAGTACCTTTTGAGCATCACTAGTTTTATCATTGGTAGGAATTAATTTTGTAATGTCTTCTTCAAACTCAATTCTTGTAGCTACAAAAATTAAACCCGAGAATAAGAAAAGCATAGCAATACTACTCCATATTTTTTTGGAAAAGATAATTTGATATACTTTTATAAAAAACGTATCCATTATGAAATATTATTTTTTCTATTGAATAACGAGAGAATAATGTAACTCAAGGTTCCTAGAATTAATGCTGTAATAATAGCTAAAGAAAAACTACCAATAATATATGTTTTTAAATCATTTAGAAAATCATAATTTTCTGTAATCTCATCTATCGAAATAGAATAATTGTGTCCCAAAATAAAACCTCCTAGTTTTAAACTAGCAAAAACGATAAATGGAATAAAAGGAGGGAAGCTTACATTAGAAAAAGCAAAAGCAATTACCTTATTCAGTTGTAAAACAACCGCGAGAAAAATAACAATTACAGAGTGAAACCCCCATAGTGGTGATAATCCAATAAAAACCCCCAGAGAAACAGAGAGTGCCTTTTTTTGTGGAGAATCATGACTTTCTAAAAAATCTTCATAAAAAAAACGTTTCCATCCTTTTTTTTTAATTTTACGAAAGGCATTTCTGGGTTTTATATAGAAAAAGGTAACAATAACCAACCAAGTATTAAGAATACTGATTCTTGTAAAATCCTTAAATGGTCTAAAATGAGAAACCCGTTCGGTCATATCATATAATACTCTTACAGGGACATTTTGTACCTCTACACCTTTCCAAGCAGCTTTTACAATAACTTCAATTTCAAATTCAAACTTTGAAGTATAAAATTTTATGTTTTTTAGTGACTGTAATGGGTATAATCTATACCCAGACTGCGTATCCATAAGCTGTATACCAGTCTCTACCCAAAACCAAAAATTAGAAAACTTATTCCCAAAACTACTCTTTTTTGGCACACTATCTTGATCCATATTTCTGGCACCAATAAGTAGTATGTTTTTATTCTCAGCATTTTCTAGGGTAGTCATAAAGGTCGATAAATCCTCAGGAAAATGTTGCCCATCAGAATCTATTGTTATGGCATAATCAAATCCGTGTTGCGTTGCATACGTAAACCCAACACGTAGGGCATTGCCTTTTCCTTTATTCTTTGGGATATGAATTTGGTGTAACTGTGAGTATTTTTCTAATATACTCGGGGTCGTATCGGTAGAACCGTCGTTGACCACAATAATATTAGAAGTATATGGTAATACACCATCAATAACTCGTCGTAATGTGTTACAGTTATTGTAGGTAGGGATTATCACACATACATTAAATGCTTCAATCTGTTGTGTACACTGGTTTATCACTCAATGAAGTGTTTCGGTTTATTTAGGAACTAAAATTACTGCTTTTTCTTTATCACTAAAAGATTTGGACTGTAAAATGTATTCTCCTATTTGTTTTTTTAAAACTTTTGGTGTTATCGTTTTGTAATGTTTTAGAAGAAATGATTTATCCTCTTCTATATTAGATTTATATTTTAAAAGTTTAGGAGTATTCTCCTGTATTCCTATTCTTATAAAGCGAGGTTCAATAGCATTAGGATTCTTTTGTATTGCATATTCTAGATACGAGATTCCCTCAATAAATAGACGTTTTTTTTCTTTAATTGTTTTTTTTTGTCTGGCTTGTAATGCTATTCCTGCTCCTTTGTATGCTATTAATGTCGCATTGTCTTGTTTTGTTACCGAAAAAAGTAATTTATTTAACTCAGCTATTTTCGTTTTATCATGCGCAGCAACCTTATATGCTTTTCTAATCATATTCACATCTATAGAAAATGTTGTGAATTGTAATAGAGAAACGAATATGAGTAAGAATTTCATTTATATGGTTTTTTAAGTAAATAGAGATAAAATCAGTCAGTTTTGATATAATAAAACTATTTTACCTTGAATTTTGTAGTAAGTTTTAAAGCTACTGTATCTTCAAATTTGGTGATATTTTTTACTTTGTAGTGCAAATCTTCCTCTGTAATATCAAGTGTCAACACCAAATCAGGGGTTTTCTCAGGATTTATAATAGCCATAAATTTTATATTACTAGATGACTCCATAAAAAGCTCTTTGCCAACAACACCTTCTGTCAGTTCTTTTATGATTTGCATCATGCATACACCTGGAGTCACAGGATTTCCAGGAAAATGACCTTTGAAAATCTCATGGTTTTTATTGATTGTGATAGTGGCAGTAGAGATATTATCAACAGTTTCTAGTGTATTGGTTTTATAAAAATCTTTTAGTAGCATATTTGTTGAGATTATGTCTTAGGGGTAATTGTGTTTGTACTTTATTAAATTGATTTTAAACTAATTTTAAGTTTTATTCCTTTATGTTCAATTGTAATCAGATTTGCAATAGTATCATTAATTTCTGAAAAAGTAAAAACTACCTTTTCTTTTCCGTTGGAAACTCTGGCGATTTTACTTATTTTATTATCTGTTTGGTAATAATAATGTTTTTTTTTGTCTATTTCGGTTTCAAAAACAAGATCCTCATGATGAGAATACGTATTTGTGAGTTTCATATTTTCTTTGATCAATGTTCTGAAATCCTTTTTCAAAATAGAAATCAATATCTTTTTATTGAAGTCATCAAGAATATGATTTACAGTAAAATCATTATCAATAAATGAAAAGTCAAAAATTTTATTACCCATTTCTGTCGTAAAAACAACACGATGATTTGCATCATTTATTTTTTTTATAATCAAGATACCTCCAAAATGCCTTTTGTAAATATCAATAGATGCTTTGTATATATAATCTTCTGTCTTATCAGAGAAATGTGTATTCCTTAGGAAAGTATCAGAAGTTTCTTTTTTCTCAAACTTATTTTTTTTTGGATAAGAAGCACATCCTACACAAAGAAAACAAAAACTAATTAGCAAATATCTCATCTGCCAGAGGTGTATTTATTGTTCTGTTATTAAATATGATAGTGGTGTAATCATCAGATGGCTCTATCATTTTTACTTCAATAACATCACCTTTTGTATTAAATGTAATATGAAATACTTTGATAAATGTTTTGAATTTCTCGTCTCTAGGATTAAAATGGACTTCGCTATTTTTGCCTTTTTTATAGTAATTGATACTAAACTCATTGGTGTCAAACATATCTCCTTTTACACTATTGATGATCAATTTATTCAATTGCTTGAATTGCTCACTCGACCCAATGTCTATAGTATTCTTATTACCATTATCATTGATATACAGTGATTGGTTTTTGAATACTACCGAATATTTAAAAGGCTTACTATATTCCCATTTTACCATATTTGGGGTTTTGAAAGCCATTTTTCCTGAAGTAACAATATCATTGGCCAAAAAATCCAAATGCTTGTACTGTGTAAAATCACTAGAAATAGTGTTTATAGTAGAAGCATAAGTTTTTACTTTTTCTTTTAGAGCATTAGCCTCTATAGTACTCATTTTTGTTTGAGCAGCTAGTGTAGTAGTAATAAAAAGGAGTAAAAAAATAAATTTAGGCATATGCTTTTATCTTAAATAGAGAATCTATAGTGACAGATTCTAGGTTTTGTTGCTGTAAAAATAACAATAACTGTTCCAAAACAAGAATTGTTTTAGCGCTTGTATCATGTAATAAGATAACATCACCTGGAGACAAACCAGTTGTTATTCGTTTTAATATCGTATTTACATTTCTAGAGGTGGTATCCAAAGATCGTACATTCCATCCTATAGATTGTAAACCTGTAACTTGTAATGCTTTTTTTATCCTTGGATTAGTAACACCAAAAGCAGGTCTGTATAATTGTAGAGTGACTCCAATTTTTTCTTTTACGATTGCATTGGTCTGCTTTAATTCTGAGATTACTTTTTTTGTTTCAAAAAAACCAAAAGTATTTGCATGAGAATAAGTGTGATTACCTATGGTATGCCCTTGCTTTATACAATCTTGCACAATTTCAGGGTAGGTGTTAATATGTTGTCCGATACAAAAAAAAGTAGCTTTAGCATTATACTTTTTTAATAAGTTTAATACCTGTGGAGTGAATTCAGGATTTGGTCCATCATCAAAGGTAATAGCTATCTGTTTTTTAGTAATACTTTTATTAGAATTAAGAGATGTAAAATGATAATTCCATTGTATAAATGAAGACCCTAATGCGGTAACATTAAACCATGTGAAAGCTAATAAGAAATAAAGCCATATAGGTAGATCTATCCAGTAATTGGTTATTAGCAAAACCAAAAAGATGACCAGTGTTACTTTGTTTACCTTGTTATAACTTAGCATTTACGTAGTAAAGTGAAGCTATGATTTTCTCCTCTATACTGATTATATAATAGAATGGTTGTATAATTTGTTATTGACTTATTATTGATTTTAACTACATCAGGCAAATGTTGTGTTTTTAATATTTTGGATGCTAACCATAGTCCAAAAGAAGAAGCAGTGTTAAACTCACCGCACAGATGCTTATAGTATATTTGTTGTGTGTTTTGAAATATTCCTGAGCTAAGCTCATGATAAAACGAGTCGTGTTTTACATCACCATTATTGCCTAGTACAATAGCATCTATGTCACCAATATTTATACCATTATCTTGTAAAAATTCTTGAGCGAGTTGCTGTATTTTGTTTTTAGAAACAGTATTGTATGTAGTTATAGCCAAAACTTCGGCATAATTCGATGCTTGTTTTTTATTTGAGACTACAAAAAAGTTGGCGCCTTCTCCAAATACAGCACCTTCAGTTGTAGCGTTTAATAATGCAGTAGAGTCTATCTTTTCTGGTTTGATATGATTTACAATTTTATGAATGGCAACCGTATGATCTCCTAGTTCGTCAACTCCTCCTATCAATATTGTATTGGCTTCGTCATTTTCTAGCTGTAAAGAGGCGTCTAGTAATGCTGATTCAAAAGATACACTGGCATGTACATAAGTAAAATTATACCCTTTGCACTGAAGCTCTAGAGCGATTTGCCCGCCAACTGTATTGTGAGTAGATTGTATAAATGAGGTAGGGGTAAGGTACTGCTCATTATTATCGATAATAGCACTTACAAATTTCTCTGAATCCCTTACACACCCCATTCCTGTTCCAGTAATGATCGCATCAATCTGTTCTTTGTTTGCATCATTTAGAGCAATTCTAGAAGCTACAACGCCCATTTTAATACCCTTTGCCATTCTACGTGCAGCGGCAGGTTTAATATATTCTTTGTAGTTGGGGTTAACAGCGGTTATTACAGTATCTGTATAGGTAATGATTTCGTCTAAAAACTCATTGTTATCAAATGTTTTTTGACAAGAAATCGATCCGAGACCGCTTATATAGACTGCACTCATGTTTCTTTGTGATTAAATAATATATTTAATTCTTTATCTACAATACTATTATTGTTCTTTAGAAAAAATCAGCGTAGAACAATTACCTCCAAAACCTAATGAATTAGACAAAACTGTTTGTAGTTCTTTTTCTTTAAGTTCTAATTGAGGGGTGATATCAAACTCTTTCATCTGAGTTTTAAAATTCAGATTAGGGTATATTATATTGTTTTGTAGCGCAAGGACTGCATATACAGCTTCGATTGCTCCAGCCGCTGCCAATGTATGCCCAGTATATGCTTTTGTAGAACTAAAATCAGGTACGTTATCTTCAAAAACACGTAAAATAGCGCGTCCTTCTGATAAATCATTATTGCCAGTCGCTGTACCATGAGCATTGATATAATCGATATCTTTTGCAGTATAGTTAGCAACTTTTAGTGCTTTTTGCATTGCTAGTGTAGCACCATCTCCGTTTTCTGAAGAAGCTGTTTGATGATACGCATCATTCGCATTGCCATACCCTTTTACATATGCTAAAACCTCTTTTTTTTCTTCCGAGATAACTTTATCAGATTCCAGTACCAAAAAAGCAGCAGCCTCACCTAGATTAAGTCCTTTTCGGTTTTCATCAAATGGAGTATTATAGGTGTCAGAGAGAATCATTAAGGTTTTGAATCCATTAATAGTAAATTTACAAAGGCAATCAGCTCCTCCTACAATTACTCGATCTAATTTTCCTGATTTTATCAATCTAGCTCCGAGCATTATAGCGTTTGCCGCAGAAGAGCATGCAGTGCTAATGGTTGTAACTAGACTTTGTTTGATTCCTAACTGTTCTGCTATTTTTTGACTAGAATCTCCAGCATGATGACCATCAATATATTTTTGAGAACTTTTGTTTTCAAGATAGTCATAATAATAGGTCTCTGTCATATCCATTCCACCAACACTTGTAGAAGAGATCAGCCCAGTTTTATAGCTATTGATATTTGTGATTTGAGCATTTTGCACTGCCTGTTTGGCGGCAATAGCCCCTAATAATGCTGTCCTAGAATAGTTGTTGTCTGTAGAAAGACCCAGTTGTTGTTCTAATTCTGAATTGGTAGAAGCAATCTCACCAACCATAATATCATTTTTATGGATAGTGTCAATTTTAGAAATTTTGGAAATTCCTTTGTTGCTATTTATAAGTGATTGGTAGTTTTCTGCAACATTGTTTCCAATAGCAGATACTACTCCCATTCCAGTTATTGCTACTCCTTTACTCATTCAGGGATCTTAGAATTTATTTGGTTCTATGCTCTGTAATATATTTAGCCATTATTTCTATAGATCCAAAAATTTCGCGACCTTCTTTGGGATCGGTCAATTTGATTCCATAGTTCTTGTCTAGCATTACGATTAGTTCTAATGCATCGATTGAGTCTAGACCCAAACCATCCCCAAAAAGGATATCATTATCAGCAATATCTTCAACAGTTATATCTTCAAGATTTAATTGCTCAATAATATTTTCCTTAAGTTCTTGTTTTAAAACCTCCATGTTATATAGTATATAATTTTATTATGTCTTGTTTTGTATGTTGTGTTATTCCTTCTTTTGAAACCAGATACATAAATGCTTCATATGTAGTTCCATTATATTCTACCCATCCGCAAAGTACCTCATCGGCTTTGCCAATTGATAATAAACTATTTGAATAGTTTAATAAATGCTCAGCATTAAAGCTGTCAAAGATAAAAAAACTATTTTCAGAATGAAGTTTATATTTTATACTTATCTCACCAATACAAATATTAGGTAAAGTATATACAAATATGGCAGGGCTAGGATAGTAGTTGTCTGCATCTTCGATAGAACTCTGATGTTTTCTATCAGTGTCTAAACTAGAGGATTTATTAGAGAATACAATAGCAATATTATTTTCTTTTTGAGAATCCAGATGTTCGTTTTTCAGTATCACATCCGAAGCTAAAAGTGCTAGTTTGCTTAACCCATCCATTTTGAAAAACTTGGAGTACTTTATGTCAAAATTTCTATATGCTGCTTTGGCAAAAGCTAAAAAATCAGGACTTTCTAGGTTTTCATATATAACAGAGCCATTAAAAGAAATGGTATTGTTTTTTACATGACAAAATGATTTTATACGAAACTCTGATTTCATAAATTGATTACTTTTTTTTGCAAACAAGTATAGTATGATATTCACCTACAGCTAAATCTTCTTTGATAACTAATCCAGCCTTATTTACTAGTTCGATTAATTCTGTAGACTTGTACATTTTACTGTTTCCGTTGGCAAGAACTGTAAAGTACAAAGATGTAGCTTCCAGAATAAATTTAGCATTATCAAACTTTTGCCTGTCGGTATAAGTTTCCATGATGAGAAGCTCGGTTGTATCATCCATAGATGCTACACAGACTTTTAATATTTTCAGAATTTCTTCTTTAGAAAAACAATCAAGAAACTGACACATCCATATGGTGTCTGCACCAGTAGGGATTTTTGGGTTGTCTGATAACCAGTCTATAGGGTGTCCTTTGATACGATGTTCAAACCCATTGTTTTTTGCAGAAGCGAGGGCTTTTTTTAATTGGCCAGGTAAATCAATCATTGTTATAGCAACATCTTCATTATAGTTACAAGAGCTAATAGCAAATTTTCCTGTGTTTGCACCAATATCAAATATTGATTTTGGGTTTTTTCTAAATACAATTTCTAATGCTTCCTGAAAAATATCATCAGAGTAATGATGATCAAACTCAAACCAGGATTTTTGAATTTCTGGGTCTAATTGAGAGAGTCCTTCATATATTGTATTCCAATTGCCCAATTCCTTTAATCCTTCAGGCTTTTCATTTTTTATAGCATCATTAAGATGGTGTAGTCCTTTGTAACATACATCATTGGTAAAGTTGATATTTACATCGACTGTTTTGTTATAATTTAAGAAATAACCAATATTAGTTAACTCGTATGCATTACCTTCATTTTTACTTACAATATTTGAGCTTTCAGCAATTTCTAACAATACACTAATTCCGTATTCACTAATCGATAATTCTTTAGCAATATTTTCTAGTGTGATTCCTCCTTTTTTTCTTCGTTCAAAAATAAGATCTAAAATCCCTAGTTTTCTCAATGAGATTGTTGCTTGAAAAACAAAAGGAGCGAATGCTATTTTTTGAGCTTCTTGAATTGCATCTATCGCTTTAATGGTTTGTACGGGCATAGTGTTGGAATAATAAGTTATTTAATTTTTTTGAATATCGCCGCTGTATTACAGCCTCCAAATCCAGAGGCAGTTTTTATAAATATATCTAATGGCTTTGTGGTTGTTTTTGTTATTATGTTTAAGGGCTTTGATGTTCCGTGTTTATCAAAACCTAATGAGGCATATAGTGTGTTGTTATATAGTGAGTGCATACCAATTATTGTTTCTACCAATCCAGAAGCTCCTAACGTATGTCCAAAATATCCTTTGAGACTGTTTAAAGGAATATCACCCATATCTAATTTGTTAAAAGCAATAGCTTCTGTCTCATCGTTAAATAATGTTGCTGTGCCATGTGCAGATATATAGTCGATGTCACTAGAGGTTACTTTTGCCTCTTTACATGCAGACTCAATACTTCTACACAATCCTTCTCCTGTACGGGAAGGGCCAGAAATATGATTGGCATCGTTGGACGCGCCTTCTCCTAGAATGACAACAGCTTCGTTTGGTAATTCATTTTTATCATTGGTAACCAAAACACTGGCAATAGCTTCACCAATATTTACTCCAGTTCTATCCTTGTCATATGGTTTGCACAAGGTGTCGCTCAGTGCTTGAAATGAATTAAACCCTGTGAGTATGAATTTTGTTACCATATCACCACTTACAATAAACACATCATCATAAATACCTTGGTTGATATAGCGTTTTGCAATTGCAACAGATAAAATTCCAGACACACAGGCATTAGAAACAACAATAGTTTCATTTTTGAATCCTAATGTGTTTTTAATCACTTTTCCTAAGGTGCTAAGGTTTGCTCGTTCTTTTGAGAATGTACTGTTCTTATCCAGAACATCAATATTTCCTTTGGTGGTAGAAATAATTAATCCAGTACGGTCTGTCAAAGGCTTATTTGAAGCTTTAATTACTTTGCTTAATGAAGAAATCATCATTTTTTCTAAACGAGTAAAATCTCCAGAGATGTTTAGCCGTTCAAAGTCATTTGATACATCTTTTGAAGGTATTATTGCCGAATAAAATGGAACGGGTAAAATGTTTTTATCGTTTATAAGTCGTAATCCTGATTTTTGGTGATGAATGTTCTTTACTACAGTTTCACTGTCAAAACCAAGAGGCGATGTTATATTATTATATGATAGATAGACTTTACTCATTTATATAAGACCTTCTTTTTGTTTCCAATCTAGAAAAAATTGAGGAATTGTTAATGATAATTCGCCATTGCCAATATCAGAAACAAATACCTGTATGGTTTCTCCTGTACATACTAATTTCTCATCTTGGTTATAAATCTCATATCTGAAAATCATTTTTGCTGCAGGACTATCTACATATACTGTTTTTATGGTGGCAATATCACCATATCGTAACGGTAATTTATGTTCTGTACTTGATTTTACAATAGGTGTTGCATAACCAAACTCTTTTTGATCTAAGTAAGAAATGCCATGATGTCTTCCAAATGCTTCTCTGCCATCTTCAAAATATTGAATATAATTACCATGCCAGACAATTCCTAGAGGATCTGTTTCTACAAAACGTATTCTGATTTGTGTTGTAAAGCTTATCTCTTTACTATTTTTAGACCGCATGTTTCTTTTCATTATAAACAATAGAAATTAAAACAGTTATTATAAAAAATAATAAAAGTAATATTATTTCGGGAACAATTTCGATAATACTAGCATTTCGTAAAAATACGTCGTAGAAGGCATTTAGCCCCCAATTCATTGGTGAAATATTAGATATAATTTGCATAAATTGAGGCATTGCAAAGACAGGTACCCAGACGCCTCCCAAAGCAGCTAGAATAACTACAAAAGTAGCCCCAAAAGGAGCAGATTGTTCTTGAGTTTTTGCAATAGTACCAAGTAATAAACCTAATCCAATTGCAGCCAATCCAGCAAAAAAAGCAACAATAAACAGATTAAGTAATCTGCCAGATATTTCTAATTCAGGAAGCCCGAGTTTAGGGAATATATAAACTCCTATAAGTAGCATTATAATAAATTGAATCATACATACAGCAAGATATACTGCTGTTTTTCCTCCTAAAACAGTAGCGTATGAAACTGGATTTGTTCTTAATCTTACAAAGGTTCCTTGGTTTTTTTCTTTTACAATATTTATAGATAACGGCACAATGATAAAAAAGATGGCAAATAAAGTCCATGCTGGTACATTGTGCTGTACAGAGTTTGGTATAATTTCTTTATTACCTTGCTTGGGCATTATCTCTTTAAAAGTAATAAAGTTGTCGGTTTTAAAAAGAACTTCACTCTCATCATCAGATATCTGTTCCTGAAAAGCTTTATAGATAGATTGCGTTTCTATCTTAGAAATCATTTTATCGATACCATTTTTTACAGAGTTCTTAAAAGTTACTTGTGTAGCGGGATCAAAGTATAGTCTAACTTCTTTATTAGGAATAGTTTGTTTGAGGCTTATTTCTTCTGATTCTTCCTCAACTCCAAATTTTTCTAAAATACCTTCTACATTTTGATCTACTTTTTTCTTCAGATCTGTAGAGAGATCTTTAGGGATAATAATAGCTAATTGATATTCTCCTTTAAAGACGAGATCTTTGGCTTCATGTTCTTGTTGTTTTTCAATAATTGTAAAACTGTTAGAAGATTTTAAACCATTGTGTATCGTTTCTGATACAGTGCCATTATCATTATCTACAAGAAGTATTGGGATTTTATTATTTCCGATAGTTTTGAAAGAGCTATCCTGTATTATGGTGATAGTTATAATTAGTACTATCGGCATAACAAATAAAATAGCAATTCCCCCAATATCTCTAGTGAGTAATAAAAACTCTTTGTATGTAGATGCCCATAATTTATGCATGATCTCTAAGGGCTTTTCCTGTCAATGCCAAAAATACGTCTTCAAGATTATTTGCATTTTTCTGATTAGAAACTAATTCTTGTGGCTGTCCTTGAGTAATTATTTTACCATGATCTATAATCGCAACAGTGGAACAGAATTTTTCGGCTTCGTTAAGGTGGTGTGAAGTATAGACTATAGTAGTTCCAGCTTCATTCAAACCTTGTAAGTATTTGATGATTACATTTTTTGATTGTACATCTACTCCAACAGTGGGTTCATCCAGAAATAAAACTTTTGGATCATGTAATATGCTTGCAATTAGATTTATGCGGCGTTTCATTCCGCCAGAAAATGTACTTACTTTTTTATGAGTAAATCTTGAGAGACCTAATATATCGATAGCACTATTTATTTTGTGTTTTAGTACAGTCCCTTTTAGCCCATACATGCTTCCAAAATAGGCAAGGTTTTCATAAGCTGTCAAAGAAGGATATAATGCGTATTCTTGAGGAACAATCCCAATGCGTTGTTTTAACTTATTAGAATTTTTATACGTGAGATTATCTATGGTAAATGATCCTGATGTAGGTTTTATCAAAGAACAGAGTAATGAGATTAGTGTAGTTTTTCCAGCACCATTTGGCCCCAATAGCCCAAAAATCTCCTTCTCGGGAATACATAAATCCAAATCAGCTACAGAATAGGTCTCTGCACTTTTATACTTTTTTGATAGCTGTTCGATTTTAATCATATGTATCTTATATGGCTTTCCTTAATTTTTTGAAGAAAGCTTCTTCTCTATTTGCGAGGTCGTCTAGTTGAGAAGCTATATTGTTATAGGCATCATCTTTTGCACTTCTATTTTTGTATATACGAGAAGCATCTAGAGCAAAATCTCTCCACGAATCTCCAATTTCTGTCATTTCTGTAGATAATTGAGTAAGGCTGTCATTCTCTAAAAGCTTTCCTGCTTCTTGCAAAAATGCAGCATATATATATCTAAAACCACCTCCACCAGTTCCTATTTCTTCTTGCATACGAACGATTTGCCCCAAATAATGATTGGCAACTTTTACGCCTTTCTTTTTTGGCCACTTACGAATAAGTTTGGCAACCATACGAATTCCTTTTACGCCTACTACTGGTACAGGAGCCAACATGTCTCTACAGGTATGTTTGATGCCTTTAACTATAGCTTTTCTTATATTCAGTTCTTTAGGAAAATCTATTGGGTAATACATGTGCCCTTTGGGAGCAAAAGCTCCTTTGGCAAAACGAACTTTTTCGAGTTCTTTTTCTGTCAACGTGGTAACCGTTTCCATTACAGGGTCACTTATTAGATAAGTGTCACCCTTTTTACCATAAACAACAAGGTTATGTGCGTTAAAATGAAATCTATATTCATCAGGGAAATAAACGAGGTTGTATACTCCTACTTGTAACCCTACTGGATTATTTTCAGCAAGGTTTTCGTTTAGACGTATTTTGGCAGTTTCTGGATTTTTAAATTTTTCTCTTTTTATTTTTATACCTACTCTTTTGGCAAATCTTTTAAAAATAAGACCTGGCATAGCTCTGTAGGTAAGGGCAGGGGCATGGTTTACTTTTAAGAACGGAATGTAGCAAAACAACAGGCCAGACCCAATACCAAAAGCCATTGGCTCACTTACATCAAAACCATTGTGTTTCATAAGATTGGATACAACACCGTTTTCGCAATGTGCTGATTGATGGTGTGTAAAATTAATCTCCATGTTCAATATTTTTTAGTTGATCTAAAGTGATTTCAAAAGCATCAGCATATTTCTGTAATATTTTTGATGAAAGATTCTGAAATACCTTAGGTTTAAAATGTCTTTTTACTCGCCATTTCCAAATACCTACATAGCTGGATAAAATAGAAATATCCATTTTATGAAGCTCCATATAATATTCTATAGGGCTCGTTTGGTTATTGATTACCTTGTCTTTTGCATGTGCCACACGCTCATTTATTTCTTGTATAGCATTGTCTAAAGCAATGGTTTTGGGTTCCCATCCACTACTATTTGCAGTTGTATATTCTCCATCCTCATTAACGGCATAACATAGCTCTTTAAAATCACCAGATTTTAAACTGCTATTATCTTGAGGGACATCGCTTTTTTTCATAATCACTTATTTTACTTCCTGGATAAATAAATTCATCTCACAAGATAATAATTCTTTGTCTTCTTCATGGATTTCACAATTTAAAGTGCATATACTGTATTGCTCAGTATCAAATCTAGATTTTAATACAGCGGTAGAAATAATTGTTTTCCCAATAGAAGGATGGTCTGTAATAGAGACTTTTTTTATGGCACTTATAAAACCTATAAGTTTTGTGCCTTTCCCTTCAAGATCATCATCATCAAAGTAGCTTTTACCAACAATAGAAGAACAGGTTTGTGCCGCATTTTCTACCAAACCAATTTCGTTAAAAACTTGGTTATCTATAAAGATACAATCGGGTTTTATGTAGAAAGAAGTTGATACATGTGTATCATCTAGTGTTAACACCTTATCTACCATCAAGAATGGAGCCCGATGAGGTAAAAATTTACTGATGTCTAGTTCTTCAAGTTTATTCATTGATTAGCAATAACTGTTTTCATTTGCCCAGAAGCAATTACTTCTTTGTTGGGGTTGTATATGTCTACTTGCACCAATGTAACCCCCATAAACTCATGTAATATTTCTGCTCTTGTAGTGATGGTTTCTTCTACTTTTGGAAGAGACGAAATGATCACTTTTTTTATAGAACCTATATAGCCAATAGGGGCAGGGGATCCTTTTAAAAAATAATCATAACCAGTATGCAAGGCTACTGTTTGTGCCATGTTTTCTACGAGTCCAGGTTCTGTGAGTTGATGGTTCGTTACTAGGATATTTTGAGCAGTAATTGTCAAAGATGAGGTAATACTTGTTTCTGAGAATGCTAGCAAGGCACTGACCATCTCAAAAGGTTTTTTTTGAGGGATCAAGTGAGAAACATTTGTAATAGGTAAACTCTGTTCTTTCATTTTAACAAACGGTTAGGTATGCATAGGTATAAGAAAACCTAGAGCTTTCTGGTACAGATAATAAAATAGTATCTCCTTTTTTTAATTTCCCTGAAGCAACAAGTTCTTCTAGCATAATATAAATAGATGCTGATCCAATATTTCCTACTTTGCTCAAATTCATAAACCAATTTTCTAAAGGGATCTCTATACCTTGATTTTTCATCTCTTGATATAAGGTCTCTTTAAAATAATAGGATGAGATATGTGGTAGATAATAAGTGATGTCCTGAGGCTTGAGATTATTTTTGTCAAGCACTTTCTTTAGGCTGTCGACTCCTTTTGTTAGAATATTTTCTGAGAGTAGTTTGACATCTTGCTTTATAGCAAATAATGATCTTTGTGCCCACTCCTCAGAAGGATATTCGCTCCATGGTTTTAATTCTCCGTTTTCTTGCTTGTCTCCTCCTGCATACATACAAGCTTCTAACTCATATGCATAAGAGTACCCTTGCATCCACTCTATTTTTAGCGGGCAATTACCATTGGGTTGATTTTCTAGAAGAAATGCTCCTGCACCATCTGATAACATCCAACGAAGAAAATCTTTATTGAATGCCAAAATTGGGGTTTCTTCTAATTGTTTAAGGTGCTCAATTTCATTTTCAAAAACGTCAGATTTCATCCATGAAGAAGCACGTTCAGAACCAGTACATACAGCATTTGTGTTTTGTGCTGATTTGATTGCCATATATCCATATTTTAAAGCATTCATTCCAGAACAACAAGCTCCCGAAGGAGAATTGATCTCAAGATTTCCGTTTTTTAAATGCCCGTGAACCATTGCAGTGTGTGATGGTAGTATCTGGTCAGGACTTCCTGTACCACAAGAGAGTATTTGGATGTCATTAGTTGTAAAATCAGCGTCGCATAAAAGTGCTATTGCTTCTTTGGTAAGTTCTGCATTGTTGTGTGTTATTTGACCATCAGTATCAAGTGCATAATAACGAGTCTTTATTTGGTTGTTACGTAAAACAACTCGTCTGGCTTTTGATACGGTGCCATTAAGAATACCTAATCGTTCCTCCATTTGATCATTACTGACGGGTTCGTTGGGTAAAAATTTTGATATCCGAGTGATGTATACTTCTTTCATTAATCGTTTTTTGTGATGACGGATGAGTAGTATTTTTTATTTATGTTTATTTTTTGATAGACCAAAAAATAAGTAGCCAAAAATACAATAAAAACTAGTGGTGCAATTATCCAAATGGCAAATAACAAATAATAGTTAAAGAAAATAAGTAGCTTCTTACGTTTTGCGGTATTGATTTTACCTTTTTTATAAATAAGGTTTGCCCACTTAGAGAATAAAACATTGGCTCTTTTGTCTACAAGGACAAGAAAAGGTTTGATTTTTACTGCATCTAATTTTAAAAGGCTGTCTTGTAGGGTTGCATAATTATTGGTAAGTAGAGCTTTTTGTATTGGTAAGGCAAATTTTACTGCATCGTTTATATCTTTTTCAGAAACACCAGGTTTTGGGAAAAATCCTAAAAACCTGCTTTTTTTTCCAGTAAACATCCAGTGCGTTATAGTTAATACACTGATGTGGTTAATATGCCTATCTATCAAAGCGATATTGCCAACTAATTTTGCATTGCATAAGTTTAGCAGTGTTTTTACTTTTTCTTGTGCCTGAATCCACATATTTCTACAACCAATAACTGTAATTACAGGTGTGTCGTTTAATAATTTTTTGGCATCTTCTGATTTTAAAAAAGAATTGATAGGAATCGAAGGTGATAAATACCATACTTGATGACCAAGTATGATTAAATCATATTTTTGATTTAGTATATCAGAAGGAACAGGCTTTATTTTGTCAGGTATTTGAAGAAATGACTCAGGAAAAACATCAAAAAACTTTTTCTTATCCCAAGGAAAAGGGTAAGGAGTTTCCATTTCTATTCTATGATGTGTAATTGTTATTTCTTCTGATGAAGCTAAAGGGGCAACAATATTGTTAACAATTTCTGACAGTTGACCAGATTGAGAGTAGTGAATGACTAATACATGCTTCATTTATTTGTTTTTTACATTCCAGAAATCAAAATAGTTAAACCATTGCAATGGATATTTGTCTAATATCCATTGTACACTTTCTGTATACTCTTTTAATAACCCTTTTGCATCTCTTTGTTTTGCTATTGCTTTTCTAGCATATAAATGGTAATGTGTGTTGGTTTCTTTCATTACATAAACAAAGAGAATAGGAACTTTTAATCTAGAGGCCAAAAGAAAAGGACCAGAAGGAAACCTAGCCTCTTGCCCTAATAAATCTTGTGTTAAATATTTTGAGCCTTCAAGATAGCGATCTCCTGTGATACATACAATTTCATTTCTAGCTAATGCAGCATTAATCTCAAAAATGTGAGAAAGATCTTCATTAATATAAATGTAATTGATAGCAGATTTTTGCATTACACTTTCTAGGTAGTCCTTGATAGCGGTATGCTCTGTATTGGTGGTGAGAATACTTATCGAGGCGTTTTCTTCTAATTCTCCAAAAAAATGTTCGGCGATTTCAAAATTTCCAAGATGAGCACTGATAAGGATGCCTCCTTTTTTTTGCCGTAGTGCTTCATTTATAAGTTCTACACCATCAAATGTATAGGTGAATTTATCTCTAAGACCTGAGGATATGGCTACTTTGTCAATAATAGTTTGACCAAAAACATAGTAGCTTCTAAATATCTTTAGAATACTCTTGTATTTACCATGGCCAAGTCTTTTGTGTAGGTAATAATGTATACTTTTACTACTTGATAAGGAGAAAACACAAAAATATATAGCCACAAAATATAAAATAAGATAAGCAGCGCTTAGTCCTATTTTTTTTATTAGAAAAACAAAAATTTTATATCCTAGTACACTACCTCTGGATTTTCCTTTCCATTCAGTATCCATGTATTTTTATAGCATTTTTATTTTGTTTTCTATCAAGTCATAAAAATTTTGAAGAGAGACAATATCTACAAAGTCTTCACCTACAAGCTTTACACCAAAATTAGATTCTACAGCAACAACTAGATCAACAAAATCAAGACTGTCTAGTTCAAGGGTTTCTTTTAAGTTTGCTTCAGGAGATATTTCTTCTGCCTCTACTTCAAACTCATCAATAAGAAAGTCGTTTATTTTTTCAATAATAACTTCTTTATTCATCTTTTACTTTTATGTTTTTTATTATTAATGCGGAATTTGTGCCCCCAAATCCAAATGAATTAGACAAAAATACATCAATTTTTTTATCTAGAGTTTTATTCACCAAATTTAGTTTAGTAGCATCTTCATCAGGATGTTCTAAATTTATGTTTGGAGCAATAAATGAATGTTGCATCATAAGCATAGAATAAATGACCTCGCTAGCTCCTGCCATCCAGCATTCGTGTCCTGTCATTGATTTTGTAGAGCTTACATAAGGGCCGTTTTCTCCAAATACATTAAAGATTGCTTTTGCTTCATTTGCATCCCCTACAGGTGTTGAGGTTGCATGGGCATTAACATAATCTATAGTTGATGTTTCTATATCAGCTTGTTGTATTGCTTTTTTCATAGCAATAGAGGGGCCATCAACATTGGGGGTAGAAATATGATCTCCATTAGAAGAGAATCCATACCCTATGATTTCGCCCAAAATAGGAGCTCCTCTTTTGATTGCAGATTCATAGCTTTCTACAATAAGGGTTGCTGCTCCACCACTAGGTACTAGTCCGTCACGATTAGTGTCAAAAGGACGAGAGGCCTTTCCTGGGTTTTCTGTATTAGTTGAAAATACTCCTAGTCCATCAAAACTCCCCATGGCAAGCTTATTTATTTCTTGAGCCCCACCACAAATGATGCAATCTTGCAGTCCGCTTTTTATAAGCTGATAGGCCATACCAATAGCATGAGATCCACTGGCACAAGCTGCACTAATTGTAAAATTTATTCCTTTTAGTTTGAATATAGTAGATAGATTCATAGTTACAGAGGAGTTCATTCCTTTAAAAATAGCTCCTGAACCTACCAAAGTAGTATCTTTTTTTTCTCTTATTTTATCAGCAGATTCGATCACTGATTTTGCTGTGCTATCATTTCCATAAAGTATCCCTACTTCGTTTTGATCTAGGAAAGATTGATCGATATTAGCGTTTTGTAAGGCTTCAATTGTAGCGATATATGCGTATGTGCCTTCTTGTCCTAGGCTAATGCGTTGTCTTCTTGAGAGTGCTTTTTTTAGGTCGGGTTCTGCTACCATTCCTGTAAGGCAAGAACGATATCCAAATTCTTTTCTGGTTTCATCAAAGACAATACCTGATGTGCCGTTATATAGTGATGCTTTTACTTCTTCAAGGTTTTTACCTATACAAGAATATATCCCCATTCCTGTGATTACAACTCTTTTCATATGTAAGTTACGAATAAATTCCTCCGTTTATATTGATTACTTCCCCTGTAATATACGATGCATTTTTAGAAGCTAAAAAAGAAACGACATGTGCCACTTCTTCTGCCTCACCAAATCTATTGGCAGGAATTAGTTTTTTGAGTTCTTTCTCGTCTAGTTCATTGGTCATATCTGTTTTGATAAATCCAGGGGCAACTGCATTTACAGTAATTTTTCTTTTGGCAATTTCTTGTGCTAATGCTTTTGTGGCACCTACTATTGCTCCTTTTGCTGCAGAGTAATTTGTTTGTCCTGCTGTTCCTTTGACACCAGATACAGAGGCGATATTGATAATTCTACCGTATCTGTTTTTTAGCAATTTCTGAATTAGATGGTTTGTTACATTATAAAATCCATCAAGAGAGGTGTTTATTACGTTTTGCCAATCTTTTTGAGGCATCCACATAAATAAGCCATCTTTGGTAATCCCAGCATTATTAACAATGACCTCTATAATAGCATCTTTGTTGTTTTCTTGCCAAGTATCTAGTTTTGCTTTTACCTGCTCTGCATCTGCTACATTAAACTGAATAATCTCGGCAGTTTGACCAGTAGCTTCTACTAGCGCCAAGGTTTCTTCGGCAGCAGTTTTATTACTATTGTAATTTATTAATATATGATAGTCGGTATCTTTTGCAAGTTGTATACAAATTGCTTTTCCAATTCCTCTGGAACCACCGGTGATTAAAGCACATTTCATTTAGTATGATATTGTTTTCTGTTTAATAAGGAGATTTTTTGGTTTTAGAGCACTAAGTAATAATGCTATCTAAATAGCTCTAAGTTTTCAAACCACGTATTTTTGAGAATTTCTCCTTTGGTATTTAGAAAGCACCAAGATTTTTTGTGTTTTACTCTTGCTAGGCCATTTACAAAACCTTTTTGTGCATTTTTTTTGAAAATGGAAAAACCACCAGCTGTTATTTCATAGCCGTCTTTGATAACGAGGGCTCCTTTTGTATCAATAAAACCCCAAAGTTTTTTGAGTTTAACAGGGGCTAAGCCATCAGTACTGAAAATTTCAGCATCCTTAAAGGTAAATGGTATTATTGTTTTACCTGAGGTATTTATGTATCCCCATTTTCCATCCTTATTTACAGGAGCAAGGCCGTTTTTGAATGCACGAACTTTGTCAAAAGTCGGTTCGATTACCCAATCACCACTAGCATTGATATATCCAATTTTATCATCTTTTTTTGCATAGGTAATATCTTTATTAATAGAAAAATCCCATATTTTTTGGGCCCCTGCTACTTCTTTGAATTCTCCATTGATGATTAATCCGTATGATTCATCTTTGAATGCTATAATATGATTATTGTAGACATTGCTTATTTTATCAAAAATAGTTTTTACAAAATAGTTCCCAGAGGTATCTATTAGTCCCCATTTTTCATTTTCTTTTACCTTGGCATATCCATTTACAAAGTTAAATGCTTTTGAGAATTTTGGAGCAACGACAACCTCTCCTTTTGTATTGATAAAACCAATCTTGTCTTCATTTCTAATGATCGCATATCCATTTTTGAAATCATAGATTTTATCCGTATTGATATCGGTTAAAGCTTTTTCTCCTTTGGTGTCAATGTAAAACCATTCTTTGTTTTTGAGTACTGCAGCTATTCCAGAATCAAACGCTTTGACTTTGTCATACTGTGGTTTTATGACCCATTCTCCTTTTCTGTTTATAAACCCCCAAAGTTTATCGTTTGTTGCGGCAGCAAGATCTTGAGAGAAGTTTTTTGCACTTTTGAATGTTGCAGGGATTTGCCAATCTCCTGTTGTTGTGATATAACCAAATTTACCATCAGTATTAGCAAGTGCCAGCTTTTGAGCAGACACTTCTAATGAGTGGATAAAAAGTATAAAAATTAAGAAGTATTTAGTATACATTACGCTTCTTTGGTTTCATTATTTATAATAAAATCTTTCACCTTATTCACATAAGGGTACATAACGACATCTTCTGTAAATATAGGAACTATATTTCGTATAGCATCATACATTTTCTTTGTTTCAGAAGAAATATCATCTTTTACCTCTAGATATTCGATAGCTTGTACGATGGTAATGAGTTCAATTGCAATAACTTCAAATGCATTTTCGATCACCTTTTTTGTGGTCAAGGCGGCATTGGTTCCCATGCTTACAATGTCTTGATTGTCATTGTTGTTGGGGATACTATGTACATACATAGGGTTTGATAGCATTTGGTTTTCTGCAGTTGTAGATGTAGCTGTAAATTGTACTCCTTGCATTCCAAAGTTTAGTCCTAATTTGGCAAGGTTTACAAAAGGAGGTAATATGTTATTAAGCTTAGAGTTTAATAAATAATTCAATTGACGTTCTGCTAGCATTGTCATTTTTGCAACTACAATTTTTAACTTATCCATTTCTAAAGAAACATAGTCTCCATGAAAATTCCCTCCATGATATACATGTTTTTTCTCTACATCTATAATCGGATTGTCATTGGCAGAATTTACTTCTTCGACAAGAATTTTCTCTACATTATTTAAAGTGTCAAGTACAGGACCAAGGATTTGAGGAACGCAACGTAATGAGTAATATTCTTGTACTTTTTCTTTAAAAACGGTTACCTCAGTTTGGTCTGTATATAAATATTCTTCTCTCTTTCTTGTCAAAGAGCTGTTTTCTAGATGCGTACGCATCTGTTTGGCAATTTGTTGTTGACCAATATGTTTTTTTGCGTGATTTAACTCATATGATAAGTGATCATCGTAAGCTTTTACAATTTCATTAATTGCACAAGAAGCAGAAACCATCCAGTTAAGTAGTCTTCTTGTATAGACGGTATTTACTAATCCTATCCCTGTCATTACAGAGGTGCCATTCATGATAGCAAGCCCTTCTCGAAGCGCAACTGTAATAGGGGTTATGTTTTCTTTTTCAAAAACTTCTTTTGTTGCTTTTCTTTCTCCTTGGTAGAATACTTCTCCTTCACCAATCAAAGTCAAGGCTAGATGTGCCAGTTGTACTAAGTCTCCACTAGCTCCAACACCTCCATGCTCATAAATGAGTGGGGTAATATCTTTATTGATCATTAAGGTCATTACATCGACTACAGATTTATGAACCCCAGAGTTACCAAGACATAATGTGTTTAGACGAGCGACCATAGCTGCTTTTACATACATAGGAGGAATAGGATTTCCTGTTCCAGATGCGTGACTTCTAATCAAATTGTATTGTAGTTGATTCCTTTCCTCATCATTTATTTTGTATTGGGCCATGGGGCCAAACCCAGTATTTACTCCGTAAATGACTTTGTTTTCAGAAAACTCTTTTAAAAAGTTAAAACTTTTTTCTACAATTGCTAAAACACTTTTGTCTATGGCAATCGATTCTTTTTTGAATATGATATTGTAAAAATCCTGTATTCCTATTTTCCCGTTAAGTGTTTGCATCTATAATTTTGCTCGAAATTTTGTGAATATTGTTTTAATAACCAAAAATAAAACAGTTATTTTGGTTTGCAAATTTATAATAATTAAGGAATTAATGAGTCTAGTAGCATTATGAATGATGAAAATATTGATGTTTTAGTAATAGGAGCAGGGCCTTCGGGCTGTGTGGCAGCTTCTTATTTGCATACTCAGGGTTTTAAAGTAAAGGTAGTAGAAAAAAATCTTTTCCCCAGATTTGTGATAGGAGAGAGTCTTTTACCACGATGTATGGATCATTTTGAGGAGGTAGGATTGTTGGAATGTTTGAAAACAGAACAGTTCGAAGTCAAATCGGGAGCACGGTTTTTAAAAGGTGAAAAGGTATGTAATTTTGACTTTAGTAAAAAACATACACAAGGTTGGGATTGGACATGGCAGGTGCCGAGAGCTGATTTTGATATGGCTTTGACCAATGAACTGACTAGAAAAGGAGTTGATGTCGCTTTTGAAAAAGAAGTGATTGCAATAGATTTTGAAGGCGCTATTTCAAAAACAACAATACGAGATAAAGAAGGTAATGATAGTATTGTTACTGCAAAATACGTTATTGATTCTAGTGGTTATGGTAGAGTATTGCCAAGATTGCTGGATTTAGAAAAACCATCAGAATTACCAAAACATTCTTCGATTTTTACGCATGTAGAAGATATAAGAAGACCCGAAGGAACAGAGGGAACTTTGATCACTTTTGATGTAATCGATACAGAAACTTGGTTGTGGGTAATTCCTTTTTCTAATGGAGTTACAAGTATTGGTTATGTGGGGCCTACAGAGTATTTGGATTCGTTTGAAGGGGATGCAACAGAAAAGTTACAGCAAATGCTACAACGATCTAATTACTTTTATGACCGTTTTAAGGATGTTGATTTTCTTTTTGAACCTGTGTTTATTAAAAATTATTCAAAATCGGTAAAGCAACTATACGGAAAAGGGTATGTGCTTACAGGTAATAGTGCAGAATTTTTGGATCCTGTGTTTTCTTCTGGAGTTACCTTTGCTACCGAGTCTTCGTTATTGGCAGCAAAGCTTGTGACCAAAGAGTTGCAAGGCAAAAATATAGATTGGGAACAAGAATATACAGAATATATCAAAGGAGGGGTGAACGTTTTTGCATCCTACGTAAAGGAATGGTACACAGGTAATCTACAGAAATTATTTTTTCACCAACCAGAAAATCCAGAAGTAAAAAGACAAATATGTGCTGTTCTGGCTGGGTATGTATGGGATACTACTAACCCTTTTGTAACGAAACATGATAGAGCAATAAGAGCATTTGCCCATCTTATTGATATGGAGATTGAACAAGAAAAAATATAAGTATTTCTTTTTTATAGCGTTGTCTGTCGCATTTCTATAGCGATGTTAATTTTGCTAATCTATTAGAAATAAAATAGGAGGTATCTATAGACCATACCCTCTCTCTTTTTAGTCTAAAGAGGGGAATCAATATTTAAATTTTTTTTGATGGAAAAATTCATTTTCTGAATGCCTATAATAGTAGTACTTCTAAATTTTTACACCAGTAATTTTAATTTGTAAATAGTATTATATCTAGTTATCGATGCAAACGATCCAGAATTTCCATCACCTCTATTTTTTTACGTACTGATACAGGTATGTTTTCTCCATTTTTTAGCATGAGATATCCACCATCAGTCTTTATAAAAGCACTAATACATTGTAGGTTTACCAGATGACTTTGGTGTACCCGTAAAAACTGATAATTTTTGAGCATATCAGCAAAGTATTTTAATGTTTTGGTTACAAATATTTTTTGCCCATCCATCAGATAAAAAATAGTATTATTACTGTCAGATTCACAACGAATAATATCATCAAGGCTTACAATAATGATCTTGTCTAGTGTGTGTAATGATATTTTATCTGGTTTTTGTTCTGGAGCAGACAGCGTTTCTTTAAGGATATCAAGGCGTTCTTTGTTGGGTTGTATTTGTTCTTTTGCTCGCGCAATTGCTTGTCCTAATTCTTCATTAGAATATGGTTTTAATACATAATCAATTGCCGCAAATTTAAAGGCTCTTATGGCAAATTCATCACTAGCTGTAACAAAAATTATTTTAGATTTTAGTTCAGGAAATATTTCAAGAATATCAAAACCAGTACCATCACCAAGCATAATATCCAAAAATAAGATATCGGGTTCTGTATTGCGTAATGATTTTGCGGCTTCTACTACACTTTGTGCGGTGTCAATTACTTTTATTTCGGGATGATTCGCTTTTAGATCACTTTTTAAAAGCTGAAGCGCATCGGGCATATCTTCTACAATAATAGCTGTAAGCATAGTGTGTTTTTAATAATCTGTTTGTAATGGTATCTTAAACATAATTTCGGTTCCTGCTACACAATTACCATCTTTAATAATTTCTTTTATATGTAATGAGTCTTTTCCTGAGATTGATTCCAATCGTTCTCGAGTTACTGTAAGTGCCATAGACTGGTGATCTGTTTTGGCTTTGTTTTTTTGAGACTGAAAAATACCTTGTCCGTTGTCTAATATAGTACAATGTAAAAAATCTTCGGTAGTATGAAATTGTACTTTTAATTTACCTTCTCGATTGCCTTTTAGGATACCATGTCTGATTGCATTTTCTATAAAAGGTTGAATGAGCATTGGTGGAATCAAAATTTCTTCGGGGTCAAAATCAGAATCGATCACTATATCATAGGTAAACGGTTTATTAGACATTAATTGCTCTATTTCTATATAGTGTTTTATGGTTTGTATTTCTTGTCCTAGCGTAATGTGATCTTTTCTAGAATTATATAATGTCTCTCTTAGCAATGTGGCAAATGTATTAATGGTAGTGTTCATGCGAATAGGGTTACTGGTTCCCATTGCTTTTATTCCATTAAGTGCATTAAAGATAAAGTGAGGATTCATTTGCAATCGCAATGCTTTTTGTTCTAGTGAAAGCAAGTGGTTTTGCATTTGTAAACGTTCACGCACTATTTTGTTTTTTCGTTTTACACGTCTAATATAAGAGAATCCGTATCCTCCTAATATGAGTATGATCCCTCCTAGTACAGTGAGTTGAAACCAAGGTTTCTCATAGATAGGGCTGTCAATAAAAAAACGAAAAGAAATAGGGTCACTTTCTTCCCATCGGTAGTTTCTGGATTGTGCCGTAAAAGAGTGTCCTCCATAAGCTAATCCAGCAAGATTTTGTTTATTGTCAGAAGACCAGGGACTCCATTCAGAGGTGTTTAGTTTCCAACGATATTCTACGTCATTTGGATGATCCAGATCAATTGTTTTGTAGCTAAATGATAATTCTGTTTGGTTAGGGCTTAGTTTTAGTATGTGATCGCTATTTACCCAGGTATTTAATTGGATAGAATCTACACTGCGATAGGCTACTTCAACATCTTCAAAATGAATGCTTGGTTTGATAGTTGTTTTGGTAGTTTCTGTAGGCTGGTATTTGGTAAGCCCGTATATGGCGCCAAACCATAAATTTCCTTGATTGTCTTTTGTCACCGCATTAAGACAGGTTTCGATTCCTAAAAAACCATCATTTCTCCCAAAGTGAAAAATATCTACAATATCATTGGATTGATTGAGCTCTATTCTGTCCACTCCTCGTTCGCTACCTGCCCAGAGGTTATTTTTTTCATCAAATATCATTTGGTAGATATTATCAGAGTAGGGTCTTTTTCTACCTTTTAATTTTTTGAAAGAGATGTTTTTTCCCAAATCAGACCACCATATTCCTCTTCCCGCGGTACCTATATAGAGTTTGTTTTTATGAAATAACAAGGTGCTTATGGCGGTGGTTTGATTCAAAACATTACCTAGATGGGTAACTCTATTTCTATGTATATATCCCAAATGCCCATTTTGAGTCGCATACCAGATTTTACCAAGAGAATCTTGTTTCATATCTCTAATTTGTAAATCTTTTATTCCGCTTTTTTGAGTAAATTTTTTAGAGGAGATAATTCGTCCCTTTTTAGGGTCATAAGTAAGTTTTGCAATCCCAGTAGAATACGATGCTACCCAGATTGTTCGACCTACTACTTGTATGGTTCTTATCCAATCTGATAATAACCCTTTATCAGTATCAATAATGTGATTTTTGAATACCATTTTTGTAATGGTATCTGTTTTTATAATAGTAGTTGCTCTTAGATTTTTATTACTGATAGTATCTCTAATGATGCTATCAATTTTGTGCACTTCTTTATATAAGATTCCTTTGCCCTCTGTACCTGCCCAGATGTTGCCGCGACGATCACTGGTAAGTGTTTTGATTTTTACATCAGACAAACGTTCTTCTTGTGGGATATGATGAATCCCAAAAGAATCGATATGTACTAGGCCAACCTCAGAATTAGATGCCCATATTCCACTTTTTGTAGCATGCACAGCATATACTCGATTGCTTTTTAGTCCTGTGTTTTGGTCATAATGCATGAAGTTGTTTTGGAAGTATTTATAAAATCCACCTCCAGAAGTGGCAATCCAGATATTTGATTGTCTATCTAGAATACTTTTTCTTGTATGCGATACAGCCAGACCATTTTTACGATTGATTTTTTTCTTTACAGTATGCTCTATAGCATCTATAATAGTGACTCCATCATTATCAGTAGCAAACCATAACTCATTATCATTATGCAGGGAGATGTTGGTTACTCGTACTGGTTTTCGTATCCATTGATTTCCATATGTTTTTGCATTTGTATTAAGAACCAAGATTCCCCTGTTGAAGGCGGCAGCATAGACCTTATTTCTATGAAAAATGGCAGCAGTATATTCATACGCACTATGTCGTTCTAGGATACTTGCTTTTTGCTGTAGGTTATTAAGTTTCCATAGCCCTTTATTGGTAGCCAACCAGTATAATCGTCCATCAAAAACAATATCATTAATAATGCTGGTATTGATTTTTGCGTTGAGATTGATTTTTGTTAACCCTTGCTTTTTACGATATTCATAGATTCCGATATTTGTTGCCAGATAGATTTTATTTGCAATTTGACATATTTTATTAATTCTAGGGCTTTCTAGGTTGGTAAATTTGTTTTTTGTTTTGATACTCAACCCATTTTTTGTGCCAATAAAAAGGCTGTCATTTACAAAAGCAAGAGAATGAATGTAGTTGGATTGTAGTCCATCGTTTTCATTCCAGATTTCAAAATCATTACCATTAAAACGACAGAGGCCTCCTCCTTGTGTTCCTAGCCATAAGTAGCCTACTTGATCTTGTATAATATCATATACTTGTGATTGTGGTAATCCATCTTCTAGGGTGTATGCTCTGAGCTGATTATTTTGAGCAGATATATGACTGATGCAATTAGAGATCAGTATAAGAAGAAAAAAAGTAATGAAGCGTGTTGAGTTCACAAAAGACATATCTGGTTAGTAACAAATATAGTTAAACTGGCTTTTGATTTGAGATGAAATTCATTTTTAATCCATATTGTGGAGTGTAATTCTCTAAGGTTTATCTTAAAACTAAATTTATTAGTGTTTTTTCTGAGTTAAAATAGTATACACTTGCTCCCAAGGAATTAATTATAAAAAAAACCGACACTACCGGTTAGGGTGTGTCGGCATAATAAACAAAAGTTTCCCCCTTTTTGTTTATCAGATTGAGATTACTATGATTAATACCCAGTGATTGCTGTTGTCTTTGATTTTTTAATGACATCACCATCGTTCCAGGCATAGCTTTGTTTTAGATTTACGTATTTGATATCGGTTGTTGTTTCTGTTTCTTGATATATAGTCTCTGTTTTTAGAATATTACCCTCTATACCGTATTTCTGATTAGGGAATATGTATTGAAGATCTGTGTCAGAATTTTCACAATACACATTTTTTAGCTCAGGTAAGAGTACGGTAGTATTATCTTCTTTTACCAGATAATAATAAGCCTCTACATGTGCGCAACATGCAAGATATTCTATCTCCATTTTAATTACTTTAGAAACCCCTTCTAATCCTGGGTTGTTTAGTGACGTCACAAAAACATCTTCAAACAAATCGGTGTCCTCAATAGTAAATGTCGCAATGTTATCAGTGTCTTTTTTGTCAGAATGCACCAAATTAATACGATAAGATGGAGGGGTGTTTTCTTTTTTCATAACCTTAGTAGATACTTCAAACTCCTCGGTTTGGGTAAATACATGTTGAGCAATAGTACTTTGAAAACTTTGAAACAAAATAATAATTATAGCAATGTTTTTCATAGCAATTTCTTTTTATAAGGTTAGCCATCCAGTGTAAAAGTACTTTCTATATTTATTATAATTGATGCGATTTTAGTATTCGTACTGGTTTAGTTAGAATTCGTTTTTAGGGGGTGTTTTCTAATTCTTTTAGTGTTTTTATTACAAATAGGTGGTTGGTAAAAGCCTGTTTTATAAGTATTTATGCAAGTTTGTTGTGTTTGTTTTTTTTGCATTTTGATTGTAGCTGTTTATATGCTTATTACTAGAGATATTACTTGTGTAGTGGGGTAACATGTTAAAATAGAGCATTTTTACAGCGAATTGAAAAAAGTTTAAACCATTTCGATGAGTTATTATATACGGATCAGGTCTAATTGTCGTTATAATAGTATATGTTTTTTTTCAATTTTTTAAAACAATAAAAAGATGAAAACAATGCGATATCGATCAAAAGGGCAAGATGTTTTTTTTCTGGAAGAAGTATTGGTAAAACTGGGATATAAAGTATATATATCAGAATTTTTTGGAAGAGATACAGAGAGAGCGGTAAAAGATTTTCAGCAAAAACAACTACTTGTTGTAGATGGTATTGTGGGGCCAAAAACTTGGTCTAAGCTTATTGAGGCTCAAAAGGATATAATAACATTTAATGACAAGTTGTTGTCTGAAAAAGATATTGAAGACTTTGCGACACATCACAATTTGGAATTGGCGATGGTAAAGGCTGTAAATGAAATAGAAAGTAATGGCAAAGGATTTTTGATTTGCGGTAGGCCAAGAATATTATTTGAAGGACATGTTTTTTGGAGAGAATTAGAGGCTCGAGGGATACGCCCGATGGATTATGTGTCTGAAAAAACAAAAGATGTTTTGTATAAAAAATGGACCAAAAAATATTATAGAGGAGGATCAGGCGAGTATGATCGTTTAGAAAAATCCGCAGGGATATCAGATAAGCCTGCTTTTCATGAGTCTGCTTATAGTGCTGCGTCTTGGGGATCTTTTCAGATTATGGGGTTTCATTATAAGAATCTGGGGTATGTATCTATTGATCAATTTGTAGCAAAAATGTATGAGCATGAGCGAGAACACCTTACTGCTTTTGGTGCGTTTATTACAACCACTGTTTTTAAAGGAAAGCCATTGATAGATTGGGTCAAAATAAAGAATTGGACACGATTTGCAGAGGGGTATAATGGGCCAGGTTATAAAAAGAATAACTATGATGTTAAACTAGAAAAGGCATATAAAAAATACAGTACCTCTTAATGATTAACTTAATTGATTCTTGTGTATTGTAAAGAATCAATTAGTAAACCGTGGATTGTAAGTAGAGAACTCTAATCCTAATTCATCGACTATAAGTTGAACAGATTGATTTGCTAATGCTTCTTTTGGGGTATCGATTACAAGCTTTTTTTATAGTATGTTTAGTATTTAATACATATAATTTATTGCTGTTTACGGTATATCCTTGATCGGGTCGCGCCATAGATGACCAAGAAAATTTTTGAGTTCCTTGATAGATAAGAATGCTTATATCGGTACTATCCTGTAAAGGAATTTCTTTTTTCAAAATAACATTACCAAATAAAAATTGAGATCTGTATAGTTTTTTGTTTTTGATCATGATCCCTTTTTTACAACATAACATAATCAGAATGATTATAGATATAGGAAAGAGGATTGCTAAAGAAAAATCAATCAATGAATATTCTTGAAAATCAGGAACGCCTATACTCCATATGATTATTCCGAATAAAAATAGGCTTCCAAGAAAAAAGGTAACTATAAAAATTAGGATAAGGATAAGTTTTTGGTGTATTGTAAAATTTGATGAGTAAATTATTTTTTTCATGATATAGGAATCAATATAACGATACTTCTATGTTACTTTTTCAGTGTATTGCTTTTAATGAGGTATTACTTAATATATGTGTCGTAACAAGGCAAAATGTTACCTTGCTTTTCGATTTTTCTGTAGATTGGTGTTGCTAGTCTTTTCTTTTGTGCAAGCATTGAATCATAAAAATATAGAAGAGTTATTTGTTTGTTTGCTTAGTGATAATGATGAAATACCTCTTATTGTGAGCAGTGTTTTTTTAAATCCAGAAGATATCAAAACACCAATAAAATAGTTGCAAGGCTATTATTCATACACTTCTATTGGGATATCAAAATAAATAGTACGTGTTTCTGTATATTTAGCACTATCTTTATGTATTTTCATAGCTTCAAGCTCTTTATCAGTATACTTCCACCATAAATTAGGTAATCCTTTGGTAACAGAATATATTTCATCAAAATATCCTCGTATGGTATCTTTGCCTATTCGTTTAGGAGTAAGATAAAATAGTACGGTTTTATAATGATCTGCAGTGTCTATTTTAGTTTTCTCTTTAGGATGCTTATTAGTGTATTTTAAACTATAGATTTTTTTGATATCCTTACCAGGTTTATAAAACTTCTCCTTGATATTAGAAAAGTCAGTATTAAAATTCTTTTGAGTGTAATCCTTGGGTATTACAATAACAAAATCTGATTCATTAGGATGTTCTGCCACATCAGATTGAAAGAAAAAACGTATAGAATCTCCTAGTTTTACTTTTCTGGGAGCTATCTTGTATTTCATGTTAGTACCTTGGTTTAAAGTATCACCACTAGGTAATAAATACCATAATTGGTTGGTGTATTGTTTGCCTTGTATGATTTTGTATTCAGCAACCTTTTCTTTATTGCCTTGTTGATCTTGGAATTTCCAAATACCATACTTCTTATTATTGAAGGTAGCTTTTCCTGTTAGAGAAATCTTACCATTTTTGTGTTTATATACAATACTATCATACTTACTTTTTCTGTGTATGGTTTTGTGGATTTTATTTTTTGAACCCTCATAGTATTCTACTATTTGCATAGTATTATTTTTTTTGTTTATAATTCTGGTATAAGAAGTGTTATCTGACGAATATTTTGCTAGTTCCTTATCGACATGTACTCTCAAAGATTTTAATTCTTGAGATATGTTTTTAGATTGATTATTGTTTTGTGTTTTAAAGAGAAGTTTTCTGTATTCGTTATATAAGCTATCTCCGATTCTTGTATAATGTTCTGATCGTGTATGTGGATTGAATCTAATTTTGTCTATTTCTCGATTAAATTTTCTAGCATATACCTCTGTTAGATCAAAAGCTAATCGTTGTTTTTTGAGTGCTGATGCAAAATCAAAAGAAGATGTGTCTTTTATCGCGGCTTGTTGTCTGTCAAAAAAAGCTTTTATATAAATGTCTTTGAGATCATATTTTCCTAGGAGGATAAATCCATGATAGTAATTGATGTTATCTCTTTTTTGAGGAGGAATTCTATAGAAAAAATCGTCATAGGTTATACTATCTTGACTATCCCAAAACGTATAATTTATGGTGTGATAATAATCTTGAACACCAAAAGAATTCGTTTTATAGATATAAAAAAGAGTACCCCCTAGTATTAAAAGGCAAATGCCTAGTATAAGTAATAACTTTTTGAGCATGTTTTATTTACCTTATTTTTTTGACTCGATGAGTTCTTTGATTTTGGATAGAGATAATTTTATATCATCAGAACTACTTTTTTTTGATAAAAGGTCAATTTTTCTTTCCATTGTACTGTAGCTCGCATTAGGGTGTTGTTTAATCAATTCGGTGAAATATTGACTGATTCCCTGTGCATACATTTGTTTTCCTTGATCAGATAATATTTTTTCTCTATCGATAAGATCCAGATATGTCAAAAAGTTTTTGATCAAAGTGTTTGTGTTTGAAGTAACATGCTTTTTTGCTTCAGCAGAATTTGGATCATCAGCAAATTCTTTAGCTTGATCATTTCCTAATTTGAAATATTTTAATTGCAACCCTAATCCAAATTTGTAAATAGTTATAAATTCTTTTTCATATACAAATTTGTCATTGCGATCTGTAGTTTGGTATAAGTATATCATATCTTTCCAACGCATAAAAAAAGGTTCTGCTACTTTGTTTTTGTGATTCAGTCCTAATTCTTTATCGTCGAGAACAACAGCGTAATTTTGTGTATCTGTTAGTTTCTCAATTATAATTCTGGTTTCTGGATCATCAAAAGTTGGTAGTTTTTTATCGGGTAGGAAATTGTATTTTAATTCACGAATAACATTAGCATAATCGTTTGTGTCCCAATATCTTTTATCTATAGGGATTTCATCGTTTGTTGATCCACAGTTGGTTGCTATAAAGCATGTAATTATCAGGAGTATATTGATTTTAATTTTTTTCATGAATTCTAATTTTTGGTTTGGCAAAGTTGATTAATGAATGTAGTAAGCTATCTATCTCTTTTTCGTACTTTTTTTGTTCACTATATACATAACTATGAAATGTGTCATAATCATATTTTTTTTGAAAAGTTCTTTCTTCCTGTTTTGTTTGCTCTATAATTTTTTTTATTTCATCGTTAGATGAATAATTAAGTTCAGAAAGCCTCTTTTTTATTTTTCTTGAATATAATTCAGTGATTTTAATATGATATTTTTCGTGAGTTAGCAGGTCTTTGTTGTTAGAATGCTGATCATAAACAAATGAGCGAGAGGGGTGAAATAAGGTTTGTACAGTGATATAATTATCATCTGTTTTTGTTTCTATTGATGTTGTAACATAAGCAAATTGTTTGTTGCCATATAAGTCGTTTTGAAAAAACTCAATTCCTCTAAAGTTTTCAAATGTAATTTTATCAATTTGGTCATAGGCTAAAGGTTTCTCATAATTGAGATAGTTAGTATGGCTTAGGATTCCAATTCCAATTGAAATTATGACAAGTATGAGAAGACTATATTTTGAAAAAGTAATTAGTTTTTTAAGAGGAAGTTTGTTTCCTTTTTTTCTCTCTTTTATAACAATTCCTAATTGATATAGTATAGGAGAGAAGTAGATGGCTATCAATAGGAATGCAAGTAAATTTTTATTCATGTGTTGTTCCTATTGATAAATCATAAACCATATTAGTGAAAAAATCATATAAATGTTAAATTTTTTTTATGGTTGTCAATAACTAATTATTCATACACTTCTATAGGGATGTCAAAATAGATGGTTCTAATATCGGTATCTTTTGTGCTGTCTTTTTCCACCCCCATAGCTTCAAGTTCTTTTTTGGTATATCGCCACCATAGGTTGGGTAATCCTTTTGACATAGAATACATCTCATCAAAATATCCTCGTATAGTATCTTTACCTACTCGTTTAGGAGTAAGATAAAATAGTACAGTTTTATAATGATCTGCAGTATCTATTTTTGCTTTTTCAGCAGGATAGGTGTTGTTATACTTTAGGCTATAAATCTTTTGGGAATACTTATAAGGTTTATAGTATTTTTCTTCTGTATTAGAAAAATCGGCATTGAAATTCTTTTGAGTATAATCTTTAGGTATAGTGACTAAAAAATCTGATTTTTTTGGATATTGCGCAACATCCGACTGAAAAAAGAACCTTATAGAATCTCCCAATTTTACTTTTTTAGGGTGTACTTTGTGTTTTATGTTAGTACCAGTATTTAGGGTGTCTCCACTAGGTAATAGTTGCCATAACTGATTAGTATAGGATTTTGCGTTGATGATTTTATATTCTTTGATAAAACTAGGGGTGCCATCTTCATTATAATTATTCCATATACCTATGCGCTTGTCTTCTTTGTTGTATATCCCTTTTTGTCTTACATTTTTATTTTCATAAAAATCCTTATAGTATAAAGATTTATCATCATACCAAAACTCAATAATTTCAATACTATTATCTTTATTATCATAATAAAAATAGATAGAATCATTTCTTACATTATTTTTATATGAAGTCGTAGAAAATATTTTTCCATTTTTATAGTATATAACACGCGCTCCTTGTTTTAATGAATCTTTATCGATGTAATAATAGCCTTTTGTTGTGCCGTCTTCAAATTTTTCTGTGATTTTCGTAAGTTCTGTTTTACAACTCATTAGTAGTAGGGCTATACTACTAAGTAGCCAAACAATATTACTCTTCATATTTAGGCGTTATTTCTACATGCCAGTGAAATCCTCGTGTATCCATGTTTACATGATAGTTTTGATATTTTAAGGCATTTTGATAGCCTTTGATGTCTTTGGATATTTTAGCAATGGTATCATAAGGAAAAGCGTTATCTACTTTACCTAACTTTGCATTATAGGTTATAGTGTCTAAACCTCTTTTCTTTTTTATTTCTTCAGGCAGAGATGAAAGGTTCGTATTTTCCTTGTTTCCAGACGTTTTATCATATGTATCGTATATTGATTTCGCTTTATCTAGAATGCCAACTAGGTGTACAGTTGCACCAAACAACAGTTTCATTCCCCTTTTTTTCCAATCGAGACCTCCGCCACCGCCAGGAGTTATACCAGGGTCACCCAAGATTCCACCATCGGGTTGTCCTCTTCTACCAGTATTAAACGAATCACCAGTACCACCTCTATACCCATTACCATATAGAGGTTCAAAAGCAGCATTACCCATGAGGCGATCTGTCCAGCTTTTTTCTTTTTCTGGTTCTTCACAATAATGATTAGGATGATCTTTTAGCAAATACCAACGCCTTGACTGTTCATGCCACTTATAAACCGTGCAAAACTCATCTTGCAATAATTGCCCATCAACCTCTCCAGGAAAACCAGGTTTACCATATTGATAAGGGTTGTGCTTATGGCCACAAGTAATAATCATAGTTCCTTGTAACGTACCATCAACTACTTTATCTACATACTCAATCTCTTTGATCTCATAGTCATCATTGGGGGAATCTCTTTTGAACATAGGGTCTTGTGCAAGTTTTGTTGCTTTTGCCTTGATGTTCATATGTAATGCGCGTGCAGGGTCTGCACTAGGGTACATAGCTTCTTCTTTAAGGGTTTTGGCTATTGTTTTCTGGATTTCGCTAGAAAACTCTTTGGCCATACCTTCAAATCCTAGATGCCCCAAATAAACCTCTATATCAGTCATATCCGTTGGTGTTATATTGTGTGATGGAGTTTGATAGCATTAAAAATAGTAAAAAGAGTATAGTCTGCAAAAAAAGCAGGCAGATTGCGCTGATTTTTTATCGCATGTAGCGTAGAATCGTTTGTTTTTAACAAAATTTTATGATTTACGAATGCGTATTATAGTACCGATTTAGATTTTTTGATTCTAACAGAAAAGAGGATTTTATGACGGATAGAAAAAAAGAAACAACTTCATAAAAAGGTTTTTATACTTTTACGTTATGATTAATAATTTTGAAAACGAGTTTTTTGGGATCGGAATCCAAAATGGTAAAACCCCAGAAAATTTAGGAGTCCTATGGCGATCTGCTCAAAATATGGGGGCTAGTTTTATTTTTACCATAGGCAATCGGTATGCAAAGCAAGCATGTGATACCCATAATGCCGTAAAATCAATGCCATATTATCACTATGATACGTTTGATGATTTTTATAACCATTTGCCCAAAGGAGCCATGTTGGTAGGAGTAGAGCTTACAGAGGGGGCAGAATCGTTAGAAACATTTAAACACCCCAAACGATGTGTGTATTTGTTGGGGGCAGAGGATCATGGATTGTCCAAAATGGCAATAGAAAAATCACAGTTTCTAGTTAAATTTAAATCAGAACTCAGTCTTAATGTTGCGGTGGCAGGAAGTATTGTTTTGTATGATCGAGGAGTTGATAAGCCCAGATTTATATAAGTGTCTACTGTATAAAGTGGGATAAAAATTTATATACGCTAATTATAGCTATTTTTAGATATGTTTGAAATTGTAGAAAAATCGATTGCTTTTTTTAGTTCCTGGGTTTGGGATTGGCCATTATTGGTATTGCTTATTGGTGGTGGTTTGTTTTTTCTAATTTATTCAAAATTTACGCCTTTTTTATATTTTGGGCATGCAATTGGTGTACTCAGTGGTAAATATGATACGGGGCATGCACCAGGGCAGCTCAGTCATTTTCAGGCATTGTCTTCTGCGATTGCTGCAACAGTAGGAATGGGTAATATAAGTGGGGTAGCAGTAACAATTGCTACAGGAGGCCCAGGGGCTGTTTTCTGGATGTGGGTAAGTGCCCTTATTGGTATGGCAACCAAGTTTTATACCTGTTCGCTCTCTGTCATGTATCGATCAGAAGATGATAAAGGAGCCTTGCTTAGTGGCCCTATGTATGTCATCATACATGGGATGGGTAAACAATGGAAACCGCTGGCAATACTGTTTGCACTGGCTGGATTGGTGGGTACATTACCTGCTTTTACCGCAAACCAACTTACACAAACATTGGTCGATGTGATGCATTGGCAAGAAAGTGATAAATGGTATATCGGTATTGCTCTTGCCGCCATAGCCTCGTTGGTGGTTATGGGGGGAATCAAAAGGATTGGAGCAGTAGCCAGTAAGTTGGTGCCTTTTATGGTGCTATTATATTTTATAACAGTAGTTACAATACTTATTTTACAAATAGATAAAGTGCCAGATATGTTTGTTTTGATTTTTACAGACGCATTTTCTGGTAAAGCTGTGGCAGGAGGAGCATTGGGGTATTTGGTAAAAACGGGAGTAAAAAGAGCTGCTTTTTCTAATGAGGCAGGTATAGGAACCGCACCAATGATGCATGGTGCCGCAAAAACCAATGAGCCTATACGAGAAGGGCTGGTAGCTATGATGGGGCCTGCAATCGATACCTTATTGGTATGTACATTGACTGCCTTGGCAATACTATCTACAGGAGTATGGCAAACTACAGATGACAATGCAATATCCTTGACATTATGTGCTTTTAATGAGGTGCTACCCTATCGTACGGGAGATATTGTGGTGGTGATAATGGTATTGGTATTTGGATTTTCTACCTTGTTCTCGTATTCGTATTATGGTAAAACATGTTTGGGCTTTTTGACCAAACCCAAATATGGCAAGTATTATAACTACATATATATTGCAGCTATAGTAGTTGCGGCAGTGGTAAAAATAGAATTTGCCATCAACCTTATTGATAGTGCCTTTGCAATAATGGCAATACCTACAGTGATTTCTGCTTTGGTATTGGCTCCACAGGTCAATGCCAAGGCAAGAGTGTATTTTGATCGGTTTAAGAATAGTAAAAAATAGAATTTTATTGCGGTATATTCAAAGTGTAAAAGATCTTATTTTTTCTTTACAATAAACTCACTTCTTCTGTTTTCCTGATGTTCTTCTTCTGTACAAGGCACATCATTTTTGCATTTATTGATCAGTCTTCTTTCGCCATAAGCTTTACCGCGAATACGTCTCCAATAGATATCCCCTTCTTCTACAATATACTTTACGGTAGCTCTCATTCTTTTTACACTCAACCTTTTGTTATACCAATAGCTGGATCGGCTATCGGTGTGTGAGCGAACCTCGATTTTCATATCTGGGTATTTGCGCATGGTAGAAATTATTTTTTGTAATTCTACCTCTGCACTAGGAGTAATTTCAGAAGTATCTAGACTAAAATAAATAGGTTTTAGTTGCAATACTTTTGATAGATCGTCTCCTACATTAATTTCTACAGTAGTAGATAATAAGTCCTCTTCTTTTATCAATGAAATGGGGAGTTCATATACATACTCAAAAGTATCGGTAGTCTCTAGAGGGATCTCTCTAGGATTATAGGTGTCTGATGTAGCTCGAATTGTGTATTCAGAGTTGCAGGGTACTTGGATTTTATAGGCTCCTTTGATATCAGAAACAGCTTCATAAATGGTGTTTCCTGCCATATCTTTGACCGTAACATCTGCCCTAAAAATAGGCTCATTGGTAGCACTATCTAGTATAATGCCTTCTACATATTGCATGCATGAAGTAATTAGCTCCTGGGTTTGTTTAAAACTGTAGATATCATCATTGCCTTTGCCACCTCTTCTGTTACTGGCAAAATACCCTACATTAGTATCTTCGTTAAGTATAAAAGTAAAATCATCTTTTGAGCTATTTATAGGTTTTCCTACATTAAAAGCGCTAGAAAAACCAAAATCTTCTGGAACTGCTACAAAAATGTCTAATCCACCTAATCCCACATGGCCATCACTAGAAAAGTAGAGACTTCCGCCATCACTTATATAAGGGAAAGTTTCTCTACCTTCGGTATTAATCTTATTACCTAGGTTTTTGGGTTCACCATATTTTCCGTTTCTTAAAACATCAACAACAAAGAGATCAGATTGCCCCAAGCTACCAGGCATATCACTTGCAAAATAAAGTTTGGTGCCATCAGCACTTAGCGAGGGGTGAGAAACAGAATATTCATTGCTAGAAAATGGTAGCTCAGTGATATTAGACCAGATGCCATCTTTGAGTGTAGCTTTGTAGAGCTTTAATAAAACCACTCCCTTTTTATTAGTTCCTAACTTTTTGTTGGTGTAATTGTTTCTAGAAAAATACATTGTTTTTCCATCTTTGCTAAAAGTTGTTGAGGACTCATGGAATTTTGTATTTATTTTACCTTTTAGTTTAACAGGTTTTTTGAGAGTTATTTGATCGGCTTCTATTTCTGAAGAGAATATATCAAGAAATGGCATTTGAGTCCATTTATGCAATTTTGATTCATTGGTGTTTTTACTTCTAGAAGAGGCAAAAACAATCTGATTGTTGTTATTAAAGCTAGGTGCGTATTCAGAATTTTTTGAATTGATGTTTAAAGGAAAAATGTCAAACTTACCAGATTGCAGTTCTATAAAATCTAGATAATTTCTTTTTTCTATAAAAGATTTTGCACGTTTATCATTTCCTGTAATTTCATAAAATTGATCCATTACTTTGTCTGCCTCGCTATAACTTTCTACGCTTTTCAAACTTTGTGCATATCTGAACAAGTACTCAGGGTTGAGGTCTTGTGGATATGTATTGATCAATCGCTCATACCATGTTACAGAATCTTCGAGATCCCCAGTAAAGTAATACGAATCTGCTAATCTTGCATATAAATCGGCAGAAGAATATCCTTTTTGGGCAACATCTAGATAGATAGCTCTGGCATCGATATAAGCAAAAGAATTAAAGCTTTGATCAGCTTTCTCTAGAAGTTTGTTTTGATCTTGAGAGAAAAGCCCTGATGATACAAGAAGGGCAAAACATAAAGAAAAGAAAGTTCTTCTTGAGTAGATTTGCGTATACGATAATGAGTGTTTTTTCAAAATGGTTTTGGTTTTTAGAGATAATAAACTTGTTATCAATAGGTTTTGAAAGTATCTTAGAATTAAATTTAAGAAAAAATGAATTAAAATTGGCATTCGTTTTTTATTTTTAATAACCGCTTTTTGTAGGAAAATGTTAATAAAACAGGAGATATTGCAATAATCTTGTCATCCGTTCTTTTCTTTTTTAATATTCATCTACCTTTGTCCAAAAATCAATTATATGGCTCACAAAGCTGGTTTTGTAAATATTATAGGTAACCCAAATGTAGGGAAATCTACCTTGATGAATGCTTTTATTGGAGAGAAACTATCTATTATTACCTCTAAGGCGCAAACAACAAGGCATCGAATTTTGGGAATTGTAAATGGAGATGACTTTCAAGTAATTTTATCAGACACCCCTGGGATTATAAAGCCTGCATATGAATTGCAGGAATCAATGATGGATTTTGTGAAATCTGCTTTTGAAGATGCCGATGTACTGATTTATATGGTAGAGATTGGTGAGAGAGACTTAAAAGACGAAGCGTTTTTTAATAAAATTACCAATGCCAAAATCCCTGTACTTCTTCTATTGAATAAGATAGATCAATCTAATCAGGAAAAACTAGAAGAGCAAGTACAGTTTTGGGCTCAAAAAGTACCAAATGCAGAATTGTACCCTATATCTGCACTAGAAAAATTTAATGTCAGAGAGGTTTTTCATAGAATAGTTGAGTTACTACCAGACTCTCCTGCTTTTTATCCTAAAGATCAATTGACAGATAAGCCTGAACGTTTTTTTGTAAATGAAGCAATTCGCGAAAAAATCCTAGTACATTATAAAAAAGAGATTCCCTATGCTGTAGAAATAGAAACAGAGGAATTTATAGAAGACGATGATATTATTAGAATTCGCTCGGTAATTATGGTAGAGCGAGATTCTCAAAAAGGAATAATTATTGGGCATAAAGGATCAGCTCTAAAAAGAGTAGGTACAGAAGCACGTAAAGAACTTGAAAAATTCTTTGGCAAGAAGATACATATAGAACTCTATGTAAAAGTCAATAAAAATTGGCGTAGTAGTGGTAGACAATTAAAACGTTTTGGGTATAATAAATAACTTAAAAATTATTTGTTAATCTGTTTTAAATACCTTCTGATATCATAAAGCTATCAGAAATGCTATTGAATGCCATTGAGTATGATATTGCCTACTTCTCATTTTGAATTACTCCCCTAGAAATAGCTAAAAATTTCATGCACTGTTATTAGCAGATTTTTATGAGAATAGCTCATATTGTTATTCTAATGGATTTGCTAATCCCTAGAGACCTAACGATAGAGCAAGTTAGAGTTCGATATGAGAAAATACTTTTGGTATGAGTGTAGTATTTATGAATCAAGATAAAATAGTAATTAGTTGTTTTTAGAAGTTAGGATTAAAGCTAAATAAATATATATACCAAACTGAATTGATATTTATAATTTATTGAAGAGATAACCTTAAAGATACATTTGTTGTTAACATTTGAAGTTGTAATCACACAAAACAACATCAATAATGAAAATTTTCAACAAAACTATTCTTTTTTCTGCAACAATATTAAGTGTATTTAGTGCATGTGACCTTGATGATTATCACGGTGGTGGCGGAAGTAATGAATTAACATTTAAAAAAAATGGAGGATTTACAAACAGGATTGGAGATGAAGGGTTTGCCGAGATCTCAGCCTTTGATCCTGAAACTCAAAAACTCTTTGTAGTAAATCCAAATGATTCAGAACTTTCAGTTTGGGATTTATCTAATCCCGTAACTCCTATTCGTGGTACAAATATTTCTGTAGCAGGCTCACCTAATAGTGTAGCAGTACATAGTGGAACTGTAGCGGTTGCTTTAGAAAATTCATCAAATAAACAAGCTAACGGAACTATTGCATTATATGATTCAGACTCACAAGCATTAGTAAGTACTTATCCAACTGGAGCATTGCCAGATATGGTAACTTTTAGTCCAGATGGAAAATATATAGTATCTGCAAATGAAGGAGAGCCAAATGATTTATATTCAGATGATCCAGAAGGGTCAATTACTATAATTGAAGTGGTAACAGGGCAATCTTCAAATGTAAGCTTTACAGCTTTTAACGGTCAAACGATAGCAAATTATTTTAGAATCTTTGGGCCAGAAGCTTCACTAGCCCAAGATGTAGAGCCTGAGTATGTAGCGATATCTCATGATTCTAAAAAGGCATATGTTACCCTACAAGAAAATAATGGATTAGCAATTGTAAATCTGGAAACCAAAACAGTTACAGATATAATAGGATTAGGAGTAAAAGACTATAGACTACCCAATAATCAAATAGATGCCAGTGATAAAGATAATATGGTTGGTAATTTTCAAAATTGGCCAGTATTTGGATTGTATCAGCCAGACGCTATTGCCTATGCCAGAATAAGAGGCAGAGAATATCTTATCACAGCCAATGAAGGAGATGCAAGGGATTATAAGGGGTTTTCAGAAGAAACTCGTGTAAAAGATCTTGTTCTTGATTCTAGAGTGTTCCCAGATGCAGCAACATTACAAAAAGATGAAAATTTAGGAAGACTAAAAACAACTATTGCCAATGGTGATATAGATGGAGATGGAGATTATGATGAGATTTATACATATGGAGGGAGATCATTTACTATATGGTCTACTACAGGAACAAAGATATACGATAGTGGAGATCAGGTAGCAAAAATGGTGTTTGATATAGATCCAAGTGCCTTTAATAGCAATGAAGGAAGTGGAGCCGATAAAAGATCTGATGATAAAGGAGCAGAGCCTGAAGCTGTAGAAACATTGAAAATAGGTGCGATTACATTATTATTTGTAGGTTTAGAACGCACAGGAGGTGTGATGATCTATGATATTTCTAATCCCTATAGCCCTAGGTTTTTAAAATGGATTCGAGATGAGGTTGATATTTCTCCAGAAGGATTAATAGTAGTTAAGGCAGAAGATAGTCCTACAGGCAAAGATTTACTTGTAGTAACTAATGAGGTGTCTAATACTGTTGCTATTTATGAAATAAGTAATGAAGAATAATATTTTTTTTTCGTTGCTACTATCTATGTTATTTATGATGAATTTGAATTCTAAAAATACGCTACCAATGTATTGAAACACCTATGAATATTAAGTTTGAAACAAAATGAACCAACTTCCATAAAAAGTTTGATGTTTTACAGTAACCAACTTAACTACAATAGGTGCTATATTTGTGTAAGTAATTATTTCACTGACTGACTATCAATTATGAAAAGTTCAAAGGCCTGAAACACTGGCCTCTGGGCTTTTTGTTTTTATTACCTTTCTGTTATAGTAATCAAATCAAAACATTTTAGTATTGCTTAAATAAAAAGTCTAATTTTGCACAAAATTTTAGAATAAACATCAATGAGTGGTATAGTAGCAATTGTAGGAAGACCTAATGTAGGAAAATCAACCTTCTTTAATCGATTAATACAAAGGAGAGAAGCTATTGTAGATGCTGTAAGCGGAGTAACCCGTGATCGACACTACGGAAAAAGTGATTGGAATGGAGTAGAGTTTTCATTGATCGATACAGGAGGATATGTTGTAGGTAGTGATGATGTATTTGAATCTGAAATAGATAAACAGGTAGAACTAGCTATTGAAGAGGCAGATGCTATTATATTTATGGTAGATGTAGAGTCAGGGGTGACAGGAATGGACGAAGATGTAGCAAATTTACTGCGTAAAGTAGATAAGCCTGTTTTTTTGGTAGTAAATAAGGTAGATAATGGCCAGAGAGCTGCAAATGCAGTCGAATTTTATAGTTTAGGACTAGGAGAATATTATACTCTTGCCAGTATAAATGGTAGTGGTACAGGTGAGCTACTGGATGAATTGGTAAAAGTATTGCCAGAAAAAGAAGAAAACGACGACGACGATTTACCACGATTTGCAGTAGTAGGAAGACCCAATGCAGGTAAATCTTCTTTTATCAATGCACTTATAGGAGAGGATCGATATATTGTTACCGATATTGCAGGAACTACAAGAGATGCGATTGATACCAAATACAAACGTTTTGGATTTGAATTTAACTTGGTAGATACCGCAGGAATACGACGTAAATCAAAAGTAAAAGAAGATTTAGAATTTTATTCTGTAATGCGATCTGTGCGTGCTATTGAGCATAGTGATGTTTGTTTATTACTTTTTGATGCCGATAGAGGTTTTGACGGGCAAGTGCAAAACATATTTTGGCTGGCCGAGCGTAACCGCAAAGGGGTGGTGATCTTGGTAAATAAATGGGATCTTATAGAAAATAAAGAAAGTAATACCCTGAAAGACTTTGAGAAATACATACGTAAACAAATAGAGCCTTTTACAGATGTACCTATCGTATTTATTTCGGCATTAACCAAGCAACGTATATTTAAGGCAATAGAAACTGCGGTAGAAGTCTATAAAAACAGATCCAAAAAGATCAAAACCAGTGAGCTTAATGATGTGTTATTGCCTATTATAGAAAATAACCCTCCGCCAGCATATAAGGGTAAGTATGTAAAAATAAAATACATAACACAATTACCTACACCACAACCGCAATTTGCATTTTTTTGTAACCTGCCTCAATATATAAGAGATCCGTACAGACGTTTTATAGAAAATCAATTGCGTAAAGAATTTGATTTTAATGGAGTACCTGTTTCTGTCTATTTTAGAAAAAAGTAGACTGCAGTACTAATACATAGGTTTCTTACAAAAAAACAAAAACACAGTAAACAAAAACCGTAGACAGTGGCTATACTATCTACACTGGTTTTTCGTTTAAGAATGACTCAACACAGACGCTACATAACTATAATGAAATCTATTTTTTTTCTGATCACCCTATTTGTGCATGCGCTTACATTTTCTCAACTAGAAGCATGTAAAGATTCACAAAAACCTGAAGACGAACAACCTATTACGATAACAGCACTTTCTAATTTGATAAATACTCCTGAGTTTTATAATGCCAATTATAGGTATATAGACGAGTTAGGAGGAAAAGGAGGAAGGTATTCGGCAGGTTTTTTAGATACCTGGCTAGGAGAAACGCAAATATTGTTTCCTTATGATGGATTGCCAATACGAGTAAATCAAACCGATACTCAGATTATTGCAAACAATACCAATGCGTTATATTGGATGACATTGGCTATGGGACAGGAATATATGAATGTAGACATGCAATGGATGATTGGCTTTGGAGCCAAAGAAACTTTTAGTGGCACCCCACATGCTGGACCTCCTTTTAATACCAATGCAGAAGGAGCCTATGGCCCATTCGAAGTAGAATTGTTTACAGGATTGGATAGAGCAATTTCTTACCCCTCTTTTTATCCAGAGTATCAAACACAGCTAGAAAATGCGTTAGATATCAACACATCAGGAATTGATCCAACCCAATTTATGAATCATTATATAGGGGCTGACCCTACATTGCTTAATGAATCTGGAGTGGTTGGGGCGTATATGTTATCGATCACTAATTTTTTTGCAATATATAATTGGTATAGCTATGCAAAGGACTTATGTTGGCATAAGGTTATAGACATGCCAGCAGATCCATATTATGGATTAGGCGCTATGGCAGTAACCTATAATCTAGGGATGTTTTCTGCAAATCCTGTGGCAGATACCATGAATAAAGATACGTATCAAGCAACTGTTACAAATGCAAACGCAAGAGATTTATTGCCAGAGGGAAATAGTTTTTACAGAAGACATATTACAGAGGTTATTGAAGCGGTAGTAAATCGATCTGTAGCAGCCAATACAGATGTATCTATTGCTCTGTGGGATTACCAGATTGAATGGTCTGTGATCGAACGATTTTTTTTGGGAGAAGGAGGCACTATAAGTCAGCAAGGACATGGTGGGGTGCTACAACATTTTGAGGTAGATAATCAAGGGACTCGGCAAGAAGTTATGAATACGCTAAGAGAAGCTTTTGATCTTCTAAAAGGAAAAGCCCCCTCGTCTACATCAAATACCATAAGTTTTAGATATGATTGGTTAGCTTTATTGAGAACCGTAAAACAACATTTTTCTAATCAAGCTATTTTTGATCAACCCAATGTGGGGGATGCGTCTTTGAGAATTAATACCTTTTCTGATGTAGGAGGATGTTGTATAGACGTGCCAGTAATAGAGATAGAGCAGGCATGTTTAGATAGTGAAACTGTTTTTAGAATATCCCAAGATGTAGCTAGTGTAAATTGGGAAATAACAAATGCATCAGACGATGTCTTTTATACATCCTCTGAGATAGAGGATCGTTATTCTTTTACAACAGAAGGAGATTATGTTATTGAAGCTACTATTACTGTTGAGGGAGAAACATCAGTGCTTTCTGAAACGATTAATTTTGGACCAGATTCTGTAGACCTAGATGTTCAAGCAGAATTTGTAGGAAATGATATTGTAGTTACTGTGGTAAATGGAGATAGTGATTATGAATATGCAATAGATACTGTTCAGGGGCCTTACCAAAATACGGGGCGTTTTGTAAATGTAGCTATAGAGCCTCATGTGGTTTATGTGAAGACGCCTAGCGGATGTGTTGCGAGTGTAGTAGTAAATCCCGATGCTAATCAGGAAACAGGATTGGTTATCCCAGAATACTTTACGCCAAATGGAGATGGTTTTCATGATCAGTGGGAGATAAAAGATCCAAAAAGAGTTCTAAGAGTAGATTCAAGAGTCTATGTATTTAATCGTTTTGGGAAATTACTAAAACAACTAGACCCCAGAAGACCAATATGGAATGGTGTGTATTTAAATAAAAATATGCCTTCTACAGAGTATTGGTACAGTATAGAATATGTTTTAGAGAGTAGAACAAAAAGAATAACAGGAAGTTTCTCTTTGATTCGGTAGTGAAAAACTATCCCTATTGCATGTTATAAAGAGCTAAAATAATAGATAACCCAAATAGTATAAAAGGAATTTTCTGTAGTAGTGTTTTTTGTTTTTGAAACAAAAACAGAATAAGATACAGACCAATTACAATTAGGTTAAAAACTCCAAATAGTATAAATTCTATAAAAGCTACAGGAACATGTACTGTGTTTTTAGTGTTTGTTGGGTATAGATACCATAAAAAACTAATGATTTGCAGTAGTATGACTAGAACAGGTAGTATTTTTTGTTGTATCATAATAGTGAAAAATAAAGAAAATTTATTTTAAAAGGTGTGTTACCAACTGCCACCAGCACCACCACCGCCAAATCCGCCGCCACCAAATCCGCCGCCAAATCCACCACTAGAGCTACCGCCACCAAATCCACCACCGCCAAAACCACCTCTACCCATATTGCTAAGGATAATTATATCTAGAAGGCTACTACCTCTTGATCGGTTGCCGCCATTTCCTTTTCCGTTATTACCACGGTTATTTTTGGAAAAAGCTTTGATAATGATGATAAAGAAAATTAAGAGTATAATAAACTCTATAATCGGAGTGTCTTTTTTTTCTTTTCGAGTTCCTTTAAATGTACCATTTAGCACTTCAAAAATAGCTGTAGTCCCTCTGTCAAAACCTTTGTAGAAATTACCTTTCTTAAACTCGGGTGTTATGATTTGATCAATAATGGTTTTTGATGTGAAGTCTGTAAGTTTTTCTTCTACCCCATAGCCAGTAGCAATCCATATTTTTCTATCATTCTTGGCTACTAGAATAAAAACCCCATTATCTTCTTTGCCTTGCCCGATTCCCCATTGGTGTGCCCATTCTGTTGCATACAACGCTATATCTTCACCTTGTAGTGACTGTATGGTTGCTATTACTATTTGAGTAGAGGTTGTATCAGCGTATCTGATTAATTTTTCTTCAAGCTGTTTTGCTTGAGAAGCAGAAAGCAAAGTAGCCTCATCATAGACTGCCGATTGTAATTTTGGCTTAGAAGGAATTTCTCTTTGGCAATAAGCACTATGTAAAGATGTAGCAAAAATCCCTAATAGAAGAAATGTATATGTTATTTTTTGTAGTGTGCTTTTCATTTATCCTTTTGAGATTTCATCTGGGATTTCGTTAATATCAGTATGATCCCAAGGAAAATATTTTTGTAATTGTTCACCAGCAAGGAGAATGCCGTCGATTAACCCTTGTGTGAAATTTCCTTTTTTGAATTGTTGCTGAATCGTGTTTTTGGTGTCGTTCCAGAAATCGTCTTTAACTATTTCGTTAATTCCTTGATCTCCTATGATAGCAAATTTACGATCCTCGACAGCTACATAAATCAAGACCCCATTGCGTTGAGCAGTGTTATCCATCTTTAACCAGTGGAAAACTTCTGAAGCTCTTTCTAGAACATTAGATTCACTTTGTTTTTCTAGATGAACCCTAATTTCTCCAGAAGTTGTTTTTTCTGCACGTCGTATGGCAGCAACTATTTGTTGTTCCTGTGCTGCAGTAAGAAAATCTTCTACTTTAGACATTATTTAAAATTAAAATCAACATCAGGTGCTTTTTCTGTTCCTTCATCAGCCTCAAATCTGACCATTTCATCAAAACCTAACATTCCTGCAAAAAAAGAATTTGGGAAAATTTTAATATGTTTATTGTAAACACCAACTTGTTCATTGTATCGGTTACGTTCTACATTGACTCTATTTTCTGTACCTTCTAATTGTGTTTGTAGGTTTAGAAAGTTTTGATTTGATTTCAGGTCAGGGTAGCGTTCTACAGTAACCAATAATTTTGATAAGGCAGAGGTTAATCCACCTTGTGCTTTTTGAAATTGAGCAATTTGATCTGGTGTAATATTAGATGGGTCAATAGTGACTGAAGTGGCTTTTGCCCTAGCCTCTATTACTTCTTTTAGTGTGGTGCGTTCAAAATCTGCCGCTCCCTGCACAGTTTTAACTAGGTTTCCTATAAGGTCGCTACGTCTTTGGTAGGCACTTTCTACATTAGACCAAGCAGTTTTTGCATCTTCTTGCATTACAACAGCTTTGTTGTTGAAACCATAAGCTATAAATCCACCAATTAAGACAATTGCTAGTAAGCCAATTAGTGTTATTCCGAGACATCCTAATCCCGCAAAAAGTCCTTTTTTCATAATTCAAATATATTATGTAATGTTATAACTGCTCCTTAATTTTAAGGAGTTGTCCTTTGATAGATTCTAGTTTTCTTATAATATCAAAACTATCTAGGGCTTCTCTTTTTTGTTCTTTGAGGTGAATTTTGGCACCTTCTAGCGTAAAACCACGTTCTTTTACCAGATGATAAATTAATTCTAGATTTTTGATGTCTTCTGGAGTAAACTTTCTATTACCCTTGGCATTTTTTTTGGGTTTTATGATGTCGAATTCTTTTTCCCAAAAGCGAATTAAAGAAGTGTTTACATCAAAAGCTTCAGCTACTTCGCCAATGCCATAATACATTTTTTTGGGTAAGTTTACATACATAATTACTCTTTTTGCTGTGCAAAACTTCCGTCGTCTTCAAAAATAAGTTTACTTTCAGGAAAATCTTCTTCCGTTAGTAATTTGATAGCCTTTAAGGCTCCTTTTTTTTCATCTATAAAAGGATATATTTCATCTATCTGTTTTGCAGAATGAAGTTTTCCTTTGATGAAATTTCCATCAGTGTCAATCTCAATTTCTGCAATAGGAGCATATCCTTTAATTCCACCTAAGCTAAATCTAGAATAGGTGCAAAAATTACCAAGACTGTAGGCTATAAATTTATTATTATATATTTCAAAAGCTCTAGATACATGAGGGCCATGCCCTAATATAATATCTGCACCAGCATCGATCATAGTATGAGCAAAGCGATATACATTTCCTCTATCCTCACCATAAAAACGTTCTGTTTTTCTGGGAACATGAGTATGTTTTAAACCTTCAGCGCCTCCATGAAAAGAAACAATTACAATGTCAACTTTTTGTTTAAGTTCTGCTACAATTTTTTTTGCATTGGTTAAGTTATGAATTTTTATGCAATCCTTGTTTGGGGCAAAAGCACAAAATCCATACGTAATTCCATTTTTCTCAAAAATTGTAGAAGGCTGAGCAAACACTCCAGCATAAGCGATATTGTGTTTTTCAAGTGTTTTGGAGGTGTTTTTAATACCTATAGTTCCAAAATCACCAATATGATTGTTGGCAATACTCATCACATCAAAGCCAGTTTCTTCAAGGTATTTTCCAAAATACTCAGGAGACCTAAAAGAGTAACACTTGGATGGGTCAGAACACCTTTTTGCATTTTCTCCTTCATCGGTAAGTGTACCTTCAAGATTACCAAAAAGGATATCCGCTTGTGTTAATATAGAATTTACATTATCAAAAGGGCCTTTGCCTTTTGGAGGTAAGTAACTATCATTGGGAAAATCTGTTCCCATCATGATATCACCAACGGCCATGACTTTAATATATTTTGGTTTAGCTAATGCTAATTGGGTGTTTTGAGCGATGACATACATCGAGTCTAACACTTCTTTTGAATATTTTTGAGCTTGTATTGATGAACAGAATCCAAAAATAAATACAAGAAGAAGAAGTTTACGCATTGATAGTTAATCTAAAGTTTCGTTAATAAGATTAGAGGCTTTAATCATTTCTGCAAATTCTTTTGGAGTTAAACTTCCATAGTAGAAATTACGAGGATTGATACGTTCACCGTCTTTAAAAATTTCATAATGTAGGTGAGGGGCAACAGACCTTCCGGTGCTTCCAACGTAGCCGATTACATCACCTCGTTTTACCTTTTGTCCTTTTTCTACATTATACCTACTCAGGTGTGCATAGAGGCTTACATAGTTAAAACCATGGTCAATACGCACATGATTTCCATATCCAGATGAGTTGGCATCGGCACGAGTCACAACACCATTACCAGAGGCATATACAGGCGTTCCTGTATTGGCAGAAAAATCCATACCGTGATGAAATTTTCTTGCCTTGGTAAATGGATCACTCCTCCATCCGTACCCAGAAGCCATTCGTTTTAAATCAGAATTTTTTATAGGTTGTATAGCTGGGATCGTAGCTAATAATTCTTCTTTTTTTTCTGCTAGAGAAGCAATTTCATCAAGAGATTTTGATTGTACAACAATCTGTTTTGTTAGCTTATCAATTCGCTTACTACTCTCTATAATAATTTCAGAATTATTAAAACCTTCAAGACTTTTGTATCTATTTACACCTCCAAATCCTGCATTACGTAATTCATCTGGAATAGGATTTGCTCCAAAATACAGGCGATAAATGTTATTGTCACGATCAGCAATTTCTTCCAATATATTTTCATTACGCTTCAATCGTTGATTCATCAAATCGTATTGTAGTTGCATGTTTTCTAGCTCTCTACGGTACGTTTTTTCTTTTGGAGTCTCTAATTGGGGTATGTTTAAGTAAATGAGTAGTAAGACAAATCCAGCCAAAAAAGAACCAACAACTCCCAATGCTGCGATACCAAATTTACGACCTTTTTTTTGCTCTATTCTTCGATAAGAAAGAGTGTCACTATCATAGTAATATTTAACCTTTGACATAATCTAAAATATGCTATTTTTGCAGGATATCAACCAATAAGAGGTTCTGAATAAGAACCAAGACATCGCAACAAATATAACAAATTGTTACAAAGTCAAGAAAAAACTGACAAATATCGAATTAAAACCATGTGTTATAACATAATAAATAAATGAATGTTGTGTTGTTAGCAGTTTTGTTTGAAAAAATATAATATATAGAATCCATGAAATCCCAAGAAATTAGAAATCAATTTTTAGAATTTTTTAAATCCAAAAAGCACGATATAGTATCTTCTGCACCGATGGTTATCAAAGATGATCCTACATTGATGTTTACTAATGCTGGGATGAACCAGTTCAAGGAATATTTTTTGGGCAATGGTGTTCCAAAAAACAATCGGATTACCGATACTCAAAAATGTTTGCGAGTAAGTGGTAAACATAATGATCTAGAAGAAGTAGGGATGGATACCTATCATCATACGATGTTTGAAATGCTAGGTAACTGGAGTTTTGGTAATTATTTTAAAAAAGAAGCAATCCAGTGGGCATGGGAGTTATTGACAGAAGTATATGGTGTTGATAAAGATATATTGTATGTTTCTGTTTTTGAAGGCTCAAAAGATGATGAGTTGGGTATGGATCAAGAAGCATATGATCTTTGGTCTGCAATTGTGCCAGAAGACCGTATCATCATGGGTAATAAAAAAGATAATTTTTGGGAGATGGGAGATCAAGGCCCTTGCGGACCTTGTTCTGAGATTCATGTGGATATACGTTCTGATGAAGAAAAAGCTAAGACTCCTGGGCGTGATCTTGTGAATGCAGATCACCCACATGTTGTAGAGATATGGAACCTAGTTTTTATGCAATATAATCGTAAAGCAAACGGATCTCTAGAAAAACTACCTGCACAACATGTAGATACAGGAATGGGATTTGAGCGATTATGTATGGTATTGCAAGGCGAAAAATCAAATTATGATACAGATGTTTTTACACCATTAATTAGAGAGATAGAGACAATTACTAAGTCTAAATACGATAAGAACAGTTTGCCATCAGACGAAGATGGAAAAGTGAGTGTGGCAATTAGAGTAATTGCAGATCATGTTAGGGCTGTATCTTTTTCTATTGCAGATGGGCAATTGCCTAGTAATACAGGAGCAGGATATGTGATTCGTAGAATTTTGAGAAGAGCAATCAGATACGGATTTACATTTCTTGATACCAAAGAGCCTTTTATTTATAGATTGGTAAGTGTGCTAGTCAAAAAAATGGGAGATGCATTTCCTGAGCTTAAGGATCAAAAACAACTCATCCAAAATGTGATTAAAGAAGAAGAGTATTCATTTTTAAGAACATTGGATCAAGGGCTAGTATTGCTGGACTCTATCATAGCAGAAACTACAGGAAAAGTTGTTTCTGGTAAGAAAGTTTTTAAACTATATGACACCTACGGTTTTCCAAAAGATTTGACAGGACTGATCCTTTTTGAAAAAGGGTTAACCTATGAAGAAGAAGCTTTTGATGTAGAAATGCAAAAACAAAAAGAAGGAGGGCGTGCTGCTACATCTATAGCTACTGGAGATTGGGTTGTTTTAGATGATGATAAAGAGACAGAGTTTGTAGGATATGATAGTTTAGAATCTAGAGTTAAGATTGTTCGCTATAGAAAGGTAGAAACCAAAAAAGAAGGAGTACAGTATCAAATAGTCTTTAATCTTACTCCTTTTTATGCAGAAGGAGGAGGGCAAGTAGGAGATAAGGGATACCTAGAAGCTTCCAATGGAGAAGTAGTGTATGTAGTAGATACCAAGAAAGAAAATAACTTACTACTTCATATTACAAAAGAATTACCAAAAGATGTTACAGGAACTTTTAAAGCGGCAGTTGATGAGAGACAGCGTTTTAGAACAGCATGTAATCATACAGCAACGCATTTGTTGCATCAGGCATTGCGAACAATACTGGGAACACATGTAGAGCAAAAAGGATCTGCAGTGCATTCTAAATATTTGCGATTTGATTTTAGTCATTATAATAAATTGACAGTAGAAGAACTAAGAGACGTAGAGAGTTTTGTGAATTCTCGTATAGAAGGTAAGTTGCCATTTGTAGAACAACGAGGTGTATCGATAGAAGTAGCTCAAGAGCAAGGAGCAATGGCACTATTTGGTGAGAAATATGGCGATACAGTACGTACCGTTAGATTTGGGGAATCAATAGAATTGTGTGGGGGTACTCATGTGCAAAACACAGGTGATATTTGGCATTTTAAAATTAAATCTGAAGGAGCAATTGCATCAGGAATCAGACGTATAGAAGCAATTACTGGGGATGCTACAAAAGAATTTTATTTTGAGAATAACAGAACCTTTTATGAGATAAAAGATGTGTTGAAAAACCCTAAAGATCCTGTAAAAACGATAAAGGGGTTACAAGAAGAGAATGTAGTGTTAAAAAAGCAAATTGAAGCATTACTTAAAGATAAAGCTAAAAACTTAAAGGGAGGCCTGAAAAAAGAATTTGAAGAAGTAAACGGAATTAACTTTTTGGCAAAAAAGATAGATTTGGATGCGGCAGGAATCAAAGATTTGTCATTTGAAATCGGTGGAGAGCTTGAAAATGTAGTTATGTTGTTTGGCTCAGATCAAAACGGAAAAGCATTATTGTCGTGTTATATATCTAAAAACCTGGTAGAAGAAAAGCAATTAAATGCAGGTCAGGTCGTTCGTGAATTAGGTAAATATATTCAAGGCGGCGGCGGCGGACAACCATTTTTTGCTACTGCAGGAGGTAAAAATCCAGCAGGGGTACAAGAGGCACTAGATAATGCAAGACAGTATTTGAAATAAACCATAAAATAAACTCCCACTCTTTGTGAATTAAAGAGATAGGGTAGCAAGATATATGAATCTGCAAACCAATATACCAATACAATCTCGGCAACCAAAAATTGATTATAAATCAGAGCTTATACTGATAGGTTCGTGTTTTGCAGAGAATATTGGAGATCGGTTTGAGTATTTTAAGTTTAGAAATACCATCAATCCATTTGGTATATTGTTTCATCCTAAGGCAATAGAAACATTTTTGTGGATGGCTACCCAAGGGGAGCAATATACCAAAACGGATTTGTTTTATGCAAATGAGCAATGGCATTGTTTTGATGCACATTCCTCATTAAGCAATGCAAATCAAGATCAGTTACTTTCTGATCTTAATGATGCTTTGTTGTTTACCCAGAGCCAGATACAATCAGCTTCTCATATTGTTATTACGCTGGGTACAGCATGGGTATATCGTCTTAAAGCATTGGATATGGTGGTGGCGAATTGTCATAAAATTCCGCAAAGAGAATTTGATAAAGAACTCTTATCTGTTGATGAGATAACGCAATGCTTGCAGAATAGTGCTCATTTGATTAGAGGACTTAATCCAACAGCAGAAATTATATTTACAGTCTCACCAGTACGTCATAGCAAAGATGGGTTTGTAGAAAACAATAGAAGTAAATCTCACCTAATCACAGCTGTGCATCAAGTAATTGATAAAAATAAAAATACAGGCTATTTTCCTTCTTATGAAATTATGATGGATGAGCTGAGAGATTACCGTTTTTATGATACAGATATGATTCATCCCAGTACATTGGCAGTACAATATATATGGGAATACTTTATGAAAACCTGGGTTTCAGAAAATACTTCTATGATAATGAAAAGAGTAGAAGAGGTTAAAAAAGGAATGGCGCATAGACCTTTTAATCCACAAAGTGAGCAATACCAACAATTTTTAAAAAAGGTAGAACAAAAAAAACACGTGCTTCAACAAGAGTATCCGTTTATGGAGTTTTGAAGTATAGGCCAAAAAAAAGATATTTTAAGTAGGTGTTATTACATTAGAATTGGTATCTGTGTGCTATGTGAAGTGCTTTCGGTTTTCATCTAAATAGCTATAACCAATAGGATATTCTAGCATCCAGATATAATACCATTTACACTTTGAGTTTTATTGAGGTAAATTCAAAGTGTAAATGGTATAACATTAAAGATTCAAGACGATAGTAACATCATCAGTAGTAGAGCCTTGCATGATACCAGTATTGATGCTTGAAGTTTGGTCACCAGGCAGGTAATAAAGATCTTTGAAGGTGATAGAAGCATAAGGAGCTAACTCCTCATTGAGTTTGTCATTCAAGGTATTCATTCCTTCAATAACCTTAGGTTCAAGCTGATCGGCAATACTACCCGATTTGACACCACTTTCTACCCAGTACGCCCAACGAGCCACATGCCCTCGTATTCTGCCAGAACCATTTAGGTACAGATATATATGATATGTAAGACTAGCATCGTAGTCAGGCCAAAACGGAATGTTTATATTGAGTTTTTGATGAATCTTTAGGTACATTCTGTCAGAATTCAGGTGGCTGATATTCAGAGGCCACATTTCCCAGGTAAGTGTAGGGTTGCCTTTTCTACTGGCCCTAGAGCCACTTAGAGCACTATCAAGTGTAGTTTTCCATTTTTCAAAAAATAAATCCCTAAAGCTTAATCTAAATTCAAAGCCATCTTTATTAGGCCCTACAAGAAGGATACTTTGAGTTTTGTTGTTAAAATTATAGGCAGAAAGTTGATCAACATCAAAGTCAGAACTGGAACCTTCTTTATTGGTTATTTGTAAAAAATCACCTTGAAAATCAGGATATGATGGTAAAAAAGAAAATGGAGGTTTAAATAAGATCATTGTAGCATCAACAGTAGATGAATTATAAACCCTTGCAGAGCTGATGTCATTCAATAAGTTGGCATTAGATAAATCAGTAGCTCTTCTTTTATTATATCGGGCACTTTTGCTCAGTCCTAGCACCTGTGCTGTTCCTCCCTGATTATTAAAATCGTGTATCGAAGTTATAAATGATAATGACATGACTGTTTATTTTTTAGGATTTGTGAGTTTGATAAAACTGTTGACTAATTCCTGAGGTATCATTTTTTTGACAAACTCTGGAGAATTTCCTTTTCTACTGGTATCATTCACGATTTCTTGAAGCAGTTCTAAAGAATATCGGTTTGGAGATCGCTGAACTCGTTTCAAAACATAAGAAAACACCTCTTCTTCTGATTTGCCACTTTCGATAAGCATATATACCCATTTGGGGACCTTCTTAGTGTTACGAGGTTGATAAACACTTGCTTTTTGTTTTTTTGCAAAAAGAGAAATATCTTTTTTTACCTCGTTGGTAACTTTTGCAGCCCCAGCTTTGGTTGTGTTGATAAATAAATCACTCCATTCTTTTTGAGAAAGAGGTTCTTTCTTTTCTGCTTTTTTTAGCCTACTGACATGCCGTTTTAGTTGTTGTAATTGTTCTTTTTTATTACTCATCTTTACTAACTTTAAGATTAAGTAATAAATGTAAAAGAAGGAGTGGTGTAAGAAAAGAGGTTAAAATCCCTTATTTCATAGGGGGATTAACTGTTTTTGAGAAACTATAAAAGGGATGAAAACCTTTTTACTATCTAAGAATTTTTATGTGTAATTTCCAGTCCACTATTAATAAGGTGCTTGATTTTAGGTTTTTTAGATTGTATTTCTTCAAGATGTTGCGCGATTTGTATAGTGAAATTTTTATCCCTGTTATAAGTGAGTTCATAGATTTCCAGAGGTAATAACCAATCTGATGAGTGATCTTTTTTAAGGATATCAAAGACTGCTTCAAGAGAAAACATAGTGTTTTTGCCCTCTCTAATGTTTTTTACAGATTGATATAAAGAATGTAATTCCTCTTCCTTATCAGAATACGTGCGTTTTGCAGTTGTAGAAGAAGGATTGTGGGTAACAAGGTTAAAAGAAAGGTCATCTGCTGGGCCAGAAAAAGCCGAAACAATTTCTTTTCCTACAGCAAGATCAAAAGTTCCCCATTCTGGTTTAAAAAGATATTCATCATTATACATGATTGTACACTCACTAAATTGAATCAAGATAAGTTCTCCCTTGATGTTTCTGATACCCGTAATATTAGTTCCTGCAATGGTGATCCCGCTTTCAAATTCAAATTCGATATATTCTCCATCATAAAAATTATAAGCTTTTAGGTCTCTGGGAGACATGTTTTCTATAGCAAGATTAATTCCTTTTAATTTTCCAAGAGGAGATCTCATTCCGTCAGGGTGAGCCTCTATTCCATGCCCTATAAGCTCTTTTTCTCTAAATGATAGTGCAGTTGGCCCCTTCGTTTCAAAATAAATAACTTCATTATCTTCATTTTTTATCATTCTGGTAAATACCCCTGATATTTGTAATCCTGTGCTCAATTCTATAGTACCTAAATTCTCAGACTCTATGAGTTTAGCAAGACCGCGATGCCCTCCTTTTCTTAGGGCCATAGTATCAGCAAACTCTTCAAGTACTTGACATAGATATGCAAAATCTGGAGTTACAAATAATTGAGGTTGAGGTTTGGTAATATCAAAATCTTGAAAAGCAGCCTTGGGAGAGTAAGGGAGTTTTTGTACGTGGTCTGTCATACACCATTCGCTCTCTCCGATAGAAGAGAGTAAGCCAGCTCCGTATATTTTAGGATTTTCAACCGATCCGATTAGACCGTATTCAACAGTCCACCAGTGTAAGTTGCGTATCAAAGCCATTTCAGAAGGATCTTCTTTTTGGTTTTGTAAAGTCAAGATACGTTGCTCAGCTTCTTCAATATCTTTAGGGTTACTATCATATGCTTCTTTTAGGATAGAAAGACTGCGTACAGCCTCATACATGTCATAATCTCTTTTAGAAGAAATAGCTTTGCATCCAATTTTTCCAAAACGACGTAAGTATTCTGCATAATCTGGATTAGCGATAATTGGAGCATGCCCTGCGGCTTCGTGAATGATATCGGGAGCAGGAGTATATTCTATATTTTCGAGTTGCCTAATGTCTGACGCGATAACAAGAATGTTATATGCTTGAAACTCCATAAAAGCATTAGGAGGAATAAAACCATCTACAGCCACAGCAGCCCAACCAATCTCTTTAAGGATTCTGTTCATGCCGTACATACTTGGAATATCATTTACAGAAATTCCTGTTTTTTTCAAACCATTTAAATAAGAATCATGAGCAACTTTGCTCAACGAAGTGATGTTTTTGCGCATCACATACCTCCATACAGCATGATCCACTGGAGTATATTCCTCATAATTTTGAGGCTTAATAAACTGTTTTAAATGAGGAGGTAGTTTATCAATTAGTGGATTTGATGCAATGTTTAGAGACATGTGAGAAAAATATTTTTTTTGTCAAGACAATTTAATGGGGAAAATAATAGTTTTATTTTGATATTAGAGTATTTTTAAATAGTTAAATTTGTTTGTCACTAAAAAAGAATTGATTGTGAGATGTAAGTTATTGTTGTTAAGTATGATTTGTGTGATGGGACTTAGCGCTCAGGTAACAAATGAAGGATTGCCAATGAGTTTTAGTATTCAAAGTAAAAAAAGTATTACCCCAGTACTTATGAAGGGGTTTGATTTGAATAAAATTAAGGCTGAAGACGCAAAAAATGATGAAGATAAATCGATCCCGTGGAGATTTGGATATGAATTCAATGTTAATTTGGGATTAGGAAATTCTGGAGTATGGGATGAGTTGCCAAATGGAGATAGGATATGGCGAATTAATATTATATCTAGAGGAGCAAAAAGCTTAAATTTTATTTTTGATACTTATAAAATACCTAGAGGAGCTACTATTTATGTGTATAATAATGATAAATCAGATGTTTTAGGAGCATATACTAATATATTTAATAGACCAGATCAAATGTTGGGTACTTGGATAGTGCAAGGAGAGAATGTTTGGGTCGAATATTTTGAGCCCGCATCTGTTGCTGGAAAAGGAAAGTTGAATATTGGTAAGGTAATACACGGATATCGATTGATAGCAGATAAACGTATCAGTCAAAAAAGCTTAGGAGATTCTGGTGATTGTAATCAAGATGTAGATTGCCCTGTGGGAGACGATTTTGATGGATTAAAGGAGCGGTTGAAACATGCAGTGGGCTTTGTTATAATGAATGGTTCTGTTTGTACAGGAACTCTAATTAATAATACGAGTAATGACAAAGCGCCTTATTTTTTGACAGCAAATCATTGTAATGCAGGAAATGAAGCAACTTGGGCATTTCGTTTTAATTGGATCAGTCCAGATCCTTCTTGTGCTACAGAATTAAATAGTCCTGATGCTACAGTGAATCAGACAACAAGTGGGGCACGACGAGTAGCGTCTAATCCTGAGTCTGATTTTAAGTTGTTAAGCTTGCAAGGGGGACTTGATGAATCTTGGGATCTGGAGTGGGCAGGATGGGATAGAACTGATGTGTCTCCTTCTTATTCTGTAGGAATTCATCACCCTAATGGAGATATTATGAAGGTGTGTAGAGAAAATCAACAACTGAATAAAGTAAAAGAGAGTTTTCCTCCTGATTTCCCAGATCCTCTAGGAGTATGGATAGTAAATGATTGGGACATTGGAGTAACAGAAAAAGGATCTTCTGGTTCGGCACTGTTTGATCCTAATGGTAGAATTATAGGACAGTTAGCTGGTGGAGGAGCAGCTTGCTCAGGAACGGTAGATAATAATCAATCAGATTTTTATGGTAGATTTAGTATTTCTTGGGATTTTGGGAGTACAGATGCAACAAGGCTTGTTGATTGGTTAGATCCTACTAATACCAGACGAAGTACATTGGAGATGCTTTCTGTAGAAGAGTCAGGAGGTAATCCGCCAGTACCACCAGAAGATAAAGTAGTGTCTCTTTATTTTAATACAACCGAAGCAAAGGTGAATATAACCAATCCCGTAAGAGAGGATTTGAAATATTTTGTATATGATATTGCAGGAAGAGTGGTAAACTCAGGAATGACATCTAGAGAAAAAGAACAAATTGATATGAGTGGTGTGAGATCTGGAATGTATTTTGTGTATGTAGAAAACACATCAGATGGAACTTCTTTTACAAAAAAAATAATTATAAATGAGCTTTAGAGCGCTAATCCTTAGCATATATACCAGATACTATAGTTGTATTGGTGCTGTCTTTCAGGAATAAAGAATCTTGTTCTAAATTTATTGTTTTGATGGCACCAAATGCCTTAAAGAATTCATCTTCTAAAGCAGCTTCTTTTTCGCAATATATTTTTGTGCTCATAGGAAACCCAAAAGAGATTTCTTTGTCTTTTATGGTGTATTTGCATGAAAACGTATTGCACCCTGAAAACCCAAAAGAACGGTTGTCTTCTTCGTTAAAAGCAATATGTAATTTCTTGTCAGAGATATCTTTTCCGTAAAGAGAAATGATAAAGAACTTTTTTTCTTGTGATTGATGTTGCTCTTTTTTCTCAGAGGCAGTAGTAGATTTGTTGTTTTTGTTATTACAGGTATTGGTAGAAGATATTGTGAAAACTAAGAAGAAAATTAAGTATTTCATGAGTTTGTTTTTTGTGTGTAAATAAGAGATTAAGTGATGGTATGCAAATTAATGATAATTTGAATTTAAGAATGTAAAATGATACAAATTCTTTTGTGGGATTGTTATATTAAAAATAAAGAAACCTCTATAAGATGACTATAATTAGTAGTAAAGAAGGGAGTAAGTGGTTTTATTGAGTTATTTTATGTAAGAAATGGTATTTTATGAGATTTAAATTTATTTTTGATAGCAAAACATAGAAGCCTATATCAATGAAATCCGAAAGTAGAAAGCAAGAAATTATAAATGCAGCATCTGTTCTTTTTAAAGAAAAAGGGTATAGTGCAGTAACTATGAGAGATTTGGCAAAAACCATGGGGATAAAAGCAGCAAGCTTGTATAATCATATTCAGTCAAAACAAGAGATATTATCCACCATTATAATAGAGTTAGCAGAAGAGTTCATTACTGGGATGGATAAAATTGTGGTTTCAGATCATACAACTGTACAGAAGTTAGAGAATATTATAGATTTACATATAGATGTTACTTTACGTAATGCAGACGGTTTGGCTTCACTAAATAGTGATTGGATGCATCTGGAAGAAGAGAATTTGCAGTATTTTGAGAAGATGCGTCTTGAATATGAAGATAACTTTAGGGAAATTGTAAGAAAAGGAGTTGCTAACGGAGAAATAAAATCATATAATATTGAAATTATGGTGTTTTCTACTTTGTCTACTTTAAGAACCCTGTATTTATGGTATCCTAAACAACAGAATATAGATGCAAATATTTTGAAAAAAGATATGATCTCTGTGTTGCTTAAAGGGGTGATTTAATTTAACATGCTATATTATTTAGAATCAATATGAATAAGGCGATTATTTGTCTATCAAACTAACAATCGTTAGTTTTGTTTAACTATAACGATATAGTTAAATTAGAGTATGACAGATTTTTATCCCATACGAGTTTCTGAACTTAAAAAAGAAACCAACGATTGCGCATCTATTACCTTTGATGTGCCAGAGGAGTTAAAAGATACATTCTTATATAAGCAAGGGCAGTATCTTACGCTAAAAGCAGATATAGATGGTAACGAGGTAAGGCGATCGTACTCTCTATGTTCGAGTCCTGTAGAAAACAAATGGCAAGTAGCTGTCAAGCAGATCACTCAAGGAGTGTTTTCTACTTATGCTAATAATGACCTTAAAGTAGGAGATGTGTTAGAGGCAATGCCTCCTATGGGGAATTTTTATGTAGATGTAGATCCTTCAAAAGCTAAAAATTATATTGTTTTTGCGGCAGGAAGTGGGATTACTCCTATTTTATCAATACTAAAAACTCATTTAGCATCGGAGCCCAATAGTACTTTCAAGCTCTTTTACTTGAATCGAAACGTTAAATCAATTATCTTTAAGGAAGAGATTGAGGCACTGAAGAATATATACTTTGGTAGGCTGGAAATTTTTTACTTTCTAACAAAAGAGCAAAGAGATATTCCATTACTCAATGGGCGATTTACTACAGAGAAGATGCAAGAGCTTACCAGTAAGGTAATCGATGTATCAGGAGTAGATGAATGTTTTATCTGCGGACCAGAAGAAATGATATTTCTGATAAGAGATGAATTGGTAGAAGCAGGATTGTCTATAGATAAGATTCATTATGAATTGTTCTTCTCAGGATTGAGTGAAGAAGACAAGAAAAAAGCAGCAGAAGTTGTAGATCATAAGTTTGATGGAACAGAAGTTACAATCATCGATGGAGGAAAAGAATTTCATTTCGTTATGGAAGATGATTGTGATAATATATTAGATGGAGCATTGGCTTCTGGGGCAGATCTACCCTTTGCCTGTAAAGGAGGAGTGTGTAGTACTTGCAAATGTAAAGTAGTAGAAGGTAGCGTAGAAATGAAAATAAACTACGCCTTAGAAGAAGATGAAGTAGCCAAAGGATTAGTACTATCCTGTCAGGCAGTGCCAACCACAGAAAAAGTGGTAGTAGATTTTGATGTATAAGAAATCTTTGTTATTTCGGTAGATGCCGAAACCCTTTTCATAATAAAAAATCAAAGGTGATGAGTGAAAAAGAAATAAAAAATTTGGAAGAAATCTTTGAGCAAAGAATTGCTCGGGATGAAAAGATCGAACCTAAAGATTGGATGCCTGAAAAATATCGCAAAACGCATATCAGGCAAATCTCTCAACATGCACATTCCGAGATTATAGGAATGCTACCAGAAGGAAACTGGATTACTCGTGCTCCATCCCTAAGACGTAAAGTAGCATTGTTAGCCAAAGTTCAGGATGAAGCAGGGCATGGGTTATACCTCTATAGTGCTTGTGAGACATTAGGGATATCCAGAGAAGAACTGTATGAGCAATTGCATACAGGAAAAGCAAAATATTCTAGTATTTTCAACTACCCTACATTGACTTGGGCAGATATGGGAGCAATAGGATGGTTAGTAGATGGTGCTGCTATAATAAATCAAGTGCCACTATGTAGTACCTCTTATGGACCATATGCCAGGGCCATGATACGTGTATGTAAAGAAGAAAGTTTTCACCAGCGTCAAGGGTATGAGATTATGATATCATTGGCAAATGGTACTCCAGAACAAAAAGAAATGGCACAAGATGCATTAAATAGATGGTGGTGGCCATCATTGATGATGTTAGGGCCAACAGATGCAGAATCTGTACACACAGCTCAGTCTATGAAATGGAAACTGAAACGTAAAACCAATGATGAATTACGACAACAGTTTATTGATCAAACTGTGCCACAAGCAGACTTGATAGGATTAACAATTCCAGATCCAGACCTAAAATGGAATGAAGAAACCAAGCGTTATGATTTTGGAGAAATTGATTGGGATGAATTCTGGCAAGTAGTAAAAGGTCATGGCCCTTGTAATAAACAACGTTTGTCTGCCAGAGTTGATGCCTGGGAAGAAGGAGAGTGGGTACGCGATGCAGCAATGGCCTACGCCAAAAAACAAGAAGATAAAAAGCTAAAAAAAGCAATATAATAATTCTGAATTCAGAATTCAAAATTCATAATTATGAAAAATAATTGGCCACTTTGGGAAGTGTTTGTAAGAAGTAAAAACGGATTAGAACATCGTCATTTTGGAAGCGTACATGCTGCTGATGCAGAGATGGCGCTAGAAAATGCAAGAGATGTGTATACACGTAGAAACGAAGGAGTAAGTATTTGGGTAGTAGAATCAAAGAATATTACAGCAACAAATCCTGAAAATAGCGGAGAATTATTCGAACCCGCTCAAGATAAAATATATAGGCACCCAACGTTTTATTCGTTGCCTGATGAGGTAAAACACATGTAGTTCTTGTTAGTACAAGTATTATAACATCCTAAGAATACGGGGTTGCTATTTAAAAAATAAAACTATTTATATAATATATCCGTTTTACGGGCAGTATGATGAAAAACGAAAATATAATACAATATATCTATGGAATTGCTGATAACGCTTTAATTCTTGGTCAGCGATTGTCAGAATTATGTGGTCATGGACCTATTCTAGAAGTTGATATTGCAATGACCAATATGGCATTGGATTTATTAGGGCAAACCCGAAGTTATTATCAGTATGCCGCACAACTATCTGGTGAAGAAAAAACAGAAGATGATGTTGCTTTTTTAAGACTAGAAAAACAGTATAGGAATGTACTCTTAGTAGAACAACCAAATAAACATTTTGGATATATAATAACAAGACAATTCTTTTATGATGTGTTTCATTTGCTATTATTAGAAGAACTACAAAATAGTAAAGATGAAACATTATCAGCAATAGCAAAAAAAGGAATAAAAGAAGTAAGCTACCATCAGCGGTTTTCGTCTGATTGGATAAAGAGATTAGGTGACGGAACAGCAGAGAGTCATAATAAAATACAGGAGGCTGTAGATGATTTATGGCAATATACAGATGAGTTGTTTCATATGACAGAAGATGATGCTATAGCGTTAGAAAATGGAGTAGGAGTAGATACTGCTACTTTGAAAGAAAAATATAATAATAGAATCAAAGAAGTGTTAGAAGAAGCTTCACTTGTTGTACCAGAGACCAAATGGTTTCAAAAAGGAGGAAAACAAGGGATTCATAGTGAGCATATGGGGTATTTGCTAGCAGACTTACAATATATGCAACGTACCTATCCTAATATGAAATGGTAAAAAATGCAGAATACTGAATTTAGAATATTTAATGATGAAGAGATAAACTTCAGTCTTAGGTATTAAATGTTCGATATTCGATATGAATTATGACAATAGAACTAGAGCGACATATTGATCCAGCACTGATTCCTATTTTAGAAGAGGTTCATGATCCAGAAATTCCAGTATTATCTATTATGGATATGGGAGTCGTTCGTTCTGCCAGAATATTAGAAAATGTAGTACAAGTTACAATAACACCAACCTATAGTGGTTGCCCAGCAATGGATGTGCTTGGAGAAGATATTATTAATGCCTTTGCAAAAGAAAATATCGAAGCCAAGGTATCACTGGTCTTATCGCCAGCATGGACTACAGATTGGATTACCCCAAGAGGTAGAAAAGCGCTAGAAAAATATGGTATCGCAGCACCATTAGATGAAGAGGCAGATAAAGAAGCATTATTAGGAGGAAAAAAAATAGTGAAATGTCCTCAATGTGGTTCGACTAATACAAAGATGATAAGTCAATTTGGCTCTACAGCATGTAAAGCCCTATTTCAATGTAATGATTGCTTAGAACCTTTTGATTATTTCAAATGCCTTAAGTAAAGGTAATATTCGTGAAATTATCGGTTGAACAATAGTATAGGAATTATTTATAACCCAGAATTCAAAACAAAAAATAAATATGCCTTCAATCGAATTGCAAATTGAAAATGGAGTAGCAAGAATAACATTAAACAGGCCTGAAGCTTTTAATAGCTTTAATCGGGAGATGGCATTGTTGTTACAAAAAACATTAGATGAATGTAAGACAAATGATGAGGTAAGAGCCATTATACTTACAGGAAACGGAAAAGCTTTTTGTGCAGGTCAGGATCTTAAAGAAGTCACTTCACCAGAATTGAATCCAGGTTTCAGAAAAATACTTGAAGAACATTATAATCCAATTATAGAAAGAATAAGAAGTATCGAAAAACCTGTCATTGCCGCAGTAAATGGTGTTGCTGCAGGAGCAGGAGCTAATATTGCGCTGGCATGTGATATTGTGGTAGCTTCAGAAGTAGCAAGCTTTATACAGGCGTTTAGTAAGATTGGATTGGTACCAGATAGTGCAGGAACCTTTTTTCTACCTAGATTAATAGGTTTTCAAAAAGCATCTGCCCTAATGATGTTAGGAGATAAAGTAAGCGCCAAAGAAGCAGAGCAATTAGGTATGTTGTATAAAGTGTTTGAAGGAGCAACTTTTGAAGAAGAAGTTTCCAAACTGGCTTTAAAAATGGCGCAAATGCCCACCAAAGCATTAGGGCTAACCAAAAGATTGTTAAACCAATCAATGGTCAATACCCTAGAAGAACAATTAGCAATAGAATCTGATTTACAAATAGAATCGGCAGAAAGCGAAGATTATGCAGAAGGCGTAAATGCATTTATAGAAAAACGAAAACCAGTATTTAAAGGGAAGTAAGACCAAATATTACATTTTAAAATTTAAAATATAAAACCGAAAAATATTAAATGTAAAAGTGACTAAATAAAATCTCTTTTAAAAACTTTGACATTTTGTATTTTACATTTAAAATTTATGATTTATAAAGTTGGAGTAATAGGATCAGGAACCATGGGTAGTGGTATTGCACAAGTTGCTGCCACAGCAGGGTGTAAAGTAAAAGTATATGACACCAAGCAAGTAGCTTTGGATAAAAGTAAGCAAGCTTTAGAAAAAGTGCTTTCTCGATTAATAGAAAAAGGAAGAATAGATCAAGCAGAGAAAACGCGTATTCAAGGTAATATATCGTATGTAGATACTCTAAAAGGACTTAGTGATGCAGATCTTACTATTGAAGCTATTATTGAAAACCTCGAAATTAAGAAGAAGGTATTTTCAGAACTAGAAACATATGTTTCTGAAGATGCTATTATAGCATCAAACACCTCCTCTTTATCTATAGCCTCTATAGCCTCTTCTTTACAAAAACCAGAGCGATGTATAGGAATTCATTTCTTTAACCCAGCTCCTTTAATGAAACTGGTAGAAGTAATTCCAGCAGTACAAACTTCTACAGAAGTAACAGAGAAAATAGTAGATGTAATCAAAGACTGGAAAAAAGTAGTAGCCTTGGCAAAAGACACTCCAGGATTTATAGTAAACCGTGTAGCACGTCCCTTTTATGGAGAATCCTTACGGATTTATGAAGAGGGGTTGGCAGATATAGCGACAATAGATTGGAGTCTCAAAACTCTTGGAGGATTTAGAATGGGGCCTTTTGAGTTGATGGATTTTATAGGAAATGATATTAATTACACAGTAACAGAAACTGTATTCAATGCATTTTATTACGATCCCCGATATAAACCATCTTTTACACAAAAAAGATTGTCTGAAGCTGGATATCTAGGAAGAAAAACAGGGAAAGGGTATTATGAGTATAGAGAGAATGCAGTCAAACCAGCACCCGTAAAAGACGAAATATTGGCACAATCAATTTTTGATAGAGTATTGGTGATGTTGATTAATGAGGCAGCAGATGCCTTGTTCTGGAATATAGCCTCTGCAGAAGATATTGATAATGCCATGACCAAAGGAGTAAATTATCCTAAAGGACTATTGAGCTGGGCAGACGAAAAAGGAATTGAATGGTGTGTGAATGCATTAGACAATCTTTATAATGAATATCGAGAAGATCGATATAGATGTAGCCCGTTATTAAGAAAAATGGTAAGAGAAAATTCAACATTCTTCTCTCTGGTTTAAAGGGAGATGAATAAGGATTAAAAAATAAATATAGAATAAAAATAAATAAATGAAAGACCTCAAACCTGTTCCTTCAAAACTCATTCCTGAACAAATGCTCAGTCAAGACCCGTTTAGTCAATGGCTAGGTGTTGAAATTCTTGATGTAGAAAAGGGAAGATGTAAAGTAGGAATGACCATAAGAAAAGAAATGCTCAATAGTATGAGCAAAGCACATGGAGGGATTTCGTACAGCCTGGCAGATACAGCCTTTGGTTTTTCTGCCAATACACACGGTAAGTATGCAGTATCTATAGAAACTTCGATCAATCATATCGAAGCGTTAGAAGAAGGAGATTATATTACCGCAGAAGCTGTTACAGATATTATTAAAACCAGAGTAGGATTTAATATTGTAGAAGTAAAAAGAGGAGATGATATAGTAGCACTCTTTAAAGGAGTAGTGTATAGAACCAGCAAAGACTGGGAGAAATAAAATGTAAAACCGCTAAATGTAAAATGATAAATAAAAAAGTGGATAGATACTGCTTTTGAGTTATAGATTTTACATTCTAAAATTTAAAATTTTGAAAGACGCATACATCATAGACGGAGTTCGTACTCCAATAGGGAGCTATAAAGGAACATTATCAGCAGTACGTACTGATGATTTAGGAGCTTTGGTAATAGAAAAATTAATAGAAAATAATCCTGATATTCCAAAAGAAGCCTATGATGATGTCATTATGGGGTGTGCTAATCAAGCAGGTGAAGATAATCGTAATGTAGCAAGAATGTCGGCATTATTAGCAGGATTACCTTATACAGTTCCAGGAGAAACTGTGAATCGTTTATGCAGCTCAGGATTATCAGCAATAATCCATGCCAATAGAGCCATCAAAGCAGGAGACGGAGATTTGTTTATCTCTGGAGGAGTAGAGAATATGACGCGGGGTCCATATGTAATAGCAAAACCATCATCAGCCTTCGGTAATGATTCAAAGATGTATGATTCTAGTTTTGGATGGAGATTTGTAAACAAAAAAATGGATGAACTATACGGTACAGACGGTATGGGGAATACTGCAGAAAATCTGGTAGAGAAATACAATATCTCTAGAGAAGATCAGGATGCTTTTGCTCATTGGAGTCAAATGAAAGCGACCAATGCCCAAAAATCAGGGAGACTAGCAAAAGAAATAACGACTGTAGAGATTCCACAGCGTAAAAAAGATCCCATCCTTTTCTCTAATGATGAGTTTGTAAAACCAACCACCACCAAAGAAATATTAGCAAAATTACGCCCTGCGTTCAAAAAAGATGGGAGTGTAACTGCAGGAAACTCTTCAGGGTTAAATGATGGAGCAGCTGCTACCATTGTAGCCTCAGAAGATGCAGTTAAAAAATACAACCTAAAACCATTAGCCAGAATAGTAAGCTCTGCTGTAGTAGGAGTAGAACCTAGAATTATGGGGATTGGACCAGTTCAGGCATCTAATAAAGCATTAGAAAAAGCAGGGATTACAATGGATGATGTTGATGTGATAGAACTTAATGAAGCCTTTGCATCACAAGCATTAGCATGTATTAGAGAATGGGGATTGGCAGATAATGACCCAAGAATAAACCCTAACGGGGGATCTATCGCTATAGGACACCCACTGGGAGTTACAGGAGCTAGAATTGCATATTCTGCTGCTTTAGAATTACAAGAACAAAACAAGCGATATGCATTGATCACGATGTGTGTTGGTGTAGGGCAAGGATATGCAGCAGTAATTGAAAATGTGAATATATAGTAAGTAATTTTAGAACTATTGTTTGTTACTCTAGTATCGACTAGAGGTTATAATAGAAAGTATAATATAAAATACCCAAGTACACTCCTCTATAGAGGATCAAGGGGTTAGAGTATGAAAAAACTAGAAAGCTACATAAACGGAAAATGGACTTCGGGTTCTGGAGATGGTATTATCATGCATGATGCCGTAACAGGAGAAGTTATTGGAGAATCTACGACTAAAGGATTGGATATACCAGAAGTATTACAATACGGTAGAACCAAAGGTGGAGAGATAATTAGAAAGATGACCTTTCAGCAACGAGGTAATATGCTCAAAAAACTAGCATTATATCTTACCAAACGCAAAGAAGAATTTTATGAATTGAGTTATCGCTCGGGAGCTACCAGAGTAGATAGCTGGATTGATATAGAAGGAGGATTTGGGAATCTTTTTGCCAATGCATCCTTGCGTAAATTGTTTCCTAATCAGTCCTACCATGTAGAAGGTGATCCAATAGATCTATCTCGTGGAGGTAGATTTATGGCACATCACATTTTGGTACCCAAAACAGGAGTAGCAGTACATATCAATGCCTTCAATTTTCCTATCTGGGGGATGTTAGAGAAATGTGCAGTTAACTGGATGGCAGGAATGCCTGCGGTAGTATTACCAGCACCACAAACAGCATATCTTACAGAAGCGGTAGTACGTGTTATTATAGATTCTGGAATATTACCAGAAGGGTCATTACAGTTGCTTAGTGGTATGACCAAAACGATTCTAGATACAGTAGAATCTCAGGATGTAGTTACCTTTACAGGGTCAGCTCACACAGGAAGATTATTAAAATCACACCCAAGGCTGATAGAAGAATCTGTACCTTTTACAATGGAAGCAGATTCATTAAATGCTTCTATTCTTGCAAAAGATGCAATACCAGGCACACCAGAGTTTAATTTGTTTATCAAAGAAGTACGAAAAGAAATGACCGTAAAATCTGGTCAAAAATGTACTGCGATACGTAGAATAATTGTACCATCAGAATTGGTAGAAGATGTACAGATAGCATTAGGGCAACAATTAGACAAAGTAACTATAGGAGACCCAAGGCTCAAAGAAGTACGGATGGGAGCTCTGGCAAGTAAGCAACAAGTAGAAAGCTTTAGAAATAATGTAACTCAAATTGCCAAAACTGCACAAATAGTTTATGGAGATTTAGATACAATAGAAACCATTGGGGCAGACGCACAGAAAGGTGCTTTTGTAAGCCCAGTATTGCTTAGAGAAGATCAGCCCTTTAAGAATAATGGTGTTCATGAGATCGAAGCATTTGGCCCAGTATCTACAATAATGCCATACGATACCCTAGACGATGCCATTACATTATCTCAAATGGGTAAAGGATCATTGGTATCCTCAATCTTTACCTATGATGATACTATTGCCAGAGATTATATTGTGGGAGCAGCATCTCACCATGGTCGTATTTTGGTAGGAAATAGAGAAAACGCAAAACAAAGTACAGGTCATGGCTCGCCATTGCCATTATTGACCCACGGAGGACCAGGGCGTGCTGGTGGAGGTGAAGAAATGGGAGGAATGCGAGGAATAAAACACTATATGCAACGTTGTGCGATACAAGGAACTCCAACCACACTTACAGAGGTAACAGGAATTTATCAGGCAAACGCAGCATATAAAGAATCAGAAAACCATCCATTCTCATATCATTGGGAGGATATCGAGCCTGGAATGTCTATCAAAACACATAAACGTACAGTAACCGATACAGATATTATCAGTTTTGCAAACCTTACTTGGGATCATTTCTATGCCCATACTGATATTACATCACTAGAAGGAAGCATTTTTGAGAAGCGTACAGCACACGGGTACTTTATCTTGGCTGCCGCAGCAGGATTATTCGTATACCCTAATAAAGGGCCAGTAGCAGCAAATTATGGACTGGAAGAATGTAGATTCTTACGACCAATCTATCATAATGATACAGTATATGTACGATTGACCTGTAAGCAAAAAGTAGATCGTGATGTAGCAAGTGCAGAACACCCTAGCGGAATTGTAAAATGGTTTGTTGAGGTTTTTGATGCAGAAGATGAGTTGGTAGCAATTGCCACGATTCTAACAATGGTACAGAAAAAACAAACCACACTGGTAGAAATGACTGAAGCAAAAATCGAAGAATGTTTGTATAAGTTAACAGCAGAAACCAAACCAGAATGGGGTATCATGACAGCGCAGCATATGATTGAGCATTTGGAGTATACTTATAAAATAGCATCAGGAGAACATCAGGATTTTGAAATTGCTACTCCAGAAAAAATTCTGGATAAAGTACATAACAGCTTATATAATTATGAGCCATTTCCTAAGAATACAGATTTTCCACTGCTCAAAAAAGGAGTGCTAGAAGAATTAAAACACGCTGATCTGGAAACGGCTATCACAAAACTGAACGAAGCAAGAGAAGAATACAAAACATATTTCAAAGAAAATCCCGAAGCAAAACTAAATAATATTGTTTTTGGAGAATTGAATAAATATGAATGGTATTTACTAGAAAGAAAACATTTAAATCATCATTTTTCACAGTTTGGGATATTACCCAAACTGTGAAAAATTCCCGTGGAGACGGGAATCTAAACTATGAAAGAATGAGAGTTTTATAATTAAATGATAGTTTGGAGCGTCTATATAATAACAAATAAACCTAATGGGGTTCTTTATATTGGAGTAACTAAAAATTTGAAAAGAAGGATACAACAACATAAAAATAAAGCGCATCCAACAACATTTTCAGCAAGATATAATCTCAATAAACTGGTGTATTTTGAGAATTATGAAACAAAAGATGAAGCATATACCCGAGAAAAGAGAATGAAAAAATGGAATCGGGAATGGAAAATAAAAGTGATCAAAAAAGGAAACTTAAATTGGATTGATTTAAGTAATAATTTGAGAGAATAGCTATTTAAAAATAATGTAGAATTAAAATAATAAGATTTCCGCCTATGCGGGAATGCAAGTAATGACACAACCATACGTAAATATAACAGTAGAAAATCAGGTAGGAACCATTGAGTTTTTTCATCCTGCTCATAATTCCTTGCCAGGAGATATTTTGGCAAAATTAGCACAAACAATTACTGATGCTGGTACCAATGATGCTATCAAGGTAATTGTATTAAAAAGTGGACGAGACAGAACTTTTTGTGCAGGAGCAAGTTTTAAAGAACTGATCAATATCAATGATGCAGAAACAGGAAAAGTGTTTTTCTCTGGCTTTGCCAATGTGATCAATGCAATGCGTAAATGTCCGAAGTTTATTATTGGGCGAGTACAAGGTAAAACTGTTGGAGGAGGCGTAGGATTAGCTTCTGCAACAGATTACTGTATGGCTACAAAGTATGCATCGATAAAACTAAGTGAACTTAACGTAGGGATAGGGCCATTTGTAGTAGGACCTGCCGTAGAGCGTAAAATAGGATTATCTGCAATGACACAGATAGCTATTGATGCCAATTCGTTTTATGACGCAGAATGGGCAAGAGATAAAGGGTTGTTTACCAAAGTTTTTGAAGATATAGAGACATTAGATGCCGAGGTAAAAGCTTTTGCAGAACACTTATGTACGTATAATCCTGAAGCAATGAAAGAGATGAAAGAAGCCTTTTGGAAAGGAACAGAAGATTGGGATACCCTATTGGCAGATAGAGCTGTAATCAGTGGTAGATTGGTACTAAGTGATTTCACCAAAGAAACATTGAAGAGGTTTAAGTAACTAAGAAATTAAAAACCGAAAAATGATAAATAAGAAAGAAGACGAATACTACTTTAGTGTTTTACATTTATAATTTAATATTTAACAATGATTTACTCTTTCAAAGGATATATACCCGTAGTACACCAAAGCAGTTTTGTGCATCCATTAGCCGCAGTAACTGGCAATGTGATTATTGGCAAAAATTGTTACATAGGACCTGGTGCTGCCATACGTGGAGACTGGGGAGGAATTATTTTGGAAGATGGAGTGAATGTGCAGGAAAACTGTACCGTACATATGTTTCCAGGTAAATCAATTGTACTTAAAGAAAGTGCACATGTGGGACATGGTGCTGTAATCCACGGAGCTAATCTTGGACGTAATTGCCTGATTGGTATGAATACAGTTATTATGGATGATGCAGAAATCGGAGACGAATGTATCGTAGGAGCAATGTCATTTGTAAAAGCAAAAACGGTATTTGAAAAACGAAGTCTGATTGTAGGCAACCCTGCAAAAGTAATCAAAGCGGTAAGTGATGAAATGATCGCATGGAAAACTAAAGGAACAAAACTATACCAGCAACTACCCACAGATTGCTATGAATCATTAAAAGAAGTAGAACCGCTAAGAGAAGTTCCTGAAAACAGAGAAACACAAGAAGCATTTTATAAAACACTAGAAGAATTTAAACAAAAGTAAATTCACGAGATGGTGTACAAAAGAGGTAAAATAAAAAAGAAGTATATTTAAACTAACAAACATTAGTTAACCAAAATGGCAACAGTAGAATTAAAAATGCCCAAAATGGGCGAAAGTATATCAGAAGCTACCATTCTTAACTGGTTGAAGAATGTTGGCGACACTGTAGAAGAGGATGAAACGATTTTGGAAGTAGCTACAGACAAAGTAGATTCAGAAGTGCCTTCTCCTTGTAATGGTGTAATTGCAGAAATACGATATCAACCTAATGAAGTAGTAGAGATAGGACAGGTAATTGCAATAATCAATGCAGGTGCAAGTGCAGTATCATCTGATCAAAAACAACAAGAGACTAAAAGTGAACCAGTAGAAGGTTCATCAAAAATAGAGAAGCCTGCTGTTGTAACATCAGCAAAAAATAATGTTCCCAACCTGCAACTTTCAAATTCAGAAGTAAACGATGGGTTTTTATCTCCTTTGGTCATTAGTATTGCCCAAAAAGAGAACCTGAGTGTAGAAGAACTACAAAGTATTGTAGGTACAGGAGCAGAAGGGCGTATTCGTAAAAGTGATGTGGTACAGTATCTAAAAAACAGAAAACATCCTTTGCCAAGCAGACCACAATCACAGGCACAAGCACCCAAGTCAACATACAACGCTCCTCCTATCTCATTTGTAGAAGGAAAAGATCGTATTGTAGAGATGGATCGTATGCGCAAAATGATTGCAGATCATATGGTGTATTCTAAGCATACATCTCCTCATGTAACCAGTTATATAGAAGTAGATGTAACCAATATTGTGAATTGGAGGAATGAGGTAAAAGTAGCATTTCAGGAAAAGTATGGAGAGAAACTTACCTATACTCCAATTTTTGTAGAGGCAGTAGCCAAGGCAATTCAGGAGTATCCTATGATCAATGTATCTGTAGATGGCAAAAAGATTATAGTACATGATGATATTAATGTAGGTATGGCAACCGCACTACCTAGCGGAAACTTAATTGTTCCTGTAGTAAAAAATGCCAATGAGAAAAACTTATTGGGATTAGCAAAACGTGTAAATCATCTGGCAAATAGTGCAAGAAATAATAAACTGAAACCCGATGAAATACAAGGAAGCACCTTTACTATTTCTAATGTAGGAACTTTTGGTAGCTTGATGGGCACACCCATCATTAATCAACCCGAAGTAGCGATTTTGGCACTCGGTATAATTAAGAAAAGACCAGAGGTGATTACTACAGAAAAAGGAGATGAGATTGCGATACGAAGTATGATGTACTTATCGCTTTCTTTTGATCACAGGGTAGTAGATGGATTTTTAGGAGGGTCATTTTTACGCAAAGTAGGAGATGAACTAGAAGCTTTTGATAGCAGTAGAGAAATATAATTACAAACAATTGCGCAAGGGATAGTAGCGGCATCCTTTTGTGTTAGGGATACCTAATGCAAAAGATATAGCGAATAGCCCGATCCCAATGGGATGCGCCCAAAACAGTACTAATGGAGCAACACATTAAAATTACAAAGACTTCACATTCAAAATTAGCGGATATTGATTTTGATAATATCCCTTTAGGAAAAACTTTTACCGATCACATGTTTATCTGTGAATATGAAGATGGTGTATGGCTAAATCCAAGAATAGAACCTTTGGAATTAATCCCTACCCACCCTGCTGCGATGGCATTGCATTATGGACAGGCAATTTTTGAAGGAATGAAGGCAACCGTAGGAGAGAATAATACTCCATTATTATTTAGACCAGAAGAAAATGCAAAACGACTTAATCACAGTGCTGCCAGAATGGGAATGCCAGCTGTACCTGAAGATCTTTTTGTAGAAGCTGTAAAACAAATTGTAGGAGTAGAAAAAGGATGGATACCCCCGCAAGAAGGAAGTGCTTTATACCTGCGTCCATTTATGTATGCAGACGAACCTTTTATTGGTATGCGAGCAGCCACAAGCTATAAATTTATTGTAATCTGTTCTCCTGCAGGACCTTTCTTTACCAAAAAGATACGTCTATATGCTGAGACTGAATATATAAGAGCGGCAGATGGAGGTACTGGAGAAGCAAAAGCAGCAGGAAACTATGCAGCAGCGATCTTGCCAACAGAAAAAGCCAAAGCCAAAGGATATGATCAAGTATTATGGTTAGATGCCAACGAGCATAAGTATATTCAGGAGGTAGGAACGATGAATATCTTTTTTAAGATTGATGGTAAGTTTATTACTCCCAATACAAGTGGCTCTATCTTAAAAGGAATTACTAGAGACAGTGCTATTACCTTATTAAAAGATAAAGGGTTTGAAGTTGAAGAACGCCCTATAACGATAGATGAAGTAATACAATACTCAAAAGAAGGAAAGCTTGAAGAAGCTTTTGGTACTGGTACGGCTGTTGCCATTGCTATGGTAGAAGCGATTGGGTATAATGATGAGGTAGTCACATTGCCAGAAGCAAACCCTGTAAGTCTGGATATGAAAAATACACTAGACGAAATCAAGGCACAGAAAAGAGAAGATACACACGGGTGGATTGTACCAGTGGCTGTTGAAGAAAAAGTAAAATAAACGAATCAAGATCTAGTATAGTCATTCTGGAATACACTTGAATTCATATATCAAAAACTACAGTAAAAATGGTAGCTGAAAAGACGATAGCAAAAGAAGTATTACAAAAAGCATTTACAACGCTTTGTACTGCCAAATCGATGGCAGAATTGTATGAAGAGAACTTTAAAATAGTTTCAAAATATGTGCATGCTACATCTAGAGGGCATGAAGCCATTCAGATTGCTACAGCAATGCATTTATTGCCTCAGGATTATGCTTTTCCTTATTATCGTGACGATGCGATGTTATTAGGAATTGGTATGCGTCCGTATGATTTGATGTTGCAGTTACTAGCAAAAAAGGAGGATCCTTTTTCTGGTGGAAGAACCTATTATTCGCATCCAAGTTTGAGAGATGATGATAAACCAAAAATTCCACATCAATCCTCTGCAACAGGAATGCAGGCTATACCTTCTACGGGTGTTGCTATGGGAATACAGTACAAAGAATTGGTTGATCTGGATGATAAAACATTGCAGGACAAGCCTCTGGTAGTATGTTCACTAGGAGATGCTTCTGTTACAGAAGGTGAGATTGCAGAAGCTTTCCAGATGGCAGCATTAAAGCAGTTACCTATTTTATATCTGGTACAGGATAACGGATGGGATATCTCTGCAAATGCAGCAGAAACCAGAGCGCAAAATGCATATGAGTATGCACAAGGGTTTAATGGGTTGGATGCGATCTCTATAGATGGTGCAAACTTTACAGAAAGTTATCTGGCATTGCAAGAAGTTATAAAAACTATTAGAGAAGAAAGACGCCCAATGCTGGTACATGCCAAAGTACCTTTACTAAACCATCATACCTCTGGTGTGAGAATGGAGTGGTATCGTGATGATCTTGAAGAGGCTCGCTCTCGTGACCCATACCCAGTATTGAAAAAGCAATTGCTGGAGAATGGTTTTACAGAAAAAGAGATACAAGCTATTGAAGCTGAAACAAAAGCGGTTGTAGCCAAAGATTTGGAAGAGGCTATGAAAGCTGAAGATCCAACACCAGAAGATTTGTTTACTCATGATTTTGCACCTACTCCAATTATAGAAGAAAAAGGAGAGCGATCTCCCGCTGATAAAGAAGAAGTGGTGATGGTAGATTGCGCCCTGTTTGCGGTAGAAGAATTGATGAAAGAAAACAAAGAGTGCTTGTTATACGGTCAGGATGTAGGAGGAAGACTAGGTGGCGTATTTAGAGAAGCCGCTACATTGGCTCAGAAATTTGGAGATGAGCGTGTATTTAATACTCCTATTCAAGAAGCTTTTATTGTAGGATCAACAGTAGGAATGTCTGCCGTAGGGTTAAAACCTATTGTAGAGGTGCAGTTTGCGGATTATATCTGGCCAGGACTTAACCAGTTATTTACTGAGGTAAGTAGATCGTGTTATTTATCTAATGGAAAATGGCCTGTATCGATGATACTGAGAGTTCCTATTGGAGCGTATGGTAGTGGTGGGCCGTATCACTCATCATCTGTAGAATCTGTAGTTACCAATATTCGTGGAATCAAGATTGCATATCCAAGTAATGGAGCAGACCTAAAAGGATTAATGAAAGCGGCATATCACGACCCAAATCCTGTAGTGATTTTAGAGCATAAAGGTTTGTATTGGTCCAAAGTAAAAGGAACAGATGCTGCCAGAACCATAGAGCCATCAGAGGATTATGTATTGCCTTTTGGTAAAGCGAATGTAGTGCAACGCATCTGGCCACAAGATGAAAAAGAAACTATGACTATAGTAACCTATGGTATGGGAGTTCATTGGGCGCTTAATGCGACAAAGGATATAAAAGAAACGGTAGAGATTATTGATTTAAGAACATTGTACCCTCTAGATGAGGAAACGATCATGGAATCGGTAAAGAAAACCAAAAAGTGCCTTGTCGTTACAGAAGAGCCTACTAATAATTCTTTTGCAAGAGCATTATCGGGTAAAATTCAGGAAGAATGTTTTAGATCACTAGATGCTCCTGTAATGACGATAGGTTCTGAGAACATGCCAGCCATTCCTTTAAACAGTACGTTGGAGCAAACCATGATTCCTTCTACAGAAAAAGTAAAGCAAAAAATAGAAGAACTACTGAAGTATTAGTGTACTAAAGTACACCGCATTTATATAGCCCTGATTAGTATTATCGGGGCTTTTTTTATGATGAATTAGAATTGGGTAATGAGTATTGAGAAGGGCTCCTTATTCTATATTAAATATTAGGTTATTCGATATTCTGTTTGTTATGTCGTTCCAAACTTGACCTAGAATCTATTTTGTAGGTAGAAAGATAAATCAGGTGTCGTTTTTCTTTTAACTTTTTCTTGTGAATAATTAAGAACTCTAATTAATTAAATACTTAAAAAAAATTAAACGTAGTTAAAAAAAAAATGACAAGTAGTATTAATAAATACCTTATATGAAAGAATAAAACAAATATTTATTAACTCTTAAAATTAATTCATTCATGAAAAATTTAAATTTATTTTTAGCTATTGTATGTATCGTAACTTTTATGTCTTGTAGTAATGACGACAAGGAGATTAATGAAGTAGAGTCTCTAGAGAAGTTTACAGAGGTTCATTCAAAAAACTCATCTCAGGAATCTGAACTATTAAGACTTGTAAATAATTTTAGAATAGAAAATGGAGTACAAACTCTTAGACGTGTAAGTGTTGCAGATAATGTAGCAGCAATATTTCCAGATAACACAGATAGATGTAATAGTCCATTACATACAGGTGCTTCACAAAGGTTTACAGAACTAAAAAGACAAACTGGAAGTAAAAGTGTTTCAGAAAATGTTGCAGATGGGCAATCAAATGCTCAACGCATTTTTCAAGCCTTTGTAAATAGTTCAACTCACAGAAGTATTATGTTACAATCTAATGTGAACGCTACGGGGATTTCTATTGTTCAGTGTCCAGATGGTTCACTCAATACGGTTCAGCTGTTTTTTGTTCAATAAAATTATAATCTATTTTTATTGCCCCGATTAATTATTATCGGGGCTTTTTTTATGAAGAATAAGTATTGAGAAAACCTCTTATTCAATATTCAATATTGGTTATTCGATATTTTGAATGTTTTTTCATTACGGATTTGTTCTATACTCACCTTTTATTTTTTTGTAGAAAAAAACAGTTGTGTGAGGAGTAAGAATTTGATTATGAAAAGGTTATTTTGAATTGATAAACCCCAATATATAACTTAGGGATAAATAATTTGAACCTTATCAAAAAAGGCTTAGTTTTGCAGTACACACACACACAAACTTCAGGTATTTCTATACCATCTTGGCAATCCTTATACTGAAAAATAAATATAATTTAATACGATGAGTAACGTATATTTTACATCCATGATGCTATTTGTGATGCTATTATTTTTTTATAATACTGGCACAGCGCAAGATGATCGATCAGTATTAATTGATCTGTATAAGTCTAATCCAAACAATACACTGGATTGGGATATTTCTACAAAAAATATAGAAGATTGGAAAGGTGTACGTATAGAGAATGGAAGAGTAACAAATTTAGAAATAAGAAGTGAAAAAATAACGAGTTTACCTGATAGTTTTGGCAACCTTTCTGCACTTATAAAGCTGAATTTATATAATAATCTATTAACAAGACTTCCAGCTAGTTTTGGCAATCTTTCTTCGCTTACCAGTTTAGTGTTGAGAGGTAATGAATTAAAGAGTTTACCTGATAGTTTTGGTGATCTCTCTGCACTTAAAAAGTTAGATTTAGTGTCAAATCAATTAAGCAGTTTACCCAGCAGTTTTGGCAATCTTTCTGCGCTTACAAGTTTGGAATTAACAAAAAATAGATTAAAGGGGTTACCAAACAATTTTGGTCATCTTTCTTCGCTTGAAACTTTAGAGTTAAGTAGTAATGAATTAAAGAGTTTACCAGAAAATTTTGGTGATCTTTCGGCTCTTACAAAGTTGTATATAAACGGTAATAGGTTAGTAAGTTTGTCTGAAAATTTTGGTAACTTACTATTACTTGAGTGGTTGGACTTAGAATATAATAAAATAATTAATTTACCAGACAGTTTTGGTAAACTTTCTTCGCTTACAGCTTTGGATTTACAGCGTAATGAATTAAGGAGTTTACCAGATAGTTTTGGTAAACTTTCTAAGCTTGTTGATTTGAGTTTAGAAAATAACAAATTAAAGAGTTTGCCAGACAGTTTTGATCATCTTTCTGCACTTACAACTTTACGTTTGAAAAATAATCAATTAACAAGTCTTTCTGATAGTTTTGGTAATCTTTCGTCACTTACAGCTTTGGATTTAAATAGTAATCAATTAACTAGTTTACCAGCCAGTTTTGGAAGTCTAGGGGTACTCGAATGGTTGAGTTTAGGAAAGAATCAATTAACGAGTTTACCAGAAAATTTTGGCAATCTTTCTTCACTTTCAGCTTTATTTTTAGGAGAAAATCAATTAACGGATTTGCCAGACAGTTTTGGAAACTTAAAGAAGCTTAGTGATTTGACATTGCGAGAAAACCAATTAAAGAATTTGCCAAGTAGTTTTGGCAATCTTTCTGCACTTAGGATTTTGCATTTGTATGAGAATCAGTTGACGAGTTTACCAAGTAATTTTGGCAACCTTACAACACTTGAGGCTTTAGAATTGTATAGCAATAAACTAAGGACTTTGCCAGATAGTTTTGGTCACCTTTCTGCTCTTACGAGATTGGATATGAACAAAAATCAATTAACAGATTTACCTGATAGTTTTGGTAATCTTTCTTCACTTAAGGTTTTGTTTATAGAGGGTACTATGTTAAAAAGTAATCCAAGCAATCAATTAAGTAGTTTGCCAGATAGTTTTGGTAATCTTTTATCTCTTGAAGAATTGTATTTAAAGCATAATCAATTAACGAGTTTACCAGAAAATTTTGGCAATCTTTCTTCACTTACTTATTTGGACTTAAAAGATAATAGGTTAGAAGGGATGCCAGAGAATTTTGGTCACCTTTCTTTGCTTATTTCTTTAAACCTAGAAGATAATTCAATAGTAAATTTACCAGAGAATTTTGGTCACCTTTCTAAGCTTATAGAGCTCAATTTATATAATAATCAATTAACAAATCTCCCAGATAGTTTTGGCAATCTTTCTTCACTTACAGGTTTAAGTATAGGAAAGAATGATATTATTAGTCTACCAGACAGTTTTGGTAACCTTTCTACACTTCAAGAATTAAATTTACGAGACAATAAACTAACTAATCTTTTAGCTAGTTTTGGCAATCTTTCTGCACTTACTCATTTAGTGTTGAGAGGTAATCAATTAAAGGGCTTGCCAGATAGTTTTGGAGATCTTTCTACACTCAAAAAATTAGATTTAGCGTCAAACCAATTAAGCAGTTTACCTAGCAGTTTTGGCAATCTTTCTTCGCTTGCTTCTTTTCGTGTAGAACTAAACCCATTAAGCAGTTTGCCAAACAGTATAGGAAATCTTAGTTCTCTTACTTATTTTAATATAATGGTAAATAAGTTAAAGAGTTTACCCGAAAGCATAGGTAACCTTTCTGCACTTGAGACTTTTTATTTGAAAGATAACCAATTAACAAATTTACCAAATAGTTTTGGTAAGCTTTCTTCGCTTAAAAAGTTGAATTTAGAAAGGAATAAATTAAAGAGTTTGCCCGATAGTTTTAGCAATCTATCTTCGCTTACAAATTTAGGTTTGTCAATAAATCAATTATCTAGCTTACCAGACAGTTTTGGTAATCTTTCTTCGCTTGGGTATTTAGATGTAGGTTATAATCAATTAAAAAACTTACCAGACAGTTTTATCAATCTTTCCCAGCTTTCAGGTGTATCTTTAGAAGGCAATCAATTTGAAGCTTTATCTCCCTCTTTATGCAAATTTATAAATAACATTCATATGAATGGTTTAGATTCTGGGGGTTGTAAATAGTATTATTTGTAAATGATAAACAAGAGGTTGGGGATTTAATAGTTAGAATTGAGTAATCAGTAGTTACTATTTTTCGGTTTTATATTTATATAGTGTTGAGTCCTAATGTTTCTTAAGGGGATTAATTCAATTTATTTATTTTAGAACTAATTTTTTTAAAATCTTTTGGTTTTATATTAAATGACATCTTGGTATGTTCTTGATAAATTACATTTCCACTTTTGCCATTTACAATGTTTATTATTTTATTATAGTTTACCTGATTCCACATTAGGTAATAGAAATCTTCTTTTTGGTTAAGGATTTTTTCTTCGAGGGTACTGTATTCAAGTATTTCATACTTAAAAGGATAGTCTTTCATTAATTTTTCCAATTCAGGATTCTTTTTTTCCAATCCAAAAAGGGCATTATATCCATATAATAGGTTGGAATCTATATATAAAGTATGATCTTTTAAGTTTTTTAGCTCAGGAAAAACATAGTCATAATAAATATCAATAGACTTTTTGTTTTTTAGGCTTTTATTGACTAGTTGTAGGTAGTTCTTTAAATATCCTAATTTGAAATTGATTAAATTTCCAACAATAACTTCTTCTTCAGTAGAGGGCACTACTACTTGTTGTCTCATTTTAATATCTGGTGTAAAATAGATCGCCCCTACTCTTGATGACCACCAGACGTTTTCTTTCTTTTTCTTTTTTACTTTATCAATAATACTAAAATCTAAAAAGATAAAAGAATATGATTTCTCCATCCCTAACTGTGTAGTTTCTTCAATTTCTATAAATTCAAATCTAGCCAAAGCATCATCAACTTTTAAGTCATTTGCTGTAAAGTCATCTTTATAAACTACTTTATAAGGTGTTATATCCCAAACTTGACCCAGAATATGCTCATATAGTGATTTAGGGAAAACAGTTGGTAACACAAATACTGTTTCGATATTTGTAAATCTTTTTAGGTCTTTGTCTTTTAACTTCTTGAATTTATCACTTGAATATGAAAAATCGCCAACTCTTACCTGAGCAATTCCAAGTGTTGAGATAAAAAGAAGTAAGCAAGTAATTAAGGTTTTTGACTTGTAGTTCATTTAGGTACTGTTTTAATCTTGACGAATAAGCAATTTGCACTTACTAAAAGTATAAAAGTAAGGAACCCCTTCTTTTAAAAAACCGTAAGATAAACTTTTTTTAAGAGAGAGATTTACAATAATTATATAGCTAAGATAGAGTAGTTTTGGTCATACTTTTTACTTATTAAGTGAGGTTTTAATCCTCCGAAGTTTGCTTCAAAATTAAAGGTTCGTTTCAAACGAGTACTTCGTGGGCTTGCCCCGAGGATTATTTACTATTCAACATTTGATATTGGTTATTCGTAAGCGAATGGTAGTTTTTATTAGAAATGCTAAGAATAAAAAAGATCGATATTCAGTGTTATCAGATGAGTATCACGATTATGAAAGGTTAACAAACAGAGTTGCTACTAAAACAATGTTAAAATTACAAACACGAATTTGATTTAAATCAAATGCTACCTTTAATATAGAATTTACCTTTGAAAATAAATAACAAAGGTGAAACGAACACAAATATGTAATGCAAAATAAAAATAATTAGGCTGTTTTTTTTAGAAAGATTAATCTATGCTTTTGCCTGAATTTAAAATATATACTTGAACCAAGAGAATAGTGAATTTTTTACTTATAAAGTATATGTAAAGAATAAAAGTAACAGAGTTGAAAAACTCTATTGATTTTGTTAATAGTATTAAAATACCCGAGTGATGACGGCTATATAGGCTTCGTAAAAGGATGGTGTTTCACCCTTTATCGAAGCTTATATACATTTTAGAGTGGATGAGATATCAAACTTTTAGCTAAAATGTATTTGTTATACCAGTTATACTTTGAATTTACTGTAAAAAGAAAATCAGCTATTTTTTTGTTTATGCAAAGAAGAAAAAGTTAGCATAGCTATAGCTATGGTTAGTT
>NZ_OMKE01000031.1 GCF_900299535.1 Aquimarina aquimarini | reverse complement strand
ATACTGCGTATACTGAGCATCTTGCTGAGAATAACCATTGTAAAACAAAACACTGAGTAGTACTGTTACAAGTATCGCTTGTATATTTTTCATCCGCTATGGTTTAATATTTATAGTTTTGTTACGAACGTTTTTTATTCGTAAGATTTTATATGATTAATTTGATTATCTGTTGATATATAAGTATCCAGCTTTCTTTTTATGTTCTCCAGATTCTAGAATATATTCAAGTATATAATAATAAGTACCTGCTGGTAACTGATCTTTTTCTTCGACTGTTACTCTTCCTTCAGAAGTTCCTCTGAAGAAATTATTATCTCTTCCATAATTTTTGGATTCATAAACCATAATCCCCCATCTATTATAGATAGATAATGAATTCTCTAATCTTTCTATTCCACTGATTACAAATGTATCATTCACTCCATCTCCATTAGGAGACATTCCTGTAAAAACAGTAACACCATCTTCACCATCTGTAGGTGTATTTGGTTCTAGATAATTTGGCACACCATTACCATCACTATCAATAGCATCATCTGGATTTCCATCTCCATCAGGATCAGCATTTTCATCAGCAGTTAAAATATCATCATTGTCATCATCTATATCCTGAAAATCATCTATACCATCACCATCTGTATCTCTAATAGGATAGGCTACAATTCCTTGATCAAACTCGCCAGAATTCTGTACACCATCAGGAATACCATCTGTTCCGACATTACCTTCAATCACTCCCTCGTTTGAAATTGTTAATTCCTCAATATCTGCCCCTGATTCATAAACATCAAACAATCCATCTCCATCAGAATCAAGATCTAGTCGATCTATAATACCATCACCATCTGTATCTAAGTTAGGATCACCATTTTGCTCTTCTATATCTGTGATACCATCATTATCATCATCTAAGTCATCAGGATCAGGAACTCCGTCTCCATCACTATCAATCACACTTACGGTAATATCATCAGGATCACCATCGGCATCAGGGTCATTATCATTAGGGTTGTTAGGGTCATCAGACGTTTCAAAAACAGTATCTCCTATTGGGGTTGTTGCTGTTACCTCTGCACTATTCATAATTTCTCCTGCTATGATATCATCTTGTGTTACCACATGTTCTGCAATAACTATTGTAGTTGCTCCTGGTAACAAATTGGTTATAGGCAATCCAGATACTATAGTTGCATTATTATCTATTACATTAACATCATTCAAAGTAACGGTTCCTATATTTTCTATTTCGATAGTATAGGTAATCACTTCTCCTACATTTGTAAATATCACAGGATTGGCAACCTTTGTTACCGATAGTCTTCCTATAGTAATCAAACCTGTCTCTGTTTCTGTAGCATCATCAGGGTCTGGTGTTGCTGGGTCATCAGAAATATCCATTACAGGGATTCCACCTGGAGTTTCTCCTACTACATCTGCTCTGTTTATAACAATCCCAGCATCAAGATCTGCCTGAACAATAGTATGAGAGGCTGTAACTGTAACTCTATCTCCTGGTGCCAAAGTAGCAATAGAAGCTGGAGTAACACTACCTGCATCTGCATTGAGATCTGTAACAACAATATTATTAATGGTAACAGTACCTGTATTAATCACTTCTAATGTATAAGTTATTACCTCTCCTACAGTATCATATGCTCCATCAGGAGCGGCATCTGCCAATTTAGTTAAGGTAAGTTCTGGGTTTTGATCAATAATTGTTATTGTTGCATCATCTGGAGCTGCAGTATCAGGGTCATCAGAATCATCATTTACCAATGTACTACTAGGATCCTCTGCTATTACACTAGCTGTATTTGTCACTGTACCAAGATCTATATCTGCTTGAGTAATTACATGTGTAGCAGTTGCTGTTACTGTTTGTCCTGGGTCTATACTCATTACTGTAGCAGGAACTATAGTATCAGCATTAGGATCTGATATAACTACATTAGATAATGTTACATTCCCATTATTTGTTACTTCTATTACATACGTTATTGCTTCTCCTACAGTATCGTAAGATCCATCTACTGGTGCATTATCAGACTTCGTAAGGCTAATCATTGGATTAGACACCAAAGTGATAACCGTTGAATCATCTGGGCTTCCGTCATTATTCGGGTCAACATTAGTAGCATTATTAGGGTCATCAGAATCATCCGTAATAGTTATTCCATCTGGATCCTCTCCACTTACTACAGCTTGATTTGTAAAACTTCCTGAGTCAATTTCACTTTGTGTCAATGTATGTATTGCTGTATATGTGCTATTATCTATAGCACCTGCTACTAAACCTATTGTAGTAGTTGGAGTAACCACTGCATTAGGATCACTAACACTGATATCTGTTAAATCTACATTACCAATATTAGTAACAATAAAGCTATAATTAATATTTTCCCCTACATCTGCAAAGCCATTACCATTGGTATCATCCAAAGTTGCTTCTTTTGTTATATCCAATAGTGGTTGACTTAGATCACTTACTGTTGGGTCGTCTGGACTACCATCATTATTTGGATCAACATCGGTAGCATCATCGGGATCATCGGAATCATCGGTTACCGCTGCTCCTCCTAATGGGTTCGCTGCACTCGCAACTGCTGTATTACTAAAA
>NZ_OMKE01000023.1 GCF_900299535.1 Aquimarina aquimarini | reverse complement strand
TAAATAACTTTGAGTCTGCAGTATCCCTTGTTTTCATAATAAATAAGTTAAAAGATTTTTATTATACTAACTCGGGATACTGCTTTTACATTGTTGCTAATTAATTGCTTGAGCTTGGTAAGTGCCAATCGGAAAATTCTCCGAATTTCCCTCAGACTCGTACCCTTTTGCTATCTTAGTTGCTAATCGCAACTAACCATACACAAACTCGTTATGCTCAATTAAACTTATGAAGAAAGGATATGTATATATTTTAAGTAACCCTGAATATAACGGGCTTCTAAAAATTGGAAAAACTGAACAAAGTATGCCTGAAAAAAGAGCAAAACAGTTATCTAAACCTACTGGAATAATAGGAGAATTTGTTGTTGAGTGGCATATTATTCTACCAGACTGCCATATAGCTGAAAAAATGCTTCATAGCAAACTCTCGGATTATAGATTTCAAGGGAATCGTGAATTTTATAGTATAGATTTATTTCTAGCTATAGATATTGCAATAAAGATATTCAAACCATTTTTTTATGAAATAGATGATTTTGAGGTTTACAATCGTCATACAAGTAATTCTTTAGAACTTGATAGAGTAATAAAACAACTTAAAATAGAATTAGGAGAAAATGTAGAAAGAAGAAAAGCTAAAGATGACTATGGTAAAAAAGCCAATGATTAAAAATCAACCAACTTCTTTAAAGAAACCTCTAAAGCCTTAGCAATTTCCAAAAGTGAATAAATCGTAGGATTGACTTTTCCATTCTCCAACTTTTCAAGTGCTTGCCTATCCTTATTGCAAGCACGAGCCAAATCAGACTGACTCCAACCCTTCTGACTTCTTAACTCAACAATACGCTGACCGACTTTCTTTTTAAGTTGCTCTTTATTCACAGAACAAATGTCAATTAATTATACGACAATTTTGTCATACAAAAGTTTGACAACTCAATTTGAATTCTTATATTTGTCATATAAATAGTTGACAGTTGAGCAAATTCAGGATTTTAAAGATATACAGTAAGTTCCGTTATCGCAGATGGGGGAACAATTATACTGTACCTGAAATTCGACTTGAGGGACAATGGTTGGAACAGCTAGGATTTGAACAAGGAAATGAAGTACAAATCGAGCAGAAAAATAGTAAACTGATAATAACAGTGAGGAAAGAAAAAGAGCATAACAATGTATAAAGCAAATAGGGCGTTTGTGATTTCCGAAAGTTTTGTATTTTTAAGCAATCACGCCAAAACAAAGTTTTGACGTTTAAGAAAATATAAAAGTAAAAACGTTTGTTTTGGCTTAGTGCAAAGTCGAAAGGTCATTTTCTTTTTCCTGCTCTACTTGCCTTATACTAGACGTTACCTACAAGCTCAGAAAACAAATGTTATCAATATTTAACCAAAAATATACCGCCCCAATTCCAGAATTAAAGAGTGTTGCAAAAGCCATACTTTTTGGGTTATTTATAGGGTTGTTTTTGATATTTTTTGAGCCATTCGACATAAACTTATCCACTAACGAAAACAAAAATTATCAATTACTTTTCTTTGGATGCATTACCACTGTTGTTCTACTAGTTTTTCTTTATGTTTTCCCTTTACTATTTCCTAAAATATTTTCTGATATACATTGGAAAGTAAAACATCAAATTATACTTTACTTAATTGCTTTATTTGTAATTGCAACCTTAAATGGATTTTATACAAATTACATAAATCACTTATCTTTTAATTGGTCTAACTATTGGTGGATTATTAACAAAACTTTTGTTTTAGGAGGAATACCTTTTGCCTTTTTAACACTTCTTGATTATAGGCAAAAAGTTAATTTAAATATAGCCGTTGCAAACAATCTTTCGAATGCACAAAAAGAACGAGTAACAAAACCAAGTTATGGGACTTATAACATTTTGACTGATTTAAAAAGTAAAACCTTCTGCTTAAAAGAAAATGATTTTAGCTATGCCATGGCCGTTGGAAACTACATTGATGTATTTGTCTCAATTGATAATACTTTAAAAAGAGTTACCTACAGAGTTTCACTTTCTTCATTTGAAACTCAACTTAAAGAAGCTCAAAAATTGGTACGGTGTCATCGTTCCTACTTTGTAAACCTTAAAAAAGTAGAAAGCATCTCAGGTAATGCTCAAGGTCTTAAGCTTAAACTTGAAAATCAATCAGAAATAGTTCCTGTATCCAGAAAATACATTCCCATTGTCAAACAATTTTTTCAAGAGAATCAATAACGCTTTTGACATTCAAATCATTTCTTTGTCATTCAAAACATATTTCAATCTAGCATTAAATACCCTGTTACATTTGGTGTATGAAAAAAAACGTTTTTACTACATTTCTATGTATTGGCGCTATCAGTATGATAGTTATGTCAACAAATTACTTTCAGTCAAATGATGCTGGAATACTTGAAAGAAAAGAAATTGCAGATAACTTGTGGTATCTTTTTAGTTTTAGAATACATATATTCTTGGGACTAGTATCTATTAGTGTTGGTCCAATTCAGTTTATCAAAAAATTAAGGAACAGGTATAAATATGCACATAAGGTCGTAGGATATGTTTATAGTGTGAGTATACTTTTTAGCAGTTTAACTGGGCTAATTATAGCTCAATTTTCCATGGGAGGTTGGATAACTGCAATTGGTTTTTCTGTTTTATCAATGGTATGGTTTTTCACTACCGCAATGGCTATCAAAACAATAAGATGTGGAGATGTATTGAATCATAAAAAGTGGATGTTCTTAAGTTATGGACTAACCTTTGCCGCCATTACCCAAAGAACTTTATTACTGATTCCACTGATGACAGAAGTTCCGTTTATGCCTATTTATCAATTATCTTCATGGTTACCATGGTTACTGAATTTGAATATTGCATATTTTTTATTCAAGCGTTCAGTTAGAATTAACAGATTAACTAATTCTTAAAAAGCCAATAGGTAACATCGTATAAAATTAATTACTTGTGTAATTCCAACTTAATAAAATCTTCGCAAATTCTATATCTAGTTTATATTTGTTATTTTTAGGTACCTAAAAAATAAGTAACTAATCTTATACAAAACGTTACCTGCAAGCCTAAAGCTATGTATCAAAATCATATAACTGTTAAAAATCGACATAAGAAGTTCATAAAAACTATATGCGAAACAGAAATAGTTTACGGACTGAAAAATAAAAAAGGACTTGCAACTTCAAGTTCTGTCCATTATGATGACGAAAATGGAGAGCCTGTCGGAATGATCTGTTTTTGGGGAGAAAAAACAAGGGCCAAGTCTTGTATGAAAGACGGATGGAAAAAATATGAGCCGACTGAAATTCCATTATCTGAATTTATGGAAAACTGGTGTGTCGGAATGGAAAATGACGGACTGTTAATCGGAACACAATTTGATCAAAATATGTTCGGATTTGAAGCAGAGCCTTTGGAATTAATAATAGACTTATCCACTGAATTAAAATCAATCGGAAAGGATTTGAATTTTAGAAAATTTAACGGAATAGCTGACTTAGAAAAACAAGTAAAAGAACTAATAGAATAAAAATATTCATGAAATTCTACAAACCTCTTTTTTCAGTAATTATAATTCTCATTCAATTAAGCTTATCTGTATTGACTCATTTTGATTATATAAGGTCCACGGAAAAATTGAAAACTGAAAATCCAGACCTATGGGAATTAATTAGCTATAGAACTACCTATGACAGTTTATTTTTATTTGTTTTGATTATTGGAATTTATGAAATGACAACTAAACCCAGTTTATTTAAAACTTTCGTGCGAGTATTCTTGGTTTGCATAATTCTTGGAACTCAATTTTCTGGAATAATCCCAATAGAGGACTTTTACTTTGGTGTTTATAATACATCTTGGTTCTCTGCGGTATTAGCCTTTTTGTTAATTTTAACCAAAATCGGAATAAATATTGTCTCTCGAAATAAAATAAAAAAGCCAGCAGGTAACAATGTATAAGAAAACATAGGGCTTTTGGGCTTAACCAAATGGTCTGTGTTTATTTGTAAAGTCACCAAATATAAAATTTGGTATTTACTAAAAATGATAAAAGCAAAATATTTATATTTGGCTTAGTACCAATCCGAAACGTATTGCTTATTACCTGCCCTACGTTTCTTATACGAGACGTTAGCACACATTAAAAACAAATATGAAGAAATTTATTTTAATACTTTTTGCATCTTTCATTTGCACACTACTGTATAGTCAAAATGATTCTCAACAAAACTTTGTAATCGGAAAAATTCATACTATAGAATCTAAAATTTTAGATGCAAATCGGGAGATTATCATTTATCTTCCAGAAAGCTATAATTATAATGACTACGTTAGATATCCAGTAATGTATCTACTTGATGGAAGGAAGTTTTTTCATTCATTTACGGGAGCAATAGCTCAAATGAGTAGTGATGCTAGCCCTCAGATTCCCGAAATGATTGTAGTAGGAATTTCAAGTCAAGACAGAGTTAAAGACTCTTCACCAACGAATTCATTAATAGGTTATACTGGACAAGAAGAAAAAGGATTAGAAGTAAGTGGTGGTGCAAACAATTTTATTGAATTTATAGAAAAAGAACTTATCCCATATATCAACGAGAATTATCGACCAAATGGCCATCGAATTTTTACGGGATATTCCTTTACTGGATTACCCGTGTTACATGCATTATTTTCAAAACCAGAATTGTTTAATTCATTTTTAGCAATCGACTTTAGTGCTTGGTGGGACGAAGAAGTCTCGCTAAAGAATTTGCACACATTCTATACAAGTTATAATAGTGTATATAAAGATATCTTTATTTCTACAATAGATAGAGTAAATAATGTAGTCTATCCAGAAAAGGAAAACAAAACATGGAAGTTCATTCAAATGTTTGACCAAAATCATCCTGAAAATATTGATTTTAGTTATAAAAAATATGGCTACAAATTAGAGAACCATCATTCCGTGCCGCTAATCTCTTTTATAGATGGTATAAAATATCTATTTCGTGGGTATATGATAAACTATGATGAAATGTATAACAGCCCAAATAAAATTAAAATCCGATTTGAACACTTATCTGATAGATTAGGATGGAAAATTGTACCTCGAGAGGATTTGATGAACTTTTTTGGGAATCAGTTTATGTACTCACATGTTGATAGGGATAAAGCTCTATTTTACTATAAATACAATACGGAGAACTATCCGCTATCTAACTATGCATGGTATTGTTTGGGGAAAGCCTATGAAAAAATGGGTGAAAAAGATAAAGCAATTATCGCCTACAAGAAATCCCTAGACCTACTTCCAGAAAATAAGGAATTGAGAAAAAGAATAGAAGAACTCGAAAATGAATAAAATAACGTGTGCTAACAATGTATAAAAAAATAGGGCGAATAGTGCTTAATCGAAAGGTCTGTGCGTGTTTGTCAAGTCGCCAAATTTAAAATTTGGCTTAATTAAAAAGAATAAGATAATTAACAAAATTTAAAAATTCGGCTTTAGTTTAATCCGAAAAGTAACGCATATGAATGCCCTACTTTTCTTATACTAGACCGTTGTGCATAATTAAAATCAATAAATAATGAAATATAAATTGGCTTCTATTACGTTTATGATTCTCATGTGCTTAACCACCAAAGCCCAGAAGATATCAGATGTTGAAAAACTATACGATGTTATTGAAGTATTCAAAACTGCATTTGTCGATTCGACAAAAGAGCAACAGTTCTATGATTTGTTCTTGCATGACTCTATTACCTGGGCTTCCGTCTATGAAGGGAAAACAAAGGAGTATCTTGAAATTGAAGATAATTATAAACCAATTTTTTCTGGTTCTTTTAAGGACTTCTATAAATGGATTAGAAAAGATGGGGACTATAAAGAAAATTTCTACAACTTAATAATAAATTTAGACAATAATCACGCAACGGTTAGTTTTGAATACACATTCGAAAAAAAAGATGAAATACAAAATTGGGGAAAAGAATATTGGACAATACTAAAAGTAGAAAATAATTGGAAAATTGCCAGTGTTCTCTGGACCATGAATTATCAGAACATAGAACAATGTCCATTTACAAACAATTCATATTACAAAGACTAAATTATCTCATTATGAAAAGACTGTTTTATCTATTTGTGTTCATAACCTTTATAGCTTGTAAAGACCAAACTAAAAACAACCTCAAAGTGCAAACCAAAAAATCAGTTTATGAACAAACGGATACCTATGTTACTCAAATGATGGATAGCCTTGACATAATAGGACTTAATTACGCCATTCTTCTAAACAATAAAATGGTTCATAAAAATACATTCGGATATGCAAATTTAGACTTAAAAGTTCCAATGAAACATGACAATCTTTTTGCTGTAGCATCTATTTCTAAATTATTTAGCTCAACCGCTTTACATGAACTTTTAAAAATGCAAAATAGGAGTGTTGATGAAAATATAGGAAAATTCCTCCCAGAAAGAACCGATTTACCACAATCATGGCAAGAATTAACATTAAAACAGTTATTATCTCATACTTCTGGAGTTCCCGACCAAATAGATTACCAAATTTTTCTAAATCCAGAAAGTGATGAATTCGTTATTAATGCATTAAAAGACAAACCTTTTGCATTCAAATCAGGTGATGATTTTCGATATAATGCCACTGGCTTTTTACTCATTCGCCTGATTATTGAAAAGCTTTCAGGGCAGACTTTTGAATTTTATATGCAAGAGAATTATTTTAACAAATTCAATCTTGTAAGTGCTGAATATGGTGGCTTTAAAAAGACCATTCCAAACAGAGTAACAAGTTACAGAACTGTTAATGGACAATTAGAAGTATTCCCTCTGGATTATTCCTCAAGTATGTATGCCGGAGCTGGGCTAAATATTAATATGGAAGATTTAACAAAGTGGGTTCAAGCAGTTTTAGATGAGAAAATCATAAGCAAAGAAGAATTATCCACCATTTGGAAACCAATAGCTTTAAATAATGGCAACTCTGGTTTTTTTGGTTTAGGATGGGAAACTTACGAATTGAAAAATAATATTTGGATGACTGGACATGGTGGTGCAGGAATTTCGTCAGTAAGACATTACTGGAAAGTTGATTCTGACAATACCGTGACAGTCATTTTATTAACAAATGGTGCTGAAAGCTGGTTAAGGACACCAGATGATATTAATATGTCAATTGCTAATCTCTATATGCAAGGAATTACAGATTGAAATTAAAACTATGCACAACAATGTATATGCGATAATACTCCCTAAACGGTCGCACTACGCATATACTAACCGTTGTGCGTAATTTGAGAAAACCTCGTTACTCAACCAAAAGTATAGTTCACTCAATATGACTTTTCTGAATCTGAAAAGTAAAATACATTTGAGAAACTAAAACCAAATCAATGAATAGACTAATAATATTCTTCCTTTTAACTTATCAATTAGGGATTTCTCAAAATATAGAAAAAGAAGTTTATTTAATTCATAACCTTTATGCATCTGGATTTGATAATGATGAATATTTATATTCGACTGACAGCATCAAAATTGAAAACAATAGTAAAGTATCTGACTTATTAAATGCAATTTCAAATGTTCAGTCAGTAGACGACATTTTTAAAAACTCGAAAATAGATACTTTAAAAATATTAAATAACCCTTTAGAATTAATTAAGAAGTATAAACGCTCAAAAGTCGATTGGAATAATGAACAGCAAAAGTTTATTAAACCAAAACTTAAAGATTTAAATATCTATAAAAAATACTATCTGGACTATCTAAACAATGGCTGTTGTATAACAATGCACCAAAGATATCGAGATGAATACCAAATTAGAATTTTTGAAAATAATCTATTGGTAAATGAAATCACTTCAAGAAAATCGATTGGAGGTTTCAAAATACCTTGGACAAATTCATTAACTGGAACAAAAAACTACAATTTTGAGATTGAGAATGTATTTCTTGATTCAAAAAAAAGGTCAAAGCCTCTAAAAGGAAATAAGCTTCAAAAATATCTAACAAACAAAATAATAGACTATAACATAACTAAGCTTTATGAATTATCAGCATATACTTATTACAAAGAGATTAAGGAATTAGAAAATGAATTTGAAATAAAATACTTTGGAGAAGTATATGGTCGAGGGAGATATATCTGGAATGAACCACAAACCTTCAAAATCAAACTTCACAATGATGAAATGTTAACAAATGTGGATTTGGTATTTATGGCTTCAAAACAAGGGAAATCTATTTATTCGAGAGATTCGATAATTCATAATTATCGCAAACCATTAGAAAGAATTCAAAATATTCAGTTCATTACAGATTACCTAAAAAATCATACTCAAAGCACTTTAGATATATACTTCTTCAATAACAAAACAATAAACGAATACAATATTGACGGAGTAAATAAAAGTCCTGAAGATTGGGAAAAGCAAGATAATTATGTGAAAAGTTTAGATTGGTATAAAACTGCTGATATTGAACCAAGTTTTGATATTCAAAAAGCTATTAAAACTTCACAAAAAAATAATTGTGGTTGTAATTATAGATTCGATAGAAAGTTCATAGAGCAAGCGATATTTTTTGAGATAAGAAATAAAGATAAAGATAGTTCTGTTTGGTTTTTACTTCCAGATGATACTGTTTTATTGTATTTAATGCAAGGACAGAAAGTTTTGGATTATGAGTATAAAGCTTTTGGAAATGAATACGCTGGAGTACAATGGCCTTGTAAAAGATTTAAACTAAACGGAGAAATAATTGAACGGAAATAAAAACTACGCACAACAATGTGTCCTATGTAAAGCCCTTTCCCAAGTCCTAGGTTAAAAATACGATATTTTAATATTCTAATTAGCTCATAATAATGATTTTATATTGTTGAATTGTTGGCAACTTCAATAAAAGTTGTCAATATTTCAACGATAGCCCATTATAACTCCGCATCCTATATGTGGTATGATATAAAATCATCCACCAGCATCACTATGATTATGATTGGCAAACAAGGCAACTTGCTATAAAATGTGATAACTATTATAAAGTTTCACCTACCGTGTTTAGTTGTCCTTTTCTGTGCCAAAAGTATTGTCGAGTTTTTAGGCTTATAGTTCTTGTTTTTTCAATTTATCACTCCTATCTCATATGGAGTCTCTGTTTTAATAATCGCATGAATACGACTCAATAGTTTTCTAGCTACTTTGACTAATATACGTTTCACATCCTTACCCTGATGAGATCGATAATACGCTTGCATAACAGGATCAAATCGTAAGGCAACCCAACTAGCCTCTACCAAATGACTCCGCATGATCCGGTTAGCTCGTGGTGTTAAACCAGAAGTAGTCAAATTATCACCACTTTGATGAACACATGGAATCAAACCAACATAACTAGCCAACTGTTTGAAGTTCTTAAACCTGCGTAAATCGCCCAACTCACATAGAATACCACACGCGACAATTGGACCTACTCCTGGAACAGATCTAAGCAAATAGTAATCCTTCTTGTAATGTTTGCGACAATACCCACGTAACTTAACACTAACTCCTCGTTGTTGTTTGTCTACAAAATCAAAAGACTCTAATCGGGTCTGTAAACAATAATCCATCGTCTTATAATCAAACAATAGTTCCTTTAACCAACTCCTGAATTTATGTGACCAATGGGGCTGATCCAACTCTTTGGGAATATCTACTCCCAAATACAAAAGTTGCATCTTGATCTGCGTTTTGATCTTACGAAGCTCTTTTACCAGATCATTACGCCTACGAAATAAACATCGTAATTGCTCTCGTTCTATATCTGGAACATGAATCCCTCGCAAACGACCATCTTTTAACTCTCTACATAATAATCGAGCATCAATCTTATCACTCTTTTGAAATTGAGCCTTGGCGGGTCTGTGAACATCTGCAGGATTAACTACCACAGAATGCCATCCAAATGATTCAAATAAACGATGATGGCTAAAACCACAACAACCCGATTCATAACAACAATAAACAGTATATCCCTTAAAATGTTTATCCACATACTTCTGCAATGCAAAAGCATTAGGGGGAATTGTCAGGGTAGAACCGTCAAACAGGTCTGTAGCTGTATGAATTTTCCAACTTCGCTTGTGTACGTCGATGCCAATAAATAACTTTGAGTCTGCAGTATCCCTTGTTTTCATAATAAATAAGTTAAAAGATTTTTATTATACTAACTCGGGATACTGCTTTTACATTGTTGCTATATTTCATGCTAAAATTGTGATCAATCGAAAAGCCTGTTCTTTTTTGGTTTTCCACGCATATCATTTTGATTTATTGCATTTTGAATTAAATTAGCAATAAACAAAAAATTATACGCTCGTGCTAAATCGAAGTTCCCAGAACTTCTGCTTGCGCCAAAATATGTACTTAACGTTAGCTGTAATATAATCAACTCAAGAATAAGACGATAAAGATAAAATGGCAAGCATTGGAGAAGACATAACAAGGAAACTAATTGAATCCAGTGGTATAAAGAACGGAATGAAGGTCTTGGATTTAGGATGTGGTAATGGAAATGTAACCTTTTTACTTGCCGATTACATAGGTCAAGACGGATTAATTGTTGGGATTGACAGTAACGAAAATGCTATAAATGAAGCAAAATTAAAATCAAAAAAACTAGGACTTTCTAATATTTTCTTTCATTTAGGAAATCTTGACCAAGATTTTAAACTTGGTTATTCGGGCTTTGATGCTGTTATCGTTAGGCGAGTGTTGATGTATTTACCAAACCCTAAAAAAACAATTCAAACGACATTGAACTATTTAAAGCCCAAGGGGTTATTTTTGGCACAGGAGAATGACCTTTCACTTACCCCAATCGGCTTGAAATCAATGCCGGAACACATTAAAATAATCAGTTTAATAAAAAAGACTCTTGAAAAAGAAAATGTAAATCTCAAAATGGGATTAGAATTAAATACAATTTTAACCGATGTAGGGTTAAGCGTGGAAAAAGTTTGGGTAGAAACAGCTATTAGCACTCCAAACCAACCTACCCCGTGGGCATATCTTGGTAAAATGATGAAAGACAGAATGTTAGAACAAAAAGTTATAAATGATGTATCTGAAATAGGGCTTGAAACTCTAGAGAAAAGATTGTCAGAAGAACGTGTCATAAACCAAAGTACGTTTATTACCGACTTGGTTTTTTGTGGTATCGGTAGAAAAATAACAAGTTGAAAGCACTTCAGGAATACCACAGCTAACAAAGATTTGTATATTGCATATGCTCCCTTCGGAAGCAAACGCACCATACAAGAGACGTTGTAACACATTAATAAAAAATGAAAATTACTTCCAAAATATTGACAATTGGAATTTTGTTTCTCTTTGTTTCATTTAGTAAAGTCTCTGAATTTAACCTTGAAAATAAAATACTTGGAAAATGGAGTTACTTTTCTGAAATGAATAAAACTGGAGCTTGGAAAAAAGTCAAAAAATTCGAACTCGACAAAAGCGGAATGGAATTTAAAAAAGATGGAATTTTAATTGCTCGAACGAATTCTGGATCATGTGCAACTCCTCCAATAACATATAAAAATTATGATGGAATCTGGAAAAAAACTTCTGACTCAACATTAGTTATTACTCACGGATTTTGGGGTAGTAAATTAGAAAGTCATATTTTAATAAAAACACTCGATAATGAAAAGTTGATGTTTGAAATATTAACTGATAAGATTATTAAAAATTAAACGTGTGCCAACACTGGTAACCGTTGCGCAAGCCCATAATTTTAAAGAAAACGACTTTATGTAAGCCTCTCTAAGGAGGCTTTCTTTATTATGTTCCCCTATTAAAATATAATTTTCAAGATCTTATTTAAAAATTAATGAGTCTATAAAAAGTAAAATATATAGATTCAAAGAAAATAGAGGTAGCAACCCCACTTTTTACCTTTTTATTGATAAATTTCAAGTACTTTTTCAAGTTATAAGCAATAGCAGATAAATGCATCACCTTGTTTGCTTGTTGTATCCCTATAGTATTTATTTTTCTTAATCCCATAAACTGGGTAAGCGTACCAAAAACAGGTTCGACGGTGCTTTGGCGTTTTGCTTTCATATACCTCCCTTGTTTAGAGTTTACTCTAGCTATATTTCGTTCATATTCTTCACGAAAATACGTAACACTAAATTTCTTTTCCTTTGCTGATTTACCCAAACAATTAGCAGCCAAAGGACATCCTTTACATTGCTTGCTAGAGCTTCGATATTCTTTCTTTAAGGTCTGAGTACGATAATCTTTGAAGACCTTTTTAAAAGGAATAACCTCTCGATTTGGACAAACATAATAATCTCCTTCTTTAATGTAAGTAAAACCTTCTGGTCCTCCTTTATAAGTGCCATGTGGTGGTATAAAACTCTGCAACCTTTGCGCTTCTAAAAATGCATAATTCTCCCCACTGCTATATCCTGTATCTGCTACACAATTTTGCCAGAACAATCCTTGTTGCCATAAACGCTGTTTAACACGTAATACAATATCTTCTAATTGTTGATTATCCTTACCGTCTGCATGATAGGACTTGATATCTGTTATCACATGATGGGCTGTATCTACCGTTAATTGACTTAGGTAATTAAGCTTTCTGGCTTTGCCAGATTTTACACTAATACGAGCATCTGGATCTGTAGGGCTGTAATGGGTTTTGTTACTGGTATATCGACTCCCTTTATTACCTGCACCTGGTCTTTGATCTTGATCCTTAGACCATTTTTTTTGCCTAGATCCTATACTATCTAACTGTTTTTTACTAGCTGTAATTGTTTGTTGTTCTGGACTAGATTTATCAATCTTTGCTTTACGAAAAACTTCCTTATCCCGCTGACTGATATGACGAACCTCTGCCAAATGACCTTCCAAATCTTGAGCAGGTACTTTTAAGGCTAGACTATCCATACTAGCATTTGCCTTTACAGGAGCAGAGTCTATAGCTTGAGTGTGACCACTTACCATGCCTTTATCAATACACAATACAAGAATTCTAGTAAAAACTTCTTCAAAAACAGCTTCTGGAAATAAGTGTCGAGTTCGACTTATTGTACTATGCCACGGTAATTCTTCATCAATAGCATAGCCTAAGAAATAAAGAATATCCAAACGCATACTACAATGATCAATAAGTTTACGATCACTGATGATATTCTCTAAGTAACCAACCAAATATAATTTTAAAAAAACTACTGGATCAATACTCTTTTGGCCAGAATAACCATAATACTTTTTAGTGCGGTGATATAAAAAATCTAGATTCAATACCTCTTTTAAACGACGGTAAAAATTCTCTTTCGCAACACGAGAACTAAGCTTAAAATCATGAAAAAGCTTCTCTTGGTATACTTTTTTGCCTTGCATAACTCAAGATAAAAACTAACAAACTTAAAAGCAGTTAATTCTATCTTGTATTTTTGTTAACTTGTGCAACAGCCACAACGTGTATAATTCATTGCTAGTACTTGCCTACTTACGAAAATCCTCGCGGATTTTCTATTTGGTTTGTATTTGCTAAATTAATTGCTTAAACACGCAACGAAATCATACACAAGAACGTTGTGTGTAATCACTAAACTTGTGTTTTTTACCAATTTTTGGTATTTTTGAAATAAATAATATTAAAATGAGTAAAAATACATCAATATCACTCGGAAATTATTTTGATCAATTCATTCAGAGTCGAATACGTGAAGGACGGTTTAAAAATGTAAGTGAAGTAATCCGTGCAGGATTAAGGCTTCTAGAGGAAGAAGAAAGTAAAACTGTAGCCTTAAAAAATGCTATTCAAGAAGGAATTGACAGCGGAATTGCTCACGATTTTAATCCCAAAGAGCATCTTAAATCTCTAAAAGCAAAAAAACACTCGAATGGCTAAATTTAAGCTGACTAATATAGCGGTTGAGGATTTATCAAAGATTTGGGATTATACTTTTGAGGTTTGGTCAGAAAAACAAGCCGACAAATACTATGAAATGTTGATTTCTAATTGCCAAGAAATAGCTAATAATCCTGATTTAGGAAAGAACTACAGCGGAATTACTAAAAATCTCTTTGGAGTAAAAGCAAATAGACATATTATTTTCTATCGAACTGTTGACGAAAATTATGTAGAAATCACAAGGATTTTACACGAGAGAATGGATTTAAAAAAACGAATACTTGAATAAAAACTACCCACAACAAAGAGTTATATAGTGCATATGCCGTCTTCGACTGGCACGCAACATACAAGAGACATTGTGCACAAGCTGAGTTAAACCATTTAGATAATAGAGAGTCTAATAGAAAAACATTTATAAATGAAAAATATAGTTTTAATATTGTTAGTTTTTTTATTGTTTTCTTGTTCAAAAAATGATTCCGCAGAACCAGAGCAACAAGAAGAAATTGAAACAATCCAAATCCCATCGTCTTCTATTGACTATAATTCTTTAGATAATTGGGCATTTCACCCAAATAAGACGACTATTTTATCTAATTACAATTTGGATATTGATGTTATTGACGAAAATTTACAAGTTGAACAAACCATTCAAATAACAAATAATTCAAATACTAATACTGGCATTGATGTTTTTTGGGTACATCCTACCCAAATTATAGATAACTCATTTGCTGGAAATGTAGACATTGCAGAACAGCCAGGAACAATAATATCACTAACAATTTTGGCTCAAGGTGGTCTGTTATCAAAATATGGTAGAATGTATGCCCCAAGATACAGACAATCGATAGGTTTGGTTTACCGTGATGAAAACATTGATAAAGAATTTCAAGCAAATATAATTGCGACATCATATAGTGATGTAAAAGCAGCATTTCTAGATTATCTTAATAATCATAATAACGGGAATAAAATAATTTTGGCAGGACATTCTCAAGGCTCATACTTATTAGGAATGTTATTACGTGATTTGTTTGACAATGATATTGACTTAAGAAATAAACTAGTAACGGCAGCTCTGGGAGGTATGGGTTATGTTTATGCTCAAGAAGGGAAATACCAAGGTGGATGGTGGCAAAACATTCCATTATGTACTACAACAGATGAGTGTGGTTGCATAAATAATTGGGCCTCTTTTGATGAAGAACAGGATTTTATTGATATAACCCTAGTTTACCTGAATTTAACCCTTACTTGATTAATAGTGGGCTTGTTTACCGTGCTTTTGATGAAAACCAAGATTGGTTCGTGCAAGATTTCAGCTATTACGGAGAGACTAGCGAACCTTTGGAAAACTACATAACACCAAATGCAAACTATAGCCTAGGAAATGGAGCTAATTTTATAGCTTTTAATGGTTTATATAATGTAAGACAAAAAAGAGATGATGTTCAAAAAGTTGTATTGAGTGTTGACCATAACCCGCTGATGAACGACCAAAGGCCTAACGACTTAGAAAGAGAGCAAAATAGTCCTAATTATGCAGATTTCGGTTACCACACAAAAGATTATCATATCTATTTATGGGCTTTGATGCAACAAATAGATGAAAAAATTAATAATTGTCAATAAAAGCCAATGCACAACAATGGTGACTGCTGCACAACTATCTTTTTTGATAAAAAATTAAAACCTTGAACGAAACCCTAAATAATTAGTATTAATAATCAGTGAGTTGTGTTTGTTTAGAAAATAAGAAATGATGATTCTAAAAAGGTTTGGAGTCGCGCAACAGTCACAATGTGTATCAGCAATAGCGGTTTGAGTGCAAACTCGAACCGTTTTTGCGTTTAAATAAAGTATATTGTTATCCGAAGGCAGTTGCTTAAAAATCCTCTACTACTCATACACCAGACCGTTACCTGCAATAAAAGGACAATATGAAAAACCTAAAAACAATTTTATTAATAACAACAGTTTCTCTTATAACATCTTGCAAATTTCAAGACAAAGAAAGTATATCAGACAATCAAATTAAGAGATATGAAAAGCAAATTTTATTATTCCAAAAGGAATATTCAATTCCAGGATTAGCCGTAGGAATTTCATTAAATGATTCTTTAATCTACTCTAAAGGCTTTGGATTTTCTGATATAGAAAACCAAATAAAAGTAACACCAAATACACCTTTTAGAATTGCTTCAATTACTAAGCCTTTTACCGTAGCAGTTTTAATGAAACTTGTGGAAGATGGTAAAATTAATCTTGATTGGAAGATTAAAGATTATTATCCAGATTATTTAGGTTCCTGTGAAAGGATTTTAGGATATTTTAATACAGATATGCCAGAATACTCTTTCCTGTTAAATCAATATCAACCAAATAGAGATGACATAACTTTAAAACATCATCTATCTCATACGGCTGAAAAAGTACCTGGAGAAAGCTATAAATATAACGGTTTCTTATTTGGAATGCTTTCTGACGTTATTGAAACAGTTACTCTATCAAAATTTGACATATTGGTTGATAATTTGATAATAAAAAAGTTAAATCTGAAAAATTCTTTATCATCTCAATTAGACACTTCTAAACCAAATGTCATTAAATCTCTTGCTAAGCCATATATTATAAAGAGTAATGGAACATTCGAAATTGGAGAATATCCTGACCTTGAATTAAATGCTGGTGCGGGAATAATATCAACCGTTACAGATTTAATGAAATTTGACAATGCGATAAACCAAAATTTATTGGTAAAAGAAAGTACTAAAAAAGAACAATTCCAGCCATTAATATTGAATAATGGAGATATATCACCATATGGACTTGGTTGGTTCACTCAAAAATATAAAGGTTATACTTTGATTTGGCACAATGGATGGCAACCAAATTCATATTCAGGACTTTATTTAAAAGTATTAGAAAAAAACTTGACATTAGTTCTATTGGCTAATAGTGAAGGATTAAGTGCACCTTTTGAATTGGGAAAAGGAGATGTATTATCATCAGATTTTGCTAAATCATTTTTGGAATTAGTTATCAATGAATAGAATAAAGCAGGTAACACTGTATCATGTTATCATAGCAGCTAAGTGAACAATCGAAAGGTTATTGTATTTTTGGTAAGGCGCAATACTTGCAAAAAGAATCCCGACGCTTCGGGAAGCAACCAATGCACAAGAAAAATCGAAAAGCTAGGTAACATTTTGCCCTGCTACGACACATATATTTATCTTAACGAACATTCAAAAAATTGAATTCAAAGACTAAATATACACTTCTGACTTTAGCTATTTTAGGCTTTGTGTTGTTGTATTATAACCACAATAATGCATTGACTGAAGCGAGTTTTGATCCAGTGGAATTAAAATATTCTAAATGGTTCTTTGGAATTGGAATTTTATGTGTTGGACTATATTTTTCCAATAGCAATTGGCAGAATGTATTGACTAAAATTATGTTAGGAGCGTTTGGAATTTGTCTTACTCTAAACTTATATCTGTTTGTCCAAATTTATGAATATGTTCAGATTAACAATAAGGTACTCTGAATACTCTGAAATAGAAACTTGTAAAGAAATGGAAAAACGATTCGCTACTGATCTAAAAAATGGAGAAATCAAATATTTTCAGTTCGGAATTGGTTATGATATTGAATTAGAAAAAGCGCTAAAATATAAATAATGGGACTAGACTCAGTAGAATTGTTAATGTCTTTTGAAGATAAATTCGGTGTTTCGATTCCAGACGCGGAGGCTGAAAATATTGCTACTCTTCAACAAATGGCGGATTCGATTTTCGAAAAAATAAAGTTGAAGCCAAATGACAAGTGTTTATCTCAAATAGTATTTTATCGGACAAGGCAAGCATTTGAAGAGTTCGGTAATGAAAAAGCGAATATTACTCCGAACACAAAAATGTCGGATTTACTAAGCAAAACGGATTTACAATCTGACTGGAAAAGATTGGAAATTAAAATTGGACTCAAAATACCCGAATTAGTTGACCTAGACTTGGACAAGACTCTTAATAAGGAAGTGAAATTTCTAGGGTTTAAAATATTTGATCGAACTGAACCTGTTGCAGAAAACACTTTGAGGAAATTCACGGATTGGATAATTTCAATGAATTCAGATGAATTAATCTCAATCGAAGATATTTCAAGTAAATATGAAATTGAAAGGATTATTTGTGGACTAGTAGAATATCAAACTGGAGTTCCATTAAGTGAAATTGAAATGCATCATTCTTTTACGAATGACTTGGGAATAGATTAAAAACGTATAGCAACACTATATTATGATGTCATAGCAGTTAAGTGATGAATCGAATGGTTGTTGTATTTTTGGTAAGGCACAATGTTTGCCAGAAGTAAAAGTTAGCAACCAATGCGCAAATAAATCGAAAAGTAGGGTAACAATTTAAAAAAAGTAGTCTTTATATGAAAACACAGTTAATGAAAAAAACTATTTTGCTAATTCTACTTTTAGCTTCTTTAACAAGTATCGGACAAAAATCGAAATTAAACATTACAATTGACGAAAGGGTAGAAACCATCTATTCAATAGCATTTTTAGATAATTACTTTCTAGTCAGTAATCACGACAATCTTTACAAATCAAAGCTGAAAAATAATTTTAAAGCTCTGAAGAACCATAAGGCAGTAGCTTTATTTGACACATTATCTAAAAAACACGATTTTAATTTTAATAACGTTACAGATTGGGTTCTACAATTCGGGGAATTTCCTGAATTGAATAAAGTAAGAGAAGTCATAAATCCTGATTCTTTTGATGAAAGCAAAGGAGACTATCTAATTAAAAAATTCAAAAAAGAGTTTATTTCCTTTAATCAAGATTCCTTATTTCAAGCATATTTAATCGAAGTAAAAGAATTGAATGAGAAAGTCATTAATCAAGTTAAACAATCTAAATCTATTCAACATCTTCCAACTTATTTAGAAAAATATTACGGAAGCGAATTAGGTTCCTATAATTTAATTCTCTCACCATTAGTTCATTCAGGAGGTTTCAATTCAAAATTCATAGCAGATGAAAAAAAAGAAGTTTATGCTATAATTGGACCGAATGGAGAAATTGAACATCTCCCATATTTTGAAAAAGAATACCTTGAAATGGATATGATTTTACATGAATTTGGTCATTCTTTTGTAAATCCTTTAATGGAAAAATTTCATGATGAAATAGAAACTATTAAAGAAAAATATTACACTGAAAGTTTAAAAAAAGATGGACAAAGCCAAGCTTATAGTGAATGGAAATATCTTTTTAACGAACTTATAATAAGAGCAATAACAATAAGAATAGCAAATAGAAATTTTGGAATAGAAAAAGCTAAAGAACTTTTAGATTACGAAAAAACTATTGGATTTTCATTAGTAGGTAATATTGTAGAAATTTTAAAAGAATATGAAAACAACAGAGAAAAATATTCGAAATTTAGTGAGTTTTATCCAATTTTAATTGAACGAATGAAATAAAAAACTACTGGCACCATATCTTGCATTTTTATTAACTTGTACAACAGCCACAACCTATATAAAAAATAGTAGTTAAGTGCTAAACTTAAAGTTCAGTTCTTTTCTGTTATCTTTGTTTTTTACTGAAAAATTGTACCCACAAATCTGCAACTTTTCATATACAAAATGTTGTCTACCATACGAAAGAAAGATTTTAGAGATTGAATAAACTTTTAAAATATCGAGAAAAACTAAATCTCACTCAAGAGGAATTAGCTGAAAAAGCAAGTGTTTCTACTAGAACAATTCAGCGAATTGAAAAAGGAACAGAACCCAAAGGACATACTTTAAAAGTTTTAGCAAAGGCTTTGGGAGTTTCAGAAGGTGAATTAAGAACATCTAAATCAGAATTAGATACAAAAACTATAAATTATCAACATTCAAAATTTATTAATCTTTCATCTATAGTTGGTGTCATTTTTCCACCACTCAACATTTTACTACCCTTTTTTATTATGAAGTATAAAAAACAAGTAAATGAAGTGAATAAACAGATTGTTTCTGTACAAATTTTGTATACAATTATTGCTTTTGTAGTGATTGCTTTAAGTCTATTTATCCCTAAATGGTTTGGAATCACCAAGCAATTATTTTTAATGTCATTAATCAGTTTCCCTATTGTCAATCTATTTATAATTGTTAGAAACACCAGAGAATTAGATAAAAACCAAAAACTGTATATAAAATTAAATTTCAGTTTTTTATAATATTTGTCAGGAGTTTGTCATATAATTGTCGGTAATATTTTTACTTATATTTTAATTGGTATCAAGAGATTTGTAATTTCAAATATCAATCAAAATTAAAATGAAATTCTACAAACTAATTTTAGCAATCGTATTAATTCTAACATTTAAAAACAGTATTGCACAAGTCAAAAATAATTCATACTTATTTATTGAACTAAAAAAAATGGATAGTCTTATTTTTGATGAAGGCTTTAACAAATGTAACTACATTGCATTAAAAAAGGTACTTCACAAAGATTTAGAGTTTTTTCATGACGTAAGTGGTACTCAAAATTTAGAACAGTTTTATGGCGCTTTTTCAAAAAATATCTGCAATAATTCTAATTATAAACCAATACGAAAATTACTATCTGAAACCCTTGAAGTCTATCCTTTAAAAAACAATGGGCAATTATATGGTGCTATTCAAAAAGGCGAACATAATTTTCATATTAAAGAACCAAATAAAGAGATTTATATAACGGGTTATGCAAAATTTATAACTACTTGGATTTTAGAAAATGGAGAATGGAAAGCTAAACGAATTTTGAGTTATGACCATAAACCTGCAAAAGGTTATGGTAATAGATTCAAGGCTGATTATGCACTTCCTCTGTTTGATAAAGACAAAAAAATAGAAGAGCTATTAATGAAACACAAAATTCCATCTATAGCGTTAGGAATAATTAAAAATGGTAGTCTTCAACAAATACGAACATTTGGAAATAAAAAATCAAGTCAACCAATTTCCAATAACAGTATATATAAAGTTGCATCCTTAACAAAACCAATCACAACCTTTGTTGTATTAAAACTGATTAATGAAGGTATCTGGAATTTGGATGAACCTGTTTCAAAATACTTTATAGATGAAGATATAAAGGATAATAAATATTTAAATAAACTAACAACAAGACATATCTTGTCTCACCAATCAGGTTTCCCTAACTGGAGGTATTTAACAGATGATAATAAGCTATTTTTTCAATTTGAACCAGGAACAAAATGGCAATATTCAGGAGAAGGCTTCGAATACTTACGTAAAGCGATTGAAAAGAAATTTAAACGCAATTTTGAAGAAATTGCACAAGAAAAATTGTTTGCCTTACTTGGAATGAATAGTACTCATTTTTATTGGACTAATGAAATTGATGAAACACAATATGCAGTTGAACACGATGAAAACGGAAAACCAATAGAATATAAAAAGTATAATGTAGCAAATGCTTCTGCAAACTTATTAACGACAATAGAAGATTACTCTAAATTTTTAATATATGTTTTAAATGGCGCAGGCTTGTATGAAAAAACTTATAATGAATTTTTAAAAGTCCAAGCAAATGAAAAAGATGGGATTGATTGGAGTTTAGGAATGCAAATGTTATCTAACTTACCAAATAATGAAACTGCATTTATGCATACTGGTGGGGATTATGGTACAAAAACAATAGCTGTAATCTTTAAAAACTCAAAAAACGGATTAGTATTATTTGCAAATTCAGAGAATGGAATGGCCATATGGCAAAAAATCTTATCAGAATATTTTGGAGAACTAGGAGAAGAAATAGTTCGTAGAAATTTGGAATAGACAGAAAAAGTACGATACACAACAATGTTAAAAGCACATCGTTTACACTTTTTAAGGTATAATTTGAAAGAAAAATCAAATTATCATGCCTCAGAAAACTACCACAACTATGGAACAGAAAATTGAACTTATCTGTGAATGGCGAACAGAAAAATATACCATCATAGAATTATGTAAAAGTTTTGGAAGTACAAATCTTAACAATCTTGGTTTAAAATATATTTTTGAAAACATAGGTATTGAAAATCTAGATCTACAGGATACTAATATTACCAACAATGAATTGAATATTTATCACAACTAAAAAAGCTTAAATATTTAAGCTTTAAAGAAAATGAACAGTTAAATAATACTTGTGTTAAGTACTTAAATATGCTTCAGAGTTTAATTAATTTACAAATCCATGAAACAAGTATAAATAAATTGCCTGAATGTACTATTTTGATCAAAGGCAAAGCTGAATTTTTTAAATGGGGAAATTATATGGAAAAAATAAAAAGTATCTAACAAAACCTAAAAAACATTGCTTACGGATTTTCCCAATTGATAAAATACTAGCAAAATTCCAAGTTCAGGTGCTTTTTTGAAACACCGTTTGTTTTCTCCACCAGATGGAAGAAGAAAATTCCTTAGCTTTGGATAAACAAACTAAACATAACACTTCGTAAACTCCATTGATTAAATAGTTTGCTTTCGCTAGCGCTATACAAACAATTTAATCAACGACGCTAAGATTGAGTTTACTACCACGTTGGTTGTAATTGAAGAATGAACCAAATAATAAAAAAAATAGAAAAAAAATTAAGCATAACACTTGAACCTTATCAATACAGAGAGCGAGAAGAAAATGCTTATGAAATTCGTCAAGGAAAAATTCACGAATTATACCTAAATGATGTTGAAATTGAATCTTTTGAAGAAATAAAAGAAATCTATGGTCTTACCATTAAAAATTCAAGAGTTCGAAGCTTGTCTGAATTATTGAAATTAAATGTATATCGTTTAACAATAGAAAATATAATTTTCAACAACATTGATCATCCAATAACCGTCAACGACACTTTACTTAACTTTAGAATTGAAAGCACCTATTTTAACGCTAAGTCTTTAAGTAAGTGCACTAGTTTAAAATTTGCTTTTTTCTACGATTGTAAAATTGAAAATGTATATGAAATAAGTTGTTTTCCAAAACTACATCAACTTCATTTTAGAAATATAGAATTTGGTAAAATAGGAATCGTAGATTCGACCCCAGCTGAAAACCATAGCATTTTTGATATTTCAGATATGACATTTGAAAATATTAATTTTTTCCTTCCATTTGTTAATATCAAAAACCTTAGAATCTCTAATTGTCATATTAAATCAATTAGCAGTTTACACAAATTTAAAAAGCTTCAACGATTTGAAATCGATTCAGATTCAACAATAGAAAATACTGAATTTACAAAACATAATCATCAAAATATCTGTTGTGAAATCACTCAAGGTAAGCAACCTATTGATTTACAAAAGCTCTTTCCGATTATAAACTATATTGATAAGCTAAGTTTTCACTCTTTTAAAGAAAGTAAATTATATTTTATAGAAAATTTCACAAAAGTAACTTCATTGATATTTGAAAAATCCGATATTTATTTAGATGCATTTTTACCTATTGCCTCACAGATTGAAACGTTAAGCATACAAGATTCATCCTTTAAAGAAACCAAACATTTAAAGGAATTTACAAAATTGTCAACGATTGAAACAAATTCTGATGATCTAGGTATACAAAGTTTAAAAGAATTATTTCCGCTTAAAAAACAATTAAAATCACTGGTTTCTTGGGACGAAGAATTCAAAGACTTAGAATATATTAATGAATTTTCGGCATTAGAGTATTTGCAAATTGGAAGTGTGGAAATTTCTGCTGCAATTCAGATCTTAAAGCTAATACATTTAAAACACTTATATCTCTATGTTGACTTGGGAGAAGATGACAATAAAGAAAACCTTGTTTTAGATTTAAAGAATCTCACCAAATTAGAGAGTCTTAACATTTCATATGAACAAGTAAATGCTACAGGATATGAATATTTGAAACAATTAAAATCACTCAAAATAGAATATGGAATTAACGTAATAAATTCATTTCCGAGAATGGAAAGTTTGGAGCGATTAAATATTGAAGGAGAAGGAAGAATTGATATTTCTTTAGAACAATTTCCGAATTTGAGGGAGTTGAAAGTAGAAGGATTAGATGTAAATCTCTCACTGAACCTACCAAGGTTAGAAATTTTAGAAATCCCAAATATTAACAATATTGATTTTCAAGTAGAAATGCCAAATCTTAAAAGATTATATCTTCCAAAAACTAATAACTTTTTAGAAATTTTCAAAAAAACTCCAAACATAACACATTTAGACTTTGAAGAATTTGAACAGGATGATTTAACGGTTTTAAAACCATTAAAAAAATTAGAATACTTGAACCTATTAAGAGGAACTGTTTCTGATATTAGAATTTTAAATTCTTTACCACGTTTAAAAGAAGTAAATCTTTCTGGTCTAAAACATCTTGAATATCAACTAAAAGAATCGAAGACAGCTGTATATTACTGGATAAATCGGAGACATTTTTTCGTTTACAAAGAAGATGATTTATGGATTTAAAAATAGAAAACTACAGACACAATGTGTAAAAATGTATTAAAATATATTTTACACTAGTCGGTAGCAGTAATTTACTTATCAGATTCTGAATAATTCCTAGAACTAAGGAGAAAAAATGAATCTAGAGTATTAATGAAAATTGATAGACTTAACAAATGAAAAAAAACGAATTAATTACCTTTTTTGAAAGTGAACTAAACAAGTTAATAACTGAAATAGAACTTTATAAGAATGAAGAAAATATTTGGAGAATCGAAAAAAATATTTCTAATTCAGCAGGAAATTTAACGCTACATTTAATTGGAAATCTACATACATTTATTGGAAAAGAAATTGGAAAAACAGACTATGTAAGAAATAGAGGACTTGAATTTACTCAAAGAAATGTTTCAAGAATTGAATTGATTAATAGTATAAATACCACAATAGAAATGGTTAAAAAATCACTGATTTCTATTACAAACGAAGAATTGAAAAACGATTATCCTCTTTTGAAATTCTCTAAAGTAGAAACAAATGAATACTTATTAGTTCATTTGATAAAACATTTGACTTATCATCTCGGACAAATAAATTATCATAGGAGACTAATAGATGAATAAAAACTACCACTAACAATGGTAACCGTTGTGCAAGCCCATAATTTTAAAGAAAACGACTTTATTTTATGTAAGCCTCTCTAAGGAAGCTTTCTTTATTATGTTCCCTATTAAAATATAATTTTCAAGGTCTTATTTGAAAGTTAAAAGTAAAACATATAGATTCAAAGAAAATAGAGGTAGCTATCCCGCTTTGTGCCCTTTTGTTTATAAATTTCAAGTACTTTTTTAGATTATAAGTAATAGCTGATAAATCCATCACTTTATTACTTCTTGTTTGAAAAAATGTCATTAAAATGAACATTTATTTAAACCGTTAGCACGCATTGAGTCAGGCCAACAAAGATAAGGCTAAATCAATAGAATTTGTTAGTTCCTTTTTGTTTGTCTGGATTTTAGAAACGACTAGAATACCATTATAAATTATAAATAAAAAAGATGCTAATGCCTGTAAGTCTTTGCATTCCTTTAATTGACCTGCCATTTGCCCCTTTTTAAGGTATTCATAAAATAAGTTTTCAAAATCAAGTTTATTACCTGATAAAATTTTTAGACAGCTTTCGTCATTAGGGATAAGCTCTGTAGTATTGTTTACTGCAAAACAACCTTTTCTATCTTTATCTAGTATAGCTTCTTTAAAAAGTTCAGAAAACCCCTCTTTAACATTTGGATGGCTTTCAAAAAACTGACAAATTTTATCTATACTTTGCTTACGATAAAGCTCAAAGGATTTTTTAAAAAGTTTTTCCTTATCACCAAAAGTATCATACAAACTTGCACGATTAATACCTAAATAATTGACCAAGTCTTGAATAGAAGTTGCAGAATATCCTTGTTTCCAAAACAAATTCATTGCTTTGGTCAAGACTTCTTTTTCATCAAATAATTTTACCCTAGGCATAGCAAAAAAGTGTGGAAGCGTATTTTTACGCCTCCACAAAATTAGCTTATTGGAATTCTCATTCCTAATATTTACAAAAAAATTACCCTAAAAGTGGATTAATATTAGCACCTCCATCTATATTATACTCACTTCCTGTAATAAAAGAAGCATCATCAGATGCTAAAAACGAAACAAGCTTAGCAATTTCTTCTGGTTGCCCATAACGTTTCAATGGAATACGGTTTTGCATAGCTTCACCAAGACCTTTTAATTGTTCTTCTTCTAAGCCAGTTTTTTCAAATATCGGTGTGGCAATTGGACCTGGATTTACAGAATTAATTCGGATATTTCTAGGTGCTAGTTCTGTGGCTGCCGTACGTGTGTAAGAGTTTAATGCAGCTTTTGTTGCAGCATAAACTGCAGTATTTGGCATTCCTGTATACGCATTTATCGATGACAAATTAATAATTGCCCCACCATCATTAAAAATAGGAAGAAATTTTTCTGTTGTAAATACAGCTCCTTTAAAATTTATTGAAATTTGATTATCAAACAACTCTTCACTTATTTGACCAATTGGAGCAGGTTGAAAAACACCAGCATTGACAAACAAAACGTCTATTTTTCCAAAATCATTTTTTACTTGTTCTACCAAATCTTCAATAGCAGAAATACTTTTAACATCTGCTACAATACCTGTAACACCAAGTTCTTCGGCAGCTACTTGAACTTTCTCAGAATTTCTTCCTGTGATTACTACTGTTGCACCTTGACTTATGAATTCTTTGGCAGAAGCATAACCAATACCACTATTACCTCCTGTAACAATGGCTATTTTTCCATTTAATTTATTCATTATACTAGTTTCGTATTAGTTAATAATAACAGAACGATTGTTCCGTTTACGAATGTACGAATAACAGAATGTTTATTCCAAATAAAATATACTCTTATTAAGCAAAAAAAGAAACCTGTGCTAACATTCTATAAAAACAATAGTAAGTAACAAGTTTATTGAAATGTTGAAGCAATTAACTAACTTGGTAGCAGTTTGAAAGTGCAATACTTTTAAGCCACCACCATATTTATATGTACTGTTAGTAAACATTAGTCTAAATCAAAAATGAAAAATATAATTTTAGCTTTCCTATTAACCCTAATTTTAAGTTGTTCAGACGATAAAAAAACAGATAAAGAATTACTAGAAAAAGACAAAAAGGAACTAGTTGAAAACTTAGATTCTTATAAAATTGCTATTTACAAATTTGGAAAAATACTAATTAGAGCTTCCGCAGAAAAAAATACCATCTCACCAGAATTTCAATCTTTTAAATCTGACCTTGATAAAATTTTTAATAAAGTAGTTAAATATGATGTAAAGAATACAGAAAGTTTATCTGTGTTAGATTACATATCAATTTATCGCGATTATAAAAAAATGGAAGATTTTATAATGAAGACTGATGAAGATATTTTTCCAACTTTAATAGATGCTTTCAATATGACTTATGGAGATTCTATTAGCAAACAAAGAGAATACCTAAAAGGAAAAGAAAAAGTATATGTTCAAAATATAGAACATGCTGTGTTAAGTGCTATTGTAATTTTAAGTAAGGATTTAGGAAAAGAAGTGTCTCTTTATGAATGCTCTAAAACACATCCAGAATTACTGCCAGATTCTGAAATAAAAACATTATTACAATACTTCAGAGGATTTTTATTTTTTGAAAAGGGCCTCTATTATTTATCCGAAGATGAAATTTCAAGAAACATAGATTGGTTAAACAATAATAAAGGAGTAGACTTACCGTATACAAGAGCTATGTTTCAATGGGGTAACCTCAATAATGAGCAGACTTATATAGGTTTTCATTCTTTAAATCATTTATTCAGAGGGTTTGACAGGTTAATGATGGAAAGAGAAATTGATGAAAAGCGTGCCCTGGAAGATTTTGAAATGTTTTTAAAAGATACTAAAGAAATTGGTTTAGATAATGAAATTGTATGGTCTATTGAAACCTATTTATATTTAAAGAATGAGGAAAGCGAAAAAGCTATTACTGCTTTAACCAAATTAAGGACTAGTAAATTACTTTCTTATGGAGATAAAGAAAAAATAGACGAGTCTATAGAATATGTAAAGAACAGAAAGCCAGGAAAAGTACTTAATGGATTCTACGATAAATACTTTTTAAGTAAAATAGCCACAAAATATATGTTTTCGATTTTATCTAAAGTAGATTGGAAAAAAGTAATGAAAGAACAGAATATACCTCATACCGAAGAAATTTTTGAAACCATTGATAATCTACAGGATTTCTTGGAAAATTTGGAGAAATACTCTAGTACAGAAAATTTAAAGAAAACTGGGGATGAGATAAAAAATAAAGGAAAAAGCCTCTGGAACAAAGCAAAAGAATTAGCAGAATGATTGTAATATTAGACAACCGTGTAAATTGGTGACAATTAAATAACCACCTCAAGGAAAAAAAGCAGGAACGTTATCTGCTTTAGGAATTGCTACTGGAGCTCTTGTTCATTGCCTTTTTGCTGCATTAGGGCTTTCTGCAATTCTTGCTAAATCTGCATTAGCTTTTGAAATTGTAAAATATGTGGGTGCTACCTACCTAATTTACTTAGGAATAAAAATGTTGATTTCAAAAACAAATGAAAATTTTGAACTAAAAAATAATAATGGACGAGTAAATTATAAGAGAATATATTTTTCTGGAATTTTAACAAACGTACTAAATCCTAAAGTAGCTTTGTTTTTTCTTGCTTTTTTACCTCAATTTATCAACCCTGAATATTCACAAAGTTTTCTTCCTTTTTTAATTTTAGGTTTGACTTTTGTTACAACTGGGACAATTTGGTGTTTAACTTTGGTAATGTTCTCATCTAAACTGTCTGATACAATAAGAAAAAATTATATAATAAAAAAATGGCTAGATAAAACAACTGGAGGAATCTTTATTGCTCTAGGAATTAAATTGGCATTGACAAAAAAGTAGCTATTGCAACAAAAAAACTTATGTAAAGCCTTTTCTTAATCTTAGGTTATAAAATACGATATTTTTTATTTCATAATAATGGTGATTTTAGAGTGTTAGAATATTGGCAAAGCCATTAAATCATTGTCAATATTTCAATACTCACCCCTTGTTAACTCTGCACCCTATATGTGTATCTACTTCAGAGAATCCACCAACATCTCTATGATTATAATTGGCAAACAAGACAACTTGCTATAACACGTCATAACTTTTATAAAGTTCTACCACTTACATTCATAAACCTCATGTAAAACTACATAATTTGTTTCTTTATAAGTACTATAACTTCAACTGACTTTGCCATACTGCCAACTCATAGATTATAGTTACCGTTCAAGCGACCCTCATTATAAATTAATTACTAGTACTAATCTACTCACTAAAAGATTTTAAAATTTTGTATTCAATTTGTATTTGTTAAATTTAGTGTTTAAACCACTCAACTAATCTTATGCATCAATAGTCTCTATATTTAAACAATGAATATCAAAATGAATAAAGTAATCTTTATTATACTAAGCATTTTTTCAACTACTCTTTTTGGACAAGAAATTCATGAAGCTATAGCTAAACAAATAAGAATGTATGAAAAAACAATGTATGAAACGAGTTCTGAAGTTTTTAAAAAACAAAAGTATTATTCAAAATTAGATAAGGATTATACGTTTCCTTGGATAGAGAAAAAGCATACTCCAGAACAATTAAAAAGTGCTCTGGACACAATAGCAAAAAATGCAAAAATTGAAATTAAATATAAAGGATTTTCAAATTTAATTCTTGAATTAAATACGTCTTTTCCTGCTTATATAAATAAAAAGGTACTTGATCTTTTTGAATTAAAAATCAACACCTATCAAATTAAAAATTCAAATGATACAAGTATTAAAATAGATAAAGATGGTAGTACTAACTTTAGTTTAAAATTTTCATCTAGATATAAAAACGGAAAATCGCATTCTTATAATTCGAAAACTATAAAAAAATCTTTCAATATCCTTTCTAAAAAGAACCAAGAAAAATTAAAAGGTAAAGTATTATTTAGAAGTAGTATTACCCTAGATTATGATTATGTGAAAATTGATAAATCAAATATAGGAGCATCTTTTCATATTGGAAGATTTGATTTTAAAATAATAGATTTTTTTGATAATAAGGTGGTTTTAGATTTTAAACAAAATATTGATGGTGTAAAATTTTCCTTTGTAAATGTTAATGATGAAGGATATAAAATTTCTCAAATTCCATACTTCAATTTTCAAAAATTAAAAATAAAAGACAGTAACAACACTTCTGATGCCTCTTCTATACCAGAAAGAATTCAGGCAATATATAAGGCCAATTATGATTTATTTAAATCTAAACCTGATTTATCTTTTAATGAATATAAAAAAAATGTACATGGTAAATTTATAGAAATTTTAAAATCAAAAAATCAAAAAGAAACGATAGAAAAAGTATGGGGAAAGGAATATGTAATGTTTGTAACAACCGATAGAGTACAAAACTTATTTCTATACATGCCAAAAAATAGTGTACAAAAAGAATTTGAATTAAAAATTAAATAAATTTTAAGTGCTAAATCAAAAGGAAAATCTAAATATTATATTCCTGGAGAAAAAAGGGAATTTAGGGAAACAGATGAACAACCTCTTATAAATGAATAAACAAGAAATCGAGAATAAAATTAATTGGGATGAATATGGGATCGGGTATGTAAATATTTATGTTACAATTTTTGATAAAGAAATTGAATTTGAATTATTCTCACAAGATGATAAGAATCCAAGCATTTCTGATACGATGTTTACAACAATTGAAGATGTATTGAATTTACCAACCCTTTCAATTGAAAAAATTAAGGACTTACTCTGGGAAGAATGTAACTTCTCTTTTACCGTTGCAGATTATGGATGTGAGCCAAAAGATGGAGAAACAATAAAAGAAGCTCATTTTAGAGAATTTGAACTAAACGACAAACAAGATGCTCTTGCAAAAAGTAATGTAAAGGGAATTCAAATTCATTATGAAAGTGATAAACTTGATGGAAGATATGCTGAAATTAAAGTCGAAACAGCTACTGATAATTTAATCAGTATAATCATCAAAAACGGAAAAATCATTGATTATGACGATGATGGAACTCATGTAGGCATGTTTGAAAAAGATGAAAAAAATGCTCACAATAATAGGATAAAAGTACTGAATGGGTAACATAATATATCGTTTTGACTAGCTTACCGCTTTCTACTCCCCTACTTGGTATATACTCAATATCAATTATGTATCTTACCAAATATTAAAAATATAAATTATGGAAAACTTAATTAGTTATGGGTTAACAGTATTCATGGGTTTCTTTGCTATTATGAATCCAATAGCTAATACCCCAATTTTCTTAGGACTTGTAGAAGGAGAAAATAAAGAAAAGAAAAAAAAGATTGCCAAAACAGCTTCAATTACAGCATTTATTATCGTCGTAGCTTTTATTATTGCTGGAAAATATATCTTTCAATTATTTGGAATTACAATCCCTGCTTTTAAAATAACTGGAGGAATACTAATATTTTATGTTGGGTTTGAAATGCTAATGTCTAAGAAGTCTAAAGTACATAATAATGCAGATTCAGAAGATAGAAGTAACCTTGCTATTTCCCCTTTGGCCATTCCTATTCTAGCAGGCCCAGGAACTATTGTAACGGCAATGAATTTTGTTACTAATGCTACATACATTCATATTGCAATTGTAATATCGGTCTTTGCGATAATGATCTTTCTAACTTATCTAACTTTTTCTTTAAGTGATTTGATAGTAAAAAAAATAGGAGATAACTTAATATCTGTAATTGGTAAGTTAATGGGATTAATTCTTGCCATAATTGGAACAGGAATGGTTACTGAAGGAATTAAGCTTACATTCAAGTAACAATAATACAACAAGAACAAACTAAGCTAATCACTAGACTTTATAACCCCATTGCCGAGAGGTAGATAGCAACTTAAAAAAAATAATGAGAACTCAGGAACTTTATAAAACAAACAGTAAGCTCTTAAATTCAAGTTTTAGTTTATTAGTTCTCTTCTGCATTATATTATATGGTTTGGCCATTTTTCAAGACTATGTTTTCTCTAAAATTCAAATTACTGGCTTTTATTGGTCAGATACAATGCTCTACAATACATATTGGCTTTTATTTATTCCATTTATTAAAATTGCCAATTCTTTTTACGATAAAATTCAACCCAAATCAACAACAAACAAAATATTTTATGCTTTATGTACAGGTTTTGTATTTAGCTTATTACATATATTTCTTTTCACTTCGGTTTTTATTTTAGCAAGTAATATCATTTTTCCAGTTCCACATCGATTTTCTAGAATATTTAAAAATGCTATTTCAAATCAATTATATATAACAATTATTGCATATTTATTTAGCCCTTTCATTTTTGATTACCTTAAAAGAAAAGCACAAATTACAATTCAAAAAAACATTAAAACCCTAACCGTTAAAAATGGAGTCCGACGAATAAAGATTGATATTTCTACCGTTCTATTTATTAAAACAGATAGACCCTACACAATGATATACGCTAATAATCAAAAATTCTTACACGATGAGAGCTTAAAAAAGCTTGAAAAATTATTAGATCCTCAAACCTTTATAAGAGTACATCGCTCAGTAATTGCCAATAAAAATCACATTACAGAATTAAAATCACGAAAGAATGGTGATTATGATTGCATTTTAACCAATGGCCAATCTATAAGACTTAGTAGACATTATCGTCAAAATTGGAATGAACTCTTAAACCACTAAGCAATAAAAACACTCCTACTAACCTATTTACAAGTAATTACCTTTTTCATACATAAGATTTCTTGGACATTTGATGTTCACTAAAATTAAAATAATGAAAAGAATACTAAACATTGGACTATTTTTTCTATTCCTAATATCATTAACAAGTTGTAATAGTCAGACAAAAAAAGAGGAAACATCTACAAAGAATACTAATAAAATTGTTGGCGGTGGTTGCGATGGTTGTGAATTAATGTATGTTGGAATGCCAAAAAATATTCAATCAGTTGATACAAGTTCTGCATGGAATGAAAAAGGACAAAGGTTACTGGTAACTGGAAAAATACTGGAATTAGATGGAGTTACACCTGCAAATAATGTAATAGTATATTATTGGCAAACAGATAACAATGGCTATTATTCTAATGGTAAAGGAAAAACTAAAAAACACGGGCATATTCGTGGTTGGGTAAAATCAGACAAACAAGGAAACTACTCGATTTATACAATTCGACCAGCTAATTATCCTAATTCAGATATACCTGCACATATTCATTTATCTATTAAAGAACCTGAAATTGATAATGAATACTATATTGATAATTTAGTATTTGCTGATGATATTACATTAACAAGCAATAAAAGAAAGAAGTTCAAAAATCGTGGAGGAAATGGGATTTTAAGAGTGTTAATTGATAAAGAAATGCAAGTTGCAGAGCACAATATTATTTTAGGGCTAAATATTCCAAATTACCCCACATATATAAGTAATAGAATTGAATCTGGGCGAGAAATTGGAGAAGAAGCTCCTTCTTTTACACCCTTTCATGCTTGGGGGCCAGACAAAGGAAAAAAAACTTGCCCTGTTTGTAAATATGGACGTTATCACGGGGTTATCTATTTTGTGGGTAATCACCCTAATTGGAGTGAAATTAAAAAATGGATAACATTTTTAGAGCAAGAAAGTAACAAACGAAAAAAATATTTAAAAGTCTATTTCGTATATGGAAATAAAATTGAGTACAGTAAATCAAATAGACAAATAGAATTAGAGCAACTTGGAAAAGAATTAAAGATTGAAAATACTGCGCTAACTTTTGTTCCCTCATTTTCAGACATCCAATCAGAAGTTCATTTAAATAAGATAAATCCAAAAGTAGAAAATACAATAATCATTTACAGGTATAGAAATATAATTGGAAAATTCATTAATCTAAAACCTACAAGAAAAAACCAAAGTAAAGTATCGGATATGCTGGATAAAACAAAAAATGACTACTTTGAATTACCTGTACCTAAACACAATTAAATAAAAATATACTCTCAACAATACTAAAAACCGTAGAGAACTTACTATAACAATACAGGTCAATGTTTCCATATGGTTTTACTAGATTAAGTATAACCTAAATCATTTGTAAAAATACATTGAACAAAATATCAGTTTTATATTTTATTTCTTATTTTCGGAACTAACCAAACTATTGAACAAAACGTAACAAAAATTGATACAGGTTTATTAAATACTATTGCAAAAATAGAATTCAATTATTACGATGAATAAGGAAGATATAATAAATATAATGAGTGATAAATATGCGCATCTAAATGATGAGTGCAAATTAGAATTTTCAAATTACTCTCAAATATTAACTTTAAAAAAAGGGGAAGTATTAGTCAAAGAAGGCCAAATCTCTGATAAAGCTTATTTTATTGTTGATGGAAGTACAAGAGCATACTACCTAAAAGATGGAAAAGATATTACTGATTGGTTTGCTTTTGAAAATGATTTCATCTGTGCTATAAATAGCTTTTTTCAAAATATTCCAAGTCCACATTATATAGAAGTATTAGAAGAAACTACATTGCTGGTTATATCTAAAGATGATATAATGAAACTATCAGATAAATATCATGATTATGAACGATTAACAAACAGAGTTGCAACCAAAACGATGTTAAAACTTCAGGCGCGAATTGTATCAATGCAGTTTCAAACTGCCGAACAGAAATATCAAAATATTTTGTTAGCCTATCCAAACATTACTCAAAGAGTCTCATTAACTCATTTAGCTTCTTACATTGGTATTACTCTAGAAACATTGAGTAGAATACGAAAGTTAAAAACTCGAATTTGATTTATATCAAATGCTAACTTTAATATTGATTTTACCTTTGTAAACAAAAACAAAGGTGAAACAAATACATTATATCTCTGGAATACTAATTTTTCTTTTTATAAATCTTCATTTATTCAATCACCTTTACGGCCTTTTTGGTGTAGAAGAACATATCGAATTAATGAATACCCTTCGAGTATTTTATAGAAATATAATTGTAGAATCTATACTATTGCTTGCAATTTTAATTCAAGTTATTTCTGGAGTAAAATTATTCTTAATAAAGAAAAAAGTGGCTAAAACATTCTTCGAAAAATTACAACTGTGGAGTGGAGTGTATTTAGCCTTTTTTTTTGTTTTTCACCTTGGTGCAGTATTCATAGGTAGGCTCATTTTAAATTTAGATACAAATGTATATTTTGGAGTAGCGGGATTAAACACATTTCCTCATTATCTGTTTTTTGCTCCCTATTATGGGCTAGCTATAATTTCATTTTTTGGACATATTTCTTCTATTCATAGAATGAAAGTAAAAAGTATTTTATTAGAAGTCAAACCAAGTCAACAAGCATATATAATTCTGTTTTCAGGAATAATATTATCATTTATACTACTATATGGATTAACAAATGGGTTTAATGGAATTGAAATTCCCACAGAATATCATATTGTGATTGGTAAATAAAGAGAAATAATGAATATCGTCACAGAGTGGAAAAGTATAAGAATACATTTTAATAAAAGCTTTAAATCAAGCCTTCATGTATCGATAGCTTCTGTTGATCCTAACAATACCCCAACGATAACACCTATTGGCTCACTTTTTTTAAATGACAACCAGACAGGGTTTTATTTTGAGAAATTTGTTTCAAAACTTCCTATTCATGCAAACATCAATAAAAACATTTGTGTTTTAGGAGTAAACAGTAATTCCCTTTTTTGGATTAAATCTTTATTTAAAGAAAAATTCTCTACTCCACCTGCAATTAAATTATATGGTGAATTAGGAGAGAAAAGAAAAGCAACATCAAAAGAAATAAAAAGGTTGGATAGAAGGATGAAATTAACAAATGGTTTAAAAGGCAATTCTTATTTATGGAAGAAAATGGAGTATGTAAGAGATATAAAGTTTACCAGTGCAGAAAAAATTAATTTAGGTAAAATGACAGCCTCTACCTAAAACCATTAAATGAAACTTGTAGGCTTCTCTATAGCTAAGACAGTTTAAAATTCAAATTTACCAGCTATAACCTAAGATATTTTATTGTTTTGATACTTTCTCTGGTAAAGACATGAATTCTAGAAAAACTCCCCATTTTAAACCTCTATACAGAGGTTTTTCTTTATAACACTCAGAAATAGATTAAATTAAATCTTACTTTAATTAAGTTAGAATAAATGATATTACTTTAAATTAGAAGAATTGTTTATTTTTGTTTTATTGAGAGAATCTAGAGATTTCTCTTTTTGTTTTCTAAAGAGGACTTATAAACCCCTTTAGGTTAAAGAAAAAAATATTTATGAGCAGATACAGTGAATACCTTAAGGAGGTTGAAGAAAGAAAAGATCAAGCGCTTCACCCGAAACCAATTGATGGTTCGGAATTGTTAAGCGAAATCATTGAACAAATCAAAGATGTAAATAATGAACATCGATCAAACTCCATTAACTTATTTATCTACAATGTATTACCAGGAACAACGAGTGCTGCTGGTGTGAAAGCAAAATTTTTAAAAGAAATTATTCTTGGTGAATCTCTCGTAGAAGAAATATCACCTTCATTTGCCTTTGAACAGCTATCTCACATGAAAGGGGGACCTTCTATTGGTGTGCTTCTCGATCTTGCATTGGGTGACAATACTGCTATCGCAGAAGAAGCTGCCAAGATTTTGAAGACACAGGTTTTTCTCTATGAAGCAGATATGGATCGTTTGGAAGAGGCTTTTAAAAAGGATAACAAAATAGCTAAAGATATTATTGAAAGTTATGCTAAAGCTGATTTTTTCACCAAACTTCCAGAGGTAGATGAAGAGATTAAAGTAGTCACTTTTATTGCTGGTGTAGGAGATATTTCTACAGATTTACTTTCTCCTGGTAGTGATGCTCACTCTAGATCAGACCGTGAACTACATGGTAAATGTTTATTTGAACATAACGAAGATCGACAAAAAGAACTTTTGGCGCTTCAAGAAAAACACCCTGACAAATCAGTTATGCTAATTGCTGAAAAAGGTACTATGGGGGTAGGTTCTTCAAGAATGTCTGGTGTAAATAACGTAGCACTTTGGACCGGTAAACAAGCAAGTCCATATGTACCATTTATCAACATTGCTCCAGTAGTTGCTGGTACAAACGGTATTTCACCTATTTTTCTTACTACTGTTGGTGTAACAGGTGGTATTGGTCTAGATCTCAAAAACTGGGTAAAAAAGTATGATGCAGATGGTAACCTCTTAGTAGATGAAGATGAAGAACCGATTCTTGAGCAAACATACTCGGTCGATACGGGTACTGTACTTACAATCAATACGAAAACAAAGAAGCTCTACAATGGTGATCAGGAGTTAATTGATATTTCTTCAGCGCTTACTCCACAGAAAATGGAATTTATGAGAGCTGGAGGATCCTATGCAATCGTATTTGGTAAAAAATTACAAGCGTTTGCAGCTAAAACATTAGGTATCGCTATTTCACCAGTATTTGCAACATCTAAAGAAGTTTCTCATGAAGGGCAAGGACTTACTGCTGTAGAAAAAATATTTAATAAAAATGCCGTTGGAACTTCTGGAGCAACATTACACGCTGGCTCGTATGTACGAGTTGAAGTAAATATTGTAGGTTCCCAAGATACAACAGGGCTTATGACTTCTCAAGAACTAGAAATGATGGCTGCAACTGTAATTTCCCCCATAGTAGATGGTGGTTATCAATCAGGTTGTCATACAGCCTCAGTATGGGATTTTAAATCTCAAGAAAATATACCAAAGTTAATGAAGTTTATGAATGACTTTGGGCTTATTACCGCTCGTCATCCCGAACACAAATATCATCCAATGACCGATGTTATACACAAGGTACTTAATGATATTACTATAGATGATTGGGCTATAATCATTGGTGGTGACTCTCATACAAGAATGTCAAAAGGTGTAGCTTTTGGAGCAGACTCGGGTACAGTAGCACTTGCATTGGCAACAGGAGAAGCATCTATGCCTATTCCAGAATCAGTAAAAGTGACTTTCAAAGGAGAAATGAAAGACTACATGGATTTTCGTGATGTAGTTCATGCAACCCAATCTCAAATGCTTAAAGAGTTTGGTGGAGAAAATGTATTTCAAGGTAAAATTATTGAAGTACATATTGGAACACTACCTTCTGATCAAGCCTTTACCTTTACAGATTGGACAGCAGAGATGAAAGCTAAAGCTTCTATTTGTATCTCTCAAGATGATACCCTAATCGAATCCCTAGAAATAGCCAAAGGTAGGATTCAAATCATGATCGATAAGGGTATGGACAACGAGAAACAAGTACTTCAAGGACTTATAGATAAAGCCAATAAAAGAATCGATCAAATTAAATCAGGAGAAAAACCTGCGTTAACTCCTGACGACAATGCTAAATATTATGCAGAATTTGTAGTTGACCTGGATATCATTGATGAACCAATGATTGCTGATCCAGATGTACATAATGAGGATGTATCTAAACGATATACACATGATACCATTCGAGAGCTTACCTACTACGAAGGTAAGAAAAAGGTAGATTTAGGTTTTGTAGGTTCTTGCATGGTTCACAAAGGTGATATTAAGATTGTTTCCAAAATACTTAAAAACCTAGAAGAAAGACATGGTAAGGTTGAGTTCAGAGCTCCTTTGGTAGTAACAGCTCCTACCTATAATATCATTGATGAACTCAAAGAAGAAAAAGATTGGGAAGTACTTCAAAAATATTCTGGTTTTGAGTTTGATGATACTGCTCCTAAAAGCAGTGCGCGTACAGAATATGACAATATACTATATCTAGAAAGACCTGGTTGTAACCTATGTATGGGTAATCAGGAAAAAGCAGAAAAAGGTGATACTGTAATGGCCACTTCTACACGTCTGTTTCAAGGCCGTGTTGTAGCAGATACAGATCGCAAGAAAGGAGAATCATTACTAGCATCTACACCAGTCGTAGTTCTTTCAGCTATTCTTGGAAGAACCCCTACAATTGAAGAGTATAGAGCTGCAGTAAAAGATATCAAATTAACACAATTTGCGCCTCCTCTCAAGAAATTAACTTCGAAGCCATTACCGCCACATAAGATTTCTTATTAATTTTTTAAATATTGAAGTGATTTAATTTTTTTGATACTATCGAAAAAGTTAAATCACTTTAATACTAAGGTTAAAGTTATGCAAAGAGATAAAATAAGTTTTGGGTCTATAAAATCTGAACTTGAGGATTACATGACTACCGTTATATATTTAAACGGAATTAACTTTAAGAATATAATAGAAGAAATAGAAGTAAAACAATTTAAACAGAAAGGCTTACATATTCAAAATGGTTGTTATGAAGGAATATCATTCTTTATAGCATTTCATAATCAGAATCACTTTTTGTGTGAAACCTTACATGATTATATCTATCAAGATCAGAGATATACGCTATATGATTATAAGTACTCTGGTATTCCTGGAGATCATAGTCTTACATGCAAAATATCTATTGGAGCCAAAGATATATATTGGTATGACTTTAAAAATTTCTCTAAAATAATTCCATTTGAGATAAATTATAAAGACCTTGAATTTCATTTCTGTAAAGAGCAATATTGCGAAGCAATAAATCTTGTTAGAAATAATACAGAAGAAAATATGTTTGCATAAGTTTTTAGGTCTATCAAATTGAGAGATTTACCTTTTGTCAAATAGAAACTTAAACCTCTTAAATTTAATAACCTGTCTAATTAAAACAGTATTTTATATAAAACGACATTAGACTACACTTAAACCTTGATAAAATTAAGAGACATATTACGAATGGTTATCATTGGGATTCCTTTATTGGCACTCTCAATTCCGATGATTATTTTTATTCCTATTAAAAGCTTTTGCCGAAAAAGATTTGAGAAAAAATATGCTGAGTTTTTGATCAAAAATGATGGGAAAAATTTCTTCTGCTACAATAACCGAAAAAACTCAAAGAAGTATATTGAAGAAAATATACTCCTAAATCTGCCTAAAGAAATTGATATCGTATATCTAAATGGAAAAAAAATTGAATCCGATTACACAACTGAATTTATCTCGGAAGCTCTTTATAATCTAAAAAATTACAATCGATTTCCTCACTTATTAAAAATTAGGAATGGACAACTAATTGATAAATCCATAAATAATCCGTTTTATAACATTTTGAATTTGAATAAACCAAAAAACGATTTTTTAAGCCAAATAAATAGATTCTTTAATCTGGACAAAAACGTTGCATAGCGATATAATGTAGGCTTTTATAAAAAGATATTCCAAATAATTAAAATTTCACTCCCCTATTCTACTCAGGGTAATTATCTATATTTATTACATAAAATTAAAAAGGGAATGTAAAATGGCTGGAGAAACAAATTTATCTGAATTAATAAAGGGAATGACCCCTAAGCTAAATGATGGAGAATACGTGTTCTCTACAGTAAAGGACATTGGTATCATTAACAGAAAAGATATTATCTGTGAATTCAAAGAAAAGGAAGGAACAACAATTGTTATTGAGAAAAAAAAGGCAGATGAACTAAATTTGCGCTATGAATATATAGCTTCCTGGATTACTCTTATGATTCATTCATCTCTAGATGCTGTTGGCTTAACAGCAATATTTTCAACAGAATTAGCAAAAAACGACATTAGTTGTAATGTTATTGCTGGATATTATCATGACCACATTTTTGTTGATAGAAAAGATTCGGAGAAAACAATTAATGTTTTAAAGAGTTTATCTGAAAATTATTGACAAAACTATTTCTGATTTGAATTTACTTCTATGAAAATAGGATATTTTAATCAACGGCAAATTTTGGTATAGAATCATAATAAAAACCTCTAGAATCACTTAAAAAAATGAATAAAATCGCTTTAATAACTGGGGCTGGCAAAGGAATTGGACGAGCTTTAGTTGAAAAGATGCTTGATAACGACTTCTACGTTATCGGAACAAACAGAAGTGGGAAAATTGAAGGGTTTGATACCATGAATTTTCACGCTATGCAATTAGATTTATCAATACCTTCAAGTATAGAAAATGCTCACAAAGAAATATTTACCAATTTTAAGAAGATCGATATTTTAATTAATAATGCTGGAATTGGACCAGATTTAGACACTGTACTCCCTCAAAAAGAATCTTTTAAACAAACTTTTGAAGTAAACGTTACTGGAACAGTTTTTTTCACCGAACCCTTAATTGACTTAATCAATACAAATGGAAAAATATTGAATATCTCTTCAAAAATGGGCTCAATAGAACATTGTGAACATATTGATTCTGTAGCCTATAGAATGTCTAAAAGTGCATTAAATATGTATTCAAAAATACTAACGAATAGGTTAGAAAATAGAATCAAAGTTGCTTCCATTCATCCTGGTTGGGTAGTAACAAACATCTCAGAAAATAGTAGTAAAAATGGTAGATTGACTTCAAAACAATCTGCAGAAAACATTTACAACTTTATAAAAAAAGATTTTAAAAGCGGAACATTTTGGGGCTCAGAGAATGAAACAGAATTATTGTGGTAAAACATTTGTCAATAGCTAAAATACGATTTCAAACAGCTAGGTAAATCATATAATAATACTCAAAAAAAATAAAAATTAGTATTGATTAAAAATATAGTATCGTATTTGACTAGGTGGTATACATGTTTATGAAGAAAAAACACCAAGAAATTCACATCAAAAAATCAGAATCTAAGTAAGATAGATTCTTACAAAAAGAAAAAGAATCTATTATATTTTAAAACATCTTTCTTAATCACATATTTAAAAAGTTAAAAATTGAATAGAGTCAAACAACAAATAATTTTAAATTATTGTAAATTAAAAGATGTTACTTTTACTTATTGGAGTGCTAAATCTACAATCACAAAATATAAAAAAGGGACCTGTTTAGTAAAAAAAGGACAGCATCATCATAAACTATATTTTATTTTAAAAGGTTCCTTAAAAGCTTATTACATTCGTGATGAAAAACGAATTATTGATTGGTTTGCTTTTGAAAGTGAGTTTATTACTTCTAGTAGTAGTTATTTTACAGACGAACCCAGCCTTCATTATATTGAAACAATGGAAGATTATATCCTTTTAGAAACTAATAAAGAAGATGTAGAGAATTTGTGTAGCCTCCATCATGATTTTGAGCATCTATTTAGATTAGTATTATCCAAAGTGATTGTTCTATATAGACATAGAATGTTTTCTCTTCAATTTAGAACCGTTAAACAACGTTATCAAAGCTTAATAAAACAACATCCAAAAATTGAACTCATCGTACCTTTAGGGGATATTGCTACTTTTTTAGGAATCACTCAAGAAACTTTGAGTAGAATAAGAGCCGCAAAAACATAATTTGATTTAGATCAAAAAATCTCACCGTATAAACAAGTAGTTTTGTCTCTTACTTATTAAAACAAATATAGTATGAGAATTATAAAAAAAATCACCAATGGTTTACTACTCATTATAATTGGAATTATGCATACCCTATTTGCCTTTTCTTCTGGGGGATTTCAAAAACAAATACTATTTTTTTCAGAATCTAACTTCTATAAAGTTAGTCAAGGAATGAAAGAGTTACCTGCATCAATAGAACATACAAATTTTGAGCATTTTGCTACATTTTGGTTTTTATATTTTGGATTTTTTCTTATTACTTTAGGATTATTAGTACATTCAATCGAAAAACAAAAATTAGCATTACCACACTACTTTACTGTTAGTTATTTTATAGTAGTGTTACTTGGTTGCTATATGGTTCCTAATTCGGGAATAACTTTTTTTATGCTACCTCAAGCAATATACATGTTAATCAGTAACTATCTCAAAATTAAAAAACAATATGGGAAATTAAGTCAATAAATATTTCTCTGATTATCCAGTATTTTTATTCGTTTTGCCCAAAACCATACTTTAGACAGTACCTTAAGTATTATCATTTTACTTTAAGGTATCAAAATTGCAATAAAATCATACATTTACTTAACAAAAAATCACAACTGTTTTTATTCATAATATCTCTTACACCACTATTCTTTAATGTATAATTGATATTATAGAACATAGTTAAAGTTAAGAAAATACACTCCTCTTTTTTATACGTAATTCCTATCTTTATCACAGAATTATGTAACAAATATATTCTCTATAAACACCACTGTTTTGAAGCTTACACAAAATAGAAATCAATAGCTATTATGGCATAAAACTTTAGTCAAAAAAACGATAAGGTCATAGTATGATTGTCTACATTTTTATAATATTCTTTGTTACAATACAGATTCATAATTTTCAGTTTATTAAAAAACTGCTGCTATCACACATCAAAAATTAAACAATGAAAAAAATAATATACTTTTTAATTTTAATCACAAATATCTCATTTGCACAAAATGGAAAATATGATCAGTTAACTTATAAGTGTTCTGATAATATGGATCGTCCATTTATTATATATACTCCAAAAAATTTAGATATAAAAACACCAAAACCACTTTTAGTATACCTACATGGATCAATCTCAAATCCAAATCTAAAAAAAGATCCTTTAAGCTATATTAAAAAGTCAAAACTTATTGAACTGGCAGATAAAGGAGAGTTCTATTTGTTATTTTCTTATGGTCAAAAAGGGGCTACTTGGTTTGATTCAGTTGGAATTGATATGGTTATGGGAGAAATAGAATTGGTAAAAAAAGACTTTAACATTAATGAAAATAAAGTTTTTTTGAGTGGTTTTTCTGATGGTGGTTCTGGAGCTCTTTATTTTTCATTTATAAAACCTACTGAATTTTCGGGTTTTATTTCTATGAATGGTAGTCTAAAAGTTGCCTCAAAATTATCAAATCACAGTCTTTTTCCCGCAAATTCTAATCACAAACCTTTATATATAATCAATACAAAAGATGATATGTTATATGATATTCAACAAATCGCACCTACTATTGATTATTTAAAGAAATATAATAAGAGTATTACCTATAGAGAATTAGAAGGTAATCATGAAATGAGTTATTTAAAGACTGAGCAAGATAATATTATAAACTTTATTAAAAACACTGATCGCACACCATATAATGAAATTTCTTGGGAAAGCTCTGGTACAATTAATACTACTATCAACGGAATATCGATAGTAAATATTGATACACTGGTAGCCAAAAAATCATGGCATAAACCTTATCAATTAAAGGTATTTAACAACAAAGCCAATTTTGGAATAAAATACGATTATTCATATCAAGGGAAAGGACTTAAAATAAGCCATTTTGTATCTGACTCTTCTAGTGCTAAGAGGATGGGGTTGAAAAAAGATGATATTGTATTAATGATGGAAAAAGATACAATTACCTCTCCTTATTCTCCTTACTTTTATGTACATAAAAAGAAGGCAGGAGATAATACAGCAATCTTGATTGAAAGAAATGGAAAAACAAAAGTAATTGAAGGACGTTTTAACAACGGTTATTTTTATGATATTTTTAAAAATGAGTATTCAAAAGCCAAGCTGACTGCAACAGTTACAAAGAATAAATTATCGATAAAAACATCAAGAGTTTCTGAACTTAAAATCGATTTTAATGACTTATCTCAATACAATATTGATAAACTTGAAGTGAATAATAAAAGGGTAGAATCAACATTTCAAGGCAATCAAATAATACAAGTTAAATGATTTCTATGTAAGTCTTTTCTAAGAGCTTCTTGACATACCACATTATGCATATTTCTTCTATATACTACTCTTCTTCCTCTGTACTCTATTGTGTAATTTCGTTTCACTCTATACATCCCCAAGGGTTTGATCAAAATGATTACCTATTAATCCCATATAAATCATAACCGTACTTACTACCATGATAGAATTTAGACCTCTTAATAATTTATCAATTCATTTAGATCGTCTTATAAAAGGGCGTTTATGGCTTAAAGTAATTATCGGGCTTATTTTAGGAGCAGGAGTGGGAATTTTACTTAATCAATCTACAGGGCTAGTTCCTGAGGATATTAGTTTACGACTGGCCGATTGGCTTGATCTACCAGGTCAAATTTTTATGCGGTTGACTCAAATGATTATGATTCCATTGATATTTACATCAATTATTATGGGGATTGTTAGTAATACTTCTGAAAACCTAAAAAGCTTTGGTCTTCGGTTATTACTGTATTTCGTTTTTACCACAGCTGTTGCCATCATAATAGGTCTGATAGTAACACTTATTTTGAAACCTGGTCAATATATTTTTTCGCTTGGCGGATTCCCAAACAGCAGAGAAAACCAAATACCTATTAATAACCAAACTAACATTATTGAGAACATTCCTAATACGATATCAAACCTTATCCCTAATAATCCACTAGAGTCTATCTTAACAGGTGAAATGTTGGGTGTTGTAATTTTTACCATTATAATTGGTGTAGCAATCACTCAACTCCGTCAAGAAACAGCTAAGCCTATTATTCGTTTTTCAGAAGCTATTCAGAAAATCTGTATGATTATAGTATCATGGGCTATGATGTTAGTACCCTACGCCGTCTTTGGTTTAATAGCGGCTTTATTATCAAGGACTGGCATTGAAATATTCCTTGGTTTGGGTTACTATATGGTAGTGGTCATACTAGGTCTAATTATTTTAATGATATTCTATTTAATATTAGTCTTAACGATCACAAAGAAAAATCCCTTCAAGTTTTTGAGAGTAATCAAGGAACCACAATTATTAGCATTCTCCACCGCAAGTTCTGCTGCTGTTATGCCTCTATCTATGAAAACAGCAGATGAAAAATTAGGTATATCTTCTAATATTAGTGATTTTGTTATTCCTGTTGGAGCTACAATTAATATGGACGGAACTGCATTATTTCAATGTGTGACGACTTTATTTATGGCACAAGCCTATGGTATTGAATTATCTATAATGAATCTACTATTAATTACCTTTACTGTTGTAGCTGCTTCCATAGGTACACCAGCCATTCCTGGAGGTGGAGTTATTATTCTTGCATCGGTATTACAAAGTGCTGGAATTCCAATTGATGGTCTTATCGTTATTATTGGTATAGATCGTATTTTAGGAATGTTTAGAACTGCAGTCAATGTAACTGGTGATCTTACTGCTTGCTTAATTTTTAATAAATTTTATGGAGCTAAATCAAACAAACAAAATGCTTGTCTCTCAAATAAAAGCGAATAACAAAAACCGTTTAAGGTGTTTTTTGAGTAATAGGAATCGTAAAATAGAAAGTACTTCCCGCATTCTCTTCAGATGCTAGCCATATTTTTCCACCATGAGCTTCTACTATTTTTTTACAGTGTGCAAGCCCAATACCTGTACCTTCATATTGATCTCTAGAGTGTAATCGTTGAAAAATAGCAAAAATACGTTCTTGATGTTTCAAAGGGATACCAATACCATTATCAGTTACAGAAAATTGCCAAAACTCATTTGATGAATCATGGTTGGTACAAGAGATGGCAATCTCTGGAGAAACCCCTTTTGCGCAAAATTTTATACCATTACTAATTAAATTCTGAAACAATAAACGAAGCTCAATTGCAGAACCATTTACTTTTGGTAAATCATCTATAATAAGTTGGGTTTCTGTTTTTTCAAGAACCGTTTTTAGATCTTTTTTCAATTCATCAATAAGGCTATTACAATCTACCTCTTTATATTCTCTACTTCTTCCTAATCTCGAATATTCTAGTAAAGCATCAATAAGGTTTTTCATCCTAATACTTGCATCTTTGATAAAAGACATACTCTCTTTTCCTGCATCATCAAAACGATCACCATACTCCTCATTGACTAATCCTATAAAACTTGATATTGTATTGAGAGGTTCTTGTAAATCATGACTAGCTATATAGGCAAATTGCTCAAGTTCTTTGTTTTTTGATTCTAATTCTTTTGATTGAGCATAAATCTCTAAATTCTTACGTTTGAGCTCTTTGTTATATTTTTTCTTAGCCAAATACCCTCTATACATAAAAAAGCTGACTCCCAGAACCAAACCGATAACACTAATCAATAATATATGTATCTTTTTCTGAGCATTAATTTCTGATACTTGTTTATCTAGAACAATTTCTTGTTCATTGATTCTATCTTGTTGTTCTAGTAAGGTTTTATTCTGATTATCGATCTCAGTATTGCTATGTTTAATTTTTTCTTCCTGATGTTTAATAAAAGTAATCTGTTCTTGAATATTCTTTTCTAATTCTTTTTCTATAATTACTTTTTCCTCATATTTTTTTTGTTGAATATCACTCTCTGTATACAGTTTATTTATTCTTCTATTTTTTTCAAGAATTTCTATATTCTTACTATCAATATTATTTAATTGGTTAGTTATTTTTTCTTCTTGATCCAGTATCTGCTTTTCTTTATTCTTGAGTAGTGTTTCTTGTTTATTTTTATCTTCCTGTACTTGATTTAAGGTTTTTTCTGTTGTTTGATACAATCGTTTCCATTTCTCTGAAGAAGTGACAGCATGCCTTTTTAAAGCAGGTATCATAAGAAACTTTTCTTTTTTTATACGGTTTGCATTAATTTCATACTCAAAAGAATTCCCTACATTAACCATATTAATCATAGAAGCATTAAAATTATAATCTTCTGTTATTAATAATATTTTTTTACCAGAAACTTTATTCAAAAGATAGTGTATGTCATAGCTATATTTATTATTTACATACAGTACGTGAACATTTTTTATTTCTTTTACAAATTGAAAACGAGTTATTTTTACGGATTTATTATGAATTTTACGTTTTTGAGCCATTGCCTGAAGATCTAGTATTGTTCTATCAGGTCCAAGTACTCCAATATTAAAGTCTTGTTGTTGCTCTATATCTGGCCAGCCTATTTGTTGTGCAAAATTGAATATAAATATAGCCCGCTGTAACCTTTTTACTTCTTCATTATTTGTTTCTTGAGCTATACTTTGAGAAGAAAAAACAAGGAAAGCTGAGATCAATACAAATCTCAATAAATTAACAGGCAATATTGATATATCTTGATGCCTTTTACTCATAACCTTAACAATAATCTCATATAATAATTAGCACCATTTACTCCAAATTGTTGAACCCTCCTACTATATCTAAAATTACCATTCTCTGTATTATCAGCATGTGTATGCTTATCGGGGTATACATTAAAGATATTATTACCTCCTACTGAACATTTTATATAATCATTAATTTGATATGATATTACTGCATTCGTAACCAATTTTGGAGAAAACGTTTGATCCCTGGTCTCTATATTTCCAGTAAAATCATTTACAATCCAATTTTGTGGGTCTGCATCATCTGGGTGAATAAATTTTACTTTACCAAAAAGTGTATTTACCATTTGAAATCCAAATTGCCCCACATCATAAGAAAGTATCGAGTTTATTTTATAATTGGGTTGTGCATATTCTACTCTTGCTATTTCTTCTCTATTAAAAAGAACTTCTTCTTGCCCTGCCAATGCCTGAGAAACCTTTATTGGTCCTTTTACTTTGGTTTTTGTCATATTCGCACTCAAAGAAGCATTGAGTTCTCCTGTTCCTACTATGGTTTTATAAAATAAAGACATATCTACTCCAGAAGTCTTAGAGTCTATTGCATTAGTAAAGAATTGAGCTGCACTAACATTAAAAGGTTCTAAAATTGCTTCATACCCCTCTTCAAATCTTCCTGAAAGAACAATTCTATCCTCAATATTAATCAAGTAATAATCAATACTAAAGGTAAGATTATCACGAATCTTACCACTTAATCCTGTACTAAAATGGCTTGATAATTCTGGTTTTAATCTTCCTATATCAAAAGCTTCTGTAGCAACAGCACTTTCATTATTAAAAGTTCCAACTTGTACACTCTCTCCATTAATAAACTGGGTGCTTACATTCTGAAAAAAAACTTGATGAAGAGAAGGTGCTCTAAACCCCGTAGAGAAACCTACTCTGGCACTAATACCATCTTTTATTCTATATCTGCCCGAGAGTTTCCAAATACCATTTCCTCCAAAATCATTATATGCCTCATAACGAGCGGCCCCTCTTATTAATAATTTATCAGTCATATTGGCTTCTATATCCAAATATCCTGAGCTGTTAGTTCTAAAACGATTTAATTCATTTTCAGGCTGAAAACCAGGAAAAACCTGAGCTCCTGCGATTCTAGGTAGTTCTTCTCCTATATTATTAATGTATGTACTTCCCGCATTAATATAAGAAGCTTCTTCCCCTGCTATAATTTCATAATTTTCTACCCTCAACTCTGCTCCAAAAGCAACATTAACCCCACTGAGCCAATCAAAAGTTCTTGAAATATCAAGATTTGTAGTATTTTGCTTATAAATAAACCCTCCTGCATAAAAGGTTCTAGGAGAAGCTATACCCATAGATGCATTATTAGAATTATTTACCGTATAATCTAATCTATTAACTCCTATAGAATGACTAAAATCTACATTCCATTCATTCTTTATTCCTCTAATACCACCAGTAATAGCATCATCTTGAATATCTGTAAGTATTTCAGGTGAAAAACCATTTGGAAAAAGTTCTAAAACAACTCTATCTTGATCTTTAGGAAAACGATAAAAACCTTTAGAGGTTCCTTCTCTATAATTTCTTCCTCCATGCATATAAAATTTTGCATAATCAGACATAGTAACTTCTCCGTTGAACGATAATGCAAGGTTCTGTGTTGCGGCACTACCTATCTCCATTACTTGTTTACCAGAATACCCTGTTTGATCAAAAAAGTTGTTTTCTTCGATCAGTCTTTGATCTGCATCACTATCATCAGAATATACTGTACCAGTATAATCTCCTGATCTATTTATAGCTTCTCTTTCTCTATACTCTGCAGTTACATTTATATAACCTTCTTCTCCTATTTTTAAGCCAAAATTAGCTGATGAATAGACATTAAATCCATCTCCTTTTGTATTTATAGCTACTCGGTTATCCAATTGAATTATCTCTATTTGCTTTTTGAGTATGATATTAATCACTCCAGCAATGGCATCAGATCCATATTGTGATGTAGCTCCATCTCTTAATATCTCTATTCTTTCTATAGAAGCAATAGGTATTGCATTAAAATCAGTTCCTACTGATCCTCTACCAACTGTACCATTTACATTAAGTAACGAACTATTATGTCTACGTTTACCATTTACCAAAACTAGCACCTGATCAGGGCCTAAACCTCTTAATGTTGCAGGATCAATATGATCAGTTCCATCTGCTATCGTTTGATTTGTAGAATGAAAAGACGGGATAAAATAATGAAGAATATGGCTTAATTCTACTTCTGATGAGTTTGTCAATTGTTGCGGAGATATGATGTCTACCGCTGCTGTATTTTTAAGAAGGGATTTTGGTTTTGCTCTAGACCCTAATGAAACTGGCTGATCTATAGAGAATCCTGTTTCCAAAACAAAATCAACCTTTGTTGTATCTCCTACCTTTATATCTATTGTTTTGGAAACAGGGTTATACATAACAAAACTTGAAGTTATAATATATTCCCCCTCATCAACATCAAAATTATAATTACCATTTACATCTGTTGTAGTACTTTTATCAGTACCTTCAATAGCTACTTTGGCTCCTGGTAAATTGCCAAATTGATCAGAAACATTTCCTGATAATACAGCCCTAGATTGAGAAAAAGATAAAGAAATAGAACAAAGAAATAGAAAACCAATAAGGTATGTTTTAGACCTTACTTCTCTATCTATTTGTTCTTTAGTTATTACACTACTTTGTTTATCAATTATTAATTTAAATGAATTGTTTATGCTTGTATTCAAATCAACTACAAATTTTATAATATGCTTGTATTAAGCTATTACATTATCCAATTGTTTACATACCTCTGAAGTTGCCTCGTTAAAATATTTCTTTACTATTTTACAGACAATTTCTTTGGTTAACATTTTTTCCTGAAACTCCTTTACTTCCTTTATTTTTTCTGCTTTCTCTCTATCTTCTCTACTTAGTTCTGCTCCTATCATCAAGATGATTACACTCTTTTTTAATTTTTTGTCTAATCTCTCAAATTCCTCTAAGAACTCCCACCCATCCATTATAGGCATATTAATATCAAGAAAAATCACTTCTGGGGTAATTCCTGATTTTATATAATCTAGTGCTTCTTTACCATTTCTTGCAAGCAGTACTTTTTCTACACATTCAGTTTTCTGTAGTATTGCTTTATTAAAGAAATTAGTAGAAACACTATCATCCACTAAAAGAAAATATTTTGCTTTTTTCATATTCTACCAAGTATCATAATTCTGATAAATAAATTTTTCATCATCACTTTTTAAATAGAATTTGTGTAAACCACAACTATCTATTACAAAGCAACTTAAAAAAAACAAATTACTAAATTAAAAAAATAAAAAAACAGAATTACTTTACGTCAAAATACATAAATAAACGACAAAATAACATATATTCGTTATTTTAACTAAAAAAACAACGAATATTCTTAATCAAAGTATTTGATTTTTAGTAAAAAAGAAAGAATTAAATCAATTAAAGAGTGTTACTATCTATTACTCAATAAAATGATTTGTCAATACATTATCTAGTAAATCCAGAGATAAAGGTTTATTAATAAAATCGTCTACAGAATGATTTTTTGCAGATGCCATTACATCGTCTGGATTAGAAGACGTTGATAATAAGATTACCTTAATTCCCTCTGTTACTTTTTGATTTAACTTAGAGAATTCAACCAAAAACTCCCAACCGTTCATAGCCGGCATATTAATATCGAGAAAAATAAGATCTGGCTTTGTTGCCTTATTATTTTCTACTTCGTTTAAATATTCGAGTGCTGCCATACCACTTTGTACAGTATTTACCTGATAAAAGTCTTTATGTTTGGTAACAACTCTTTCGTTAAAAAAGTTTGTGGCTTTGTCATCATCGATTAACAAAACACAATTCACCAATGTATTCATTTAATTTCCCAATTACACCCAAAGAAAATAAACTTATTTGAAATGACCATAATAAAACTAAACTTTATGAAATAGTTTTCGTTTAAAAACACATATTAAACGGTAAGACGTACAATTAATTAATAAGAATGAAGTCTCTATATATCAAAAACTTAACTCAAACAACGACTTTCATATGTTAGATTTCATACTACAGCAACAAAGACTTTAAAAATAAACGTACATTTGAAACATATCAAAATCACTAGAAAATACTCAGTATTATAATATAAATAGTAGTGTTTGATGTCAGATGGGGTATACATATCTATTTGCCTAGTTGAGAGATGTAGCATATGTATTAAAAAATATTGATTTAATATTTAATTACACGAATGGATTCGTTAACTCAAATTGTATTGGGTGCTGCTATGGGAGAGGCCGCACTAGGAAAAAAAGTAGGTAATAAAGCTATGCTTTGGGGTGCTGTTGCTGGTACAATTCCCGACCTAGATGTGTTATCCAAATTTTTTGTTGATCCTATTACTGCCAATGAGTTACATCGTGGTTTTTCTCATTCTATCATTTTTTGTATAATCGCTGCCCCTATACTAGGCTGGATGATTGCCAAGATATACAAGAATAAAGAAGCTGACTGGAAAGGTTGGAGTTGGCTTATGTTTTTAGGCCTTTTCACACACCCTATTCTGGATGCATTTACAACCTGGGGAACCCAATTATTTTGGCCCTTTGACTATAAAGTATCTTTCAAAAATATATTTGTTATAGATCCACTCTATACGATCCCTTTTTTAGTTTTTGTCATTATTGCTATGTTCTACAATAGAACGCATCCCAAGAGAAAGTTGTTTAACAATTTAGGAATATTGATTAGTAGCCTATATATGATTATCACATTAGTACTTCAACGTAATGCTTGGTTTACCTTTTGGACAAATCTAGAAAATCAACACATTACATATCAAGAGATTCAAACAAGACCTACTCCTCTAAACAGTATTTTATGGTCTGCTAATATTGAAACAAAAGACTCCTTCCTGATTGGATATTATTCTCTTTTTGATAAAGATGACTATATCAATTTTTCTGAATTCCCTAAAAATCATCACTTTCTTGGTGCTATGAAAAATGACCCTCTAATTATTAGGTTGATTAAATTATCTGAAGGTTGGTACACCATCGAAAAACATGATGATCATTTATTTTTTAATGATCTAAGGTTTGGACAATTAGAAATTGATTCTGAGTCAAAAAAATTTGCATTCAGTTATGAGTTATTTTATGACAAAGATGGTATTCTTGTTGCAAAAGAGAGAGAAAGAAAAATGGGTGAAGCTTCTCCTTTATTGCAAAAACTATTTCACAGAATACTTGGTAATAAATCATAAAGTTTATGATTCTTCCTTTTTTCATAATCATTATATCTCTTAGTCATTTTCAACCAAACATAAAAAAACCACAAAAGGTTTAATAGCAAGTTTTTATAATCGTCTGTGTGAAGAGGATTTTAGCTTAAATCATTATAATATACCCATAAAATTATAAAGAAATAAACCTTACACTATTATCTGGTCGTTTTAATATTTATATTTATCGTAAAAATCAAACATTCTCATCTATGAATAGCACATATAAAGTTAGTGTAAATAAGGTTTTTGAATTTGATGTTACCGAAGAAGATATTTTAAAAACAGATATTACATCTAATTTAGATACAACCCATCACGTACTTCTCGACAATACATCATATCATACAGAAATCGTACAATCTGATTTTAACGCCAAACAATACACCATAAGAGTTAATCATAACACTTATCAGGTAAATATTGCTGATGAATTGGATGCTAGGATCAAAGAAATGGGTTTTTCTATAGGATCTTCAAAACAAGTAAATGCAATCAAAGCTCCTATGCCAGGTTTATTACTAGATATTCAAGTAAAAACGGGACAGGAAGTAAAAGAAGATGACCCTCTTCTTATTCTTGAAGCTATGAAAATGGAAAATATCATTCTCTCTCCTAGAGATGGAATCATAAAATCTATTTCTGCAACTACAGGAGATGCTGTAGATAAAGGTCAATTATTAATCGAGTTTGAATAATCTATCATATGAAAAAAATACTAATAGCAAACAGAGGTGAGATTGCAATTAGAGTAATGAGCACTGCTCGTAAAATGGGAATCAAAACAGTGGCTATATTTTCTACCGTAGACAGAAATGCTCCTCATGTAAAATTTGCTGATGAAGCAGTCTGTATTGGTGAAGCTCCATCAAATCAATCTTATTTATTAGGCTCCAAAATTATTGAGGTTGCAAAACAATTAAATGTAGATGCTATACATCCTGGGTATGGTTTCTTGAGTGAAAATGCTGACTTTGCTGAAGAGGTCGAAAAAAACAATATCATTTTTATTGGCCCTAAATCCAAGGCTATAAAAGTTATGGGTAGTAAACTAGCGGCAAAAGAAGCTGTAAAAGCCTATAATATTCCTATGGTTCCTGGTATTGATGAAGCCATTACAGATGTTGATAAAGCTAAAAAAATTGCCACAGAAATAGGATTTCCAATTTTGATTAAGGCTTCCGCAGGTGGTGGCGGAAAAGGAATGCGGGTGGTAGAAGAAGAAAAAGACCTCGAATCTCAAATGAATAGAGCCATTAGTGAAGCTACTTCTGCATTTGGAGATGGCTCTGTATTTATAGAAAAATATGTAGCCTCACCACGACATATAGAAATACAGGTGATGGCTGATAGTCACGGAAATGTAGTACACCTTTTTGAAAGAGAGTGTAGTGTACAACGACGACATCAAAAAGTCGTAGAAGAAGCTCCCTCTGCAGTTCTTTCTACAAAACTACGTGCAAAAATGGGTGAAGCAGCTATCAAAGTTGCAAAAGCATGTGATTACCTTGGCGCAGGAACAGTAGAATTCCTTTTGGATGAAAATCATAATTTCTATTTTCTTGAAATGAATACTCGATTGCAAGTAGAACATCCAGTTACAGAATTAATTACCGAAACCGATCTTGTAGCATTACAAATAAAAGTAGCCCGAGGCGAAAAACTCCCTATACAACAAGAAGACCTAAAAATAAAAGGACATGCTGTAGAGTTAAGAATATATGCAGAAGATCCTCTAAATGACTTTTTACCAAGTGTAGGTCATTTAGAAACTTATAAAATACCTACTGGAAAAGGAATTCGGGTAGATAATGGTTTTGAAGAAGGTATGGATATCCCTATTTACTACGACCCTATGCTCGCTAAACTTATTACGTATGGAGCTACTCGTGAAGAAGCTATACAATTAATGATAAAAGCAATTAACAACTACGATATCAAAGGAGTACAAACCACATTACCCTTTGGCAAATTTGTTTTTGAACATGAAGCCTTTAGATCTGGTAGTTTTGATACTCACTTCGTAAAAAAATACTTTAATACCGATACTATACAGTCAAAAGCAAGAGAAGAAGCCAAAGTTGCTGCCCTAATTGCTATGAAACAATATATCGAAGATCAAAAAACAGTACGCATACCAACACTATAAAATATATGGATTCAAAAATAAAAACGTTACAAGATAAAATTGCACAAGCAAAATTAGGTGGTGGTGAAAAACGTATCAAAAAACAACATCAAAAGAAAAAATTAACTGCTCGTGAGCGCGTTGAATATCTACTTGATGAAGGCTCTTTTGAAGAAATTGGTATTCTAGTAACTCATCGTACCACTGACTTTGGAATGGATAAAGAAATCTATTATGGGGATGGTGTCATTACGGGCTACGGAACCGTAAATGGACGGTTAATTTATATTTTTGCACAAGATTTTACAGTTTTTGGTGGTGCATTATCAGAAACACATGCCGAAAAGATATGCAAAGTAATGGATATGGCAGTAAAAACAGGAGCTCCTATCATTGGTCTTAATGACTCTGGTGGTGCCAGAATTCAAGAAGGAGTACGCTCTTTAGGCGGATATGCAGATATTTTCTATAAAAATGTACAAGCCTCTGGAGTGATCCCTCAAATATCAGCTATTATGGGGCCTTGTGCTGGTGGAGCCGTATATTCACCTGCAATGACCGATTTTACTATGATGGTAGAAGATACCAGTTATATGTTTGTTACAGGACCTAATGTAGTAAAAACAGTAACTAATGAAGAGGTTACTTCTGAAGAATTAGGAGGTGCCAGTACTCATTCTACAAAATCAGGCGTAGCACATATTACTTCTGCAAATGATATAGAATGCCTAGAAGACGTAAAAAAACTACTGAGTTACCTACCACAAAGCAATAAAGAACAGCCTAAAAAATTAGAATACACGCTTACTTATGAAGTAAGAAATAACCTTTCTAGCATTGTACCCGATAATCCTAATAAACCCTATGATATGCATGAGGTTATCGGTGGGATTATCGATACCGATTCATTCTATGAAATTCATAAAGACTACGCCGAAAATATTATCGTTGGTTTTGCCCGTCTTGGCGGAAGAAGTATCGGAATCGTTGCGAATCAGCCTCAATTTTTGGCAGGTGTTTTGGATGTAAACAGTTCTAAAAAAGCAGCCCGCTTTACACGTTTTTGTGACTGCTTTAATATCCCATTATTGGTTCTGGTTGATGTACCTGGATTCTTGCCTGGTACCGATCAGGAATGGAATGGTATCATTGTACATGGTGCCAAATTACTGTATGCGCTAAGTGAAGCTACGGTACCCAAAGTAACAGTGATTACTCGTAAAGCTTATGGTGGTGCTTATGATGTAATGAATTCTAAGCATATTGGAGCAGATCTTAACTTTGCCTGGCCATCTGCAGAGATTGCAGTAATGGGAGCTAAAGGAGCTAGTGAAATCATTTTTAGAAAAGAGATTGGAGTTGCAGATGACCCTGCTGCCAAGCTAGCAGAGAAAGAAACTGAGTATGCAGAGAAATTTGCCAATCCATATAGAGCTGCCCAACGTGGTTTTATAGATGAAGTCATATTACCAGAAAATACCAGAAGAAAACTAATTAAAGGGTTTAGTATGCTTGAGAATAAAACAGTTGAGCGACCTAACCGAAAACATGGAAATATTCCTTTGTAAAACAAATTAGTTAACCAAGACTGTATAGGTATTAAAAAACAATGGAGCAGGTTTAAAACAATAGCCTGCTCCATTAGTTTTAATCCTTTAAAAAATATTTATCTATTATTTCTTTAATTCTATCTTCAATCAGAGGTTTATGAATAAATTCTTTGACAACTCCACTACTGAGCGCTTTCTCACTATCCTCAGTATTCATTGATGAAGTTAGCATTGCTATCAAGATATCTGCTTGTTGCCCTTTTGTCAATTCTTTGTATTCATCTAAAAACTCCCAGCCATTCATTATTGGCATATTTATATCCAAAAATATAATTTCAGGTTGCGGGAATTTACCTTTCTCATCTTTGGTTATCAAAAACTCTAATGCATGTTTACCATTCTGAAAAATCTTTATTTCTTCAAAAATATTCAACCTATTAATAATATACTCATTATATAGATTTGTATTACTATCATCATCTACCAACATTATTGTATTTAATTTCTTATCCATTTATTAAATCTTTTTTTATGGTGAACAAAAACTTACTTCCTTTACCTACTTCAGAACGTACCCAGATTTCTCCTTTATGTAGTTCTACAATTCTTTTACAATTAGCTAAACCAATTCCAGTACCACTGTATTGGTCATTTGTATGCAAGCGTTGAAAAATTTCAAATATCTTATCCTTAAACTGCATATCTATTCCTATACCATTATCAATCACAGCGTACGTATACTCATCCTTCCCTTCTTCAAACTCAATTGTAATTTCGGGAGCTACAGTTTCTTTTCTGTATTTGATAGCATTGGTAATTAAGTTTAAGAATAACATCCTTAATTCATTTCTGTAGGCTGATACTTCAGCCAAGTTATTATAAGTTATAGTTACATTATTTTTATCAATCAATTCTGTTAAATCTAATTTTATGTTTTCTAGGAGTTTGTTTACATCTATTATTTCTGGTTTTACTTTTCTGCCAATTCTCGAATATTCTAATAAATCTGTAGTAAGACTTCTCATTCGCATTGTTGACTCATCAATAATTTCAATACTTTTTTGTCCTATTCCTTCTAATTTATCATGATACCCTTCTTTTAATAATTTTGAAAAACTAATTATTGTATTTAATGGTTCTTGTAGATCGTGTGATGCTATATAAGTAAACCGCGATAGTTCATCATTTTTGGTCATTACTAATTTGTTTGATGCTTCTAAGACATTCATTTTTTGTATAATATTTTTAAGTACAATAAAAAATGAAATGACGCCAATTACTAATATTAAAAAAATTAAACCAATTACTACCCTTAATAAACTGTTATTAAAAACTTTATACGCTATAACCGCATCATGAGTTCTTTTGTCTAACATCTTAAAAAAATCACGAATAGGTGCCATAATCATTTTTTTTTCATCATGGTATTTTTTATCAAACATGATACGCCTAGCCATTTCAATATCTGGACTAGCTTTAATAGAAAATTTACCACTACCATCATCAAACAATCCTTTTACAGCATTAAATGCTACTTTTTCTGTCCATACCAATTCATTAGAGTTATTTTCGGCTACCTTTAATTTATCAAATTCAGGTTTTGTAAATCCTAATTTTTTCATGCTATCTAGTAAGGAAATAGTATGACCATCTGGCCGTGGTAGTTTACCATTCCTGATATCAAGTACTTTTAGATATTTGTTTTCCCATATACTATCACTGGTCAAGACATAAGATCTACAATAACGAGTTAAATCATCTGAACTTTGTTTCAACTCTTCTGCAATAACATAGGATTTATATCGTATGTTCTCTGCCTTTTGTAATTCTTTATGGTTTTTCTGTAAAAACAGAGTAAGTACAATAATAATAATCAACATAATGATTATTGTTATTTGAAAAACTTTAAAAACAATTGATAGCTTCATTTTTTGTGTACTTTAGAATTGCTACCGTGCTTCAATAAATTCAATTTAAAATATTGCCGCTTGTTCTTAATACCGTAAATTCTCTAAAATTATGGTTAATAAATAAAATATAGAGGGGGTAACAATAGATCTTGTCTTAATGTAAATTTTAAAACTAAAAATACAAAAATGTGGCAGAAAAGTATATCTGGTTTTTAGATATTTTAATTTGATGATTGTTTTTTATTACTAGTATATTTCTCTATCCAAAATTCATAGCATTTTGTGTACCCTTTTCTTTGAATATAATACCTAACATTTTATCTTAACCGCCATAACTAATCTATATATAAGAATAATTGCCCCCTTTATTATGAATAATAGACAAATTACCAAATATGCTATTTATACTGTAGCTGTTTTATCTGCTACACTTATTAATGAATTTATCTTAAAATATGTAAAAAAACATATTGACCAACAGGGGTATCTATTGGTATTAATTGATATGCTGGTAGTTATATTAATTTTTGCTCCTGCTTTTGCATTGGTATCCAATTATACCAAAAAACTATCTAAAGCTTATTTGAAGACATCTAAAAAACTATCAAGTACTAATAATGGTACTTTATTAGGATTTCTTGTTGCGATAATTATTTTATTTATTCTTTTTGCGAGTCTCAGACATAATATTAGTGTCGTTAATGATCTCACCCAAATTATCAACTAATCATTCTTCTATTTGAAAGTATGGTGCCCTAAAAGAAAAAGCAACCCCCAGTGGTTAACAACTCCTCTGGGGGTCTAGGCCGAAGCAAAAAAATTAAACTAACTCAACTTACACTCAATTAAACATGCTTCAGCTTCTTTTCAATATGGGTAATATATTTTTTTTATTTATACTGTCAAAATTTAATCGTCCAACAACGATATAATCAGAGAAAAAGCATTCTTTATTATACTATACTTGTTCTAATTTTTTTTTAATCTCTTTGAGGCATAGATTGTTAATACTACCTATATGACTATGCTTTGTATTTTTTTCTGGAGTATACTCTCCTTTTTCAATATCAAGACCAATTTTTACATATGCATCTCTAAAAGACATTCCTTGCATTACCAATTCATTTAATGTATCTACACTAAATAAATAATCATATCTATCATCATCCAAAATATTCTTGTTTACCTCAACATTCTTAAGAGCATATGAGGCCATTTCTAAAGATGCTTTCAAATTTTGAATAGCAGGTATTACTCCTTCTTTAAGCAATTGAAAATCTCTATGATAACCACTAGGTAAGTTATTTATTAATAAACTTAATTCATAGGGTAATGCTTGAATTTTATTACACTTGCCTCTAATTAACTCAAAAACATCAGGGTTTTTCTTGTGTGGCATAATGCTAGAGCCTGTTGTAAATTTTGAAGGGATACTCATAAAATCAAAATTCTGACTCATATACAAACAAACATCTGTTGCTAACTTAGAGAGCGTTCCTGCCGCACTGCTCATAGCAAAAGCAGTAGATTTTTCTGATTTCCCTCTACTCATTTGTGCAGCTACCACATTATATTTTAAAGTTTCAAAACCTAATTCTCGAGTTGTATATTCTCTATCTATCGGAAACGAACTACCATACCCTGCTGCGCTTCCTAAAGGATTCTGGTCTACAATTTTTATTGCTGCATTTATAAAATATAAATCATCTATAAAACTTTCTGCATAAGAAGAAAACCATAAACCAAAAGAAGATGGCATTGCTATTTGTAAATGTGTATACCCAGGAAGCAATATATCTTTATAGGTTTCTGCCTTGATTAATAAGTCATGTGCCAGCTCCTTAATCTGAGATTTGATTTGTATTAACTCATCTTTGAGATATAAATGCATTGCTACCAAAACCTGATCATTACGCGATCTTGCTGTATGAATTCGTTTTCCTGCATCTCCTATTTTTTCTATCAAAACAAACTCTATTTTAGAATGCACATCTTCAAAATGATCTTCAATTATAAATGTTCCTTGCTCTATATCTTTCGTTAATACATTCAACTCTTTTTCTATCGCTGTGATGTCTTTATCAGAAAGTAACTTAATCTTATATAACATTTTGGCATGAGCTAATGTAGCTTGCACATCATATTTAGCTATTACTAAATCCAACTGTCTATCATTACCTACAGTGAATACATCAATTTTTTGATCTGTTGGTAGTCCTTTATCCCAAAGTTTCATTCTTTTTTTTTATTATGTTTGGTTCTTTGAATTCTTATTGTAAGGTTTTGTTTATTCTACAGAATTCCTTCTAAAATTTTTATATACAATGCTATTCCTTCTTTGATTTCTTCTATATAGATGAATTCATCTGCAGAATGTGATCGTGTTGAATCTCCTGGTCCTAATTTTAATGATGGGCAACTCAATACAGATTGATCTGATAAAGTTGGAGATCCATATGTACTCCTACCTAATGCGATTCCTGATTGCACAATAGGATGAGCTATTGGAATAGATGAAGAGCCTAGATGTAATGATCTTGGTTTTATCTCAGCAAATTGAGATAATTCTTTATCTATTACTTCTAGAATTTCTTTATTCCTATACTTATCATTTACTCTTATATCGATCACAAGGTTACAACTAGCGGGTACAACATTATGCTGTTTCCCAGCATTGATTTGTGTTACTGTCATCTTTACATTACCCAATGTTGATGATGATTTTTCAAATTCATAAGTTTTAAACCATTGAATTACCTTTATAGCATTATATATCGCATTATCTTCATTAGGATGTGCAGCATGGCTCGCTGTTCCTTTTACAGAAACATCAAGTACCAAAAGTCCTTTTTCTGCGACTGCTAATTGCATAAGTGTAGGTTCTCCAATAATACCAAATTCAACATTTTTAAGGTATTTTAATACACTTTTTAACCCAAGAGGTCCACTACTCTCCTCTTCTGCAGAAGCAACAATTACAATATTGTATTTCAGATCTGCCTTAGCATATAAATATGTAAAGGTAGCTATCAAAGAAACCAGACAACCTCCTGCATCATTGCTTCCTAAACCGAATAATTTTCCATCTTCTACAAATGCTTTAAAAGGGTCGTTGGTATAATTACCATTTGGTTTTACGGTATCATGATGTGAGTTTAACAAAATTGTTTGCTTTGACGCATCAAAATATTTATTGTATGCCCAGATATTATTGTTTTCTCTTGTAAAAGGAATCTCATTTTTGATAAACCAATTTTCGATCAATGTAGCTGTTTTATCTTCTTCTGATGAAAAAGAAGGCGTTTCTATCAGCTGATGCAAAAGCTCTATTGCCTGTTGTGTAAGTTTTGTAATCATCGCTTATAAACTCAATGTTGTATGTTTGGTTCTACTATCATTTATAAAATCTGCATTGGCTATATGTACTTTGCTTACCTGTTTTTGTAATGCATCAAAACAATTTTGAAGCTTGGGTAACATTCCTTCAGAAATAATATTAGCGTTTATTAATTCTGTGTATTTTTTTAAATTTATGTGTTCTATTACAGAGTTCTTATCATCTATATTTTCTAATACGCCTTGTAATTCAAAACAATAAAACAGAGATACCTCATACTCTTTACTCATTGCCGAGGCTATTTCTGATGCTATGGTATCTGCATTTGTATTCAACAATTGTCCTTTTCCGTCATGTGTAACTGCACAATAAACGGGGGTAATCCCTTGATTCAAAAACATTTTAATAGAACTATCATTTACTTTTACCACATCACCAACATATCCATAATCAATAAAATTAACAGGTCTTTTTTTTGCCAGAATACTATTTGCATCTGCACCTGTTAATCCTAAAGCATTACAATCACTACTTTGTAATTCTGAAACGATGGTTTTATTTAATAATCCTGCATATGTCATTACAACAATATCTAGGTTTTCTGCCGAGGTAATTCTTCGTCCATCAATCATTTCAGTTTTCACCTCTAATTTATTTGCTAATTGGGTTGCATATTTTCCTCCTCCGTGCACCAATATTTTTGGCCCTTCTATTTTAGAAAAACCTTCTAAAAAAGAAGTTAACGCTTTTTTATCACCTATAATATTACCTCCTATTTTGGCTACAAATAATGTTTCCTTCTTCATTTTATGATTTTTCTAATATTTTTGTTAGTACCAATTGTGCTGCATACGTTCTATTATTAGCTTGCTCAATAACCAAAGAGTTTTTACTATCAATTACAGCATCATCTACAACAACATTTCTTCTTACTGGTAAGCAATGCATAAATTTTGCTTCATTAGTTAACTCCATCTTTTCTTGAGTCATTTTCCATGAGAGATCGTTGTCCAATGTTTTACCGTAGTCTTGATAAGAACTCCAATTCTTGATATATACAAAGTCTGCATCTTTTAATGCATTTTTCTGGTTGTAATCAATAGGCACCTGCTTAGTAATATGACTGGCTAACTCAAATCCCACAGGGTGGGTGATTACAAAATTTGCATCCATATGTTGCATCATCTCTACAAAAGAATTAGCAACTGCCTGTGGTAAGGCTTTTGGATGTGGTGCCCATGATAGTACAACCTTTGGTTTTTTATTTTTTTGATTCTCTGTAATTGTTATAGCATCTGTCAATGCTTGTAATGGATGTCCTGTAGCACTCTCCATATTAATTACAGGAATTGTACTGTGTTTTATAAAACTTTTAAGAACTTTCTCATTATAATCATCTTCTCTATTTTCTAGTTTTGCAAATGCACGTATTCCTAATACATCACAATATTGAGATACTACTTGTGCTGCTTCTTTTATATGCTCAGAATTTCCTTGATTCATAACGATCCCATCTCCATACTCCAACGACCATCCTTCTCCCGTAAAATTCATTACTATGACATTCATTCCTAAATTTAATGCTGCTTTTTGCGTGCTAAGTCGAGTACGTAAACTGGGATTAAAAAATAATAATCCAATGGTTTTATCTCTTCCCAAGTTTTTACCTGATAAAGGATCTTTTTTTATTTTTATAGCTTCGTCTACCCAATCAGGTAATGAATCAATATCTTGTATGGAAAAGTAATTATTCATTTATTTTTCTTCTATTTTATTGGTATTATTATTTTTTCGGGGTGCTGTTTAAGATTGCTCTCAAAAGATATTTTTGTAAACGGTTTTTTATCTTGAATGGCATCTATTATAAAGTTATCATTCACTCCATTTACTATCCATGTTTCTATATTTGCTTTTTGAGCAATTTGCGCGGCTTCTATTTTAGATTTCATTCCCCCCGTGCCATGAGTAGAAATAGAGGTTACTACTTCTTCTTCTAATGACGCTACATCAACTACATGACTAATAGTTTGGTATGCGTTATTATGTACTGATTCTTTTGTATAAATTCCATCAGTATTTGTTGCTATAACCAATAAATCGGCATCTAATAGTGAAGCTGTAAGCCCTGCTAGTTTATCATTATCCCCAAATTGAATCTCATCTGTAGCAACCGTGTCATTCTCATTGATAATTGGGATATAATTATTTGCCAGTAGCACATTGATTGTATTTATTATATTTTGCTGAGATTGTTCTTTTTCGAAATCTGAATATGATAATAAACATTGTGATGTCAACAATCCTAAATCTCTAAAGCTTTCCTGAAATATGCGCATCAAATGTGGTTGACCTATTGATGCCAATGCTTGTTTTACATTAATAGCAACGCCATTACTTTCTAGATTTACAAATTGTTTTGCTACTGCAATTGCTCCAGAGCTTACTATCACAAATTCATAAGTATCTTGCAAAACCATAATTTGACGCCCTATATCTTCTATTTTACCTCTAGAGATATGGTTTGTTTCTTTGGTTAAGACATTGGATCCCAACTTAAGTACAATTCTTTTTTTATCTAATTTGCCCATCGCCATGTATATACCATTTATTGGTTACCAAATGTTGGAGCCCTATTGGTCCTCTTTGATGTAATTTATCTGTGCTTATTGCTAGTTCTCCCCCTAGGCCCAGCTGAAAACCATCTGTAAATCGAGTAGATGCATTATGATATACCGCGGCACAATCTACAGAAGACATAAAGGTTTGTGCTACAGATTGATTTCTGGTTATAATAGCAGCCGAATGCCCTCCACTATACGTATTAATTTTTGAAATTGCTTCTGGAGTATCTTCTGTTTCTCCTATTACAATTTTATAACCTAAGAATTCTTCATTCCATACGGTATCTTTTTCTATCTGCTTTACTTCTTCATATTTTGATAAAGAGCTATCTCCTAGTATTTCAATCTTATAATTCTTAAGTGTAGTAATAAGGTTATTTACAAAGTCTTCTTTATTAGGCAGATTTTTATCAATCAATACTTTATCAATAGCGTTACACGCAGAAACTTTATTGGTTTTACCATTGATTATATTATCAAGAGCCAATCCTCTATCTGCTTCCTCATGCACATACACAAAATTATTACCCCTACCACTTACTATAACTGGGCAAGAGGCATGATTTTTAACGAAATGGATTAGTTTTTCTCCTCCTCTAGGGACAATCAAATCTATCTTTTGAGTTGGTTTTTCTAAAAACTCCTGAGTTCTTTGTCTATTGTAATCAAGATACTCAATCCACTCAGTAGTCACATTATTCTGTGATAAAGCTTGATGCCAAAGGTTTACAATTTCTAGATTAGAGTTTACTGATTCTTTACCTCCTTTAAGCAAAATTTTGTTTCCTGATTTAAAAGCAATTCCAGCCGCCTCAACAGTTACATCTGGTCTGGATTCATAAATAATTAATACAGTACCAAAAGAGGCAGTCTTATTAAACACTTCCATACCATTTTCATGAATAAACCGAAATCGCTCTACTCCTATTGGATCTTCTTGTTTTGATAATTGCATCAATGCTGCAATCATACCTTCTATCTTATCTTGATTCACTTTGAGACGATCTTGCATAGCTAGATCATCACCAGAATAATTTTGTATGTCTTTTATATTTGCTCTAATAATTGAATCTCTATTTTGATTCACAAGAGTGATCATACTTTCTAATACAGAGTTTCTTTGTGATATGCTTAATGATATATTCATAATTCGACTTTTTCTGCTTGCGTTACATTTTGTAATGCTTGGATAAGTTGATCTATTTCTTTTTTCCCTATTGTCAAAGGCGGTAGTATTCTTATTAGTTTTTTATTCATAGCTCCTCCTGTAAAAATACGTTGCTCATAAATCATTTTTTTTCGTAGTTCGCTGACTTCATAATCAAACTCTATTCCTAGCATCAGTCCTCTCCCTTTTACTTTTTGCACTCTTGGCAATTGACCTATTTGTGACATAAAATATTCTCCTGTTAACTTTGCATTATCAATAAGGTTTTCTGATTCGATCACCTCTAAAACTGCTAGTGCTGCGGCACAGGCAAGATGATTTCCCCCAAAGGTTGTTCCCAGCATTCCATGATTAGGTTCTATATGCGGTGCTATCAATACTCCTCCTATAGGAAAACCATTACCCATGCCTTTTGCTATAGTTATAATATCTGGTGTAATCTCATGATATTGATGTGCAAAAAATTTACCGCTTCGTCCATACCCCGATTGTATTTCATCTAAGATTAGAATCACATCAAATTCCTTACATAAGAATTCTAATTCCTTAAAGAATTCAGTAGTTCCTTCATCGAGTCCTCCTACTCCTTGTATCGGTTCTATTATAATTGCACATACTCCTCCTTTTTGTAACTCGTCTTTCACCAATTCGATTTTATTTAATGGTAAAAAAGTGACATCTTGTTGCGAATTTATTGGGGCATTGATACTTTGGTTATCTGTAGCAGCAACGGCGGCAGAGGTTCTTCCGTGAAAACCATTGTTAAATGCAATAACTCTTGATTTCCCTGTATAGAAAGAAGCTAGTTTTAATGCATTTTCATTTGCTTCTGCTCCAGAGTTACACAAAAACAACTGATAGTCTTCATACCCTGATAATTTGCCTAACTTATTGGCTAACTTGTTTTGCAAACTGTTTTGAACAGCATTTGAGTAAAATCCTATTTTTTCTAATTGCTCTTTTACTTTTTTTATATAATATGGATGAGAGTGACCTATAGAGATTACTGCATGACCTCCATACATATCTAAATATTCTTTGCCGTTTTTATCTACTACAATACAATCAAATGCATTCACTGGTTCTACATTATACAATGGGTATACATCAAATGGTTTCATACTATTGTTGTTTTGTTGGTTAATAATTAATAATAAATAGGTATATAAGTATTGATCAACTGACGACTATAAATAATCTTTTATTTTATCGTATTTATTTTTTCATAGGAGGCCATAACTCCTTTTATTACAGAGGAACTCAACCCTTGATGTTCCATTTCGTTTAATCCTTCTATAGTACATCCTTGAGGTGTTGTAACTTTATCAATCTCTCGTTCAGGATGTGTTCCGTTTTCTGCTACTAATGTTGCTGCTCCTATTGCTGTTTGTACAGCTATTATTTGTGCTTCATGAGGGTGAAACCCCATTTGTATTCCTCCTTGTATCATTGCTCTGAGAAACCTTAGAAAAAAAGCAATGCCACTTGCTCCTAATACTGTTGCTGCTTGCATTAATCTTTCTTCTATAACCAAAGTTTCACCTATGGTATCAAACATTTTCTGTACCGTTTCTAACTCTGCTTTTACATCTTCATTTGCTGCAATACAGGTCATTGATAATTTTTTGGAGGCTCCTGTGTTTGGCATTACCCTTACAACTTTATTATTGGGTACAATAGCGTTTATTTCTTCTATTGAAGTACCTGTTACTGTCGATATCAAAATCTGATTTGGCGTAATTTTATCTTTGATCTCTTTTAATACTTCGTTAAGTTGTCTTGGTTGAACACAAAGTATTATCCATTTTACAGCTTCTATAGATTCAATTATATTTTGTGATGTGGATACTCCTAATTTTTCTTTAACTTCTATTAGATTGTATTTTGATTTATCAACTACGGTAATATTATTAGTTTCAAATAAATCACTATCTGCTAATCCAGAGATTATTGATTTACCTAGATTCCCTCCTCCAATAATTGTTATTTTATTCATCTTAGTTCTTATTTTTTGGTTCTCAGTATGACAAATTTTTATGTTTTAAATACATACTTAAATAAGCTTGATATTCTCTATAATTAGAATGCACTTGCTTTTAACCCTAATCCTACTTTTTCTTCAAGTCCAAACATTAAGTTCATATTATGAATAGCTTGCCCTGATGCTCCTTTAATCAAATTATCGATTACTGAAGTGATTAATACCATTTCATTTTTTTTACTGATATGTAGTATACATTTATTAGTATTTACAACTTGTTTCAGGTGAATATCTTGATCAGAGATTATAGTAAATTCTGCATCTTTATAAAAAGAGGTATACAATTCTTTTGCCTCTGCTTCAGTTCCTTTATATTTTGTATACATAGTAGCATAAATACCTTTGCTAAAATTTCCTCGATTAGGAATAAAGAAAATGGGGGATTCAAAATCTGATTGTACTTGCTTGATACTTTGTTCTATTTCGCCTAAATGTTGATGAGAAAATACTTTATAGCTAGAAAAATTATTATCTCTCCAACTAAAGTGGGTTGTTGCTCCTGGCATCACTCCTGCTCCAGTACTTCCTGTTGTTGCATTGATATGTATTGTATCAGTTAACTGCCCAGAAAAAGCTAAAGGTAATATCCCTAGTTGAATTGCTGTTGCAAAACATCCTGGGTTTGCTATGTTCTGTGCAGATTGAATTTTTTCTTTATTCAATTCAGGAAGTCCATATACAAAATGTCTATTTAAATATTCTTTATCTTGATTCAGTCTAAAATCATTTCCCAAATCTATGATTTTGGTAGTGGTAGAGAATGTGTGATTTGCTAGAAATGATTTTGACCTACCGTGCCCCAAACACAAAAACAATACATCTATAGAAGGGTTTATTGTATCTGTAAATATTAGATTCGTTTCTCCTATCAAATCAGGATGTTGTTTATCAACCCTACTCCCTGCATTTGTAGTACTGTATACAAAATCTAATACTACCTGAGGGTGATGTATTAATAATCTCAGTAATTCTCCTGCTGTATATCCTGATCCTCCTATAATTCCTACGTTTATCATAGTTGATTTTCATTTACGTTGTGATAAATTTTATTTGCATTACCATAGATTTTTATAAACCCTTTGGCTTCATCAGATGTCCACGAATTATTCATTTCCCCGTATTGCCCAAAATCAGATTTCATCATATCATGATCCGATGCCACTCCTTCTAGTGTAAAATGATATGGTTTTAATTTTACTGTTACATCGCCTGTAACAGATTTTTGGGCATCCTCCATAAATACCTCTATATTTCTCATTACGGGGTCTAAATAATTTCCTTCATGCAACAGCATCCCATACCAATTGGCTAATTGTTCTTTCCAATATTGCTGCCATTTGGTTAATACATGTTTTTCTAATAAATGATGCGCTTTGATAATAACCATAGGTGCTGCTGCTTCAAATCCTACTCTTCCTTTAATTCCTATAATGGTATCACCTACATGAGTATCTCTACCAATAGCAAAAGCACTTGCTATTTCTTCTAATTTTTGTATATTCTTAACTGGAGTATCTTTACTTCCATTCAAACCTACCAGTTCACCTTTATCAAAATTTAAAGTAATTGTTTCTTCTGTTTGTTTTTCTAATTGACTTGGATATGCAGTTCCTGGTAATGCACTATGAGAAGTAAGGGTTTCTTTGCCTCCTACACTGGTTCCCCAAATACCTTTATTGATAGAATATTGTGCTTTTTCCCAACTATAATGTACTCCATGTTTTTCTAAATAGGCAACCTCATCTTGTCTAGAGAGTTTTAAATCTCGTATAGGTGTAATAATTTCAATATCGGGAGCCAAAGTCTGAAAAATTACATCAAATCTAATCTGATCATTTCCCGCTCCTGTACTACCATGTGCTATATATTTTGCTCCTACTTTTTTGGCATAATTAATTACTTCTATTGCTTGAAAAATTCTTTCGGCACTCACAGATAAAGGATATGTATTATTTTTTAATACATTTCCATAAATCAGATATTTGATTGCTTTTTCATAAAATTCATTTAATATGGTTTTATTGATATGAGATGAGCTCCCTAACTCATATGCTCGTTCTTTTATATCCTCTAATTCTTTTTCAGAAAAACCTCCTGTATTTACCAAAATGGTATGTACTTTCAGTTTTTTCTCATGCATAAGATATTTTACACAATATGAGGTGTCTAATCCTCCACTATAGGCTAATACTACTTTTTCCATAACAATTGTCTATTGCTTGCAAGCATTGTTTGCTTAATTTTTTTTAATCTTTTTAATACTGGTTTTTTATACCATTTTACTTTTTTCTTTGCTTGTTGTAATGGATCATACAACATTCCTGTACATAAACACATCTTGTGATCTTTTGAGGTCAGAATATTAAAATTTGTACATGTTTTGCATCCTTCCCAAAACTTAGGATCATCTGTTAATTCTGAAAACGTCACTGGTTTATACCCTAAATCTGAATTAATTTTCATTACAGCTAATCCAGTTGTAATCCCAAATACTTTTGATTCAGGATACTTTTTTAATGAGTAATTAAATGTAAATTCTTTAATCTTTTTTGCTAATCCTTGATTTCTAAAATCTGGATGTACTATTAATCCAGAATGAGCCACATACTTCTCATGCCCCCATACTTCGATATAACAAAAGCCTGCAAATTTTCCTCCTGATATTGCTATAATCGCATTTCTATTTTGCATTTTAGTTTGAATATATTCTGGAGTACGTTTGGCAATACCTGTACCTCTTACTTTAGCTGAATCTGCAATTACTTTGCATATTTCTTCAGCATAACAGAAATGGGTCTCATTTGCAATTATGATTTCTACTTTTTTCATCTGCTCGCCTTTACTTGTTTTTTAATGCACAGATAAAATTTGTTGTATTGCACTTTTTGATCACTATCAAATATATTTTTACATCTCATTTCATAAACGAATTACGCTTACCAAAAAAGCTTACCTATTAAAATTGATTTTGATTGTTTTGAATTCTTATTGATAGATATGATTTACAAATCATCTTACTAATGATATGTATTGATACCATTTTGTATAAAAGAAACTGCTATAACAGTTTTTCTAATAAATGATTTTTATCAAATGAATTCTATGTCTCTAGGGGAAGTAGGGCGCACCTACTTCAAAAGAAGATTAGACCCCCAAGGGGCGACGAAAGCGGCGTGTAGGAATAGTTCTACTCCATACTACTTTGTTCACTGATTGAACATTAACTTCTAAATAAATATTTTGTACCGTTTTCATAATAGTAACTCTAAATCGTCGGCCGTAGCCCCTTTCGTTAACTAGATGATACAATATTACATAAAAAAGTAATACCTAAGATTAATTATATGTAAAAACTATATAACTTTTAAGGTTTTACTAAAAAAATATAGTTTTGATTACTGATATGATATTTTATTACTCATTTTTATCATATAAAAAGCTGATCATCATCCTATAAAACAATAAAGGCAGCTATAAAAGCTACCTTTACTATAATTATCGTTGATATATTCTATTGCTTATCCACCAATAGTAAATAGAAGACCTACATTTACGGTAAAATCACTTACATTAATTTCATTTACTCCACTTCCTATTTTACCTGCATTTAAGTATGTTGCGTTTACATTAAGAACTCCATATTTAAAACCTAGAGCGGGACGAAAAGCAAAATTAGATGTACTTGCAATCACTTCTACATCAGTACCTGCTGTTTCTATGTCTACAGACCCCACACTTGTAAGACCAAGCGCTAGACTTCCATAAGGTCTGAAACCTTCTTTCTTAAAATAATAGCGCCCATTCACTAAGTAACTTCCTAAAGCTACAGCTCCATAAGACAATTCACCAGCAGTTGTATTGAGATCACCACCCACTAGAAAATCTCCCTGATACACAAGTGAAACATCGATGTCTTCAGTTACACCGTATCCTATTTCTAAATTTCCAGAAAAACCTCCATCAGTCATATCTGCAATATCTCCTGAAGGGATAGCATATCCAAGACCAAAACCTAATTTAACTTGTGCATTTGTAGCAGTCATTCCTAATAAAGTTACTGCTGCTAATAATAAAAAATTTCTCATAATTGAACTATTAATTTATGTTGAGTATCGTACTAACCAATTATCAGACCAAAATTGAAATACAGTTGGTGTATTAACTATTAAATTTATACAAAAAACTACTAGAATTCACATAACACATTATAAAACAAAATCTTACTTAACTCAAATTATTTTTATTTTTTTTACAAAATTAGGAAGCTCCACATTGTAAAATTTGTTTTTTTAAAACAACTCAACCCTAATAAGGATCACTTTCCTTATTTGAAGTGATCTTTTCTTTTATTAATTTTATTGGTCATTATCTTTTTTATTACCAATTTATTAAGAACTCTCCTAAAGTTAACACCCATAAAAAACCAATATAAACAACTCAAAAACAGAATTTTACAAAAAAAACATCTTTTAAAATTTTGTTACTATTAACGACTAAAAACATAATTTATAGTTAATATACTACTTATCAAATAATTAACTCTAAACCTTCAGTAGCTTTAAGCTTATTAACTCAAATTAAATATACTCACAAATGAAAAAAAAATGTTTCACAATTGCACTTTCCTTACTTTTAGGAATGAGCATCAAGGCCCAGATTAGTGAAGGTGGCACTCCACGCTTTGCTACAGAAAATGTTTCAAAATCAAGTGGTATACCTAAGGTAACCATGCCCAAAATTGATTTTAAGAAATTACAGGAAGAAGATCTGCGAGATGAAGGTAAAAACATTGCTTATCGATTTGCTTATGGACATGATGTACATTTCAACACAAAGAACTCGGGGAAATGGTATACAGATGCTCAAGGTAATAAGTTTTGGTTATTAACCATTTATTCTCAAGGGGCTAAATCTCTCAATTTTACTTTTTCTGATTTTTACATCCCTGAAGGTGCAAAACTATTTATTTACAACAAGGATCGTTCTGATATTAGAGGTGCTTTTACCTCTCAAAACAATCATGAGTCCAGGATTTTTAGTACAGCGCCAATCAAGGGTGATCAAATTACTATAGAATATTATCAACCTAATACTGTCGTAGAAATTCCAACATTACAAATAGAATCGGTAGCTCATGACTACATGGATATTTTTGGTATTGCAAAAGCGATAGGTCGCTCAGAAGCAAAAGATTTTAATAGCTCTGGTGATTGTAATATTAATGTAAACTGCCCTCAAGGTAGCCAATGGAAAGATCAAATTAATTCTGTTGCCCTTGTTGTAACTGATAAAGGGAAACGGTTTTGTTCTGGTTCTCTACTTAATAATGAAAAAAATGATGGGACTCCATATTTTATAACCGCTTATCACTGTTCTGATAGTTTTCAACAAACCACTAATATAAAATCCTGGGTATTTGTATTTAATTATCAATCTCCTAATTGTAACAGTACTGATGCTCCTAACGCATTTAGAGATTATTCTATATCTGGTTCTACGGTATTGGCTAATGGTAAAAAAGATAAATTGGGACAGATTGGGCATAAAGAAGATTATTTATTAGTACAACTATCAAAAACTCCACCACTTAGCTATAATGTATATTATAACGGTTGGGATGCTTCAACAAATGTTCCAACACAATCGGTAGGGATACATCATCCAGTAGGAGATATAAAAAAGATATCGATTGATAGAGACCCTGCTACAATAGGTTCACCTACACCTTTTGATACTAAAAACAAAGATCATTTTAAAATTATGTGGGATAAGGACATGGGGATCACACAATCTGGTTCTTCTGGATCTCCTTTATTCAATCAAAATAAACGTTTTGTTGGGCATTTAGAAAGAGGGGAATCTGGTTGTAATCTTCCTTTTGAAACTAACGACTCTTATTTACGATTCAACAGGGTCTATCCTTTCTTAAAAAAATGGTTAGCACCAACTCAAAATATAACATCACTTAATGGGCGAAAAGGTAGTGCAAATGGTGTTGACCCAAGAAGGAGAACATTACACAAAACTTCCAATAATACTGTTACAATTCACCCAAACCCAGCACAACATACCCTATTTGTAAACACTGTAACAGAACATATCAAAATTAAAACCATATACATTCTTGATATTACAGGGAAAATAATCAAAAAAGTTCCTGTTAGTAAAACTCCAACCTCTAATACTCAATTAGAAATTTCTGTAGAAAAATTACCGAAAGGCAACTATTTTTTAAAAATTACTAAAGAAGATAATTCTTCTACTACTAAGAAGTTTGTCATTTCCAAATAATATTTATTGAATACAATACAAAAGCGCCTCTATTCTAGAATAGAGGCGCTTTATTTACAGCTAATAACTATGTTTTGTTATACCAAAAATTGAAACAAATCAGGTTTATCATTTAGATAATCCCCGAAAAAGTTAAGTTCTTTCATTCTGGTAATTAGCGGTTGTAAATCTTTTTTATCTTTTAATTCTATTCCTACTACAGCTGGTCCGTTTTCTCTACTTGATTTTTTTGAATATTCAAAATGAGTGATATCATCATTTGCCCCCAGTACTTCTCCTACAAATTGTTTTAATGCTCCTGCCCGTTGTGGAAAACGAACAATAAAATAATGCTTTAAATCTGCATACAACAATGCTCGTTCTTTGATTTCTTCGGTACGAGTAATATCATTATTACTCCCACTTACAATACAGACTACATTTTTTCCTTTGATTTTGTCTTTATAAAACTCTAATGCAGCTAGCGTTAATGCGCCCGCAGGTTCTACAACAATTGCGTCTCTATTATACAAATCCAAAATTGTTTGACATACCAACCCTTCGGGCACTGTATACATATCAGATAAAGCAGATTTACAGATATCAAAATTATAGTCTCCTACTTTTTGCACTGCTGCTCCATCAATAAACTTATCAATTTCTGCTAGTTCTGTATTCTTATTATTTTGTAATGAGGTAAACATAGAAGGTGCTCCTTCTGGTTCTACACCTATAATCTTTGTTTGCGGTGATAATGCATGTATTGCTCCGCATAAACCAGAAGCCAATCCTCCTCCTCCAATAGCCACAAATATATAATCTATTGAATTCTCTGATTGTTCTATAATTTCTAACCCTATTGTTCCTTGTCCTTCTATAGTTTTAGGATCATCAAAAGGGTGTACAAATGTTTTTCCTTCGGCATTACATATTGCCATTGCGGCTTTATATGAATCATCAAATGTATCTCCTTCAAGTACAATTTTTACATGATCTCCTCCAAACATTTGAGTTTGAGCTACTTTTTGCTTTGGTGTAACAGAAGGCATATAAATGGTACCTTCTATCTCTAAATGGTTACACGCAAATGCAACGCCTTGCGCATGGTTTCCTGCACTAGCACAAACCACTCCTTTTGCCAGTTCCTCTTTGCTTAAAGAACTTATTTTATTAAATGCTCCTCTAATCTTATAGGAGCGTACACGCTGAAGATCTTCTCGTTTCAATAAAACATTGGCTTCATATCTACGAGAGTATCTAATACTATTCATAAGTGGAGTAACCATTGCCACTTCTTTTATGGTAGAAGCCGCTTTTTGTATATCTTCCAATTGAGGGAAATATGTGGTGGTTATAGTACTCATATCCTAAGCTTACTATTATATATTGTTATTCATGTCTGGTTGGTTACTCCCTACATTATTATTTTTAATTTCTGGCCAGCCAGAATCTATCAAAGACTACACAATACACATCTTAAAACTTCAACAGATTCGGCCAGACAAATAATTTCAATTACACTATTGGTTTCATCGCAGTCATAGATGCTCTCAACCTATCTCCAATGGTTTCTATTGGGTGATTTCTAAGTCTTGTGTTTACTTCTATGAGCTTTGCATTGTCTACTTCATTACTTTGATTTTTATCATATGCAGTACCAATAACATCTGTATCAATTTTTTTCATAAAATCTGCTAATAATGGTTTACAAGCATGATCAAACAAGTAGCATCCATACTCTGCTGTATCAGAAATAACACGATTCATTTCGAATAATTTTTTACGAGCAATGGTGTTTGCTATCAATGGGGTTTCATGTAATGATTCATAGTATGCTGATTCTTCTATAATTCCTGAGTCTGTCATTGCTTCAAAAGCTAGCTCTACCCCTGCTCTTACAAAAGCTACCATCAATACTCCATGATCATAAAACTCTTGTTCAGAGATTTCAACATCTCCTGCTGGCGTTTTTTCGAATGCTGTTTCGCCCGTTGCGGCTCTCCAAGACAATAAGTTTTTATCATCATTCGCCCAATCTTCCATCATTGTTTTAGAAAAATACCCTTTCATAATGTCATCCATATGTTTTTGAAACAAAGGACGCATGATATCTTTTAACTCTTCAGAAAGTTCAAATGCTTTAATTTTTGAAGGATTTGACAATCGATCCATCATATTTGTTATTCCTCCATATTTCATTCCTTCTGTAATGGTTTCCCATCCATATTGAATTAATCTAGAGGCATACCCTGGGTCAATACCTTTTTCTACCATTTTATCAAAACAAAGGATAGATCCTGTTTGTAATAATCCACATAAAATGGTTTGCTCTCCCATAAGGTCAGATTTTACTTCGGCAACAAACGAAGATTCCAGTACTCCTGCTCTATGTCCACCTGTTCCAGCAGCATAGGCTTTTGCTTGATCAAAACCATGTCCCTGAGGGTCGTTTTCAGGATGCACTGCTATCAATGTAGGTACTCCAAATCCTCTTTTGTACTCTTCTCTTACTTCTGATCCTGGACATTTTGGTGCGACCATAATTACAGTAAGATCATCACGTACCTGCATACCTTCTTCTACAATATTAAAGCCATGTGAGTATGATAATGTAGCTCCTTTTTTCATCAAAGGCATTACTGCATTTACTACTTGTGTATGTTGCTTATCTGGTGTCAAATTAATAACTACATCTGCCTTAGGAACTAATTCTTCATAGGTTCCTACATTGAATCCGTTCTCTGATGCATTTTTAAAAGACTGTCTTTTTTCTTTGATCGCTGCTTCACGTAATGCGTATGAAATATCCAAACCAGAATCTCTCATATTCAATCCTTGATTTAATCCTTGTGCTCCACATCCTACGATCACTATTTTTTTTCCTTTTAGTGCTTCTACTCCGCCAGAAAACTCTTCTGGTTGCATGAATCTACACTTTCCTAACTGGGTTAATTGATCTCTTAATGATAGCGTATTAAAATAATTTGCCATTGCTTTTAATTTGTTGTGATTTCCGCGAGGAAATTTGGTTTAATTTTGATTTTAGTTGTTTTATTTTTAATTGTATATATCAATTATTTTTTGAGAACTTATATCTCTTTATACAAGTTCTTCTTCTATTCCAAAGTTCTCTAGTATTTTAGAAATATGCATTTTCTGTTTTGTGATAGAAATTCTACCTGATCTTACAAACTGCATTAAACCATATGGTTCTAATTGATTATATAACTCTTCTACATCTCTACGTCTTCCTGTCTTTTCTAATACAAAAAACTCTGGGGTTACTGTAACGATGTTAGCATTGCTATCTTTAATTACGTTTTGGATTTTACGTTCTTCAAATAATAATTTTGAAGCAATTTTATACAATGCCGTTTCTTGATAAATCGTTTCATCATCTTTATGATAAAAAGCTTTGATTACTTCTATCTGCTTTTCTATTTGACCGATTATCTTTTTTACTTGTTCTTCTGTAATACTTACTACAATTGTAAAACGAAAAACATCTTTGATTTCTGATACCGATGCAGTAAAACTTTCTAGGTTGATATGACGCCTCAAAAATATTGCAGAAATCCTATTCAACAGTCCTATATTATTCTCGGTATATACTGATATGGTATAATTTTCTTTTTTCATTACTGGTATATTGTATCATTGTATATGGATTCCGGTTCTATTCGGAACACCTCATTTATTACTCTAATCTTACGTCTGAAACTGATGCTCCTGTTGGAATCATAGGGAATACATTATTTTCTTTCTCTACACATACTTCTAAAAAGTACGGTTCTTTGCATGCAATCATTTCTGCTATTGCTTCTTGCAAATTTTCTCTTTTGGTTATTCTGGTTGATTTGATATGATACCCTTCTGCTATTTTTACAAAATCTGGATTTACCATTTCTGTAGAAGCATATCTTTTATCAAAAAATAATTGTTGCCACTGGCGTACCATACCAAGAAAATCATTATTTAAAACAACAATTTTTACTGGTATTTTAGTTTGAAAAATAGTTCCTAGCTCTTGTATTGTCATCTGGTAACCACCATCTCCTATAATTGCCACTACTTCTCTCTCTGGAGTTCCCATTTTGGCTCCAATAGCTGCTGGCAATGCAAATCCCATTGTGCCTAATCCTCCTGAGGTTATATTACTTTTGGATTGGGTAAATTCTGCATATCTACAAGCAATCATCTGGTGTTGCCCTACATCTGATACAATAACAGCATCTCCTCCTGTTTCTTGATTAATTCCTCTTATGACTTCTCCCATAGATAATCCATCTTTATCAGGGAACAACTCATTTTTGATCACCTTATCATATTCTATTGCATCATATTTTCTATATTCCTGTAGCCAAGAATCGTGTGTGTTGGGTTGCACCAAAGGAAGTAATTGAGCTAGGGTATTTTTTACATTTCCCATAACTGCTACATCTGCTTTTACATTTTTATTTACCTCTGCTGGATCAATTTCAAAATGTATGACTTTGGCTTGTTTTGCATAGGTTTCCAAATTACCTGTCACTCGATCGTCAAATCGCATTCCTATGGCTAATAACAAATCACATTCATTTGTCAACTTATTAGGGCCATAGTTACCATGCATTCCAACCATTCCCACATTAAGAGGGTGTTTTGTTGGTAATGCAGAAAGCCCCAAAATAGTCCATGCAGATGGTATTCCTGCTTTTTCTACAAAAGCCTTTAATTCTTCTTCTGCTTCTCCAAGGATTACTCCTTGACCAAAAACAATCATAGGTTTTTTGGAACTATTAATAAGTTTGGCCGCTTCTTTTATTGTACTTGGATCTGTTTTTGGCACAGGTTTATAACTTCGTACTCCTACACATTTTTCATATATAAAATCCAATTCTCCAAATTGTGCATCTTTTGTTATATCGATCAATACGGGTCCTGGTCTACCTGAGCGTGCTATATAAAAAGCTTTTGCTAATACAGAAGGGATATCCTCTGCTTTGGTAATCTGATGATTCCATTTGGTAATTGGGGTTGAGATTCCTATAATATCTGTTTCTTGAAAGGCATCTGATCCTAAAAGATGAGACCCTACTTGCCCTGTAATACATACCATAGGGGTAGAATCGATTTGTGCATCTGCAATCCCTGTTACAAAATTGGTAGCTCCTGGTCCTGAGGTAGCAAGTGCGACCCCTACTCTACCACTAGTTCTGGCATATCCTTGAGCTGCATGTGTTGCTCCTTGCTCATGTCTGGTTAATACATGATGTAACTGATCTTGATATTTATACAGTTCATCATACACAGGCATTATGGCTCCACCAGGATATCCATAAATTAAATCTACCCCTTCTGCCAATAGACACTGGATTACTGCTTCGGCACCTGTCATGCGTTTGTTTGACACTTTTGTTTCTTTTTTTAATGTTTCCGTTTGTGTTTCCATACACTCTTTTTTTAGAGACCAGACTTTTAGAAACTAGAGTCTAGGCTTTTTTTAGATTCTGATCTACACCAGAATGATAATTTATCGTTATCAGCATCAAATGCTATCTTTTTTGATTCCAGCATTTGCTGAAAAACAATTATATTAAACTTACAGTATTCCAAAACATTTTTAGAATTCGTCTGTTACACATCCTTGTGATGCAGACGAAACTGTATGAGCATATTTATACAATACTCCCTTGCTAAATTTAAGAGGCGGTTGTTTCCATGCTGTTCTTCGTTTTTCTATTTCATTTTCATCAATAGCTACGGTAATAGAATTTGTTTCGGCATCAATGGTAATGATATCGCCATCTTCTACCAACCCTATCAGACCTCCTTCCTGTGCCTCTGGAGTAATATGTCCTACTACAAATCCATGTGTTCCCCCAGAGAACCGTCCATCAGTAATTAGGGCTACATTTTTACCTAAACCTGCTCCCATAATAGCAGCAGTAGGTTTTAGCATTTCAGGCATTCCTGGCCCTCCTTTTGGGCCTTCATATCGTATTACAACGACATCTCCTTTCTCTACCAAACCATCTCTTATACCATCATTGGCTGCATATTCTCCATTAAATACTTTTGCTTTTCCTTGAAAACGTAGTCCTTCTTTTCCTGTAATTTTTGCTACACACCCGTCTTCTGCCAGATTACCAAACATAATTCTCAAGTGCCCTGTTTCTTTTATTGGGTTTTCTAAAGGTTTTATTACATCTTGTCCTTCTGTAAGATCTGGTATCTCTAATAAATTTTCGGCTATTGTCTTTCCTGTTACTGTGAGGCAATCTCCGTGAATTAATCCTTTCTTTAGTAAATATTTTAATACTGCTGGTATACCTCCTACCTCATGCACATCTTCCATCAGATATTTTCCACTGGGTTTTAAATCTGCCAAAAACGGTGTCTCATCACTAATTCTTTGAAAGTCTGCTAACGTAAAATCAACATCGGCCGCTCTGGCAATTGCCAAAAAGTGAAGTACGGCATTGGTTGACCCACCAAGAATGGTTACTAATCGTATTGCATTCTCTAGTGATTTTTTGGTTACTATATCTTTGGGTTTGATATCTTTTTCAAGAAGATTTCGCATTGCACGACCTGCCGCAATACTCTCTTCTTCTTTATTTGAACTAATTGCAGGGTTTGAAGAATTATATGGTAATGACATTCCTAATGCTTCTATTGCAGATGCCATTGTATTTGCCGTATACATTCCTCCGCAAGCTCCTGCTCCTGGACAAGCTTTTTCTATAACACTTTTATATTCTGTTTGCGTTATGGTTCCTGCTACCTTTTCTCCCCAAGCTTCAAAAGCTGAAACTACATCTAGTTTTTTTCCTTCATGACACCCTGAAGCTATCGTTCCTCCATATACCAGTATTGCAGGACGATTCAATCTAAGCATTGCCATCAACGCTCCTGGCATATTTTTGTCGCAACCTACTACAGTTACCATACCATCGTATGACATTGCTTGCACCACGGTCTCCATAGAATCGGCGATCACATCTCGCGAGGGTAATGAAAAACGCATTCCTGGAGTTCCCATAGAAATCCCATCACTTACCCCAATGGTATTAAATATAAGCCCTACTACATCTTCTTCTAATGTACCTTTCTTAACTAGCTTTGCCAGATCATTAAGGTGCATATTACATGGGTTTCCTTCGTAGCCTGTACTAGCAATTCCAACCAATGGTTTACTAAAATCTTCATCTGTAAGACCAATTGCGTGCAACATTGCTTGTGCCGCTGGCTGTGTGTCATCTTGGGTAACTTGTTTACTAAACTTATTGATGCTCATCCTTTTTGAATGTCAGTTTTTGTGAATTATTTAAAATTTTAACTTTTATTTTGCGATATATCTATCTTATAAAATAAACCACGATATAAAATTATTTCGTTGTAACTAAATCTTTATACATTATTCAATATCCTTACAATATCCAATGTGCTTTAAAGCATCATTAAATATTGATTTTCAAATACTTACATTTACTATATTTACAATCACTATTTGTTATTTTTTTATTTTCGGAAGGCTTTATATCGATTCAACTTTCTAATGACGCGTTAAGTTAAATTGGTATTAGGCCAAAAAAAACTCCCTTCAAATACTGAAGGGAGTTTATATTTTTTTGATATACCAAGACCCTTCATTATGGTGAACTAATCACAATAATGTTAATGACATTGATACGAATATTTGTTACTTGCATTTTCACTCTTTCTTTAATCTATTTCAAAAAAAAATCCCTTTACTTCTGGTAAAGGGATTGTCTATTTATATTTTTACAATACTATCCCTTATCAAGGTGAAATAATCACCTCAATGTTAATGACAATATTGATATGTATGTTTCTGTTGTTCATTTATGTTTTCAAATATAGAAAAATATTTATTAGATATACAAAAATAATATAAAAAATTAATGCCGTTTACGAAAGACTTAAGATCGTTATCACTTTAAGAAATAAGAAAAACAACGTTTTATTCTATAAAACTGTGGTGAATATGTTCATTAGATCATAATGAGCTTATGTTTTATACAATAAATCACTAATCCTACTCTGGTTTTTATTTCCAATTTTTTAAAAATTGCTTCTCTATAATTCTCAACTGTTTTTGGGCTTAGGTTCATTTCTTCTGCGATCCCTCTATATGTAAGCTCTGAACAAGCAAATTTTAAAAACAATTTTTCTTTATCCGTTAGTTTTTTATGTAGTTCTTCTCTTTTCTTATTCTTATCAGAGTTTTGCAATGCTACCTGTATTTTTCCTGAATAGAAAAAACCTTGTTCTAAAACCATCTTCATCGCAAATTGAAAATTTTCTGGGTGCACATCTTTCAGCAAATATCCTTTTGCCCCCGATCGAAGCATTTTTATAATAGTGTCTTCATCATCCTCCATCGTTAGTGCCAATACTTTTTGCTCTGGTTGATTTTCTTTGAGCCATTGCATAGTTTGCACCCCATCCATCACTGGCATTTTCACATCAAGAAGTACCAAATCTGGTATCCTCCTTTTATGCAAATAATACTGCGTGAGCTCTTTTCCATTTTTTAAAATGGCTAAAACTTTATATCCTTCGAGTTTTGAAATCAACCCTTCTAATGATTGTGCAAACAAAAGATGATCATCAACAATGACAACTGTCTTCTTTTTCATCTGTTTTTTTTTATTGTTTTCTAAAATGTGCTATACAATACTGATCAAAACATCCTCATTTATCATCTCAATCGATCTTTATCACAAACCCACTTTATCAACAGGTTGTATAGAAACTATCGTTTCTTTATTTAATAAGACAAATGTATTAAATCAATCCTTATGTTGTATAGGATATGACAAGGTAAGTGAAACTCCTTTTCCTGGTGAAGAGGTATAATCTAATGAAGCTTTAAGCAAAGAAGCTCGGCTTCTCATATTTAATAACCCAGAATTAGACTGAACAGACTGCATATCAAACCCTACACCATCATCTTTTATTATTATTAATAAAGCTTCTGGAGTATAATCTAATGTCACCTCTAATCGAGAGGCTTCTGCGTGCTTAATTGTATTAGAGAAAAATTCTTGAATGATACGGTATAAAATAATCTCATCCTTGGGATCAATATATACTTCATCTCCTTTTACGGTTAATACGGGAGTTAAAAAATTAAGTTTCTCAAATCGTTTGAGCTCAACCTGAATAGATTTTTCTAGTCCTACATTTTGAATTACTTCATGATTAAGGGTTTTAGACAAGCTACGTATTTCCTGTAAACTATCGCCTACTAGTTTTCTAACATCTTGTAGGGATTCTGATGTTTTCTCATCTATGGTAGTTCCCATAATATTGATCTGCATAACAGCAGTAGATAACAACTGCCCTATATTATCATGTAGTTCCCAACTTACATTTTTTAGGGCCTGTTCTTGAATCTCTATGGTAGATTTAAAAATCTCATCCTCAAAACGCTGTTCTGCTTTTAATTTATCTAAAATCAATTTGTTTTTTCTACGTTGAAAAGCTACAAAAAATATGATACCAAAAATTATAAAAAAAAGAATAATAATGATAAAATATATAATTAGTAAGATTTGTTCTTTCGGGAGCATACTATAAATCCAATGGTGTAGCAAGTATACATAAAAATATTGGCCGCTGTAAGAATTATTCTATAAACCTGAACAAATTCAGGACTTTTTGCACTGCTATAGTATTTAGTATAAATAAATAAAGGTGTAACTCCTAAATGAAAAACTAAAGCTCCAATAGCCACATAAAAAGATAACACTTTTGTAAAATTAAGTATCTCATCACTTTTCAATATTTCAAAAAAATAAAATAAAACAACAAACAAAATTAATATGGAACCTAGTATAAAAGAATATCTAGAATAACTCACAAAATAAACATCTGACAGTACTAGGTTTATCACTGACGTTAAAAAATATAATAAAAGGAAAAAAAGTAATATTTTTTTCACTCTTAATAACCTTATATGTTCCCTGAAATAATAAGTGTAGAATATAAAATTAAAAATAATGAATGGGTTATATAACCAGTAGTTATTTTCAAACTTTGTTCCTACAATGAAAGACAAAAAATTATCATTTGCAAGATTAATAAAATGTCCAACAAGTTCAAGAATAAAAGTAAAGCAAAGAAAAGCAACAAAATACCGAGAAGAAAGATCTCGGCATTTTATTAAATAAATTACTCCAAATAAAGCTGCCATTAGCTCAAAAAAAAGAGGAAGATTGTATATATTCACAAAATTATTTGATTAATAAATTGGTGGTGGATCCCCTCCTCCATTACTAAAATTAAAAGGCGCAATACTATAATTATTTGGTGCATAAGCTCCTCCTTTACCTTGCTCTCCTGCAGGAGCACCTGTAGGTGCTAAAAATACGGTAGCATACCCTCTATTCATTTCACACTTTTCTTTAGGATACGCTCCTAGGTAAACTCGTATTCCTGGATTATCTATCCCCTGTTTCCTAGATTGTTTTTTTACATACTTTAAATATTCCTGTAATTCTGCTACACTCCAATAAAACTCTCTAGAATCAACAAACCCTAAACACTTATCAATCTCTGGTGTTCTTGTATTACACCAATTTTTCTCCAATGCTCTTGCTTTCTCAACACTGATACACTTTTCAGGTTTTTTTTTCTTTTTTTTAGGTAAATCTTTCCCCATAACATTTATGATTTTTAATATTAATACTGTACTAAGATATCTAAAAATCTATGAGCAAAACAAACACACCTACCCTTCTTATCAAAACAAAAGAACTTCAAATACATCATAAACAACTATTAAACAAGCAATTAAGCATCAAAAATAATGTTGCAAAAAAAACGTACAGGGGAAAAATCCCCTATAGTAAAATAGGGGTTTTTCCCCTGTGTCACGTATGTATTTTCTTACAAGCAATATTGTTACGGTATTAATATACTTATTACAAAAAAGAAAAGAGTTAATCTATATGAATTTAACTAGCTTAAAACTACATTTCTCTTTCATTCTTTTTTGAGCAATCTGATTAATTGAATCTTCTGTCAACTGTAGGATTCTTGGGTATCCGCCTGTAGTCTGGCAATCCCGCATTAGTACAATCATTGTACCCAATGGGGTGAGTTGTACAGTGCCTGGCAATACCGCAGAAGTAAAAATAGGCGGTATCGTATTAGAAATATTTTCTTCGAGCTGTATTGCCATCCTATTGATGGTATTCGATATGGTAAATTCTGAATTTAATAGAATAGATTTTTGCGCTGGCGATAACAAATCAAACTCTATTCCTTTGTATACTTCTAACTCTTTTGTGTTTCTCTCTATAGCAGGTATAGAAATAGTTGCAAATTGATTATTATAATATTCTATCTCATTATATGATATTGTATCCCCAGTTTCTATTCTTTGTTTTCTAGTTATTGATTTTAAAAAAGAGCTACTATCAAGTACTACAGGAGATAAAAAACCTTGCTTTATACTTATATACCCATACATATTTTTCCTACAAGCACTTAATTTTAAAACATCATTTGCATTGACTTGAATTTGCTTATACATATCTACTTTTTTGTCATTCAAAAAAGCATCTATTTTGGCTCCTGACAAAGCAATCAATGTGGGTTTTGAAAATTGTAATACGGGAGGTTGCAATGTCCACTCTATACAAGCTGCATTTGTTTTATTCCCTACTATCAAATTTGCATATCCATAGGATTTTTTATCCATGGCTCCACTAGAAGGAACTCCATATTTTGAAAACCCAAAACGCCCTTCATCCTGAATGGTAGTAAAAAAACCTGATCGTACTACTGTAACACTTCCTGTCATAAAATAACACATTCTGGTGCATACATTCCCTTCTCTACAAGTGAACTTATTGCGTTATATTCTTCTTCTTCTATTACTGTAAACTGTATCTTATCTCCTGAAGAAGCAAAACAACAATCTCTATTATTTGGGTCAAAAAAATTCAATGGACACATACCAATTACATGCCATCCACCAGGGCTATCCATGGGATATATTCCTGTTTGATTTCCTCCTATAGCTACTGCTCCTTTTTTAACATGTAAGGATGGAGTTTTTTTTCGTGGAGTAGACAATACATCATCAAGTCCCCCCAAGTATAAAAAACCAGGTAAGAATCCTATAAAATAAATGGTGTATACTGGGGTAGTGTGCAAATGAATTACTTCTTTTTTTGTTAGCTTTTTTTTACTTGCAAATACCTCTAAGTCTGGAGCCAATGTAGAAGAGTAGCAGACTGGAATTTTCCATACTCTTGTTTCCTCACTTACAAATTCACCTGTAATATCATATAAGGATTTTAATTCTAAAAAAGCAGTATAGATGTTTTCTATAGTTGACACATAAACAATTAACAATGAATTATATGAATGGATTACCTCAACAATAAGTTCACCATAAAAAGTTACAATGTTTTTTTTATAGCTGAGTACATCTTGAAGAATATTTTCATTAATTTCCTGAGGCCACTGTATTAAAATAGCATTTTCAGAATATTGTTTATATTGTAATTCATACTTCATTTTCATTCTTTTACAATAGATCCATCTGTGAAAATTCTTTATGTAAATATTTCAAAATACGAACTGATTCGGGGTTATCTCCATGCACACAGATTGTATCAAAAAAAATAGGAACTACTACTCCGTTTTTTGTTTTTACATTCTTATCACACACCATTCTTTTTACATGCTCAAAAACTTCTTTGGGATCCGTAAGTACTGCTCTATTTTCTGATCTCGAAACTAATGCTATATCATCATTATAATTACGATCTGCAAAGGCCTCATATTTCACCTCAATTCCTTGATCTGAAAGATATGAAAATTTATCATTTTTTAAGGTCACTACAGACAAACTTTTATCGACATTTTTTATAGATTCAATAATAGCCATAGCAACACTTTTATTTTTTACCGCTTCATTATAAAGTGCTCCATGAGGTTTTACATGATGGATTTGCCCTCCTTCTTTTTCTGTATATGCTTTTACTAATTGTATTTGTTCTGTTATTGTTTTTACCAAATCCTTGTACGCTATCTCCATTTTCACTCTACCAAAATTTTGACGATCGGGATACGAAGGATGTGCTCCTATTTTCACACCATGTTGCATTGCTAGTCTGATGGTTTCTTGTATCACCAAATCGTTTCCTGCATGGCTACCACATGCTATATTACACCATGAGATATACGGCATTATATCTGCATCAAAACCAGCTTCCTCTCCTACATCTGCATTGAGTATTATATTTTTCATATTCTTACATTAAACTACGAAAAATCCTACAAATTTTCGATTACTTTCCAGATACCTCTGAACCCCAAAAAACAGGTTATTATTATGATAAAAATCCCTATTAAATTCTGTTTCCATGTATTGGTATACTTTCCTAATATTTTTTGTTGGTTCATAACCCACACTAAAAAAATTGCAATTACAGGTAATAGAAGTCCATTTGCTATTTGAGCAAATCTGATAATCACTATAGATTTAATCTCTAGAGAAGAAAATAAGACTCCCAAAAATAAGATAAACATCCATACTGCTCTAAATGAGGTACTTTTGAGTCCATCTTTCCATCCTAAACAGCCTTTTACTACATATGCGGCAGCAAGGGGCGCTGTAATTGCCGAAGTGATTCCTGCGGCAAATAACCCCAAAGAGAGTACATATTTTGCAGTAACACCAAAAACGGGCTCTAAACCTTTTGCCAAATCTGCTGCATTATTTATTTCTGATTGTTGTATGGCGGCTCCTGCTACAATAATAGCCATTGATACAATTCCACCTAATACAATTGCTACGATGGTATCTTTTTTTGCGGCTGGTAAATCTTCTGTAGTTTTCCATTTTTCGCTAACTATAGAGGCATGCAAAAACAGATTATAAGGTACTACTGTAGTTCCTATTAACCCTACAATAGTTAATACATTGTCTTCTGAGAAATTAGGTATAAATCCTTTGAAAAGCATAGAGAGGTCAGGCTTGGTTACAATTGCAGTTACCACAAAGGCTATACTCATCAACAATACTAATACAATAAGACTACGTTCTAATACTTTATAATTACCGATATACAGTAAAGTAAATGCGATGATACCAATACTGATACTTAAGTAGTATTTAGGGATATGTATTGTATCTTTTGAGGATTCTAGTATTGTAGCTAATCCAAGTACTCCGCCACTTATATTCCCTGCTTCATAGGCTGCATTTCCTATAAAAATAGCTGACAAAATTAAGATAACAAGAATGCTTTTTACTATTTTATTATCAAACTGCGACTTTATTACTTCACTAAGTCCTTTTTGAGTAACCACTCCTAATCTAGCCGCCATTTCCTGAAGAATAACACAGGCTATTACAGATAACACTAGTGCCCATAGTAGTGAATACCCAAATTGTACACCTGCCATAGTGCATACAGTTACAGTACCAGGGCCTATAAAAGCGGCTGTTACCCATGTACCTGGACCAATATTAAAGAACTTTTTCATTTGTTTAATTTTTTCTGTGGCTTTACACTACCATTCTCTTACTTACTATTTTTGATTACTATATAGAATACTCTTTTATTTACTGAGCGTTACTATCAAGTGCATAAATAGCAAACGATCCTAGCCAATGCCCTCCTTCATAACTATCTCCTACCAAATTAGGTAAAGAATAGTTGATATGTGTATTTGCTACAGAAAAAAGATGCTCATATTCCTTGTATTGTCCTGCTAAACCATACAACACCCATGCTCGACTAAAATTAAGTCCATCTAAATGAACTAACTTACCATCTGTACGATCAGACACTTCTCCTACACTGATTGTAAAATTTTTAGCTTTTAACTGAGGCATAAACGTAGATATCCAGTTATCAAATTCTTTTTCTGCCAATACCCTACGCATCAAATCTATTTCTTCAAAACAAGGAGATAGAAAATCATATCCGCTAGGTTCCCATGTTATTGGACAACCTTGATCATTGCTATAAAAATCCTTTGCTCGAGTTTCTATAAGGCTCTTTAGTTTTTGATTTTGTACTGTATTTGCATAATCCCAGGCAAAGGATAATCCAAAGGCTGTGTTGGTATGCTCTCCTACTCTAATTGGGTATTTAAGTTTTGGTAAAAACTCAATAAATCGCTCAACAATAATATTGGTTAATGGTTGTAAATTTTGTTCTAGTTCTCTAGCAAAAGGGTCATTCCAGGTATGTAACTCTTCTGCTAATTTAAGTAACCATGCCCAACCATAGGTTCTCTCGTACACTTTATTGTGTTTTCCTTTAAAATATGCAATTTCTGCTTCTATATTTTTCTTGGATATGTTTTTAAGTAATTTGGCTTTTGCTTCTTCTTTTTTATCTAATTCTGGAAATTCTTTGAGTAGTTTTACCAAAGACCAATGCCCATGTACCGAAGAGTGCCAATCAAAACATCCATAAAACGCAGGGTGTAGTTCGTGAGGTTCACCGATACTTTCTTTACCACCAAGAGTCTGTCCTAATCTATTAGGGTATTCCACTTGTAAACATGCTAATGGCAATTCTGCTAAATTATTAGCTTGCTCTAGTGTAAGTTGTAATGGGGGTTGAATTGGATTTGCAGGCAACACCTCCTTCACAGCTGTCTCTACAGATTGTTTACTGGTATCTACTTTTTCAACTTGATTACAACCTATAAAAATCAATAGTGAGGCAATAAAAAATATTCGGTACATATATAATTACATTAAAAATTTCTAAAAGAACTCATTTTGAGTTCAAAATGATATTTTCTAAAAATATTAATTTCTTAAATTGTATGAATATGATTGTTGATAATAACAATAAATAGTTTATAAATTTATGATTACGGCAAAAAAACTACCCCAACCACCCGTCACGATCTAGACTTCGATACTGTATTGCTTCTGAAATATGATCACTTTGTACCTTTTCTACTCCTTCTATATCTGCGATCGTTCTAGAAACCTTAAGAATTCTATCATAAGCTCTAGCGGAGAGGTTTAATTTTTCCATAGCGGTTTTGAGCAATTCTTTTGAAACTTTATCTAATACACAGAATTCTTCTATCTGTTTCACTCCCATTTGTGCATTGTAATGTATATTTTTTACTTCAGAAAATCTCTTTGTTTGTATTTCTCGAGCCATGATCACTCTTTTTCTAATATCAATACTAGATTCTCCTTTTCTTTCTTCACTCAATTTATCAAAGGGTACAGGTGTTACCTCTATATGAATATCAATTCTATCCAGTAATGGCCCAGATATCTTACTCAGATATCGCTGCATTTCTGCTGGAGAAGAGGTTACTGGTGCATCTGGATCATTAAAATACCCTCCTGGACTTGGATTCATGCTAGCAACCAACATAAAACTAGAGGGATAAGTAACTGTAAATTTTGCTCTAGAAATAGTTACCTCTCTATCTTCTAAGGGTTGTCTCATTACCTCGAGCACATCTCTTTTAAACTCGGGTAATTCATCTAAAAACAAAACACCGTTATGAGACAATGAAATTTCACCAGGCTGGGGATAACTTCCTCCTCCTACTAATGCGACATTTGATATAGTGTGATGAGGGCTACGAAAAGGACGTTGTGCCATAAGCCCTACACTCTCTTTTATACGACCCGCTACACTATGAATTTTTGTTGTCTCTAGAGCTTCTTGCAAAGACATTGGCGGTAATATACTTGGTAATCTTTTACTCAACATTGTTTTTCCACTACCTGGTGGACCTACCAATATAATGTTATGTCCCCCGGCAGCAGCAATCTCCATACATCGTTTTATACTTTCTTGCCCTTTTACATCTGCAAAATCAAATTCTGGATTCTCTAAAGCTGTATAAAATTCTTGTTTTGTATTGACAATAGTGCGCTCAAGATTTCCCTTATCATCAAAATAATCGATAACTTCTTTTATAGAATCTACTCCATATACCTCTAGTCGATCAACTATTGCCGCTTCTTTTGCATTTTGTTTTGGTAAAATAAACCCTTTATATCCTTCTTCTCGAGCCTTGATCGCGATAGGCAATACTCCTTTTATGGGTTGTAAAGTACCATCTAAAGACAATTCACCCATAATTAAATATTTTTCTATTGATGTTCCTTTGATCTGCGAACTTGCCGTAAGAATTCCTAATGCTAGAGTAAGATCATAAGCTGACCCTTCTTTTCGCATATCGGCAGGTGCCATATTGATTGTAATTTTCTTTCCTGGCAATTTATAGCCATTATTTTTTAAAGCAGCCGCAATACGGTAACTACTTTCTCTTATTGCATTGTCTGGCAATCCTACCAAATGATAGCCTATCCCTTTGTCAATATTTACTTCTACTGTTATTGTTGTTGCCTCTACTCCAAATACAGCACTCCCGAAAACTTTTGTAAGCATGTGTTATTTTTTTACATTCATACAAACATAAGGATAGTTAGTTTCAAAAAAAGAAACTGATAATTTAAAGTTGGTAAATAAGCTTCTGAAAAACAGAATACCTAGGTCTTTTATTAATATTGTCTTTACTAATATCCACCTTTATAATAACGAGAAGTGTGCTATTATTAAAATCAAGAGAAGGCTTATTTACTTTTTAAGGAAGAATTACACTTTATAGTGCTAGTTGTATATTAATAAAGAAAGTAGAGGTATACTTAAAAACATTCTATATTTAATGCTTTCATATACCTCCTACTTAATTTTATGCATATTGCATATACATAACAAACAAATTATACGACTGCTTCTTCATAAACCTGAAACAGTTTTTTATTTAAAAATTTTAGAGTTGGTATCTTATCTTTGGTATCTACCAAAATAGAAACATTATTATTACTACCTCCATAGGATACCATACGTACAGGTATAAAATTCAATATTTCAAAAAGTCTATATGATTTTTTATCATCGATCACTGATTCTCCTACTATACAAATAATACTATGATCATGTTCTACCGTTATTTCTGCATACGTTTCTATTTCTTTTACAATTTCATCTAGATTACTTGTATTATCAACTGTTAGTGAGATAGCTATTTCTGAAGTTGTAATCATATCAATTGATGTTTGATATATATCAAAAACTTCAAAAATTCTTCTTAAGTACCCATGTGCCATCAACATTCTATTGGATTTAATTTTGATAGCAGTAATTCCGTCTTTTGCTGAGATTGCTTTTAATCCTTTTTGATGGATCCTATTAGAAATTATAGTACCTGTAGCTTCGGGGTCAAAAGTATTTTTTAAAAGTACTGGAATATCTTTACCTACAACAGGAGAAACTGTTTGTGGGTGCAAGATTTTTGCTCCAAAGTATGCTAATTCTGCTGCTTCATTATAGGTAAGATGAGATATTGGGTGCGTATCATCAACATATCTTGGGTCATTATTATGTAACCCATCAATATCTGTCCATATTTGTATTTCTGTTGCGTTTAATGCAGCTCCTATAATTGTAGCTGTATAATCACTACCACCTCTTTTTAAGTGGCTGATCTCTTCTTTATCATTTCTACACACAAACCCTTGTGTAATATATAATGAAGATTGAACTCCTTTTTCTATAACTGTATGCAAGCGCGCACCTACCTTATCAATATTTGGTTTATCTACAGATTCTACATGCATAAATTCTTTTGCATCTAATAATGTATTTGGTACGCCTTCAAAGTTTAGAAATCCTGAGAAAATATATGTCAAAATAGTCTCTCCATAAGTAATAATTCTTGAGTTTACAACTTCTGAATATTCTTGACTTGCTATTTCAAACATGTCTGTAACCATAGAAGACAAACCATCTTTGAGTGTATTTCTAATCCCCTGATCTTCTATCAAAGCATCTATCACATCACTATGTTTACTCTCTAATTGGTGTAAGTTTCTAGTAATGGCATCTGTATCATTAAACTTTATATTCTCTACCAAACGAACTAATTGATCCGTTACGCCAGACATTGCAGAACAAACTACTATTTTATCTTCTTGATCCGAAGTCAAAATTTCTTTTACCCTATTCAGGTTTTCTACAGATCCAACGGATGTACCTCCGAATTTTAAAATTTTCATCAATTTAGGTTTTAGTGGTTTTTGGTACTACATAATTAATTAATAGTCTACAGATAATAAAAAAATTAAAATAAAAAATATAAATTTGTACAAAATGTTAAATATGTAACAATGAAAACTATTACTGATTGTGTACACAATATACTTAGGCACCAACCTTTTTTGGAGGATGCTTTATCTAGAGATATTATCAATTTTAGTTCTCTAGCTGTTGATCTTCTTCCAAAAGTAGAAAAGATCATGAAGAAACCTGTAAAGCCAGGTTCTATAGTAATGGCTCTAAGGCGTTATCATCCAAGGCGAATCAAACACCTTAATAACCTAAGAGAATTAGGTGATATTGTAGTTCGATCAGGAATAACAGAATATACATTCCTCAATTCTAATAATATTCTAACTAGCCAAAGTAATCTTTTGGATAGTGTAAAAAATGAAGCAAAGGCATATTTTACTTATTCTAGCAATTTCCAAGAAAGTAATATACTGGTTACCTCATCATTAAAACCTATTGTAGACAAGCATTTTAAAAACGAGACTTGTATTTCTGTTACTGATAATTTGTCTTCTATTTCTATTGCTTTGCCAGAAGATAACTCAAAGGTTATTGGTTTGTATTTTTACATTTTTAAATTGTTGGCCTATGATGGAATCCCAGTATTTGAAGTGATCTCTACTTCAAATTACTTTACCTTATTTTTAGAAAAAGAATATGTAAATAAGGCTTTCTTATTAATGAACGAAATAAAAGAAGAGTAATACTAATGTAACTATCTAATAATGCTAAACCTGCTTTATGCATTAAGAAAGCCCATTATACCTTGTAAAAGTTCTACAAAAAACCCCCATACAATTGCATGGGGGTTTAAATATTCTATTTAGACAATATCAATTTACCAGATATGCACTCTGTTTTCTGGAGCTAAATACATTTTATCTCCTTCTTTGATATCAAATGCATCATAAAATGCTTGAACATTCAACAATGGCTGGATCGCTCTTGTTTTTCCTGGAGAATGAGGGTCTGTTTTGATTCTTGTTCTCAAAGCATCTTCTCTTATTTTGGTTCTCCACACAGTTGCCCATGACATAAAGAAGCGTTGTTCTGCTGTAAATCCATCTATATCTTCTGGTCTACCATTTTCTTCAAAATGCATTTGTAACCCATCATAAGCTCCTAATACACCTCCTAAATCTCCAATATTCTCTCCTAGAGTAAATTTACCATTGATAAAAACACTGTCTAATACTTCTATAGCACTATATTGTTCTGCCAATGCATTTCCTCTTTCTGTAAATTTAGTAAGATCATCTTCTGTCCACCAGTTAGAAAGATTCCCTTCTGCATCAAAACGTGCTCCCGAATCATCAAAAGCATGCGATATCTCATGACCAATCACTGCTCCTATACCACCGTAATTAACCGCATCATCTGCTAAATAATTATAAAATGGCGGTTGAAGTATTGCCGCAGGAAACACAATCTCATTAAACAATGGATTGAAATATGCATTTACTTGCTGAGGGGGCATTCCCCATTTTGTTTTGTCTACAGTCTCTCCTATCTCTAAGATTGATTTTTTAAATGACCATTTTGATATTGCTATAGTATTTTCAAAATTAGAATTACCTTCTTTTACATCCAATTTTGAATAATCTTCCCACTTATTCGGATATCCAATCTTAACAGTAAATTTATCTAATTTTTCTATCGCCTTGATTTTTGTACTATCACTCATCCAATCTAGAGCTTCAATTCTTTTTTGGTAAGCCTTGATTACATTAGCTATCATTTTTTCTGCCTTCACTTTAGCTTCTGGCGGAAATTTTGCATCTACATATAATTGACCAATAGCCTCTCCTACTGAATTATTAACTCTTGCTAATGCTCTTTCTTCTATTGGGCGTTGTTTTTTTGCTCCTCTAAGCGTTTTACTAAAGAAATCCCAATTTGCTTTTTCTATTTCTGTAGAGAGTGACCCTGTTACACTATTTAATGTAGACCAACGCACCACTGTTTTTAAATCTTCTATATTTGTATTAGCCAATACTTCTTGCAATGTTTCCATGTACTTTGGCTCTAAAACAATTACAGTATCTAATTGCTTTTCTACTCCTACATCTTTGATTAATTTAGACCAATCTATCGCTGGAGTTATCTTAGAAAGTTGTGCTATACTTCTAGGGTTATTAAAATTACGCATGTCTCTACTCTGCACCTTATCAAATCTAGGTTCTGCTAATTTAGTTTCAATCGCTAAAATAGTCTCAGCAGCTTTACGAGCTTGTACTTCTGTATCTCCTATAAACTGAAGCATTCTTGTTATATGGTCTACATACTGTCCTCTTATCTCTTTTGATTTTTCATCTTGATCCAAATAATAATCTCTATCAGGTAATCCTAATCTTCCTGTTGATACATATGGCGCATTGATATCACTATTACTTAAATCTGGAAAAGAAGTAAATCCTAAAAAAGGGGCATTAACAGCTGTTTCTGTTGCTAATAATGTTTGAATATCTGCTATATTTTTTACAGCAGCTATCTTATCTAATGTTGGTTGTAATGGTGTAACACCTGCTTTATTTCTTGCAACTGTATCCATAATAGATTCAAAAATAAGCAATGCTTTGTATTGATCTGTTCCTTTTGCATATTTGCCACTAGATTTTGCTTCTTTCAATATAGCAAGTACATCATCATCTGTTTTTTTTCTTAAAACACCAAAACCTCCCCAAATTGTTCTATCTTCAGGGATTTCTGTTGTTTTCATCCAGCTACCATTTACATAATTGTAAAAATCTTCTTTAGGACTTAAGGTTGAATCCATATTCTCCAACACTATTCCTGGGATTTTTTCAACTTCGGCAACTTGTTTATTCTCACTGTCATTTTTTTTCGCTTCATCTTTACAACTTACAAAAGCGAGAACAAATACAGTCAAAAAATATACATTTTTCATTTTTATATACATTCTATTATTAAATTAAGATTAGTTATTAGCAATATGACGTCTAAATTAAGAATTCGTTACGTACATGAAGCTCGTAATTTATACAAAACGAAACATGATACCCATTTTTGAGTAAATTTTTAACGAAAAAATAGGAATTCTAAAAGACGGTAGTAGTTATATTATAAATCTATTAGTTCAAAAAATGATTATTCTATTTTAATAATCTAGTATCAAAACAAAAAGGTTCTACATCTATAAGCTTCACTTCATTAAATCTTGGATGTAATGGGTTTACTAGAAGATTTTGTTCTTTTGGAATTATAATACTAGGCACTTTAAGTCCTAAATATTGTTCTTCTGTTATCCACTGCATTGCAAAATTCTGAACTTCGATTGGTACTGGAATCTCGTTCCAATCATTTGGTAACTTTTTTGTATCTACAGTAGTAATCAATGTATCTGGTACTTCTATGGTAGCAATAGACATATCATCTGGGAAATATGCTGCTGGTAAATGTGCCAAAACCTCAAGTGCAGACAGTGCAGCAGAGGTACTTGTATACAATACAGCTACTCCTTTTGGGTTCCACCTACCCCCTACTGTTTTTGCTCCAATACCAGTAAGGTCTTTAATATATTTTTGTTTTGCGATTCGATATACTTGCATTATGCAAAAATTCCGTGCTCTATCCGAACTAATTCTTCATTCAATAACTGAAAACCAAAAGTTGTATCTAATAATTCTTTTGGTTTTTTCATAGCCAAAGCAACACTAGGGTGTTCCATCCAATTTTTAAAACGAGTAAGATCTCCAAATATATTTTCTCCTTTGGCATACAATTTTGCTAATTGTAATACTCTTGCACTTGCTTCTGTGTTTAGCTTTTTATTCAAATCATATCGTTGAATAGTTCGCTCAGACATATGAAGTATATGTGCTAATTCTTTAAGATCAATACTAATTGTCTTAGCTAGATGCAATAGCGCTTTTTTATCTATTCCGTTTCTAGACAATTCTATAAAATCATACATATTACGTAACGGGATATCGATATTTAAATAACGTAATAGTCCTTTATTTTCAAAACTATCAAAATCTAGTGGAGATACTGCACTCATACCTTTATATTTTTGACAAATATACAAAAAAAAATGACAACTGTCTTAATTTATGGTTAAAATAGAATTTAATTCTGGTTTTACCTCATTCAATCTGGCTTCTATAGATCTTATGGCTACAGTAGATAAATACCTCCCTAAGGGCAAGAGTGGTTTTATTAAAAGAGTTTCTTTCTCTGTGTCTTTTGATACTACTTCAGTATCCAATAGTGGGATCATAGTAGGTTTTAGCATAATAGAGTAATTACTTCCAAGTTTTTTTGTGATTTCTCGGGTATGACCATATCTTACATTTTGTAAAGTAGTCAAAGGTGCTTGTAGTTGTGTTTGTGTTTTTATTATTTTACGCTCCTCATCATTTGCAATGACCAAATGTTTTAATTTTATTTTTGCCTGTAGATCAGGAAAAGAATCTTTCAGTATCTGTTTAAAAACCTCTTCTACTCCCTTAGACACTCGACCACCAATATTATCATAATATCCAGCATCTGCATATTGATCTGAATATATCCTACCCGATTCTGAAACTTTTTTCACCTCTCCAACTGGAGTGATATAAGGAAAGCTAGCATTAATTCTCATTGCTGTAGACAATCCAATAGAAGTATTAGGATAATGCTTTTGCAGATTATCTATAAAATCATTCATTCCTGTAAGTTCCCTTAGATGCGAATATTTTACAGGACTTATCATATTATAACTTCCTGTTTGTGTATGTGTCGTATTTATAAACAAAAGAGGGGGAACAGTTTTCTTTATTATCTTCCCTTTTGCGTCTGTGATATTTTCATAAAAAGACAAAAATTCTCTTTGCAAAATATCTTCCCCATTATTATTTTCTGAAAAATAGTTCTTGTATGAAGTGCTCCATTGTTCTTCTAATAGTTGCCCTCTATTTTTAAATCTAAATAAGCTTGTTACCTCTTTAAAAAGATCTCTCCCCAAAAATGATAATAATGCAACTGATAAGTAATTTTCTTTATAAATAGCACTTGCTTTATATTTTAAAACGGGATACTTATTCTCTTTATTTTGTTTTATTTTAAAATTAGCTGTTGTATCATTCTTCATTGCACGTTGTGCTTCAGCAAAAAATAGTGCATTACCAACACTACCCCCTGAAGCGCCTGTCAAAGACAATAAATTTTCCTCAAAATATTCCCCTTTAGACTTTTCATACAAATAACTATGTACCAAAAAAGACCATAATCCAGCTCTAGAACCACCTCCTTCTGAAGAGGCTATAATTGCTGGAAAACACCCTTCTTGACTTTTGATAATTTCTTCTCGACTTTTTATCCATTGATATATGTACTCCTCCATAGTAGCTCTAACTACTGTACTTTTCTTTAAATCTAGTTGATAGTGATCTGATTCTTTTGAAAAGAGCCTACCAAAAAACAAACTTAAAATGACAGTTATAGTAAATAATGGCATTTTTAATTTTTTTCCGCATAAGATCAATATAAAACTAATCATGAATAAACTTACCAATGACAATATCAAAATAGATAAAGGATTTATTCTACCAGCCCATTCTGGAATAAAATTAAGGACCAAAAAAGATAGTAATAAAATAAAGCCTGCAACGAGAACAATTCCATAAAATAATTTTTCGGGAAATTCCTTTAAGAAATTATAACTATTAAATGATAATGTGAAGAAAAATAATACCAACGCATAATTTGATAAAAAGAGATTACCTAAATCTTTTTCTGTCTGAGTATTCAAAGTACCAAGAGAGATTATAAAAATCACCAACCCTACTGATAACAACACAATAAAAGTATTGGTTTTTGGAATTTTGGTTACAAAACTTTTTAAATGTTCATAAAATATAGGCTCAGTAAAAAAAAGTAAAAAAAATATACTAGAGATCAATGTATTGGTAGGGTCAAAAAAACTTGTATATACATTCTCTAGCTCAAACACTTTCATCGCATTAAGGATACTAAGTGCAGATATTATCAATAAAAATAAAGCTAAAATTCTGGGAACTACTTTTCGCATATGTACTCTTACCTTATAATGGTATCTCGCATATTTATTCTTTCTCTGAAATTTATAATGCTGATTTGGTACAAAACCAATAAGGTTAGAAAATGTAATATCCTTATAATTATAAAAGTAAAAGTATTTAGGGATATTCCAAATCAAAAATGCGGAAGCCATCAGTAAAAAGAAATACAAAGGGACTTCAAACAAAAAAGCATCTGCTTGATTTAATATTAATAACAAATCCAAAGTCTGTGGGAAATGCCATAACGCAAAATACAAGGATAAAATAAAAAAAAGACTAATTATGTTATTATACAACTCCCCTATTAATATTTTAAACCAAATACTAAATCGTTGAAAAAATAACAGCAGTTTTACCATTTTTAGATGTAATTAGGTTGTAAGAATAATACAATAAATCTAATGAATAAAACGAATACTCTCTGGTAATATTCTTTAAATTATCTAGTAAATTAATACTATCAAAATAAGCGCATATAGTTTCTTTATGAAAAGGTGTTTTTATCTTAGGAGAAGTCAAGTCTTATTATCGTATTAAAAACTAAAAATCAATCAATTAGTATATTCTTTAAAAAAAGTGTTAAAAAAAACAAAAATAAATAAAACCCTAAAACTCCTGTATTAACTAGGGTTTTGAGATATTATGACTCTTAAACTACCTATTAGCATCTATATTAAACTCAATAAAATTACGTTTTTAACATAAAAAAGTGTATATTGTCGTTGATTTTGTGTTTTACAACGATTTAAAATCACATCAAGTAAGTTTTAACTTACAAAATAAAAGTTCAACCCCAAAACCAAACTTTATGAAAACAATTCTACCTTTACTACTCTTGTTCATAACAAGCTTAACATTTGCAAACTCAAAAATCGATATTTCATATAAGTTAATGTCGGTTACAGAAAATACTGTCGTTGATGGTTTGGATGAAAACACTGAAGAAGGTGTTATTTTTATTACAGAAAGCTTACATCTTGAAGATGGTGTACGTATTAAAGTAAGAAACGCATGCCTTATTATTCTTGGAGACTTAACAGGTAATGGCATTATCGATATCGATCATACTGCTACTGTAACACTAGAAGGAGAAGAGCAAGGAAGAATCACTTTTGTTGATAGATTTCTTGCAGACAATACCTGCCAGCAAAGTACCGATGAAAAAACATTTAAACACATAAAAGATGTTCCTCAAGGCCTTAATTATAGTCTTTACAACATGTCTGGAAGACTATTAGACAAAGGAGAAGTTGATGACTACATTCAAAATTACATGGACCCTAAAACATATTTAATAAAAATAGACGGATACAAGCTTAAAAGAATCATTTTTAAGCCATAATCCGATCAATAAAAGTAAGGTTTAAAGTCCACGATAACTAGTTATCGTGGACTTTTTTAAGATTCCTATTAGCTATTAATTTGCTAAAAAAACTTATATTTAATGGTAACACCCAAAATTCATTCTCCAATACATTCTTCTCTTTTATAATTAAAGAGTGTAACTTAACTAACTATATGTTGCGAACATCATGGTTCAAATCTGAGGCGGCTAGATACGCATTTTATGGAATCCTATTTGGGTTCCTATTTCCTATTTTGGCTACAAGCATAGATATTGCCAGATTAGGGATAGAGTTCTCATGGCAATCTGTAATATGGGTACAACACCAACAACCTATTCATTATATCATAGATACTGCCCCCTTATTTCTTGGTCTCTTTGCTATGTTTGGAGGTAGAAATCTTGATAGATTAAAAGAAAAAAACAAACAAATCTTAAAAGCTTCAAAATTCAAAGAAGATTTTCTTGCAAATATGAGTCATGAGATCAGAACTCCTATGGTAGGTGTTATTGGTATGATAGATTTACTTTTTAAAAACACCAAATTAGATAACCTTCAAAAACAATATGTAAGTACTATTCATCAATCTTCACATAACTTATTAGATATCTTGAATCAAATTTTAGATCTTTCAAAAATGGAGGCTGGAAAATTTAGTCTTTCCCCAACGCCAACTAACTTTAAAGATGTGATTCATCAAAACATAGGTCTATTTATGGCAACTGCTACTTCAAAAAAAATAGAATTAACATCTAATTATTCTCATGAATTGCCCGAGAATATCATGTCAGATAATAAGCGGTTAACTCAAATTATCTCAAACCTTATTGGTAACGCTATAAAATTCACAGATCAAGGGCAAATACAAATACACACTTCTTTGGTATCAAAAAAAAACGATCACCTCACAGTTAAAGTAGAGATTATTGATTCTGGAGTTGGTATTGATAAAAAACATCAGGCAACACTTTTTAATCGTTTTAGTCAATTTCATCAAGCTTCAATAATAGCTGGAGAAGGTAGCGGTTTAGGTCTCTCTATTTGTGAGAAACTAGTTCAGCTTATGCAAGGAGAAATTGGTGTAAAAAGTGAAATCGGTAAAGGAAGTAACTTCTGGTTTACCTTTCAAACAACCAAGGTGAGTACTCCTATATCTCAAGAAAACAAACCTTTACCTAATTTAAAAAAACAAAAATACAATTTACATGTTTTACTTATAGAAGACTCTGATACCAGTATTCTTGTATCTCAACAAATTTTGAAATATTTAGGATGCACATCAGATATAGCAAAAGATGGAAGACAAGCAATACAAATGTTTCAAGAAGACATGTATGACCTAATCCTAATGGATATCAATTTACCAGGAATCGATGGTGTACAAACCTCTCAAATACTACGCAAAACTTATAATACAATTCCTCCTATAATTGCAATTACTTCTAATGCGCTTCCTGGTGATGCAGAACGATATATAGCTAAAGGATTAGATGATTATATCACAAAACCTTATACTACAGAAATATTGAATATTAAATTAAAAAATTGGTTCGGAAACCATTCTCAAAACCACTAGAAACATATAATTACAAGTAAACGCTTTGTTTTAAGAAACCAACAACGTTCTTGTTCAGCAAAATTTCTTACCTTGTAAGGTACACTAAACTCTTTATTAAAATACAATTAAAAACTTTGGGTGATGCAACAAACAAACAAACTATTCCGTAAAAAATATATTTCTTTTATACTTCTTGTTTTTTTAGTTTTAGGATTCTCCTCGCAAACACACGCATATACTTATATACAAGATATTACATCCAATTCTGATTATAATGAATACAAAGGAATAATACTTGATAAAAAAACCAACAAACCGCTTATATCTGCTTCTATTTCTGTAAATCAAACTAATATATCTACTGTTACCAATACAGAAGGAAAGTTTTTATTAAAAGTTCCCGCAGATATGAATACTACCACTATCACCATCTCTTATTTAGGATATAGGGATAAAACAATAGCGCTTTCTGAGTTTGAAGGAAAAGAATTAAAAATAAAATTAAATGTATCGGTTACAGAATTATCTGAAGTCAGCATTACCCCAATAGATCCAATCCAACTCCTAAAAAAAGTAATACAAAAAAAAGGAAGTAACTATCTAAATGAGCATACAATCATGACTGCATTTTATAGAGAAACCATCAAAAAAAGAAGAACATATGTATCGCTTTCTGAAGCCGTTGTAGATATCTATAAAAATCCATATGAATCTAAAAAAACAGATGTACTCAAACTATTCAAAGCCCGAAAAAGTGCAGACTATAAAAAGCTAGACACGCTAACCCTAAAACTACAAGGAGGCCCTACAACTACATTATATATTGATCTAATGAAGAATTCAGATATTCTTTTTACTGACAATATGCCAAACTTATATAGTTTTAGTTTTGATACCTCTACAAAAATTAATGACCAAGACATCTACGTACTTAATTTCAAACAACATCCACATATAAAAGAGCCATTGTATTTTGGTAAACTATATATCGATTCCAAAAGTTTTGCTGTAACCAAAGCTGTGTATAGCCTAAATATGGAAAATAAAGAAGAAGTAAGTAAAATGTTTGTTCGTAAAAAACCTAAAAAAGCAAAAGTTAACCTCACTAAAGTTAGTTACGCCATCGATTATCGGCAAAAAAACGGAAAATGGTATTATAGCTACGGTAAGGTTAATATGAATGTAAAAGTTAATTGGAAAAAGAAATTATTCAATTCTTTATATAAATTGAATGTCGAAATGGCGGTTACCGACTGGAAGAAAAACACTGATAACCTATCTATTAAACAAAGAAATCAACTAAAGCCTTCCATTATTATTAGTGATGAAGCTTCTGGGTTTTCTGATCCAGTGTTTTGGGGAGAATACAATGTTATAGAACCTGAAAAGTCTATAGAATCTGCCATCAAAAAAATTAAAAAACAGTTACAAAGATTAAATTAAAAATATAAATAATCAAAAGAGAATACTATCACCACTACTTTTGGTCATACATAGCTTATAATTAAATACGTATCAATACCTGAATTCGTTTCACAATTTTATTACTTTTACATCTGGGAAAAACAGAAGATTGCAACAGTTACCAATCTTAATCAGTCAATTATAATACCTTTTCAAAAGTTATAAAATGAAAAAAATACAGTCTATTGTACTTTTTTGCATATTCAATTGTGTGCTCTATGCTCAAAAACCAATGGATTCTCTATCTAGTAGAGAAGATTTTGAGATTTTTGAAAATATACTCAAAAAAGGGCACCCCAATCTATATGAATACATTGATAGTGATTCTCTGAACTATATTTTTAATACCACAAAAGAATCTATTTCGTCAAAACAATCTGATATAGATTTATATAAAAAAATGCTTACCATTACAGACAAAATTAAGGATGGACATCTTTTATTGTTTGCTCCTAACTCTATAAAAACTGATCAATATTATTTTCCATTAATTCTAAAAATAATACATACAGATTTATATACAGACACTAATGATTACGGAATCCCTATTGGATCAAAAATAAATAGAATCAATGGAGAGAAAGCTTCTATAATCTTAGATAACTTAAAAAAATATGTTTCTTGCGATGGGTATAATCTCACCAAAAAATATAGAGATATAGAACTTAGATTTGGATTGTTTTATGGATATGAATACGGTATTTCTAAACAATTTGATATCGATTACACAGAACCCACCGGAGCCACAAAAAGTAATACGATTGCTGCTGAATCTTTCATAAAAGTTAAGCACAGAAACACAAAACGTAATTCTTATTTTGCAAAATATCACAATAAAGAAAATGGTTTTGATTTTTTTAATACCTATGTCGGTAATAAAACCCCTTTTGTACATTACAACAAAGAGTTAAATACAGCTGTATTAGTAATTAATTCGTTTAAAAGTGATGTAAGACTTTTTAAATCAAAGCTATTGACGATTTTTAAAGAAATTAATAAAAAGAAAATTAAAAACCTTGTCATTGATATTAGGCATAATGATGGAGGGTTCAGGTCTAATGCAGTTCATCTGTATTCTTTTATTACCAGTTCTATATTCAAACAATTTACTAGTGAGTATGTCGCATCACTCTCTGTTCCTGAGCGTAAATATGCGACTCAAACATTTTTGAATGAAAAAGAATTCTTAAAAGATAAATTTTATCACCATCCTATATATGATGGATGGAAACTTGATTTTGATGATATGGAAGTAATTATGGTTCCTGATAGAAATAGATTTCAAGGAAACATCTATGTTTTGGCTGGTGGTACTACATTTGATGCTGGTGCTATATTTGCTTTAAATATTAAAAACAACCCTAAAATCACATTAATAGGAGAAGAAACTGGAGGAGGCTATTATACTCATAACGGTGGATTTATCATATATTATGAATTGCCTAATTCTAAAATAAGTATGGTATTACCTATGGAAAAAATTAGTCATTATGTAAAAGATACAACTATTCCTAAAGGATTAGGGATACCTCCTGATAAACATATCATATATACTCTAGATGATTTGATTGAGGGTAAAGATCCTGAACTAGATTATGTATTCAGGTTGATTCGTGGATAGTACTAAATAAGATTATATATCAAATATTTATCCTATATAAGTATTTACACTAGTTATTAATTCACAAGAGCTATGTAGCATTTTCTTGAATCTTTGAGCAAGATGTTCATCATTAAATTTCATTGCTTCACTGATACTATTAGACAATACTAATTCTCCGATGAGATATTCAACAAAGTAACTTTGATCATCTGTTAGAAGTACATATTCTGTCATACTAGTAATTCATTTTTCTTAAACTTTTTACATCAAATAATAGCTCTGTATAAGTTTATCAAATACAACTGTAAAATTAAGTTTAAAAACAACTAAAAAAATATGAGCAAAGAATACTTTTTCACATATGTATTAACAATTATAGTATTACTATATTTTTAAATCGAGTAAGCATGAATTCAAAATACAATATTATGTTTAGTACTATAAAAATTCTACATTTGTTTCTTTATAAAATAATCCATTTATGTCTATAGATAAATTAACCAGAGCTTATGCAGATATTGATAAGGCTAATGCAAAAGATCCTAATAAAGAAGAAGTAAATAATGAAATAGTAGCCAAAGAATTAATCTATGGACAGCGAATGACTACTACGCTAGAACAATTTGATCCAAATGCATCAGAAGCTCTCAAACTTGCTGCTAGATCTCAACATATTTGCAGATGGGAAATACCAAGAAATAGCTACCCTATGGATCGCATCGGGTATCTAAAATGGAGAGAAGAGTTAAAGAAATTTCATGCTTCAAAAGCTTCAGAAATTCTTACTCAAATAGGGTATGATACAGAAACAATTGATAGAGTTTCTTTTTTAATTCAAAAGAAAAAACTAAAAAAAGATACAGATACTCAAACTCTTGAAGATGTAATCTGTTTAGTTTTTCTCGACTTTTATTATGAAGATTTTTTATTAAAACATACTGATGATAAAATAATCACCATTCTACAAAAAACATGGCATAAGATGTCTGAGAAAGGACATGAATCCGCTCTAAAAATTACATATTCAGAAAAAGCTTTGGATCTAATCAAGCAGGCATTGGCTTAATTCTATCTTAATTTATATAGTAGTATTATATCACCTTAGTTTTTTTTTTAATTACTTCATTACGATAATAATCAATAATTCCGTCGATGGGTCTTCTTACGATATTACCAACTGTAAGATGGTATGGCCAAACTGCTGCCCTTATAATATCTTCGCTAAAATGAGCTATTGACCCTATAAAATGTACAGGAACATTCTGAGCCTCAGGAAAACACAATACTCTAGTTTCTATAAACTCTTGAATACCTTCTGTTATAATTTTATAAAAATACCCATTGCGTTCACTCGTAAAAATAAACTCTGCAAAAGATGCCAAATATGTATTAGGGTTCTCTCTTTTATACAAATTTTCTTTTATTGCATCTGATGAGAGATCAAACTGTTTTTCAAACTCTGATGCAACCTCTGGTGGCATTCTCTTATAATAATAATCACGGATTAATCTTTTTCCGAAGTGATTTCCACTTGCTTCATCCATAAGAATATATCCTAGAGAATCTACAGACATATGAATATCATCGCCATCAAAATAACAACTATTAGAACCTGTACCTAATATACATACAATCCCTGGTTCTGTAGTAGCTGCATATACTGCGGCAACCATATCCTCTTTGACTACAATCTCGTTAGCATTGGTAAAAAACTCTTCAAAAACTTTTTTTAATACCATCGTAGGCTTTATAGTACCACATCCTGCTCCATAAAAGTTTACGATATCAACCTTATCTCGATATGCATAAAGCTCTTCGTTTTTATTTATTCTTTCCTCTAGCAAAGATTTCTCAAATACAGCAGGGTTTAATCCTTCTGTACGAGTTTTAAAAACGATTTCTCCTGAATCATCAAGAAGAATCCAATCACATTTGGTAGAACCGCCGTCTGCTAATAAAATCATTTATAATTTTGTTTGTTGTTAGCATAGAGTATATACAATACTCTTAAAAATATTTTGAAAGTCAGACGACTGAGCTTGTTGAAAATTTTTATTTACAAAAATAAATCTTCGACAAGCTCAAGCTGACATAACTATATCTAAATTTTATAAATTTCCTACGTGAATTGACAAATCAACTAACTTAGAAGAGTATCCGTATTCATTATCATACCATGATACTAATTTGAAGAAATTGTCATTAAGTGAAATTCCCGCATTAGCATCAAAAACAGAAGTTTGAGATTCTCCTACAAAGTCTTGAGAAACTACAGCCTCCTCAGTATATCCTAAAATACCTTTTAATTCATTTTCTGAAGCTTTCTTTACTACCGCCTTAAGATCTTCATAAGACACCGATTTTTTAGTCTTCACAGTAAGGTCTACTACAGAAACATCTGCTGTTGGAACTCTAAATGCCATTCCTGTTAATTTTCCTTGCAAAGCAGGAATTACTTTGGTAACTGCTACTGCTGCTCCAGTAGTAGAAGGAATAATATTATTTAATGCACTACGTCCTAATCTATAGTTTTTTCTAGAAGGCGAATCAACTGTAGCTTGCGTGGCAGTAGCAGCATGTACTGTTGTCATCAACCCTTCTTCTATTCCAAAATTATCATCAATAACTTTTGCCAATGGAGCTAAACAGTTTGTAGTACATGAAGCATTAGAAACAATAGTATCGGTAGCTTTAACATCAGTATGATTTACTCCCATCACAAACATAGGAGCATCTTTTGATGGTGCAGAAATAACCACTTTTTTAGCGCCTGCTTTTAGGTGTGCATTTGCAGAATCCAATGTTGTAAAGATTCCTGTACAATCCATAACAACATCTACTCCAACAGCATCCCATTTTAGGTCTTCTGGATTACGTTCTGCTGTTACACGAATTTCTCTTCCATCAACAACAAGGTTACCATTGCTTACCTCAATTGATTCATCAAATTTTCCATGTACAGAATCATATTCTAATAAGTATGCTAAATGCTCTACATCTAATAAATCATTAATTGCTACTATTTCTACATTATCACGTTTAGAAGCAATTCTAAAAGCAATTCTACCAATTCTTCCGAAACCGTTAATTCCAATTTTTAACGTACTCATATTTAAAAATTTAGTTGTTTTAATTTATACTGACTGTGGTTATATCATACCGAAGTAATATCGGCTACTTTTATTAATCTATCGTGTTTTTGTAATCTCTTATCCAATGCTGTTTTAAGTGGTACAACCGAGACTACTTTATGTACGATTCCAATCATTACTTCACTTCTACCTTCTAATAATGTTTCTACAGCTCCTACTCCCAATTTACTGGCTAATACTCTATCAAAGCAACTAGGGGGGCCTCCTCTTTGAATATGTCCTAAAACTGATACTCTCACCTCATAATCATCTAAATTTTGCTCAACATATTCACCCAGTTCAAAAATATTCTTACCTGATTTATCGCCTTCTGCAACAACTATAATACTAGAGGTTTTTCCTGTCTTTTTACTTTTCTTTAGTGAATCCAGAAGCCGTTCTACTCCCATATCTTCTTCTGGTATCAATATTTCTTCTGCTCCTGCTCCTATTCCAGCATTCAAAGCTATATCTCCTGCATCTCTACCCATCACCTCTATAAGAAATAACCGGTTATGAGAACTTGCAGTATCTCTTATTTTATCAATGGCTTCTACCACAGTATTCAGGGCAGTATCATATCCTATAGTATAATCTGTTCCATTGATATCATTATCTATAGTTCCTGGAATACCAACTACTGGAAAATTAAACTCTTCAGATAATTTCAATGCACCAGTAAAACTACCGTCTCCACCTATCACAACAAGTGCATCAATATTATTTTTTATAAGGTTATCATATGCTTTCTTTCTTCCTTCAATAGTTCTAAATTCTTTAGAACGAGCAGATTTAAGAAAAGTTCCTCCTTTATTTATAATATTTCGTACAGAACGAGCGTTTAGCTCTTCGATCTCATTATTAATAAGACCTTCATATCCTTTATAAACACCATAACATTTTACCTTATAGTAACTACATGCACGAACAACCGCACGAATCGCGGCATTCATCCCCGGAGCATCTCCACCAGAAGTTAGCACCGCTATATTTTCAACTTTTTTTGCCATTGAGTCAAATCTATCGTTATTGATAGTAATAACCTAATTTGCAAAAAAACTAAAACGTTTTCGGTTGATAAATTAGGTACTTACAAAAGTAAAATGCATGTTTTTAACATGTTTTCATGAAATATTTTTAAGAATAAAACCATTTTACAAAAAAATACTGATCTATAAACTCTTTATTTTTATAAATAATATGTAAACAAAAACGACCTGTTTCAACAGATCGTTTTACAAATTAACACTTGTTTTGATTATTATTTAACCAAAACCATATACTGCCACGGTTTAAATTCATAAACATTATTAGGTGCCATTTCTATCATTTTTCCCGAGAAATAATCTTTAAACTTACCTGTAGATTCTATATTAAATGACATTACATCTTTTGTCATATTTGCTATAAAAAGTATTTTATGTTCTTCTTTGTTCCTCGCAAATGCCAAAATTTTGGTATCATCAGAGGTTTGAATCCTTTTATAGGTTGCTGCATTCTTTCCTGTATGTAGTGCTGGATTTGTATTTTTTAGTTTACCTAACTTTTCATACAAAGGAAAAAACACTCCTTTTTCTTTCTTAATAGTATCTTTCTCAAAAAACAATAAGCGTTTATTCATATCATATTCTTGTCCTGAATAAATCAAAGGCATACCTGGAGTAAGATATGAAAGTACTGCAAACATCTCTTTGGCCTCTCCCATTCTCTCCTGTACCGTTCCATTCCATGAATTTTCATCATGATTAGATGTAAAATTCATTAAGATATTATCCTTTGTATACATAGAATCTATTTGAGTCATCCTTTTATCCCATTGGCTAACACCTGCTTTTCCTTGAGCAATATCATTCATTTTATGATGAGTATCCCATCCATAACCCATATCAAAAGCATTCTTTAACAATTCTGGTTCCCATCCTTCTGCTAACATAAATACAGGCTTTATCTTCTTAAGTTCTCGTACTGTATTGTCCCAGAAATCAGTAGGAACCATTCCTGCAACATCACACCTAAAACCATCTATTCCCTCTTCTTGTAACCAGTAGATCATAGCATCTTTCATCTGCTTCCGCATCTCTTGATTATTATAATCAAGATCAGCTATATCGGTCCAGTCTGTATCAACAGTATGTGTTATATTACCATCTTTATCTTTGGTATAATATTCTGGGTGTTCTTTTAACCATATATGATCCCACCCTGTATGATTTGCCACCCAATCTAAAATGACATAAATCCCATTATCATGAGCAGTTTTTACTAATTCTCTAAAATCTTCAATAGTACCAAACTCAGGGTTGACCGTAGTATAATCTGATATCGCATAATAACTTCCTAGTGATCCTTTGCTTTTGGTGGTAGAAATCGGATAAATTGGCATAACCCATACTATCTTGACTCCCATTTGTTTCAAAACAGGAATATCTTTGGTAAATGCATTAAAACTACCTTCTTCAGAATATTGGCGAATATTTACTTCATAAATGACTGCATTTTCTATCGCTTCGTTATCAATTGGCTGAAGCACTTCTTTTTTCACTTCTTTCTCAACCTTTATCTCTTGGTTGTTTACTACTTCTTCTTTTTTTGTTTTCCCACAAGAAAACAAAAGTATAGCAGTAACAAAGCCTATTGTAATTTTTTTCATGGTTCAAAATTTTCTATGGTTACATTAATTATTAGTTTCTATTAGACAGTAACAAGAGTATCAGGAGTAATAGTAAGCTCTTTACCATTTACGTAAATTAGTAATTCCTGATCTCCTTCTAGACTAAAAGAAGTACCTTCTTGAGAAACATCGACTCTAAGAATTTGATTTCTATAGTTTACATTAAAAACATATCCGCTCCACTCTTTAGGTATTTTTGGAGCAAAAGAGAGTTTATTATCTTTCATTCTAAGTCCTCCAAACCCTTCTACAATACTCATCCATGTTCCAGCCATACTGGTAATATGCAGCCCCTCTTCAACCTCTTTATTATAATCATCAAGATCAAGCCTTGATGTTCTAAGGTAAAATGCATATGCTTGATCCATTCTATCTAATGTAGCAGCCAGAATGCTATGTACACATGGAGAAAGTGAAGATTCATGTACCGTAAATGGCTCATAGAAATCAAAATGAAGCTTTAACTCTTCTTTGGTAAATTTATCTTCAAACATATAAAACCCTTGAAGTATATCTGCTTGTTTTATATAAGGAGAACGTAATATACGATCCCAACTCCATTTTTGATTAATTGGTCGTTGTGATGTATCTAGATCTTTAACAGTAATCAATTCTTTATCAAGAAATCCATCTTGTTGCAAGTATACCTGATATTTTTCTGAATACGGAAAATACATCTTCTTAGCGACCTCTAACATCGCTTGAATTTCTGTCTGACTTATATTTGTTTTTCTTATAATTCTATCATAGTCTTCTTTGTATGTTTCTTTTACGGTATCTATATTTTTAACACAATATTCGATACACCATTTTGCCAAGTAATTTGTATACCAATTATTATTAATGTTATTTTCGTATTCATTGGGTCCTGTAACTCCCAGAATTACATATTTATTTTTATCAGTAGAGAATGTTGCTCTCTGATGCCAAAAACGAGCAATTGCTATCATTACTTCTAGCCCTTTCTCTGGTATATACCTATAATCTCCTGTATATCTAACATAATTATAGATCGCAAAAACCATTGCACCGTTACGATGAATTTCTTCAAAAGTGATTTCCCATTCATTATGACATTCTTCGCCATTCATGGTCACCATTGGATATAGTGCTGCTCCATTAATGAATCCTAGTTTTTTAGCATTCTCAATAGCTTTATCCAAGTGATGATAACGATATGTCAACAAATTTCTAGCGACTTCTTGATTTTTGGTAGCCATATAAAACGGAATACAATATGCTTCTGTATCCCAGTAAGTACTTCCTCCATACTTTTCACCAGTAAATCCTTTAGGGCCTATATTTAATCTGGCATCCTTGCCCAGATATGTCTGATTTAATTGAAAAATATTAAATCGTATCCCTTGCTGTGCCTTTACATCTCCTTTGATGACAATATCAGACATATCCCATATTGTTTCCCAAGCTTTTTTCTGTTTCTCTAATAGAGCATCAAACCCTAATTTTGAAGCTTTTTGAAGTATTGCAGAACTTATATATTCTAAATCACTTTCTCTATGATTAGAAGATACTGTATATCCTCCGTATTTTACAATACTTACCGTTGTCCCTTTAGAAGATTGCAAAGCATATTTTAGATTTACATACGTACCATTGATTTCTGTTTTAGGATGGATTTCTTGCTGCTTTCCATCAACAAAAATATGATTCAACATTGCTGTACATACATGAAAATCGGTTTTCATCGTTTTAGAAAGAATATATCCAGAATTCTTATTGTGGGCAAGGTCATAAGTATCCCAGAATTTATCATCCCAATTAGTATCCTCATTTGTTATTCCTGAATCAAGATAGGGGGTGAATTCTATAACAGCATCTTTATTTATTGGGGTTACCTCGTATCGAATAGCCCCTACCTCATCCATCTCCAGAGATAAAAAACGAGTAGATTTTACTGATACTTCTATAGAATTAGATAAAACCGCATTAAAAGAACGTTGATACCAGCCTTCTTTCATATTTAATTCTCTCCTAAAATTAGTAATCGATGTACATCTATGTAAATCTAGGTTTTCACCATTTACCATTACATTAATACCAATCCAATTTGGTGCATTAAGCACCTTGGCAAAATACTCTGGATACCCATTTTTCCACCACCCTACTCTGGTCTTATCGGGATAATACACCCCTGCAATATAACTTCCTTGAAAAGTATCTCCTGAATACGCTTCTTCAAAATTAGCGCGTTGTCCCATTGCTCCATTTCCTAAACTAAAAAGGCTTTCAGAAGATTTAACTTTCTCTGCATCAAATCCTTCTTCAATAATTGACCAGTTATCTGGCTTTATATAATCCTGATTCATCTGTTATTTTTTATTCATACTAAGCCACTCTATACGATTGTTTTTCTACTTTTTATCAAAGTTTTCTCTAAACAATCTCTTTATATAGTGCCTTAAATCTCAGTTGTTTTTGATCAACTGATTTATAAATTCTTCTTTTATTTCTGTAAAATCTGTAAAAATGTAATCTGCTTTATGTAAGATCTTTTTGTCACCAATACCAATACTAATCATCCCTGCAGTATTTGCGGCCTCGATTCCTGCTACAGAATCTTCAAACACAATACTATTCTTGGCAGAAACTCCTAAGTCTTTTGCTGCCAATAAAAATACTTCGGGATCAGGTTTTGCCTTAGAAACATTTGTTCCGTCTACAATTGTATCAAACCTATCATAAAGTGATACCCTTTTTAGTATAATCCTTGCGTTTTTACTAGCTGAACCTAAACCTACTGCTTGCTTTTTTGATATTAAATAATCCAATACTCTAGGAACATCTTGTAAAATCTCATTGGTTCCCATCTTTGATATATATGCTAGATACTCTTCGTTTTTAACAGCCATTAATTGCGTAAACTCTTTTTCTGATATGGTTTTATCACCCCATTCTAGAATTTTTTTCAAAGACTGTATCCTACTTACTCCTTTTAACTGCTCATTCTGTTCTGCAGTAAAATGAATACCTAAACTATTTGCTAGGTTTTTCCATGCTAAAAAATGATATTTTGCGGTATCTACAATAACACCGTCAAGATCGAATATAAATGCTTTTCTCATTATGTTATGCTTCTTTAGGGTTATATGTTATTGCGTTTTTATTGGTTATAAGCAGATTGCAAAGACCTGCAATGATTAGACTTATTCCAGCTATCAACATTGCATTAATTGTTTCTTCTCCAATAATTTTATATGCTATATTAACTCCTCCTAACGCAGCTATAATTTGCGGCAATACAATAAACATATTGAATATCCCCATGATGACTCCCATTTTTTTGGGATCAACAGAACTAGAAAGCATAGCATAAGGCATAGACAAAATACTCCCCCAAGCAAAACCTATTAATGTAAAAGAAAGAAGCAACCATTCTGGTGAAGGGATAAAATACATAGAAATAAATCCTACTCCTCCCAAGATGAGAGCGCATAAATGAATCCATTTTCTATTGATTCTCTTTCTCGAAGTATAAAAAGTAAGTAACAATGCGAATGCCATAGATGACAACCCATAGGTTCCCATATATCTGCCTACCTCATTAGATGATTTTTGAAATGCTGTATTCGCTTTTTCAAATGCCAAAGCAGATTCATTCGCAGTCATATTATATGCTGATTCTATGGGAGCTGGTGTCTTAAACACATGCTCTGTCAATGCAGGGTTTGCCAAACTCCACATAGTAAAAAAGGCAAACCAGCTAAAAAACTGAACCAATCCTAATTTTTTCATTGTAACTGGCATACTGCCAATATTATTCAATATATCAGGAATGAATTGATTTTTTCTTTTTTTCTCTTTTTCAAACTCCTCCATATCTTCTGGAGGATATTCAGAAGTAGTAAATACAGTATATAAGATACTTACCAGAAAAATAAAAGCACCAATAGCAAAAGCTATTTTTACAGACATAGGAATAACTCCAGTAGGAGCAGCATCGCTTACTCCCATTTGTGAAATCACCCAAGGTAAATTACTAGCTACCCAGGTACCAATACCAATTATCAATGTCTGAGTTACAAAACCATATGAGCGTTGAGATTCTGGTAATTTATCTGCTACCAAAGCCCTAAAAGGTTCCATAGAAATATTAATAGAGGCATCTAAAATCCATAAAAGTCCAGCCGCAACCCATAAAAAGGGAGAATGTGGTACTATAAACAAAGCCAAAGAGCTCAATATAGCACCTATCAAAAAGTAAGGTCTACGACGCCCCCATTTGGCACTCCAAGTACGATCACTTAGATATCCGATTATAGGTTGCACTAAAAGTCCTGTTAATGGCGCTGCAATCCACAATAAAGGTATCGCATCTTTTTCTGCTCCTAATGTTTGGAATATTCGAGACATAAATCCGCCTTGCAAAGCAAAACCGAATTGAATTCCTAAAAAACCGAAACTCATGTTCCAGATTTCCCAGAATCCTAATGTACGCTTGTTCATTATAGTGAATGTTTAATAATTACACTGATAAGCGCATGACTTATCAAAACTTATTTTATGTAGAAAGTGAGAATATAAGTTTTGATCGGGGTCAAAGATATTATAATTTTTTAATTAAAAAGATTTGAGATTATTTTTTTGTAGATTTTCTTTCTACCAAACTTGTATCAATAATAACAGTCCTATACTCTTCTGCCTCAGTATCATCGCATTCTAATTTATCAATCAAAAGCTTGGCGGCTCGTATTCCCATATCTTCTCCATGCTGACTAATAGTAGTTAAACTAGGAATAAAATGTTTAGATAAAATTCCATCTGTAAAACCAATAATTGCAACATCATTGGGTACTGTTTTCCCTTGTTCGTTCAGAACTTTGGTAGCCGTAACCGCAAAAAGTTCGTTTACCGCAAAAACTGCATCAATATCTTTATTTAATAAAAATTCAGAAATCTCTGCTTCACAATTACCTACATCTTCTATTTTAAGAATAAACTCTTCTTTTTCTGGTATATCATACCCCCTAAGTGCTCGTAAGTATCCATTTGTCCTTAATTTTCCTACACTTATATAATCTACTGTAGTAATGATCGCAATATTTCTACAACCTATAGATAGTAGGTGATTTGTTGCCATTTGGGCCCCTTTTGCATCATCAATAATTACTTTATCACAGACTATCTCATCAATAATCCTATCAAAAAGAACAACAGGCATGCCTTGACTCATAGTTTCCTGAATATGATGATAATCCTTTTTGAGTTGTGTTTCTTTTGCTACAGATAAAATAAACCCATCAGCACTACCACTTGCCAACATTTCCATATTAATCACCTCTTTATCAAAAGAATTATTAGAGGAGCAAATAATGACATTATATCCTTTCGCATTAGCAACCTTCTCTACTCCTCCGATTACAGTTGTAAAAAAATGATGTACTATCTCTGGTATAATCACACCAATTGTCTTTGTTTTTCTATTCTTAAGGCTTAACGCTATATTATTAGGTTTGTAATTATATAATTTAGCAAAAGCTTTTACCTTTTGTCGGGTATCTAAACTGATTTCTGCACTATCTTTTAATGCTTTTGATACAGTAGAAATAGAAACATCCAATTCCTTTGCTATTTGTTTTAATGTTACTTTTTGTTTCATTTATTTTTCCTTACCTGGTTTTTATTCCTTTTTATGAAATAAACTAAAAAAACAGCATTTTTTAGATCATTACAACATACGTGTCAAGTATTTTCTATTTATCAAAAACCAAATTTAAGCATCAAAATATGCTATATGCCCAGAATAATGCTTAAAATTTTAATAGAATTTCAAAAGTTTTCCACACGCAAACGTTTGCGTAAGATTCTGATTACAAATTGATAAAAATTTAACTCAAAATTTACATACTTTGGTTGCAGAAAGCGAGAATATAAGACGTAAAACAATCAAAAACTAATTTAATTTATATGAAAACATTTACCAAAAGCGCATTGTTTTTATTCTGGTTCTTACCAATGAGCTTTTTTGCACAGTCAGTTGTTGAGGGAACAATTACTGATGCAGGAAATGGTCAACCCATTCCTGGTGTAAATATCATTGTTAAGGAATCTACCAATGGAACAAGTTCTGATTTTGATGGAGCCTATTCATTACCCAATATCAATACTGGAGATATTATTGTGTTTTCTTATGTTGGATTTGTAGCTCAAGAAATACCCTATGATGGTCAAACCTCTCTTGATATTGCTCTAGAAGAAGATGCTGCAGAACTAGAACAAGTAGTAGTCGTTGGTTATGGTTCTACCAGAAAAAAAGACCTAACAGGGTCTGTAGCTCTTATTACTACAAAAGATTTTAATACAGGTAACAATGTTACCGCAGAAAATCTATTCAATGGTAAAATTGCAGGAGTATCTATCAATACCAATGGAGGCCCTGCCGCCAATTCTGAAATAAGAATTAGAGGAGGAGCCTCTCTGAATGCTTCAAATGACCCTTTGATCGTTATAGATGGGCTTCCTCTAAATGACTCAGGAGATTTGGCCAATGGTTCTAGATCTATTCTCTCTGCAATCAACCCAAATGATATCGAATCTTTTTCTATACTAAAAGATGCATCTGCTGCAGCTATATATGGTAATCGTGGTGCCAATGGTGTTATTATAATTACTACCAAAAAAGGAAAAAAGAAATTACAAATTAGCTTAAATTCTAAAACTAGTATAACTCGCGCTAACGAAACTGTAGATGTATTTTCTGCTGATGAGTACAGAGCATTTATAGCCCAAAATTTACCTGCAAGAGTCGCTGAGCTAGGTACTGCCAGTACAGATTGGCAAGATGAAATATACAGAACTGCTTTTTCTACAGATCACAATCTATCTGTAAGCGGTTCTCTTATGGATGCATTACCCACAAGAATATCTATAGGAAGAGCTGATCAAGAAGGGCTTAGAAAAACTTCTAAATTTGAAAGAACAACTACTTCTCTTTCTCTAAACCCAAAGTTATTTGACAATCATCTTAAAATCGATGTTAATGCTAATCTGAATTTTGAAAAAAATCGTTTTGCCCCAGGAGTAGAAGGAGCGGCTATTACATTTGACCCTACACAACCAGTATTTGATGCAAATTCTCCGTATGATGGTTTTTTTGAATATAGAGATGCAACTACTGGATTTGCTTCTGGTAATGTACAAAGAAACCCATTGGCAGAATTATTACAAACTAGAGAAATTGCCAACGTAAGAAGATATTTTGGGAATATAAAACTCGATTATCAACTGCACTTTTTCCCTGATTTGAGAGCTATTGTAAATTTGGGATTGGATGACAGTGAAACTGACCGCTTCAAAGAAGTTTCTACACAAAGTGCACTTGGTTTCAATGCAACTCAAGGGGAGTTTTTGGGATCTAAGACAGATACTGATTTATTAATCAAAAACCGTCTTCTGGATGCTTATCTTACCTATACCAAAACTCTTAATAGGTTAGACATCGAAGCCACTGGTGGATACTCTTATCAAAAATTTGATTTTGATAGATTTGAAACTGGTAATCAACGTGATCCAGGGTCTGCCTCAGAAAGAACTATTGACCCTGATCAGGTTCTTCTGGCCTACTTTGCAAGAACAAACTTAAAATACAATGATAAGTACTTTTTATCTGCATCTATACGTAGAGATGGAACGTCTAGATTTGGTGAAAACAATAGATGGGGATATTTTCCTTCAGCATCTTTTGGGTGGCAAATAAGTGAAGAGAATTTCTTGAAAAATTCTACTGTACTAAGCAACCTAAAATTACGATTAGGATATGGTATAACAGGTCAACAAGATATTAGTCAAGCGTATGCATACCTAGAAAGATACAGAAGAAGTAGCCCTCTTACTCAATATATTCTTGATGGCAACGTCATAAACATTGTACAACCTCAGTTTAGGAATGAAAATATAGAGTGGGAAAAAATAACAGAATACAATATCGGTTTAGATTATGGTTTCTTTAAAAACAGAATTAGTGGTGCTATTGATGTATTTAGAAAAGAATCAGACGATTTACTTTCTGAAGCTCCTATTCCTGATGCAGCAAACTTTTCTAATCAAGGATTCCAAAATATTGGTAAATTCACTACACAAGGTATTGAATTCACTATTAATGCTAATATTATTCAAAAAAGTGATTTTAACTGGAATGTAAGTTATAATGCCACTTATATAGATCGTGAAATAGGAAACTTGGCATTCAATCAAGATATATTAACTACTGATATTGATGGAGGTACAGGAAATACTATACAGATACAAAGACAAGGAGAAGCTCCTTATTCCTTTTTTACTTATGCACAAATCTATGATGATCAAGGAAACCCTATAGAAGGAGCCTATGCCGATCTTAATAATGATGGCATCATTAACAACAATGATAGGTATATCTCTGGTAAAGGTACCCCTGATCTTATTATGGGACTACAATCTAATTTAAACTATAAAAATTTCGATTTTAGTTTTAGCATGAGGTCAAATATAGGCGGAGAAATATATAACAACGTCAATTCAAAAAATGCGCAATTAGGTAATGCTTTTAGAACTGTATTTAGTAATACTCCTTCTTCTATTGTAGATACTAATTTTCAAAATACTCCTGATGTAATCCTATCTGATTACTATATAGAAGATGCGTCTTTTCTCAGAATGGATAATATCACACTAGGATATACACTTCATAATATTATGAAAGGTGTATCTAGTCTTCGTCTATGGACTGGCGTACAAAATGCATTTATTATCACAGATTACTCTGGATTAGACCCAGAGATTCAAAATAATGGAGTTGATAAGACAATCTTTCCCAGAGGACGAACACTTTTATTTGGGTTAAATTATAAATACTAAAAAATTAAGAAATGAAACTATATAAGATTTTTTTATACACATTTCTATCCTTGAGTATCTTTAGTTCTTGTGAAGGGGATTTAGATATAAAACTAGAGGATGACGATGATTTACTGGCTAGTGATGTATTTAACACCAGAGAAGATTACTTAAAAGCTTTGGGTGGTGTATATGCCAATTTATCTCTAGTTGGTCTTGATGCAAATTCCAGTGGAAGCCCAGATCAATCTAACTTAAAAGGTATAGACCCTGGTACAAGTCAATACATACGAGGTTTATTTAATATGCAAGATGTTTCTACGGATGAAGTAATTTGGAGTTATGAAAATGATCCTGGTATTCGCGAAATTCAAAGAAATTCATGGGATGCAAATAATGTAATTGTACTTGGTTTTTGGGCTAGAGCAACTTTTGAAATCTCATTAGCAAATGAATTTTTACGCCAAACTACAAGTGCTAAGCTAGATGAAAGGGGTGTTTCTAGTGATCTCAGAAATGAAATCAAAACCTTTAGAGCAGAAGCTAGAGTACTTAGAGCATTGGCATATTATCACCTCTTGGATTTATATGGTAGGGCTCCTTTTGCTACAGAAAATGATGCTGTAGGGTTTATAAGAGTTCAGGAAATCAAAGGACAACAATTATTTGATTATATAGAAAAAGAACTTCTTGCTGTTGATTCTGATCTTCTGGATGTAAACCCAGGTCAAAACTATGCCCGAGCAAATAAAGGTGTTGCCAAGATGATTCTAGCAAAAATATACCTGAATGCCGAAGTGTATCTGGGTAAAGGTAAAGGTCGTTATGCAGATTGTTTACAAGCATGCCAAGAGATTATTAATAGTGGATATTCATTAACCTCTAATTATCTATACAACTTTATTGCAGACAACGATAGCAATGGTGCGCAAACCGAAATCATTTTCCCCATTGTAAGTGATGGTGCAAACGTAAGGAATTTTGGGGGAGCTTCTATTATCATTCAAGGGCAACAAAACGCAGATGGATTCAAACCTACTCCTGCTTCTTTAGGTGTTGAAGGGTATACCACCTTATTTCGAGCAAGAAAACAATTCTCTGAGCTATTTGTTACTGACCCTATTTTTCAGAATGACAAAAGAAACACTTTGGTAACTCAGGATATAAGCTCTGATCCTACCAATACAGATGCACCAGTAGACAGGCCTATTGAAATAGGTAGCGATTTTACAGATTTTTCTAAAGGATATCTCGTAAACAAATATTCAAATATAACATCAGGTGGCCAGCCTGGTCAAAGTGTAAGTTTTGTTGATACTGATTTTCCTTTATTCAGACTAGCCGATGTATACTTAATGTATGCAGAAGCACACCTTAGAGGTGGCGGCGGTAATCCTGCAACAGCTTTAGAATATATCAATATCCTTAGAGGAAGAGCATTTGGAGATAACTCTGGAGATATACTAGAATCAGAACTTACATTAGATTTTATACTTGATGAAAGAGCTAGAGAACTATACTGGGAGGCTCATAGAAGACAAGATTTAATTAGGTATGATAAATATACTGGAGGAAACTACAACTGGAGGTACAAAGGTGGTGCTCCAAATGGTTCTGCTATTCCTGATCATTTTAAACTATTTCCAATTCCAGCATCTAGCAGAGCTGCCAACCCTAATCTAGGACAAAATACTGGATTCTAAAAACACTATTACAAATCTAATTTATACAGTCATGAAAAAAATATCAATCCTAATGTTTGTGTTTGCTACTATACTATGCTTTAATGCATGTATAGAAGATGAAGACCCTGCATTTGTTATTCAAGAAAATCAAACCGAAGGTCCATTGATTGTTACCGCCAACTCAACTGTTAATCTTATCAAAGAATTGGAGGATGAACAAGTTTTTACATTAGTTTGGGAAGATGCAACATATAATATCAATACACCTATTACCTATACTATTGAAGCAGGTCTGGGGGGCACAAATTTTGAAACTACATTAGAAAAACCTGTAATTGCAACCACTACCGATCGTTTTTATAAATGGACTATAAAAGAGCTTAATAATCTTGCTATAGGATTAGGGATAGAACCTGAAAAAGAAGGAGCTATTGAACTACGTATAATTTCATCTATTGGCTCCAATGGGGGTCAAGCTATACTTTCTAATAATGTAACCGCTTTAACTGTTACACCATACGCCTCAATTCTTGCTGTAAAAAATCTATTTTTTGTAGGTAATACTGTTGATACAAATAAAGATGGTGTGGCGAACAATGATGACTGGAATAATGGTGAAGCTATGTCTGCAAAAAACACGTATCTTTTTAGAGATCCTGATAATGAAAATATATTCCATTTTAAAGGATTTTTTGGATTTACGCCTGCTGCAGGATCAGACGCTGCACTCAATGAATTTAAAGTATTAGAGCAACAAGGAGCTTGGCAACCACAATGGGGAACGAATGATGGAGTCACTTTATCCGTAAACCCTGGTGATACAAGCGACCCTTCACCATTTACAACTACAGCTGCTGGTTATTATGACTTTATTATGAACCTAGATGATATGAGTTTCTCTCTAACTCCTATTGATATTACAGGGGCTACAGAATATACAACAATAGGATACATTGGCTCTTCAAGAACTGGAAATGACGATGGATGGGGCGGTGATGATACCGATATGATACAATCTCCTTTCAACCCTCATATATGGTACATAGAAGGACAATCATTATTTGATGGAGTATTAAAATTCAGGCATAGTAATGACTGGCCAGGTAACTGGGGTGGTACTACCGAGTTTACTGGTATTGGTATAACTGATGGTGACCCTCCTGGTATACCAGTTACTCAAGGCACATATGACATTTGGTTTAATGATTTAGACGGGCGCTATTTACTAGTTCCTGTAGAATAACTTATTACATCAAAAAAGGTCAAAATGAAAAAAACAATTAATAGAATATCCAAAACCACCCTCCTTCTAGGAGGAATGGTTCTTGGATTCACAGGGTGTTCTGAGGATGATAACAATGCAAACAATAGTGAAGCTATTGTGACAAGTCGATCATTAAAAATGGATCTAACTCAATATAAAAGAGAAGATGCTGGTGTATTTATGCAAGCATTCTATTGGGATGTTGAACCAAAAGGAGGCTGGTATGATGAAATAAGTACCAGAATAGAAGACTATAAAGCGTCAGGAATTAATAGAATATGGTTGCCTGCTCCTGGCAAAGGAGCATCAGGAGGCTATTCTATGGGGTATGATCCTTCTGATTATTTTGATGTTGGTGAGTTTGATCAACATGGTACTGTAGAGACTCGTTTTGGGTCAAGAGAAGAATTAGAAAACTTGATCCAAAAAGCACATGCTAATGATATCGAGGTTATTGCTGATATTGTAATGGGCCATAATTCTGGAGGAGGATTGCAAGAGAACCCTTACCGAGGTGGTACCGAAGTATACACCTTATTTGATGAACAAAATGGTAATGCTTCAGGAAAATTTAATCGCTCTTATGAACATTTTCATCCTAATGACATTCTAGAATTTGATGAAGACAACCTATTTTATCCAGAAACGGATCTATCCCACCATAAACAATATGTCCAAGATTGGTTGTGGGAAAAAGATTACTCTGTAGCTGCATTTTACAAAAATGAATTGGGATTTGATGGTTGGCGTTTTGATTATGTTAAAAGCTTTGCTCCAAAATGGGTTAAAGCCTGGAATGATAAAATTGGAGGGTTTTCTGTTGGAGAAAACTTTGATGGTAATACTCAGGTTTTAAAAGATTGGGTAGATGCATCAGGTTCTCCTGCATTTGATTTTGCCTGTTTTTACAGGTTAGATGAAACTCTTGACAGGGCAAAAGATCTTACCGCTCTTGGTGAAGCCGATAATATGTTACGTAAAATAGCCCCAAAAATGGCTGTTACTTTTACGGCTAATCATGATACTGAAAAAGATGAAAATCCTGATAATAGGATCAGTTATGGAAATAAGCTACTTGCATATTCTTATATTTTAACTCATGATGGATACCCTACTATTTTTTATCTTGATTATGAAGCTTTCAAAAAACAGCTCAAAACACTTATCGAAATTTATAATACACTAGCCATTGGCGATCTAGAAATTATTGAGGCCAATAAAGATGAATATATCATGAAAAGAAATGGAAAAGGTGATAACCCTGGACTAATTCTCTATATGAACATAAGTAAACAAACCAAGCAACGTACTGTCAAAACAAACTGGAAAAACAAGACTTTGGTAGATTATACCGATAATTCTAGAGCAACTCCTTCTACAGATGCAGAAGGTAACACTAGTATACAAGCTCCCGCTGGGAGTTACTCTATCTGGTCTATCGCCAAAGAATAACTGATTTTGTCCCGAAAGTACCCCTAATTTTATTATCAAAGAGTGCCAGTTGGCACTCTTTTTTTATAGAAGTGATTTAAACTTGTAGAAACAGTACTAATTATTATTTTAAACAAATACCTATCTTTAGTATTATAAAAAAGAATTACTTTACTTTGTAAGAAGATAGTATCACACACAATCAGTCTAATTTAAAAAAGTTGAATGCCAAAATTTCCATTTTACAAACAAGCAGAATCCAAAGATTGTGGACCTACTTGTATTAAAATTATTGCTAAACATTATGGAAAAGTCCTCAATACTCAAAAACTTAGAGCATTAAGTGAAACCACAAGAGAAGGAAGTTCGCTTTTGGGTTTGAGTGATGCCGTAGAACAAATAGGTTTTAGATCTCTTGGAGTGAAACTTTCTTTATCAAAATTAGACGAAGTCCCTCTCCCCTGTATTATACATTGGAACAAAGTACACTATATTGTTTTGTATAAAATTAAAGTTACCCGCAAAGGTACAATGACTTTATATGTTTCTGATCCTGCTCATGGATTGATTACATATACCAAAGAGGAATTTATAAAAGCTTGGATAGGTAATAATGCTGATGAAAATACAGAAGAAGGCGTAGCATTGTTGTTAGAACCTACTCCAAAATTTTATAATGACAATCTAGATGATGAGGATGAAAAATTTGGCTTCAAATTTATCTCTAAATATGTATTCAAATACAAAGCTTTTATTTTTCAATTGATATTAGGCCTTTGTGCAGGAAGTTTATTACAGCTTATCACTCCTTTTTTAACTCAAAGTATCGTTGATGTTGGTATCAAAAACCAAGACCTCAATTTTGTATATCTTGTTTTGATTGCCATGTTATCTCTTTTTATAGGACGAACACTTATTGATGTATTACGTAGTTGGATTCTTCTTCATCTCAGTACTCGTATCAATATTTCATTGATATCTGATTTTTTTATAAAATTAATGAACTTGCCTATCTCCTACTTTGATGTAAAAATGACAGGAGACCTTTTACAAAGAATTAATGATCATAAGCGTATAGAGCAAATACTAACCATGTCTTCACTCAACGTTTTATTTTCGATGGTTAACCTTATTATATTCAGTATTGTATTAATTTATTATAGCCTTACTATTTTTGGAATCTTTGCAATAGGAAGTTTTTTTTACTTTACCTGGATACTCATTTTCTTCAAAAAACGAAAAAAGCTAGATTACAAACGCTTTTCACAAATAAGTGAAGAGCAAAGTAAAGTAATTGAGTTGGTTAATGGAATGCAAGAGATAAAACTACACAATGCCGAAAAAAGAAAACGTTGGAATTGGGAATTTGTACAAGCTAAATTATTCAGAATATCTATAGAAAATCTGGCATTAGAACAATATCAAAATGTAGGATCATCTTTTATCAATGAATTAAAAAATATTTTGATTACCGTTTTTTCTGCAAAACTGGTTATAGATGGTGAAATTACATTAGGTATGATGCTGGCTATTACAGCCATCGTTGGACAATTAAATGCTCCTATTTCTCAATTGATAAACTTTTTAAGAGAGTTACAAGATGCACAAATCTCATTAGAACGATTAGGGGAAATACACAACAAAGAAGACGAAGAACAAATTGGAGATGAAAAAATTAAGGTAATCCCTGATGACTCAGGTTTTGAAATCAAAAATCTTAGTTTTAGATATGTAGGAACTGATAAACCTGTATTAGAAGATTTAAATCTTTCTATTCCTGAAAAGAAAATTACCGCCATTGTAGGAGTAAGTGGAAGTGGAAAAACTACGTTGATGAAACTACTTCTTAAATTTTATGATCCAGAAGATGGTCAAATTTTTATAGGCTCACATGACCTTCGTAATGTTTCACAAAAATCATGGAGAGATCACTTTGGGGTTGTTATGCAAGAAGGATATATCTTCAATGATACTATTGCAAATAATATTGCGGTAGGAGAAGATTATGTAGATAAGAAAAAACTAGCACATGCAGTAGATGTTGCAAATATCAAAGAGTTTATAGAATCTCTCCCCCTTTCTTATAATACCAAAATAGGAATGGAAGGTATAGGTCTTAGTACAGGACAAAAACAACGACTGTTTATTGCTAGATCTGTATATAAAAACCCTAAATACTTATTTTTTGATGAAGCAACTTCTGCATTAGATGCCAATAATGAAAAGGTAATTATGGAAAAACTAGATACCTTTTTCAAAAATAAAACTGTAATGGTAATTGCACACCGACTGAGTACTGTAAAAAATGCACACCAAATAGTTGTCCTAGATAAAGGAAAAATTGCAGAGGTAGGAAATCATGAATCATTAATAAAAAAGAGAGGTAATTATTACAACCTAGTGAAAAATCAATTGGAATTAGGAAAATAAAAATTGAGAACAAAAAGAATATATATAATATGCCAGATACTTTAGATGACATACAATTACGGAGTGAAGAAGTGCAGGAAATTCTTACCAAAGTTCCTCATTGGATGATACGATGGGGAAACCTTTTGGTATTACTATTAGTTTTACTGTTACTATTTCTCTCTTGGTTGGTAAAATATCCAGATGTAATCCCAGCAGAGGCCATTATTACAACTAGAATACCTCCACAAAAAGAGTATGCCAAAGTAAGTGGTAAAATTGAATCCATATTAGTAGAAGACAGTCAGATTGTGCCCAAAGACACACCTCTGGCAATATTACAAAGCAGTGCCAATTATAAAGATGTATTTCTACTTAAATCAATTGTAGATACTATCAAAGTGAGTAACAAATCATTTGCATTTCCTCTAGATGATTTACCTGTTTTATTTTTAGGAGATATTGAAACAAGCTTTGCTTTATTTGAAAATAGTTATTCAGAATATATTTTAAATAAGGAGTTGCAACCTTTCTCTAATGAAGCTATAGCTAATCAAATTTCATTATCAGAACTCTATAGAAGACTAGAAAGTCTAAAAGCACAAAAAAGATTAGGCAAAGCTGAGTTAGAGTTTAAAAGAAAAGAACTGCAACGTCAAAAAAACTTGTTTGAAAAAGGAGTAATATCTACGCAGGAATATGAAGGAAAAGAATTAGATTACCTGCAAGCTAAGCGTAATTATGAGAATAATGATGTGCAACTCTCACAAATCAATGAGAGTATTAGTAATGCAAACAGAACATCAAAAGGTACCGAAATAAACAAAAGAAAGGAAGAAATTAACTTGTTTAAAAAAGTATTACAATCCTTTGGACAGTTAAAAAAAAGTATCAAAGATTGGGAACTGCAATACGTTCTCGCATCTGATATCGAAGGACGTGTTTCTTTTCTTAATTTTTGGACAGAAAATCAAACAGTATCTTCTGGAGATCTTGTGTTTATTGTAATTCCTTCTGAGTATTCTTCATATCTAGCAAAAATCAAAGCACCTTCTCAAAACTCTGGAAAAATAAAAATTGGTCAAACCGCTAATATCAGGCTAGAAAATTTTCCTGATAATGAATTTGGTACAATCAAAGGTAAAGTAAAACATATTTCTCTTTTACCAGATAAAAATGGGCTGTATCTGATTGATGTTGAATTACCAGAGAAACTAATTACAACATATAATAAGGAGATACCTTTTAAACAAGAAATGAGAGGTATCGTAGAAATCATCACAGAAGATCTTCGTCTTATTGAGCGTTTTTTCTATCAATTTAGAACTTTAATGGATAAATAGTCTCGTACCCCACTCACATCACCAAATGAAAATAAACACCTGAAATTCATAACCCTATATAAAAGTCTATTTATATACAGCAGTATTTTTGTGTTATTTTTTTAAATTATTAACAAATAAGTTTTTTTATTTAATGAATTCTATGTTACATTTGCGAGAATTTATTATTTTTAATGAATCTAAATTAAGATAATACAGTGCTAGATTCAATTTTATAATATAAAATAACTCCAGAGAGAAATTTTCTGGATTATAGTTTCAGTTTATAAGTGCATATTATGATAACATTACTTATTTTTTTAATTTTCTCAGGTTCTTTTTTCTTGTATAACACATCAAAAGTAGCAATACTTTCTCCGCATTTTCAGATCGAGAAATGGATGCAACAACATAATAAAACTAGTAATAGCATTGGTCTTTTTTTATTAGTATTCTGTTTAGCAAGTACAATATTTCTTTTTGGGTTAGGAGTTGGCATTTTTATTTGGACTCTTTTATTAATGATTATACAAGGAACCTTAATCATACTAAGCCCTATTAAGGCTTTTAATTATAAACACGGGATAGCTTTACTATTATTAATATTGGTTTTGGAGTTACTATTTATATAGTTATGCCAGCAAATCCCAAATATTTATCTCAAAACTTCTGGCAACGGTTTGCCAAAATATCTGCAGGAATTTTGGGTGGTTATCTCATAGCTGCTTTTATACATATTGCTCTGGCATTTTGGAGTGATTATAAAACAGTTTTAATCACCTCAATATACAGTATGTATATTTTATGGGTAACATTTATGATTATTCCTTTTTTGTTTAAAAATGGATGGAAAATTTGGGCATTATATAGTATCCTTATTACAATTCTTGGGGTTTTAATACACTTCGGAAAACAAACCCACTCTCTAGTATAGTAACATGAGTAAAAGGCTCTATAATATTTTTTTTCATACCCATACTGTTAGTGGAATTGTAATTAGCGTTGCATTATATGTCATTTTCCTCTGCGGAGCATTTGCTTTGTTCAAAGATGAAATTGAGGTATGGGAAAGAGGTGTTCCTATCAATAGAGAAAAAATCACAAATTTAGATTATGATCAACTAATTTCACTATTAAAAGAAAAAGAACACGGCCTATTTACCAGAGACATTCATATAACTCTACCACAAGCAAGCCAGCTTGCATCTATAAGAATAACTGCATCAAAAGATACTCTTGCTCCTAAAGAAGCAAAAAAAAGACGTTTTATGTATCTAGATACAGATACATTTGAAATCTCAAGTTATTATCAAAAATACTCATTAGGTAACTTTCTATATCGTTTACATTTTTTTAGTCAAATACCACGCATAGGACTATATTTATCTGGATCTGTTGCTTTCTTTTTCTTATTTGCAATTATAACAGGGGTTATTGTTCATTGGAAAAAAATGATCTCTAACTTCTATCTTTTTCGCCCAAAATCAAAGTTAAAAACAATTTGGAGTGATGCACATACTGTATTAGGAATGATTGGATTACCTTTTCAATTCATGTATGCAGTAACAAGTTGTTTTCTTGGACTTTCTGTTTTTGTTTTACTTCCTGCTAATTATATATACAATAACAATAAACAAAAATTAGCAGAAGACCTACGCCCAAAAGCAAAGACATACCCTTTAGAACAAAAATCAGATAGCACATATATCGTTAATCCTATTATAAAGGAGGTGACTGCAACATGGGATGATTTTGCTCCAACAGAAGTATATATAAAAAATTATGGAGCCACCAATATGATCGTGCAAGTTGAAGGCTTACTTAATCCCAAAAATAAACTTCTTGGTAGCGGTCGAGTCACATATAACGTACCTAAGCAACAAGTTACTTCCACAAAAAACCCATACCAAAATGATTATCACCAAGATGTCGAATTTGTGATAAGACATCTTCATTTTGGTGATTATGGCGGTATGCCTTTAAAAATTATTTATGCTATTCTAGCACTTATCACTTGTTTTGTAATTATTACTGGGGTACTTATTTGGATAGAAAGTAGAAACAAAAAAAATAGTACTACCAAACAACAATTATACACAATTAATGTAGGACATATCTATATGGCTATTTGTCTAAGCCTGTTTCCTGTAATTGCTTTCTCATTCGTTTTAGCTAGACTACTCCCCCCCGATCTAGGTGAACGAAGACTTAACGTATACTACACTGTTTTTTTTAGCCTTTGGGCAATTGTATTCTTGTTTTTCAGGTATAAAAGAGATAATTTTTTTACCAATAAATTCTCTTTCTTGATTGGAGGTGTTATTGGTCTCATAATTCCTATTGTAAATGGTGTTTCCTCTGGAAACTGGATATGGAAAGCATATCTAAATAAAGAATATGAAATTCTAATCGTAGATCTTTTCTGGATATTGTTATCAATGGCTTCTTTATTTATCGTTGCAAAATCAAAACGAAAACGGCCAAAAAACAAGTATTACGAACTTAAAAAAATCAGAAAGCATGAGCTTTCTCAAGAAAGAGAAAGTAGACGTCAAAAAAAGCTTAAGTACAACTAGCATTCCTTATCCTTTTTCTTATTTTTTGATCTATTCCTTAAATACACAAATGATACAACCATAATTCATACATCCTGTAAAACAAGTCGTATTTCTATCAAAACATGTGTTTTGTAGAAAAAAGTTTACATCGTTGATTTTTTTTAATTACTTCTAAGATAATTAAAGGGAATTATATTTTATGAAGTAATCTACCACATTCGATTAACTGGTAATCGAATCGGTTTTTGGTTAATTTCATATTGATCCAGATTGATTTTCAATATAGATCTATCTTCTGAACCACTAAACAAAAAAACGATGAAAAAAGTATTTACTATTATTCTTACAACGCTTTTATTGATTGCCTGTAAAAAAGAGGAAAAAAAATCACCAGAAGTTACTTATAAAACACCTCTTTATGCATGGGCACAATTACCAAAAGGTGCAACAGACCAAGAATTAAAAACTGAATTTCAGGAGTTAAAGAACAAAGGAGTTGATGGCTTAATGTATTCTGCTGGACATGATCCTGCTATCTATAAAAGAGTAGGAAAAATCGTAAAAGAAGTAGGTATGGAATTTCACACCTGGATACCTACTATGGTGCAAAATAACAACCCAAAACTAAAACCAGAATGGTATGCTGTAAATAGAAATGGAGAATCTGCATTTGACAAACCCGCCTATGTATCACATTATCAATTCTTATGTCCTAGCAGGCCAGAAGTATACAATTTTCTAGAAAATCTATACGGTAGTATTGCAGATATAAAAGAGGTTGATGGTATTCATTTGGATTACATTCGTTTTCCTGATGTAATTTTGGCAGAAGGATTATGGGAGAAATATGATTTGGTTATGGATAAAGAATACCCTCAATTTGATTATTGCTATTGTGATAAATGCGTTAATGATTTCAAATCGCAATCGGGTATAGATATAAAAAATGTAAAAGACCCATCTCTAGTTTTAGAGTGGAAACAATTTCGATATGATTTAATTACCAAAATCGTAAATAAGTTAGCCGATGTAGTACATAGTAAAGATAAAGTGATTAATGCTGCTGTTTTTCCAGGACCTAATTCAATTGCAAAAAAACTTGTTAGACAAGAATGGGACAAATGGAACCTAGATGCTGTTTACCCTATGAATTATAACGATTTTTATTTAGGTGATACCAAATGGATCGGAGAACTTACCAAAGAAGAAGTAACTGCCGTTGCTCATAAAAAACCAATCTATAGTGGATTATTTATTTGTCCAAAACCTAACAATAAATCCAATGAAGATGATCCTGAAAATCATGGATTGTTACCTAATGAATTAGAAGCAGCTATTAGTGAATCTATGATAAACGGAGCTACTGGTATTTGCTTGTTTACTCCAAATAGAATGACAGACGCTCATTGGGATGCTTTGCAAAAAGCTATCTATACAGATTATACTCAAAAAAAATAACCACTCCCCTACACTTACCCTAAATATCGCAACTAAACGCAGAATAAAGACACAGGAAAAATGAGAATAGCATCCATAGATATTTTAAGAGCTCTAACCATGGTATTAATGATTTGGGTAAATGAATTTTGGTCACTTATCAATATCCCAAAATGGCTTAAACATGCATCTGCAAGTGAAGACTATATGGGGTTCTCTGATATCATTTTTCCTTTGTTTTTATTTATTGTAGGTCTTAGTATACCATATGCTATCGAACACAGACTTGCAAAAAAAGAAAGTCGCCTGCTGATTGCTAAACATATCGTGATACGATCACTATCACTATTACTTATTGGTGTTTTTATGGTTAATTATGAAAGCGCTCACCATGAGAGTATATTTCTTGGTAAATATGTATGGTGCATCCTTATGGCTACGGCTGTAGTACTTATCTGGATGAATTGGAAAAGAAGTCCTGTTCCCAAAAAATGGCATATTTATTTTCAAATTACTGGGTTTCTTATTCTTATTTTTCTTGCAGTTATATACAAAGGAGGCTCTCAAGGAGAAAACTGGATGGGAACACATTGGTGGGGTATTTTGGGACTGATAGGTTGGGCTTATATAATTAATGCTCTAATATATCTCTACAGTAAAAATAGTATCTCTGTAATGGTTATAGCATGGATTCTTTTTAATGTACTATCCGTACTAAATCAAACACATGACGGGATATTCAGAAATGATATTACTCGTATCTTTTCTACACTCTATTCAGGAACCATTCCTGCATTTACTACTGCAGGAGTAGTAGCAACTTTGATATTTAAAAAGTTATCAAAAGACAACATTAAATGGTGTTATGTACTTCTTATATCATTAGGTATTGTAAATATTGCTTATGGTTTACTAACAAGGTCTTATTGGGGAATTTCAAAAATACAAGGAACTCCTTCTTGGTTAGCTATATGTACTGGAATTGGCTTTTTTATGTTTGTTTTATTATACTACATTGCCGATGTAAAAAAACAAACAGGCTGGGCAACAGTAATTGGAGCTGCTGGTACAGCAACATTAACTTGTTATATGATTCCTTATTTTTTATATCCTCTTTATAATATTACTGGTCTTAAATTACCTGATTTCTTAAATACTTCTATAATAGGATTACTTGTTTCATTTGGATTTGCCCTTCTAGTAGTATTTTTTACAGGCTGGCTAGAAAGAAAAGGGTATAAATTAAAGTTATAATATCTATACCACCTGTTTAATAGCTTTTTGACTCTATGACCTATTGAATACAAAATTTTATATCTTTAGTTTGTTTTCTGATCAATTTATTACCTATGAAACGTACAAAACAAATTGCCGATAGATTTAGAGAAGTTCTTTTAGATGGTTTATGGATTGCCAATACCAATTATAAAAAACAACTTTTGAACCTAAGTTGGAAAGAAGCTACTACAAAAATAGGCTCTTTAAATACTATAGCAGTACTTACCTATCATATCAACTATTATATTGCAGGTGTGCTACATGTAGTTAAAGGTGGGGAATTAGAAATAAGAGATAAGTATAGTTTTGACCTCCCTCGTATTACTTCACAACAGCAATGGATTCAATTGCTAACTGATATGTGGGATAATGCTGAACAATTTGCAGAAAAAATAGAACAAATGCCAGATTCAAAACTTGATGAAGTTTTTGTTGATCCTAAATATGGAACCTATCTGAGAAATATTGAAGGTATGATAGAACATAGTTACTACCATTTAGGTCAAATTGTCTTACTCCACAAAATGATTACCGAAAAGGAAGGTAAAAAACAATTTATTCTAAAATAAGAACACCAAAAGCATCAGGAATATGAAATTGTGGAGTTGGAGTCATGGTACTATTCCAACAGGCAAACGTTGATGTTTCTGTAGTATGACTCCATTTTTTATCTGCATGATCTACATTAGAAATCACTCTAAACATATTCAGCCTATATATGGCTTCTTTAGTGGGTTTTGGATACTCTAATACTTTTAATGGGATTTTAAGACTTCCTTTCCATATATCATTGATAGTATCTTTTTCAACAGTATGTGTAACTCCAGAGGTTTTGGTGTCAATATATTCTATTTTATATTCTCTTTTTGGTTTAAAACGATTGGTTATTTTTGCTAAAAAAAGTGCATTATTTGGGTTGATTTGAATTTCGAGATATTTTCCTTGTACTTCTTTGCCTTTGCAAATAAAAAGCTCAAACACTTCTTGATTAAACATTGCTGAATTATCTTTTACATAATGATTTTGATCTAGCCTGTGGTTATTTCTGCATTCAAATTTTATTTCCAAGAAATCATTATCATATTTCATAGCTACCCATGTCTCTTCTTCTATAGGATCTCCTCCTACCGAATGATTAAAGTGTAGACTTTCTGTCTCTGTAAATTTTTTCTTGTTAAGTTTTAATACGGGAGATTTTTTTGTTTTCTTTTGTTGATTCTTATCAGTAGTATTAGCATAAGTGCTATCCATTGCTTTTTCTTTACAGGATACTATTAAAACAATTAATACAAATAACACATAATTTTTATAACTTAAATACTTCATCATATAACGTTATTACAACTTATTTAGAGTTAAAACTAGGGTTTTCTTACCTTAAGTGCAAAAAGCCCCCATAAGAATACTTCCTATGAGGGCTTAGAAAACGAATATCTTGATCTTAGGACTCTACTTCTGTTTTGGTTACTGAAACATTTTTACTAGCAACCCAATCAGCTACTAATTCTTCTAGAATCGTAAGTGGTACAGCACCATTGGTCAATACTACATCATGAAACTCTCTGATATCAAACTTAACTCCAAGTTCTTTTTTTGCATTTTCACGTAGCTCAAGAATTTTATTCATTCCTATTTTATAGGCAGTTGCCTGACTAGGCATTACAACATGGCGTTCTACCATTTTTATAGCATCACTCTCTGCATTAGGGGTATTATCTGTATAATATTTGATCCCCTCTTCTCTTGTCCATTTTTTACTGTGAATTCCTGTATCTACCACTAATCTACAAGCTCTCCATAACTCCATTGCCAATCTACCAAAATCAGAATATGGATCACTGTACATTCCTATCTCTTTTGGCAATAATTCATTATATAATCCCCAACCTTCTACGTATGCGGTATATCCTCCAAATTTTCTAAACTTAGGAATTCCTTGTAGTTCTTGCGCAATAGATAATTGCATATGATGTCCTGGTAAGCCTTCATGATATGCCAACGCTTCCATTTGATACTTTGGCATTGCTGTCATATCATATAAATTAGCATAATAAGTACCTGGTCTTGATCCATCTGGCGTACCTGACTGATAAAATGCTTTTCCTGCACTTTTTTCTCTAAAAGGCTCTACTGCTTTTACTATAATATCTGCTTTGGGTTTGGTAATAAAGAGTTCATCTAATTTAGATTTCATTGTATCTATTAATGCAACTGCTTCTTTAAGATATGCTGCTTTCCCTTCTTTATCATTCGGGAAATAGAACTGTTTATCTTCTTTCATAAAAGTAAAGAAATCTTGCAATGTCCCCTCGTATTTTACTTGTTTCATAATTGCACGCATTTCGTTATGAATACGTTCTACTTCTTTCAGTCCAAGTTCATGAATTTGATCTGCAGTCATATTTGTAGTAGTAGTGCGCTGTAATGCTATATTATAAAATGCATCTCCTTTAGGAAATTTCCAGACTCCATCATCAGTAGTTGCACGTTGTTGTTGTTCCTCTAATAGAGAAATAAGACTAGTATATGCTGGTTTTACTCCTTCTAATAATGCTTTTTTTGCAAGGGTTTCTAATTGTTCTTTTTCTTCTTCAGAAAGCTCTAATGTTTTGATTTTATTTTTGAAATCTGCTAATAATGTGCTTTCTTGATTAGATTTATCAAAGGGTTGTCCTGATATAATATTACGACAATCGTCTAAAACTTTGGCAAATACAAATTTTGGAGGAAGAACCCCATTTTTTTCTCTGATTTTCAGATTTTCTACTGCTTGAGTAAACATTTCATCAAAGCCATTTAATCTAGAAATGTATGCTTCTGCATCACTCTTACTTTCTATTCTATGCATATTGATCATAAAGGCTGGTGTGTCTGCCTGTAGCCCATGCATTTGATTTACGGGATAGTTATAAAATCTATATTTAAAATCTTCGATTTCATTTTCAAGATTTTCTTTCATTAATTTATAACTCAATACTGTAGTTTTGTCAAGCAACGTTATATCTACAGAGTCTTTTAAATAATTCAGGCGCTTTTTTGCCTGTTCCAGATCTTCTGCTTCTTTTTTAGACGAGATATCATCCCATTTTCCATAATCTTCGGTTTTAACCCCTAAGTATGTTTGCATCATTGGGGATTGTGCTAATTCTTCTTGAAATTGCTTTTCGAACCAATCATTTAGATTTTTAGAACGTTCCTCGATTACTTGCTTTGATACGGCAAAATCTTCTTGTTTGGGTTCTTTTACTTCCTGCTTACAAGCTGTAAAAGCAAGAAAAGAAGAAAACAATAATACACTGATTTTTGTATTGTTCATGATATTGTTTTTATTAGGGTTAATTAGTTATTTCAATACAGAAAATTCTACTGTTGAATCGTGATATACTTTATGTGTTTGTTTTGTAAAATCAGATGAATCTGCTTTAAAAATATTAGGCACAAAAGTTTGAGGGTTTAAATCAATAAGTGGAAACCATGTACTTTGCACCTGAATCTGAATTTTATGTCCTTTTTTGAACGTATGGTGTATATCTTGTAATTTGATATTTACATTTGTTTTTTTGTTTGCAATAAAAGGTTCTGGTTTACTAAAGTCATTTCTAAAACGTCCTCTCATCACCTCACTACGTACCATCATATGATAGTTACTCATTTTTAGATGATCTTGTGTCTCTTGAGTATCTGTGGCATCATCAGGGTATACATCTACCAATTTTATAATCCAATCAGCATCGGTACCTGTGGTGGCTACTTTGAGCTTTGCCAATACTTCTCCTGATAGTGTTATATCTTCTGTAAGATCTGAAGTCTCAAATACCAACACATCTGGGCGCCTAGCTGCAAATCGTTGATCATCTGTCATATATTTTCTAGGAGTAAACACCATTTTTACATCCTCTGAGTAAGGAACTGGTTTTTTGGGGTCACTAGTAAATTCAGAATAACCTGTTCCAGTTTTATTGGATAAGACATCATCTTTTGATAAGTAAAACATTTTCTTTTCTACAGTTGCAGGTGGCCAACTCTCAAAAGAATTCCATTCTTTCTTACCTGTATCAAATATTTGAATTTCTGGTAATCCTGTTTTTCCGTTGGCTTCTCCTTTTAGAAAATGGTTAAAAAATGTCGTTTCCACATTTTTTTGAAAACCACGAGATAAATCATCTCCAAAATATACATTACCAACAGCTTGTCGTTTTTTGGTTCTTGCCCAATCTCCATGGCTCCAAGGACCAAAAACCATAATATTATAGTTATCGCTCTTCTTCTCTATGTTTTCATAAGTTTCAAAAGGCCCATACAAATCTTCGGCATCAAATAATCCTCCTACAACCATTACGGCTGGTTTAACCTTTTTTAGGTGCTGAATAATTCCTCTTTTTTGCCAAAACTCATCATAATTAGGATGTTCTTTGAGTTGTGTCCAGAAGACATTATCTTCTTTATAATATTTATCTAGGTTTTGCAATGGTCCAGCATCCAGAAAAAACTGATACTGATCTTTACTTGGTAACTCTGTAAACTTATACCAAGGTTCTGAAACTGGTTTTGTTTTTTCATGTCCGAATAATGCTGTAACTCGCCAATAACTCAATAAATAAGCTCCATTATGATGAAAGTCATCAAAAAAGAAATCTCCTATACATGCTTGAGGAGATACTGCTTTTAACGCTGGATGTGAATCTAGTAATGAATATGTTGAATAGAAACCTGGGTATGAAATTCCCCATATACCAACTCTACCATTGGTATTGGCAACATTTTTTACCAACCAATCTATTGTATCATATGTATCACTGGCTTCATCAAATTGCTTTCCTTTTTTATTAGGAATATATGCTCTCATATTATCATATACTCCTTCACTCATCCAACGACCTCGTACATCTTGGTATACCACAATATTACCTTCTTTCATAAGAAATTCATTTGGACCAACTTTTGATCGAAATTCATCTTTTCCATATGGTTTAGAACTATATGGTGTACGTTGCATTAAAATAGGGTATTCTTTGGTGGTATCTTTTGGGGAATATATGGTTGTATGAAGCTTAACTCCATCTCTCATCACAATATCAACTTCTTGTTTTGTATAATGTTCTTTTACATCATAGGGTTTTGTTTCTTGAGGGAATCCTGTATTACAAGAAAGGAAAACAAGAGCTCCTAAAAGAATAAATCTTACTGATCGCATTGATTATAATTTAGTTTAGCGATCAATATAAAAAAATGTAATACGAGCATAATATTTTTAAGGAGATTTTAACAACTTTCTACATAGCAAAATCTATTACTCTTTATTATGAGGCATATTTATTTTTTAAAATTTTTCAACCCAGTTTTTAACCACTCTAAGTACTCATTAGTATCTGGAGTGTATGCTGTAGTATAATTAAGTAAATTCATATCTGTATCTAATAACACATAATATGGTTGTGAGTTGTTTTGAAAATTCAAGGTCTGAAAAGTTGCCCATTTATCACCTATTGTTCTAATACTCTTAACTCTCCCATCTGGTTTAAGGAACTCAAACTGATCTTTTTCTGACAATGCTTTACGATCATCTACATATAAGGAGATTAATACATATTTATTTTTAAGTATTTCTATAATTTCGGGATAGCTCCATACTTGTTCCTCCATTTTACGACAGTTTACGCAAGCCCATCCTGTAAAATCAATCATTATAGGTTTATTTTGTGCCTTGGCTGCTTTTACTCCTTCTTCAAAATCAGTATATGCATTTAACCCCAATGGGCCATGTGCTTCTTTTTCATAGATACTATAAAATAACGGGGGCGGAAAACCACTAAGTAGTTTTAAGTTTGCATACGCTGTATTGGTAAGCCCAGGAACTAGGTAAATAACAAAGGCTAAAGTAATCACTCCCAAAGTTTTTCTTGCTGTACTCAGCTTTTGTATTGGACTATCATGTGGAAAACGTATTTTACCAAAAAGATACAATGTCAATCCAATACCAATAATAATCCAGATTGCAATAAATATTTCACGTTTTAGAATTCCCCAGTGTTCTACCAAATCTGCATTGGATAAAAACTTAAATGCGAGTGCTAGCTCTATAAAGCCTAAAACTACTTTTACAGAATTCAACCAACCTCCACTTTTTGGTAATGAGTTTAACCAATTAGGAAATAATGCAAATAATGCAAATGGTAATGCGAGTGCTAATCCAAAGCCTCCCATACCAAAACTTAATTGCATTGCTCCCCCATCACTACTTAACGATCCTCCTAATAAAGAACCTAAGATAGGTCCTGTACATGAGAAAGATACCAAGGCTAATGTCAATGCCATAAAGAAGATTCCTATTACTCCTCCTATACTGGTAGCTTTACTATCTAGTTTGGTGCTCCAAGATGCTGGTAGTGTAATTTCAAAATACCCAAAAAAGGAGATTGCAAATACTATAAAGATTATAAAGAAAACAATATTGAGAGTTACATTGGTAGAAATGTTATTGAGTATTTCTGGATCTAACGAGTCTAATACATGAAAAGGCAAACTTAATAATACATAGATGACAAAAATAAAAATACCATATAGTATTGCATTAAACAATCCTTTTTTACGATCTCTGGCTCCTTTGGTAAAAAAAGATACTGTAAGAGGGATCATAGGGAATACACAAGGAGTAAGTAATGCTATAAGTCCTCCTAAAAATCCTAAGGCAAAAATGGTAAAATAGCCTTTCTCTTCTACTTCTTCAGAAGGAAAAGTCTCTTTTCCTTTTATAGCTACATATAATGCTTCTGATTTCTGTTTATCTTCTGCTGTAATACTAGAAAGGTCTCCTTTATTTTCTACAGCTTTTCCTGATAGGTTAATGATAAAATCTACTGTCTCTGGAGCCAAACATTTCTCATCATCACAAACAGAAAAAAACACTTCTGCTTTAACCTCTTTCAGGTTTTTATTAATACGTTTTATTTTTTGAGTAAATATAACTTTATCTTCAAAGTACTTTACATTCATCTCAAATATATTATCGAATTTTTCTATCCCTTTGGGTTCTATTGTTTCTCCTATAAGTGTATATGTTTCTGGAGTAGTATTGAATGTAAACTCTGTAGGTGTAGGGGCTATTTCATCTCCTTGGGCTTCCTTTTGTGAATATAAGTGCCACCCTTTTTCTAAAGTCGCCTCAAAAGATAATGTATACACATCTTCTGTTTCATTTTGAACACTAGCTTTCCATTTAACTGGATCCAGTGTTTGAGAAAAAAGAGAGTTAGAAAATAATATTGTAGTTAATAAGAATATAAAATATCGCATCAGCTTATTGTAATTTTTAGTACTTGTTTTGTTTGGGGTATTATCTTGAATCTGTTGTCTGCTCTATAATTTATAATCCAAACGATATCATCGCCAGAGCATAATAGCCAGATTCTTTCTTTGGCCAGCAAGGATAATTTTTCATCTTTAAAAAATTTACTCAATTTTTTCTTACCTCGCATTCCCAGTGGATAAAAATAGTCGCCTTCTTTCCATTTTCTTACATTCAATGGGTATTTTAACTTTTCTTTATCTACGTATATTGTTTTGAGATCAATATCTAAAATACCTTCTACCTCTTTGAACTTAAGTGTTCCCGAGGGAATCATCAACATACGTTCGTCTTCTCGTATATTATAGGTGCGGTCAGTTATTCCCTCTGTTACAGGGCTTATCAATAAATATTCTCGATTTTTCACTAAACGATGTGTCCCCGAAAAGATTTGTTTTCCTGACTGTGCTGTAAGTATATGTTCTATATCATTCCAAGCGGTGAAGTTATATTCTTTTAACAAAAAATACAGACTCGCTTTTGGGTTTTCATATGTATTCAGTCTATTTATAGAAACTTGAATGGTTTCATTATCTACAGTTTCAAATAGCTCTTTTTTAAGATAGGAAGTCTGACTTTTTATAAACTCATTACTTTGCTTTAGATATGACAAAGTGGTATTAAAATTTTGTAAAAACTGAGGCGTAATTGATTTCAAATCAGGGATTACATCAATTCTAAGTTTATTTCTCAGATATTTAGTACTCTTATTACTACTATCTTCTCGCCATTGTAGTTTATTTTTTTTGGCAAATTCTAAAAGTGCATCTCTTGTAAAGGGAAGTAATGGTCTAATAAAAGTATCATTTACTTCTGGAATCCCCATTAATCCTTCTATGCCCGTACCTCTAGAAAGGTTGATTAAAAAAGTTTCTAAATTATCATCTGCATGATGTGCTGTAAAAATATAATCGTATTGATGGGTTTTCGCTAACTCTTTAAACCAAGAGTACCGTAATTCTCTTGCCGCCATTTGTATAGATTGCTGGTGCTTCTGCGCATATTTTTCTGTATCAAACCTAGTTCTATAAACTGGTGATTTAAATTCATTAGCCAAGTGAATAACAAATTGTTCATCTGCATCACTTTCTTCTCCTCTCAAACCAAAATTACAATGTGCTAGACTAAATTGTAATTTCAAGAGATGACATAATTTGGTCAATACAACACTATCCAGTCCCCCACTACAGGTGATCAATAATTTACTCCCTTCTAGAAAAGAAAATTTAGTGGTAATATGATCTTTAAATTCTTGTAACAATTTGGCTTTTGTATAGTATTATTTTCGTTTTTCAAATATACAATTTTGAATTACTATCACAACTCACAACAAAAACCACCATTAATCATTGATTATCAAGTTTTTAACACTAATTACGATTTGTTTTCATTATTTTTAGAAAACAACTCATAAATGGCTGATAGATGAACAGGGTAGACGACTTACAAGACTTTTATGGTACAGATGATCAAAAAGAATTTAGCAAAAAATTATTATCCATTGTACCCCACTTACATCCTTATGTAAAACACAGATTATACATTGCAGAAAGCATTGGTATTTTACCTCAAAACATGTATTGTTCTAATGGGATTATTGATGATGCAATCGTAAAATTATACCACGATAAATTTGATCCAGATATCGATACTCTATCGCTAGAATTACAGCTTTTTAAAATTACAGATGAGCTTATCGATGATTTATATATTCATGAGGGTTGGCATCAAAGAAACATAAGCACTAGTCATTTTCTTAAAGAAGAATTAGAAAAACTTGAAGAAAACTATACTGTAGAGGCAGATAATGATCTCATTATGAAAGAAGATTTAGATGATATTTGCTATCACCAAAATCAAGAAAAAAAACAAAATTTTATTTATGATGACAGAGACTCAGAGATTCTTAAAATTATAGAATCAGAACCTTCTTCTTATCATAAAAAACAAAAGTTACTCGGTAAGTTTTATAGTTGGCTCCCGATAGAAACTTCTAAGATCATTGACTTGTTTGTTTTTGGTAAATTAAACTTTGAAGAAATAGCAACTATCAAAGAAATAACCGCACAAGAGGTCAAAGAGATTATTATTAATGTAAGAAAAAGTTTTAGAAAAAATCTTATTTAATTCTTAACAAGCTCTTTTTTTGATACATCTTCATTAATTATGAAAGGACTAATCTTATTTCTTTCGGCTTTTCAGTTTATTATTTTTCTATTTTTATAAAAAAGAATCTTATTTATAAAGAGGTAATTTCATCTAATAACCCTGACGATATATGCACTGTTTTTGGGGTAAAGACATTTCACTACAAACAGGGTAAGGTATATATGCATAACTATCTAACTTAGCATTATCTTAAATACTAACCAAATTTACCTCTAAATTATACCATAATAATATGGAAACATCTTCTCAGTCAAAAAATATCTCAATACCATCCTTTCTAAAGAACATTATAGTAAGATCACTCTATATTCTTACTATAGCATCACTACTACTTGTAATATATGGAAATAAAAATATCAATGTTACTCATAAACAAACCAAACAAGCAATAAAGAACACTATCGTATCTACTAATAATCAATCATATAAAGCCCCATGTATTACCTCTGCAGACAGGCAGGTCTTGATTAAACTATTTGAGGCTAATCCAGAAAGTAAGCTAAAATGGAATCTACAGGATCAAACGATGGATAGCTGGAAAGGAGTTACCCATATCAAAGGGAAGGTTATCAAATTAAATCTAAAAAGTAGTAACATAACAAATATTCCACCTGAAATAAGGGAGCTTAAAAGCTTAGAAGAACTCCATTTACCATTTAACAAACTCAAAAAAATACCTTCTGCAATAGGTAACTTAGACAATCTAACTGTTCTAAATCTATCATTTAACAATCTCAAAAATATTCCTTCCGAAATAGGATATCTTGATAAATTAAATTATTTAAACATCGCTAAAAACGAATTGAGTAAGCTTCCATTAGAAATAGGAAATCTAAAAAAGTTGAAGTATCTAAATATCACCATAAATAACCTAAACACAATTCCCGCAAGTATTGGAAATTTACAGCAATTAATTTATTTAAATATTTCCCAAAACAACCTTAATAGCATACCTGTAGAAATAGGGAATTTAAATAAACTAGAAGAGTTCAATCTACAAACCAATAAATTAAAAAGAATACCATCAACAATAGGAAAAATAAGCTCTTTGACAACTTTACATATCAATGATAATCAACTAAACAACCTCCCAAGAGAAATAGGGGAATTACAAGAGTTAACTACTTTGTTACTGAATAACAATAAAATAAAAAATGTCCCTGTAGAAATTAAGAAGTTAAAAAAACTAACAAAATTATCTATTGATAAAAACAGTCTTATCAATATACCTATTGAAATTGGTGAACTAAACAACTTACAAGAACTATCCATACAAAACAACAACCTGACGGCTATTCCTAAGGAAATAGGGAATCTAGATAATCTGGCAATATTACTTTTAAATAAAAACAAACTTAGTAATGTTCCTTCTGAAATCGAAGGTTTAAAACATCTAAAAAAATTGAATTTACAAAACAATAATTTAAAAAGTATTCCTAAAGAAATAGGAAATTTATACAACGTAGAATACTTGTATCTCAATGATAACCGACTAAAAAATATTCCTCAAACCATAGGAGATTTAACCAAATTAATGGTATTAAATATTCGTAATAACAAATTTACCTCTATCCCCGAAAGCATATGCAACTTAAGCAGAAATACAAGTACAATGGTTTATAAAAATTTTGAAACTAACTGCTTATAAAGTATAAAAACCCTAACGCATTAAAACATACCTCTAAATTTTGATTGATTTCCTTATATTTTTTTAACTTATTTTTAATACTAAATCGTGTATCATTTAACGGCAATCCGTACTTCTTATCACAAAAAAAAACTACTTTTAGCTTTATAAAAGCGATTACTATAAAAACAGTTAAAAAAATATTTGAACACCTTGTATCTATTCCTGATTCTGAATGGAAAATGATTGCTCAATACTTTACAGAACAAGAAGTACCAAACAAAGGGTTTCTTTTACGAGAAGGACAAATTGCGCGAGAAACTTTTTTAATAAAAAAAGGGTGTTGCAGATCTTTTTATAACTTTGATGGTGTAGAAAAAAATATTAGTTTCTCTAGAGAAAACTGTTGGCAAACCGATATCGATAGTTTTTTTAACCATAAACCTTCTACTACTTACATTCAAGCTATTGAACCCTCTACTGTGCTTGGGTTAACTCATACTAATAAAAAAAAACTCTTTGCATATCATCAGGGATTTGAGTCTTATTTTAGGATTTTGGCAGAGAAAAAAGTAACTTTTTTATTAGAAATAATGGGGAAGCGAAATAATTTGGATGCTAAAGAGCGATTTATTGCATTAAAAAAACGACAACCTTGGGTTTTTCAACGTATTCCTCAATATCATATCGCTTCGTTTTTAGGCATCAGCCCTACATCATTTAGCCTAATACAAAAAGAAATTGCACAAACAGTGTAAAATATAAACTACAACTAAAATATCTTATAATCAATAATAGATAACCAAAGGGAAGTTTTTAAGCTTCCCTTTGGTTGATTACTACATGTATATTTACTTAATAAATACTTTTTGAGTAATCATTTCTTTTGTAGTTTTTATTTGCAAGAAATAAGTACCTGTCAATAAATCACTTACATCAAATTGTCCTTTAAACATTCCATCAGGAGAAGTTTTTAATAATTGTGTTTTTAATACTCTCCCACTAATATCCTTGAGTTCAATACGATTAGAGTTTACATTCATCATATTGATTTCTATATTTAACACTTCTGTTACAGGATTAGGATACACTTTAAAATAAACATCTTTTTTCTTTAAGTTTAGATCAGAGTCTGAATCAAGCATTATAGATTTATTTGCACTACAAGATCCTAAGTAATCCCATGAAGAAGCTGTTTTTATCCACAATCCTCCCTGAAAAACTACTTTATCTCCAGGTTGATATTGTACTGAATTACTCCATTGGGCAACACCATCACAAGGATTTCCTCCTGAGTTACAGTTACCAGAAGAAGAATACGTTGTTTGATTGCATACTATAGAAAAGTTATCTATGATATCTCCAGTAGACTTTTTCTTAGCCTCCCAAATACTTCCAACTGTAGTATTGGCATTAAAATTTCCACCAGCATTTGCAGTTCCTCTCAGGGTATTATTTTGATAATATTCTAAAGCACAATCTGTAGTATTGCTAAACGTTACAGAAACTGAATCTCCATCAGAACATCCTCCTACATTTCCTAGTTTTTTTATGGCCTCTTTTATATTTGGTAATGGCCCTATATGACCTCCACTTCCTTGAGCTACTCCAGTAGACATAAGGAGATCTCTCATTTCTCTAGGAGTAATCAGTTTTCCTAATTTTTCTTTTGCATACGATTGTATACATGCCACTGCACTTGTCACAATCGGGGTAGCAGAACTTGTTCCGCCAAAAGTGGCGGTATATTCTTTTTTATAATCATTATCAAAGGTTACATCACCATATCCTGTTGTAAAAACATTATGCCCCCATCCTTGAACATTTACTCGTTGCCCATAGGTACTAAAGCCTAATTTATTATGTGCGCTATTGGATGTTCCTGCACCAACAATAATACTCCCATTGTCACCTCTATTTCTATATGCACTATATGATGATGAATCTAAATTAGCAGATCCATTTCCTGCTGCTGCCACCACAATAACACCTGCATCTGTAGCCGCTTTTACAGCATCCCATACAGATTGTGTTACATCTGCTGGTGCTAGCTTACCATCTGGTCCACCTGTTTGCATTTCTAGTACAATAACATCTCCCGCTTGCGAGTTTTGTGTTGCTTTTATTATTGCTGTAGCGCGCCCTTGTATTTCGCTATATACTCTTCCTACCGCCTTAGGAGCAGTACCTTTGATTCCTAAATTGTTATCCTCGTCTCCCACTAGAATTCCCATAACAGCAATACCGTGATCTTCAAAGCTATTAGCATTATGAGATGTACCATAAGAAATATCTTGATTCACAAATTCTTCGTGATCAAGTTTCCCCCAACTATATTCTATATCAGAAATTTTTACTCCTTGTCCCATAGCTCCTTGTGACCATGCATAATCAACATCTATTCCTGGGTTAGGTTTCCTATACCCTTGTCTATTCGTTAAATCAGGAGTTGCATAAGCAAAAAACCCTGGAGGTGGCGGTGTTTTTACTGGTTCGAGAGAACAATATTCTACTTCATTAAGTTTTTCTAAATCTTTTCCTAATTTCAACAAATAATGCTTGTCTTTATTCTTAGTATTCACTTCACACAAACCTGCAAAATCCAGAATATTAAACCCTTTTTCATCGGCTTGTGTACGTTGTGATGATTTTTTTGCACGTTGCTTTTCCTCTGCTGTAAGGTTAATCAAAGGAGTAAATGTTAAATCTGATAAACTTTTTGTTGTTTTTAAGGATAAAGAATGATTCAAAAAATGCACTTCTCCGTTTTCTACAATAGGCTCTGTATTAGAGCGAAATTTGATAATGAGTTTATACTCATCTACCTCATCCAAAACATAAAGTTGTCCTTTTAAACCATCTTTCTTTTTTATATCATTGCCACTTTGGGCATAAAAAAAACTTGCCAATAAGAGACAAATAACTGAGCTAATAATTTTTTTCATAATTAATTGAGTTTGTTTTATTTAATTCTCTCGAAATTAAATAATTAAACTACTCATTATTATAAAAATAAGAGTCTTTAACTCTTATTATAGTTTTATTAAGAAGCTTGATTACTACTCTATAATCTTTTGTTAATACTGCATCTATTAAGGTGATTTGAAGGTTAGAACTCTACAGACAATTAGAATTGAAATTTTATGTATACTCTCATAAATATCTTAGCCAATACTTTCTAGCACTTCCCTCATTGCTTTGGCTTTTATCAGGCATTCTTCATATTCTTTATCTGGATCAGATTTAGCTGTTATTGCTCCTCCTACTGTATATGAGATATAACGTTTTTCTTGATTGTACAAAATACTCCTGATTACAACATTAAAATCAAAATCATCATTAGGTGTAAAATACCCAACTGCCCCACTGTACAAGCCTCGCTTTGAAGATTCCAGATTTTCAATAATTTTCATAGCAGAAATTTTAGGAGCACCAGTCATACTTCCCATAGGAAAAGTCGTTTTGATCACATCTACAGGAGAAATAGCAGGATCAACCTCTGAAACAATTGTAGATATCATTTGATGCACTTGCTTAAAAGAATATACCTTACACAGATCCTCTACAATCACAGAACCTTTTTTTGCTGTTCTTGACAAATCATTACGTACCAAATCCACAATCATTACATTCTCTGACTTCTCTTTAGGATCCTTACTTAGATCAGAAGCAAGTTGCATATCTTCTTTAACATCCAAGGATCTTTTGGCAGTACCTTTGATAGGTTGTGAGATAATTTTTTGTCCTTCTTTTCGTAAATAACGTTCTGGTGAAGCTGACAATAAATAACAATCTTCTATTTTTAAAAAAGCAGCAAAAGGAGGTGTAGAAATTTCATTTAGATGGTGATAGGTTTGTAATGGATCAATACAACTATCTTTTGCAAAAAATTCTTGACAAAAATTAGCTTCATATATATCTCCACGATGAATATGAGCCAACATCTCACTCACTCTTTCCTTATACTCATCTTTGGTTATTTTAAGGCTTATTTTAACTTTACCACAGGAAGAGTCTGCTTCATTATCCCCTTTGAGAGTTCTAATTTCTTGATAATCTCTTTTGATTTCATCATCCACCATTCTCAAATACTGTACTTCAAGAATATTTTCTTTGAGTAAAAAAATCTTTTTGGGTTGAAAAAAATACAAATCAGGAAAATTGAGTTCATCAGAATTTTCTGAAACTAGATTTTCTGTATCATTTTTAAGGTCATAAGAAAGATATCCAAAAATCCAATCTGATGTAGATTCCTGATATTCTTTTAATTGATCAAATGCGTTATAATGATCTGTTTTAATAGCTGTAAAGGCTTCTACAGCCAATATCGCATCATAACTAGAGTATTGCTGCGTATATATATTAGAATCTAACCAGATTACTTCATCAAACTGCTGTGCCCAACGTAATAATCTAGTTTTGAATTCTAAAGGTTTTTTTATAATAAATTGTTCTGTACTACGCACTTGTTTTTTACTTAAATTTGATGCGCAAAAGTACTAATCACTTCATTCAATCCCAATGAAAGTGTTTCATCTGTCACCTTATTTGATTCAGCAGAAAAGTTATCGTAAAACGAAGGAAAACTAAAACTTTCTACAATCTCAGCTCCAAATCTAGGTAATACATTTTTTGCAAATTCTAATGCACCTACTCCACCTCTTTGTCCAGGAGAAGTACTCATCAATAATACTTTTTTGCCTTCAAGAAAGTTACGGTCAACTCTAGATAACCAATCAATTATATTTTTAAAAAAAGCACTCCAACTACCGTTATGCTCATTTACAGAAATAATTAAAGCATCAGTATCTGTAATATCTTGTTTTAATCCCATAGCCATCCCAGGAAAACCGTTATTTTTCTCTTCGTCTTCACTATACATCGGCATTGTATAATTAGTAAGGTTAATTACTCTAGTAGTATGGTCTTTTATCTCAGAAGCAACAAATTCTACAAGTTTATGATTGATAGATGTACTACTGTTAGAGCCTGCAAAGGCTAGAATTTTTTTCATAGCTATATAATTTAGACGGGTAAAAGTAACCAAAATGTTTACAGTCCCAAAATAAGACTACCTTTGTAACATCAAAAAAAAACAAATCAATTGACTTTTCGAGATTTAAACCTAAGCACACCTCTTTTTAATGCCCTTGATGATCTGGGGTTTGATACTCCTACTCCAATTCAAGAACAAGCATTTTCTCCTGTAATGTCTGGTAAAGATGTTGTTGGTATAGCGCAAACTGGTACTGGTAAAACGTATGGATATATGCTTCCTATTTTGCGAATGCTCAAATACTCTGTACAACAAAACCCAAGGGTATTAATACTAGTTCCTACTCGTGAACTTGTAGTACAAGTAGTTGATGAAATTGAAAAGCTCTCCACATATATTAATGTACGTATAACAGGTGTATATGGTGGTACAAATATCAATACACAAAAACAAGTAGTCTCTCAAGGTTTAGATATTATAGTAGCAACACCAGGTCGCTTATATGATCTGGCAGTTAGCAGAGTGCTACAATTAAAATCTATACAAAAATTGGTTATTGATGAAGTAGATGTAATGCTTGATTTAGGATTTAGACATCAACTTATGAATATTTTTGATATCCTCCCGCAGCATCGTCAAAATATTATGTTTTCTGCCACCATGACAGATGAAGTAGATCAAATGATTTCTGAAACTTTTGTGGCTCCTCATAAAATATCTGTTGCCAAAAGTGGAACTCCTCTTGAGAACATTAAACAATATGGTTATAAAGTTCCTAACTTTTATACAAAAGTTAATCTATTAGAAAACTTACTCTCTGATAAAGAAACATATCATAAAACATTAATTTTTGTAGGCTACAAAAAAATTGCTGACCGGTTGTTTGAGCAATTAGAAAAAAAATACGCTGATGAGATTTGTATTATTCACTCTAACAAAACTCAAAACTATAGACTTAGAAGTATAGAACAATTCAGAAAAGGAGAAAATCGAATTCTTATTGCTACAGATGTTATGGCTCGTGGATTGGATATAGAAAATGTAAGTCAAGTAATCAATCTAGATACCCCTGAGTATCCAGAAAATTATATGCACCGTATTGGCCGAACAGGGCGTGCAGAAAAAGAAGGAGTTTCATTTGTACTTACTACTCAAAAAGAACAAGAATATCTTGATGCCATCGAAAATTTGATGGATATGAAAATCGAACAACTTGATCTACCTAATGAAGTAGCAATTTCTGATCAACTTACCCCAGAGGAACAACCTAAAATCAAAGAAATTAATAATCCTCATAAACGTCCAAATGACGAAGTTGGAGCTTCTTTTCATGAAAAGAAAGAAAAAAATAAAAAAGTAAACCTAGGGGGTTCTTATCAACGTGAAATCAAAAAGAAATATAAAAAACCAAAAACCAAGGGAGATAAAACATATAATTTAAAAAACAAGAAGCGAAAGAAATAATATATCCCTAATAATTCGCTCTCTAATAGTTCTATATTTATTCAATTATAGCATATATATTTTTTTATGGATTTAAATCTTGCAGTGTTAATTGATGGCGATAATATTCCATCTACATATATAAAAGAAATGATGGAAGAAATTGCCAAATATGGTAATCCCACCATAAAAAGAATCTATGGAGATTGGACCAAACCCGATCTTACGAAGTGGAAGAAAATTCTTTTAGAAAATGCAATAACTCCTATCCAACAATATGGATATACTAAAGGTAAAAATGCAACAGATTCTGCTATGATAATCGATGCTATGGATATTCTATATTCAGAAAAAGTAAATGGTTTTTGTCTTGTATCTAGTGATAGTGATTTTACCCGTTTAGCTACAAGGCTTAGAGAAGCAGGAATGAAAGTTTTTGGAATAGGAGAGAAAAAAACCCCCAACCCATTTATAGTTGCTTGCGATAAATTTATCTATCTCGAAATCTTAAAACATGAAGCCATTGAAAATAGATCTGATACCACAGAAAACAAACCTATCGCAAAAAATAATGTAGATAAAATAACGCCAAAGGATATAAAGCTAATTTCATATACTATATCTGATATTGCAGATGATGATGGTTGGGCTTTTCTTGGAGATGTAGGGAGTCTCTTGCAAAAAAAACAACCCAATTTTGATTCCAGAAACTATGGCTTTCAAAAGTTAACCCCTTTGATTCAATCCATTAAAAAATTTGAAATTGAACAGCGTGAAGCTACAAAAGGGAGATCTAAATTAATATATGTACGAAATAAAACAAGTGTAAAAAAACAATAAAAACACTCTTATCACGATATGGCTTCAATTTTTGCACACGGATTTACTGCCTATGCATTTAGCAAAAGCTTTTCAAAAGAAGTATATACCACAAAACTATGGTTACTAGGTATATTATGTTCTATCATTCCTGATGCAGATGTTATTGGTTTTAAATTCGGTATTTCTTATAAGAGTTTTTGGGGACATCGAGGATTTTCTCATTCATTACTTGTTGCTTTACTTCTTGGCATAGCTATCACCTTTATATTTTATAACAAAAAGATGTTTACAAAGATGGGAATAGCGTTAATTTTATATTTTAGTATCTGTACAGCTTCTCATGGTATTCTAGATGCTATGACTACTGGAGGATTAGGAGTTGCATTCTTCTCCCCTTTTGATGATATGCGTTACTTCTTGCCTTGGCGCCCAATTCAGGTTTCACCTATTGGTGCTAGTAAGTTTTTTAGCGTTTGGGGAGTTAAGGTATTATTAAGTGAATTAATTTGGATTGCCATACCAGCAACTATGTATATTTTAGCTACTAATTATGTCAGAAAACAGAAAATACAATCGCTCAAAAATAGTTAAAGTCTCAATTAAACTACTTTTAGGGTTAGCAGGCTTACTTTGTTTTATATCATGTAACCAGATTTACACCCCTGAAACTTTTAATATTTCTAAAGAAATTCAAATTACAAAACTTAACAAAAATAGTTATATTCATACATCATACTTAAATACCGAAAGTTTTGGTAAAGTACCCTGTAATGGTATGATTATAATTGATGCTAATGAAGCTTTGATATTTGATACTCCAACCAATGATTCTGTATCTTCTATATTAATAAACTGGGTTCAGAAAGATTTAAAATCTGAGGTTGTAGGAGTTGTGGCAACACATTTCCACGCTGATTGCTTAGGAGGGTTAGATGAGTTTCATAAAAGAGATATCCCATCATATGCAAGCCATAAAACAATACACCTAGCACAAACTAAAAACAGAATCACTCCTCAAAATGGTTTTGATACTCATCGTGAATTAAAAGTAGGAAACAAAAAAATTATAAATACGTTTTATGGAGAAGGCCATACTGCTGATAATATTATAAGTTATTTTCCTGATGAAAAAATATTATTTGGTGGGTGTTTGATTAAATCAAAAGGAGCTAAAAAAGGAAACCTTGAAGATGCAAATACAAATGAGTGGTCACATACTGTATCTAAAATCAAAGAAGACCACCCTGAAGTAAACATTGTAATCCCAGGTCATGGAGCTTATGGTGGAAAAGAATTATTAGAGTATACCATTGCTCTATTTCAAATCAATAATTAATAATGAGAGAATTTCAAAATACGAGTACATCCAAAAATAAAAAGAAACCAAAAATTTCCATGATAAAGGCCTTTAAGACTATTATTTGGCCTAGAAGAAATCTGGTTTTCATAGGCCTTATTCTAATCATATTTAATAGAATTGCAGGGCTTATCTTACCTTGGAAGAGTAAAACTTTATTAGATGATGTCGTTCCTAGTAAAGATATGGGACAATTGTATGAATTACTACTTATTGTAGGAATAGCAATTCTTATACAAGCCACTACTTCTTTTTTATTAACCAGAATATTAAGTGTTCAAGCTCAATATCTAATCTCTGAACTTAGAGCACAAGTACAGAAAAAAGTGCTTTCGCTACCTATTAGTTTCTTTGATAACACAAAATCTGGTTCTTTGGTATCTAGAATTATGAGTGATGTAGAAGGGGTTAGAAATTTGATCGGTACTGGATTAGTGCAAATGGTAGGGGGTATTTTTACAGCAATTATCTCGGTTGGTATTCTTATCAGTATCAATCCTTGGATGACATTATTTGTGTTGGTTCCAGTTACATTGTTTGGATTGGTAGCCCTTAAAGCTTTCAAATATATTCGTCCGATTTTTAGAATTAGAGGAGAAATTAATGCTCAGGTAAAAGGGCGATTAACTGAGACATTAGCTGGTGTTCGAGTGATAAAAGGGTTTGGTGCAGAAGAGCAAGAAAGTAAAATATTTGAGAAAGGTGTCGATCGTTTATTTCAAAATGTAAAAAAGAGTCTTACAGCTACTGCTCTAATGACTAGTTCCTCTACTTTTTTATTAGCAGGAATTGCCTCTACTGGTATAATGGGAATTGGTGGATATTACATGATGGAGGGAAGTATGACTCCTGGTCAATTTTTGTCTTTTACTATGTACCTAGCATTTATGATTGCTCCTATTGTACAAATGAGTAATATAGGGAGTCAACTTACCGAGGCATTAGCTGGATTAGATCGCACAGAGGAATTAATGAATATGACTCCAGAAGAAGAGATCGAGGATAGAACGATAGTGCTTGAAGATATAAAAGGAGATATTATTTTTGATAATGTTTCTTTTGCTTATGAAGAAGGAAAAGATGTACTACATGATATTAATTTTAAAGCATCTTCTGGATCTGTAACTGCTCTGGTAGGTAGTTCTGGTTCTGGAAAATCTACAATTGCAGGATTATCAGCTACTTTTTTAAATCCAAAATCTGGACTTATCACCATCGATAATCATGATATGTCTAAAGTGAAGCTAAACAGTTTTCGTCGCAATCTGGGAGTTGTTTTACAGGATGAATTCTTGTTTGAAGGTTCTATCAGACAAAATATATTATTTCCAAGACCTGATGCTAGCGAAGAACAATTACAAAGAGCTGTTCAAGCTGCATATGTAAACGAGTTTACAGATCGTTTTGATGATGGATTAGATACATTGATTGGAGAACGAGGTGTAAAATTATCTGGAGGGCAACGACAACGAATCGCGATTGCTAGAGCTATTCTGGCAGATCCAAAAATTATAATACTTGATGAGGCAACCTCTAATCTAGACACAGAAAGTGAAGCTTTGATACAGAAAAGTCTTAATGAACTAATGAAAGGGAGAACTACTTTTGTTATTGCTCATAGACTTAGCACTATCAAAAAGGCGGATCAAATTTTGGTTATAGAATCAGGAAAAATTGCAGAACGTGGCACACACGACGAGTTAATAGCTTCAGAAGGAAGATACTTTGATTTATACACCTATCAGGCTAGGATTTAGTACACACATTACAGTATATGATTATTGATTGATCATAAACAAATATCCCTTATAAATGCATGCATTTATAAGGGATATTTTAATTATATATTGTTTGCTTTTACCAAGCAACGATATTACACATGCAATGCTCTATCATCTGTAGCTGCTAGTGCTGCTTCTTTTATTGCTTCTGTAAATGTAGGATGCGCATGAGACATACGAGAAATATCTTCTGCAGATGCTCTAAACTCCATCGCAGTAACAGCTTCGGCTATCAAATCTGCACAACGTGCTCCTACCATATGTACTCCTAGCACCTCATCTGTAGTCTCATCTGCAAGTATTTTTACAAATCCGTCTAAATCTCCACTAGCACGAGATCTCCCTAATGCTCTAAACGGAAATTGTCCTGATTTATATTTTACTCCTGCTTCTTTAAGCTCTTCTTCTGTCTTACCAACTGCTGCTACTTCTGGCCAAGTATATACTACTCCTGGAATTAGGTTATAATCAATATGTGGTTTTTGCCCAGCCAGTGTTTCTGCAACAAATACTCCTTCCTCTTCTGCTTTATGAGCCAACATTGCTCCTTTGATTACATCACCAATTGCATAAATATTAGAAGCACTTGTTTGTAAATGATCATTTACCTCTACTTGCCCTCTATCATTAAGTTTTACTCCTGCAGCTTCTGCATTTAATCCATCTGTATATGGTTTACGCCCTACAGATACTAGGCAATAATCTCCTTTGAACTCTACTGGGTTTCCTTTTTTATCATCTGCAGTAATAGTAACTTCTTTTGCAGAAGCTTCTACACTCGTTACTTTATGAGAAGTATAGAATTTTACTCCTTGTTTTTTCATTGCCTTTTGTAGCTCTCTAGATAGTGCCTTATCCATTCCTGGAATAATTCTATCCATATATTCTACTACAGAAACCTGAGCACCAAGACGACGGTATACTTGCCCTAATTCTAATCCGATAACCCCTCCTCCTATTACAACTAGGTGTTTTGGAATTTCTTTTAGCTTAAGAGCTTCTGTAGAAGTGATTACTCTCTTTTTATCAATTTTAATAAAAGGAAGAGTAGATGGTTTTGATCCTGTAGCAATAATGGTATTTTTTGCTTCAATCGTATCTACCGCACCATCTGTTTTTGTAATATTAATATGAGTAGCGTCCTTAAAGGCTCCTACCCCTTCAAAAACATCTATCTTATTTTTTTTCATCAAAAAACTAACACCATCACAGGTCTGATCAACTACAGTCTGTTTACGTGCAATCATTTTGTCTAAATTGATTTTTACATCTCCTGGAATTTCAATCCCATGATCTGCAAAATGCTTTACGGCATGCTCATAATGATGAGAAGAATCTAATAATGCTTTACTTGGGATACACCCAACGTTAAGGCATGTTCCTCCTAGTGTTTTATATTTTTCGATTATTGCGGTTTTCATTCCTAGCTGTGCGCATCGAATAGCGGCCACATATCCACCAGGTCCAGAGCCTATAACGGCTACATCATATGTACTCATAATAAATTATTATGTTGTGTATTAAGATTGAAAAAACAAAGTTAAAAGTATTAGCATAATAATGATAGTAATTAAAGAATAATTATAATCATTATTCCTAAAAAAGCTAAAAACACTTCTTTACAGTATCTTATTATTGAAATTATCTTTGAATTTCTCAAACTTATTTTAAACATCTCAAAAATTCTTATTCTATTCATTTTTTTTATTTCAATATAGATTCAATAAGAAGCCATCTTACAATGATATTACTTTGTAAAATAATAATTTGTCTTTACAGCATAGTGATCCGATAGATCTTCGTTATTTTTTATAAACCTTAGCACCTTCATCTCAGGAATATAAATAGGTTGTTTATGCTCTTTATCTATTAAAATATAATCTAATGTATCATTATAATCGGGGTATTGATCCCGAACCAATGTATTCGTATTAGAATATGTTCCCATATCAACAGAAGGGTCAAATTGATAGGATATGCTAGCATTTAATATAGTTTGCATAGTATCATACGTATTCTTATTGGTGTATTCAACATTCATATCTCCAGCATAAAACAAAGGTTCTGATAGAGGTATTTGAAAACTATTTACCCATTTTTTTATCTCCTTTAATTGATTTAATCTTACTGTGGTTCCATCATAATTATCATGATCTGCTTGTAGATGAGTTCCTACAATATGATACCTTTTATTATTTTTTTCTATTTCTACATATACTGCCCCTTTATTTGAATAATAATCTGGAGTCCCATAACCTGAAGCATTAAAAACATATTGATGCTTATTCAATATTGGATATTTACTAAAAACTCTTACTCCCCCGTTTACAACCAAAGGACTATTTGAACAGTTGCCACCCATTGAATCCCAATAGTTACTTTGATTACAATATAACCCTACTAATACAGTGCTGTAAGGATAATCATCGTGTAGTTGATTAAATAAATGTGTTTCAACTTGTTGATTAAATCCTTCCTGAAAAACAATAACATCTAATGAATCTACCATATCACGTAAAACATCCAGTTGTTCTTTTGATCTCTCGATCTCTTTATAATGAAGTATTGATGCAATACCTGGTAAATGATATATATTATAACTGATTATTGTTAAATTCTCTGTAGCTTTTTTTTTAATGGATTGCTGTGTGGTTTGATTCTCATAACTCTCAAAGCTATCTTCTTCTGAGCATGAAAAAAATGATAGACCGATTATCAAAGCAATTACCAAATTTAGATTCTTCATTTTTATATAGTTTATGTTAGTACTCTCAAAAAAAGTATATTCAAATTTCCTGAACCTTACCTATATAAGAACAAATTATTAAATCATATATTGTCACCTCTTCTACACTATGATCTTATCTACTATAGCTGAATTAAAACCTTTTAAATTTTATGTAAAAAACAATATTAGATGAATCAAAAAGTTATGTTTTTATCTAGAACTGATTTATTTTTTCCAATTTGCTATAAAAATGTTCTTTTCACCAGAATCAAAAAAATTTAAACCACTTCTTATCTATAGAATAAAACATGAAAGAATAAGATAACAAAGCTGTAAAAAATAAAAATATTTATTAATTTACATTTTGATACTATAGTATTACTCAATTACACAAAGATATCTTTATTATAAATATGCGTTACCTAACTACTCTTAGCTTACTTATAGTCTTAATTTTATGGAGTTCCTGCCGTAAAGATTTTGAATCAAATCCAAGTACAGGCAATCTACAGTTTTCTACTGACACTTTATTTTTGGATACCATTTTTACTAATATTGGATCCAGCACCTATAGTTTCAAAGTATACAATCATTCTAATGATGATTTTACTATTCCTACTATTGCATTAGAACGAGGAGAAAATTCTAATTATAGAATCAATGTAGACGGAGTTTCTGCAAATTCTTTTGAAAATATACAAGTATTAGCAAAGGATAGTATTTTTGTTTTTGTAGAAACTACTACTAATATTACAGATCAAACAGCTAATGTAGAATTCCTTTATACAGATAAAATACTTTTTGATACTGGGGTAAATCAACAAAAAGTTGATTTGGTAACTCTTATCAAAGATGCTATTTTTCTTTTTCCGTCACGAGATACCATGACTGGAGAAACAGAATCTTTATCGCTCGGATTAGATAATGAGATAAAAATTGAAGGGTTCTTTTTAGATGATGACCAGCTTCATTTTACAAATGAAAAACCCTATGTTATATATGGGTATGCAGCTGTGCCTGTAGAAAAAACATTGACTATTGATCCTGGAGCACGAATACACTTTCATGCCAATTCAGGAATTATTGTTGCAAATGGAGCTACGTTGACCGTAAATGGTGAATTAAGTACCGATCCAGAACTTCTAGAAAACGAAGTAATTTTTGAAGGAGATCGTTTAGAACCAGAATTCAGTAATGTCCCTGGGCAATGGGGCACCATATGGCTTACACAAGGAAGTACAGCACATACAATCAACCATGCAACTATAAAAAATGCAACTGTAGGTCTATTTATAGACTCTAACGATGGTAGTACTACACCCACATTAACAATCAAAAATACACAGATTTATAATAGTTCTAATATTGGCCTTCTGGCTCGTACCGGCAATGTTTCAGGAGAAAATTTGGTTATTAATAATGCTGGACAAGTATCTCTGAACTGTGCATTGGGAGGCACGTACTCCTTTGATCATTGTACATTTACTAACTATAGTACAATTGGAGCTAATTTTAGAGAATTCCCTACGGTATTAATTGACAATCACCTACAAGTTAGTGAAACCGAAGTGATCACTGCCGATTTACTAGAAGCAAATTTTACCAATTGTATTATTTACGGAGATCAGCAATTAGAATTGCTATTCAGTAAAGTTGAAGGCACTGCTTTTAATTACAATTTCAAAAACTGTTTAATCAGATTTGATGATACAGGTAATCAATTCTCTGATAATCCTATGTATAATTTTTCTACTACTTCTTTATTTCAAAATATCATATTAAATGAAGATCCTGATTTTGAGAAACCATATAAGAACCTACTACGCATTGGTGAAAACTCTGCTGCAAACGGAAAAGCTTCTTTACCAACATCTGGAACTGATATTATGGGAACATTGAGAAATACTTCAACTCCTGATATTGGAGCGTATGAAAGCTCAGTTTTTGACCTTAATAATTGATTTTCTAACTCTTTTATCGTTTTCTCTTTAGGTCTTTTATTTACTTCGACACATTAAATTATCAGAATAACTTTTGTTGACTAACTCCAACGTTTTTGTGTATGGATATCCACCTCCAAATCCTAAGTTTTCAATATGTATAGAATAAAAGCAATCAAAAGAAATTGTGCTTCCTATTTTTAAATTATTAGGATTATGGTAATTGTTTATACTTGAGTGGCATTTCGTTTTTGTTAAATCACTAATAACTTCTTTTACTATATACTCTATATCTATTTCATATTTTTTGGCCAATTCTTTATCTAGAAAATCCACATACCTACCACAAGGTTGTCCTTTTCTTTTTATAGAATCTTTAGAAATTGTAATTTCATCCAAGTAAAAAGATTTTAATTCTGCAATTTTTAAAAATTTAGAATTATTTTCGAAATCCAAATTGTAGAAATTATCATTAAACTCTTTCTTCTTTGGGTCAAAATATTTTGGTATTAACGGTAAACGATCTTTATCTAACCAAACTTCATGCACGAGATATTCCATACCGATTACTGTTTTTCCTTTGGGCACTGCATACTTTGCACTTAACATGATTACATCTGCCGATTTAGCTAATAAATAAACGCCAGGTTTTTTACTTCCTGGAAGCGGTATTTTATAAGGCTTTTTTAGTTTCCATTTACCTTCAAATGCACTTGACGGACAGTATTCTTGTACTTCATCTTCATTTAAAAAACCAACATCTGCTATTCTTCCTTCATAATCACTAAAAAATAAATTTAATGGATTTGAATACTCTGCTTTAAAAAGTTTAACCTCTGTAGTCATTTTATTTTTTGTAAATATCAATCCGAATATTGTACCAAAAATTAAACTGAATATTATTACAAAAAGTAATATTTTCTTCTTGGGCTTAGTAACTATTACTTTTTTATTTTGAAGTTTATGAATCTCTATTTTTAGAGCATCCTTTTCTTTTAATAGTTCTTTATGTGCTTGTAATTGATCTAAATTTCTAATTGATCTAATATACATTCCTTCTGTAGCTGATCCAGAAATTAACTTACTAAACTGACTAGCGCTAATACAAAGATCTGACGATACTTTACCAAATGAATTTGTTCCAAACTTGGATGTTACCTCTTCATAATTACCATACAACAGTTTTACCTTAGTTAGAAAAACCGTTTTTAGATCTTGCTCATTCATTGTTATTAATATTTAGATAAATTAAGATGATTTATAATTTAAAAGCTTAACAAATACCATGTAAAAAAGTGTAAAACAGTGTAAAACAGTATAAAAACCCGCATATTGTTTTTACGATTTTAATAGTTTAGCACAAACACAAATAAGATATCCTCAACAATTTTAGTGTTTTTTCACTAATAACTACTCATTTACTGCATTCCAACAAACTAATCCTCATTAAATATTTAAATTATGAATTTTTTTTATTTTTTAATTTTACTATTCATGTGTATTACCGTAGGCAATTCACAAAGTAACAAGCTCAAAATAAATTTAAACAAATCAGGAAAAACCTATATCAAAGGGGCAATTAGAGGGCAGTTTTGGTCAAGATATACAGACATGAACCCAGGTACAACTATAAATGGTGAAAACGTAAGTAATAAAGTAGATTTCTCAATCAGACGATTGCGTGTTGGAGTTTCTGCACAATTAACTCCAAAAATTTATGTATACTCATTATTTGGTGGTAATAATATAAACCTTAAAAACGAAAAGAATTTTCAATTCGATATCTTAGATTTTAATGTTGAATATTCTTTTGCTAATACCTTAGCAATTGGAATTGGAGAAAATTCTTGGGATGGGTTAAGTAGATGGACAACAAGGAGTAGTAAAACTTTAATGGCTCTTGACGCTCCTTTGTTCTCACTTTTGACTGTAAATAAAAATGATGATTTGGCAAGAGGTTTAGGAATATGGCTAAAAGGTCAGGTAAACAAATTTGACTATGTACTATCTTTTAAAAACCCTATTTCTTTTGGTGTCGAAGCAAAAGAAAAGGTTACAGACTTTGCTCTAAATAATCCAAGAGTAAGAACTTCAGCACATATAAAATATCAGTTTCTAGAGCATGAAAGCAATACATCTGCATACAGTGGTGGAGTAGGAACTTATGTTGGAAAGAAAAATGTTTTCAATATTGGAGCTGGTTTTTTATACCAACCAAAAATGACCTCTAGTTTGGTTTCTGGAAAGGAAGAGTTTTACGACTTTAAAAACTGGGCTACAGAAATTTTTGTTGACAAACAACTCGATAAGACTAAAGGAAATGCAATTACATCATATCTAGGATACTTCAATACAGATTTTGGTCCAAACTATATTAGAAACTTAGGAGCAAATGATTTTACATCTGGCGGAACTTCATTCAATGGTTCTGGAAATGATTTTCCTATGATGGGAACTGGAAATACTGTATTTTTCCAGTTAGGATATCTTTTCCCTAAAGGGAAACATAGTTATAGGATTCAACCTAATATTGCAATACAATATTCAAACTTTGAAAAATTAGGTGAGCCTGTCACAGTTTATGATATTGGAATAAACATGTATATAAAAGGTCATGCTAATAAACTAACATTGAATTATCAAAACAGACCTATTTACCAACCAAATATATCTGGTCAATTAAAAGTAGATGAACGTAAAGGACAAGTTGTATTGCAATATCAAATAACAATTAACTAATCAAAATATTATGGCAAAATTAAGTACACAAACAAATATTAAATATCCTATTGTTTTTTTAGGGTTAATCATTTTTTCTGGGATGGTTTTCTTTATTGATTTGGTTCCTGGAAATCCTGGAGTAACTATTACGGCCGCAATTGCTATATTAATGGCCTTATGGTGGGTTACAGAAGCTATCCCTATGGGATTAACAAGCTTATTGCCGTTAATCCTATTTCCTGTTTTTGGTGTTCTAAGTGGTAAAATAGTATCCAATGTTTATATAAACTATGTTATTTTCCTTTTCCTTGGAGGGTTCTTTATGGCTTTAGCTCTAGAAAAATGGGATGTTCATAGAAGAATTGCTCTTAAGATTTTATCAGTTGTAGGTGGTAGTCCTTTTAAAATTCTTTTGGGTTTTATGGTATCCTCTATATTTTTATCTATGTGGATGTCTAATACTGCAACCGCAATGATGATGCTACCCATAGCTTTTTCTGTAACCACAGCATTAGAAGATACTCACGGCTCAAATAAACTAGGAAAATTCACTACTGCAATTTTATTGTGTGTAGCATATGGATGTTCAATTGGGGGAGCTGCTACATTAGTAGGAACACCTCCTAACTTAGCACTTGTTAGAATTTTTGAAATTTTATACCCTAGTGCTCCTGAAATTTCATTTGGTCAATGGATTATTTTTACTTTACCATTGACTCTGATAATGTTTATCATTACGTTAGTTATTCTATATTATTTATTTCCTGCTCAAAAAGGGTTACAAATTTTAAACAAATCTTTTTTTAAAGATGAATACAAAAAATTAGGAAATATCTCTCCTGAACAAAAAAGAGTATTCGCCTTATTTATATTACTGGTAGTTATGTGGATTTTTAGAAAAACACTTACTATTGGCTCTTTTTCTATTCCTGGATGGAGTTCCTTATTTCCTCAACCAAAGTATATAAATGATGGAACTATTGCCATATTTGTAGCAGTACTACTTTTTATTATTCCATCATCAGATAAAACAAATAAAGAAGGATTAATTACTTGGAGCATCGTTACCAAAATCCCTTGGCGTATTATATTACTTTTTGGAGGAGGGTTTGCTTTGGCTAAAGGATTTATTGATTCTGGTTTATCAGATTATATAGGAGGAAAACTTGTCTTTGCTGGAAGCATGAGTGATATGAGTTTACTTTTTACTGTAACATCTATTATGACTTTTTTAACGGAATTTACATCAAATACTGCAACGACTGAAATGATGCTACCTGTCATAGGAGGGTTAACAAATCAAATACAATTAAATCCTTTATTCTTAATGATACCTATTACTCTAGCCGCCTCAATGGCATTTATGTTTCCTGTAGCTACTCCTCCAAACGCAATAGTTTTTGGGACTGGTAAACTAAAGATGGTAGATATGGTTAAAGCTGGCTTTATAATAAATACGATAGGAATCATTTTTATCGTTTTAGTATCATACTATTGGGGAACAGTCGTTTTTGATATAGACCCTAATATATTACCAGAATGGGCAAATGATATCAAAATAGACACTAAACACTAATATAGGTGATATAATAGGTAATAGAAAGTCTACAAAATATTTAGTATATTCATAACAAAGAACTTATTCTATAAATACCGTATTTATACTTATTGGAATTAATTTCAATAAAGACTAGGTTTGACATCATACCTCTAAATTATTAACCAATACTCACTATAATGAAACCTAACTTTACCATTATTACACCTCCTACTCCTCTAATCTCATCACCTATAATGATACATTATTACCAAAAGGGAAAACAAATAAATACTACCACAGTATATAAAATTATAGCTTTTGAGTAGCTCGTTTTTTCAAAGAGTATTCATCTATATTTATTAATATTTTATAAAATAAGCCATATACAAGAGTATACTACAAAATATAGTATTCAGATACAATACTTCTTTAATTTTACCGTAATACAACTGTTAATTTTATGTATTAAATCATTAATTATCAAATACTATTTGATAGTAATAATGTAATAAAAAAAACATAGTAGTAACCAACTTAAATATCACAAAACAATGACGGTCATGCAAACGATTAGTTATATAAGTAACGCTTCTCAATTATCACCTGAAGAAATAGAAGAGGTATTAATAAATGCCAAAATAAATAATAATAAAAAAGGAATTAATGGGGTATTGATTTATGTCAATGAAACTTTCTTTCAAGTTATAGAAGGAAGTCAACATCTGGTAGAAACATTATTCGAAAAAATACAAAAAGATCAAAGACATTTTAATGTCTTAAAAGTATTTGAAACAAAAACCTGTGAAAAAAAATTCAGTAGGTTTAATTCTAATTACATAACCTTTAATGAAGAATCTGCTACAGTAGAACTTTTAAAATTTCTAGATACTGGTAAAGAAAATAATCCTGATCTTCATAATGTAATTGTCAATCAAGCAAAAATATTGCTTAAGAATTTTTAAGGATTAACTTATAAAACAACAAATAATATTATTTTTGATTGACTATATCAAAAATAATGGCAGAATATATATTTACATCACAACGCTTAGGTTTTCGTACTTGGACACTGGATGATTTGGATTTATTAACACAAATCAATAACGATGATGATGTTATGGAGTTTTTTCCGTTTAAACCCTCAAGAGAAGAAACAGCATCATTTATTGTAAGAATGCAAAAGATGTATGCAAAGAAAGGCTTTTGTTATTTTGCTATCGATTTACTCGACACAAAAGAATGTATCGGTTTTGTAGGATTATCAGAACAAACTTATCTAGAAGAATTAGGTACATTTACCGATATTGGATGGAGATTAAAAAAAAGCTCATGGAATCACGGATATGCCACAGAAGGTGCCAAAGCTTGCCTGAAATTTGGTTTTGAAACTATTGGTTTAAATACAATCTATTCTGTTGCTTCAAAAATTAATTTAAAATCGGAATCGGTGATGAAAAAAATTGAAATGCAACAAGTTAAAACCTTTGCACACCCAAAATTATTAGATGATTCCCGCTTAAAGGACTGTATTTTATACAAAAAATACAAAACCAACTGACCCTATTTGTTTTCTGATAAAAAAGAAAATAAAATATCACACACTACAGTTGCACAAATAAACTATCTCAAAACAATCTCACGAAGTATTTGTTTGAAACCAGCCTTTAATTTTGAAAGAAGCTTCAGAGTATTAAAATCTCACTTAGTGGGTAAACCATTTAAAAATAACTCTTTATAAAAAAGTAAATCTCAGAATAGTCAAAAGTTTCTATTACATTTGATAAACACTTATCAATCTGATGAATCATAATGAAGCTAAGAAATATACTTATTCTATCTCTAATTTTTTTGAATATCAGTTGTGATCAGATATCAAAAAAAATAATTCGACAAACTATAGAACCTTATGAACGTATTGAGGTATTCAAAGATAACTTTATAGTTACCAAAATAGAAAATACAGGCGCTGCTTATAGTTTAGGATCAGATCTAGGGCCAATCTTAAAAGTCCTGTTATTACAAATTTTCCCTTTAGTAATTTTATTAATATTAGTAAGACAATTATTAATTCGAACCAATTACTCTAAGGGTTCTATAGTTGGTTTTGCATTTATAATTGGTGGTGGAATAGGCAACCTATATGATCGTATTATATACGGTTCTGTTACAGATTTCCTAATTTTGGACATAGGAGTGATAAAAACCGAAATCTTTAATTTGGCAGATGTTTCTATTATGTTAGGAGCTATTTTGGTATTTATTCTTACACTTTTTGGTAAAAATAAAATAATCTCTAATAACAAAAAATTAATAGAATGAGCTGGATTAAAGAAATATCATATAAAGAAGCAACGGGCCAATTAAAAAAAATATATGACCGTATCAAAGGACCAAATGATACTATAGACAATGTATTATCCATTCATAGTTTACGCCCACATACCCTTATAGGCCATATGGGGTTGTACAAAAATGTTTTACATAATTCTAATAATACATTACCTAAATGGTATCTAGAAACCTTAGGTGTCTATGTGAGTATGCTTAATCAATGTAATTATTGCGTAGATCATCATTCTGCTGGACTAAAGCGCTTGCTAGGTGATGATGATAAGTTTCAAGATATCATTACTTGTCTTGCTTCTGATAAATTACATCATCATTTTAAGCTTCAATACCTATCTGGATTAGAATATGCCAAGCAATTAACATTAGCGCATCACACGATTACAGAGACTGATATTCATACACTCAGAAAACAAAATTTATCTGATGGTGAAATACTTGAAATTAATCAGGTTGTGAGTTATTTTAATTATGTAAATAGAACTGTTGTTGGATTAGGTGTGAATACTGATGGTGACATAATAGGGCTCTCTCCTAATAACAGTGATGATGCAGAAAACTGGAGTCATTCATAAGAATTACCTAGAAAGTTTGCATCTGTTCTCTTTTTTTAAACATTTTCCCCATAAAACAATCATATTCAAATATTTAAAACATATTTGATCGTATTATTTTTTAGTGTATGCTTTCCATTTTTCTAAAAATGCAGAGTCGTTTACGATATACTTTTTACCGGTTTTATATATACTAAAGCCATCTTTTCCTGTAATATCAGAGTTATTATATATGTTTTTATAAAATTTAGTATATTCTTCTTTTTCTTTTTGGAGTGTTTTACGTAGGGATATATATACATCTACTTCTGGATTCGACTTTTTCCAAATAGTATAAGTCGTCATATTAGAAGTATATTCGATAGTATACAACATATCATCGTTCTTTTCTATACTCCAGCTCAATGCATGATATATACTCTTTTTTGAATAATTAATTTCTTTTCTATAAAATTGATTATTGTAAAAAGATAAAACACCGTGCATAGCATTAGGAGTAAGTTGATGCCTCTTAATCACTTTTACAAAACCAAATTCATTATTAGAAATACGATTTATGAATAATATTCCTTTATATATTGTATAATCATGAATGCTCCCAGGTCCTTTTCCATATCCTTCTACAAGATCATATCGCCCTTCTATATTAGGAACCTCCACACTTATTACGGTATCTTTCTTATTTTGATTAGTTGTTAAAACAATATTCTTATGCTCAACCTTTTTGTCTAAACTATCTGATACATTTTTTTTACACCCTATAATGAATATAATTACAAATATGACAGGTACTAACTGTACTTTTCTAGTGTTTATCAAATTTAGACTAATTCTATTCATACAAACAAATGTAATCAAAGTCAGGAGTTTACTTCATATTTCTTGAAAACAACTTTTACCAAAAAGCGCATTGTATATTAGTATAGACAATGCGCTTTTCAAATACTATTATATAAAAAGATTACCCTGCAAAAAGTGGTTTATCTTTCATCATTTCAGTTACCTCATCAGCAATAGTATGTAATTCATCTTCATTCTCTACGTTTTGAATCACTCTATCGATTAGCTCAACAATTGTAATCATATCTTTTTCTTTTAATCCTCTAGTTGTAACAGCAGAAACACCAATACGAATTCCTGAAGTTACAAACGGCGACTTATCATCAAAAGGTACCATATTCTTGTTTACTGTAATTTCTGCAACCCCTAATGCCTCTTCTGCTTGCTTACCAGTTACTCCTTTATTACGTAAATCGATTAACATCATGTGGTTATCTGTACTACCTGAAATCACATCATATCCTTTCTTGACAAATTCTCCTGCCATTACCTCAGCATTTTTCTTTACTTGTACAATATAATGCAAAAACTCATCTGTCAATGCTTCTCCAAAAGCAATTGCTTTTGCTGCAATAATATGTTCTAGTGGCCCTCCTTGGTTTCCAGGAAAAACAGCACTATCAAACAACGATGACATCATACGTTTTTTTCCATTCTTTAAGGTAATTCCAAAAGGATTTTCAAAATCCTCACCCATCAAAATAAGACCTCCTCTTGGACCTCTTAATGTTTTATGTGTAGTCGTTGTTACGACATGACAATGTGGGATAGGGTCAGAAATTATTCCTTTAGCAATAAATCCTGCAGGGTGAGCTATATCAGCAAATAAAATTGCACCAACACTATCTGCGATTTCTCTAAATTTTTTATAATCAATCTCACGTGAATATGCAGATGCTCCTGCAATAATCATCTGTGGTTTCTCTGTATTTGCTATTTCTTGAATCTTATCATAATTTAATTTTCCTGTTTCTTTATCTACACCATAAAAAATAGGTTGGTATAATTTACCAGAAAAATTCACTGATGACCCATGAGTTAAATGCCCTCCATGTGAGAGATCAAAACCAAGTATTTTATCACCAGGTTTAAGACATGCATGATAAACTGCCGTATTAGCTTGAGATCCAGAATGTGGTTGTACATTAGCATATGCAGCACCAAACAATTCTTTTGCACGATCTATGGCAATCTGTTCAATAACATCTACTACAGCACATCCTCCGTAGTAACGCTTACCAGGGTAGCCTTCTGCATATTTATTAGTTAATACTGAACCAGCTGCTTCCATTACTTGTTCACTCACAAAGTTTTCAGAAGCAATTAATTCTAATCCGTTGATTTGACGTTCTTTTTCGTCCTGAATCAAATCAAAAATCTGTTCGTCGCGTTGCATGAATTGATAATTAGTTAATAATGTTGTAAAAATAGGAAATACATTCTTTAAATTAGTCTAAACGATTACTAATAAATATGAACAATTTGTTCACATTTTTCAACTATTTATAAAGTCATAAAATTTTGTTATTTTATGTAATCATTTTTGGTCTTTTCTTGATTTAATTATAAATGACTCTAATTAACAAACCAGCTTACTAATAATCATTCTAAATAAGTAATCTATTTGACAATAAAACAACGATAATTAGATAGTTGTATATTATTTTAATTTTTTTTCACAAAATTAAAAACCTATAATCATTCTAAAATTATATATTTGATCATAAGATTTACGACAACTTATTAAACATACTATAAATGCCCATAACTGCAAATTATCCAGATAGAAAAACTTGGATTGAGACACCTCTTAATACAGATTTCCCTATACAAAATATACCATTTGGTGTATTCTTGACTCGGGATGATATAATAACCATTGGCACTCGAATTGGTGATACAGCAATTGATCTGGGAGCTCTTCATCAATTAGGGTATTTTGAAGAAATCCCATTGACTGATGATATTTTTTTACAAGACTCTCTAAATGATTTTATTTCTGATGGAAAAAAAACATGGAGGCTTGTACGTAACAGAATTGCTGAAATTTTTGATGCTAAAAATAATGCATTAAAAAATAACGAAAAACACAGGCAGGAAGTTTTATTTTCTCTAGATGAAATTGAAATGCAACTTCCTGTTAGAATTGGAGATTATACTGATTTCTATAGTAGTATAGAGCATGCTACCAACGTTGGTAAAATGTTTAGAGACCCAGATAATGCTCTGTTACCAAACTGGCTACATATGCCTGTTGGATATCATGGTCGAAGTAGCTCTATTATTCCATCTGGTATTCCTGTACATCGCCCACAAGGTCAAAAACTTACAAATGGTGCATCAGAACCAATTTTCGGACCATCAAGATTAGTAGATTTTGAACTTGAAATGGCATTTATAACTACAGATGCTAACCAATTAGGAGAACCAATCCCTCTAGAAGAAGCAGAAGACTACATATTTGGTATGGTATTATTTAATGATTGGAGTGCTCGTGATATTCAAAAATGGGAATATGTTCCACTAGGTCCTTTTCTAGGAAAGAATTTTGCATCCTCAATATCACCATGGATTGTAACAATGGATGCGCTAGAACCATATCGTACGGAAGGCCCTAAACCTTTAAAAGAACAACTTCCTTACCTTCAATACGAAGGAAAAAAGAGTTTTGATATCAATTTAGAGGTTGCTATTCAACCAGAAAAATCAGTAGAAACAGTTGTAGCCAAAAGTAATTTCAAATATATGTACTGGAACATGGCACAGCAACTTACACACCATACTATAAATGGATGCCCCGTTAATTCTGGAGATATGATGGGTAGTGGAACCTTATCTGGCCCTACGCCCGATTCATATGGATCTATGCTAGAATTAAGCTGGAGAGGAGAAAAACCATTACCTCTTAAAGAAGGAGGCAGTCGCAAGTTTATTGATGATAATGATACCGTAATTATGAGAGGGCATTGTGAAAAAGGAGGAGTACGTATTGGATTTGGAGAGGTATCGACAAAACTACTTCCAGTATTCAAAAAATAAAATATAAAATATTTAGTTTTATTAAACCTCGAAAAAATCACTTTCGAGGTTTTTTATTATCTTTTGGCATCAAAGTTGTTTTCAATACCCAAATCAAAATATCAGTGATATGAAAAAACTACTACTTATATCTTTTACAATCATCGTTTCGTCTTGTAGTAGCGTCAAAAAGACCGAAAAAGCACTTAATACAGGTGATTATGATCAAGCAATAAATATTGCCTTAAATAAACTCAAAACAAACAAAAACAAAAAAGGTAAACAGCCATATATAAATATGCTCGAACAAGCATATGCAAAAGTTATAGATAGAGATCATAATGCTATTACTTATCTAGAAAAAGAAGGAAATCCAGCAAACCTAGAACGTATCTATAACTCATACCTTACTCTCAGAGATAGACAAGAACGTATAAAACCATTATTACCTCTCTATCTTATCGAAGAAGGACGTAATGCTGATTTTTATATGCGTAATTATGATCAAAAAATTATAAGTACCAAAGATAAACTTTCTGAATACCTGTATAGTAATGCCAAAAACTTACTAGCAACTGCCAAAAGAAAAAAAGAATACAGAGCAGTATATGAGGATCTTATATACCTTGATAAGGTTACTCCTAATTACAAAAATACAGTAGAAATGATAAAAGAAGCCCACAAAAAGGGAACTGATTTTGTAAGGGTAACTATGAGAAACAACACCAATGTAATTATTCCTAGAAGATTAGAAAGTGATTTACTTAATTTTGGTACATATGGGTTAAATAATCTATGGACAGTATATCATAGTCGACCACAACGTGCTATCAAATATGACTATGCTATGGAAGTAGATTTAAGAGAAATCAACATATCACCAGAACAAATTAAAGAACGCCAATTACAGAAAGAAAAATTGGTTAAAGATGGATGGGAATATCTACTTGATGAAAATGATGAAATTGTAGTTGATGATAAAGGAGAAAAAGTCAAAGTAGATAAAATGGTAACAGTACATTGTGAATATTATGAATTTACTCAATTCAAAGCTGTAAATGTTATTGGTAATGTGCTATACAAAAACCTGAGAACAAATCAGCTTCTAGATGCTTTTCCGATAGCGAGCGAACATGTTTTTCAACATATTTATGCCAATTACAATGGAGATAAACGCGCACTAGATGATAGTTTATTGGGATATCTAGGAGCAAGAGCAGTACAGTTTCCTTCAAATGAACAAATGGTTTATGATTCTGGAGAGGATATAAAAAATAAATTAAAAAATATTATTACAAATTATCGTTTTAAATAATATTGGTCACCTTATAATAATATAAGGCACTCATGAAAACTTACTTATACCAGAAAATTTTGCGATGATCAATCCAAAAAAATTACGAGATGCAGGAGCCATATTAAAAAACTATAAACGAGGAGAGGTCCTCTTTTATGAAGATGCTATTGCTAGGTATTATTATCAGGTGGATCAAGGAGAGATCAAGATGAACAACTATAATCAAGAAGGAAAAGAATATATTCAGGGGATTTTTGCTAAAGGAAAAAGCTTTGGTGAACCTCCCCTCTTTGCAGATTTCACCTACCCTGCCAATGCTGAAGCTATTATTGACTCTAAAGTTTGGCAACTTCCAAAAGATAAATTCTTAAAACTTTTAGAAGAAAACCCAGAAATTCACCACAAATTTACCAGTACACTCGCTTTACGTTTGTACTACAAAGCGATAATGGTATCAGAAATATCAACACAAGAACCAGAACACCGTATTCTTAGAATTTTGGATTACTTCAAAAAAAATAACACAACAGATAAAACAGATTCGTTAAGCTACAAAGTAGAACTTACCAGGCAACAACTTGCTGATCTTACTGGATTACGAGTAGAAACTGTAATACGAAGTATCAAAAAATTAGAGCAAAAAGGAGAACTTTCTATCAAAAATAGAAAAGTGTATCGCTAGAGCACACATTCTTCTTACTTTATGATTAAGATCATAAAATGAAGGCCTGTCCTTGAAATATCTTTGAGTAAACTTAAAATTCAAGCTTATGTACTCAAAGCTATTAAAAGATTTCAAGGAAATGTATATGGCATACATTCCATTAATGATTATTCTTTCCAGTTGTTTAGGTTCTATTGCTGCAATGTATATTTTGATGCAAGAAAGATCTATTTTTCAAGTGATACAGTTATCTGTTTGTGTAATTGCATGTATGGTTTTTAATGCTTCTATTTTAGCGCAAATGAAACCAAAATTCATCTTGAATCTATTACTATTTAGCCTAATAATAAATACGATACTTGTAGTTTTAAACATGACATTTTATTAATGAATTAATTCATTAATAAAAGATTCAAAAACTAACTATACACCAGAATATCGGTTCCTATCTTTATATCTATGAAAACAACTATCAAAAATGATATCCAAAATAGAAATGACATTAAAACTCTTGTAACTCAATTTTATATAAAAGTCAGAAATGAGGAATCACTTGGTCCAATCTTTAATCATATGATTAGTAATTGGGATACTCATATAGAAAAACTAATCGATTTCTGGGAAACCAATCTTCTTTTTACCATAAAATATAAAGGTAATCCGATCAAAGTACATCAAATTGTAGATCGAGTATTTAATGGCACAATCAATCAAAATCACTTTGGTATATGGCTCAATTTATGGATAGAAACCCTAGATACATTATTTTATGGTGAAAAGGCAGAAACAGCTAAAAGAAGAGCTAGAAAAATGTCAACCCATCTTTATATAAAAATGTATGAATCTAGAGTAACTCAGAAAATAACATGTCCTTTTTTAAACGAAAAAGACAAAATTTAATCTAAATAAACTGATGTAATACCTGTGGTGTAATCATACTATGCGAAGAATGATGTACCGTAACTCCATTTTTTATAACGATAAATTGTGGCGATTCATGAAAAACCTGAAACTTTGCAGATACCTCAGAAGATACATCTCTATGATTTAGCAAGTCTAGGTAATACAAATCTATTTTATCATTTTCTATATCAAAACTATTTTCAAAATTACGCATTACCATTCTGCTAATTCCACATCGAGTAGAGTGCTTAAAGATTGCTTGCGTCTTATTTTTTGAAGCCTTTTTTATGGCATTTAACTGAGAAACCGAATTAAGCACCTGCCAAGGCAAAGCTTGTTTTTCTTCTTTTGGTGTTTTTTCTTCTGATCCAAATAATTTATTAAATATTCCCATTTTTTTTCTATATGCTTAATGATTACAAACTTAGTCAAATGATTTTTAATAATTGACTATAGCCACCTATTGGTCGTTGTAAAACTCGTAACTTTACATCAAGACAAAAAGTCACTAAAACCCATTACTAAATAAGACATTTTGACACTTTTATAAACTAGGAATATTATTTGATCCCTTGTTGTAAAACCTAAAATAAAAGAAATGAATTTTAATAATTTCACTATAAAATCACAAGAAGCGATACAACAAGCGCAACAGCTTACACAGAGTTTCGGTCATCAACAAATAGAAAATGAGCATATATTTAAAGCTATTTTTACTGTTGATGAAAATGTACTTCCTTTTTTACTTAAAAAATTAAATGTAAACATCAACCTTCTACAACAAGTTCTTGATAGTACTTTAGAAAGTTTTCCTAAAGTAACAGGGGGAGAGCTACAACTATCTAGAGAAGCAGGTAAATCATTGAATGAGGCCAGTATCATTGCCAAAAAGATGAATGATGAGTATGTATCTATAGAACATCTAGTTATTGCTATTTTTAAATCAAAAAGCAAAATAGCTCAAATATTAAAAGATCAAGGGGTTACAGAAAAACATCTTACTGAAGCTATTAATGAGATTAGAAAAGGAGAACGTGTAACATCACAAAGTGCCGAAGAAACATATCAGGTATTAAATAAATACGCCAAAAATCTTAATGAAATGGCGGAAAATGGTAAACTAGACCCTGTAATCGGTCGTGATGAAGAAATAAGAAGGGTATTACAAATCCTTTCTCGTCGTACCAAAAACAATCCAATGCTAGTAGGTGAACCTGGTGTTGGTAAAACAGCTATCGCAGAAGGATTGGCTCATAGAATTATTTCAGGAGATATCCCAGAGAACCTTAAAGACAAACAAATTTTTTCTTTAGATATGGGAGCCTTGATTGCAGGAGCCAAATTCAAAGGAGAATTTGAAGAGCGCCTTAAAGCTGTAGTAAAAGAAGTTACTACAAGTGATGGGGATATTGTATTATTTATTGATGAAATCCACACCTTAGTCGGTGCTGGAGGTGGTCAAGGTGCAATGGATGCTGCAAATATTCTAAAACCTGCGCTAGCAAGAGGAGAACTAAGAGCTATTGGAGCCACAACATTAGATGAATATCAAAAATATTTTGAAAAAGATAAAGCATTAGAAAGACGTTTTCAGAGAGTAACCATCGATGAACCTGATACAGAAAGTGCTATTTCAATTTTAAGAGGAATCAAAGAGAAGTATGAAGTACATCATAAAGTACGAATAAAAGATGAAGCTATTATAGCCGCAGTAGAACTATCTCAGCGTTATATAACTAATAGATTCTTGCCCGATAAAGCGATTGATTTAATGGATGAGGCTGCCTCCAAGTTAAGAATGGAAATTAATTCTAAACCAGAGGAACTAGATGTATTAGATAGAAAAATTATGCAACTAGAAATCGAGATCGAAGCTATAAAAAGAGAAGATGATGAAGTTAAACTAAAAACTCTTAATGCTGATCTTGCCAATATAAAAGAAGACCGTAATGAGATCTTCTCAAAATGGCAAAGCGAAAAAGAAGTTGTAGATGCCATACAAAATGCAAAAACAAATATAGAAGAGTATAAACTTGAAGCTGAACGTGCTGAACGAAATGGTGATTATGGAAAAGTTGCTGAATTACGTTATGGTAAAATAAAAGAATCACAGGAACACCTAGATCAATTACAAGAGCAACTAGATCAACAACAAAGTAAATCGTCTCTTATTAAAGAAGAAGTGACCAATGATGATATTGCAGAAGTAGTTGCTAAATGGACTGGTATACCTGTTACCAAAATGCTACAAAGCGAACGTGAAAAACTACTTGTTCTAGAAGAAGAGCTTCAAAAACGAGTAGTAGGACAAATAGAAGCGATACAGGCAGTAAGTGATGCTGTACGAAGAAGTAGAGCTGGATTGCAAGATCAAAAAAAACCAATAGGATCTTTCTTATTTCTAGGAACCACTGGAGTTGGTAAAACCGAACTTGCAAAAGCGCTAGCCGAGTATTTGTTTAATGATGAAAGCGCCATGACTCGAATAGACATGAGCGAATACCAGGAACGACATGCTGTGAGTAGATTAGTAGGCGCACCTCCTGGATATGTAGGGTATGATGAAGGAGGACAATTGACAGAAGCCGTGAGAAGAAAACCATATTCTGTAGTGCTATTGGATGAAATCGAAAAAGCACACCCAGATACATTCAATGTTTTATTACAAGTATTGGATGAAGGTAGACTAACTGATAATAAGGGTAGAGTTGCAGACTTTAGAAATACTATTATTATCATGACCAGTAATATGGGGAGTCATATCATACAAGAAAAATTTGAAACTATCAAAAATATGGATTCTGCAATGGAAGCCGCCAAAGTTGATGTCCTTGCCATTCTAAAACAATCTGTACGGCCCGAGTTTTTAAACAGGATAGATGATATCATCATGTTTTCTCCTCTTACAAAAGCCAACATACACGAAATTGTGAAACTACAGTTGCAACACGTTTCTAAAATGTTGGCAGAGCAACACATTACTCTGGATGCGACAGAACAGGCTATTGTATACCTATCTGAAAAAGGGTTTCAACCAGAATTTGGAGCAAGACCCGTAAAACGAACCATTCAAAAGGAAGTTTTAAACAAATTATCTAAAGAAATTCTTGCTGGTAATGTTTCTACAGAAAGTGTCATCTTATTGGATGAATTTGATGCAAATCTGGTATTTAGAAATCAAGAGAATTTAGTTTCTTGAAAAATGAATAAAAGGCGATTTAATTAAAAAACAATCGCCTTTTTTACAAAAAATAACATAATACCTTATACTACATGAAACCCAAATTAATACCTTATCTATACACCTTTAATTTGCAGAAAAATTATAGTTTAAAAAAAATAAATAAAGGGTTGTTCTCAAACTTATACCAATATTCAGATAATACGAGAATTTATTTTTTAGTAGAAAAGCACTTCAAAGAATTCCACAGTCTCAGGGAAAATACTAACCTCATGAATAATTTCCCTAAGCCCCTTTCTTTACTTATTTTAAAAAATTACCACTAAATCCTCTCTTCAATGTATCTAAAACAGATTGTTATTGGAGGTACATCGTTTATTAACGTATTCAAATAAAACAATATCTAAAATTAGTTTTTGAAATTGGATTTATTGATATTCAATATTTTAACCGTTTTTTTTTAAAATCAATAAGATATTTCTCTTAATTATTCTAGAATGTCATATTAAAAAGGAAATACTGACAATAGATTAGGAATAATCGTCTAGAAAAATCACGTATAACCTCATCATCTTTGTATTGTTAATTAATTAGAAACTAAAACAATATAAAATAGAAATAACTACAGAAATTCAAGTACTAGCAAAAGAACAGGTCGCCCCTAAGAAATCTTTAATCAATTAAATGACACATTTGGAGTGGTTCTATTTATAAACTAAGTAGATTATTCAAGTAACTCTTTAACTAGTTTTTTGACGTTCTCTTAAAATGCAGAGAAGAGCCAATTACAGCTGTTAATTTTCCTTTAACACACAGCCTGTAACATAAAAAAAATCTTGCTCTTTATAGAAAGAAAATATTAATCATGTTTAAAAATGTACCCTAATGAAAGAAATAAATAATATCGAAGAATATAAAGAAATTATAAATAGAGATAAGCCTGTATTGCTTGATTTTTATGCAGAATGGTGTGCTCCTTGCCAAACCTTACTTCCAATTTTAGAAAAATTGACTATTAAGTACAAATCAGATTTTATAATCGCAAAGGTTAACGTAGATAAGAATCGTGAATTGTCTCAAAAATTTTCAATTCGTAATATTCCAGCTTTATTTTTTATTCAAAATGGTGAAGTGAAAGAGAACATTACTGGTTTGCAAACAGAAAAAGAGTTGGACGAAAAAATTAATCAATACAAAGCGACAATATAAAAAATAATTAACTAAAAAAAATAAGAACATGAACAACGGAAATTTAATTATTAGAATTGGTTTTGGAATCCTTTTTATTTGGGGAGGTCTTGAGAAATTTATCGAAGGTTTTTTAGGTGGTGTTGGTTTAAACAACATGGCTGCATTTTTACAAAGCAGTGGACTTGCTTTTTTAGGTGAAACAGGAACTTACATTTTAGGAGCCATTATAGCTCTATTAGAATTAATTGCTGGTATTTTACTTATTATAAATAAAAAAGTGTTTTATTCTTATTCTTTTTTAGCATTTATAATGCTCATGGCCTTGGTGTTAGTTCATATTCCTTCAGGTAATTGGATGAATATAATGATACATATTACTTTATTATCAACATTAAGCGGATTAGCATTAAATGAAAAAGCTACTAAGTAATTAATAATATAAATAAAAGTCATTATATAAAAGAATGGAATATTACATATTCCGTTCTTTTTCATAAAAAAAACAGTATCTTATAGAAAAGGAATCTAATCCATAAACATATTAAATGAATATAATAACCCTTTATGGAGCCGACTGGTGTCCAGACTGTAGAAGAGCTAAAACGTATCTAAAAGAAAACGACATTGATTATGCTTATATAGATGTCGATATAGATAAAGAAGCAACATCAAAAGTAGAAATGATAAATAATGGAAAACGTATCATTCCAACCCTTATAATTAAAAACAAATCATATACAAATCCTGACAATGCTGAATTAGCATCTGTGTTGGGAATAAATCAAACTGGTCGGGTACAATTATTTGGAGCCGATTGGTGTCCCGATTGCAGAAGATCAAAAAGTTTTTTAAGAGATAATGGAATTAATTTTGAGTTTATTGATGTTGATGAGCATGAATGGGCAACACAAAAAGTGGAACTAATAAATAATGGAAAAAGAATTATTCCAACTATTTTAATTGATGATATCTCATATACAAATCCTGATAATGCAAAACTAACGGCGCTTCTTTCTATTGCTATTGAAAAAGAGCATAAAATCTTTGACACCATTATTATTGGAGGTGGAGCTGCTGGGTTAACAACTTCTATCTATACACAAAGAGATCGTTTTGATACTTTAATTTTAGAGAAATCTACTATTGGAGGTAATGCTTTTTTAACTGAGAAAATTGAAAACTATCCAGGGTTTCAATCTATTTCTGGACCAGAATTAATGGAAAAAATGGAAGAGCAAGCAAAAACATATGGAGCAACTATTAAAACTGGTGAAGAAGTTATTGCTATTGAAAAACAAGATGATATTTTCTCAATAAAAACAAAAAGTTCCACCTTTCTTGGAAAATCAGTCGTATTATCAACTGGTTCTACTTATCGAAAGTTAGGTATTCCTAACGAAGAAGAATTAATAGGTTCAGGAATTCATTTTTGCGCTACTTGTGATGGTGCTTTTTATAGAGATAAAGATATTATTGTTATTGGTGGCGGAAATTCAGCGTTAGAGGAAGGTATTTTTTTAGCAGGATTCTGTAAAAGCGTTAAGATTATTAATAAATCAAAGGAATTTAAAGCTTCTAAAACTTATATCGAAAAACTCTCTTCTATCGATAATATTACTACCTATATGAATAAAACATCTATTGAATTTATTTCAGGAGAAAACAAATTATTTAAAGCTTTAAAAGTTAGAGATAACGAGACCAATAAAGAACTTGATATTGCTGCTGATGGTGTTTTTATTTTTATTGGTTTAATTCCGAATACAACTTCTTTTAAAAAAGTTGTAGATTTAGATGATAGAGGATTTATTCAAACAACAGCTTTGGCTGAAACATCTATAAAAGGAATTTTTGCAGCAGGTGATTGTAGAGAGGGAGCTATTGCACAAGTAGCAGCTGCAACAGGAGAAGGTGTGTTAGCTAGTTACGGGATTAGAAATTATTTAAAATAAAATAAACTCCGATAGTTTTTTAATAAATTATTCAAAAAAACATCACTAGAAAAATTTCTACTAAAAAGTATAATCTTGCTAGATGAATTTAATACGAATCTATCATTTATAAATTAGTAATTATAAGATAAAATAAGCTATCGAAGTTTTTATAAATTTAAAATAAAATAAACTTCGATAGCTTTTATATTATTGAAATCAAGAGTTAACTCATCCAATTAGTTTTATCTTCTTTATTCCATTTGGTAGTAGTTTTTTTACTTTGTGTCCAAAATTCAATCGAGCTTTTCCCTGTGATGTCGCCCACTCCAAATTTTGATTCATTCCAACCTCCAAAAGAAAAAGGCTCTCTTGGCACAGGAACTCCAATATTAACCCCCACCATTCCTGCACTCGCTCTTTCTATTACCTGCTTTGCTAACCCTCCATTTTGCGTAAAAACCGCAGCCGCATTACCATAATTAGAGCCATTCTCTATTTTGATCGCCTGATCAAGATCTTTTGCTCTGATAATACTAATAACTGGACCAAATATTTCTTCTTTGGCTACAGACATATCTGTTGTTACATGATCTAAAATAGTTGGACCTACATAAAAACCAGTCTCCCCACCTTTGACAACTACATTTCTTCCATCTAGAATGACATTGGCCCCTGCTTGTTCTGCTTCTGTTATATACCGCTCAATACGTTCTTTGGCTTCTGCACTAATCACTGTACCTAAGTTTTCTCCAGGAATAATTGCCTTTGCTTCTTCTACCATTTTATCAATGATATGATCTATTTTATCAACCCCTACCATTACAGAGGCTGCCATACATCGTTGCCCTGCACAACCAGACATAGAAGCGACTACATTGGATGCTGTCATTTCTGTATTAGCATCAGGCAATACAATCAAATGATTTTTTGCTCCTCCTAAAGCTAGACAGCGTTTAAGATTTGAAGTTGCTTTTTGGTATACTATTTTAGCTACCGTAGTAGATCCTACAAACGTTACTGCTTTGATATCGGGGTGATCACAAATTGATTCTACCACTTCTTTACTTCCATTAATAACATTAAAAACACCTTGAGGTAAGCCTGCTTCTTTAAGTAATTGAGCTATTTTCATTACACTTAGAGGAACTTGCTCTGATGGTTTCATAATCATTGTATTTCCTAATACCAAAGCATTTGGGATTGTCCAGTGAGGTACCATATTAGGAAAATTAAAAGGAGTTATAGAAGCTACAACTCCCAGTGGTTTTTTTTCTATCTTACACGCTACCCCTTTACTTACTTCTTGTATTTCATTACATACAATTTGTGGGAGCGAAACTGCAAATTCACAGAGTTCTATTCCTTTTTCAACCTCTGCCTTTGCTTCACCAAAAGTTTTTCCGTTTTCTAACCGAATAAGATTAGATAATTCTTCTATATTTTCTTCCAATAGGTTTCTATATCTAAAAAATACCTGAACTCTCTCTTTCAATGTTAATTGTGACCATTTTACAAATGCTGTAGAGGCCGATTTAACAGCTTTATCTAATTGTTTCTTGGTGGATATGGGTACTCTAGATATACTGCCCCCATCCAGAGGGCTTATTACATCAATAGATGCTTCTTGATGTTGTTCAAAATCTCCATTAATAAAATTCTGAACAGTAAGTTGGTCTTGTACTAATTTCATAGCTAAATAATATTGTTTATGAGAATAACGGGTTTATCTTCTAAAACTTATCTATCCTGATTTATAAATAGATAAGAGGTCTCTAGAAAAGCAATGTATTGATTCAATACAATTTACATAATAGTATACTTATTTCTTGTAAAAATGATATAAGTCTATCCTCTTTGTAGAAATCTCTTTTATAATATAACACTTGATTAAAAGACTTCAAAACAAAGATTTAATACATAAAAATCAATATTCCTTTCTAGACAACCTCTTACTTAATAAAATGGCAATGTGTTTTACTTAAAATAAGTATCTAATAAAAGATTACTTGTTTATCACAATATCATATCGTGTACTTTCTACAATTATCATGACTTTACCGATAAGCTAGTGTTTCTACTACTTCCATTCCTCCTATTTTTTCAAAAGGCTTTTTTTATCTTATTATTTCTTTTGAATATTTTCTTATTTAGAGCGGAATAAAAGCGGCTACTTTATAAAATTCATCCGAGGTTCCTACATCTGTAGTCAATGTTGCTCCAGCCGATATTCTAAAAGATATACCTTTATCAAATTTCATTTTTACTGAACCACCCAGCCATTGATAAATTTTTACACTTCCTGATGCATCTTCTTGTCGTGTTATACCAAAAGATTCATAGAAAGCTCCCAATACAATCCTATCACTTACTTGTATTCCTGGCGCCGCCCAGTTTAATAAATAATCTTTGGTTACGATATCATCATCTTCTCGCAATGATTTATAATAAGCGATATATCCTTCAAAATCAAAAAGGCCATCATTGTAAGCTACAAATAGATTAGGTACTAACCCTTCTGCTATTTTTGTTCCTTCGCTATTGGATGAAAACTTACCATGAGAAATTCCCATAGATGGATTGAGATACAATTTCTTATTAAACATTTTAAACCCTAAACCTACTCCTGTTTCTAGCAACAGGTCGCTTCCTGAATCTAAATTTCCAAAAGAAGGGTTTGTCCAAAAGATGCTATATATAGTAATATCATAGCTTTTATTGGTTTCAAAATTACCAAAGAAGATAGGGTAAAATCCTGCAACACTATTATGCAGAATCTGAGTAGCAAAAGTTGCTTTCTTCTTTTCTTTTTCTTGTGCTTCTATAACATATGTAGACAATACTAGTATACATAGTGTGATTATGATTTTTTTCATGACCGAAGTTTATATTTTTAAAAATTGATTTATATATGTTGATATTGGCCTATAAGCTTCTTCTAGGTGTAAATGGTGTCCTCCATCTATTTGATGCACTGTTGCATTTTTGAACTGCTTGATTCGCGAAGTATACATTCCATCAGCAAACAATCCTTGTTTACCCAATACGATAAGAGTTTCACATTGTATATTCTTGATAAACAATTGTGCCTGTTGCTCTGTCATTCTATAACACTCAGACAATACAATCCTAGGGTCAAATCGCCATCTGTACCCCTGTGATACTTTTATTAATGATCGTTCTACCAAACACAGAGAAGCATCATAAGATATTTTACCTATTACATTATCCATTCTATCATGCACAGCTTCTTCTTTTGTTTTGAAGTACCCAACATCGGGGTCAGAAAAACCATATAATTTTGTTTTTCTTGCCATTTTTAGCTGTTGTACAGATTTTCTGAATTCTGTAACAATATTTTCCTCTTCTACCACAAAAGGTGCCCCCAATCCATCTATAAATATTAGCTTGGTAACTTTATTTGGCATTGCTCCTGCAATAATAGATGCTACTCCTGTTCCCATAGAATGCGCCAGAATAATACACTTTTTCCATCCTAGTTTTTCTATAACCTTGAGTGCATCTACGGCATAATCCCATAAATAATAAGATGTATCCTGAGTTCTGTGATCTGACCAACCATGTCCTGCCAGATCTATAGCAACAATGCATATATCATTTGATAACAGTGGTATTAATTTATCAAAAGAGTTTGCATTATCTAACCATCCGTGTATTGCTAATACAGGGGTACCACTTTGGTCCCCCCATATTTTTATAGCAATTCTAAAACCATCGATTTCGATAATTTTTTCGGTATATGCTACTGTTTCCATACTTATACAGTTGCTTTGGTTTTTACTTCTTCTAGCGCCATGTCTTTTAACTTAATTACATTAAATTTTCCATTTGGCGTTTTGGGCATGGATTTTATAATCCTTATATATTCTGGTACTTTATAGTTCTCCAGATCCCTTTTGCATAAGGTAATAATGGCTTCTTCTGTAGTTACTTGCCCATCGGTAAGCACTACAAAAGCAAACAATGCCTCCCCATAATCCTCATCTGGTACTCCTGTTACCAGTACAGCATTGATTTCTGGTATTGCGCTTATATAATCTTCTACTTCTTTTGGACTTACCTTTATTCCTCTGGATTTTATCATATGATCCATTCTTCCTTTAAAATAGAGATACCCATCTTCATCTAGCGAGCAATAATCTCCTGTATACAGTACTTTTTCTCCAGGAAAATTTCCTTCTTTTAGTTTCTCTGCTGTCTTCTCTGGTTTATTCCAATATCCTCGCATTACAGTAGCTCCACGAATAACTAGTTGACCTATTTGATTAGGTTCTTCTATTTTATTGTTATCATCATCAACCAACCATAATTCTGTATTCGGGATGGCGATCCCTACGCTATTTGGTTTTTTATCAATATCAGCAGGGGGCAGATAAGTACATCTTTTACATTCTGTAAGACCATACATAGAAAAAATACTTACATTAGGAAACAATGCTTTCACCATAGCAATGTTGGTTTCTGTGAGGGCTGCTCCTGTATTGGTTACAGCACGTATACTGGATAAATCCAATTGAGATTTTTTATTTTGCTCATGCAACATCATAACCATAGTAGGTACTGCAGGAAGAATTGTTGCCTGTTGTTCTCTTATTGTTTTTAATAAAAAGATAGGCCAGGTAAATTCCTTTTCTAGCAATAATGTTGCTCCTGTTGATACACACATAATCATTTGATATAATCCATAATCAAAAGATAATGGTAATGCGCACAGTACTTTATCATCTTTGGTATATCCTAAATATCCGTTTAATGAATTTGTTGCTGCAATCATATTTTGATGTGTAAGCATCACTCCTTTAGGTTCTCCTGTAGAACCTGATGTATATATGATAGCAGATAAATCAATACTTATTGTTTCTACAGGTATCACCTCTTGTTTTTTCTGAGATAGTATAGTACCCATATTAGTATATAACTGCTTAGAGGGTGTTTCTTTGCTGCCTGACAGAATTACTTTATGCAATTGTGAGCTTTCTAGCATTACCATATTTTGGCTTACAATCTCATGATTTGTAATCAATGCTACTGCTCCAGAATCATTCAGTATGTATTTTATTTTTTCAGATTTCAACTCTATTCCTACAGGTATAACTACAGCTCCTGCTTTGAGTATCCCCCAAAATGAGATTACAGTATCTATTGTATTTCCCAATAAGATAACTACCCTATCTCCTCTTTGTACTTGTATACTTTGAAGATAGTTAGCCAGTTTATCGGATAACACATCCAAATCCTTGAATGTATATGTATTCTTTGCCATAGACACAGCAATTTTATCAGGATATATTTGTGAGTTTCGGGTTAAAAAATTTTGAAGTAAGGGAATCATTTTTCTTTTGCTTTTAAATCATTACTATTTTTTTATATTCTTTCTTTACATCCTTACATTACGCTTAAAACAAAGCACAAAAGCTCCTTATGCGACAGCTATGCTATCAACAATAAAGCCTTGCGATGCTTGCAAAAAGGAAGATGAAAAATCAGAAAGAATTTTATGTCATTTTTGATCACAAAATGACACACTATAGGCACATACTCTTATCAAATAATGTGATTGAATATGTTTTACACATACCTAATTCTAAATTCTACAAAACATAGAAATTGAATTGATATAATAAGAGTAAGAAGTGCCCTTTTTGTTACTAAGAACACCTCTTACACATTGAGCTAATATTACTACACAATCTTAGCGTTATTTATTCACTAACCGAGAAGATCTATAGTCACTATCAACGTTTAATTATTAACTATACTGCTACTTGTAACTCAGACAGTACATAGTCATAAATTGCTTGCAAGGTATTGAAATGCCTTGCCTCTATTGTATCAGGGTTTACCTCAAAACCTTCTATATTATCTTCTAGAAATGTTAAAAAAAACATAGATGAAAGAGAATCTATTCCTAAATCGTTTTTGAGATGTGAATCTAATTGAATTTGTTCTTTCTTTAGATTAGCTATACTGTCTACTAATCCATCTTTTATAAGGTCTAAAATTTTATTTGTGTTCATCTTTTTTAGTTTAATACAGGTTCTTTTTTAAAATCTACTACTACTTGTCTGCTTATGATATCATCTGAGGTATCTTTATGTCTAATAAGGTGTACCTGATCATCATAAACCAACGCTTCTACGGGAAATCCATGACTATGAAAAAGTCCAGGAGAAGATGTCGATCCATATGCACCAGAGGCATTGATTACTAGAATATCTCCTTCTTTAACTTCTTTTAGCTTTATATTTCTACCGATAATATCATCTGGACTACATAATGGTCCAGCAACCTGGTATTCAAACTCTTCTAAATTGTCTGTAGCCGAAATATTTTCCATAGGGAAATTTCTTTTAACCACACGCCCAGAACCTGCGGAAGCAGAATGGCAATTCGTTCCACCATCTGTCACTACAAATGTTTTTCCGTGATTTATTTTTATGTTATTTACTCCTACAGCAAAATATCCTGCTGTACCAATAATAAATCTTCCTGACTCCATAATAATTCTTGTATCAGGATATTTTTTATGGAAATCACTAAACAGAGGTGTCATCAAATTTTTGAATTCTACAATATCTAATTCTTCTTGATTAGGGAAATATGGTATTCCCATTCCCCCACCAACATCAACCATAGAAAAGGTGGTGTTATATTTTTGACTTATCTGTTCATATAGCCCTAATATATATTTTGAATTTTCATATACAGATTGTGCATCTAATATATTGGTTCCATTATACACATGAATTCCTTTAATATTAATATTAGGCACGTTGAGATATGTTCCAAAATTGGCTATTGCATGTTTTTCATCGATACCAAATTGAGTAGGTCTACCTCCCATTTTCCATGGAGAACCTTTTGCAGAAAAATCAGGGTTTATTCTGATAGCAACATCTACCACTACTCCCGCTTCATTAGCAAACCTAGATACTCTTTTGAGCTCTGTTTCTGATTCTATAACTATAGCAAAAACGCCTAGCGAAATTGCTCTTTTAAGTTCATAATCTTTTTTACATGGACCGAGGTACACAATATCTTGCGGTGTTGAACCTGCTTTTAATGCGATCTCCATTTCTGTAATAGAACAAACTTCTGTACAAGCTCCTTTAGATCTTAATAATTTTACTAATGAAACGTTTGGATTGACTTTTAGGGCATAAAAAACGTCTACACAGTCGGGCAACGCATTGACCAACCTTTGATAATTTGACACTAACTTTTCTCCATCGTATATATAAGATGGGGTGCCGTGTTCTTTTACTGCTGCAATAATTTTTGATTTGTGTGTTTGCATAATAGCTTTAAATTGTTGTTAATAATTTTTCTTTTTCTTTATGGTAGCAGCTATACTACCGCATCTGGCATATTTTTCAACTTTTTATAAATAGTTTGATTGGCTATCCTTTTTTAAGGATGGATGTTTGGTGCTATCTCACAACTCTTCAAGCATCTACATTAAGTACATTTTTATGTACACCTATAGTTTTTAGTATTCTCTCTTTTATAAAGTTGTGATTTTCCAGCACAAGGAAACTACGCTGTTTTATAAAAGAAGCCAGGTTTAATTATTTGATATGATTACTTATCAGAATTAAACATATCATAATGAATAAGCCATTTTCCATTTTCTTTTTTCCATAAAATGATATAAGACCCCTCAAAAGTGTGCTCCTTTTTAGTATCTACAAAACCTAACATATGACATCTCTGAAAAGCAACATCCATCTCACCATAAAACTCTAATTCATCCTGATAGAATTCTACACGATCTACTCCTTTTACACTTTCTGTAAATTCTTTTTCTATATCTGCTCTTCCTAATCTAGGCTTTACTCCAGGTTTCATAAATACAGCTCCTTCTACGATATATTCTTCTGATATTCCTTTAGGATTTTTATTCTTCCATTTGGTCTCAAACCGTCTATCAGCAATATCTATCAATTTTGCCTGCTTTACTAAGTCTGCTTTGGTAACACTATTAGTTCCAAAATAACTCACTACTGAACTTTTATAGTCTATGGTAACTTTCTTAGACTTTGAAGAGTTAGAGAACGAAATTACAACTAGGGCTCCGATGACCAACGCTGTAACAAAAATCGATTTGTTCAAATTAATTCTTTTCATGATTGTGTGTAATTAAAAGATTATTAAATATTTACATTGATTTGAATATCGAAATTAGAGCAACAGGAAAAATACTCGTATAAAAAATCTAACACAAAATCTTCAATATATTTTATAAGAGAATGCTCATTTTATGGTTTTATAACAAAACAAATGAGTGTTATTCGTAAAAAATTACATTATTTTATAACAATATTTTAACAAACCGACCAGTTTATTGACGAATGATCTAAAAAAAACATACTAGAACGGGCTGATGAGTTTGGAATTATTGAACATTCTAAAAAGCAATGGAGCATATAAGAGTACAAGCTATACTAAAAATGAAGCGATCATACATAAAGGAGATATTGCCACACATTTATATGTTATTATAAGTGGTAGTGTAAAAATCAGTTATTTACATAGAAATGGGCAAGAGGTTATATTGGTTTTATTAAATCAAAATCAAACATTTGGTGGCAATGGAGCATTTCGTGATTTGGACACAAATTATATTTTCAAATCTGTTATTGAACCAACTGTTATTGAAATCTATTGCATGGATGATATCTATGAGATGATCAAAAAAAATCATAACCTGCAAAGGGATTTATTTAGAATCTGGGGAGAGAAGTATACGATGCTAGAGCAAAGAATCAGGGTTTTAAATATTAAATCTACTTTATTAAGGTTTATAGAAGTACTACTGGAGTTCAAAGAGAAATTTGGTTATTCATGTCCTGATACGAATGAAATAATAATCAATTCTCCTTTGGACCAGGAAGGAATTGCTAATTATATAAGAACAACTAGAGTTAGTGTTAATACAATTATACACCAACTCAAGTATGCTTCATTAATAGAATATGAAAAACAAAAAATCGTTTTAAAAAACGATTTTTTTGAGCACTATAAATCTATTGCTTATAATTTATAACCTAGAGAAAGTTGTATATTTCTAGTATTTCCTTTTGCTCCTCCAGGTATATTGCTATCATCTATCATATTTGATATCCCAAAACCATATCGTAAATCTGCAAAGAAATTCTCTGTTATATTAACCCCAATACCTGCAACTGCCGCTAAATTAAATGTATTAAAATTAGTTTCTGTAGAGGTGTTATCCTCCCATTCCCATATTTTGATTCCTGCTTGAGGTCCAATATGTACATTAAAACGATCTGAAATATTATATTTTATAAATACAGGTACTTGCAGATAATCTACACGTAAAGATTCATCATCATTACCAATAGCTGAATATTGAAATTCAGGTTGAAAGCTCCATTTTTCTGTAATTGGAAATTCTGCCAAAAACCCTGCAACTATTCCCAATCTACTGTCTTCTAAATTTTCTGGTATATCATCAGAACTAATTGAGCTTAAGTTTGCACCAATTCTAACTCCATAAGATGCTTCTTGAGCCTCAGAATTGAATGTTACAAACATTAAAAAAATTGTAGTGTATAGTATAACCTTACTCATAATTCCTGTTTTTTTGTCTTTTATTAAGGACGCAAAGTAATAGATTTTTGCCTAAACTATCTCTATCTGTAAAAATTATTACTTTACAAATCGATGAATTGTATGAATTATGACTTTTTATCGATTATTTAATTTCTCGTTATATAAAGATTTTATAATACCATCAGACAGCCCTATTTTTGGGACATATATCTCTCTAGAACTACTCCATTTCATTGCAGAAAGATATATTCTAACCGCGGGTAGAATAACATCTGCCCTATCTTGGTTTAAATTAAGTTGCCATATTCTTTCTTCATATGTCAAAGAATTCAGTAGTTTATAATAAGAGCTTAAATACAAGAAAGACAAAGATTTACCTATTTTTTTACCACTATTTTTAAAAATATTATTGATATTCCCTCCTGATCCTATGAGTGAGATTCTATTATAATTTTTGGTATTTTCCTTAATCCAATTTTCTACATCTTTCCAAATTGTGTCTGCTACCAAATTATTTAAAAGCCTTACCGTTCCTAACTTAAAAGATTTAGACACTATCGTATTACCATTATGGTATAAAGTAAATTCTGTACTCCCTCCTCCAACATCTACATATAAATACGTTGCATCTGTATTAACTAATTGATTGAGATCTGTCATTGCGATTATAGCAGCTTCATCCTTACCATCAATGATATCTATCTGAATTCCTGTTTTTTCTTTGACAAGTTCTACTATTTCATTACCATTTTTGGCTTCTCTCATTGCAGAGGTAGCACAAGCTTTATATCGTACAACTTTATGTGTTTTCATCAAAAGTTGATAAGCTTGCATGGTATCAACCATTCTTATAATATTCTCTTGCGATACTTTATTGCTCTTAAAAACGTCTGCTCCCAAACGAATAGGAACCCTGACTAAGCTCGTTTTTTTGAACCTTGTTTTTTTTCCTTCTTCTTCGTGAATACTACTGATTAATAGCCTTACAGCATTAGAACCAATATCAATAGCTCCATATTTTTCTATAGTTAACAAAATAATTAATTTCCTAGTTTTTTTAGATAATATTCATACGTAGCTATTTGAGATCTTACTTTTTTCTGATCATTAAGTATGTATGCATTATCTTGGTTTTTAGATAATTTTCTAGCTTTTACATTATCATTCCAACAAATATCAAAAGTCTCCATTAACTCTAATTTGATATCATTATCATATATAGGGCATGATATTTCTACTCGCCTATCCAGATTACGTGTCATCCAATCAGCAGAAGAAATGTATACTTTTGGTTCTCCTCCATTCTGAAATATAAACAATCGAGGGTGTTCCAAAAATTTATCAATCACACTAATTGCTCTGATATTTTCACTCATTCCAGGAATACCAGGTATTAAACAACAAATCCCTCTAATAATCAAATCTACCTTTACTCCTGCTCTACTTGCCTCATATAATTTATCTATCATTTCATAATCACTCAAACTATTTAGTTTTAATTTGATACCAGCTTCTTTTCCTTCTTTGACATTTTTTATTTCCTTGTCAATGAGTTTAACTAGTGAAGATCGTGTATAATGAGGAGAGACCAATAAATGCTTATATCTATTTATCTTATAATTGATTTCAAAAAACTTAAACACCTTATTGGTTTCTTTCAAAATCGCTTCATTGGTTGTGAATAATGTATAATCGGTATAGATTTTTGCGGTAGATTCATTAAAATTACCAGTGCTTATAAACCCATACCTTTTTAATTTTCCTTTTTCTTCTCGCTCAATCACACATGCTTTACAATGAACCTTGAGACCAGTAACCCCAAAAATAAGGTGCACTCCTTCTCTTTGCATTTTTTCTGCATATCTTATATTAGCAGCTTCATCAAAACGAGCTTGTAATTCAATTTGAACGGTTACATTTTTACCATTTTTGGTAGCATTTATCAACGAACTAGCAATATGAGAAATATTTGCTAATCTATATATTGTGATTTTTATACTCTTAACTTTAGGATCTATCGCAGCTTCTCTAAGAAATTTTACTACATAAGAGAATGTATGATAAGGAGTATATTGCAAAAAGTCTTTTTTTGCAATTTTATCCAATAAACTTCCTTGTAAAACAAGTCCTGGTATCGCCAGCGGTTTTATGGGTTGATATACCAAGTTTGTATTTCCTAGATCAGGAAAATTCATATAATCTCTACGATTATGATATCTTCCTCCAGGAATAATACTATCTGTATTATCTATTCCCATTTTTTCCATCAAAAAACTAAGGGTATCTTTCTCTATCGTTTTATCATATACAAATCGTACTGGTTCACCATCTCTTCTAGATTTTACACTACTTGATATTTTTTGAATAAAACTTTTGCTTAGATCATTATCAACATCTAACTGTGCGTCTCTTGTAATTTTGATCATATGAGCAGAGGCTTTTATATAATCAAAAATGCTAAAGTTAATATGCATACAGTATCGTATCAAATCATCTAACATGATGATAAATTGTTTCCCATCTTTTTCTGGTAATACAACAAATCGTTCTGTATTTTTAGGAATCTCTATAAGTGCATAAATTTTCTCTTTGGTAGTTTGTTGTAATATTTTGGATATTCTGCCTTCTTTAGGTACTTTTTCTTTTAGTACAAGTTTTACAGCCAAATAAGCTACGCTATCTTTGAGGTGGGGAAACTTCTCTAGATCATTAAGAATATAAGTAACTAATGCGGGACTTACTTTGGTGACAAAATAATTACGAATAAAAGCATCTTGATCTTCGGTTACCTGATTTTCGTCAATTATATATATATAATGTTTCTCTAGCTCATTTTTTATACTATTAATTGTTTTCAGGCTAGTAGCTTGCTGTTTGATAACAATATTGGTAATTTTTTCCAATAATTCACTTGCTGTAGACCCCTTAAGTACATTTTTTCCATCTTTGCCTGCTTGATCGATTCTTTTTATGGTAGCATATCGTACTTTAAAGAATTCATCCAGATTATTAGAGAATATCCCAATAAAGCGTAGTCGCTCTAATAAAGGTACTTTATCATCTGCAGCCTCTTGTAATACTCTGGCATTAAACTGTAGCCAACTTAACTCTCTATTAATATATTGATTGCTTTCATTTTCCTTCATTATCGCAAAGATTTAGGAAAAAGTGTTAATAAGGTATTTCCGACAGATATATCTTGCCATTCTTTTACGTCAAATTCTATAGCAACCACTCCTGCAGTTGGCAGATTATCTATACGTTTATTCCCAAAAAAATTTACAATTGAAGTAAATCCGTGATTATGTCCAAATACCATTAATGTATCAATAGAAGCCTCGCATTTCTTTACTTCGTCCATTACCTGATTTCCAGAAAAATCGTATAAATCAGGTGCAATAAAAAATTTAGTTTCAGGGATTTCTAAATGTTTTAAGATTATATCTGCTGTCATTCGTGTTCTCTTTGCAGGGCTACATAAAACTTTGTCTATAGGTTTTATCAATGATTTTAATTCTTTTCCTATCAATTCTGCATCATTCATTCCTCTATTATTCAATGGCCTCTTATCATCTGATACATCAAACTCCCAAGAAGATTTAGCATGTCTTATTAAATATAAAGTTTTCATGAAGCTTATACCTTTTGTAAAAATCAAGTTATTTTATACAAGTTTAAGAATTCGATTTTACAAATCTTACTAATAAGAGTACAAAATTATTTTTAGTTCAATACACAAGTAAAGAATTTTGATATCCTATATTTTTAATAAAGAAATTATATAATTATCAAAATATCATCTAAAATAATGAAAATGAAGACCATAAAGAACTGGTTTTAATCGATAAAAACAGTATTTACATCGAAAACATTACTTTTTCCTTATGTAATTAAATGTTAAAATATAAATTTACGTACGGTTTTCCCTTAAATCAGAATGTTTTCCCCCAAACATTATGTACACAAACTAATCATAATATCAAGTTAGGGTTATAAAAAAACAAAAAAAGTGGAAAAAGTGATTACTATACATAGAGATTATTCGTTGTTACAAAGCTTTTGGCTATTTGCCTTCATATATTGCTTTGGATGTTCCATTATATATGGTCAGGTAGAAGTACCTCTTAAAAAACGAACCGAGTTAACGCTTAAAGGAGATTTCAAATTTGTTTCAAATACTATTTTAGGTAAAGTCAGCAATGATGACGGATCACAGATATTTGATCCAAATAAAAGCTACAACAATGGTGGTTTGAATAATCAATTCAAGATGGGATTCATTGATATTGATACAGATCAAACAACTTTTAATTCTAGTAGTGCTGATCTTGCTATTGATTCTGATTGTAGTGCAATAAAGCATGTAGGGTTATACTGGACTGCTGCATATGCAGATCATGATAGAAAACATGATATAACCTCTATAAAAATAAAATATCCTGGGCAAGAAGAATACACATCTATTACTGATGGAGAAATTATACATGATTATTACAAAGATGCTGAATCAATGTTTAAACAGTATTCTTGCTACAAAGATATTACTCAAGATGTCTTACGCTTAAAAAGTCCTTTGGGCACATATACAGTTGCTAATATTCCAGCTACAACTACTGAGATTAATGACGATCAAACTTTAGGAAATGGTCTTGCTGGTGGATGGACTATGGTAGTCATCTATGAAGATGATGCAAAACCTAGAAAAAGATTCTATGTATATGATGGATTTGTAAACATTGACTCCAAAGCTAAACCTGTTGCTTTTTCTTTTAATAATTTTCAAACTATACCTAATGGAGCTGTACATGGTAAAATTGGTGTAATCGCTTATGAAGGAGACAAAGGAATTATAGGAGACCGCTTTCAGGTTATGTCTAATGAGACTAATAAATACAAAAGTCTTGCTGATGGAGTGAACCCTATGAATAATTTCTTTAATGCAAATATTACCGAAAATGGTAAGAATGTAACTACTAGGGTGCCTGCTAGTCAAAATACTTTAGGGTATGATGCTGATTTATTTGATATAAAGAATATACGAAATAGCATTATCGGTAATAATCAAACTGCTGCCAAATTTAGATTATCTACCAATAATGATGGATATTCTGTAATGGGTGTTGCCTTTAGTGTAGAAATATATGAGCCTGCAATCAATATTATAAAAAGATCTAGATATGCAGATAACAACGCATATATACACCCTAATGATGTTTTAGCTCCTAAACAAGAAATAACATATAGTTTAACCATATATAATGATGGTAATGACAATGCCAAAAACACCATTATAAAAGATGTTTTACCAAAAAATGTTGTTTTTTCAGAAAAATCACTCGTGCTTCCAACCAAGAAGATTAAAGTAAAATATGATAAGGGGTCTAGAACTTTAAATTTTATTGTACCAAATAAAATGGTAAAGACTGATAGTGAACCTTTCAAAATCAGCTACAACGTACTTGTAGATACTAGTTGCGAATCTATTAATGTCATTGATGATATTATGATCGTAGACCAACCTGTTAGTGCTGAGTTTAATGGTACTCTTAATGAAACTATAAAATACTCAAAAGGATACAATCATATTAACTCTTGTGGATTACCCGATTACTATAAGTTCAAATTAGCTATTGATATCAGTGAAATGAATTGCCCAAATGCTAGTAGATTAGCTTCTATTCCTAAAAAAAGAATGAATAGTGAATTTACCGCAGTAATACCAGGAGATATAGACAATTTAAATAAATCTAATAATACAGAAAGTGGTGGGATTACTCCTGGAGATATTGTTCAAACAAACACAACTCCAGAATCTGATTTAAAATCAGATATGAAATTGAGTAAAACCATTAACGATTTGATAAACCTAAATGAAATATACTTTGAGTTTGATAAATGGGACATTACCAACAAAGCTGAAGTAGAATTGGATAAGGTTGTTGATATTATGAATAATGATTACCCGAATATGGTTATCAAAATAGAGACACACTCTGATAGCCGTGGTGAAAAAAACTACAATCTTACATTATCACAAAAAAGAGCTGAATCAATCTACAATTATTTATTGAGCAAAAATATTTCTAAAAATAGAATTCTTTCTTACGTAGGTTTTGGAGAAACTAGACCCGTAAATGATTGCAAAGATGGACAAGATTGCTCTGAAGATCAGTATAAAAAGAATAGGAGATCTAGTTTTGTAATTATGTAATTATTTATTTAACCTTAAAATTTTAGTTAGTTATATCTACTAAGGTGCTAATCGCTCAATAAGCCAATTATTTGTTTCTTGATCAGAAGAAAACCGAATACGATCGTGTAGCCTATTTGCTCTACCTTGCCAAAACTCAAACTCAACAGGAGATACACAATACCCTCCCCATGATGTTGGTTTTTGTATTTCTTTATCTTTATATTCTTCTTCAAGTGTCTGTAATCTTGTTTCTAGTACTTCTCTAGAACCTATGACCTGGCTCTGATCAGAAACTAAAGCTCCTAGTTGACTTCCTCTTGGACGCGATAAAAAGTAACGCAAGCTCAATTCTTCTTCTACTTTTGCTGCTACTCCTTTAATTATAACTTGTCGTTCTAAATTGGGCCAAAAAAATGAAATACACACTTTATTATTATTCGCTATAGCTTTCCCTTTTTCTGAAGTATAATTCGTGTAAAAAACAAACCCATCTACATCAAATTGTTTCAATAATACAATTCTGGCTTTTGGATAACCATCTAATCCTGTAGTAGTAACCGTCATAGCATTGGCTTCATCAACTCCTCCTGCCGCTTCTACTTCTTTAAACCAGTCAGCAAATAAAGTAAAAGGAGATGTTGGGATATTTTTTTCTTCCAAAAAACTCTTCTCGTATGATTTTCTATATGAAGTGAGATCTCTATTCATTTATAAACTTTTTATATGGTAAAATATAGTTATATTTTTTTTGGCAATTTATAAATTAATTTATTAATAAGTCTTTACATTCTCTTATAATTAAAACGGAAGATATACCTAAAAGATTGTCTTTATTAAGAAAAGAAAGTAATCAATACCCCTTAATAAAGAAGCTTTTATATTTTTTAGACAACAATAGTAACACTATTTTAAACTATAATTAAATTCAAATCTCAAAAACCTTTCCATCATCAGCAACTTCAACTTGATCAAATACTGTTTTCGCTTCTTCTTTAAAAAGCTCAATATTTTCATATCGTGTAGAATAATGTCCTAAAATCAGCTTTTTTACATTTGCTTTTTTTGCAATTGTAGCAGCCTCAATAGCAGAACTATGCCCTGTTTTTGCACATAAATGTTTATGACTTTCTAAAAATGTAGATTCATGATATAAAGCAGTAGCATTTTTAATCAAAGAAATCTTTTCTTCATCATATTTAGTATCACTACAATACGCATAACTCTTAGTAGCCTTAGGAGGCTCCGTAAGCTCTTTATTAGAGATAACAGTACCATCATCTAAAACCACATCATTTCCTTTTTTTATAGATCTGTAATATGCTGTATGGATATTATAATCAGATACTTTATCAATCAATAAAACTCTATCTCCTTCTTTTTCCTGAAACAAAAAACCATTGCAATATACTCTATGTTGTAATGGTATGGTACGCACTACTACTTTTTCATCTTCAAAAACAATTTCAGACTCAGGATTATCCAACTCATGAAAACGTAATGGAAAATCAGTCCAAGAGTTAGAAAGTTTTAACTGCAAAGTAATTATTTCTTTGATTCCTTTTGGTCCATGAATATGAAGTGGAGTATCTCTTTTAAGCAATCTAAAGGTAGACACCAGACCTATCAATCCAAAAAAATGATCTCCGTGCAAGTGAGAGATAAAAATATGCTTTATTCTAGAAAATTTAATTTTATTACGTCGTAATTCTACTTGAGTTCCTTCTCCACAATCAATCAAAAAAATATGATTGTTTATATCTAAAACCTGAGAAGTAGGGTTTGTAAATGTTCTGGGAGTTGCAGAATAGCAACCTAAAATCGTAAGTTTCAAAATTGTTTTTCCTCTTTATTAAATAAGTCGTGAATATACTCTAATCGTAGTTATAAACCTATCTAGCGACCAAAAGAATCAAAAGATGTCAACAAAGATATATAGCCTTTTACATCAAGGTTTCTTCTATACCCAGTTGCTCCCAAGACAGTACCATCATTATTTAGAACCAAAATAACAGGAAAAGACATTCTTTTATTATATTTTCTGGCTAAGGCTTTATTTTTACTTCGTTGAATTGCTGTCAGCTTATTTTTTCTTCGTTTTGGAAAATCTGCTTTTACCCAAACAAAATTCTTACCAGCATATTCTATAAATTCTTTATCAGATAAAATATATTTTTCTAACCTCATACAAGGAGGACACCAGTCTGATCCTGTAAAAAGCAATACAATATTCTGATCTTTTTCTTTGGCAAGTGTAGTCGCTTCTTCAAAATCATATTTCCAATCTTGAGCATTGGTATGATTACAAAAAAGAACTAAAAATAATACTATAATAATCGGGGCGAATTTATTCATAGTATATCAGACGAAAAACATTAACAATGATTACAAAGTAAATGTTTTTTTAAAACCCTAAATCTCTTTCTATTTCCTCCATTTCAACTAGATCATATGCTTCTTGTAGTGTGGGAACAATAGTCATATCGTTTGAAACATCATCATAAGAGATCTTATCGGTAACTATCACAAATGAATGTTTAGTATTCTTATGTTTATTTGACAATAGCAAAAACTCATTAACATCATCGATAGAAATCTGTTTTAATGTAAATAAATTAATAATAATATTATCATTCTTAAGAGATTCATACTTGTTTTCAAGACCTTTTACAAAATCAATAATTGTGGTTTTCTCTTGTGTTACTATTGTGGTAGTACCTTCTTTATTAAATATCATACGTTATCGTTTAATTTTTGACGCTAAAAGATATATTACAGCCATTCGCACTGCTACCCCATTTTGTACCTGATCCAATATAATGGCTTGATCAGAATCAGCAACATCGCTCGTGATTTCTACTCCACGATTGATTGGTCCTGGGTGCATGATTACAATTTCTTTATCTAAACTTTCCAATAACTTTTTATTCACCCCAAATTGTTGGGTATACTCTCTAGTCGAAGGAAAATAACTGATTTCCATTCTTTCATTTTGTACTCGCAACATATTTGCGACATCACACCATTCTAAGGCTTTCTTGAGGTTTGTTTCTACCTTAACACCTAACTTTTCTATATAAGTAGGTAGTAATGTTTTTGGCCCACAAACTCTTACTTCTGCTCCTTGCAGTTTTAATGCGAATATATTAGAAAGCGCCACTCTTGAATGCAAAATATCTCCTACTATTACAACCTTCTTTCCGCCTACGTCTCCCAATCGTTCTCTAATAGAATAAGAATCTAGCAATGCCTGTGTTGGGTGCTCATGTGCTCCATCTCCTGCATTTACAATACTAGCATCTACATGCCTAGAAAGAAAAACTCCTGCTCCTGGATTAGGATGTCTCATAACTACCATATCAACTTTCATAGAAAGAATATTGTTTACGGTATCAATAAGAGTTTCTCCTTTTTTTACAGAAGACGACGCTGCAGAAAAATTAACCACATCTGCAGAAAGACGTTTCTCTGCCAATTCAAAAGATAATCTTGTTCTTGTACTATTCTCAAAAAAAAGATTCGCAATGGTTATATCTCTAAGCGAAGGAACCTTTTTAATTGGACGATTTATTACTTCTTTAAAGTGATCGGCAGTTTCAAAGATCAGATTAATATCATCATTATTCAGATATTTTATTCCTAATAAGTGATTTACACTTAATTCGCTCATTCGTTTAAATTTATAATTTGAAATAAAGAACCATTTCGAGAAACTTTAATCATTAATCAAATATATAGCATCTTCTCCTTCATTCTCCTGCCAATGCACCTTTACTTTTTCTTGATTTATTGCATCTACCTGACGACCTCTATAATTAGGTTGTATTGGTAAATGCCTACTAAAACGTCTATCTATAAGTGTTAGCAGTTCTATTTCTTGCGGCCTACCAAAAGATTGTACCGCAGTAAGAGCTGATCTAATACTTCGTCCTGTATACAATACATCATCGATAAATACAATTCGCTTATCTTCGACTACAAAATCAATATGGGTCTTATTAGCTTCAAGAGTCTTTTCTCCTCTCCTAAAATCATCTCTATAAAATGTTATATCAAGATAACCTAATTGTATATCATTAACATGATAATCATCAATTAAAATTTTCTTGATACGATCTGCTAAGAAAACACCTCTCGGTTGAATCCCAATTAATACAGTATCTTCAAAATGAGTATGATTTTCTATTAATTGACAAGCCAAACGATGCAGGATTATATCAATCTCTTTTGCACTAAGTAGTAGTTTTTGACTCATAATCTCCAAATGGATATCTGGAGTACAAAAGTAGTGAAATTTTGCAACTATACAATCCAATTTTTAAATAACCTAAGTGCTAAAAAATCAATCAATCCTTCATACTACATAAAATCAATAATTTAAAAAACTTAGACTACAAATTATTGTTCTATAAAAAAAGAGCGGTTTATAATTATAAATCGCTCTTTCATATCGTATCTATAACTTCTTATTTTCCGCCTACCAATAACACAAATGAGTTATTAGACACAGGAGAAACGTTATATTCTCTTATTCCATCTATTGTTTCCAGATATTTTTCTGCTTCAGAAAAAGCAGTTTCCATAGCACTTCTACCTGAATTCTCTTTTACAGAAATAGTCTTAGACATAAACCCTCCATCAACAAACTCAACTGTTATTTTCCATTTTCTTACAGAATGAAAACTTCTAGTTTCAGCTATCTTTTTTGTTTTTTTATTTTGTGGTTCTGTTTCATCATCTCCATTCACAGATGACATTGTTTTTATGTTTTTCAAAACAGTTACCAGATTATTTTCTCTGGCATTCGCTTGAACAGCTATTAAAAAACTAAGCACCAATACTATTTTCTTGTTTATATTTTTCATTTTAAAAAAATAATTAAGATTTTTTCTACAGTGCAAATATCAGAAGGCTTCTCTCTTTCTAACATACCAATACCAGTGAAAATTCTACCCCCTTTTTTCAGTGAAGGGTACTATCACAAAATCTGATAAACGGTTATTTTTTATCGTTATCACGCAACCATCAACTCAAAAACAACTGAAAACCAATCAATTACTCTTAAAGAATCAAATACACAAAAATGAAATGTAAAATTTACCACAAAGAAAGTATGGTTTATCGCAAATAAATAGGTATTCACAATGTCATTAGAAAATTAAGTTGATATTTAAACTCTAAAACAAATTTATCCAATGTACTTTCTTTCTGAAAGTGAGTAAGAAGAAATTCCTTGGATAAGGAATTAAATAGATAATTTAAATTGTTGCGGAGTCATCATTTCTAATTTCTTAAACTGACGATTAAAATAACTAACATTATTAAATCCTGACTTAAAAGCTATTTCTGAGATCAAAAGTTTTTTATTTTGCTTTATCAGCCTTTTTGCAAATTTAATTTTCTCTGCATTCAAATAGTCTATAGGAGATACCCCAAGTGTATTTTTAAATTTTTTATGAAAGTTTGACGTACTCATATATGCTTTATTCGCAAGAAAATCTACCGTTATATTCTTATTTGTCAAATTATCTTTTATATACTTAACAACCATTCCTATTCTAGTATCTGTAAACACTCCATTACAATCATTTAGAATACTGTTTTTAGCTTTTGTCTGCAACAACCTTACAATCAATTCCTGAATCATTAAATCTAACAAAACATCTTTTGATTGACAGTTATCTAAAAAAGTATACACCAATCGTTCTATCAAAACACTAACCTCTTTGTTATTGGTTAAGTGCGAAGCACTTGTATCAATACTCCAATCATTATTTTCAGCTTCAATTGCAACTCTTTGATTAAACCTACTAGCAACTTCTTTTATTTTATCTGAATCTATACCAAGAGCTAAACATCTGGTAGGAGCATTCTGTGTAGCCAACGGAAAATCTATGACCATTTCCATATTTGTAGGCATCACAACGGATTCTCCAGGAAAAAAATCAAAAGACGGCATCCCCTCAATATGCATTATTTTTTTACCACAAAGCATGCTGGCAATAATTGGAAAATCAAACTTTAAAGACACCTCTTGTGCATAAGCATGTGTCTCATATATATTAAGCTCTGTATAATCTGCACTATATGTTGTTCTATTTTCTACAAGTGTAGTTAGTTTTCTTTTTGTTATATGTTTTTTTAGTAATTGTGACATAACCTAAATGTACAAAAAAATCAAGAGTATTTGTTTAATTGATATTTTTGTGCAAGTTAATAATAGAAATGTACCATGAATAGATAGGATTGTTATATAATTATATAGAACTGTTCAATCGCTTAATTTGATTATATGATAATTTTGTTTATACGAAATTATCAAATCGTTAATAAATTAACTAAACAGTCATGAAAAAATTAACTACAAAAACAATAGTGCCATTTCTCTCTACAAAAACAGTTTATACCTAAGAGACAAACCTCTAGTAAACTAAGATAGGTTTACAATCTATACAAAACACTTCTTACCTCATAAGCGTTTGGATTCTTTTTTCTAAAAAAACTCAGAATCCTTTTAACCATTGGTACTATTATTAATACTAAAAATTAAAAATAATGAGTTATTCAAAACCCATATTTAAAGAAAAATACGAAAATTTTATTAACGGAAAATTTGTTGCACCCCTAGATGGTGAATACTTTGAAAACACATCTCCTATAGATGCAAGTCATATTTCCAAATACCCTAGATCAAAAAAAGAAGATGTTGATTTAGCTGTTGAGGCTGCAAACAATGCAAAAGAGGCATGGGAACACACCTCTGCTACAGAAAGAGCAACATTACTTAATAAAGTAGCCGATATCATTGAAGCAAATCTAGAAGAATTTGCCTTGGTAGAAACCTGTGACAATGGTAAACCTATTAGAGAAACAATCAATGCAGACATACCACTCTGCGTAGATCATTGGCGTTATTTTGCTTCTTGCATTAGAGCTGAAGAAGGTTCTGCTACAGAATTAGACGCGAATACATTATCAATGAATATAAAAGAACCTCTGGGGGTAATAGGGCAAATAATTCCTTGGAATTTCCCACTCCTAATGTTATCATGGAAATTGCCACCTGCACTAGCAACCGGTAATTGCGTCGTACTAAAACCAGCAGAACAGACCCCTTCTTCTGCTACATTATTAATGGAAAAAATAGCAGATGTTTTTCCTCCAGGAGTCATAAATATTGTACATGGTTTTGGTCCAGAGGCAGGAAAACCATTAGCTTCTCATTCGATGATTGATAAAGTTGCTTTTACAGGAGAAACCACAACAGGGCAACTAATCATGCAATATTCATCTAAAAACCTTAACCCTGTAACTATGGAGCTAGGTGGAAAATCACCAAATATCTTCTTTAATAGTGTTATGGATCATGATGACAACTATCTTGATAAAGCAATCGAAGGCGCTGTACTCTTTGCTTTTAATCAAGGAGAAGTTTGCACCTGCCCTTCAAGATTATTGGTACAGGAAGACATATACGATGATTTTATAAAACGTGTAATTGCTAGAACAGAAGCAATTATACAAGGAAGCCCATATGATATCAATACAATGATAGGAGCACAAGCTTCTAATGATCAATACGAAAAAATTAAATCTTATTTTGATATCGGTAAACAAGAAGGAGCAAAAATATTAACTGGTGGAGAGGCTTCTATATTAGATGGTGATTTATCTAAAGGATACTATATAAAACCAACCATCTTAGAAGGGCATAATAAAATGCGCATTTTTCAAGAAGAAATTTTTGGCCCCGTACTGTGCGTTACAAAATTTAAAGATGAAGCTGAAGCGTTAGAGATAGCCAATGACACTCTTTATGGTTTAGGAGCTGGAGTCTGGACCAGAGACGCTCATCAACTATATAAAATTCCTCGTGCCATAAAAGCAGGTAGAGTATGGGTAAACTGTTATCATGCATACCCTGCACATGCTCCTTTTGGAGGATATAAAAAGTCTGGATTTGGAAGAGAAAATCACGCTATGATGCTTGGTCATTATCGCCAAACCAAAAACATGCTAATTTCTTACGACAAAAATAAACTTGGTTTCTTTTAATAACTTGATTTCAATTAGGGTCAAAACTTATTTTTTGACCCTTTTTCATTAAATATCAACACTTTATGCAACGAATTTCAATTACCAAAAAAGCTACAGAGATAGTTCAACATTTAAAATCACAATACGGTGACTTAATATTTCATCAAAGTGGAGGATGTTGTGACGGTTCTTCTCCTATGGTTTTTCAAAAAGGAGAAATGTATTTGGATGACAGCGATATCTTCTTGGGCGAAATTGAAGGTGTAGAATTCTATATGAATCAAGATCAGTTTGAATACTGGAAACATACCCATCTTACCATTGATATAACAGAAGGTAGAGGCGCCAGCTTTTCGTTAGAAATCCCATTAGGTTTACGATTTTTGATAAAATCCAGACTACTAACAGAAGAAGAAAACAATTTCTTCAACACCACTAAAGAATAACAACAGAACTCAAATAGAAACAATACCAGTTATACTTTGAATTTACTGTAAAAGAAAAAATCATATAATGATTATCAGTTAGTTAAAATTAAAAAGCACAAATAAAAGACAAGAAATAGTATAAATATTACCTAAAAAAATCAAAAAAAAAAATTGCTCATATAAATTTAATAGGATAACTGGAGCTGGGTAATATTTTTCTATTATCAATTTTCTTCTACATATATAATGTCAAAAAGATAATCATTTGCAAGTCTATATTCTCCAACAATAAAATAAGTATTTGAATTAATGTAATTTTTAATATTATATCTCATTTTATCAGAGATGCTCAATTTATCTTCTTTTTTTGTCAATATTTTCTTTTCAATTTTAGTTAAAATAGTAGGGAATCGAGTATTAGATTCAAGAAATTCAAGTGTTTGTAAAATAAATTTAGTTTTCTCAAAATCTTTTACTATGTCCTTATTGAGAACAGTAAATCTTAAGTTAAAATTATCAAATCCACTTAACTCTGACTCTATAGAGATATTTTTTTTAAAGTATGATTCATATTGACTTCTAATAATGGAATTATTGATAAAAGATTCTCTTTTTATATTTTTGATTGAGTCTTTAAAAATGTTTATGTTTTTCATTTCGTCAAACTTACTAGGAGTTACAATCTTTATTATATTTTTTTCATCATGAACAATAGATACAAGTCTATCTATGTATACCTGGCCTTCTCTTCCCCATTTTTGTGTATGGATATTTAGAGTATCATTCTTATAACCTTTTATGGATAATTTGCTATATGGACCCATTTCAAAATAATTGTAAATTGTAATAGTATCATCATTTAACTCAAATAAACATATATATAATTCATTTCTAGCCCAACGTTTTATACGTATAGTACCAAAGAAATCAGTTATGCCATTATCATTAAAATCTCCAATTGTATTTTTATTAAACTTAATGTCAGAAATTTTATATTTTTTTTGTTTTAAATAATCTGAAAAGCGCAAATGCAACTTACCTCTATTATGTTCGAAAAGAATTACATTACCATTATAAAGAGAATCAGTTATAGTTTTTTTTATATAATCTGCTTTTATTTCTTTTTGGCCGTAACAGAATAAGTAACCATAAAAAAAAACTAATAATAAAGTTTTTGATTTAATATGTTTGTTCATATTTGTTGCGTTAAGTTACTGATTTTAGATTTATTAAATGTTTTACCAATATTTCGCTTCCCATAATGAGATTCAAATCAATTGATAGATTCGGTTTCCATTTCGGTTTGGATGGAAAGTTAATTGCTTCCTTTTTTTATTAAATAGTTTATCAAATATTCCCATTCACTTTTTAATTTTAAAAAACTCAATAGCTTTTTTATCATCAATTACAATATGATCTGGTAATATGAAAAACTTCTTTAATCCATTTGTGTTTTAGAGATTGTTCTCTATTTAAAATTTTACCTGAAAAATCAACATCATTCCAAAGACATTCTTCTATACCTATTAATCCTACTTGGTAATTTACAAAACATACCTTTTTATTACACATTAAAGCAAAAAAAAGACCGTTATAAAAACGGTCTTTTTAGTATATTAAAAATAGTGTGAGAACTAGTTCCCTCCTTTTTCCATTTTAGCTTTAAGGTCAGCTAGAGCATCAATATCTCCAAGCGTAGTCTTTTCTGCTGAACTAGCAGAAGCTTTCTTAGCCGCTTGTTTTACGATCTTAGCCTCTTCTTCTTTAAATAAAGCTGTATGAGAAGCTACCACTCTTTTGAATTCTTTATTGAATTCAATAATTTGGAATTCTGCCTCATCACCTTTTTTCAATTTGCTACCATCTTCTTTTTCAAGATGACGTGACGGTACAAATGCAATGATATCCTCGTTAAAATCAATTGTAGCACCTTTGTCTACAATCTCTCCAATTTGAGCAGTATGCTTAGTTCCTACAGCAAATTCTGCTTCATATTTATCCCAAGGATTATCCTCTGTCTGCTTATGTCCTAGACTTAACTTACGTCCTTCAACATCTAATTCAAGAACTACTACATCTAGTGTATCTCCAACATTTGTAAAGTCTGATGGGTGCTTAATTTTCTTAGTCCAAGAAAGGTCTGAGATATAAATTAAACCATCAATACCTTCTTCTAGTTCAACAAATACACCAAAATTAGTAAAGTTACGTACAATACCACTATGCTTAGAACCTACAGGGTACTTAGTAGTAATATCAGTCCAAGGATCTGGAGTCAATTGCTTGATACCAAGAGACATTTTACGCTCTTCTCTATCCAAAGTAAGAATTACAGCTTCTACTTGATCTCCAACTTTCACAAAATCTTGTGCAGATCTCAAGTGAGTTGACCAAGACATTTCTGATACGTGAATTAATCCTTCTACTCCTTCTTCTACTTCGATAAATGCTCCGTAATCAGCGATTACAACAACTTTACCATTTACTTTATCACCTACTTTAAGTTCTTTATCAAGAGCTTCCCATGGGTGTGGCTTCAATTGCTTAAGACCTAATTGAATTCTAGTCTTAGCCTCATCAAAGTCTAAGATTACAACATTCAATTTCTGATCTAGCTCAACAATCTCATTAGGGTGGTTGATTCTAGACCAAGAAAGATCTGTAATATGAACTAATCCATCAACTCCTCCAAGATCAACAAATACACCGTAAGAAGTAACATTCTTAACCGTACCTTCTAATACCTGACCTTTTTCTAATTGACCAATAATTTCTTTCTTCTGCTCTTCGATATCTGCTTCGATAAGCGCTTTATGAGATACAACAACGTTTTTGAATTCATGGTTAATTTTTACCACTTTGAATTCCATAGTTTTACCTACATACGCATCATAATCTCTAATTGGCTTCACATCGATCTGAGAACCTGGCAAGAATGCTTCTATACCAAATACATCAACGATCATACCTCCTTTGGTTCTACACTTTACAAAACCGTTTACGATTTCACCTGTATCATGTGCACCATTTACTCTATCCCATGCTTTGATTACACGAGCTTTACGGTGAGATAAAATTAATTGACCAGTAGCATCTTCACGCACATCAATTAACACCTCTACCTTATCCCCTACTTTTAAGTCTGGGTTATAACGAAATTCGTTTAATGAGATAACACCTTCACTTTTGGCATTGATATCAATAATAGCATCACGATCAGTTATATTAATTACTGTTCCGTCTACTACTTCATCATTTAGTGTATCTACGAAGTTCTCTGCAACTAGCTTTTCAAACTCTTCAAGTTTAGAGTCTGCGATTGGATCAATCCCTTCCTCATAATTGTGCCAGTTAAATTCTTTTAAAAATTGCTCAGGATTTGCTTGTTGTTGAGATTGAGCTTCTGCTTTTTTCTCTACTTCCTGAACGTCTGTGTTTTTTGTTTCTTCAGACATTGAAGATAAAGTTTGTATTCTGTACATTATTGAGGATCAACACGAAAACTATACAGAAGTATTAATTAAAGTTTTGTCTACACCCTTTTTAATCCTCTTATCCGCTAAAAAGGAGTGCAAAAATACAATTTAATTTATTAGAAAACAAAAGATTATATACATCTATATTCAGTTGTTTTTAATACTTAATAATTTCAAACTCACTTCTTCTATTAGTTTGATGATCTTCTTCTGTACAGACCTTACTATCACAATCTATAAGAGGTTCTGATTCTCCAAAACCAACAAATTGCATCCTTCTAGCATTTACATACCCTACCAAAGCGAGATAATTACGCGTAGACTCTGCTCTTTTTGTAGATAAAACCTGATTATATGAATCTGTACCCCTACTATCTGTATGTGATGCTATTTTTATATAAACCGTTTTATAACGTTCTAATTTTAATGCTAATTTATCCAGTACTTTTTTAGAATCAGCTCGAATATTCCATTTATCATAATCAAAATAAATAGGTGGCATATCAAAATAAAGCTTTCCATTCTTTTCTATAACTGGTGGCCCATCTTTATCCGCCAAAAGAACATCTCTTAATTTGATTTTTTCAATCTCTTTCTTTTTACTACTAGAATCAGAATCATTAATTCTCGTTATTTCTTTTATACGCACACTGTCATTTACCTTTACCCGATCATAAACCCTTCTATCCTCTTCAGTAATTGACACATCTTCTTCTTTTTCTTTATTTATTTCTCTATCCAAATAAATCACATAAGTTTCCTCTTCTTTTTCTTTTATCACCAAAGGCTTAGTTCTTGTTTTATACCCTTCTGCCGAGGCTTTAAAATTATACCTCCCTGGAAAAATCTGTAAATCAAAAGATGCTATTGTATCCAATTGACTCTCATATATTTTTTTGTTATCATTATCATATAAAACAGCATTAGAGTTTGCTATATAATTATCTGTCGCATAGTCTTTGATTTCAAATCGTGCTCGATATTCACGAGGGAAAATATTACCTACTTGAGAAAACGAATAAATATCGTCTGACATCTTCTTACGATTAGAGGCAAAAAAACCATCTGTTTCATTATAGTACGTAAGAGAAAAATCATCGTAACTAGAATTAATTGGAGCCCCTAAATTGATAGGGGTAGCAAAATCTGTCTCTTGTTTTTCTGATACAAAAATATCCATCATCCCTAAACCAAGATGACCATTTGAAGAAAAAAACAAATTACCAGCTGTAGATATAAATGGAAATTGTTCTCTATTCTCTGTATTAATAACAGAACCAAGGTTTACAGGTTCGCCATACGTATCATCTTCATTCACATCAACATAATAAATATCAAAACTACCATAGCCTCCAGGCATATCTGAACTAAAATATAACTTAGAACCATCTTCGCTCAGTGCTGGGTGCTCTATAGAGTAATTCACATTATTAAATGCTAACTTTTGTGGTGAACTCCATTTTCCATTCTCTTTTGTAGTTTTATATAAATGAATGGCATTATGTCTAATACTATCAAATTTCTTTTTTCCTTTTTCAGAATTACTTCTAGACAAATACATCGTATTACCATCTGCAGTAAAACAAAAATTACCTTCATGTAATTTGGAGTTGATTTCTTTTGAAAGAGCTTCTACCTCAGAAGTAGAAATATTATCCTTTCCTACACCAACTTTATATATATCTAAAAAAGGACGATGAGTCCATTTATAGTTTTTATCCAGAAGACTATTAGGGTTTCTATCTGTCGTAAAATATAATGTATCTCCTTTTTTTACAGCTCCAAACTCTGAAGCTTCAGAATTAAAACGAGTTCTTTTTATTGTATAATCATCTTCTTTTAACTTGAAATCTTCTATTACAGAAATAGCACTAGAGGTATTATACTCTTGTATTCCTAGATTAGTTTTATATAGAGAAAGATAATTTATAGATTTTTCATATTCACCTAGTGCAGAGAGCACATGAAACATCATAAAATTATAAGAGTTATCATATGATTTATCTTTATCATAAAATTTACCAGAAGTAAGCACCTTTAAGTATCTATATGCTTTTCTAAACTGATATGTATTATAATATGAGGTCGTTATATGATTAAGAATATGCTTTGTATATCCTTGTTGATTTAACTCCTCTTCATACTGCATCGCAGCATTGATATAATCTCCTTTTTCAAAAAAACGATCTGCCCTACTTTTTCCTTGTGAAAAAACAACCTGAGCAAGTAATACGGTTAGTGTGAATATTATTTTGGTTTTCATCGTCTAGAAAAATCTTGGTGAAGAATATTTATTACTAAGGTTAAGGAGATCAAAATTAAATAGTAGTGCAACTTCATGACTACCATTATTATATCCACTTAACTCACTAACACTAAAATCATAAGAATAGCCAATTTTAAGATTTTGTGTAATATTAAAACCCGCCAAGGCAATAAAAGAATCTGTATACCTGTAAGACACTCCTAATTCAAATTTATCATAAATCAATGAATTAAGAGAGAGATCAAAAGTTAGAGGAGAATCTACTACCTGTTTAATTACTACAGATGGTTTTAATTTTACCTCATCTACAAAATCAAAAACATACCCCGCTACACCGTATATATGTGTTTTGGTCTGAGCCACTCCAACACCATCAATATCGATATCACTAGGAAGCAAGTTTGGAGAGGAAATCCCAGCATAAAAATTATGTGTAAACAAATACAATCCTGCCCCTATATTTAATTGCGTAGTGGATGTGTTATCAATAAATGCAGGATCTGATGCAACATCAGAACCAGAAGGATCTATTTTCAAATTATTAATCCCTGCTTTTAATCCATATGATAATCTAGTTTGCTCAGAAATTCTTGTTATATAAGCAAAATCAACATTTACATAATTGTTATTTACTGGTATCGCATCACCTATTCGATCATTCACATAATTTACACTTAACTCAATATTCTCACTCATAGGAATATTAGCAAACACATTTGCTGTTTGCGGTGACCCTTCTATACCTGTCCATTGCTTACGAAACAAAAGTCCTGTTGAAATCAAACCACTCTGACCAGTAGCATAAGCTGGGTTTACAGTACTCATATTATACATATACTGTGAGTATTGTGGGTCTTGCTGTGCATAGGTTATTGAACAGAAAACCATACACATAATAAAAATTCTTTTTAAATTCATTGGTTTTATCTACTTAAATAGAAACTTCCTTGTATTGGTAAATTATTTTCAAAATTGGGAGTGAATATATAGAAGTATATTCCAGATGGTAAGTCATCTCCTAATCGCACAGACACATTACTTTCTCCTCTAAATTCATCTGTATTATTGTTTCCTTCATAGACAAGGCTACCATATCGGTTGTAAATTTTAAGATCATACTCTGGAAATGCTTCTGGAATATTATACACCCCTTCTATCAATAAATCAAACGTATCATTTTGATTATCTCCATTAGGAGAGACTCCATCTTGAAAATCTAAGGTACATAACTCTCCATTTGTAAATCTTTCTCCTGTATTGAGGATTTTTATCCAAACTTCGAGACGTTCTGATTCACAATTATCAGTATCAACCGTAGCTATATAATATTTTTGATTATCCAAAAGTATCGGATTATCTACTATAGGCATTTCACTTTCTTGCGTTTCATACCAGTTATAATTTAGAACATCTACTTCTATATCTTCTAATTTTGCCGCATCTAGAATACAAAATTCTTGCGTTGGTACAACGGGCATTGGTAGATCAACAATCTGAACTGCAACATTCAACGATGATTGATCGCATGGTAATGCATTTTCAAGCACATATCTGTAATTATAAATATTATTGGTAAGCGTTTCAAAATTAACTATCCCGTCTTGGCTAAGAGCTCCTGTATTATCTGTATCTTCAAATACTCCAGTTCTTGGCGTATCTCTATCCAACAAAGAATATAGATTCACACTACCATCAATTTTACAAAAAGTTTCACTTCTATCATTACCTATCACAACAGGTTCTACAATAGAAATCGAGACAACAGATTCATCTGGTGTATTACACCCTAAATTACCAGATACAGTATAAATATAATCTCCTTCTCCTAGAATAGGAAGTGTATAGTCATTTATATCAAAAACACCTAAATGATCTGTAGAAACATACCCGAATGGACCTGTCCATATTCCCGTAGGATCAGGGGTTCCCTCTAAAAGACTAAAAAGAGTTACCTTACGATTATCAGAACACACAACTCCAGTTGCATCTTCTCCTGCATCAGGTTCTTTATATACAGAAAACTCAAGTATTGCACTATCAGAACATCCTGAAGGGTGAGTTGTTGTATGTGTAAACGAAAAATTCTGAGGAGTAATCATACCAGAAGGAAGAGTGAAAATATCATTTACCACTACTCCTCCATTACTAGTATCAGTCCAAACACCTGTTGCGATTGAACTTCCATTATCTCTCAATAGACTTCGTAAACTAACCTCGCCATTATTAAATGTTTCGCACAAATGAACTCCAGAAGTATCTTCTCCTGCATAATTAAAATCAAGAACATCTAAGATTACCAATGTAGACAAGCTAGAGCACGGGTTAGAATCATTTAGCGAAGGACTACATACCGAACCTCCGTATAGCGTTTGAATCCCGTATGCACTACAATCTTTATCAGGAGTAACAGTATATCTAAATTCATACCTTCCTGGAATAGCATCATTAAGGTCTATCTTACCTAAATGTTCTTCAGTACTTAGAGCGCCATCTGTATTAAGCTGAAGATTTAAATCTGTAGCTCCTACAGGCCTACTTTCTAAGGTCCAAGCAGAATAATTCGTATATATATAATTAGGAGTAAACTCAAGTAAATCAAACAAGTCCATTTGTTCTCTTGTATCTGAAGCTGGACAAACCTCCTCAGGAGGAGATTTTTGTTGAAATGGTTTTAATTCTTCAAATATTCTGAATACTACTGTTGCTTCTGAACTTAGACAAACTGGAGACCTACTACCTACTCTATAAGTATATAAAAAAGCTACACACCCATAGCCTGGCGTATTTTGTGGTGAGGCCAAAAAAGCATCATACACCTCTTTTACATTAATTTGCGAATCTGTTGGGCTTGTAATTTGTTGACCATCTTGATCCCATTCTCCTCCATCATCTTCTTGATTAAGATATTGATCATCTCTAAGATCAATTACTTGATCCCAAGTACTTATATCACTTTCACAAATATTATATTCAGAAGCATAACCTGCAGACACAGGTCTTACTATGGTTATTTTTACATTTACTACTTCTGTAGCACAAGTACCCACACCACCAACAGTATATCTAAAAGTAAAATCCTTACTATCTATAGGAAAACCATTATTCTTTGCTATAGTAGCTCCAAAACTAGAACCATCTAAGATATACTCAGAAGCAGGTAAACTACCTGTATACTCCCATACTCCATTCAAATGAGGTAACGCCTCTCCTTGCCTAGATTCTAAGGTGTCAAATAAATCCAAATCGATTTCAATTCCTACAGAACAATCGTCATTGGTATCACAAACAGGAAAAAAACCAGTGGTGGCAGGAATCCCTGCATACGGTCCTAAAAAAAGTTGTACAACAACTCTTTCTCCTGATACACAAGAATTATTTTTTAAAGTGAAGAAATATTGATCGGAAGCATTTCTAAGCTTCCATAATCGGACTTCTCCAGATATATTATCAAGGGCAAAAGAGGCTGATTCCATACCAGTAGACTCCCATTCATCTCCTGCTTGAGGAGTAACTCCTGATTTTTGATACAAATTAATAATACCGTCTGGAGATCCATCAGTATCAAAATCAACATTTTCCATATCACATTGTTCTATAGTAATCAAACCAAGATTACATTGAGCATATCCCAATTGGGTAACAAGACATAGAACTAGTATGGCCAGTAGCAGTTTTACAAAATATTTCAACGTTGTGTACTTTATTTTAAATTATAAAAAAAATGACATACAGATACATTCTTACATTTTACAGTATACTTGTAAGATGTATAATTAGGGTGGGATAATATGGCCGCAAATATATATATTACATTCTACCTTCATAATGCATTAACTTTTTTTTAACGTTTCTGCAAATACAAAAGTTACGATCTTGATTTTAACACCTTAACAACATCTTCTAATGTATAGCCTTTTGCTTGTAGAAGTATTAAATAATGAAATAACAAATCTGCACTTTCATTCAAAAATAAGTCTTCATTATCATCCTTTGCTTCTATAACCACTTCTACTGCTTCTTCTCCTACTTTTTGCGCTACTTTATTTATTCCTTTCTTAAACAATGAGGCTACATAAGATGTTGAATCATCCGAATTTTCTTTTCTTGATTTTATTACCTCTTCAAGCGTTGATAAAAATCCATATGAAGATTTATTCTCCTCACTCCAACAAGTGTCTGAACCTTTATGACAGGTTGGTCCATTGGGATTTACAGTAATTAATAGTGTGTCATGATCACAATCATTTTTTATAGTCACCAAATTCAAAACATTACCACTTTCTTCTCCTTTGGTCCATAATCTATTCTTGGTTCGACTAAAAAAAGTGACTTTTTTAGTTTCTACTGTCTTATCATATGCTTCTTGATTCATATACCCAAGCATAAGTACATTCTTGGTAGATGCATCCTGAATAATTGCAGGAATTAATCCATCATTATTTTTGTTGAAATTTATCTTCATAATAGTTATAAAATTATCTTGATGGTTTTTGTACTATAGTTTTATTAGTCAACTCATTCATTTTTTGAATAAGATGTTCTTGATTTATAATCTTACAGGAATTTTGTTGTCTTTCAATTCTTTTTTTAAATCCATTATTTTTATTTCTTTAAAATGAAAAACACTTGCTGCCAATGCCGCATCAGATTTCCCTTTCTTGAATGTATCTACAAAATGTTGCATATTTCCAGCTCCTCCAGAGGCTATTATTGGAATAGTAAGCTCTTCTGACAACTTAGATAATGCTTTATTAGCAAAACCATCTTTGGTGCCATCATGATCCATTGAAGTGAATAATATTTCTCCAGCCCCTCTTTCTTGCACCTCTTTTGCCCAAATAAATAAATCCAGTTCTGTCTGTTCTTTTCCTCCTACCAAATGTACTTTCCATTTATTATTGATCTGCTTTGCATCAATAGCAACAGTAGTACATTGTGAACCATATTTCCCTGCCAGATCATTAATTAATTTAGGATTTTTGACGGCTGAGGAGTTTATGGATATTTTATCTGCACCGTTTTGCAACAAAACATCAACATCTTTAATAGAAGAAATCCCACCACCTACTGTAAAAGGTATATTTACTTTTTCTGCCACTCTAAGTACTAGATTAGCCAAGGTTCTGCGCTTTTCCTCGGTGGCCGAAATATCTAAAAAAACCAATTCATCTGCCCCCGCTTTTGAGTACACCTCTGCAAGCTCTACTGGATCTCCAGCATCTTGTAGCCCTACAAATTTCACTCCTTTTACTGTTCGCCCATTTTTGATATCTAAACAAGGTATAATTCTCTTTGTTAACATATGCTTTATTTTATCTTTTACCCCTACTTTTTAATTAGTCAAGGGGGTTACAAAAGCTTTACTGCTTTTGATTTACAATATAATTTTCTAACTGCTTCGGGGTAATCCTATTTTCATAAATCGCTTTACCTATTATTGTCCCTTCGCAACCTATTTCTTCTAGTTTAGGTAATTCATCAAATTCTGAGATACCTCCTGAAGCAATCAAGTTAAGACTCTTTGTTTCACTTAATATTCTTTGGTACAAATCAAATGAAGGACCAGATAGCATCCCATCCTTACTTATATCTGTACTAATTACATAAGAAACCCCTTGTTCTATATATTCTTTGATAAACGGTATCAATTCTTTATCACTTTCTTCTTGCCACCCGCTTACAGCTACTTTTTCATTGGTAGCATCTGCTCCCAAAATAATCTTACCTGCTCCATATTTCTGTATCCATGCTATAAAAGTATCTGGATTTTTTACAGCAATACTTCCTCCTGTTACTTGATTAGCACCACTCTCAAAAGCAATCCTAAGGTCCTCATCTGTTTTTAACCCTCCTCCAAAATCTATTTTTAAATTTGTTTTTGAAGCTATTTGTTCCAAAACCTTATGATTTACTATATGTTTAGATTTTGCCCCATCTAGATCTACCAAATGAAGATACTCTATTCCATGTGCTTCAAATTCTTTAGCTACCTCCAATGGGTTTTCGTTATATATTTTCTTGGTGGCGTAATCTCCTTTGGAAAGTCGTACACATTTCCCCTCGATAATGTCTATTGCTGGTATTATTCTCATTGGTTAATTTATTTTCAGAGTCTTAATTGTTGTTATTTTTATAATGTCAAAAAATTCTTTACTATTTTAGAACCTATATCACTACTTTTTTCTGGATGAAATTGGGTTCCATAAAAATTATCTTTATGTAAGGCCGTACTATAGGTTACTCCATAATTTGTTTGTGCAATTGTATCATCTATAATAGGAGCATAATAACTATGTACCAAATAGATATATTCTTTTTCTTCTACTCCATCAAATAATGGTGATTTTAATGATTCTATTTGATTCCACCCTATTTGTGGCACTTTGACATTTGTACCAAAACGAGTGATATTTACATCAAATATCCCCAACCCTTTGGTATTTCCTTCTTCTGTATGATTACACATAAGTTGCATTCCCAGACAAATTCCCAGAACTGGTTGTTTTAGCTTAGGAACAATAAGATCTAAACCCGATTCTTTTAGCTTATACATAGCACTACTTGCTTCTCCTACTCCAGGAAAAATAACTTTATCTGCTCTCATAATTTCTTCTGGATCACAACTGAGAATTGCTGTATATCCCAGCCTTTCTATTGCAAATTTTATGGATTGGATATTTCCTGCCCCATAATCAATAATTACTATTTTCATTTTATCATATTCCCAACTAATTTAGGGATGTATTAATTATTTTTTTACTCTTATTCTAATCTTAATTTTAATCAAAAGCAGATCTATAATACCCCTTTTGTAGTAGGCAAAATCATTTTTTCAGGATCTCGTTTTACTGCTACCTTTATTGCTTTGGCAAAAGCCTTAAAAATTGCTTCGATCTTATGATGCTCATTAACTCCTTCTGCTTTTATATTAAGGTTTGCTTTGGCTCCATCTGTAAATGATTTAAAAAAATGAAAAAACATTTCTGTTGGCATTGCTCCTATCATTTCTCTAGAAAATTCTGCTTCCCATACTAGCCAGTTACGTCCTCCAAAATCAATAGCTACTTGTGCCAAGCAATCATCCATAGGCAAACAAAAACCATAGCGTTCTATTCCCAATTTATTACTCAAGGCATTACTAAACACTTCTCCTAGGGCAATTGCGGTATCTTCTATAGTATGATGCTCATCAACCTCTAGATCTCCTTTTACCTTGATATCTAGATCCATTTGACCATGACGAGCAATTTGATCCAACATATGGTCAAAAAACTGTATCCCTGTATCAATATTACTTTTTCCACTTCCATCTAGATTCAACTTGATATAAATATCGGTTTCATTGGTTTTTCTAGCAATTTCAGCAATTCGATTTTTTAGTTTCAAAAATTCATATATCTGTTGCCAATCGTTACTTTCTAATGCTATAGAATTATTGAGTTCTTCTTGCTCAATAGTAATTTCTCCTGTACCTAGATTTGTATTGTCATTAATAAAAATCCCTTTGCTACCCAAGTTTTTAGCTAGCTCCATGTCTGTCAAGCGATCGCCTATCACAAAAGAATTCTCTAGATCATATTCATCTGAAAAATAATCGGTTAATAAACCTGTCCCTGGTTTTCTAGTATTTGCATTTTCATGCGGAAAAGTCCTGTCTAAAAAAACTTTATCAAAATGTACTCCTTCGTTTTCAAAAGATGTGATAATAAAATTATGTACTGGCCAAAAAGTTTCTTCAGGAAATATATCTGTTCCTAAACCATCCTGATTGGTTATCATTACTAATTCATACTCTAGCTCTTGGGCTATTTTCCCCAAAAAAGTAAATGCTTTGGGGTAGAATATCATTTTTTCGAATGCATCTATTTGCTCATCTGCTGTTTCTTTTATAATGGTTCCATCTCGGTCAATAAATAACACTCGTTTTTTCATCTGTTTATGTATCATGTTATATTCTTTACTTTCAATCAATTTTTATAACTGTTTGATCACTTCTATTAGTTTGTTGTTTTCATCTGGAGTTCCTATTGTAAATCGAAGTGTACTCTCACATAATGGCTGTGTGCTTCTATTGCGAACCACAATACCTTGTTTCATCAACTGATCATATCTTTTGTTGGCATCATCTACTCGTACTAGTAGAAAATTAGCTTCGCTTTGAAATATTTTTTCCACAAAATTTATTGTTGACAATGCTTCCTGAAGTTTCTCTCTTTCTTGCTGTATTAGGGTTATTTCTCTTTGAATCTGGTCTTTTTTCACAATTCTTTCTATTGCTTTTTCCTGTGTTAATGAATTCACATTATAAGGAGGCTTAATTTTACTTAATACCGCTATTATTTCTTCTGAAGCATAGCAAATCCCTAATCGGATACCTGCTAATCCATAGGCTTTAGACAAGGTTTGTGTTACAATAAGATTAGGGTATTTATCTAAACTATCTATCCAGCTTTTTTTATCTGCAAAATCAATATATGCTTCATCAATAACAATCATTCCATTAAAAGACTGAAGAAGTTTCTCTATACGTTCTACCTCGATCAAATTTCCTGATGGATTATTAGGAGAACATATAAACAATAGTTTGGCAGTATGATTTGCTTGGGTCAAAATAGTTTCTACCTCTGGCTGAAAATCACTATTTAAATTTATTCGTTGCTCTTCTATATTATTGATATTTGCCAATACTGTATACATACCATATGTAGGAGGTAGTGTAATAATACTATCAATCCCAGGTTCGCAAAATGCTCTAAATATCAAGTCTAACACTTCATCACTACCATTACCCATGAGTATATTTTTCTCTGATAGTTGTTTTTGTTTGGCGACTATTGTTTTCAAACTTGTCTGATTTGGATCGGGATATCTGTTTACTCCATTTTGGTACGGATTCTCATTGGCATCTAAAAAAATCATGTCTTGACCAACACCTGTAAACTCATCTCTAGCCGAACTATAGGCCTGTAATCCCATTATATTTTTACGAACTAATTGTTTTATATCTAGCTTATTCATTTTTTAGATAATTATATATTACTTAAAACATCAGATACAATACTTTCTAATCTCAATGTAACAGCATTTTTATGTGCCTGTAACCCTTCTGCTTCTGCCATAACCTCAATAGCTTTGCCTATTTTTTGAATTCCTTTTTTTGATATTTTCTGAAATGTTATTGCTTTCATAAAACTATCTAAATTAACTCCACTATATTGTTTTGCATATCCGTTGGTTGGCAATGTGTGATTTGTTCCTGAGGCATAATCACCTGCACTCTCTGGCGTATAATTACCAATAAAAACAGATCCTGCATTTTCTATTCTATTTATATAAAAATCTTCATTCTTTGTACATATAATAAAATGTTCAGGCCCATATTCATTTATCAACTCTATAGCTTGCTGATCATCTTCTATATAAATCAGTTTTGAATTGGTTATTGCCTCCTTGGCTATTTCTTTTCTAGGTAAAGCTTCTAATTGTATACTTACTTCTTTTTCTACCATATCTATTATATCTTGTGAAGTAGACACTAACATCACCTGACTGTCTTTACCATGTTCTGCCTGACTTAATAAATCTGATGCTACAAAGGCTGGATTAGCACTATCATCTGCTACTACCAATAATTCACTTGGTCCTGCTGGCATATCTATAGCAACTCCAAATTTTGTTGCTAATTGTTTTGCTACGGTTACATATTGATTTCCAGGGCCAAATATTTTATATACCTGTGGGATGGTTTCTGTACCAAAGGTCATTCCTGCAATTGCCTGAATTCCTCCTACTTTATAAATATTGGTTACCCCACATAGGTCTGCAGTATACAAAACTGCTGGATGTATTTTCCCTTCTTTATTAGGAGGAGAACATAACACCACTTCTTTACACCCTGCTAAATTAGCAGGAACGCTAAGCATTAAAATTGTAGAAAACAATGGAGCTGTTCCTCCTGGGATATACAAACCTACTTTTTGAATGGGTCTTTTTTCTTGCCAACATTTGACACCATCTATTGTCTCTGTAGACACAATAGGTGTTTTTTGAGCTATATGAAAAGCCTCTATATTAGATTTTGCTAATTGTATGGCTTCTTTTAAATCATTGTTGATTTGCTTTTTGGCTTCTTCTATTTCTTTTGATGTGACCAAAACAGTATCCAGATTTACTTTATCATATTTCAAAGTACTTCTATTTATAGCTTGATCCCCTTCTTTTTTCACTTCATTAAAAACATTCAAAACTATTTCTTCTATATCTGCTACTGTTTGAGTAGGCCTTTTTAATATTTTGGACCAGGAATTTTTATCAGGATTGTATATCTTATTCATTTGCTCATATTTATCAAACACATACTAGTTATCTTTATAATACCATTTTCTCTATTGGACACACCAAAATTCCTTCTGCTCCTTCTTCTTTTAACTCATCTAGAATGTCCCAAAATTTATTCTTCTCTACAACTGTATGAATAGAACTCCATCCTTTTTCTGCCAAAGGCAATACCGTAGGGCTTCTCATTCCAGGTAATACTTTTACTATATCTTCTATTTTATCATTGGGGGCATTAAGTAATACATATTTAGAATTTCTGGCTTTTAATACCGCTTTGATTCTAAACTGTAATTTTTCTAGAAGTTTTGTATTTTCTTGTGTTATTTTTGGGGATACTGCAAGTACTGCTTCTGAGGTAAGCATAACTTCTACTTCTTTTAGATTGTTCTTAAATAAAGTACTTCCACTAGATACGATATCACAGATTGCATCTGCCAAACCTATATTAGGAGCAATTTCTACCGATCCTGATATCTGATGTAAATCTGCTGTAATACCTTGCTTATCCAAATACTCGTTTACTGTGTTGGGGTAAGAAGTCGCAATTCGTTTTCCTTGTAAATCTTTGATAGAATTATAACTAACATCTTTAGGGACTGCTAGAGATACTTTACACTTAGAAAAATTAAGACGCTCTACTATAGCAATATCTTTTCCTTTTTCGATTAACACATTTTCTCCGATAATTGCAATATCAACAATCCCATCTCTAAGATATTGAGGAATATCCCCATTTCTCAAAAACATGACTTCCATAGGAAAATTACGAGTTTGAGCTTTTAGTTGATCTTTACCATTATCGATAGAAATACCACAGTCTTTTAGTATTCTTACTGAGTCTTCATTGAGGCGTCCACTTTTTTGAATGGCAATTCTGATTTTTGACATCTATTTTTGTTATTATGCCTGACCAATTCAAAACAAGTTTTATAGGAAATGAAAAACCCGTTTGAATTACTCAAACGGGTTTTTATAGTATTGTGTTATGCACATATCATACTTACCACGCCTGAGCGAAAATGTAAGAATGATGATGATGTACAAAAATATTTTTCATTTTTTTCTTAAATACTTGGCTAATTTATAAAAAAAATAGTTTCCAGCACGCATTTCAACTTAATTTTTTGCTATTCACCTTTTTTCCTTAAATAATTTCATAGAATTTAAAGTCTGCAATAGGTTGATTCTAAACATTTTTATAACTTTAATAAACCAATACTAATCAACAACATATGAAAAGTTTACTCTCATTCTTTATTTTTCTATTATTTGCCTGGCTTGCAATATGGTGGTATTATTCATGTAGCTGGTGTGCAATAGATAGAAATGAAAATACGACTTTGGTCGAAAAAACACCTGATCCAGATGCTGAGGCTCTTGCAAAAAAAGCATATGACGATAGCATTGCTGCAATACTCAAATCTGCTATAGGGTTGTATATAAATGATGCTACAAATCAAAAGGTCTTTACATATCCAGAAAATCTAAAAATTAATAGTGCAAATGGTGATGTATTTATTCCTACTATTCTTCAAGGGTTCAGTAAAAACATTGCTGATTACTTAGGACAGCATCAAGACCAAGAATTAATCATTTCTGGATATGAGAACACTACTGAAAATAAAGATAGTACAGGTTTAGGTATCTCTAGAGCTAATTTTATCAAAGATATCCTAATCAATGCAGGAGTAAATGGAGATCGTATCATCACACAGGCTACACCAAAAGATTATATGTATTCTGATGATGGTAATTATAATGGTGGGATTGATCTACAATTTAATACACTAGATAAATCTAGACTTATAGAAGTAGAAAAAAGCATTGCAACCAGAACATTGTATTCTAATTTTGGAGAAAAAACTTTTAAACCAGATGCTACCTTATCTAATTATGCTCTTGAGCTTAAAAATTACCTAAATAAATATTCTGAAAAGTCTGTTTTGATTACTGGACATACTGATGATATTGGTAATGAAGAGTCTAATCTTTGGTATGGACAACAAAGAGCCAATAATGTAAGGGATTATCTTATCTCTCAAGGAATTTCTAAAGATAAAATCAAAGCTTTATCAAAAGGAGAATCCAATCCTATTGCTCCTAATGACAGTGAGGAGAATAGAACAAAAAACAGAAGAATAGAAATAATCGTAAACTAAAAAACATTACAACTATGTTAGATTTTTTTAATGAAGCAAACTGGTGGTGCTTATTATTGTTATTATTCCTAGCTTTTTTACTAGGATGGTTATTGTCAAAATGGGCTCTTAAAAATAAATACAAAAAAGCATTGGATGAGTGCGAGCAAGAAAATGCAGCTCTTAGAAATGTAAATTACGAAAAGGCTAATTCTACCTTTTCTAGTCAGAAGAGTAGTAATTCTGACATCAAAGCTATTAAAACCAGAGATCATGGTGGTGTGGCAGTTGATACAACCGAGACTCCTACATTGAATTTTGATAGTTTTGGAAAAGCAGATGCTTCTCAAAAAGATGATTTAAAACTTATCAGCGGCATTGGTCCTTTTATTGAGGAGAAATTAAACAGTATTGGTATCTATACTTTTGATCAAATTAGTAAATTCAACAGCGAAGATATTGAAACCGTAACCACACTTATTCAATTTTTTCCTGGTAGAATTGAAAGGGATCAATGGACAAAACAAGCAAAAACGCTTAATAATAAGTAGTATCCACTAACCATTTTACTACATAATTAAAGCCTTCATAAATTAATCATGAAGGCTTTTTTTATTGATTGTCAAAAATTTATTTAAATCTGTATTTAACTTTACAGTTTTTTAGCGTTTTTGACTTTGGTGTTTGTTACTGCAATTTTTAATACATCTTGCATGTCCTTTACATAATGAAATGTAAGCCCTTTTAGATATTCTGATTTTATTTCCTCTATATCACGCTTATTATCTTCACAAAGTAATATTTCTTTGATATGCGCTCTTTTGGCTGCCAGTATCTTTTCTTTAATCCCTCCTACAGGTAATACTTTACCTCTCAAAGTTATTTCTCCTGTCATTGCTAAGCTTTTCTTTACTTTGCGTTGTGTAAACAGAGAGACTAATGAGGTAAGCATGGTTACTCCTGCGCTAGGCCCATCTTTTGGTGTAGCACCTTCAGGAACATGTATGTGCACATTATAGTTAGTAAAAATATCAGGATTAATCCCTAACTCAACAGCATTTGCCTTGATATACTCCATAGCAATTGTTGCGGACTCCTTCATCACTTTCCCTAAGTTTCCTGTAATGGTAAGGTTTCCTTTTCCTTTAGATAAAATAGATTCTATAAATAAGATATCACCTCCTACACTAGTCCACGCCAAACCAGTCACTACCCCTGCTACATCATTATTCTCATACTTATCTCTTTCCAATTTTGGTACTCCCAGAATTTCAACCACATCTTCATTGCTAATTTTGACATTATACTCTTCTTCCATCGCAATATTCTTGGCAGCATACCTAACCATTTTGGCTATTTGTTTTTCTAAGCCTCTTACTCCAGATTCTCTAGTATATCCTTCTATAATTTTTTCTAACTGTGCTTTTCCTATCTTGATATGCGTCTTATCAAGACCATGCTCTTCTAATTGTTTTGGTAATAAATGTTGCTTTGCTATTTCTACCTTTTCTTCGATAGTATATCCTGTAACATTAATAATTTCCATTCTATCACGAAGTGCTGGCTGAATCGTTCCTAAACTATTGGAAGTAGCAATAAACATAACCTTAGACAAGTCAAATCCCATTTCTAAGAAATTATCATGAAACTCAGAATTTTGCTCTGGGTCTAAAACTTCCAATAATGCAGATGATGGGTCTCCTTGATTACCTACTGATAATTTATCTATCTCATCTAGTACAAAAACAGGGTTACTGGTTCCTGCCTTTTTAAGGCTTTGAATGATCCTTCCGGGCATTGCACCTATATATGTTTTTCTATGCCCTCGTATTTCGGCTTCATCTCTAAGACCTCCTAAGGATATTCTAACATATTCTCTACCCAATGATTCTGCAATAGATTTTCCTAATGAAGTTTTACCAACTCCAGGAGGGCCATATAAACAAAGTATTGGAGACTTCATATCATTTCGTAACTTCAATACAGCAAGGTATTCAATAATACGTTTTTTTACTTCATCCAAACCATAATGGTCTTTATCCAAAACTTTTTTAGCTCTTTTTAAATCAAATTTATCTGTACTAAACTCATTCCATGGTAAGTCTAAAAATAAATCTAAATAATTGCGTTGTATAGAATATTCTGCAACTTGGGGGTTCATACGTTGCATTTTGGCAAGTTCTTTATCAAAATGTTGACTTACTTTTTCGTCCCATTTTTTATCCTTACTACGCAAACGCATTTCTTCTATTTCATCTTCATGAGAAACGCCTCCTAGTTCTTCTTGAATTGTCTTCATCTGTTGATGCAAGAAATACTCACGTTGCTGTTGGCTCATATCATGCTGAACCTTACTCTGAATAACATTTTTGAGTTCCAGTTTCTGAAACTCTACATTCATGTATTTTAAGGTAGCTAGTGCTCTTTTCTTTAAATCACTGATTTCTAACAATTTTTGTTTTTCTTCTACAGGAAGATTCAAATTGGAAGACACAAAATTAATAAGAAAGGAATCACTCTCAATATTCTTTATAGCAAATGAAGCTTCTGAAGGAATTGTTGGGCTTTCTTTTATAATTTCTAATGCTAAATCTTTTATAGAATCAATTATAGCACTAAACTCCTTATTCTTTTTGGCAGGTCTTGCCTCTGGAACTTCTGTTACTTTTGCTTTTATATAAGGTTCTTCTTCTATAACTTCATCTAGATGAAATCGTTTTTTTCCTTGTAAAATTACAGTAGTATTACCATCAGGCATTTTTAAAACCCTCAAAATACGAGCAACTACACCTATTTGATTAATATCTTGTAAAGAAGGATTTTCTATACTTTCTTCTTTTTGAGAAACAACACCTATTGTTTTGTTTCCATTATTTGCATCATCAAGAAGTTTAATCGATTTATCTCTTCCTGCTGTAATCGGTATCACAACCCCAGGAAATAGCACCGTATTTCTTAAAGGTAATATAGGCAATACTTCAGGGAGTTCTTCTTTATTTATTTCTTCTTCATCCTCTGGTGTCATTAACGGAATTAATTCTGCATCCTCATCAATTCCTTGTAATGACAAACTGTCAAGCGTTGTAAATTTGGTTTTAGTCATAGGTATATATCAAAGTCATTTTGTCATTGAGACAAAACTACATTCTTTTTTAATTTTTAATAAAACTAAGCAATCCCTCTATAAAGTATTGAAAAAAAAAGAGTTTACTTACAGTTTTAGTATACATATTTCAATTGTTATGCCATAAACTTTTAAAAAAAAATTAAAAAAACTGTAACAAAGTATGGCAATACATATCTTTAATGTAAAAGTAAATTATTTTTTTGTCACTAACTGAACTAAATACGGAGCAATTAATAGCTAAATGTCGAGAGCAAGATCAAAATGCGCAGCTCGAAATATATAATCGTTATTATAAAGCTATGTTTAATACTGCATTGAGAATTGTAAAAGATCCTATGGAAGCTGAGGATGTTATGCAAGAAGCTTTTTTGGCAGCATTTACCAAAATAGCAATGCTTGATGATGATACTATGTTTGGTGGCTGGTTAAAAAGAATCGTTATCAATGCCAGCTTAAATGTATCTCGTAAAAAAGACACGTATAATGATGTTGCTTTTGAAAGTGTTGAATATACTCTAACAGATGATAGCGGAGTTGTTGAAGAGGATTTGACCTCTATAAAAGCAAAAACAATAATTCATACACTAACTCAACTAAAAGACAGTTATAGCAACGTATTATCATTACACCTTATAGAAGGGTATGATTATGAAGAGATCTGTCAAATTATGAATATATCATATTCTAATTGTCGTACGCTTATTTCTCGCGCGAAAGAAAGCTTACGAAAAAAATTACAAATTGTATGAAAACAGATGAAATAGAAAAATTATTTGAACGCCTAGAAGGTCAATTAGATATACATGAACCGTCAGGTAATCATAAAGTACATTTTTTGGAAAAACTACAACAACAAAATAAAGTTGTACAGCTTCAACCCAAAAAAATAAACTGGTACAAACCACTTATGATAGCAGCTTCGATCATCGTATTATTTGGTTTGGCTACCATATCATTTATACCTGACCAAAAAGAAGAAATAGATTTAGCGAATGTTTCTCCTAAAATGCAGGAGACCCAGAGCTTTTTTACTTCTGCTATTCAATTGCAGCTAGAAGAAATAGATAAGATTTCATCACAAGAAACTAAAGAATTGGTTCTAGATGCAATGAAACAACTAGAAAAAATGGAAACCGATTATGAAACTCTTAAAAAAGACCTTTTTCATAGCGGAAATGATAAACGAGTGATCAGTGCCATGATTAATAATTTTAGGAAACGTGCTAATTTATTAGATGAAGTACTGCAAAAAATCAACGATATTAACGAATTTAAATTATCAAAAAATGAAAACTCTATACTATAATATCTTCTTTTTGATAGTATTTCCCACACTGGTATTTGCTAATAACGGAGGACCAAAAGGAAAATATTCTAAAGAAAAGACATTGAAAAAAGAATTTTCTGTCAATGCTAATGCTTTATTAGAAATAGATAATAACTATGGGAATCTTGATATTACTTCTTGGGAGAAAAACCAGATTAACATACAGGTCATAATCAAAGTAAGTGGTAATGATGAGGAAAAAGTAATTAAAAAATTAAAATCAATAAATGTTGAGTTTAGTCACTCCTCACAAAAGGTGACTGCCGAAACAGTTTTCAATAAAAATGAGGGTTCTTGGTGGGATAAATGGACTAATGGTTCTAATAACAATCTCAGTATGAAAATTAATTATATTATCAAAGTTCCTGTAACCAATAAGGTGAATCTTGAAAACAACTACGGCAGTATTACCCTGGATAAAATCAAAGGAGATGCTACTATCAATTGCGATTATGGTCAAATTATTATAGGAGAATTATTAGGTAATACTAATAAAATCGATATTGATTATACTAATAATAGCTCAATCTCATACATAAGAAATGGTAAAATTAATGCTGATTATTCTAATTTTGAAATAGGGAATAGTAACTATATTGATCTTAATGCTGATTATACTCAGTCCAAATTCAAGTCTGTAAAAAAATTAAATTACAATTGTGATTATGGTGGGATTAGAGTTGAAAATGGTGATGAAATCACAGGAAACTCTGATTATCTAAGTTCTAAATTTGGAAGTATTAACAAACGATTAAGTATTGACTCTGACTATGGTTCTATTCGAGTTAATGCCCTACAACCTTCTTTTGAAAATGTAACGATCAATACTGATTACACAAGTATTACTATTGGATATGAAAATGATTGTAATTTTGATTTTATGATAGAAAACTCTTATGGTGGTATCAAATTAGATGAAACCATTAATTTACAAAAGAAGTATGTAAAGGATAATAAAAAGAATTATCAAGGCTATAGTGGGCAATCCAATACTGGTAAAACTATCAATATAACTTCTAGTTATGGTGGGGTAAAGATTAAGAAAAACTAATATCAATTATTATGAAAATAAAATCAATATTATTTGTTTTAGGCTTTGTATTGAGTGTTACAACGTCATTGCAAGCACAATGGTTTGGAAGTGGGAAAAGAATTAAAGGTAATAGAGATTATGTTACCAAAAACAGAACGACAAATGACTATGATAAAATCAAAGTAAAAGGAAATCTGGACATCTCATTGATTTATGGCACAGAAGGTAAGATAAAAATAGAAGGAGAAAGTAATCTTATCCCCTATATTCTAACAGAAATTGAAGATAGTGTTTTAAAAATTTATATAAAAAAAGGATATAATATAAGTCCTTCACTAGGCAGTAAACTATTGATTACTGTACCTTTTAAAGATATCAATGGAGTTTATATGTACGGGTCTGGTGACATATCGGGTACCGATCTAATTAAAACTTCTGATTTTACAACAAAAATATCTGGTTCTGGTGATATCTTACTTGCTGTAAATGCAAAAAACGTAACAGCTCAAATTACAGGAAGTGGAGATTTGGTTTTAAAAGGGGATACTCAAAATTTTGAAGGATGTGTTACTGGATCAGGTGACTTATCTGCCTATGATCTAAATGCAGAAAGTGTTACAGCCATGGTATCTGGATCAGGAGATATAGAAGCCACTGCTTCTTTATCTATAAAAGCTCGTGTATCGGGATCGGGAGATATAACTTATAAAGGAAATCCAAAAAAAGAAGATAAAAAAGTGTCTGGATCTGGTGATATTACAAAAAGATAACCTTTATATAACCACTACTGAATAAGCTGTTTAGAGCATATAGATTCTCTAAGCAGCTTGTTTATGAATAATAAATCTCTATTTTTACACTATATACTTTATTGCAAAGTGCCTTTGGTAGTATTGCAATTGATGTGTTTAGATTTTACATTCACCCCAAAACAAAATCAAATTGCGGTTCTTATCAAAAAAAGAAATTCCATTTAAAGACATTGTTCCTACTGGTTATATTGATATTCACTCTCACCTCTTACCTGATATTGATGATGGAGTAAAAACAATATATCAATCTGCTTATATTCTTGAGCAATTTGAAAAATTCGGATTCAAAAAAGTGATTACAACGCCTCATATCATGCAAGATATGTGGCCCAATACATCTCAAGGGATACTCGATACAATAAAAAAACTTAAACAAGTGATTATACCTCTTGGCATAACAAAGATAGAATTACAAACAGGGGCTGAATATATGATGGATGATTTATTCTATGAGCGCTTAAAAAACAATGATATTCTCCCTTTATACAAGGATTATATTCTGGTAGAAATGTCCACTTTTGCTCCTCCTATTAATTTAAACGAAATTGTATTTGAGATTAAACTAGCTGGATATACCCCTATACTAGCGCATCCTGAGAGATATTCTTTTTATAAAAATGATCTTAAAAAGTATGATGAATTAAAAGAGCTAGGTTTCTTATTTCAACTTAATTTATTATCCCTATCTGGATACTATAGTGATCAAATCAAATCTTTTGCTAAAAAACTAGTTACTCTTGGCTATATAGATTTTACTGGTACAGATATTCACAATTACCATCAATTATACATCTTAGAAAAAGGTTTTAAACCTAAAATTGGTAAAAAGATTACAGATTTAATGAAGAAAAATGCTATTTTTTCTTAGATTTTTTACCGTAGCCATACCCATAATTATAAGACCCTTGATTATCTACTGCATTAAGTAAAACAGCTATATTAGGTAAACGTTTTTCTCTATAAAAATTCTCAGGAACTTGTAACACTCTCTTATCTGAATAGTTTTCTCTAACAATATAAATACTTAAATCACCGTATTTTGCTAACAACAAAGTATCTGTAACCAAAGTAACTGGCGCTGTATCTACAACAATATAATCATAATGTTCTTCTAGATAATCAAACATTTTTCCAACTCTTTCTTGCATAAGTAACTCTGCTGGATTAGGGGGTATCGCACCTGAAGGAATGATATCTAATGAATCTTCTATTTTATATATAATATCATCAGGTTTTAATTCTTTATTCATAATATAATTGGTAAGCCCTTTAGCATTTTTTCCATTAGGCAAATCAAAAAAGTTATGAAGTTTAGGATTTCGTAAGTCTGTTCCTAAATATGCTACTTTTTTACCTGAGATAGCAAGTGTCTTAGACAGATTAGAAGATATCAATGTTTTACCTTCCCCAGAAATAGTTGAAGTAACAAAAATAACCTTTCCTCTATTTTTACTAATTCCTGCCATCAGGAAATCAAGATTGGTTCTTAATATTCTAAATGCTTCTGCAATTCCTGATCTATCGTTCTTTGAAATCAATAACTTATTTTTAGACTTCACTTTTGGTATTTCACCTATGATTGGCATAGAAAGCACTTTTTCAAGATCATCTCTGGATCTTACCTTTACATTTAGCAAATCAGAAGTATAAAGGATAATGAATGGTAACATCAATCCAAGAAAAAGAGCACTCGCATATATTGTCCTTTTATTAGGAGATACAGGGTATGCTCCAATAGTAGATGCTCTATCAAGAACTCTTGCATTGGCTGGTGTAATATGACTTTTTATCTCTGCTTCTTCTCTTTTTTGTAATAAATATAGATATAATTGTTCTTTTATTGTTTGCTCTCGCTCTATTGCTCTAATATCTTTTTGTCGTATTGGAGCACTATATATTTGACCTCCAAAATACTGATTCTGTGTATTTAGACTTCTCAACTGTACTTTCATTGAGCTTTTCACACTATTTAAACTATTAATCAACACCTGTCTTAATCCTCCTATTTGTTGATCTATATTAACAACTACTGGATTTTGTACACTAGAGACCTTTAATAAGCGCTGTCGTTGTAAAATTAATCGATTATATTTTGAGACTGTTGCTGAAACAGTAGGGTCGCTAAATCCTGAATTTGATTGGGGTACAAGATCAAATTTACCTTCTTGACTTAACACAAAATTCCTCATAGATTCAATAAAATGAAGCTGTGTATTTAATTTTGCTATTTCTTGAGAATTTTGTGAATCTAACTGTGAGATTTGCTGAGCTTGTCCTCCTACATCGCCACTTGTTAATCCTCTTTGAGACAAATAACTTGCTGCCTGATCGTCTACTTGGGTTAAATCTCCTGAAATAAGATCTAAGCGATTGTTTATAAAATCTGCCGTTCTTGCAGAGGTTTGTTTTTTATTTTCTATAGTTGCTTTGTTATACTCTTCTACCAGATTATTTATAATATCTTTTGCCTTAGCTTTTACTGGGTCATTTAAAGAAATCCTTATAATAGAAGAATTTTTGACTGGTACAATTGATAATCTTGTTCTATAGGATTCTGCTATCAATTTTACTGGACTTATTACAATTTTGATAATCTTACCAACATTGGCTTCCATTTTATCTACACTAGGAGTAATGATTATATCACCAATACTAGTATTAATCGTATTACCAAATAAATGATCACTCAATTTTTCTCCATCTGCATTTACAAAAGAAAACGAAGTTCCCGAATTTATCCTAGCATTAAAAACTTTGGATTTTGTATGCACTATAGAGTCTGGTGACAAAAAGCTAATTTCAATCAAAGATTTAGGATAGTTTTCTACTTCGAGAATTCTTCCTTCACTAAAATATCGAACATTAAGTTTTAGATTGTTAACTACATTTGTCAACAATGTTCTTGATTTCACTATTTGAATTTCATTTTCAATACTACTTTGGTTATCGTCTAATAAGCCAAGATCTTTGAATGCAGATAATTCTGATTCACTCAAGTTCTGGTCTTGAGAAATCACAATAGTAGAAGATACATTGTATTGCGGTATTGTGTATCTTATTTTTACATACGCCAAAGTAACAAATACAAATACACTTAGCGCAAACCAATACCACTTCTTTAGATATCTAATTATCTGATCTCTAAGATTAAAACTAAACCCTGAAGAATCTAATGTTGTATTATTTACCACGTTGTTGTTACTGTTATTAGAAATCATATTCTTTTATCTTACAATAAGTGTAATTACAGATAAAACAACACCTATAACACTTATAACAATACTTAGAGCATTACTATTCGTTTTGGATTCTTTTATTCTGGATTCATTTGGCTCAACATATAGCACATCATTTTGTGCCAAATAATATACAGGAGAGTCAAAAATTGACTTCGAAGTAAGGTCTACGCGATGATAGGTATTCGTTCCATTATTCTCTCTAATAACCATTACATTCTCTCTCCTTCCTTTGATCGTCATATCACCTGCCATACCAATGGCTTCAACAATTGTAATTCTTTCATTTGGTATAGTATAAGAGCCAGGTTTTGCTACCTCTCCCATTACTGTAATCTTGAAATTTTTCAATCGTACACTTACTATAGGGTTATTTATATATATTTTTAATTTCTCTTTAATCATGTCTTTTACCTGAACTCTGGTTAGGCCTGCTATTTTTAATTGTCCCAGAACAGGAAAATCTATAATACCATTTTCATCAATTAAATAGGTAGGTTCTCCTCCTCCTGAAGTACTAGTATTTCCACCACCAGATTCTCCTAAAGAGCTACTTATAGATGATCCAGAACCTTGCATATTAAATGGCCTTGCTGCATCCATTTCCTCTGCAGAAACTTGAATACCTACTATATCATCTATTTTAAAAACAGAAGTGAATGAACTTGCTGAAATGACCTTTTCTAGATTTGTAGAATCTTGAAAATAGATCACATTTTTGGGTGCTTTACAAGAAAAAGTTGAAATTAATATAAGTACTAAAAACAATAATCTACAATGCATATTTAATTTTTTTGATAACCCCTAATAACTAATTACAAAAATATAACTTTATTTAATTCAGCAATAACATTTCCCTCTATCTCTGTTATAACTGATTTCTTTAATAATTTAAAATAAATGTATCGATTTTAACAAATCAAATCTACCTATAAAGATTATAGATAGATTTGATTTATTTTCTAAAAAAATATTTTTTTTAGAATGAGTGTGTATTTACAAATTCTATATTTTTTATTACTTGATACTTACAAGAACCTCTGAGCTCTTTTTAATATTTTCTTTGTTTATTTTATCAATACTTTCAAAAGTAGAGTTTTTAGAAATAAACTCTGGTACTATTTCTTTTAATTTTCCTACAACTTGATGATCCTGATTAAGAAGATTCATTATAGATAAATCATCTATCTTATCTTTTATTATCATACAATCAGTATCATCAAACCTACTTATCATTATTTTTTTATGATATGTTGGTAATGTATTTTCTGTATCAGCAAGAAGTTCTTCATACAATTTTTCACCTGGTCTAAGACCTGAAATCTGTATATCGATATCTTCAGGATATCTAAGTCCAGAAAGTCGTATCATTTTCTTAGCCAGATCAAAAATCTTAACCGATTCTCCCATATCAAAAATAAATATCTCTCCTCCATTACCCATGGTTCCAGCTTCTATAACCAATTGAGAGGCTTCTGGTATTGTCATAAAGAAACGAGTTACATCTCTATGTGTAACTGTTAGGGGTCCTCCTTTTTGAATTTGCTTTTTGAATAATGGAATAACAGACCCATTAGACCCTAATACATTTCCAAACCTGGTAGTAATGAATTTAGTTTTACTTGTTGCATTAATACATTTTATGTACATCTCTGCTGCTCTTTTGGTAGCGCCCATTACATTTGTTGGGTTGACAGCTTTATCTGTTGATACAAATACAAACTTATCTACTCCAAAATCTGATGACAAATCTGCTAATTTTCTTGTTCCTAAAACATTAATTTTTATAGCCTCGCATGGATTTTTTTCCATGAGTGGTACATGCTTGTAAGCAGCTGCATGAAACACCATATTAGGTCGATGCTTTTCAAATATACTTTCTATTCTATGATGATCTCGTATATCAGCTACAATTGGAGTAAAATTAGTTATCCCTTTGCTTAGAAGTTCTTGTTGTAAATCATACAAAGGGGATTCTGCCTGATCTACCAAAATAAGGCGTTTGTAATTATAATATGAAGCCTGCCTAACAATTTCACTTCCTATAGATCCAGCTGCTCCTGTAATAAGAATTACTTTACCATGTAATTCTTGCTTAATATTTTCATTTTTCATAGAGATAGGAGCTCTTTCTAATAGATCTTCTATCTGGATTTCTTTAATTTGAGAGACATTTAATTTTCCGTCTATCCAATCATTTACTGCTGGTATTATTTTTACTGTCACCTGTAAGCCTAAAAGATTATCGGATATCTCTGATAGTCTCTTTTTGCTTATATGCGGTATAGATACTATAATCTCTTTGATATTATTTTTTGCAATAAAATCTTGATCAATCACACTCGATGAATAAACTTTTACACCATTGATTGTTTTTCCAATCTTTTGTTGATTATCTTCTATAAAACCCACTACATTTATAGATCTATTTGAATCATTGGCTATCGCTGCTTGAGTAATCAATCCTGAGTCTCCTGCTCCATAAATAAGAGCTCTTGAGGTTTCTCCTATTTTTGATTTTATATAGTAATAACAATACTTAAACACTAAACGACTTGTGATTAATGTTACGATATTAAGTAAATAATGTATACATACTACAGAAACAGGCATATCAAATAATTCTGGCATAAGAAATAATTTGCCTAAACCTGTAAACGCAATCAATACTGTTACTGCCAGAAATAAATTATATGCATCTCTCATTCCTGTATGCCTGACTACTCCTTTATGCGAACCAACAAATAAAAAACTCATCGTAGCTAAACATGCCATCATAGCTATTTGATAGGTTAGATTTGCTGTATTAACATCTAGTGTAATCCCAAATCTAATTGCATATGCCAAAAAGAAATTAAAAATCGTTATTAACACATCTATTGACAATACTAGCCACTTGGATGCATATATGTGTGAATTATTTATTAAGTAGTTTTTTATCATCTCAATATATTTTTAATTACTGATACAATTCTATATAAATCATCTTCTTCAAGATTAGACCCGCTAGGTAAGCAAAGGCCACGATCAAATAGATCATCAGAAATTCCATTGAGGTAAGCATTACAATCTGCAAATACAGTTTGTTGATGCATGGGCTTCCATAACGGTCTTGATTCTATATTCTCTTCTGCTAGAGCCAACCGTATCTCTTCTCTCAACTCATAAGAGCTGGTTTCTATACAGGTTAACCATCTATTAGAATAATACCCCGCAGGTTCTTCCAGAAATTTTAATTCAGAAGAATCCGTTAGGTTGTTTTTATAATACTCAAAATTACTACGTCTGTTATTTACATGAGCATCCAGAATCTCCATCTGGCCTCTTCCTATTCCAGCAGTAATATTGCTCATTCTGTAATTATATCCTATTTCAGAATGTTCATAGTGTGGTGCATTATCTCTGGCTTGAGTTGCCCAGAAAATTGCTTTATCTTTATCTTCCTTTCTTTTTGTAACAAGTGCTCCTCCTCCTGATGTAGTAATAATCTTATTACCATTAAATGATAGAATAGCAATATCCCCAAAAGTTCCACATTTAACTCCTTGATAAGAGCTTCCTAATGCTTCTGCACTATCTTCTAAAACAGGGATTTTGTATTTTGAAGCGATTTGATGAACTTTATCTACATCATATGGCATTCCATATAAATGAACAGCTATAATTGCTTTAGGCTTTTTTCCCTTAGCAATTCTATCTTTTATAGCTATTTCAAGTTGTTCTGGACAGATATTCCATGTTGCACTTTCACTATCTACAAATACAGGTTTGGCATCAAGATATACGATTGGATTTGCAGAGGCTGCAAACGTCATACTTTGGCATATCACCTCATCACCAGATGTAACTCCTAGAAGTTTTAGCCCTAAATGTAAAGAAGCTGTTCCTGAACTTAACGCTGCGGCATAAGTATCATTTTGTAAATAGTTTTCGAGATCATCCTCGAATCCATTTACATTTGGCCCAAGTGGTGCAACCCAATTTGTGTCGAATGCTTCTTTTACAAATTTTTGCTCTGATCCACCCATATGCGGTGAAGAAAGCCATATTCTTTTTGAATCAATTATATTCATAATCTTCCCATTAATAATGAACAATAATATACTATCTACCAACGATTATAAAACACAATCATCAGTCGATGTTTTTTTTAAATGACAATCTAAAAAACTTTTGGAAGAAGGGGGGTAGAACTTCCTTTCCTAGAATTTACTTTATTATTTGTTTTCCAATTGCTAAATTAGCTTAGTTTCTTTAATTATCATTCTAAAATTTCATTTTTTAGACAGAATACGCAAAAAAAACGTCAAATGACGGTTGTTTACCTACATTCTGTCTTACAATACTGTATTCTCGTAAGAAAAATATTATAACAACACACCATTAAACTCTTCATTATGAAGATAAAACACTTTTTTTTCTATTCAAATCTAAGTAAACGATGTAATCAAAAAATGCATTTTATATTACTTTTATGTAAACTATTCTACACACTACAATAATACAGCTATAATTGGTTACATATGTGGGTAGAACACCTATTTATAACAGGGGGATTCTCCCCTTCTGATCTGATACTATTATTTTACACCTCTTTCTAATTATCTATATACTAAAAAAAATAATTAAATAAAATTTTGTTTTATAGAATTTAATCCACAATCTTACATATCAAAAGCAATACCAGTTTATTAAAAAAAGGTGTTGTTTTATCTTTCCCCAAATTTGTAATTACAAATTGATCGCAATGTTATTTAATTCTTTGAGTTTTTTTATTTTTCTACCTTTAGTTTTTATACTCTATTGGCTTGTTTTTTCAAAAAAAAATCAGCTTCAGAACTTTTTTGTTCTTATTGCTAGTTATGTTTTCTATGGCTTATGGGATTGGCGGTTTTTGTTTCTTATTCTAGCTAGTACTATTGTTGATTTTTTTGTGGGGCAGTTTATTCATGCCAGTGACTCTACTACAAAAAGAAAAACCTGGTTATGGATAAGTGTTCTATTTAATATTGGGCTCCTTGGATATTTTAAGTACTACAATTTCTTTATTTCTTCTTGGGTAGATTTTATGTATTTGTTTGGTTATGATCCAAAAAGCACATGGACTTTACAAATTATTCTTCCCGTAGGAATTAGTTTTTATACTTTTCAGACCATGTCTTATTCATTAGATATTTACTATAAACGGCTGACTCCCACAAAAGATTTTATCTCATTTGCGACATTTGTTAGCTTTTTCCCCCAGCTAGTTGCTGGCCCTATTGAGCGTGCTTCTAATCTTTTATCACAGATCACATCCAAAAGAGTTTTTAAGTATACTCAATGTACAGAAGGATTAAAACTTATACTTTGGGGATTATTTAAAAAAGTCGTGATTGCAGACTCTATAGCTCCTATTGTAGATGATATTTTTTTGAATTACAATGATTATTCAGCTTCTACCTTGATTCTTGGAGTGTCACTTTTTAGTTTTCAGGTATATGGTGATTTTAGTGGATACTCTGATATTGCTATAGGAACCGCAAAATTATTTGGAATAGAGCTGATGTCTAATTTTAAGTTCCCTACATTTTCTAGAAATGTTGCTGAATACTGGCAACGGTGGCATATATCTTTATCTACATGGTTTAGACATTATGTGTACATCCCTTTGGGAGGAAGTAGAGTAAGCAAGTTGACATCTGTAAGAAATATTGTTATCATTTTTTTAATAAGTGGCTTTTGGCATGGTGCTAATTGGACTTTCATTGCATGGGGAGCTTTTCATGCTATATTATATATACCAGTTTTTCTTATGGGTAGAAACCGTATTTATATGAATACTGTTGTTGCTCAAAATAGATGGTACCCAAATTTAACTGAGATAGCACAAATACTACTTACATTTTCTCTTGTCACATTTTCTCGTATCTTTTTTAGATCACCCTCTATTACAGATGCTTTTGGGTTTATCAAACAAATCTATACTCATTTTTCTTATGAAAGTTATCATCATCCTATGGGATATCGAATGATAGATTACTTTGTATTACTAGGTCTTTTTATTTTATATGAATATAGAATCAGAAGGGATGAACGTTCTCCCTTTAAATTCAAGTCTAAGGCTGTACGGTTTGCAATGTATGTGATTATAGTTTTTGGAATGCTATTGTTTTATGACGATCAAATCGATAGATCATTTATTTATTTTCAGTTTTAAATTCTAAAAATACTCTAAATGAAAAAGCTTATTATTAAAAGTATTATTTACACGGTATTAATTCTCTTTACTCTTGAAGGGTTAACTCGTATTTTTTATTTGGCAAAAGATACTCCTACCCGTTTTCTCGACGAATATAAAGTAGAAAAATGGCAACCTAATCAAAATGGATTTTCGGTTACTGGGAACAGGCGTCAAAATTTTTCTGAGTATCACATTAATGCTTCTGGTTATAACTCATATAGAGAATTCACTCCTACCAAAGATAAGGTTGAAATCGCTCTCGTTGGGGATTCTTTTATTGAAGGTTTTCACCAAAATTATTATAATTCTATTGGTAAAAAAATAGAGAAATCTCTTCCTAAAATTGAAGTCTATGAATATGGGTACGCTGGGTATGATTTTGCTGATCAATTACATTTGATTCATTCATATTCAAATCAATTTGATGCGATTGATCATGTGATTTTGGGAATAAAGTTTTCAAACGACCTGACTCGTGACGAGTACAAAGTGGTTAAAGGAAGACTTGCATTAGAGTCTCCTACAAATAAAACCTTGAAGAAAAGCAAACTACTTGTCTATTGTAAAAACATTGGGATATTAGATCCTCCTCAAGAACTTTTATATACTATAAAAAGCTTTTTAAAATCTAATTCAAAAAAAGCTGTAGTTGATTCTCTTTCTGCTTTAAAAAGAAAAGAGGGAAAAGAAAAAAAATACTTAGAAAATTTTGAACATTTAATTGCTAAATATGGTTTTGACAAAAATCGATTTACTTTACTTTTGGATTCAAGAATTACTCCTCCAGTTTTTATATCCTATCTTAGAAAAAATAAGATTTCTTTTATAGATTTTGCTTCTTCTTTTTCAAGTTCAAATCACCCTAAAACTTTAATTTATGACCGACACTGGAATAATCATGGGCGAGAAATCATCGCACAATTAATCATTGATTATTTAAAAAGTATAGGTATATCACAAATAAATAACTAAAAAACACTATACTTCAATCACTTGTTGCATTTTGGTTTTTCCTATTATCAAGTATGATTCCTTAAGTTCTTTTTTAGATTTTTTTAGCACTTTTACATCTGATACATGCTCTATTCCTGAGTATAAAAAATCAAATACTTTTTTTCGAAGGTAAATAAACTCCTCAGTGTTATAATCTATTTCTTTATAATTTTCATTACCACGTATTGCTTCTTCAATAGGCAAAGATTCATATTGAGGTACAGAAAAATTAAGCTTCTTTTTTCGTTTTGCTTTAAACTCTTTATATTTTACATACGCTATTTTAAAAACAAATTCTTTGAAGTTAACTTTTATATATTCCATCAACATATAAATATATGCTCTAATTGATTTTTTTGGATAGATAATTTGATGTTCAAAATTATAAATATGATTACACCACTCTCGTTTATATGACAAATCTCCCATTCCCATCTCATATGATCTGTGATTATTTGCAATACACCATTCTAATTTTTTATAAATCTCTACACTTCCTAAACTAAATTTACCATAATCGATATCATAAGAAGATATAGCACTAAAAAGGCGTTCGTAAAAATGATGATTCAATGATATCATAATAGGAGTATCATTACTATAAATGACAAACAAAGAAGCTTTTTTTTGATTGATTAAAGAAAAATAGAGGTTTTTATAATAATCCCAACGCAAAAGACTCTGACTAATATCATTACGTTGCTCAAACCTTCTAATTAGCATTGCTTTCAGTTCATTCATCAAGATATCATATTCTTCTTGTTTTATAGCCCCAAAATATGTCTTATAAGATATATCAAAACACGTTTCTAATCGTTTGATTCTTCTCCTTATTCCTTTGGCATTGCTTCTAAAACGATATTTTACATAAGCATCTGCTGAATCAAAGTTATCTAGAGATATTGTATATCCTTTAAAAAACTGACGTATTGTTTTTTTGGAATATAGGTTTGTATCAAATGTTGGTTTTAGATAATCCATAACAAAAAACACTGAGTATACTGTTTTAGAATACTCTATTTGATCTTTATTATAATCTGTATTGACTATTGTTTTTTCATCTAAATCATTTACTTCAGAGAATACCTTAGGTATTTTTCCTTTTTCATACAATTCAAAAAAGTAATCTACACGAACTTTCTTCATATTTTTACTCTATAAAAAGGAAAAAAATAATCTTTCAGGTTTTTTTTATGTTCTTCTGAATAGTCTTTATTATTAGACATACACAATTCATCATACGCTTCTTCATTTATTATTTTTCTACCTGTATAAAAAATAGCATCTTCATCTTTGGGAAATAGTGATTTTTTATGTTTATAAAGGCCATCTCCATCCTTCATTCCACCACCTAATACATAATATTTTATTTTATTTTGAATTGCCCATTCAATAATTTTTACACGTAAAAAATCATTTGGTCTGTAACTAAAATACTCTGCATTAGTACCTCCTAAAAACGCAAATAAAGTAGTTTTACATCGTATAATTAATTCTATAGAAACAGGAATGTTTTTATAATAGGCTATAGCAATGGAAAAATTATCAAGATTAGATAATATAAGATTTTCAAAATATGCGCCTGAGAAGAAATAAATACGATCTGCTTTATTACGATTCATTGTATCTACATAGATATCATTAAAAATTTCAATAATATCTTTTGTTATTTCTTCTTTATGAAATATTTTGAAAGTTAAATTATGATTTACAGCTTTCCTGTAATTGTTTCTTACTTTGGGTAAAAAGGCTGCCCATTGGCCCTCAAAAGTTTCTAAAAGAGTCCCTCTTACATTAGAAAGCGATTTAGTAAGGTACCCAGAATAATGTTTATGGTTATCGTTTAAACTAAAACGAATAAACTCTGCTATTACATTATTCTCTTTATACCATCGGTCTACACTTTTCCAAAAACAAGTAATATCCTCTTCTGATACAGTGTCACAGAATAATGGTCCACTATACCCATAAGGACTTATCACATCATAATAAGGATAACTTTTATTTTTGAATTTTATTTCTCTAAAGATAACAGGCATTAATACAATAGCTGTTTCATCTTTTTTAAATAAAAAACACATAATTTTTTCTGTATCTTTTTTAAAATGCAGTAAATGCTCAACAGAATAATATACATTATTATCCCATTTACACCGAAGAAGTTTTTTGTATTCTAAGACATCCTCATTATTAGTAAGATTATTTATTGAGAGTTTGTAGTTTTGTTTCAATTGTAATAAAGTTTGGTTAGGTTATATTAGTTTTTGTGTATTCTATACTATATGGGACGTTTTTTCAATTCTTTGTTTTTAAAAAAGTATTCTTTAATTTTTTGAGATAATACTTGAGACAACCATATTATTCTACCACAATGTTCTACATGCCATACTGCTTTGCCTTCAAATACATTTCCAGCAAGTAATGGCCCCATAATATGTAAATTTTTACTTGCTTCTAAAGAATCATTTACCTCGAAACCTATCTTTGAATCATTGGGTTTGCAATACCCTTTTTGCATCAAATTTCTCAATAATTCAGGAGTTTCTTTCTTTTCTAGATTTGTACTTCCAATACAATTGATCACAATGTGTATTGGCTGTTCATTTATTTTATTTTCTCCTGTTTCTGTATCCAGATATTCCAGCGTATATTCTTCTGTAGAAGTTTTATGAATAGTATGAAACCTTCCAGCAATATGATTAAAACGATTATCTACTTTGAGAGTGTCTACTGTTTTAGAATAATGAAAACCAGCACATCGTTGCCTCCTACCGATTTCATTACCATATATGCATGCAAATTTTTTCAATTCTTCTTGAGTAAGTGTATCTAACAAAACACCAAAAGCACTGGATATAATATCAACAGTAGATGCTGGTCCCAACTCTATTTCATCTGCATAATCTAAATCTTTGAACGCAGCTTCTGCAATATCTTTTGCTGTTATATTACTTTCTGTAGCTAATGCTTGTAAATTAAATGGGGTATACTTTTTTCTACCTTCTTCATCAATCACGGCATCAGGTAATAATCCTTGGGTAGAAAGAATTGTAAATTTATTTATTTTTGTTTTAATTTCCTCAATATCATTCAATTTATATAACAATTCAAGGCCACTTGCATTTGCTCCAACAATTAAAACATTTAACTTTTTTTCTAATTTATTGTGTACAATAAAGTTATCTATTGTTTTTAAAACTGTTTTTAATTCAGGTTTATAAGGATTATTTATAAATAATAAATTATCTTCTTTTATTAGAGTTTCTTTTTTCCAAAGAGGATTGACTGGTAAGGAACCTATGGAAAGAATAACTTTCTCTGACACTATTGAATTCTTATTATTTAGCAGAAGTTTATATTTATCTTCTACTTTTTCTATATCAACTACTTCTGTATTAATATAATCAACTTCAATCAATCCTTTTATTTTAAACTCATCTAGCTTATTTTTTACTTTCTCACCGATATACCAACCAAAAAAACGACGAGGAATAAAAAGGTGTTCCCATTCATTATTCTTTATTTTCTCTGAATGCTTATCAATCCAATCTACGGCTAAAATTCCTCCATCTTTTTTTAATTCATCTAATAGCCAATTTTTATTGTTATTCAACCATGTTATAAACTTGCTACGTTCTGGTTCTGGCAAAAAGTTTTTTAATGAAGTTATTAAGTGTACAGAAAACCCTGATCTAGATCCGTATGGAATTCCTGAATAAAATTCTTTGTATTTATCAATGATACCAATATGAATTTTTCTTGTTGTCTGATACTGATCTATTGAATCAAGAAAATGCAATATTGTAAATGAAGAGGATATTCCAGAACCTATAAAAGTAAGGTTGAATGATCTATTAGGGTTTTCTCCTTCACCATTATTGTTCTTTGTTTTTATCACTTTACCAGGGTTACCAACAACGGTTGAATAATCTGGAACATCTTTTAACACTACTGTTCCTGCTCCTATGGTGCACCATTTGCCTATTTTTATCTTTGGTATCACTACTGCTCCTACACCAACATGTGACCCTTCTCCTACTTCTACATGCCCACACAGTGCTGCTTTTGGTGAGATATGTGCATAATCTCCTATAATATTATCATGATCTATGCTGGCTGCTGTATTTATAATAACGTGTTTACCTATAACTGTATTAGGTTGGATAATTGCTCCAGCAAAAACAACTGTACCTTCTCCTATTCTTGCTGTAGGTGCTATAGTGGTTGATTCGTGAATTGCTGTTTCAAAATCACTTTTAAGGAAATTTGCTATCTCTGCTCTTTGTGAATTTACTCCTACTGCAATAATGACTGGTGGCCCTTGATGCGGGAATTCATCTATATTTTCTCTAGCTCCAGAAGCTACATTTTTTGAAGCATAATGTCTTCCTGAAGGTTTATCATCAAAAGTATGTGTAACCTCATATCCATTATTTTCTAACACTTCTCTGATGACTTGAGAATGCCCCCCCGCTCCATAAATCCTTATTTTTTTGGATTCTTCTTTTTTTAAATTTCTCATTACTATATTTAAGTTGATTTGTTTTCGTGTGTTAATAGGTACTTATATAGGTGGGGTATATCGGTTTATTATATTATTTAGTTATTTCCTTTCCAAGCAGTCATGGTTATATTTTTATCTACATTAACTCCTTCTTTCTTAATTACTTTCTTGATTGTTAATAATAAAATTTTAACATCTAAGATAAGATTTAGATTCTTTACATACCAAACATCGTATTCAAATTTTTGACTCCAAGATATTGTATTTCTACCTTTTACCTGAGCCCATCCTGTTATTCCTGGCCTTACATCATGTCTTTTTTGTTGTTCCTCATTATACAAGGGTAAATATTCAACCAAAAGAGGTCTTGGACCAATTAAACTCATATCGCCTTTTAAAACATTAATAAGCTGTAATATTTCATCTAATGAATATTTTCTAATAAATGCTCCTGCTTTGGTAATACGGGATACATTATGCTCATTATTTTTATCTCCAGATTTCAGGTCTGACATTGTTTTGAACTTAATAATTTTAAAAAGTTCACCATTTTTTCCAGGTCTTAATTGAAAGAAAAAAGGTTCTCCTTTATTTACAATTACCAACACTAAAATTAGTGTTAGTATGACTGGTAATAACAATGTGATACCAAAGAATGAAAGTACAAAATCTAACATCCTTTTTATATAGGGGTTGTACATATGCTTTAATTCGGGTTATTTTTATGTTTATAAAAGTATTTTGACTTAAATGTGTTTTTATTTTAACAATAAGAAGGAATAGCCTGTACTATTCATTATTTTTATTTTTATCTCTTCCCCAAAGACCAGATAAATAACGTTCTCCTTTTTTTACTGTTCTTATTTCTCTTGCAGGAACTCCATAGGCCAATTTATAATCATTTATATTATTGACAATAACTGAACCTGCTCCTACTACACTATATTCTCCAATCATGATTCCTTGTATTATATTAGCGCCTAATGATATCGCTGTTCCTTTTCCTATATATACATTACCACCTATAGTAGCTCCAGGAGCAAGACTAGAAAATTCTTTCATAATACTATCATGACCAAGATTAACCCCTGTATTCAAAATACAAAAATCTCCTACTTGCGCTTCTGCATTAATTGTTACAGAAGCTAGCACTACCGTTCCTTCTCCCATCATAACACTTGGGCTAATAACCACTGATGGATGAATTACAGTAATAAACTCAAAATCGGGAGCTATTGCTTTTATTTTTAAATACATTTGGTATCGTACCCAATTATCACCAATTGCAATAACTCCTTTTCTTACACCTTGCTTCATTAAGCTAAGAATGTCTTCTTCTTTTCCTAGAACTTCATATCTCAGTAATTTACTTCCTTTTGGTTTGAACGTATCAATAAGACCATGAATCTCATAATTATCATTCAATTCTATAGTTTCTATGATTACTTTGGCATGACCAGAAGCTCCAATAATGAGGATTTTTTCCATGTTTATTTCTTACAAATCAATAGTAAGCCTATTTTTCACAAATCAAATGTAGCTTCTAATGATTTTATCCAACTTTTCCTTTTTCTCCCTAAAATACTAAAAACTAGCATATTAAACACTAATCTATAGTTTGTAATATCTAAATCTATGATAATTCCCTTATATCAATCACAATTCAGATTCTATGGTTTTGATTAAATCCCCTACATTATTCATATTCATGAGATCCATCAATTTAAATTTAATATTAAATATTTTTTCTACTTCAGAAATGATCATCATATGGGTAACAGACTCCCAACCATCAACATCATCGGCAGTGGTTTCATCGGTAAGTTGAAAATTATCATGTTCTAATACCGATACAAAAGCTTCCTTTACTTTTGATAAAATTTCATCTTTGCTCATCTATTGTCTATTTATTTTTTATATCAAAATATGTTCTTAATTTTTTTCTGTCGATTTTACCATTCATACTATGCGGGAATTCTTTGATAAATCTCACGTGCATAGGGATCATATAATCTGGCATTTTTGTTTTCATATATTCAAATATTTCTTTGATATCAAACTCTTCTGATTCTATTGCTAGACCTAATTCTGCATTTCCTAAAGAATTTATAATATCAAGTGCTACCATATTCACTTTTTTATCAGAAATGAATTTGGCATGAAATTCAATTTCTGCTAACTCTACTCGATATCCTCTAATTTTTACCTGAAAATCTGCTCTGCCTACATATTGGTAATCTCCTTCTTTATCTTTAAAACACAAATCACCAGTTTTATAATAACGTTGCTCTATAGTATTTTCTTTTCTGACAAAAAAGCTTTGGGCGTTTCGTTCTTTATTTTTCCAATATCCAGGTGTAACTTGTGGGCCACCTAGACATAACTCTCCTGTCACCCCTATAGGAACTTCATTATTATCCTCATCTACAACAAGATATAAAGCATCTTTTTGTGGTGTTCCTATTGAAATTATTCCATTATGGGATTTCTGGTGTGTTTCTTTATGGTATGGGTAAAAACCACTATATACCGTAAATTCTGTTGGACCATAGTAATTAAAAATTTTACAGTTTGGTATACAGTTACTCCATTCTTTTGCTATATCATTATGCAAGGCCCCTCCTCCAAAACTACAATATCTTACGTCTGGAGCATTAATCTCTGGAAAGTATGGACGTAAATAATTAATAATAGAAGGTACCATAGTAAGCACAGTAAGTTTCTGCTCCTTGATAAGCTTGAAAATATAAAAATATTTGATAGCGCCTTTTGGAATGGTATAAATACAAGAAGCTGATAAAAAAGGAAACAAATAAGTGACTACAGAAAAATCAAATGTAAGTTCAAACATCTGCAAGCATCGATCAGTAGGTAGTAAATTAAATTCTGGTTCTGCATCAACTGCATCAACTAATGCTTCTACATTAGAGAAAGTAATCGGAACTCCTTTGGGTTGTCCTGTTGTACCAGATGTAAACAAAATATAAGCTATTTGATCTTCTGATACCTGTTTAGGTTTCAAATTGATTTCTGTATGCTGTAGTACTAAAGATTTTATAACAACATAATCTTTGTAGTCAGATTCTTTTGAAGAATCAATAATATATTTAGCTTCTGTAAGCTCTAAAATTCTGATATTACGTTCTACAGGAGTAGATGGATTAACAGGTACATACGCTTTGCCTTCAAGCCATAATGCAATGATAGTGGCATAGGTCTGAATATCATCATTGGTTACCAACCCAATCAGTTTCTCTGTATCTTCAATAGTATTGGATATTGCTTTTCTTATTTTAGAAATTTCATTAGCAAAATCCTTATATGTATAAAATATATTGTTTATACATAATGCATTATGATCTATATGGTTCTCAATTGATTCTTGTAGTTTTCTTACAAATTTCATCTCTTTTATTTAATAAAAATGCCCATCTCTGTTTAACATGTTCGAATTTTCAAAATTCAAATTTGTCTCGTTATGAGCCAATCCTTTTTTCATTACTCTATGCGTAAAAATTGTAGTATACCGCTTTGTAATTGCATCAGACAACTTAGTATCATCGGTAAAAATAAACTTTGCCTTTTTTTGAATAAAATTCTCTATTAAAGCATCTATACAAGTATCGTAATGCACCTCTTCTTTAACCAAAAAATATTTAACATTAAATTCATTATAATTAATTATATATGATAAAAAACCTATAATTTGATTTTCCTTTATAATTGCTACATTATGAATATATATATTATTACTTACTCCTGTTTGCAATGAGGTATATGGATGCTTAGCAGAAATTGGTGTCTGCATATATTGACTGGGGTTAATCTGCCAATTTACATATTCTTTTGTCTTGTAAATCAAATCATTTTTACACAATGGCGCTACAAACTCCCATGTTATATCATCTAATTGATACATATAGTTGTAGGTTAATGATTTTGTTTTATTTCTGACTTTTGATCTATTTATAAGTCTTATCACCGAAGCTACTGTAGCATCAACTCGATCCAAAATAAATTTAAATGACTTTAAAAACTTAAACCTACCTATAAGCATAGAAGCATCAAGGCTAAAAAAAATGGTATGTCGTAATCTGGATGCTATTACTGTAAAAGGTTGTTTTTTATAAAAAGTAGTTACATTTTCAGCATATGATTTAATCAAAACCTGTTTACCAGTTAGATTTACAGCCTCATTATATATATAGGTTCCTAGGATGGTATCTTTGAATTTTTTATCTACCCACCAGGAAATCATCCAGTACACTTTATTTTTTTCTGGAGTATTAAGAAGATCTGGAAACATAAAAACAAAAGAAATCATTTTTTTATCTGCATACCCGATAACACCACAGTATTCCTCTTCTTCAATTCTTGAGTTAGAGATCAGCCATAATGCTTTACTTTTGGGTAATGGTGCCAATGCTCCTATCCAATAGGTATTCTTCTCAATACCTTCTCTTAGCATTTTTTTGGTTAAAGCTACTATTTCTAAATTTTCATTCATTTACTATACTAAAAGCTAATTTTTACCATTAAAATATTCTGATGTCACTTCTTCAGAAAGGTTTACATCTTTTTTTTGAATTACTTTTTTAAGAGTTAACCCTACAATTTTGGCATCTAATAAGAAGTTATAATGCTTTACATACCATACATCATATTCAAACTTCTTTTTCCATGTGATTGAGTTTCTTCCATTAATCTGTGCCCACCCAGTAATTCCAGGCCTTACATTGTGTCTCCTTTTTTGCTCTTTATTATATATAGGTAAATACTCTATTATTAATGGTCTTGGACCAATTAATGACATCTGCCCTAATAGTACATTAATAAGTTGAGGAATCTCATCTAGAGAAGTTTTCCTAACAAACATTCCTATTTTGGTAATTCTATCTTTATCTGGTAACAAATCTCCATTGGTATCTTTTTTATCATTCATGGTTTTAAACTTTATGATACTAAAGATTTTTTCATTTTTACCAGGTCTTCTCTGTACAAAAAAAGGTTTTCCTTGATTGGCTACTGCCAAAAAAAGAACTAATACCATAAACACTGGTAAGATAGAAATAAGTACAATCAGGGATATACAAAAATCCAAGCTTCTTTTGATAAATATTCTATACATAACTCGTAGTATTACTTATTATGAATTTATCATTTCATTAACCATTACTCTTCTTTTTCCAGATGCAAGTAACGGAATTTCATCAACATATTTTACGGTAATAAGAGCATCTTCGCCCAAATACACTTTAAATTCGCTAACAAACTCTTTTTCGCGCATAAATCCTTCTTTTTCATTTAATTTAAGTTCATATTTTCCTACGGATTTCTGAATAAGTTGACACTGTTTTAGCATTGGGTATTTATTTACCAGCAACACCAGATTAATCGTTATAATTTCTCCTTTTGTATCATAAATAACATCTATTTTTCTTCCTTCTATTGTTGATAATACTATTTGAGAATTGACCGCATTCTTTATACCAATATCTCCTGTATCATATCTAAGCATAGGCATACAGTAATTAAATAAATCTGTAATTACAATTCGCCCAGGTGTACCATCTGCAGCAATTTTATTAGTATCAAGTTCTAAGACTTCTACATAATAACTAGCCTCATTTATTCTAAATACAGTATCTTCTTCTAGTAGTTGTTGCGCTATGATTCCATTTTCTACATTAGAATATCTAGATATTACCTTAATATTAAAATGCGTATACATCGCTTGCTTTGTGTAATCATTAAGCCGTTCTGATATAGCAATTGCTGATTTCAATGTATTTGAGACTGGCAACGATTGTTTTTTATCAAGATATTTACATATTTCTTCATAAGCAGAGGCATATCCTAACCAGCTATTGGAAGATTTACTTCTTGAAAGTGTATGAAGCACTCTCTTTATTGTTTCTTTTTTACTTAGTTCAAATACATCAACAGGTACTAGATTTTGAAACCATTGGGTTAGCTTCCCTTTGTTCTCAAATGCATTCCATAATCTAAAATAAGTAAGTCGATACCCCACTTTAAAACCCACCTTTTCAGAAAAAAAGATCGTATCCGCAATACTTCTCATTCTCTTTCTTTTGTCTTGATATACTTCGAATGGTGTTCCTGTAGAACCACTTGTTTTCACCAAAAATTTAGGCTTAGATTTATAGTCTACAGATTGAAAATGTTCAAAATTATCTCTAATTACATTTTTGTTTACCACAGGAAAATCTGTAATAGAGTTATAAGACTTATTTTTTTTATAATAACCAACAGAGTTTACAGCATGCTCTAGAATATTTTTTAAATTTTTATTCTTAATATCTATTGCAGTCTTTGATATTGGGTTTTCAAGAATAAACTTAATATCATTGTAGTGATTACGTTTTTCACCTCCTTTTAATGCATCAAGGTACCAAAATGCTTTATTTCTTATTATTTCAGGTATTTTCATAAGTATTATCTCTTCTTCTACTAACTATTAAGCTTCTTCCATAATTTCTTTAAACATAGGGTGTTTAAGATATCCACCATAAGCAATATCTGGGGTAACAAAAGAATTATTATCATTACCTTCAATAATTACGGGACCATTGTTACTTATAGCAATATCCCAACCTATTATTCGGTCGGGAATAAAGGACACTGCCTGCTTTATTAATGCAATGGACTCCTCGAAATATGGGATTTTAAAGTTCTCAAAGACAACGCCAGTATCTGGATGTGCACTTAATTGTTCTCCACCATATTTCATTAACTGATGGCTTTTTCCTATTAATGTTCCTTTATCCAAATCAATAGAAACATAAAAACCACCTAAACTTCCATTATCAATTACACTGCCTCCTCTACCAAATCTCATAAAAGCAGATAAAACATGTGTAGTATTATGCTTATCAAGATACGTATCAAACCGAATAGTATTTACGCTATGTTTATATATACTGTTGATTACTTCATGTTGTTCTATCACATCTTGATGAATACAATCATTATTAAGTATATAAGCTCCATACGCATCTATTTCTTTTTTCAAGTTTTGTTGAGTAATAAGATAGGCTCCTGTTCCTCCCATTTCTATAATAGCTTTCACAAATACTTTTGTTTTTCCTGTATTCTCGAATACGTTTTTAAAATACATAAACAGATCTTCTTTATTCATAACCATATTCTCCTTTGATTGAAAAAAGAATCTGTTTTTTAAATTATGACTTAGTAAAGCAGGTACTGGCATATTATTATGTTCCATATAATATGAGAAAGCTAGCTTATTGCGAAGTAAAGAAGCGTATTGGAAATGGTGTAAATTCTTGGACAATGTTACTTTATCTATCTCTTTACTACTTAAATAGTCTTTATAATTAGTAACATTTTTTCTATATAAAAATTTACCAAAGTAAAAATAAGGAAGCTCTTGTTTTACGACCCAAAAAACAAATGCTTCTCTCATGATCTGAAAAATTCCTTTCCTATTTTTATCATTAAAAAAAACTAAAAATCTTTTTTGTAATAAAAGTAGTTTTGTTTTCATCTGCTTCTTTTTATGGGGTTAGAAAATTGAATAGAATTCATAATTTTCTTTTTGTTTCACTCTAGTTCTACACTTAGTTACACAACAATACACTACAGTTTCTTAATGATCTAGTGATTCATATTCTTTTAAAAGTTCTTTCCAAATATAGGTCCGTTCATATCTACTTGTTATAGATGCTCTGGCTCTGGCGGCTATATTTTTTCTAAGCTCATGATCTTCTACCAGTATTTTTATACTATTAAACAAAGCTTCTGTATCTTTTACAGGAATTATCTTACCATTTTCACCATCAGTTACGATTTCATTACACCCATTAATATCTGTAACAATACTTGCTAGTCCCATAGCTCCCGCTTGCATCACTACATTAGGAAAACCTTCTCTATAACTAGGGAATGCTAATAAATCTGATATTGCAAAATAAGGGCGTACATCATCTTGCCATCCCACCATTATAATATTTGTATTGGTATTAATTTCTTTTTCAATATCAGGTAATAATGGATCTAGATCTTTTTCATAAGTCCCTACCAGAAGTAATTTCACATTGGTATGAATCTCATTAATTTTTTTGAAAGCTCGTATGAGTTCATTTATTCCTTTATCGGTTACTAATCGCCCTACAAATACAATTACAATATCATTTGGATCAATCCCCAAACTTTTGGACAATACAACATTTTCTTCTTCAGAATATAATGATGGGTCAAAAAAAGAGGTATCTATACCATTTGAGCTTCCATTACCAATAACTTTTAATTTCTTTGAAGATGTATATTTATTATCTGTAACAATCGTGTGAAGCCCTGTAGAATTAGGATAAATTTTGGTTGCACAACCATACGTTATTTTTTCTACTGTGTCTAGCAATATTCTTTTACTCCCTTTTGCTTCTAGTAGTGGTAATCCTGCAATTGTATGCAATCGATGTGGTACACCAGCCATTTTTGCGGCAATCATTGATAATGTTCCAGCCTTAGGAGTATGACTATGAACTATTGTTGGTTTTTCTTTTTTGAATATCTTATATAATTGGTATACTGCTTTAAGATCTTGTAGTGGAGTAATTTTTCGGGTCATTTCAACAGGAATTACTGGTACTTCCTCATTTTCGGATACAATATCCAGTTGATCATCACCAGAGCTTGACACCCCAATAATCTCATAATATTGAGACATAAATTTTAATTGCCCTTGCAATAATTTCCCCAATGAAATAGGTACTGTAGTAACCCTAATTAATTTTTGCATTTTTCCCAAACTTAAACATATAATCCAAAAAAACCCTTGTTTGTTTGTTCTTATAGTATGTAAGCCAGAAACCGCTGATACCATGTACTTTTATACAAAAAGTACAACTCAAATATCTGTGATCCAAAAAACCACAAAATTAATAGCTTTTAAAAATATTATTTAAGTAACTAATACAAAAGATAAAGCTCTTAAATAATACTTTGTAAATACTAATTCAGAATAAACAACGGGGTAACGATAAAAAATTTTCGAATACAAATATAACTATATGCTTTAGTTTGAAAACTTAAAAACAATGTTTCTTTCATTTTTTTTAATATTCGATAAAAAAACAAGTTTAAAAAAAGTATATTTTTACTACGGTTAAGCAACAAAATAAATAGGGTTAACACCAATAAAATCAATTATTTCAGTGGTTTGAAAAAAATTTAACATTTCAAATTAATTTTCACACAATTTAACATCTAATATTACGTTGTTGGAATAAATAACCTAAAAAACAATCCCCCCCAAATGAAAAAATTATCTTATTACCTACTTATTCTTATGAGTTGCATTGCTATATCCTGTAGCAAAGAAAACTTTAATGACTCTACTCCTGAAACTGCAGAAAAACCTGATTCAGACACTACTCCTGATCCTACACCAAACACAATAACAACTCCTTGTGATTTTGATTTATCTAATGTTGCTCCTAATTCTACAATAATTCTTAATTGTATTCTTGACCTAAATGGAGAAACTATAACACTACCTGAAAATGTTAATTTTGAATTTGAAGGAGGAGATATTCTAAACGGTAAATTAATTTTTAATGGAGGCCTTATTGCTGGAGAATTATTAAGTTCAAAACTTGAGGTAGAAGGAAATGTTCAACTTGAAGAGCCTACATTCAAGTTTTATGCTTCTAGATGGGATCAAATTGAAGAAGTCAAAAATTCATCAAACCCAATTCCTCCTTCAAAATCAGTAGCACTTAAAAATAATACCGAACTAGAAAAATTAATATTCTGGACTAAAGAATTGGGAGCTACAACATTTGAAATAGGAAAGTTTGATGCTTATTTTGAAGTTGCTACAGTTACTAGTACGACTTCAAATCAAAACTTTTACCCACACTTGGAAGCTATAAATGTTCCTTCAGATTTTCATCTTAAAATGTCAGATAAAACTGTTTTAAGAGTATTTCCTACAGAAGGAAGAATAGCTGCTTCATTATTAGCGGTTCATGAAGCTTCTAATGTAATTATAAGCGGTGGTACTTTGTATGGTGATAGAGATTTAAGAAAGTATGCATCAGAAAATGAAGAATCTGGCACACATCTATGTAAAATAAGATCTGGTAATAATGTCGTTGTCGACAATGTAAAATTCACTATGGGTTCTGTAGGGGGTGTAGATATTAATTCTACAGGATTTTCTTTTAATCCAGATTATAACCCTACTAGAAATGTAATAATCAAGAATTGTACTTTTGATAAAGTACGAATGATGAGTATAGCACTAACTGATGGCCGTGATATTAGAATTGAAAATAATACTTTTATAGATACAGCCTTACCGACTGCCAATTCTGATGGTGGAGTTGTTGGGTTTGCAATTAATATTGAGCCTGTAAGAAGTAGAGATACTACTACTGGTGAATTAATTAATTATCAAGTTGTACAAGATGTTGTTGTAACTGGTAATAAAGAAACAGGAAGCAGACGAGGAGCGTTTAATGTTTTTATCGGTAATAGGATTGTTCTTGAAAATAATACATTAGAAAATAAAATATCTTGGAGTCTTGCCAGTAATACCAAAATACGTAATAATACATTTATCGCTTCAGAGAAATCAAAAAATTTCCCTGCAATAGATGCAGGTGGTACAGGTGATACGGTTTTTGACAATGAAATATCTGGAAATAAAATATCTGGTTATGGTGTTGCAATATCTGCATATTTTGGAGAAGTAAGTATTTATAAAAATAAATTGACAAACAATACTAATGGAATCCAACTCAAAGAAATTGAGAAAGAAACCGTTGTATATGAAAATCTTATTACTAGTGATTTATCATCAAGTAGAGGGATTAGTATTCAATCTACATTTGCAAATAATGTTACTATTCATTCTCATAATACTACTAACTACCATATTGATGTAAAAGCGAATCATCTATATTTTGTTGCTGTTAACCAAGAAGCAGGTCAGGAAAATTATAAAATAAATGTCAATAATAATGACTTTGACTCTTCTGCTTCTGTTGTGTTCTCCAAAACAAAAGGGGTTACTTATAATAACAATATGTCTAAAGGGCCTATTTTATTAGCAAATGCTTCCAAAGTTGATTTGGCTTCAAATAGTATTTCTACAGCTAATTCTCATGGAGTATCTTTAACAGGCGTTAATACAGCCATAAAAGCCAGTCAAAACACTATAGATTTCCCTGAGAATCCTCGTTATGAGTGTATCAATATCGATGCTTCGACTAACTCTAGTGAGGTTACATTAAATGGAAATATCTGTAACTAATGCTATAATATAACTATTTATAGAAAAGATCACCCCTTGGTGATCTTTTTTATATGTTACTTAAACACTGATTGCAAAAGTTCTGCCAATACTGTATTTCCTTTTTCGTTTAAGTGTCCATTAGAAACAAAATAATTACTTAATTCATCAGGAAATTGTAGTACGTGAAAACGTATAGCCTCAGAATCTATATTATATTCTTCAATTGTTGCTAATTTTGTTCTCCTTAAATTATTGATAACAACAACATCAATCACTTGATTAAGTTCTTGTTCTTCAATTTTTTTAAATAACCAATCCAATTTGTATTTATCAAACTCTAATGTTTTAGCTTTCACTTTTGCAGCTCCGTAATATTTAAACATATTATATACTTTAAACATTAACAAGCTTTTACAAAACCTTTTCACCTTGTTAGGCAATGACAAACTGTCTCCAAAATTATTATTTTTGGCTTTATGAAATTTGATTTCTTCTCCTTTTTTATAGGGATAACTTCTTCCTGAATCATTCTTAGGGTTTCTTTTCCCTATATTAATAATCTCTGCGGGAGTCATTACAAAAATGATTTTATCAAAATCAAGTTTTTCTGCCCTTACCAAGTGTTCTAGCAAAACCACTCCTTGTATGGGGGTCCATACACCTCCTGATCCTGCATTATGTATTACTGTGTTTAATTCTTTTTCAATTTTTTCAGAAAATCTATCTTCATTGTTCATTCCATATCCTTCTACAAAAGAGTTTCCTACAACAAGAGTTCCTTCATTTGTAAATTCATCATCTCTAAAACCATAAGAATTAATTTGATTAACAACTCCTCCCCAAGGATATTGATTTATTTGTTTTGTGTTTTTTTGCCTTGTTACCCCATATAGAGAATCCATATCATAATACAAAGGCGGTGCATTAAAGCCTGTAATAGATAAAAAAGCATCTTTACCATTATAAAAAACTCCAACGACTAGATTAATAACTTCTAATAGTATTACAAATACAATTATTTTCTTAATATACTTCATATCTAAAATTGAAAATAAATAAATTCTGCCTGTACTTCTCTATTTAATGCTCCTATGATTGCAATAACAATAAGTATCCATATAGTAATATGAATTTTAATGTTTTTATATCTCATGAAATCTAATACTAGTAAGACTATAATTAATAAAATATCAGAAAGCATTATAAAACTAGATGCATCCATATCTAAAGAGTTAATTCCTTTGATATAAAGAATTGCATCTTTGATAGAATCTGCTCTAAAAAATACCCAAGCTAAGGTTACAACAAAAAAAGTATATAAAACACGTGTAAAATCACTAATATGAGAAATTATGCTTCGTTGTTCTACTCCATTATCCAAATGTTTTCTATTGGTCCCCAATATGAATGAAGGGATAAACAAAAGTGCATGAATTCCTCCCCATGCAATAAAAGTCCAATTAGCTCCATGCCAAAAACCACTTACAAGAAATATAGCAAATACGTTTCTAACTCCCATAAATCTCCCAACTTTAGATCCTCCTAACGGGATATACAAATAATCTCTAAACCATGTAGATAATGAGATATGCCACTTTCTCCAAAACTCCCCTATACTTCGCGAGAAATACGGAAAATTAAAATTAGTCATCAAATCAAACCCAAACAATCTGGCTGTTCCTATAGCAATATCAGAATATCCACTAAAGTCTCCATAAATCTGAAATGCAAATAATATGGCTCCTATAATCAAAGTTCCGCCAGAATAATCTGAATAATGAGTAAATATATCATTGACTACAGGTGCAAAAGAATCTGCGATAACTACTTTTTTAAACATCCCCCATACAATGAGTTCTACTCCTTGTATTGCTCGTGTTTTATCAAACCTACGTTTTGCAAGCATTTGAGGTAATAAATTAGAAGCTCTCTCGATAGGGCCAGCAACCAATTGAGGGAAAAACGAAACAAAAGCTGCAAAAGCAATAAAATCTTTAGTAGGTTTTAATTTTTCTCTATAAATATCTATTGAGTATGACATGGTCTGGAAAGTATAAAAACTAATTCCTACAGGAAGAATTACTTTAAGTGTCCAAGTATTTTCTACATTATAACCTAATGTACTCAACGCATCAACCCAAGAATCTACAAAAAAGTTATAATACTTAAAAAAGCCTAACAATCCCAAATTAAACAACATACTTGCCCAAAGCCATCGTTTTTTAATTGATTTTTTGGGTGTATTATCTATAGTTAAACCAATATAATAATCTACTACCGTGCTCAGTGCTATCAATGATAAAAACCTATAATCCCACCAACCATAAAATACATAACTGGCAATAAGGACCAGAAAATTCTGAAGTTTTAAGTTTTTATGTACTACAAACCAATACAATACAAAAACTAAAGGCAAAAACAGAAAAAATTCTAATGAGTTAAAAAGCATTAAATTATTGTTTTTATATTATTAAAATGAATATTTCATACCTTACAGATAGTACTCTACTCTATCATTTTTTTATTATAATTAATCAAATTCATATCCATTATTTTTTTTGTAAGCTGTTTTGTAAACAACTCTGCTCCATCATTGTTTAAATGTGAAAAATCATGAAATAATTCTGATTTACCATTAAAATCTGATGAATTAAAGAAATCTATAAAAGGAACTTTTTTGGTTGCTATTATTTCTTTAATCCTGATGAATGATTTATTTTTATCATGGTTCACCTTATTAAACGTCGGAGAGGTTACAAACACAAGTTCACAACCATTATTTCTGGCATTATCAATAAATTTTTCTACCACCTCAACAAAATTATCATCTATCAATTCTACATATTCTTTTACTTCTTCTTTGGTATGAGAATTTACTTTATTAGGGTTTATTTTTCCATAAAGAGGACGATACCCATGATAATCCAACTGTGGTGATACATAATATCGTAATGCATGAACAATAGTAGAGTTCATTTGATAGGATTTAAAAAACAACTTGAAATCAATAAATCTGGATTTTAATCCAAGTATTGCACTTAATTCCTTACTATGACCTGCATAGTAAGGATGTAGGTCACTAAGCCTATCATACGCTTGTTTTGAGGTATATAAAAAGTTTTCATCTATATTCAGGACAATAAGTTTTGGTTTTACCCTTTTCAATATCATTTCCTGAAGTGCTGTATGATACAGTAATTGTTGCCCTTCTGCACCAGCATTATAACATGTTTTACCTAGTTCTTTTTCAAAGATTTTAGGAACATAATGTCTATGTGCGTGAGAACTACCAAATACTATTATTTCTGCATTTGTTTTTTCTACAGCATGAGTTGATCTTGCATATTTCCCAGTCTCCTGACTATAAAATAGTTGGTTAGAAATTATTCCTAAAACAAAATCTACAATCAAGAAAACGATTGTAAACTTTATTATTTTGATAATTGTCAATTTATATTCTTTGGTAACCATAGTTTCAAAATTGAAAATAAATGAATTGACTTTTTCCAAAAACTCCCAGATATAAAATCATAAAAACTACAATAGCATATCCTATTATTCTAATCATTTCATACTTACTTTTAGAAATCGAAAAAAGAGTATCAAAATATTCTTTTTTAAATTCTACAAAAAGTAATATTGCAATCGCTAACGTTGCATAGATTGAAGCAGCTATATCATCTCCACTACCAATATATAGTCTTCCTGGTGAGGTAAAAATAACTTTTATCATATGCAAAGCATCATCAATACTATTTGCCCTAAAAAATATCCAAGCAAAATTTATCAAACAAAATGTCAAAAAGATAGTTGCGATCCCTTTTCGATCTTTCTTAAACCACAGTACTTCAATAATAAGATAAATACCATTTAAAGCTCCCCAGATCACAAAGGTCCAATTAGCACCATGCCACAACCCACTAATCAAAAAGGTAATAAAAAGGTTAAAAAGCCATCTAATTTTTACTACCCGATTTCCTCCCAGTGGTATATATAAATAATCTCTAAACCATGTAGATAACGAAATATGCCATCTGGTCCAAAATTCACTAACTGAGGCAGAGAAATATGGTCTCCTGAAATTGGTCATCAAATGAAATCCAAAGAATTTGGCCGTACCAATTGCTATCAAAGAATACCCTGCAAAATCACCATATATCTGAAATGCAAATAAAATCGTTGCTGCAATAAAACTCAACCCTTCATGATTATCTATATTATTATACACAGCATCTACATATATCGCTGCTCTATCTGCAACCACTAGTTTCAAGAAAAAACCCCAAATCATAAGTTTTACTCCAGAAGAAACATTATGATACGTATATTTTCTTTGCTCTAAAAACTGAGGCAATAGATTGGAAGCCCTTTCTATTGGCCCAGCAACTAACTGAGGAAAAAACGACACAAAAGTTGCAAATGCGATAAAATCTTTGGTTGGCTTTAGTTTTTCTTTATAAATATCAATAGCGTATGATAATGTCTGGAATGTATAAAAAGAAATCCCTACTGGTAGAATTACATTTAAAGTCCACGTACTCTTAATTGTATACCCAAAAGCAAAAAACATTTCTACCCAGGATTCAACAAAGAAATTATAGTATTTAAAAAAACCAAGAAGTCCGATATTACATACTATACTTACCCAAAGCCATCTTTTTCTTATAGCTCTATCTCTAGATGCATAAAGTCTTAACCCAACAAAATAATCTATGGTAGTACTAATAGCGATTAAAGATAAAAAACGATAATCCCACCAACCATAAAACACATAACTAGCCACCAACACCAATATGTTTTGTAGTTTAATGCTTTTATTGACCAGACACCAATAACAAAACAATACTATCAATAAAAAAATAAAAAAATCAATAGAATTAAAAAACATCGATTATAAGTGATTATGGGTTTGTTTTATATCTTATTATTAAATATTATTTTTTCAACAATATTTCATTTTCACTTGCTACATAACTGTGTATATACCATTTTTGAAAGCAATAAAATGTCCAAACCTTGAATGTATTGTCTTTTCCGTTTAAATGATCTGTTACCAGTTTTTTAATAGTATCTTTTTGAAATATATTTTGAGTATCTAATAATGTATCACTTATACAATTCTCTAAATCTTGGCGTAGAGCAGAACGTAACCAATCTCCTACTGGAACTCCAAACCCTGATTTAGACTTATCTAAAAAGTCTTTTGGGAATTCTTCTCTAAAAGCTTCTTTCAAAATATACTTTTTATTCCACCCTTTCATCAAGTAATCATCGGGTAATGTATTTGTATATTTCCAAATCTTTTTGTTTAAAAAAGGTGCTCTACATTCTATCGAACTTAACATACTAGTCCTATCAACCTTTACCAGCATATCCCCTTCTAGACTCATATGTTTATCTATTGTTCTGTACTCTGTAAGATCTTTTGGCGAGCGAATCCCTGTAGTATCCTGATAAAATGCAAATGGATTTGCTTCTATCATTTCTGGCAAAAGGTAAGATGACAAACTATCTCCTGCATATCCCAAAGAGATAATATCCCAATAATAATTATCAGAATAATCTATTGCATTAAGTAATTTATCAACCCTATATCGCATTCCTCTTTTATCATGCTTGGGTTTTATAAGAAGGTCATTCGTCTTTTTGATAAGGTTATGAATTCCTCTAGGAACCATACTGGTATATTTTTTATTAATATTACCCATATGGTACTTATTATACCCTCCAAAAACCTCATCTCCTCCATCTCCTGTTAGGGCAACCTTAACATGTTCAGATGTTTTATTTGCCACCAGATACGTAGGTAAGGAAGAAGAATCTGCAAAAGGCTCATCAAAATTGAGTAGAATTTTATCAATATTACTTTCAAGGTCTTTTTCATCCAGAATAAATTCGTGATGATGACTATTTATAAGCTTAGATACTGTTCTTGCCTTATCAGTTTCATCATATGATTTTTTGGCAAACCCTATCGAAAATGTATTGATTTTTGCATGGTTCATTTTTGCCAAACATAAGGATACAATAGACGAGTCGACTCCTCCTGATAAAAATGTTCCGATAGGCACATCTGATACAGAACGACTAACAACACTTTCATTCACTAACTCTTTTACCGAAGATTTTGCATCTTCAAAAGAAACATTTTCTTTTTTTGCTTGAGTTATCTCTTCAATACATTCAATACTATGTGTATGAGTTGACAAATCATATGTTATAAAGTGATTAGATTCTAATTTATGTATCCCTTCATAAATAGTAAATGGTGCAGGGATATAGGTAAGTTTAAAAAACAGATTCAATCCTTTTTTGTCAATTGATGGAACTGTATCTATTATTTTTAAGACAGATTTAAGTTCTGATGCCCATATAAACTTCCCTTCCTTTTCTGTATAATACAACGGTTTTTCTCCAAAAAAATCTCTGGCAATAAAAACCTTGTTTTTCTTTTTATCATAGATACTAAAACCAAACATACCATCCAACTTATGAAATGATGATGTTCCTTGATTTTCATATAATTTCAGAATAACTTCAGTATCACTTTGGGTTGTAAAGGTTGCTCCTAAGGTTTCAAGCTCGTTTCGTAACGTTCTATAATTATATATTTCTCCGTTGAAAACAATCACAATATTCTTATCTTCTGAATAGATAGGTTGTTTCCCCGAATTCAAATCAATTATTGATAATCTTCGCATTCCCATGGCTATTGCTCCTTCTTTATCAGAATATGTAAAAGCCCCATCGTCATCTGGTCCGCGATGAATAATCATATCATTCATTCTAGTAATATAATCATCCAGCTTACTTTGTTCTTCTTGCTGTATTGATATTAAACCATTAATTCCGCACATTGATTTATTTGTTTACTTGATTACAATAAAATTCCTGAAGCATTGTGGCATTATTTTTAATATCATAATTCCCTTCAATAATTTTATTCATTGTATTCGTTCTATTATAATTTACTGATTTCAATAGTAGTTCTGCCCAATATTTTGGAGATTGGCTTAGAGAAACAAAATCGATCATTCCTGTAATGTCGAGTTCTTTAGAAATTTCATCAGAAGCAATTATTTTTAACCCCGCTGCTTGCGCTTCTATAAGCGTAACAGGAAGTCCTTCATTGGTAGAAGGAAACAAAAACACATCTATTGCCTGTAATAGATCGGGGACATCATTTCTTGCTCCAAGAAAATGAACTTCTTTTTCTATACCCAATGTTGATGTCATTTGCTCATACTGTGCTCTTTCACCTGCGCCAACCAGAATTAATACACTATCCTTCTTTTCTCGTTGTATTTCTTTAAATATTTCTAAAAGAAAGGAGTGATTTTTCTCTGGAACAAAGTTACCAACATGACCTATAACAAATGTATCTTCTATTTGTAGTTCTTTCTTTATCCTTTCAGACTGCTCTCTATCATACACAAATTTTGAAGAGTCTATTGCGTTGTTTATAATTTTAATTTTTTGTGTATTCTTTTTCCCAAATAACCATTGTCCTGCCTTATCTCCACATGAATAATAATAATTTGCATACTTGGGCACTTGCTTTTTTAGCATGTTTTGAGCAAAAAATCGAAATGCAAAATTTAAACTATGTCTGTTTTTTGAAAAAGGGTTGAGATTAAGGTTATACAAGCTGGTATGGCTATGTGCTATTCGAGTTTTGACACCTTGTTTTTTTGCTGATTTTAAAACAAAAGTACTTAATGCATTAAGATGTGAATGTACTATTTGATATTCTGGATGATGTTGAAAAAAATGATCCAACGCTTTACGATATCCCGATAAATTACGGAAACTTATATTCTGTAATCGATGTATTTTTCCTCCTAAAGATTCTATCTCATCATCAAACACTCCTCTTTCTTGCCTATGTAGTAAAAAATCAAACTGTACTTTGTTTCTATCAATATTCCTATAATAGTTCATCACCATAGTCTCAGCTCCTCCCCTGTTCATTATAGTTAATACCTGAAGAATACGAATTGGTTTCATATTGTAGTTGGTTATTATTTTTTTAAAATGACCTCATTCTTTTTTGTTAAAACTGAAGTTCAAAATTTCTTTTTACAGCATCAAACTTTCCATTAGCTCCTAACGGAATTTCATTTACTATATAGACACTATATTCAACAGTATTTCCTAATCTAGCTTTTAAATTGTACAGAAATTGATTGCTCATACTATCATCAAACTTTTCATCGGTAATCAGATTAATTGTAACTTTATCTGGGCTGTTCTGTATGATCTGTCCTTTTACAATTCCTTCTATTCCTTTATATGCAGTATCCATTCTACCAACATACCCTTTTTCTTCTGTCCATAAGATATCGTCTTCTCTTCCAATAATCTTTTCTATCATTGGCATTGCACAGCCACAATCGCATATTTTTCCTTCTTCTGATAATAAAACAGTATCTTCTATACTATACCGAATCAGAGGAGTTTTGTAGTTTATAAAGCTCGTTACAATGAGCTTTGCTATTTCTCCTGCTTTTGCTGGTTCTCCTTTGGTGTTTATAAATTCAAAAACTCCTGAATCTAGATTAAGATGTAAATTACCATTAGTACATTCTGTGATAAAAGGACTCCCCTCACTAGATGCATATTGATTATAAACATGGCAGTTAAATGCCTTTTCTATTTCGATTCGTTGATAATCATACAAGGTTTCTGCTGTTACTGCAATTGCTTTTGGTGTAAAGTTTATTTTTATATTATGCTTATTAATATAACGGCTAATGATATAAATAGCAGAGGGATATCCGTCTATTAATTGGGGTTTGAAAGCATTCAGTTTTTTTATATATGATTTTAGATTATCATCTGTAAGATGATAAGTAGACATCAATAGTTGATTCTCAAAATAATTGTATACCCAAAATGGAGGTTTTTTTGTGTTGGTATCTACAATCAATCTACCCGAAAATCGTACTTGCCTGCTTTTTGCAGGAACTCCTATCACATGATGAAACCTTTTCCAAATAGCAAATGATACATTAATCGATTCTACATCAATATAATCTATAGTAGGCGATCCAGAAGTACCACTAGTATGTCCTACCATAGCGGTTTCTCTTTTTTTATTAACTATGGCATCTACCTTAGTTTTTCGTTCTGTTTTTTGCAAAACAGGCATTTTTTTAAGTACCTCAAACGGATCATTTTCTATGTCCTGCATTGTAACCCCTACATCTTTCATAATAGTACTATACCAATCAGAATATTGGTATACTTCTGAGAGTAGTAGTTGTAATTTATCTTTCTGAAATGCTTTTACACGGTCAATATCAGCATTCCAAAGATTAATATGTTCTTTGAGTAATGATGCAAACTCTTTGTTATATCGTTGCTTAGTATTTAAATATCCTTTTACATTTAATAAAATAAACTTAAACGGATATGGTAAATTATTATATATTTTTTCTTTTAGTCCCCCCATGATTCGTTATGTGTGTTTTTGTTGAAGGTAAAACTCCTGCATTTTAATTGCATTGGATTTAATATCATACCCCTCATCACAAATCAAACTCTGCATATTTTTTCTTGTTGTTGTATCTATTTGTACTATTTTTTCTGCCCAATATTTTGCTGATTTATCTAGAGAAATAAATTCAATAAGATCAGATAAACATACCTCATCTGTTATGGTATCAGCAGCAAAAACTTTTAAACCTGCTGCCTGTGCTTCGATTAATGTAACTGGTAATCCTTCATAGAGTGAAGGAAATACAAAAGCATCCATCATATGGCACCATTGAGGGATATCTGTTTGAACTCCCAAAAATTTGACTTTATCCTCAATAGAAAGGTTTATAGCTTCTTTTTCTATTATACTTCTTAAAGGACCATCGCCAATAAGAACTAGCTTACTATTAGGGTTTAGGGTAAGTAACGATGCAAATATATGTAATAAAAACATATGATTTTTTTGGCTATCAAAACGCCCTACATGCCCAATTACAAATTCATCTTTTATAGCTAGTTTTTTTCTATACTCTGATGCTTGTTCTGGATTATAAACAAACAATTCGCTATCAATTGCATTATTCATTGTAAGAAAAGGGGTTTGCTTACCAAAGAGCCATTCTCCCGCTTTTTCTCCACATGAAAAATGATGAGTTGTATACCTTGTTATTCTTTTTTTAAGTTGAAATTTTATACTCTTTTTTACACCTTCAGAAAAACTTTCTTTACCAGTTATAATAGATGTTATGCTCAACTTACTCATAGCAATGTGTGCATGTGCTATCCTACATGGAATGTTAAACTCTTTTGCTATTTTCAACGGAAAACAACTAAATGTATTTAAGTGAGAATGTACTACAGTATAGTTGTGTTGCTTAAAAAAGTTACGCAATTCTGTATATCCTTTGCCAGGAAATAATGGGTTGATAGCATTGATTTTATATATTTTTCCTCCTAAACTTTCTATTTCGTCATCAAAAATTGCTTTTTCTTTCCTAAATACTAAAAAATCAAACTGAATCTTTTCTCTATTTATATTTCTATAATAATTCAGGATCATGGATTCTGCTCCTCCACGATTCATAATTGTAAAAACCTGTAATACTCTAAACACTGCCATTAGAACTCCCCTCTTGTTTTATATCTTATATACAAGTTTAATAGTACCCCAAAAGGGATTGCCATAAATGTTGTGAACTTTTTGGGGGATTCTTTTAAAAAGGAGGTGTTTTTAGTAAATAAGGCACTCGAAACATAATGAATGGCATTTTTAAATTTTTCTTTAAAGTCTTTTGCCAAACGCATTCTATTTTTTCTAGAAAATGCAAATCCATTAGGGTGTCTTCTATATTGTTTTAACATATTCATACTTGATCCATCCTCAAGATATTCTACAATACAAAACACATCGTTTACAGGGAATAATTTATAATCCTGATCTATTAACAGATATAAATAACCAAGGGGTACAAACCGTTCTCCTTCAAAAATAGGGTATGCTGGGTATTTTTTTACTATCTCGGTTCTATATACTAATTTTTTATCTCCTTTTATCTTATGTACATTGTATATATCATAAAGCGTTGTTTCTTTAATATTTTCTGGGATAGACGTTCCTATAATATTCCCTTTGATATCTGCATCTAACCCCACAATACCTACATATTCTGGTTTATCTTTGATTACTTCCCAATGTTCAAGAATTTTTTCTATCGCATTATCTGGCATAAAATCATCACTATCGATACATACATTTAATGTTGTATCAATAAGACGATAAGCAGCATTATGCCCTCCATGCATTCCTTGATTCTCCTGATAATGATACTTGAGAGCAATTTTATTTTCCTGTATCCAAGAATTCACAAGCTCTTTGGTCTCATCTGTAGAACCATCGTCTATAATAAGCCATATAAAATCCTGATTGGTTTGCCTTATCAAACTTTGATAACACTGATCGAGACAATATGCTCTATTATAAGTGGGTGTAAAGACTGTAATCGTTTTCATTTTTTTTAGCTTTAAGAGTTTTCCTTAAAAAAAGTAATACATAAAATAGGTAAATGCGAAATAAACAAACATTACTTTTCCCACTACCAAATGATGATTTTTAAAAAATTTCTGTTTCAAAAAAGGGTAAATAATCACAATGGCCATCATAAACCATGATAAATATGCAAACCTATTTGAGTAATTGGCATTAATTACTAAAATCCAAAACCCATTACAAGTGAGATAGGTATTCAGTAATTTGTTATACATTTCATCGTGGTATTTTTCCTTAAAAACAAAATACCATCCTGCAAATACTGCAAATGCACTATGGAATAAAAAATCCCATCTAAAACCTGTTTTAGAAAATGTTCCTTCTGCTGCTTGAGATGTTAAATATCCTGCTAATCTATCGTCATCTCCAAAACCCAAATTTGCAAAAAGGGAAACCCAAACACTCCCCATTGCCAATGATAAAGGAATACATAGTAACCATACTTTGAAATATACCTTGGGATTATTATAAAAATAAGTAAGTACAAATGCTATAATTGGTAAAAATGTGGTTTTATGAAAAAAGGTCGACAATAGAAAAAATACTCCCATGAGTACTTTATTTCTATGACAACTTACCCCCCAAAGAAATAAAGAACAAGCTGCTCCGTTTCTCATACCATTTACCCCATACGTCCAAAAAGAAAAAGATATAACAAACATGATAAAGGCATAGTACCAATAGTGCCCAAAAAATTCTTTTGAGATTTTGTACATCGGGAAAATATAGATAAAAGCACAAATCGTAAAAAATGTATGAATAGACGAAAAGCCAGCCATAGTTTTCATAAATACATGCCAGCCATAATCATTTACACTCAAAATCGGGGCTCCATGTCTATATGCTGTATATGCTCTATAGTAATTAATTGTATCTCCAAAACGGTCACTGGCAGGTCTTTGACCTATGTGTATAATTAATAAGAATAACAATATGTACCCTACAACATTAACATAACTTAAGTTCTTATGATCACTAATATCCAAGATACGAGCATGCAAAAAAGTGAAGAGTATAAGAAAAAAGCACGTATTAAGATATAGTGGATAATACCAATCTAAAGATACCAGTGTATTCATAGTTTTCTATACTTAGTATTCATTATTTTTAATGTTTTTTATCATTTCTTATCTTACTATCGTTTTTGATTTATTATTTTTTGATTGTTTAAAATATTGATCTTATTTGTTCTTTAGATAATTTGAAATTGAGTCGCATAAATCCTCAGTAAATCGTACTCCATCATACTTATTAATATGATGCCCATCATATGTTTTATATTGGGCTTCTCTCTCATTAAAATCAAAATAAGGAATATGATCAATTTTTGTAATAGAATCTATCGTATGTGAAAAGCTCGGGTAGTATTGTTCTTCATATTTCAAAAATTCTTTACTAATTGGCATTCTTACTAAAAACACTGTCCCATATTTCTCCAATTTACGAATAAGATGATGTAAACTTTTAATTCTAACTTTAGATAATGGATAATCTTCTCTACCTTCTTTAAAAAGGTTAATTTGCTTTATTTTATACTGTTCCAGTACATCTTCATTTTCAGGCAAATTTGTTTCTTCTAACCACCCATCTTTATGTAATGTAAAGTTTTTGGAGAATGCTCCTCTAAAATGGAAAAAAGAAAGATTCTTTACAATATATTCATAATTTGGACTCACATCTACAATATTCATATTATGAGGTGGTTGCCCTTGCTCTCTAAATTCCCCTTTTTGATTATCAAATCCTTTTTTTGAGGTTAACATTTCTGGGGTTATCGATATAATAAAGATTCCTTGCCTCGAGGTAGTATCAATTTTTTTAAAAATACTATTGTTATATAATGGCCCTATTAATGCTTGAGCAATAGTAAAACTATAATTCAAAATCGGTAGATCATCATTTATCCCATCAAAATATTCATTTAGTACACGTGGTTGTATTCCTTGAAAACTTCGAGAGTCTCCTATAATCATTGATTTAGCTTTTGGGGTAGTGAATTTTTCATAAAAAAAGTCAATATTCCCTCCATACCTAACCAATACAAAAGTTACTATTGTCAAGCATAGTATAGAAAAAAGAGCTAATTTTAATAGTAATAACTTCATCACACCCTAAAATTGAAAGTATATAAAAGTTTCAGAACTTCTCCCGAAAAAGAAGATCAATATAAATATTGATATATAAGAACCCCATCGTATATATCCTTTACAGTTTGCAATATCAAAATCGTGTTTTCGTTCACGATTAATCCATTCCACTATCATAAACACACCTATAAGTGTTAAAGTAATGATTGTAATATTTCCATATATTTCTGCAGGAAAATCAAATATACTAGCAGAAAAAATAGTCTTCAAATGATCTAATGCTGTTGTAACATCTTTTGCTCTAAAGAAAATATCTGTAAGCATAATCAAAATAAACAAAGCTAGCATTTGTATGGTTTCTTTGATAGAGGGTAAACGTTTTCCTTGTGCTACTTTTTGTTTGACATTCATTTTTTGAGAATATACCAACGGAATAAAATATAGCCCATGCAAAAGTCCATATACAATAAATGTCCAATTTGCTCCATGCCAAAACCCTACTAAAATAAAAGTAATTACTATAGCCAACAACACACCTGTTTTTTGATACTTGCGTAATACAAACGAAAGTGGAGTAAATACATAATCCAACATCCATGTTGTTAATGATATATGCCATCTTCTCCAAAAATCACTAATATTAGTTGCAAAAAATGGAGTAGAAAAATTACGCATTAGTTGTATTCCAAATAGTTTTGAAACTCCGATTGCCATATTTGAATATCCAGAAAAATCAGCATATAATTGAATTGCATAAAAGAAGGCTCCTATGAGCAATAAACTTCCAGATTGATCTGTATATTGATCAAAAATACGGTTTGTGAATTCTGCACAATTCTCAGCAATAACTACTTTGGCAAAAAGCCCCCATAATATCTGTCGTAACCCATCTACACAAACCTTATAAGAGAATTTTCTTTTTTTCTGAATTTGCGGAATAAAACTGGCTGCTCTTTCTATAGGTCCTGATAATATTTTTGGAAAAAAGGCAACAAATACAGAGAATTCTAGTAAGTCTGTATTGGGTTCTATTTCTTCATTATATACATCCACCAAATACCCTAAAACCTGAAATGTAAAAAAGCTTATCCCTAAGGGTAATAGTATAACCAATATACTGTGAGATGAAGCAACTCCAAAAAGACTTAACAAATCAAAAAAGCTTTCATAAAAGAAATTAAAGTATTTAAAATATACTAACATCCCTAAATTGAAAAGAATCCCTATATACAAAAAGATTGTTTTTTTGCGTTCTTGAGGTACTTTATATATTTTTATTCCTAAATAATAGTTTACAAAAGTAGTTACCCCTAGTAATGCCAAAAACCTCCAGTCGGCAAAGGCATAAAACAACAGGCTTATTATTAGCAGAAAAATGTTTTGCAACTTATTAGACCCACTGCATACCCCCCAGTATATAAAAAATACTGGAATAATAAATGCAATAAAACTTAATGAATTAAAAACCACTTTTTATATATTAAATTTTTGTTTGTATTACTGAAACAAGAGATCCCATATTTTTAAGTTTATTTAAATCTCTAAGTTTAAACTTAATCTCGAATACTTCTTCTATTTTAGTTATAATCATCATATGTGATAATGAATCCCACCCATCTACATCTTTTGCTGTAAGCTCATCTGCCATAGTAAAGCGATCATGACCTAGTGTGGATTGTAATATATCTTTTATAGTATTTTTAATTGTATTCACTTCCATAATAATTTCAACTAATTATGATATTCACCAAAAGATTTTTTTATTTTTTTCCTATCTATTTTCCCATTGGTATTCAGCGGAAAACTATCTACAAATTTTATTTGTGTAGGGATCATATAGTGGGGCAGTACAGTTTTTAATTGACCAAGAAGCAACGTAGTATCAAATTCTTCTGATGCTATTGCAAGTCCGATCTCTGTATTATTGACTTTATTTATAAATGCTATAACTACAACATTTTTTTTATCTAAATAGGTTTTAACATGAAATTCAATCTCTGATAATTCTACACGAAACCCTTGAATTTTCGCTTGAAAATCTACTCTGCCCAGATAGACTACATTTTTATCATTGCCTACCAAACACAAATCACCTGTTTTATAAAACCTAATCTTTTCTCCATCATATTCTTTATCAAAGAAAACTTCTTTATTTTTTTCTTCATTTCTCCAATATCCAGGAGTAAGCTGCACCCCACTTAAACAGAGTTCTCCTTTTTCACCTTCTTTTACTTCGTTATTATTTCTATCTACAATAATTGTAAAGGTATGCTTCATACTTTTGCCAATACTCAAAATCCCATTATGCGCTATATTACCTCCTACTCTGTTATAGGTATAATCTGTACAAAATATGGTGCATTCAGTAGGCCCATATACATTGGCTATAGTGGCATTTGGAATGCAATTACTCCATTCTTCTACTACATCTAATGGTAGTGCTTCTCCACAAAAAAGGCTGTATTTTAATGCTGGACAATGTATCTCATCAAAATAAGGTCTTAGATACTGAAGGATTGATGGCACCATCAGTGCAAAAGTAAGTTCATAATCTTCCATCAATTCAAAAATATAACTATACTTTATTTGGTCTTTGGGAATAGTATATACACATGCTCCTTTGAGTATTGGAACAAGATAAGATACTACTGATAGATCAAATGTTAATTCAAACATTTGCAAGCATCTATCTGTACTGGTAATATTGTATTTTAATGCCCAAAATGCATCTATAAAGCCCGATAGGTTATCAAAGGTTATTGGTACTCCTTTGGGCACTCCTGTTGTTCCAGAAGTAAAAAACATATAAGCATACGTATTATCTATTTTCTTGGAAGATGGTACTAGATCTATTTCTAAAGTTTTACAGTACTTTGTTTGAATATTAGTACAAATATCAAAAGTAGTATTCTCTGAAGAATCTAAAATGGTCTTAATACCAGCTTGTTCTATTATTTTAATATTACGGTGTATTGGAAAATCAGGATGTATAGGTACATATGCTTTTCCTTCAAGCCATAATGCAAATATCGAGGCATATGTTTCAATATCATCATTAACAACTAATCCAACAAATGTATCTTCTTGATGTATCCAGGTTTTAATCTCATTTCTAATGTTTGATATCTGCTGTGCTAAATCTTTGTAGGTATAATAAGAATTATCAATACAAAATGCCTTGTAATCATAATGATCTTCAATAGCTTGTTGTATATCAAATATTAGATTCATTTTTTGTCTATTTTCTTTCCATCTTTTTTTATAATTCTCCCTGGGTTTCCAACTACCACACAATTATCAGGTACATCTTTTACAACGACTGTTCCTGCTCCTATTACACTGTTATTACCAATGCTTATATCTCCTATTACAATTGCTCCAGTATTGATAGAAACATTATCTCCTATCGTCGGTCTTTTTCCTTCTATTTCTCCTACAGTTACTAAGTGATTGACATAAAAATTCTCTCCAATAGTATTTGCATTTAGAATAGTACTATAAGGGTGGCCAGTAAGAATCCCACCTCCAAGTTTAGTACTCATATCAATTCTAAAATATTTTTCTTTTCTACAGTAGAGATTAAGTAATTGTGAAAAGACTCCTCTATTTCTGAAATAAAAAATAGTCCTGAAATCTGGAGAGTCTACCAAAAAATCCAGTAACAATGCTATATTACCTTTTTGAAGTTTCTTTGCTTTTGCCCACCTTACTATATCTTTGTCTATATCTGCCTTATTACTACTTCGCAAATACATTATGATATGTGGTACTAAAAACAATTTATATAATGTAGCGTATAATTGTCTCATTTTTTATCTTCTTTACAGGTTAAACTACTAAACATATCCTGCCACATTTTCATTACCTTTTCGATACTATACTTAGAAGCATTAGTTCTGGCTGCTACCCCCATAGGTTTTAATACTTTTGGGCTTTGCATGTATTTATTTAAAATATTTGCAAACTCCTCTTTATTATACAATTCAACCAGATATCCGTTATTTGAATCTATAATACTTTTAGGACCATGCGGGCAATCAAACGAAATTATTGGAAGTCCACATGCTTGTGCTTCTAATAATACCAATGGGAAACATTCATTATGAGAAGACATTACATACATAGAAGATTCTAACATTTTACCTTGTATATTATCTGTTGCTCCTTTTAAAATTAAACTATCCTCTAATCCCTTTTCATTAATTTTATCCTGTAGAGTTTTTGTATACTCCTCATCCCCTTTTCCATAAATGTGTAGTTCCCAATCTTTATTTTTTTGATATACAAGTTCCCAAATATCGATAAGTAAATCATACCCTTTTACAGTTGCAATTCTTCCTGCAGAGATTATAACCTTGTTAGATAACTCAGAAACCTTATCTGGATAAAAAGTTAATGGGTTAGGAATCACTTCTACATTATCTGTTCTATAATATTCTGCTTCAATAGCATTTAATACAACCAATCTATCATACTTACTTTCTACATAGTCTGTGAATTTAAAAAAATATTGTTTTAGAATATTACTAGAATTCAAGCGAGGTGCTTTTTCTATAAACTTTGAAAAATGAAATTCTTTTACCTTCGGAATACTTTTTATAATAAAAGGCATAAAATAAGTATCTGTACTATGACTACAGACTACAACTACATCGGGTTGTTTTCTTTTTAAAATCGATTTTATTTTCTGTATATGCCTAGGTAATTTCAGCAGATTAACAGGATGAAAATATGACTTTGTTCTATTATAATTCACTCCAATATCTTCAAAAGAAATATGGGGATTAAAATCATAACATGGTATATTATTTTTTTGCTCTGTAGTTATAATAGAGATTTCATTACCAACTTGTTTTGCAAGGTAGTTCGCTTTGATAGAAAGTACTCTTTCTATCCCTCCATGAAGGTAAACCTGATCGATAATAAAAACTATTTTCATTTCTAATTATTAACTAACTATCATTTTTTTAAACACCTCATCCCATTCTGCAACTATTTTTTCTGGTAGATATCTTTTTACATCATCTCTGGCATTTTTGCCCATTACTTTTCTGGTTTCATTATTTTCTATTAATAATGCTATTGCATCCGCCAACCCTTGAATATCATTATTCTCTACCAAAAGGCCATTTTTGTGATCTGCTATAATATCAGAGGGACCATAATGACAATCAAAAGAAACACAAGGCACACCATATGCCATGGCTTCTGTGAGTACCATTCCAAAACCTTCATAGCGAGAAGACATTACATAAATTGACGCTTCTTTATATTTTTCTGCAATGTTCTTTTCTGGAGGATAGAGATTTACAGATGATTTTATATTTAATTTAATAGCCAGATCATCTAGCCCTTCTTTTTTATCTATTGTTCCGTAAATATCAAGAGACCACTCCGGGAATTTTTCTGCAACTTCTTTCCAGCTATGTAATAATCGATCATATCCTTTTTGAAAGCTTTGCTTACCAACTGCCAGTACTTTTTTATTTACCAATGTACTAATATCAGTATCATTTGGATAAAATGACAAAGGGTTTGGAATGACTTTAAGATTTTTAAGATTCCATTCATTCAGGTTTCCTTGTGTAAGTACAACAAAATGATCATAAAACTTTCCTCCAAAATTCATTATCCCAAACTTAATTCTGGTAATTATTTTATCAAACAATGAAGGTTTTCCTTGTTTTATTTCTACATTTTTTGACACATGTCTTTCATACACCATCGGGCAAGGTTTTCCCAGTGCTAGAGGAACCAAGAAGCCCTTAAGTCCATCATCACAAACAATGATAATATCTGGACTTATTTTTTTGATCATACGTTTCATTTCTGAAACATAGGTGTACATATATTTTAACGAATTACCTGTAACGGTAATATTATGATATGTCAGTTTTGGGCTAAAATTATAAAAAAGAGTTGTTTCATCTTGATTGAGTGTTATGATATGTATATCATAATCATAGTGATCAGCAAGCATACTTGCTTTTATAGAGAGTACTCTTTCTAACCCTCCTGGTCCATCTATTCTATTGACAATGTATACAAGCTTCATAAAAATTATTTTTTTAGCTTAACTTGCTTTTTACTTTTTCTTTTAAAGCATTTGCCAAATCATGATGTTTCTCTAGGTTCTTAATCACTGTATCTTTTGTTACTTTTCCTTCTAGAGGGAAATTAGCTTCATAAGCACCTGTTTCACTATTGATATCTATTCTATTAAATAATTCTAAAATACCATCAAATCGGCATGAATCTACAAAGCTATCAAAGCCATTGATAAAAATAACTGGGGTTCCCATTGCCAAACAAGGCAATGCACAGTGAATTCGTGAAGTAATGACCATCTTTGCTCTTGCATACTTATGTAAAAGAGATTCTGCCATTTCAAATTTTTCTTTATCTGTGTATGTATTTGATGGTGGTTCCTGATTCACAAAGGTGGCAGTATTAAGCAACTCTTCACTGATAAAATTCTTAAGATGTTTTTGTTTTTTACCAAGTTGAAAAGCGGTACCATTTAATACATTTTTCACAGTAGCTTTGGTGTTATAAAATATTTTTTCTGATCTTGGGTAACTATATAATGGATCAACGATATAAATATCTTCTCCTCTTTCTGAATCATCTACTTTGTATGAATCCAGTGTTAGTGTAAGGCATCCTGTAAAATAAGCATCAATTCCTTTGGATTTTAAGGTATCAGCAGTGAATTGATCTCTACAACCAATAGGCTGATGTTTTTTAAGATATGCAATTCCTTTATCGCTTAACATTGCAGGTGCTGCAGTATTATTCATATGAAAAGAAACAAATACAGGATCTATATCTTCAGATGGTACCCAATGATGAATATTATGTGTAAACCACCCATTCATAATAAGTTGCACACGATCTCCTTGATATTCTCCTAATTTTTCTCTGTTGAGAAAAACATCTACTTTTGGCAGGTATTGTTTGGCTGCCAAGCTCTGAATGTTATCTCCCACGTTAAAAAAACGCTTGTTTTCATCGTATGTAAGTAGTCCGTATTTCATAATGCCTTAATTATATCGTAATTTTTTATAAAGATTATACATTCCCGAAAAGCGATTTCTAAGAACAAATTTTATTTTCTCTATAGTCCTTTTAGGTTTGTTTATTTTATCCTCTAATAATTGGTCTATTTCTCCAGATCGTATTCTATCTAATTGAACATTTTCTATTTTTTCATCATCAAAGATGAATATGTCTTTACTTTTTTTGGCTTTCTCCATCAATTCCCACCAAAAATATTGAAGCCCTCTGCTTGCACTTCCTATGTGTAATGTTTCAAACATATTACTGTACACCCTCTTATCTACTTCAAACCCAAAATGATTAGGATCATTTCCATTAAGAATAATCCCCAGTATAGTTCTATAACATTTTTCGCAACGACTACAATTAAATTCTTCTCTATTCTCTGAATAACACACTCTTAGTTTAAAAGCTGTAGCTGTTTTTCTAGCAAATGCTGTGATCAAATCAACTTTATCTTGTCGTTGTAAATCATATCCATCATGAAATACCCTAACTGAACCCCAAGAAATTTTCTCATCTATTTCTGGGGTTGATCCCCAAGCTATATTAATTTGTTCTGTATATGATGATGCTATATATACTGATGTATAAGAATAGATATATGACACTGGAGCCAAAGAACCAATAAGCGACAACCCATGTTGCACCTTTCCCCACCAACCAATATCTTTTAATAGTAGCTCTACTTGATAGGTATAAAACTTTCGTACATTGGTTTCTATAAATACCTTTTTATTCTTTTCTAACAATGTTTCTGATTCAACAAAATCGGTAAAATCTTTCCATTGTGAATGATCTTCTATTTCTATATCAGCTCCATGAATAGTAACTAAATCAGGGGTTTTATCAAAAACTCTTATGTAGGTAGCATATGCATCTACCCCTCCACTAAAAAGCATTGCTGATTTATCACCTTTAATTGTATTTTTAACTAGTGTATTTACAATTAATTCTCCTTTGAGTTCATATTCTGGGAACTGTTTCTGAAATTCGATTTTAACCTGTTGCATGGCTTGATAAAAATCTTCATCCAACTCGTTTACCTTTATAGTAAAGTCTGAAAACCAAGAAATAGGAAGCATATTAGACAGAAATGGAATTACCGCAATACTAATCGGAACAGTACTTACATCAATATCATATTTTGAATAAAAAGCGTGATCTTTATTAAAAAATTTCTGAGTATGATTATCCATAGTATACTCATACTCAATTTTTTTCCCTTGATCTGTATACGTTACTTTATGTAATATCATTTCTCTTTCCATGGTCATCTATTTTTTCTTTAATACAGAAACAATCGGTTTTGAAAATAATTCTTTTTCATAGTCCAGCATTCCTAAAAAGTACATCAATACTCCAAATGTAACTGTATAGCTACTCCCTTTGAGAAGAAAATTAATCCATCCATCCCCTGGTAAATAAGTAATAAAATACCCTATCAAAATAGCAATACAAACGACTATAAATGTTTTATGTAGTAATTCTTTAAAAAACCTAAAGATATTAAGTCCTATTATTTTGTGATAATAAAAATTCATTACATTTTGTACTATCAACCAGCCTATTACCAACCCTGTAATCATTCCAACAGCTCCATGTTTGATTGCAAATATACCTCCTGCTGTAGCTCCTAAAATCATAAAGACCAAGTATAAAATTGCTTTGAAAGACAGTTTGTTTTTGGCTTCAAGGATAGAGTTTCCAAAAGCTTGCAACAAAGGAATGGTATAGGCTATCATTATCATTAATGCAATTATATATATTTCTCTGCACTCTCCTGCAGTATATCTTACATCTCCTTCTTCTGTACCGCCACCTACCCATAGGTTAACAAATTGTTCCCCATATAGAATAAATGCTCCCAGCACATACATCAATATAATAAATGATAATCTACCCAGTTTTATCATCATACTTGTTAATTCTTCTCCAGATGCATTGTTAACAGACATTTGTGTTGCTCGTGGGAGAAAAACACTTGATATTGCAGTAGAAAAAGTACCATAATATGTTCCTAAAGCAATCCCAATTCCATAGATTCCTAATACTTTTGGTAAACTCATAGATCCAAGTATCCAGCTTCCTGATTTCCATTGTAACATTCCTACCAGAGAAAAAATAAAAATCCAACTAGAATACTTAAAAATTTGCATGATATAGCTCTTGGATAATGTATGCAACTTAAATCTCACTTTAAGTTTTACCAATACATAATATGCAGATACCGAAATCGTAAAAATATTAAATATGGTATCTACAATAACCAATGCTATTGCTTTACCACCTAATAGCAATACAGCAACTACGGTTATAGCTCTCAAAAGATAGCGTATGATACCTACAGATTCTGGAAAAACAAACTTTTCATAACCTTTGCAAATACCTGTAAAAATCATTCCAGGTAATTGAATAGCCAAATTAAAAATTAAAATCACAAACATTATTTTTGCGATTTCTAATTCTTTAGGGCTAAACTTTGTAAAATATGAGTCTATAAAAAAATAAAAAACAATCCCTAATAGAATAACCAGAAACGAAATAACAAAATAAAGTAAACGTACTGTAGCTAAAAAATTCTCTTCTCCTTCTTTATCGTTTTCTGCTTTATATTTTGCAACAAAACGTACTACTGTATTGGTTAACCCAAAATCTAGTAACGCTATTGTACCTATCAATGCTCCAATGGCATTAAAGATCCCATATTCATCTTTACCAATATTACTTACGATAAACGGTGTCATCATAATCCCTATAACATTGGTAAGTACAATTTTGAGATACGTAAGTAAAGCACCTTTTTTTAACTGACTCAAAACAAGTATTTTATATTTATTTAGTATACACTAAAATATTGATATTACAATCTTCCATTTACATCTCCTTCTAATATCCCTTTTACATCATACAATATTCCATTAGGAGTAAGCATTGTTTTTAGGTCTATATCCAAAAATTCTTTATGTGCAACTGTCAATACAATAGCATCATATTTTTTGTTAGGCAGATCGACTATTGTTTTCAAGTCGTATTCATGTTTTACTTCTGATGGATTTGCCCAAGGATCATATACTGTAACTTCAGTTCCAAAATCAGTCAATTGATTAATTACATCAACTGCCTTGGTATTACGAACATCAGGACAATTTTCCTTAAAAGTGATTCCTAATACCAAAACATTAGCTCCCTTGATATGGATATCATGTTTTACCATAAGTTTAATCACTTCAGAAGCTACATATTGTCCCATACTATCATTTAATCTACGTCCTGCAAGGATAATCTCTGGATGATACCCAAATTCTTGTGCTCGTTGTGCCAAATAATATGGATCTACACCAATACAATGCCCTCCTACTAATCCAGGTTTGAATGGAAGAAAATTCCATTTGGTTCCAGCAGCTTTTAATACATCATTTGTATCTATCCCCATGAGGTTAAATATCTTAGCCAATTCATTTACAAAAGCAATATTGATATCTCTTTGTGAATTCTCTATTACTTTGGCTGCTTCTGCTACTTTTATTGTTGGTGCAAGGTGCGTTCCTGCTGTAATAATAGAGCTATATAGATCATCAACTTTTTTTCCTATCTCTGGAGTAGATCCTGCTGTAACTTTTAATATTTTCTCTACTGTATGCTTTTTATCTCCTGGATTAATTCGTTCTGGGGAATACCCTGCGTAAAAATCTTTATTAAATATCAGTCCGCTTGTTTTTTCTAGAACAGGGATACATTCTTCCTCAGTTACTCCAGGGTATACTGTAGATTCATAAATTACGACATCCCCTTTTTTTAGTACTCGGCCTACAGTCTCGCTAGATTTATACAAAGGAGTAAGGTCTGGTCTATTGTTTTTATCTACTGGTGTTGGCACTGTAACTATATAATAATTGCAATCCTTGATATCTTCAAGATCAAAAGAGCAATAAAGACCAACTGTATCATCAGCTTGTTCTTTTAATACTGTCTGTAATAAATCATCTTCTACTTCTAAAGTAGCATCGGTTCCTGATCGTAATTCGTTGACTCTAGTTTTATTAATATCAAAACCTACTACAGGGTATTTGGTTGCAAAGAGCCTAGCCAAAGGCAACCCTACATACCCTAATCCAATAATGGCAATCTTACTATCTTGCATAGTTATTCTTATGTTTGTGTGAGTGTGAAGTTTATTTTAGATTCTCCCAATACCATTTTACAGCTTCTTTCAATCCTGACTTTATATCATATTCAGGATTATACTCAAGCAATGTTCTGGCTTTATCAATAGATGCCAAAGAGTGTGGGATATCACCTTTGCGTTCAGGCCCATATTTTACCTCTACATCAGCTATTTTGGCATCAAATTCTGACAAATACTCTTTGAGTAAAGTAGTAAGTTCATTTAATGTTGTTCTTTCTCCGTAAGCAGTATTATATACATTGTTCAATGCTTCTGGATTATCAGATATCATTGATCGCAGATTCATTTGGACTACATTGTCTATATATGTAAAATCTCTGGAAAACTGTCCATCACCATTAATTACTGGTGACTCATATTTCATAAATTGCATGACAAATTTTGGAATTACCGCGGCATATGCTCCATCTGGGTCTTGTTTACGCCCAAATACATTAAAATATCGCAGCCCCACAGTATCTAAACCATATGTTCTTTTAAAATTATCTGCATACAATTCATTCACATATTTTGTAATTGCATATGGAGATAATGGCTTTCCTATTTTTTCTTCAATTTTTGGCATTGATTCAGAATCTCCATAAGTAGAAGAACTTGCGGCATAAACAAAACGTTTTACTCCTGCATCTCTGGAAGCTATCAACATATTAAGAAATCCTCCTACATTGACATCATTTGACGTAATTGGATCATTAATTGACCTTGGAACAGATCCTAATGCAGCTTGGTGTAATACAAAATCAACCCCATCACACGCTTTATGACAATCATCAAGGTTTCGTATATCTCCTTCTATAAAAGTGAAATTAGAATTTTTATCACATACAGAAAGATTTTTTTTGTGTCCTGTTGCAAAATTATCCAACCCTATTACTGTACTCCCATTATTTAAAAGTGCTTCACAGAGATTGGATCCTATAAAACCAGCTGCACCAGTTACTAATATTTTTGAAGAACGAAGTTGTTCTAGATGTTTTGTGCTCATGAATTATGTTTTAATCTCCTGTTTATTAACCCCAAAGGAGAATATTTTTTTATAACAATCGCGAAATTAAGGTTTACTTATAGAACATACAACATCTATCAAAGGGGATTTTACCCCTATTTAAAATTAATAATAAATAACTGCTTTCTAGCATATTAAAACAAGTGAGAATAACCACTTAAAACATTGAAAAACAGACAACTACATATTCTTATTAACTATAACGTTTTCATAACTAAATTTAAACTTACACATCTAGATTTTGTATCATAAAAACGATAAAACCTATTTATTATTTTCTATAATTTCCCGTATCCAATTATTTGGAATCATATCTACTGTAAGGTTTACTCGCTCGATATCACCCTCATTTATTATTTTATGAGGGTCGGTCAGCCTTAAATACCAACATTCTCCAGGTTGCATAGAAACTGGTGTTCCATTCAAAAAAAAAGTTACCTTATCATTCTTTAAGATAGGTATAGTAAGACGAATAACCGATTTATGAACCTCTAAAGCTAATGTGGGATCTGTATGTTCTTTTACTATAGAACCAGCCGCCAAACGAAGTAATCGAACTAATGTTACTTTTGTATGCTTACGAAAAGTATCAACAACACTCATCAAATACGGTGATTCTATTAATGCCCTTGTATCTGACCATTCTGTCCATGAACCATCAGCATAATCGTTTACAGGTGGAGGAAAAGGTAATGAAGGGTCTACAACATGTGCAGGAGCTCTTAATGGGATTACATCATAATATTCAAAATCCTGTGCTTTTAAAGCTTCAAATTCTGCTAGCATTTTCTCTTTGTTAAAAGAAAAAGGTAATTTTATACGGTCATCATTACTGATTTTTGAATCAATATTCTCTATCATACAATACTTCGCTTTGATATTTTATATTTATGCCTGTTTAAAATTACAATTTTTAACAAAGTTGTAATAATTTATTAGTGCATAAATTAAAATTCAAGCGTTGATAATAATACCTCTTCAAATCTCTTTTTCCCTAAATATTGTTGTTCCAGATTAGTATCAAAAGGAATTGGAGTTGGCAAACTTGCTACTCGTTTTACTGGTGCATCAAGAAACATAAAACAATGCTCCATAAGTAATGCAGAAATATCTGAAGCAATACCCCCAAAGATAGAATCTTCTTGTAAGATAATCGCCTTTCCTGTTTTCTTTACAGATTGATATATTGTCTCTGTGTCCAATGGCTGTAGCGTTCTCAAATCAATAAGATCTGCGCTAACCTCTGAGTGTTTTTCTAATGTTTCTATTGCCCAATGTACTCCTGCTCCGTAACTGATAATAGTAATATCATTACCCTTTTTTAATACAGAAGCTTTTCCGAAAGGTAAATTGTAATATCCTTCGGGAACTTGCTGTCGAATACTTCTATACAATGCTTTATGCTCGAAAAATAGTACTGGGTTTGGATCTTCTATAGCTGTCATCAATAAACCTTTGGCATCATAAGGGAAAGCAGGATATACCACCTTGAGCCCTGGTGTTTTAGTAAACCAGGCCTCATTAGTTTGGCTATGAAAAGGTCCTGCTCCTACTCCTGCCCCACAAGGCATTCTAATAACAACATCTGCAGATTGCCCCCACCGATAATTTGATTTTGCTAATAGATTTACAATAGGATTAAAACCAGAAGACACAAAATCAGCAAATTGCATTTCGACTACAGCTTTATATCCATTTATAGAAAGTCCGTATCCCGCAGATACGATAGCTGATTCGCAAATAGGTGTATTACGTACTCGTTCTTTGTCAAATATATCTACAAATCCATCTGTTATTTTAAACACTCCTCCATATTCTGCAATATCCTGCCCCATCAAAACAAGTTTATCATACCAAAACATGCTCTCTTTCAATCCATCAGAAATAGCATCAATCATTCTGAGTTCTCTCGTATTCTCTTCAGACAAGACCTCTCTATACTCAAATTCTGTATAAACATCTTTTATTTCAAGATCTAAATTAGCTTGAATTATCTCTTCATTATTTGCCTGCTTCCAATTAGTTTCTATTTCATTTTTAAGAATAGATCGTTGTGCAAGGTCATCATCATCAGAAATTACGCCTTGCTCAATAAGATATTGTTTATAGTTGTCTATGGGATCTTTGGCTTGCCAGAAATCCATTAGTTTCTCAGGTACATATTTGGTTCCACTAGCTTCCTCATGTCCTCGCATCCTAAAAGTTTTAAACTCCAACATAATAGGCCTTGGAGTTTCTCTCATACTTTTAGCTAGCTTATTGACTTTATCAAATACTTCTAACACATTATTACCTTCAATAATATGTGATTCTATTCCATATCCCACTCCTCGATCTGCAAGATCCTTACAATTATATTGTTCATTGGTAGGTGTTGATAATCCATATCCATTATTTTCTATGCAGAATAACACTGGTAGACTCCAAACAGAAGCAACATTAAGTGCTTCATGAAAATCTCCTTCACTGGTTCCTCCTTCTCCAGTAAATACCGCAGTAATCTTATTATTCTTTTTCAATAAATTCCCCATAGCAATACCACATGCAACCCCCATCTGTGGGCCTAGGTGAGAAATCATCCCAATAATATTATATTCTTGCGTTCCAAAATGGAAAGAGCGATCTCTACCATTTGTAAAACCACTTGCTTTTCCTTGCCACTGACTAAACAATCTGTGCAAGGGCACGTTTCTTGTTGTAAACACCCCCAAATTACGGTGCATTGGTAATACATACTCATCTTGATCCAACGCCGCAGTTACCCCTACAGCAATTGCTTCTTGTCCTATTCCACTAAACCATTTAGATATTTTTCCTTGTCGTAACAACACTAGCATTTTCTCCTCTATAAGTCTAGGGGTAAGCATTTTGAAATATAATGACGCTAACACATCATTTTCGTACTCTCTTCTGTCAAAATGTAGCTGTTGTTTTTCACTTGATAAGTATTCCATAAAACAAAATTTGTTAAATAAACTACCTCGGAGCAAACCCACGAAGTATTGGTCTGAAACGAACCTTTAATTTCGAAGCAAGCATCGGAGTATTAAAATCTCACTTAGTGAGTAAATGTACTTATTTTTATAGCAGCAAAAATATCTCAACCCCTAATATTATTAAGTAGTTGTTAATTTTTATCAAACAATTCTATGAATTAGTTAAATTTACTTTGAATTAAAGATTGAGCAGTTAGAATTAATTAATTTGACAGATATTTTACAATTGTAAATAAATTTAGGCTCCAATTTGGAGTTTTGCGTGAAATACACCTATTTTAGTTCTTCAATACACAAAGACTTGACTAATGAATAATATACCTAGCGTAGATTTAGCTGATTTTTTATCTGATGACCCTTCTCGAAAACAAAAATTTGTTAACGAAATTGGAAAAGCTTATGAAGAAATAGGTTTTGTTGCTTTAAAAAATCATTTTCTGAATGAGCAACTAGTACAAAACTTATATAAAGAGATAAAAGCTTTTTTTGCATTACCAACTCATACCAAAGAGAAATATGAGATCGAAGGATTAGGAGGACAACGAGGTTATACCTCTTTTGGTAAAGAACATGCTAAAGGTAAAAAAGAAGGAGATCTTAAAGAGTTTTGGCACTTTGGGCAAGAACCTGACGCAGATGCTAAGTTAGCAGAAGAATACCCAGTAAATATAACTGTAGAGGAATTAAAAGATTTTAATGCTACAGGAATGGAAGCTTATAGAATGTTAGAAAAAACAGGGATTTATGTTCTTAGAGCACTAGCTCTATACATAGGCATTGATGAACATTATTTTGATCATTGGGCAAGCAATGGTAATAGTATCTTGCGTCCTATCCATTACCCTCCTATTACAGAAGAACCTCAAGGAGCTGTTAGAGCTGGCGCACATGGTGATATTAATTTAATTACATTACTTATGGGAGCCTCTACTGGAGGACTACAAGTACAACGCAAAGACGGTGAGTGGATTGATGCAATCCCACAAGAAGACGAATTGGTTATTAATGTGGGAGATATGTTGGAGCGTCATACAAACAACAAGTTACGATCTACAATTCATAGGGTAACAAATCCTCCTAAGGAACAATGGAGTAGCCCCAGATATTCAATCCCTTTCTTTATGCATCCAAGGAGTGATATGAAACTTAATTGTTTAAACGAGTGTATTACCGCAGATACTCCAAAACAATATGATGACATCACTGCAGGAGAGTTTTTATATCAAAGACTTGTAGAAATAGGGCTAATCAAAAAATAAAAATCTGTATGGATTTACAAGATCAATTAAAAAAAATGTTCCCCGATCATCAACCAGAAGTAGAAGAATCTACTCCAGATACAAGTGATGATAATTTATGGATACAAGAAGATCCTATAATTTGCAAATACGAAAAAAGAAAAGGAAAACCAATTACTATACTAGAAGGATATACTGGTGCTGATGAAGATTTCAAGAAATTAGCCAAAGAACTAAAAACTCGTCTAAGTGTTGGTGGAAGCTTCAAAAATGATACGATTATCATTCAAGGAGATTACCGAAATCAAATCATGACCATCCTAAAAGAGAAAGGGTTTAAAGTAAAACGAGTTGGAGGATAACACCATATAATTTCTATTTTGAAATCAAACACACTACATATCACAAATGGGGATAGTCTTACTCATAGGATACAAGAACTAAATCTTGTTACAGGAGAGATTATGACTTGGCGAGAAATGCTTTGCGAAGGTCCTACAGAAATCAAAATAGAAACCGAAAATTCTTTCAAAAAACGAGGAGGCTTTCTGAAAAAGTATTACAGAATTGACTCCTCTAGCTATAAAGAAAAATTTGTCTCTCAACTTAAAAAACTAGAAAACGTTACTTCTTATGATGAAATCATATTGTGGTTTGAATATGATTTGTTTTGTCATATTAATATGGTAGCCGCAATCAGTTTACTACTTCGCAAAGGAATTAAAGATACACCTATATACCTAGTCTGTAGCGGTAAAATTAAACATGAGAAAAAACTATTTGGATTATGTGAATTATCAGACTTACACCTTAAAGATCACTACCAAAGTAAAGTGCAGTTAACCATAGACGATCTAGAACTTGCTGCCCACATTTGGACATTGTATTGTGAATCAAAACCTCAAAAAATTGCAGGTCAAATCAAAAAAAATTCTTCTTTTGAATATTTATCTATATGTCTAAGAGCTCATTTACAACGTTTCCCAAATATGCTTACTGGCCTAAATACACTGGAGCATAATATCTTGGAAATGGTAAATACACATCAAGTAAAAAACATAAAACATCTCATGGGATATGCCCTCGAATATCAAGGATATTATGGGTATGGTGATATGCAAATGAAACGTGTATTAGCAAGGCTTTTCCAGTTTTTGGATCAAACTAAAGATAGACTTTTATTATCAGAAAGAGGAACACTTGCTTTGCATCAAAAAAAGAATTTTTATAACACACAAATACTAGATTGGTATTATGGAGGTGTCAAAAAATATGATTTTTTATACAATGATGAAACTCACTCACTATTAAAACTATAATATGGCTATAGCCGAATCTGAATTAATTCTTAACAAAGATGGTAGTATTTATCACCTTAACCTTAAACCAGAACACCTTGCACAAACGGTAATAACGGTTGGTGACCCAGATAGAGTGGGTCAAGTGAGTCAATATTTTGATACTATAGAATATAAAATTCGTAAAAGAGAATTTCATACCCAGACAGGAACTTATAAAGGACGTAGAATTACTGTTATCTCAACAGGCATAGGAACCGATAATATAGATATTGTATTTAATGAATTAGATGCACTTGTGAATATCGATTTCAAAAGTAGAACCATAAAAGATACTCATACGTCTTTACATATTATACGCATAGGAACATCGGGTTCTATACAATCAAACATTCCTATCGATAGTTTTGTCGTTTCAGAAATTGCAGTAGGTTTTGATAGTCTATTACATTTTTATAATAGTCATAAAGTACAATTACCAGAAATAACACAGGCATTAACAAAACATATTGAATGGGATCAACACAAATCTACTCCCTATACTGTCTCTTATGATCAAGAATTAGGAGAGCACATGTGCAATGACAAATCTATACAAAAAGGTTTTACTATTACAAATGTTGGATTCTATGGCCCTCAAGGAAGAATCTTAAGGCTTCCATTACAAGATGACTCTTTGAATAAAAAACTAGCTTCTTTTGAATATAAAGGTAAAAAAATTACTAATCTAGAAATGGAAACTGCTGGTATCTACGGAATGGCTAAATTATTAGGGCATAAAGCTGTCTCTATGAATGCTATTTTGGCCAATCGTGCTACAGGAGAATTTAGTGCTGATCCTAAAAAAACAATAGAAAAGTTAATTACATATACACTAAATAAAATCGTGAATTTTTAACTATAACAGCCATTAATTGTTGTTGAATACATTTTTCTCATAAATACAATCAAGTACAATTATAATTCACCTTAAAATTTTCAGGCTAAAAAAATACTAATATCTTTGCGCTTCAAATAATTAAAAACCCAAAATCTTAAAACTAAAAAATGAAGCGATTTCTACCAGCGGTAATGCTCCTTCTATACGGGGTGTCCGCAAAATCTCAATCTTACATAGGTTTTTTAACAGATAACTACAGTGGTGTTCATAGTGTGATCAGTAACCCTGCAAACATTGTGGATTCCAGGTTTAAAACAGATATAAATCTAGTTGGAGTAAGTAGTTTTATAGGCAATGATTATTATGGACTAAACTATCGTGATCTTTTTGATGATAATTATGAAATTGAAACAGATGCCAAGACTTTTTCTAAAACAAAAAATAATGCACTGGGAAATACAGATGTTCTAGGGCTTTCTTTTATGTTTAACATTAATGAGAAAAATGCTATTGCTCTGTATACAAGAGCTAGAGCCTTTTATAGTATCAATGAAATTAACGGTCAAACTTTTGGTAATATCGTTAATGATTTTGATGATAATCAAGATTTTATCGTTGATGAAGGAGATCTATTTGCTAGTGCACATACATGGGCAGAAGTTGGTCTATCTTATGCAAGAGTTATAATGAATAAAGAACAACACTTCTTAAAAGGAGGGGTTACTCTTAAATATTTACAAGGATTAGGTAATGCATATGCTGTTGGTAAAAATGTAAATGTAGACTATGATGCAGACGGAACATTATTGCCTGGTGGCCGAAGAATTGGTAGTGTACAAACTACAGGTGAATTGGCATATGGATATAGTGAAAATCTAGAAAACGACCTAGAAGAAATTGAAGTTGTAAGTGGAGCTGTAGGAATTGGTGCAGATTTAGGTTTTGTATATGAATGGAGACCAAATTATAATGACTATACTGCTACAGATAGCAAAGGAAACACTTATATGCACAAAGATGTCAATAAGTATAAATTAAAATTTGGTTTATCTCTTACAGATCTAGGAGCAATTTCTTATGACAAAGGTGTCGAAGAAAGATATGATATTACCAATAGATTTGATCAAAATACTTTTGAAGATATTGATATAGATGAATTAGAGAATTTTTATAGAGCACTTGATCCAGGGAATGCTAATAAAGCAGTATTACCAACAGCACTACATGTAAATGCTGACTGGAACATAAATCATAAGTTTTATGTAAACCTGAACAGTGATTTTTCTCTTACATCCAAAGATAAAGTAAACAGAAGTAGAGTTGCAAATACAATAACTCTAACACCAAGATTTGAAACCAAGTGGTTTAGTTTCTACTCTCCTGTAAGTGTTGTACAGCACAGTGGTTTTATGTGGGGAGCAGGACTTAGAGCAGGACCTCTTTATATAGGTTCTGGATCTGTATTATCTGCTCTTATTAGTGATGAGACCAAAGCTCTTGATGTATATGCAGGTCTTAAAGTTCCTATTTATCAATCTAGATTAAAAGATACAGATGGAGATGGAATACTAGACAAAGTAGATGACTGTCCTGAGGTAAAAGGACCTGAAGAAAATTTTGGATGCCCATGGCCTGATACTGATGGTGATACTGTACTAGATAAAGATGATCAATGTCCTGAAGTAGCGGGAGAAGTAGAAAATAAAGGATGCCCATGGCCTGATACTGATGGTGATGGTTTATTGGACAAAGATGATAATTGTCCTCAAGAAGCAGGTCCTCAAGAAAACCAAGGATGCCCATGGCCTGATAAAGATGGTGATTCTGTATTAGACAAAGATGATAATTGTCCTGATGTAGCAGGAACAGTAGCCAATAATGGTTGTCCTGAAGTTACAGAAGAGATCCAAAAAACACTTAATGATTATGCCAAAACTATTTTATTTGATTCTGGTAAATCTACCATTAAAGAAGAATCAGATCAAGTACTTCGTGACATCGTAAAAATTCTTAATGAATATCCTACAGCTAAATTTACTGTTGAAGGTCATACAGATAGTGCAGGAAGTGGTAAACTAAATCAGCGATTATCTGACTCTAGAGCAAATGCCGTAAAAAATTATTTAGTAGAAAATGGAGTTGATCAATTTAGATTATCTGCAATGGGGTATGGAGAAGATAGACCAATCACTACAAATAAAACTAGAGCAGGAAGAGCTCAAAACAGACGAGTAGAAATTAATCTTATCAAAGAATAATTATTCTAACCAGTTTTTAATAAAAAAAGCCCTCTGAGTATGAATACTCAGAGGGCTTTTTCTTTACCTATATATACATTATATTTATTATATGATATTTTTTACAAACTATTGTAATAATTAAAATAGAATCTAAATCAAAAAACATATAGTTACTATACCAATCATTTTAATCTCTTTTATATATCTGACCGCTCAAGAAATGAAAGCGTATGAAAACAAGTTTGAAATAGTAAATTACGAAAATAATGACTGTTAAAATACTTTATAGAAACATCCTATTATCAGTGTGTTTTTTGATCATAATAATTTCCTGTACTTCAATAGAAAACACCAAATGGAAATTTAGAAATGGATTTTATATTGGAGATCTAATTATATTTAAATCATCGCATATTATTAAGAATGATACTATCTTTTCTAATGAAACCCCTAAAGCAATTCTTATAGAAATCGAACAACGAATAACCGATAAACTTCTAATCATAAAAGACTTAAATGGAAATGCCCTAGGGTATTATTGTAGTAAATAAAAGCTATATCTAACTGAAAGATCAGTGTAATCTAATTACTTACTATTCCAACACAAACTATTTTAATACATTTAATCAATCAAAACAATTATTTTTATCAGGCCAATGAAGAAATATTTAATACCCCTTTTTGCCATAGTATTCTTATCAAATTGTGCAAGTCAGAAACAAATAGATAAAAACGAGATAAAAACTATTTTTGACTCCAATCTCTATGTCATGATATCAGTTGGAGATAGTAATAATAATTATCATCCCAAGTTACACATGTTTAAAGACGATAGTGAAACTCCATTTTTTCCAGTTTTTACGAGTAGAGATAAAATACTAGAAACTGAAATAGTTATGCCAGATAGTTTTGCTTGTAATGGAATAATTTTAGCCCTCACATCGCATGATGAAGTAAATTACAAAATAAACTATTCTTTGGACGACGAAATAGTTATTACAGGAAAGCAATTGAAAAAAATTCTACATAATGAAATTGAGGAGTTCAAAAAAAACAACTCTGAAATATTAAAAAGTGTTATTCTAAATAATTAGAAATAAGCTTCAAAAACAATCTATCCTATAGCTCTCTATAAAAGCTTTCTTTGTTTTTTCTCATTACCTTTCATAATAAAGATTTTGCAGTCTCTATATTAATTAGCTACCTTCGATAAATATAATACCTGCGTATACATAGATATATACAAAAGCTATAATTAATTTAGGGTACACTTATCCATAGTTAATAAGTTGTACTCCTAATTTGATTTAGTATTAATTCAATACATATCGATTGCTTATACCAGTTCTGATTTAAATTTACTCATAAGAAAAATGATGGATTTTTGACTTAGATAAAAAAGAAAATTCAATCATAACAGGGCTACGGTCGTGTTTTATTTTGAAATATTAGACAAAAAGACGCAGTTTTATTGAGTAAATTTAAGTTGGAAATGGTATTACTACCTACTCTATCTTTTAATGAGAGAGGTTACATATAAAAAAACAAAAAATTATGGCAGAAAAATTTAATTCTGATACTAAACTAGCTCCAGAAGAACTCGCAAAACATTTAAGACAACCTGATGGAGAAACAGGAAAACAGATAGGTCTATTGATGAACAAAAGCAATAAACATATTTGTCTCAATTCATACAAAGTACTCACTCCTCAAAAAGAGGATCATATTTTAGAAATAGGAATGGGCAACGGCTTTTTTGTGAAGGACCTACTTAATATGGCCGATAATCTAACCTATACAGGAGTTGATTTTTCTGCAACTATGGTTCAAGAAGCATCTTTATTCAATAAAAAGTTAATTGATAATAAAAGTGCTTTTTTTAAGGAAGCATCAATTGAAAACCTCCCATTTGATGATCATAGTTTTGATAGTATTACAACAACAAATACACTCTATTTTTGGCCACAACCTATAAATAACGCAAAAGAGCTTTTAAGAGTTTTAAAACCAAACGGAAAACTATTGGTTGCCTACAGGTCTAAAAGTTGTATGGATCAATTAGAACTAGCAAAACATGGATTTCAGAAATATGAAAGTCATGATGTTGAAGGTTTATTAAGTAATGCTGGATTCAAAAATATTTCAACGCAAATCATCAAAGAACCAGAATTGGAGTTTGATGGCAAAGTTTTTCAAATAGAAGGTATATTTACTACTGGAATCAAATAGTATAAAAAACATACCATTTTTATAGTAACATCTCTGTAAAAAATCTCCTTTTTTGATGCTGTTACTTTTACCTTGATTACCTATAATTATGAATAAACTTATTCCTCTAGAAGATAGAATAGCTGGATTAATAAAATTTGGAGCCCCAAAACTATTTATCGAAAACATAGGAAAGATACCAGAACTAGAGTTTCGTGTAGAAGATGTAGAAGGAGCTTATTATTATCTACCAACAATTTCAAACTACGAGGTTTTAAAAGGTTTTAACGTAATCCCCATCTATGATGAAGGAGAATCATTTTATGTATTAGTTTACAATTCTAAAACAACCAAAATAATTCATTTTGAATTAGAGAATGATGAAATATATCATAATTATGATCAAAACTGGAGTCTACTTTTAATGGACATTATGATTCAATATTATGAAGATGTTATTGATGATGGAATTGAGATTATTAATTTTATAAATGTTGCAAAAAAGATCGACTTTCATAAAGCAGAAAAATTATTCAACCTTTTGGATATACCTATAGAAGAGTACAATATCAAATACAATGAAAAAGAAAAATGGAGAGTTGAAATAGCTAAAGAATTAGAAATACTATAAAAACTATTTTATGAAAAAAATTGGTTTAATTGGTGGAATGTCTTGGGAATCTTCACTGGTTTATTATCAAATTATAAATGAAAAAATTCGAAAAACATTAGGAGGCTTTCACTCGTCAAAATGTATCATGGAATCTGTTGATTTTGCAGAAATAGAAAAGCTTCAGCATAAAAACAAATGGGATGAATTGAACAACAAAATGGTAGAATCTGCCTTGAATCTAGAAAATGCAAAAGCAGAACTCGTTATTTTATGTACCAATACAATGCATTTATGTAGCGATGCAATCAAAGAAAATATCAAAATCCCTTTTTTACATATTGCTGAAGCAACTGGCTACAAAATAAAAAAAAGTGCGATTCAAAAAGTGTTACTACTAGGTACCAAATTCACAATGGAAAAAGATTTTTTCAAAGAAATTTTGTTACAAAAATTTGACATTGAAGTAATTGTTCCTAATCAAGACGAGAGAGAAATCATTCATCAAATAATTTATGATGAGCTCGTACATGGAGAAATAAAGACTACATCCAAAGAAAAATATAAAACTATTATAGATACCTATGCAAATCAAGGTGCCCAAGGAGTAATTTTGGGTTGTACAGAAATCCCTTTACTAATAAAAAGTACTGATGTAAGTATTCCAATTTTTGATACTACGAGAATTCATGCTGAGGCTGCTGTAGAGCTTGCTTTAAGTTAAAAATACCATCCCAATGAATTATAATAACAAACGATTCAGGCCAATTGATCTTACAGAAAATGCAGAAGTATCCTCAGATACAGTGTTTGAGTATAAACAAATAGGTAATATTCTTACTTCAGAATATCAAAGCGACCAAATTATCACAGGACACTTAATAGGAATTGTAAGCAAAGATGGTACTATAGAAATGCGCTACCACCAAGTTAATAAAAAAGGAGAATTAATGACTGGAATCTGTTTTTCAAAACCTGAATTGACCTCAACAGGAAAAATAAGGCTTCATGAAAATTGGCAATGGACCTCGGGCGATAAATCAAGCGGAAAATCTATTTTGGAAGAACTGTAACCAGATTTAGGTAAGATATAAGCCTATTTTTATTAAATCTCTGATAGCAATACACTATAAAAAATAATTATTGTCCTTCTAATTTTTTTAATCAGAAGGACAATAAACATCAATAATTAATCTGCTAAAATAAGCTCTTCTGCTGGTCCAAAAAACTCATAATGTATGTTTTCTTGAGGTACATTTATACCCTGTAACATTTTTAAAACATTTGACATAAAAGGAGTTGGCCCACAAAAATAAAATTCACTTTCATTAGAAACACGTAAATCCTCTAGTATTTCTGTTGTCAAAAACCCTTTATAATCATAATTTTCTCCTATAAGATCAGTTTGCAAAGGTGAACTATAAACAACTATTGATCTTGAGTTTTCTTTGATTAATCCATTAATTTCATCAGAAAAAGCATGAATTTTACTATTCAAAGCACATTGAATAAAAATAACCTCTTGATTTTTTTTATTATGTACTACTTCACTAAACATACTTATCAGAGGGGTTATCCCTACTCCCCCACCTATAAATACAATAGGGTTTTCTTTTTCTTTCAAAACAAATTCTCCTGATGGCATTCCTATCATTAAAACATCTCCAACATTTATATTTGAATGCAAATAATTAGAAACAATCCCATCTAAATCTCCTTCTTCTTTTTTAACACTAATTCTTAAATAATCTTTATCATTAGCGTTTGACAAACTATAATTTCTAGTATGCTTATGATCTGTATTAGGTATCTCTATTGTCAAAGCAATATATTGACCTGCTATAAATTTAGGAACTGGAGTCCCATCTTTTCTTTTCAAGTAAAACGAGGTAATCACATTACTTTCTTCTATTTTATCGACTACAATAAATTCTTTTGTTCCTCTGTAACCTCCAGTAGTATTTTCTCCATTAGAATAAATTTCTTCTTCTCTTTTTACAAAAATCGCAGCTAGATCACCATAAGCTTCCTCCCAGGCATTCATAATTTCTGAAGTCGCGGCATCACCTAATACCTCTTTTATAGCTGCCAGAAGATTTTCTCCCACAATTGGGTATGCTTCTTTTGGAATAGATAAACTAGCATGTTTCTGAGCAATAGTCTCTACTGCATCTCCTAACATTTCTAATTTATCAATATGAACTGCATATTGAAAAACAGCATTAGCCAATGCTCGTTGTTGTGTGCCTTTCTTTTGATTTATCATATTAAAAACATCTTTTAATTCTGGATGTTTTTTAAATAGTAACTTATAAAACACTTTTGTAATTGCTTCTCCATGTTCTTCTAGAACTGGTGCTGTAGATTTTACGATTTCAATTGTTTCTTTACTTGCCATAATAATTTTTTTTTAAATTTTTCTTTTATTATTGAAAATGAATAGATAATCAACAAACCTGTCATTGTAGGGTATACAACATATAAATATCCCAAATCTTGTATTTGTGCATTAGAAATCAATGGAATAACCGCAATTGCTCCTGCAGGAGGATAACTAATATTAAGAAGATTCATGATTAAAATGCAAGAGCTTATTGTTATTGTTATTTTAAAAATTAATGCAATATCAATTTGATTCCAGAATACACCTATGATAGCAGCTATGATAGAAGATGAACAAATTTTAATAAATGAATGTTTAATCGTATCATTAGAAAAAGTTAAAACCGCCGAAGCTCCAAAAGCAGCTATAATCAACGTATGATCATCACCACTAATTAAAATCTTATGACACAGATAAATGCTCAAAAAACAAGCTATTGAAATAAAGTAATTAATCAGGTTTATATATATCAATTTCATTTTAACAACCTTTGATAAATAGCAAAATTACATGAATACAAAATCTGAAGTTTATGACTCAAATCATGTAATTTTAAAAAAGTATAATACTTAAGTGCTCTAAGCCCTAAAATCTACATGGCCGCAGGTGGAATGAGTACAAAAAAGGATTTATCGCTAAAATCAGAACCTGGTTTGGTGATAGTCCTGGATATAATACCGCATCTCAAGGTCGTAAAGCTGTTAAGGAGTTTAAGGCACAAGGATATGATGCTATTAAAGCATATAATCTAAACCGAGAAGTTTATTTTGCAGTTGCAGATGAGTCAAAAAAGCAAAACATACCCATGATTGGTCATTTAGCTTCTGAGCTTAGTTTGGAAGATTTGTACCACTCTGGTCAATCTCAACTTGCTCATGTAGAAGAAATCACCAAAGCTACCATACGAGATTTTGGAGGACTTGGGTATGACAATACAGAAGAATATATAACATATCTTAGAAAAAATGCCAATGGTATCGCTATTAAACTCAAAGAGAATAATATCACAATATCTTCTACCATCTGGCTAATGGAAAGTCTACCTAAGCAAAAATTCGATCTACATAATTTCCTTAAAAGTATTGAGCTACCCTATCAAAACCCAGGAATATTAGAAAGGTCTAAAATAGCAAAAGGATGGTTACCTGGTAACAACAATTATGAGAATTCAGATATTAAAAATGACCCTGATAAAATCAAAAAATCACAGTTATTTTGGAAAACTTATGTACAAGCAATTCATATAATGACCAAAGCTTTAGCAGATAACCAGGTTACAATTATTGCAGGCACTGATTCTAATACAGCAGGAGTGGTCGCTGGTTTTTCTCTACACGATGAGCTAGAATCGCTAAGCAAATCTGGGTTGAGTACAACTCAAGTACTACAGGCAGCTACACTAGCTCCTGCAAAATGGATGCAAAGTGATGCAGGTAAAATTGAAGTTGGATATAGAGCTGATTTGGTTCTCTTAGAAAAAAACCCGATAGAAGATATCAGAAATACAAAATCTATTCATACGATAATTACCAATGGAAGACTTTTGGGCAGAAAAGAACTTGATAAAATTTTACAATCAATAAAAGAGGTAAATAATAAAAGTAGAAAAAAGAGTATTGATAAATTTGTAAACTAATACATTTATTACAACTATCTTTATCAAAAAACAACCTCATTTTTATACGGTTTATTCAAATCTATATCCTATTATCGAATGAACACAATTATATTACCTGATGAATTAAATCTAGATAGCTCTACATCTGTTAATGTGTATGATTACAAAAGCTCAAAAGAGATTTCTAAACAACAAATTACCCTCAATAAAAACACATTTAGTTTCTTAAGAGAAGGTACAAAAGAAATTGTTTTTGACACCTCATCGCTCTCTATCAATCACACAGAATTTTTGCTCATGAAATCAGGTCATTGCTTAATGACCGAAAAGCTCTGTGGTATCAAGAAACACTATAAAAGTGTATTACTTTTCTTCTCTAACGATGCTGTCTATAAACTGATCAGAAAACTTGATTTAAATACTAACAAATCAAACGATAACAAATCTATTTTTGCTTTTGAATTTGACCAGTTCATTGAACGATTTGTAGATAGCCTCTATGATATCTCTAAACTATCGCGTACTACTCAAAAAAAAATATTAGAAGTGAAACTTGAAGAAATACTGCTTTATCTGATAGAAACAAAAGGCATTGATTTTCTTTTTTCGTTGGTTGCTAATAATGATGATACAACTCAAAAATTCATTAGAACGATAGAAAATAATCAATTAAACAAATTAACACTAAAAGAACTTGCTTTTTTATGTGACATGAGTATATCTTCATTCAAAAGAACATTTGAAAAACATTACAAAGAATCTCCTATCAAATGGTTTCAAGATAAAAGACTAGAGTACGCATTCTATTTATTAAGAGAAGAAAAAAAACGCTCCTCAGATATCTATCTAGATATTGGTTATGAGAACCTGTCAAGCTTTGTACAAGCCTATAAATCTAAGTATGGAGTTACCCCAAAACAACACCAAAAAGATTGACCTTTTTACTATATTTTTTGAACTATCTTCTATTCTAAATTTAGAGAACTACTTATTAATTTTGCAGTAACATTTAAAACTTCAAAGATTATGAAAAAAATAAATATGATTTTAAGAATACTAATTCTTATTTCAACCAGTGCATTTGCACAAAATACATTTACACTTACCAGTAAAGATTTAGGAGGGCAAGCCATAAAATCACAAGAATTCAACGGTTTTGGTTGTACTGGAAAAAATGAATCACCACAATTATCATGGACAAACGCTCCTGAAGGAACCAAAAGTTTTGCCATCACTATGTATGATCCTGATGCACCAACAGGAAGTGGATGGTGGCACTGGCTTGTATTTGATATTCCTTCAAACATCAATCAATTGGTGTCAAATGCAGGTAATATAGATGTAAAATTAGCCCCAAAAGGAGCGATCCAAAGCAGTACTGATTATGGAAAAAAAGGATATGGGGGTCCCTGTCCGCCAGAAGGTCATGGGCTACACCAATATATCATCACAGTATACGCCCTAAAAACTGATAAACTCGGACTTGATCAAGATACAAACCCTGCTGTAGTTGGGTATTATCTACATAATAATACAATAGAAAAAGCTAGTATTATAGCATATTACCAAAGATAGGTTGGTGTACCCACTATGTGAGCTCTTAATACGCTCATCCAATTTATTTATCTAGTCTTAAGCAATCTATAAAAATTGTTTAAGACTAGACAACAAAACCTAATCAATAAAATATACCAATTATATTTTATCTGTAAAAAATGCAGTAAAACAATTGTTTCTATAATAGTTACAAATCATAGTAGGTTTTCTATGGTACAAAATGAATTAAAAGAAATGTTAAAATATTTTTTATTTCTATGCAGTTGCTTAGTTTTGATGATGAATAAAAAAATACTTATAAAATATCATTCAGAATAAGAAACATAATAACAAAAGATTATACAATAGTGATGGAATATCCAATGCATAAATACCAATATAAAACTTGCACTATGTATATCACACAGCTTATTAATCATTCTATTAAAATTTGAAAGTATTACTGTTTTTTTATCCAAAAACTAAGCGATTGTTTAGTTTCAAATAACGAATAAAACAAAATTAAAATTATGAGTACATTAAAAATTCACACCGTTGAATCTGCTCCACAGGAGAGTAAAACTATTTTAGAAAATTCTATAAAATCTTTTGGAATGCTCCCCAATCTTCATGGGGTTCTTGCGGAAGTGCCTGACTTATTAAAAATTTACAAAACACTCCATCAATCCTTTCAAAATACGTCATTTACTAATGAAGAATTAACCGTAGTTTGGCAAACAATAAATGTAGAACACGAATGCTCTTATTGCATCCCTGCACATACAGGTATTGCACATATGATGAAAGTTGATCCCGCATTAACTGAAGCACTTCGTAACAAAGAAGTTATGCCAAACAAAAAGTTACAAGCTCTTCATGATACCACACTTTCTATAGTAAGAAATAGAGGGCATATTTCTGATTCAGAACTTCAATCTTTTTATGATACTGGTTATGGAGAACACCAAGTCTTAGAAATAATTTTAGGATTGGCTCAAAAAGTAATCAGTAACTATACAAATCACATTGCTAGCACTCCTGTTGATAAATCATTCCAGAAATTTATTTAAAGGTACATATCCTTAATTATAAAAGCACAATCAACTATAGGTTGTGCTTTTTGTCTACTTACGCCAATTATACTTTGAACATTCTGCAAAAGATACTTCTTTATTTTTTATAAAAATGAGTATGTAAAATAGATGTTAATTTTCTATTTTTAGGGATGTATTGTTTTCTTCATTAGTCAAACTAGAATGAATTACACTTGGATTCTCACTAAACATTTTCTATAAAAACTAGTCAAATGAATGATCATAACAGAGAGATTATTGAAATAACATCTATATTTCTAGAAAATAATGATAATACGTCTCTTGCTTTAGCCTCAGCATCAAAAAAATACAAAAAACTACTCTTACAACTTTCAGAATTGGATATTGATAAAGAAGAATGTAATCAACATATACATACAACCAAAGGAAAAGCGCTTGCTACTATCCCTGCCGCTAATTGTATTGATGATTTTATGAGAACAAAGCAATTTATTTTGGGAACATATAATGCAATCAACAGCTTGCTTACACAATCCAACCAAAACATACATATCCTCTATGCTGGGACAGGACCTTTTGCCGCTTTGCTCTTGCCAAGCATGTTACGGTTTTCTAAAGAAAATATCAAGTATACCCTGATGGACATAAACTCAACAAGTTTACATGCATTAAAAAAAATTCTTGCAAAACTAGAATTGGATAAACATACAATAGAATTAATTCACCAAAATGCTACAAAATATCAAATACCTCATTCCAAAAGTTTTGATATTATCATAAGTGAGACCATGCAAGCAGGATTAGCAAGAGAACCACAAGTATCTATCTTTTTGAACTTAATGAGACAATCCAGTCAATCTACATTATTTATCCCCGAAAAAATAGAAATTTTTCTTGGTCATAAAACTACAGGAATTCCTATTGAAGAAATAAAAAAAGAAGATTATAAAAAAGCAGTCAAAATATTTGAAGTCAGCAAAGAAGCACTAAACTCTTATATCAATACAAATACTGAAATAGAAAATAGTAGTTTTGATGAAGTTAGTTCTATCCTAAAAAAATCCTCCATCAAAAACTCTGATTTGTTACTACTACTTACAGAAATTAATATCTTCGGGAATCAAACTCTAAGAACTCAAGAAAGTGGATTAACCCTACCCCTCATTATCGATAATATTTCAGAAAAAAAACAAAATGATATTATTATAAAAAGTAGCTATAAAATAGATAAACAGCCAAGGTTTGAATATCAAATTGTTAGTCAAAAATCATGAGCTATGCTTGTCTTATAATAAAATTAATCTAGTTTTGATAAACTTATATAGAATCTTTATTTTAAGGTTTTTACATTTATTTTTTATCTACATACCAATTATGCCGTTAAATATTCTATAAGAGAAACAAGTTACTTTATTATCAAAACAGCCTAAAAATATAATTTAAAGACATAAATAGGGGTTTGTCTTCTATAGATGAATTAACTACCTTTGGTTACTACCAAAAAAACATTTGTATTTCTTACTAATTATACATTAGAATGAGACATAGAAAGCTACATTGCTTTGGTGTTTTATTCTGCTTCGAATTATTTGAATAGTTACCATATATTTAAAATAAAAACAAAGAATGATACTTAAGAGTAATCACAAAAAGGATTTTGATACCATTTATGAGATAATAAACGATGCCTCGATAGCATACAAAGGAATCATTCCAGCTGATAGATGGAAAGAACCGTATATGTCAAAAGAAGAATTGACAACACAGATAAACGAAGGAGTAGAATTTTGGAATTACACAGAAGAAAATCAAATTTTGGGAGTAATGGGTATTCAGTTTAAAAATGAGGTCGCTCTTATTCGTCATGCATATGTAAGAACCTCTGCTAGACAAAAAGGTATCGGTGGAAAACTATTAAAACATTTAACTGATGCCGCAAAAACACCAATTCTCATAGGAACATGGGCCGATGCTTCTTGGGCTATTAGCTTTTATATAAAACATGGTTTTTACCAAATATCAGGTGTAGAAAAAAATAAATTGTTACAAACCTATTGGTCAATACCAGAAAGACAGATTGAAACTTCTATCGTACTAGCTAATAAAGATTGGGAAGAAAGTAACTAAGTTTTTTATAAAGCAAAAATATAATACACTATCAACAAGCCACACTGTTATAATCGTTTTTTTTTAACTACTTGCATTTAATTTGGAAAACCAATTCTCATTATTTGATCTTATAATATTAGTTGGATAAGTTCAAGGTACCATAACAAGTGTCTTATTACTAATTGCCAAAAAAAATGTAGTTAGTAATAAATTTCTGGCGTTGGTTATTATTTCATTTTGTTTTCTGAGTATCAAAATGTTGTTGTATTCAGATAAAAAAAGATATAATCTGATTACTATAATATGAGTTTTTATTACAAGTAACAAATGACAAAATTATTTATATATTTTATATATTTTCTATATTTTCTATATTAAAATCATAGTATTATAGTAACTTCGAATCGGTAATAGTAAAACGTATATCGTTACATTCTTTAAAAAAAAGACTTCCCTCTATGAAAATTTGTGTAGCCCAAACAATTCCTATTAAAGGAGAAATCACAAAAAACATCCAAAATCATAAAAATCTAATTGATCTAGCTATTCAAAAAGGTGCTGATATCATCATTTTTCCTGAACTTTCATTAACAGGATATGAGCCAGCGCTTGCAAATCAACTTTCTACTACACAAAATGATAAAAAATTAGATGTATTACAAGACATTAGTACTGCAAAAAAAATTATTATTGGAGCTGGGTTACCTACAAAAAGTGAAGCTGGTGTATGCATCAGTATGGTTATCTTTGAACCAAATAAGCCTAGAAAAACATACTCTAAACAGTATTTACATCCAGGAGAAGAAACACATTTTGTGACAGGACAAAACTTATCCCCTATTACATTAAAAAACAAAAAAATAGCTCTTGCTATTTGTTATGAAACTTCTGTAGATGCACATTCTGAAAAAGCTTTTGAAGATGGTGCTTCTATTTATATCGCTAGTGTGCTTAATTCTGTAAGTGGAGTTGATAAAGATTTAAATAGAATTGGTGCTATTGCAAAAAAGTACAAAATGAGTGCTTTAATGGCTAATTTTGTCGGTAAATCAGGGGAATATGATTGTGCAGGAAAAAGTTCTGTATGGAATAATAATGGTGAAATAATAAAACAATTAGACACTGTGAATCAAGGACTTCTAATTCTTGATACAGATACACAGCTAGTATATAAAACACAATTAGAAACTTCTTCTAATCATTCAATATAATATACTACCTATATCAAATAAATGATACATTATTACCTAAAAATCATCAAATTAAAGGCTACTAAACAACTTATAATTTGATACTACTTCTTACTTAATTTTTGATCGTATCAAAGATAGAAACCATACATACTATGGTTATACCTCATAATAATTACGATAAAATGGATAAAAATACTCCTAAAAACAGGTATTTATACTCTTATTGACGTCAAATATTCTTTGTACTATTAGCATACTTCTTACAAATCAAAAATCATATTATAATGGGTATTACAACAAATTACACAAAATTAACTGTCACCAACCAAACCGATGCCGCTGTAGAGGTATTTGTAACTTTTGCAGCAAAAAACAGTACCAACCAGTGCTGCCCTATTCCAGTAAGTGTTGATGATTTTAGTTTTCTTGAAAAAGTAAATTCCTTGAGGGGAAAGTTTATTTTAGAGAAAAAAAAATCACAAGAGTTTGACCCCAAAGGTCAATGTTTTAGTGGAAACATTGGTTTTTATATCGAACCGCAATGCCCTGTACCCAATGCTAGTTTTCATATGGGAAAAACAGGAACCAATATTGCTGAATTTACATTAAACCCACAAGAACCTTGTTTTGAAGCCTTTGACATCAGTTGTGTAAATGGTGTTAATTGTTACATGATGATGAAAGTTGATAAAGATTTGGGGTGGAACTATGGTCCTGCCAAAACTCCTATTGATACCATCTATAACCGAGGATTGCAAGAGAACAAAGGTAATCCTGGGGTATATCCTGTAAATTGCACAGATTGCATTCAATTAATAGGTAATCCACCTTGTCCAAGTTTACCTACGGGGCCTGCGCAAACAGAACGAATTTGTAATGTACAACGCTCAGAAAGAGGAGGAAGTGTAGAAGTCCTCTTAGTTACTCCTCAAGACATGTAAACTAATATTTATGTGTTTTACTTGATGGTAAAAACTACTGATTACAAAAACAGTATCCAAAATTCTATTTATACAAAATTTTGGATACTGCCTAGTGGTTTACTCCTACTTTGAATAAGTTATAGCTGGGTAACCTCTATTTCAAATAAAGATAAAATATGTATTACCCAAGCTGATTAATATAAGAATCTATTTTTTTTGTAGCCATCAAAGGAGTAAATTCTGTCAAGCTATAATGAGCAAACTCATTAAGTATGAGAGGATCATTATCTAGAATAGTTCGCAATTCTTTTTCAGAACAAGAATGTGCAAGCACTATACCACCATCACGTGGTTTTTTTGGGCCGCCAATGATAAAAATATCATTTTCATACTGTTTAGATACATATTCTCTATGTGCTTCTGTAATGGTATTAACTTCTTCAATTGATTTAATAAAATTAAAATTGATAATAAACATAATGTGTACTGTTTCTTTAGTTAAACTTTTTTTTCCAATTCTCAGACCATGCCCTCAGAGGATCAAAGAGATCAAACAACTCATCTCCTATTTTTGTCAAAGCATACCCGTCAACAACTTTTTCTATAATAAATGTTTTTTGAAGTTCTTTTAATCTCGTATTAAGTGTAGTAGGTGAAATCCCGTTACATTTTTTTTCTAATTCATTAAATGATTGAGAGTTTTCTTTTAAACACCAAAGGATATTCATAGACCAATGTCTCCCTAACAAATCAAAAAGTGCCATTATTGGTTTTCCTGATTGAGAACCTCTAACTGGTTTTCCTGGTATTGGAACATTCATAGTAATAAGATTTATTTAGCACTCAAAACTACAATTTTTGTAGTTAACTACAAAAATTGTAGTTTTTATTTTATATATTCTTACTTACCATTTAGATATTATCAATCAAAAAAAGTCTAATTTATTTTTTTGGAAGGAGTGGTTCATACATCATAATAGCATGATTTTCTACTATCATTTCTTCTGTTTCAGATGTTTCTGTAGTACAAATTTTAAATATTTGGTTATGTCTTGAATATCCCCCCCAAAGTTGTTGTTTAATTTGATGGTTCCGTTCTTCTACTTTATATGCTCCATTCATTTTTTCTTTAGACAATAACTCTCCATTAAGATGAGTTTCATCTAACCATAGCTGAATTACAAAACTATTATTAGTTTCATTTTTTATCTGTAAATCAATATAATTATATGATAACGTTGCCCCTGCCCCAAAAGGAACTTTGCGGTTTACATCTGGAAAAACGTCAAAACCATGTCGATATCGTTCTTTAACGGTTAATGGACTATGAGCAAAAACCCAAAAAAGAAGATTTCCTAATTGGCATAATCCCCCTCCTGTATCCTTATCTATTTTACCACTTTTTAAAACCAAACCTTCTAAATACCCTTTTCTTTTTGTGGGTCTGCCTACCAGTTTCCATATAGAAAAATATTCATTAGGTTTTATTTCTACTCCATTTATATGCTTAATTGCTAATTCAAGATTAGTACGTTTATTTTCTTGAAGATACATATCTACATCTTTGAGTGGTCTTAAGATCAAAGATTGGTGCTTAAATACAGAATGTTCAAAATCTATTGTGTTTTGCTGTTTTGAAAACTTTTTTTTACCAAAAACCCAATGTAGCCTGCGTTTTAAAATAAAATATTCTTTTCCTAGCAACTGTCTTAAATGACTTCTGTTTTTGGGTTTTTCTATTTCGTTCAAACTATCTTTTGTTTATAATTTATTGTTTTAAAAACTTGTTTTTGTAGTAGAGATTATAGCTTTATCATTCAGTCCAAAATGTTCTAAAAGGTGATCAGCATACTCTTTGTCATCCTTAAATTGTTGATGTAAAACTTCTTTTCCTTCTTCTGTAATTTTAATACTATTACCTGAGATTGTTACCCTACCATTCATCAAAAGTTTACTTATTAGCCTTTTTTGTGTAAAATGAGAATCTGAACTTGTTTGATGATAGTTACACATTTCTCTAAATGCTTCTGTTTCTCTAGCTTTTTTAGAAAAAATATATTCTGGTATTTTTTTATTTTTAACTAATTTTGAAACCTTATAATATTCATTATCATATTTTTCTATTATAAAATCTCCTCTACTATCTGTTTGTATACTATTAATTTCTAGTTTCAAAGGTGTAAGAACAAACTCCCCAAACCCTACATCTACCAGATATTCTACTTGATTTATCTCTGCAATGATCGCCATATGATCAAATTCTTCTCCATATACATCTTTTGTACTATTATATACTCTTGCAGATACTCTTTTTACATTGAATCCTAAATTTTGTAACAGCTCAAAAAACAACCCATTGAGTTCGTAACAAAACCCTCCTCTTTTTTTGATTACAATTTTGTTATATATCATTTCTAAATCTAGAAGAATAGGTGTTCTATAGTGGATGTCTAAATTCTCAAAAGGAACTCGTAATAAATGACAGGTATGCAAATTATTCAACACCACCAAAGTTGCTTTTGTAGTACCTATATATTCAATTCTATTTAAATATGTATTTATATTCATGAATCACAGCTTAGTAAAATTATTTAGCAAACACTTATGATAAATGGATTGACAGAATAGTAACTATATAGATAGGTGGGGGTTTAATCAAAGTTTGAAGTGTGTAAAACTGTTTCTTGATCAAAAAAATCTGTCCAGAAGAAAGATGATTTCCATCTGGTTTCAGTTTTATACAATTGTTTTCTCTGTATCCAATATCTATCAAAAATAGATAATATTTTTTTTTCGTAGCTAGTAAACCCGTCTTTTTTATTGTGTTTTAAACAATCAACAATAGCATTTGAGGCTTCTTTAGCCATAAATATTGCATTTGTAATACCGTGTGAAGAAAGAGGGTCAAAAGATAAGGCGGCATCACCTATTGCCAACCAATTCTCTCCTGCTACCTTTATAGGTTTAGCTGAATTTGCATCTGCCCCAAGAATTTTTATGGTAATATCATTTACCCAAAAATCTTTTAATATCGATGTCTCAGAAAGTACAGAAGGCCACTTTTTATAGTTTTTTAGTTTTTTTTGAATGCTATTTCCTTTGTTTGTAAAAATAGAAAAGACACTGGTTTTCTCATCCAATCCAGATACGATTCCCCACCCATGTTCAAAGGATTCTACAAATACACTATGCACTAATTTTGGGTGTTTTATTCTTGGCACATGACAACTAAAGGATCGTATTGTATCATACTGCTTAATAGGAATGTTTAGTTTTTTTAGTACTGCTCGATTTCTACCTGTTGCATCTATAACAATTTTACATTCTATCTTTCTTTGTTGTCCATTATGGGTTATAGCGATAGAAATTTCTTCTTTAGAAACTTGTATCTCAGACAAATGTTCATATGCTACAATATGTTTTTCAGTTCCTTTTTGTAAACTAGTAGTAATTGCTTTTTTATCTATTTTTAAACCATTATTATGCCCTGGATTAAAAAAGAAATTATGATCTATAATTCTCTCATTTCCCCATAGAGAATGATACCCATATGTTTTTTGTATTACATTCTCTATAAACACATTATATAAACCAAGTGATTGTAGCAAAGGTATTGCAGAAGGAGGCAATGTTTCGGCCAATGCCATATTCTTTTTTTTATTTGCACGATCCAGTACCAAATGATTTATCCCTTCTTTTTCCAAAAGAAAAGATAATACCAATCCTGCAATACCTTTACCAATAATAACTACATCAGTATTCATTATTAACCATTACTCTCTTTTGCACTATGTGAAACGTATACCAACTTGGGTAAACCTTCGACATCAGAATCTAGTTTTCTTCCAGCTACTACTCCTATTTTTTTCCATTGATATACCATATTTATTAAACCATTGATATACCCTCCTTCTGCATGATATCCAACAAATCCAGTATCTGCAGTATGTAACCATGCCAATCTGTTGGCATAAATATTACGTTTTGTATCGTCTAAAATAGTAGGATCTAAAAGCTTTTGATAACTCTCTGAGGATAGTACATGTACAGGTAGGTTTGCAGCCCACCATGATGGAATAGGATATTGTTTTTCTATAAATACTGCCTGACAACTTCCTGCATCAGACTGCCAAGGTATTCCCATCCATTTTGTTAGATCTCCTGGAGGAAGTTTCCACAACCAGTTTTTCTCGTTTGCGGGATCCATCGACTCTCGTATGTCTTCTGAATTCATTTGAAACCCAAAATCATTATAAAAAATATCTTTTTGCTCTATCTGAGTTGCAGCGTTTAGACGCACCTCTCTTAATCCATAAAATCCGTAATTAAAATCTCCTTGGGATACCCATGGGAATGTCATGTTATTTTCTGCATAAATAAGATCGTGTCTCATTGGCCATGTTAATTCTACACCAGGATGAAAACCTCCTCCGTATAAAGTTTCTAGCACCGCTCTGGTCATCAATAATGGCTTTTTTGATTCTTCTTTATTTGCTTCTAAAAACTGCTTTTGATAGAAAGCTCCCATCTCATCAATGGTCTGAAAATCAAAATCTGATGGAGTTTCAAATTTACCATCTCGCCAATTTTTTAGTTGCTCATAAAGCATTGGTGGAATCGCAAACCACTGAGCAGGACTCCCAGGGTAATCAATTGCATCACCAGGATAATAAGGTAATTTTAACGCCTCTTTTCCACTTCCTCTATTTGTGATATCTGTCTTTTCTTTACTAGGTATAATAGGTTCATTTGTATAATGATAGGCAGGATCTCTAAATAAATTGAATATTTCTTCTCTTACGGCATCTGCTTCTGCTTTAGGTTCTTTCTCATAGATATATTTAAATTTTCCTTCTGCAGTAAGTTTATCTATTGTTTCTTTAAAAGAAGGGGAAAGAAAATCTCCCAGATTTACCCATTGCATTCTATACAAACGATAAAAAATAGGGAATACCAGACTTAAATCTGATTCATAAGTTTCATTTGCTGCACCTGCAATCAAATCATACATGGTGGATATTGGCTGAATCTGTGGAGCATAATCTGGAGGTGCGGTTGCTATCCATGCAGAGGATAGTGTATCATCCAAAAGACGTGTCTCTCCATCATTTTTTGAAACAATCTTTGCCGTTACTCTGCCATCACAAATATCATCGTACCAATTAGAATTATCTGCAAAATCATTGTTTAAATCAGATGGGTTTAATGCTGCAGAAACACCATCTGCTCCATAAAAAATTAAGGTTCCTTCATCATATTCAATCGTTCCTAAATCTACAGAATGAGAAGTAATATTCATACTAGCTGCAAGCTTACTGATTGCTCCCAAACCAGAAGGGAATTCTCCTTGAATAATGGTACGTTGATTTCCCTTATCCACCTTAGTGATTCCTGGATGATTCACCAATTCTTTACGATAATCATACCCTCTATCTCTTCGCATTGACTGATTAAGTACATTTGGATTTCTACGCTTGGCTCCAATTCCTGGTGCTAATTTATCTTTTGCAAAATCTGGAGATAGATTTTGGTTCTCTGATGTTATTGATAAATCCAGACAATTATTAAAGTCATACCAAAATGGTTTTTTATTTGCTACTTCTACAGACCACTCGATATCATAATCTTTAGCATCTATTGGTTTAATTGGTACCCCATTGGCATCACATTCATAAATATAAAAACGTTGTGCTTGTTTTTTGATAGCTCCGTCACTAGTTCGATACTCTTGATCTGTCTCATACAAGTTAGCCCAAGGTATTTCTGGACTAAAGATAACTTCCTCTTTTGTTGCTGGACCATTTCCTAATCTAGCAATACCAATAGATGGATAAATTCTAAATTTTGGTAATTTTTTGTTAGTCATTATACAGGTTTTAAGGTTTCTTAAAATTAAGAAAAATCTTATCCTTTAACATCCGTATTTTTACGTGGTTTTATGACTATCTAAAACACAATAAATAAGCGTAATTTATAGTACTTACTTTCTGTGTTATTACTCATTATTCTCTTTTGAAGAAATGTAAGATTTTGGAGTATAGCCAGTAAACTTTTTAAAAATAGTAGAAAAGTACTGCGAAGAACTAAAACCCAAGTCATACGCTACAGTAGTAATATTTTCCTTTGTAAGCAAGTCAATTTTTGATTGCTCAATTTTTAATCTATTTACATACTCTTTTGGGGGAATTCCTACCGTATTTTTAAACCATGATTTGAAATAACCAACCGAAATTTCAGAAATAACAGCTAATTCATCTACATAAACAATGCGATGCATGTTGTCTATGATAAACTCATCAATGAGATTAAGCTTTTGTCGTGGAGAATACTCTTGTTTTTGTTTTGAAAGCTGAATGACTTCTAATACTATCTGTATAATAAGTTGGTTTATATATATTTTGGATAAGATTACATCACTTGTTTCTAATTCATTTAATAATCTATCCAACATAAATTTTACCTGAAATGCTCCTTTAAAAACTTGTTTTGAAGCTTTTTCTAATGCATCGATAAGGTATAAGGAATGCTCTTCTGGCAAGTTACACAAACTATCATCACTATCAGAACAAGTAATTTGCAACCAAAACAATTCTCCCTTATCTTCTGGATAATCACCTGTACTATGATTTTCATTGGGAGGAATAATCAGAATATCATTTCCGTTTAGTTTAAAAAACTCATCATTTATTTGATAATGTTGCTCTCCATTAATGCAAAAACAAAGCTCTATACTATTAGTATGTTTATGTACTGGTAACTGTTCTCTAACCTTAGAATATTTATAATACCCAAACTGTAAACATCTGTTGATCCCATAATCTGGTAGAAAATGCACGATACGCTCTTCTGAATTCATATCAATATTTGTATAAAAAAGTAAGGTAGTACAAATTTAGAAGATTTACTAAAATGATTTACTGATCTTTGGATAAAAATAAACACCTAATTATGAACACTATAAAAACTGATTTCTTAAAAAATGGTTTTACCAAAGTAGATCGTCTTTTTGATATTGATACTGCACAGGAATTACTAGATATTTATAATCACCTACTGCATGATAAAGAAAAAACGGCTCATTTACGAAGTGATTTGGCGGGACAAAATGAAACTAATACAAAAATAACAGAAAGAATTACTCAAATAATGAGACCTAGCCTAATAGAACCTCAGCTATTGAAACATATTGCTTATAGCAAAGCCTTACAACAGGCAAAAGATCTTCTTGGGGATGATATGGAACTAGATTTTGATATGCTTATCAACAAAGCTCCTCATACAGATACACCCACTCCTTGGCATCAGGATGCTGCTTACTGGATTAATTTACCAGATAAAAGGGCTGTAAGTTGCTGGATAGCTCTAGATAAAGTATATGAAGATAATGGTTGTATGTGGTTTCTTTCTGTTCATAATCAAAATGTACTAGAACACAATAATTTACCAAATGGTGGTGCACTATACTGTCACACAGATACTAGTAAAGCAATATCTATTCCTCTAGATATTGGAGGGTGTACTTTTCACGATGGTTTTACTTTACATTATAGTCGAGGAAATACCACTGATAGTCAAAGAAGGGCTTTGATCTTAAATTTTAGACCCAAAAAGATGATTGAGTTAGAAAGAGAACAAGGCATGGATCATACGGGAGTTAGAAAACAGCGTTCATAACATTACCTGTATTTTATTTTTTAAGGTGATATATAGTTATATAATATCTATACTTCCCTTACCTTCTCGTATGAGTACAGGTTCTCCACTAGTAAGATCAATTATAGTAGATGGTACATTATCACCATATCCTCCATCTACTACCATATCAACAAGATTATCCCATTTTTCTAATATTAATTCTGGATCAGTGGTATACTCTATTACTTCATCTTCATCATGAATAGAGGTTGAAACAATTGGGTTTCCTAATTCTTGTACTATAGACGTACAAATATTATTATCGGGAACACGAATACCAACTGTTTTTCTTTTTTTGAATACCGTAGGTAGATTATTATTTCCTGGCAGGATATAAGTATAAGCTCCAGGAAGTGTTCTCTTTAGTAATTTAAAAGTAGTATTATCAATTTGTTTCACATAATCAGAAAGATTGCTCAAATCTTTACAGATAAATGAAAAATTAGCCTTTGCCAATTTTACTCCCTTGATTTGCGCAATACGTTCTAAAGCTCTATTATTACCAATATCACAGCCTAATCCATAGACTGTATCTGTTGGATAAATAACTAATCCACCACCGCGTAAACAATCAACCACACGTTTTAGTTCTCGAGGATTAGGATTTTCATTATATAACTTTACAAACTCTGCCATACCAAAGGATTATACTATTAGGAATTAAAAATTTTATAAAACTTTCAATTTAGCAAAACGAAGTAATAACTTTTTTATTCCTCCCTTGTCAAAATGAATTTCTGCTTTTTTATCTTGACCTGTACCTTCTATTTTTAGAATTTTCCCTCTACCAAATCTCATATGTTCTACCGCTGTTCCTGGTAAGAGATTTTCATCAACATTATTCGTAGGAACTGTTTGCCCTGTTGATTCATTAGTAACTGGTCTTAGTTTTCTAAGCTTTCTTAATTGCTCTTCTGTAGGTTTATGTGCTAATGGAGGAGATCCAGATATAGGTTTTTTAAGTCTGAGTTTACTTTTATCTACTTCTCCAAAAATATCAGAATCAACCAATGGTTTATACCTATAACTTTCCATTGGAGTTAGAAATTCTAAGTATTTTTCATCGATTTCCTCTATAAACCTACTAGGTTCTGCATCTACCAGCTTACCCCACCTATAACGAGATTGGGTATATGTAAGATATGCTTGGGTTTCTGCACGTGTCAATGCTACATAAAACAAACGCCGCTCTTCTTCAAGTTCGCTTCGGGTATTCATACTCATCCCAGAAGGAAAAAGATCTTCTTCCATCCCTACAATATATACATAAGGAAACTCCAACCCTTTGGCTAAGTGAATTGTCATCAATGCCACCCTATCATCATCTCCTGTATCTTGATCCAAATCTGTAGCGAGAGCTACATCTTCTAAAAATTCGGCTAATGACCCTCTTACGTCTGCCAGTTCTTTTTGTCCTTCTACAAAATCTCGGATACCATTAAGTAACTCTTCTATATTTTCTATACGAGCAATTCCTTCTGGCGTACCATCTTTTTTGAGTTCTTGTAATAATCCAGTTTTTTTGGCCACCATTTCTGCCAATATAAAAGCGTCAGATGTTTCATTGGTGATTTGAAAACTTTTGATCATTCTAATAAAGTTCTCTAATCGTGTTTTGGTACCGCTATTAATTTTTAGATTAATGCGATCTAAGTTTTCGATAACCTCAAAGATAGAACGATCATAATGATTAGCGGCTACAATCAATTTATCAACAGTAGTAGCTCCAATTCCTCTGGTTGGGTAATTAATTACTCGTTTTAATGCTTCTTCATCTTTTGGATTTATCACTAATCTAAGATATGCCAATACATCTTTGATTTCCTTCCTTTGATAAAAGGATAATCCTCCATAAATTCTATATTTTATATCTCGTTTACGCAATGCATCTTCAATAGCCCTAGATTGTGCATTAGTTCTATATAACACAGCAAATTTACCATTATCTAGTTGGTGCTGCATTTGGTTTTCAAAAATAGAACTCGCTACAAACCTACCCTCATCTCCATCTGTTACCAAACGATTTACAAAAATTTTAGGTCCTGGATCATTGGCTGTCCATACCACTTTATCTAGTTTGGTCTTATTCTTATCTATAATAGAGTTTGCAGCTTCTACAATATTTCTTGTAGATCTATAATTTTGCTCTAATCTATACTGTTGTACATTATCATAATCTCTCTGAAAATTCAGAATATTATTAATATTCGCACCACGAAAGGCATAAATACTCTGCGCATCATCTCCTACCACACATATATTCTGAAACTTATCTGATAATGCCCGTACAATAAGATACTGCGAGTGGTTTGTATCTTGGTACTCATCAACCAGAATATATCTAAATCTATTTTGATATTTTGCTAAAACTTCTGGAAAACGATTTAACAATTCATTAGTTTTCAATAACAAATCATCAAAATCCATTGCGCCTGCTTTAAAACAACGCTCTACATATTGTTCATAAATTTCTCCCATACGAGGGCGTTTTGCCATAGCATCTGCCTCTACCAATTCTGCATTCTGAAAATATGCTTTTACAGTTATCAAACTATTTTTATATGATGAAATACGTGAGTTGACCTGCTTGTATTTATAAATATCTTTATCAAGCCCCATTTCTTTGATAATAGAGGCAATTAATCGCTGAGAATCCTGTGTATCATAAATAGTAAAATTAGATGGATACCCTAATTTATCTGCTTCAAACCTAAGTATCTTGGCAAAAATTGAGTGAAATGTTCCCATCCATAAATTCTTAGCCTCACTAGAACCAACAATATCGGCGATACGTTTTTTCATCTCTCGCGCAGCCTTATTAGTAAATGTCAAGGATAGTATATTAAACGAGTCTACCCCCTTATGCATTAAATAAGCAATACGATATGTAAGTACTCGTGTTTTTCCTGAACCTGCACCTGCAATAACAATCATAGGGCCATCTATCTGAAGTACAGGAGCCCTCTGGGCGTCATTCAACTCTGCTATATATTCTTCCAAAGTAGTAAATAATTTAAAGGCGAAATTTAAGGAAAGAACTACGGTTATGGAAGTAGAGTGTAGATTTTTTGTAAACAAATCGCAGTCAACAACTTTTGACCACTACATTATTTCTTAATACCTGTTTTCTATAGCTACTGTAACCCCTTATTATTTACTCTAAATACAAGGAACAACTACATTTACCTTCTTTATAAACAACACAGCAAAAACAGCATATTCTTACATTTTCAAAGACTTTATTTCAAAAAACATAGATAAAATGCAATTTTTTAAGATAAAATACACTATATTGTAACAAAACAAAAAGAGTAACACTCCTTTTAGTCAAAATTAAAAATCTAACAAAACTTAACACTTATGACCCCAAACATGAATGTACAAGTGGTACAAAAAGAACAAATTAAATTTTTAAAATTCCCTAAAAATGATGTATTAGATAAAAGAAAAGATCAAATTGATCGATTTCTTGAGCTACAAAGAGCACTTTCTTTAGGAAATCTAGAACATCAAAAAGTAAAAATTGTTTTTGTAGATGATACAGGACTCAAAAAAGTAGAAACTACTATATGGGGAATAACTGACAAAGAGGTTATTCTTAAACAATCAACTATCATTCCATTAGAACGAATCATAAGCATTTTATAATGCTATTCTCATAATAATAATACTATACTCATACTAAGATATAGTTAATTTTAAGTTTATAGAATTTAAAATTCTGAAAACTTATGACTTTAGACGTATTTTTAACATAAAATACGTCTAAATTATTTTAATTTTACACCAGAACATTCACCTTATCATTAATTAAAACTCACAATAAATTTGAAATACTAAAATTTAATACGTCACAGTCGAAATAAATACTTAACAATCAAACTCAACATGAAAAGAAAATTACTACGGTATTTTCTCACAGCTACTATTGCTATAGCTGGAGTTACTACCTATGGTCAATCTCAAAAATCATACCTGATATCCAATGACCAACAAAGTTTCGTAAATAGTCTTACAAATCCACAACAAAGTAAATCTGCTCCTATTATAATAGGAAATGAACAATCTTTTTCTTTCAAACTTAATGTACAAAAGCAAACTGATACTGGTCTTTCTCTTATAGGAAATGTGAATAACCAGCAATCTTCTACATTTTCTTTTACTAGAAAGAATAATAAATTAGAAGGTACTATCATACTATATAATGATAAAAAAGCGTATGCTTTATATTCTAATGAGACCAATGGCAAAGTATATGTAAAAGAAAGTGATATCAATTCAGTCTTATGTATTAATTATGAAAAAGTAAGTACCAAAGAAGCCAAAACGGAACATGCTTCTGTAGCCAAAACTTTATTGCAGTTAGAAAGTTTACCAGGTGCTCCTGGTATTATTTATCTTGATTTTGATGGAGAACGAGTATCTAATACCTGGTGGCTTGGTGGTGCTACTATTGATGCACAATCTCCTAATTTTACTGATCAAAAAATAACTGAGATATGGAAAATAATGGCTGAAGATTTTCGCCCATTTAACCTTAACGTAACTACACGAAGAGACCTTTTTGATGCTGCTCCTGTAAACCGAAGAATGATGTGTATTTTTACGCCAACAAATGATGCCGCTCCTGAAGCTGGAGGTGTTGCTTATCGAAATTCATTTTCTTCAAATGTAGATAACCCATGTTGGATATATAATCTAGGCACCAGAGCTGCTGGAGAAACAGGTTCCCATGAGGTAGGGCATACCCTAGGTTTATCACATGATAGTGCTCCTAATGATGAATATTATGATGGTCATGGTGTATGGAGCCCAATTATGGGATGGAGTGTTGATAGAGAAATCGGTCAATGGAGTAGCGGAGAATATGCTACCGCTACAAACACACAAGACGATATTGCTATTATTTCTGGCAATAGAAACGGCGTTGGTTTTCAAAATGATGATCATGGAGATCTTATCGATGATGCTACGGCAATACGAGTAGCTCCATCTGGACAAGTAAGTGCTGACCAAAATTTTGGTTTAATAAGTACTAGACAAGATAAAGATATGTTCTCTTTTGCAATAGAAACAGGTAATGTTTCTTTTAATTTTGAACCCGACCCTGACTATCCAAATCTAAATATACAAGCCAAAATTCTAAATGAATTAGGACAAGAAGTTGCTGTTTCTAACCCCGCAGGGCTTAGCGCATCTATCAATCAAAACCTTAATGAAGGTATTTATTATATAGAAATTGATGGTGTTGGTGAAGGAACCGTTAATAATGGATATTCTGATTATGCCTCTTTAGGTAATTACACTATATCTGGTAGTTATCCCCCTGGTGATGATAAAAACCCTCCTTTATCTGATTTTGAAATAACTCCTAATTGTTTGGCAATTGAATTTCAAAATAGATCTACCAATAGAATTACTTCATATTTATGGGATTTTGGTGATGGCACGACCTCTACTTTAGAAAGTCCAGCACATACCTATTCCACAAAGGGTAGATACACTATATCTCTTACCACCACAAATGAATCTGGTAATAATACTATAGATAAAGTAATAAACATAGCATCTCCTAATCAACCTGTAGCCACAGATCAACAGGTGTGCAGTGGAGAATCAGGAACTATTACGGTAACTGGAAACAGTGACTACAAATGGTACACTGCCCTTACTGGAGGTAATAGTATAAATTCTGGAGCTACTTTTGAGACCCCTATTCTTACCGCTAATACAACCTATTATGTAGAAGGCGTGATAAATGGTTGTATTACAGAAACCAGAACTGCAGTTATTGTAACTGTAACAGAAAGTCCACAACAACCAACCACATCTAATCAAAGAATATGCAAAGGAGAATCTGTAACCCTTTCTGTATCGGGTTCTAGTCAATACAATTGGTATGATTCCCCTTCTGGAGGAACCAGTATCGCTTCTGGAGCAACCTATACTCCCCCAATTCTTGAGGCTTCCAGATCCTATTATGTAGAAGGAGTACTTGGTAATTGTACTACCTCAAGAATAGAAGTACAAGTAATTGTATCACCAAGCCCTGAACAACCCGTTATAGGCAATCAAAATATATGCAAAGGAGAATCCGTAACCCTTTCTTTATCAGGTAATAGTCAATATAATTGGTATAACTCTCCATCTGGAGGGACCAGTATTGCTTCTGGAAGAACCTATGAGACCCCAGCATTAGCTACTACTACTACCTATTATGTAGAAGGAGTAAATGGTAATTGTATTACAACGAGAACAGCAGTAAAAATAAATGTGTCAGATAATCCTGATATACCGTCAATAATGGTCAACAATCAAAAACTAGTGGTTCCTGATCTTTTTTCTTCTTACCAATGGTACCATCAAGGAATTGCTATAGATGGAGCAAATCGATCTGAACATATACCTCAACAAGTTGGAGAATATATTGTAGATGTATTTAATGAAACTGGCTGCCATGTAACCTCTAAAGCCTTTAATGTAAATCAGACATTTCTTAATACTGGTCGTGAAAATAGAACTTTTATCTATTACCCAAATCCTGTATATGATGGAGATGTGCTACATATAGAAGGAGTCACTCCAGATGATTATTCTTTAAGAATCGTAAATGTAAGAGGCCAAGTCATTATAGATATTCCTCCTACTGCTCAGGTGGATATCTCTGAGTTAGCAGATGGATTATATATGATTCTTATGAATAATAAGCCCGTTGGAAAACTAATTAGGGAATAAAATACACTCATAATATAAAGCATATCTCCATAATCTGGCGATATGCTTTATTTTTACACCTTAAAACAAAGCATATTTGTATTTTAACTTTCAATTAATAGATTTTTGAATATCTTTAAAAACAAAAATTCAAAGAGTGAACATCAATATTGTATTTTATATCTGTTTTCTGTTTTCTATTTTTAGCTTTTCGCAACAAAAGACTAAAAAAGGTACAGTTATAACAGAGTATGGGCAGACTTACTCTGTAACGAATCCAGATTTTAAAACCAATACACAACAAGATTTAAAAGTTGTTTTTGATATCGGTCGAACATTTGGTGACAGCACAAAGGTAAACCCTCTTATTAATACAGCTGCAAGATATCTCAACATGCACGTAGATGCAGGAGTGCCAGAAAAGAAATTGCAAGTTGCAATGGTCATTCATGGATCGGCTGCATTTGATATCCTAACAGATACTGAATATGTTGCTAAATACAATATAGATAATCCAAATACTCCGCTTATTTCTGCTTTGGCAAAAAAAGGAGTCCAAATTATTTTATGTGGACAAACAGCAGCGTATTATAATATTTCTAAAAAAGATATTCTTCCTGAAATACAGATCGCTTTATCAGCAATGACAGCATTAGTACAATTACAAAACAATAACTACCGTCTTATTAATTTTTGAATCTGATGAAAGTACAAATACAACCATTTTCTCTATTTCTTACTCTATTAATTTGTTGCACTACACACGCGCAACAAATTGATCCAGAAATCAATGTATCAGCAAATGAAATTGAATCTAAAGTAATCGCATGGAGGCGTGACTTTCATCAAAACCCTGAGCTTTCAAATCGAGAATTTGAGACTGCAAAAAAAATTGCCAAACACCTTAAAAACCTTGGACTAGAAGTAACTGAAAATGTTGCTAAAACAGGAGTAGTTGCCATCCTCAAAGGAGGAAAAGAAGGAAAAACAGTTGCACTAAGGGCTGATATAGATGCCTTGCCAGTAACTGAGCGAGCAGATGTTCCTTTTAAGTCTACTGTAAAAACTACTTTTCTAGATGCAGAAGTTGGGGTAAGTCATGCTTGCGGACATGATACTCATACCTCGATACTAATGGGAGTTGCAGAAGTACTTGCCAAACATAAAGATAAAATAAACGGAACTGTTAAATTCATTTTTCAGCCTGCCGAAGAAGGTCCACCCCCAGGAGAAGAAGGTGGTGCCAAATTAATGATAAAAGAAGGAGTATTGAAAAACCCTGATGTAGATGCTATTTTTGGATTACATATTAACTCTGGAACCGAAGTAGGGAAAATTCGTTATAAACCAGGAGGAACAATGGCTGCCGTAGAACGTTTTGTTATTAATGTAAAAGGAAAACAAACTCATGGATCTGCTCCTTGGTCTGGAGTTGACCCCATTCTTATTTCTGCTAAAATCATTGATGGTTTACAAACAATTATCAGTAGAGAAACACCTCTTGTACAAGAGGCTGCGGTAATCACAGTAGGAAAAATCACAAGTGGAGTACGGTTTAATATCATTCCTGAGAGTGCTGAGATGATTGGTACCGTTCGTACTTTAGATCCAGAAATGAGATCACATATCATACGTCGTATGAATGAAATGGTTCCTGCACTTGCAAAAGCTTATGGAGGTGATGCCACCATTACTTTTCAGAATAATACTTCTATAACATATAATGACCTCGATCTTGTAAAAAAAATGTTACCTACCATACAAGGCGTTGCAGGTAAAAAAAATGTTATTTTAGCAAAAGCCACTACTGGTGGTGAAGATTTTTCGTATTTTCAAGAAAAAGTCCCTGGGTTTTATTTCTTTCTAGGGGGAAAAACACCTGGAACACACAAATCTGCTGCTCATCATACGCCAGATTTTTATATTGATGAGGACGGGTTATTGCTTGGAGTTAAAGTAATGTCTCAACTAACTATTGATTACCTTAATATACCATAGATACTATAAAAATGGAAAGTGCCCTTAATTTTTTTGGATCTATATCCTGGTGGATATGGATCATTATTGGATTAGCTATAGTTGCAATCCGTGATGTTTTTTTCAATCGTAGACATACTGTAAGTCATAATTTTCCGATTATCGGACATTTAAGATATCTTCTAGAAAGTATTGGTCCCGAAATACGGCAATATTTTGTTGCTAATAATCGAGAAGAACTACCTTTTAATAGAATTGAAAGAGGATGGGTTTATGCTTCATCAAAAAATGAAAATAATTATGAAGGTTTTGGTACTGATCGAGATATTTATTTGCACCAGCATATTTTTATAAAAAACTGTATGATACCATACAAGATGGATAAAACCCACCCTAATAGAGAGGATAAATCTTTTCTTCCTTGTGCAAAAGTAATGGGTATCTATAACAAAAGAGCAAAACCCTATCGCCCAGGATCTGTCATCAATGTTTCTGCTATGAGTTTTGGTTCTCTCTCTGCAAAAGCGGTAGAATCGCTTAATATTGGAGTTAAAAAATCAAATGCATATCACAACACTGGTGAGGGGGGGCTTTCTCCCTATCACAGTAATGGTGGAGATGTTATGTTTCATTTTGGAACTGGATATTTCGGAGTGCGTGATAAAGATGGTAATTTTTCTATGGAAAAACTAAAAGAGCTTGTATCTAACAACCCTTTTATAAGAGCTATAGAAATTAAATTATCCCAAGGAGCAAAACCAGGAAAAGGAGGTGTACTCCCTGGTGCTAAGATCACACCTGAAATAGCAAAAATACGAGGTGTAGAAATAGGTAAAGATGTGTTATCGCCTTCTTCTCATAAGGCTTTCAACAACGTACCAGAATTATTACAGTTTATAGAGGATATTGCTCAAGAAACTGGTTTGCCAGTTGGTATAAAAGCGGCAATAGGAAAAACAGAGCAATGGGAACTGCTCGCAAAATTAATGGTCGAGACCAACAGAGGGCCTGATTTTATCACTATTGATGGTGGTGAAGGAGGTACAGGAGCGGCCCCTCCTAGTTTTGCTGATCACGTATCACTACCTTGGGTATATGGTTTTACTGCCGTTTATAAAATCTTTCAGAAACATAACCTTACCGAACGTATTGTTTTTATTGGTAGTGGAAAACTTGGATTTCCCGCAAAAGCAGCAATGGCATTTGCAATGGGGGCTGATTGTATTAATGTAGCTAGAGAAGCAATGATGAGTATTGGTTGTATACAGGCTCAAGTATGTCATACAAACCATTGTCCTAGTGGTATCGCAACACAAAGTAAATGGTTACAAAAAGGGATCAATACTCCTATAAAATCAGATCGCTTGGCACAGTATTTTAAAACTTTTAGAAAAGAATTTACAGAGATCACTCATGCCTCTGGCTATGAGCATCCTTGTCAATTTACTATGCAAGATATAGATCTCAATGTAGATGATGGTGAACTAACAAAAACACTACAAGCATCTTTTAAATATACCAAGACTCCTGTTGAGTATACTTGCACTCAAGATTTAAAAGAATGTACGTATCTTGGCGGAAATTATATGAAACAAATCTCAGAATAACCCATTAACAAAATAATTTTAAACCCTAAGAATGAAAATTGAAATTATACCATTAATTATTTCTTTAATCCCAGCAATATTAGTCACACTACTTGCTATCTATTTTTTTAAACTTCACACTACAAATGAAGAGCGACGACGTAGATTTATTTTACATCGAGAAAATCAAAAACAAGCGCTACCATTAAAAATTCAAGCATATGAACGTGTCGTTCTATTTTTAGAAAGAATTTCTCCTGGTAAATTATTAACTAGAATGGCCCCTGTAGGAGAAGACAAAAAAAATTACGAATCTTTATTAATTCACACAATCGATCAAGAGTTTGAACATAATCTCACACAACAAATTTATGTGTCTGATGAATGTTGGAATACTGTTAAAGCTGCTAAAAATGCTACTATTTCTTTGATTAGAAAAACAACATTGCAAGAATCAGTTGATTCTGCTGATAAAATGCGAGAAATAATTCTTACTGAACTTGTAGAAAAAGGAGCTCCTAGTGATGCTGCACTAGCTTTTATCAAAAATGAAATTAGTGATATATTGTAGGGATTCTCTCTACAATATATCAATTTATATATTTGATTTTTTTTCAGAAAACTACCCTGCCATATCTATATCCTTGATTTTGTTTTCCTCTGCAAGCTTTGCTTTATTAGCGGCGTATTCAAACCCTTGTCGCCACCAACTACTCATCAATTTTTTATTAAAAACTAATGAATTTTCGGTAAGTTTAGATGGTGTATAATATAAATTGAGAGGTACTTCTCTATTGATCGCAGCTAATTTACCTAACACGGTATCATGCCCTTCTACCTGATCCAACATATAACTAAATAGGTTTACCATAAGAGAAAATGGATTTTTACCCAATACTTTATTGTGCTCCATATTCTCTGATTCCAAAATAATTGCATCTACCTCTGTAGCTCCCCTTCTTATTGCTTCTCGAATAGGCACCATACACCCAAATCCACCATCTGCATACTCGCATCCGTCTTTGGTTACCAAACTCATAAAAGGAACATAATTACAGGATATCCAAATCCAATCACAAAAATCCTCATAAGAAAAATCATTAATCGATTTATATTCTGTCGTATTTTTGGTAAGATTAGAAACAGTCACCACAACATCGTCCACTTTTTTTCTAGCCAATCTAAATTCTGCCTCAGAAAAATTTCTTCTAATTGCTTTTCTTAAATTCTTACTTTCTCCAAAAGTGCGTTTCTTCTTTATAAACTGCCATAAAGATGAAAAGAAATTAATAGATACAAATTCTCTATTTCCTTTTTTTCTAACAACAAAAGGGTTTACATTAAAAATGGTATGTTGATTTACATTGGTATAGATATCATACATCTTATCGATATTACCCAACGCCAATTGTGAGATTAAAAGACTACCTGTAGAGGTTCCCAGAAAGAGGTCATATTTTTTACCTTGTTCCTGAATTAAGTATTGAGCCACACCACCAGCATAAGCTCCTTTACTACCTCCTCCTGAAATTACTAATGCTCGCATATTATAATGGGTTCGAAACGTTTTTTTTCTTTGCAAAGTTATAACCTTTTGTCCACCATTGTGTCATTTTTTCTTTATCAAAAATTAATGAATTGGTAGTGAGCACAGTAGGTGTATAATATAAATCTATAGCAACATCTTTCTCCATAGCTTTGAACTTACCTATTCTAATATTTTGATGCTCTATCCTATCCATCATAAAGTCTACCATATTTGTAATCAAAGAAAAAGGATTTTTTGTAGGCATACGATTTAGATGATTTACTTCAGTTTCCAGAATAATAACATCAATCTCTGTAGCTCCTCTCTTTATTGCTTCTTCTATTGGAACCATAGATCCTAAACCACCATCTACATAATCACAATTATTCTTTCTTACCAAACTCATAAAGGGCGGGTAATTACAAGATATCCAAATCCAATCCAAAAAATCTTGATACTCACAATCTTTTATAGATTTATACTCTACTTCATTTGTAGATAGATTGGTTACTGTGATAATTATATCTTTATCTCCGTTTTTTAATTCTTCAAAAAAAGGTTCTGAAATGGCATTTTCTACTAAATCCCTAAGGTTTCTACTATCGCCAAAAGATTTTTGACCTCTAATTAAATTAAGTAGTACATTAAAATGATTGATATTAATACTAGTATACCATCTTTTCTTTTTTATGGTAAATGGACAGTTTCTGAATATAGAAGATTGATTTACGGATGTATAAAAAGTTTTTATCTCTTTTATTTTTGACATTGCCAAGTGAGATACCAACAAACTTCCAGTAGATGTCCCCATAAACAAATCATATTGTCTACCTAAATCCTGAATCAAATATTGTGCAACGCCTCCTGCAAAAGCTCCTTTACTACCGCCTCCAGAAATCACCAATGCGCGCATATTATATATTATGGGGTTAACTTATTTTTTATAAAATCTTGTTGATCTTGTGGCAAATCATTTAATAAAACTACATATTTCTTTTTATATTCTTCGTCTTTTAATAATTTATCCATCATTTTTCTACACGAATTTCTAAAACGCCAATTATAATGCACCACCCCTTCTGCTAGATGAATTAATGATTGATCAGAAAAAGCCTGTAAACTTTCTAGATATGCAAAAGCATTCTCTCTTGTACTCGTATTATATTTTGGTGAGGTATATCCTGATAACTCAAAATAAAATTTTTGATGCTTATCTGTTTCATATCCTTGTGTATTCAATGCCAATACCAACCATAATGTTCTCACATTTTTGGTATTGAATCCAATGATATCTTTGGTAGTATCAAGATATTCTTTTCTTTTCTTGGGGAAGCTCGTCCATAAATGATATAATGCGGGTTCTATAGTTGCATATGATGAATCATTTAATAAAGATTCATATTGCTTTTGGAGACCTTGAGGAACTGACCTCAATGTATTAGCTATAGCCTGACGCACAAAAACATTATTAGTTTCAAAAGCTTTATCATAAAGTGCTATGATCTCTGGTGTGCTCTTTCCTTCTAATTGATACACTGCTTCCTGGCCTATATAATCATTTGTAGGAAAATCTAATGCTTTTGCCAAAGTACCCCATTTTCCTTCTAATGGCTGTGTTCGCTCTTGTGCCAGACTTAGATATCTTTTTATAAATTCTGATTTGGTAAGTATATTTAATGCTTCTTGAGAAGGAAACTTTATATTTTCTATCCATAATACCTTAAATGATGTTAAGTCTGTACCACTTACCTCCTCTGCGATTGTTATAAAATCATCTGTAGTCACATTTTGAAACTTATACTTTTCTAGGTAGTTATGAATCGTAATTTTAAAACTGGTATCTCCTATTAAATTTCTCAGTGCATGAACGGCCCATGCTCCTCTTTGATAAAAAGTAAGTGAACTTGCCTTTGGGTTCATCAATGAGGTGGCATTTTTGGTCTTGGATAACTCTGTAAGTTGCTCTGCACTCTCGTACAACTTATACATAAAGTAATCCTCTCCAAAAATCTCTTTCTCTGCAAGAAGTGCATAGTAAGTTGCAAATCCTTCTTGTAACCAATGATGAGTTCCATGAGTTTCTGTTATCAAATCCCCAAACCATTGATGTGCTAATTCATGTGCATTGACGTTAATATAATTTCTATCTATAAAAGCAGTCTCATCAACCACAAAAGCATCAGAAAAAATGGTCGTTCCCGTATTCTCCATACCTGCATACAAAAAATCTTTTACTGGTATTTGCTTATAATTCTGCCAAGGAAAAGAAAAACCGATTTCCGCTTCTAAGAAATCAAATATCTTTTTACTATGCCTATATGTAGCTTCGTATTTATCTTTATCTGTTGGGTAATAATACATTTCTAAAGGAGTACCATTTGAAGAAATCTCAACCACTTTCTCATAGTTACCAACTACAAAAGCAAGTAAATAACTACTCATAGGGCGTTTCATATCATATTTCCAACTTTGTACAGAATCATTTACTGCATTTGTACTGACCAAATTACCATTGGCTATCACCTGATACTTATGATCGTATTGAATAGTAAGATCAAAAATCACTTTCTCATTCATATCATCAAAGCTTGGCAACCAATTAGATGTATATTTTCCTTGCCCTTGTGTCCAGATCTGATCATTTCCTTCATAATCCTTTAAAAAATACAATGCTTTTTTGGGATTAGCTTTATAGTGAATTGTGATGCTGTGATTTTTTGAGGTTTTAAAATCAGAAGAAATTATAATTTTTTTACCGTCATATTTAAAATCTATTTGTTTTTTATCAAGTATAACACCTTTAATTTCCATTTGCTGAGCATCAATATAAATAGATGAAGTAGGTTCTAGTATATTAAAAGTATACATTACCTCCCCTTGTATTTCCTTCTTTTTAATAGCCAGTTCAACATCAATCTTTCCTTCTAAAAAATCAACATACCCTTGTTGTTTAACTTCTTTATTATATATATCTAAACTTGTTTCCTGTGTATTTCCTGCAAAGGAAAAAAGTATAATAAAAACACTTAAAATAAATCTCATTCGCTTTTTCTTATTAATATCTATAATACACTTGTATTTACCTTATCAACTACATAAATCAAATGCTTTGCCAAAATAACGAAATTAGTCTGGTTATGTGACAACATTTTGGTTGAACTATTTTCTAATAAATGCTATCTTCGTCCTAATGAATCCTTCTATTTTACAAACTCCGATTGATTATCTAAAAGGTGTTGGCCCATCGCGAGCAACCTTGCTTAGGTCAGAGTTGGGTATTCACACCTATCAGGATCTTATCAACCTTTTTCCTAATCGATACTTGGATAAAACTCAGTATTACAAAATCAATCAATTACAACGTAATTCTGCCGAAGTACAGATTATTGGTAAAATAATCAACCTTAAAACTGTTGAACAAAAAAGAGGAAAAAGACTTGTTGCCAAATTTATGGATGAGACTGGAACGATAGAGTTGGTATGGTTTAGAGGGCATAAATGGATTCGTGAAAATCTAAAGCTGAATACTTCTTATGTTATCTTTGGGAAAACCAAATATTATAATGGTTTTAATATGCCTCATCCTGATATGGAACTACTTGCTGAGCATGAAAAAAACCTAAGGACAGCAATGCAACCTATTTATCCTTCTACAGAGAAGCTCTCTAACAAGGGAATTACCAATAGGGTAATGAGCAAAATGATGCAACAGCTGTTTATAGAAACAAAAGTAAGATTCTATGATACCTTGTCTCAAGAAATTATCAATGATTTAAAACTTATTTCTAAAAGTGAAGCTGTTTTTAATGTTCATTTTCCGAAAAGCCAAGAACTTCTTTCTAAAGCACAATATCGTCTTAAATTTGAAGAACTCTTTTATATTCAATTACAACTTATTACCAAAAAACTAATTCGTAAACACAAAATCAAAGGTTTCCCTTTTACAGAGGTTGGTGCATATTTTAATGATTTTTATAAAAACCATCTTCCTTTTGAACTTACGAATGCCCAAAAAAGAGTAATCAAAGAAATCCGTAATGATATTGGCAGTAGTGCGCAAATGAATCGGCTTTTACAGGGAGATGTGGGCTCTGGTAAAACCATTGTAGGTTTAATGACTATGCTACTCGCTATTGATAATGGTTTTCAAGCATGTTTAATGGCTCCTACCGCTATATTAGCCAATCAGCATTATATGGGAATCAAAGAACTTACTAAAGATTTAGATATTAACATAAAATTACTCATGGGAAGTTCTAAGGTCAAAGAGCGACGAGAAATACATGAGGAATTAGAAAATGGCACATTACATATTTTGATTGGTACTCATGCTGTGCTGGAAGACAAAGTACAATTCAAAAACCTTGGCTTGGCAATTATAGATGAACAACATAGGTTTGGTGTGGCACAACGCGCAAAACTATGGCATAAAAACACCTATCCACCTCATATTCTGGTAATGACAGCAACTCCAATTCCTAGAACTTTAGCGATGAGCTTGTATGGAGACCTGGATATTTCTGTCATTGATGAACTCCCTCCTGGTCGTAAGGCTATAAAAACGGTACATCGATATGATAGTAATCGTTTAAAAGTATTTAAATTCATTACCGAGGAAATTCAAAAAGGAAGACAGGTCTATGTAGTATATCCATTGATTCAGGAATCTGAAGCAATGGATTACAAGGATCTTATGGACGGATATGAGAGTATTGCCCGTTCTTTTCCTGCTCCAGAATATCAAATTTCTATCGTACATGGTAAAATGAAACCTGCCGATAAAGAGTATGAAATGGATCGTTTTGTAAAAGGAGAAACGCAAATTATGGTAGCAACAACTGTAATAGAAGTTGGTGTCAATGTACCTAATGCCAGCGTAATGATTATAGAAAGTGCAGAACGATTTGGATTATCTCAACTACATCAGCTACGAGGACGTGTAGGTCGTGGTGCAGAGCAAAGTTTTTGCATTCTTATGACAAGTTTTAAACTATCGGCTGATAGTAAAACAAGATTAGAAACAATGGTACGCACTAATGATGGTTTTGATATTGCAGAGGTAGATTTAAAACTACGGGGACCAGGAGATATAATGGGAACTCAACAAAGTGGTGTTCTCAACCTAAAAATAGCAGATATTGTAAGGGATAATGATATATTAAAAACTGCTCGATATTATGCGATGAAAATCCTCAAAGAAGACCCTTCTCTATCACTAGAAAAGAATAAAGTATTATTATATACTTACCAGCAACTTGCTAAACATAAAAATATCTGGAATTATATTTCCTAATCGCCTCGTTATATGAAATTACCTTATCAACAAATTCCTGAATATCCTAAACATTACACTTCTGGCGCGATCATATCCAGATTAATTGATGGTCTTGGTTATCGTTATTATTGGGCTACAGAAAACCTTACAAAAACTGATTTAGAATATAAACCTTCATTAGAAGGATATAGTACGTACCAAACGATTGAACATATTTACTGGCTTTCGATAATGATTATCAATACAATGCATAACTTGCCTTGTATAAGACTTACTCCTGCTGATTTATCAACAATGACGTTTGAAACATTAAGAAAAAAGACACTTCTTAATTTCAAAAAAGCAAGTGAACAATCTGCTGATAAAACAAACGAAAATATTGGTAATTTAAATGTAACTTTTAGAAAAGAAGATAATGATACAAAATTTCCTTTTTGGCATATCATTAATGGTCCAATATCTGATGCTTTGTACCATACAGGTCAGATTGTATCATTTAGAAGAACTACTGGTAATCCTATACATCCAAAAGTGAGTGTCTTTATGGGAAAAACCAAAATATAAAACATAACAGTTTTTAGTTTTTTAAGCAAAACACAGACTCATTCATCATAAAAACAACATCATTTATTATAGAGTATGAAACCTAAACTTATCCTTTTATCAGACCTCTGGGGGTATAAAAAATCAGATTGGACAAACTATTACATCAGTAATCTTGAAAACCATTTTGAAATACAATATTATGATTGCTGTAAACTTGGTGAGCTAGATACTTCTATATACCTAGAAGAGAATCTTCATCAACAATTCGTAAATGGAGGAATTAACCTGGCGGTTCAAAATTTACTGAAACTTGAAAAAGGAAAAACAAGCATTCTTGGGTTTAGTGTTGGGGGTACCATAGGCTGGAAATTTGCATTAAAAAATAAAAACACCTCTTCATTATATGCTATCTCTTCTACAAGACTGCGCTATGAAACCAATAAACCTAAAGCAAAAACAATTCTCTATTATGGAGAGGATGATATAAATACTCCAAAAGAAGAGTGGTATAAGACTATGAATATTGATGTTTTTATTGAGGACTCAGAAAAACATCAAATGTACACCAAACCTGAGTTTGCAAAAAAACTATGTAACTCAATTATAAAAAATAAAAACACCAAATAGGAGCCTCCAAATCAATTATTGGATTTGGATTTTTTAATCCCTACAAGCCCCAATATTCCTATTGGTAAGAGCAAAACCCATTGTAATGCAAATACAGATTGATAAAAGCTTGAAAAGATAAATGCAAATGAGAAAGCGATATACAGATAACTTATAAAAGAAACTGTTTCTAAATTATTGTTGCTTTTTGTATCAAATCCATATTTAAAATACATCCAAGAAGAAGCAAATAAGATAATAGTAACCATATGCCAAACACCTAATAGTTCGGCCTGTATTTGAAGACTTAAGTTACTCAGAAATAACGGATTTATGAGATCCATTTGACCCGCTATTAAATGTAACAGAGCAGTAAACAAATTTAGTATTCCTGTAATAATCCAATATATATTTTTAGTTTTCATCAGTTAATATTTTATAAATTGATTGAGTTCTATTTTTACATTACTTACATAATTTTTGCTTTGTTCTTTATAGCGTATCATTTCATGATAACCTATTAAATATTTATAAAATAATGTAGATTTTATAGTTGCTTCATTTATAGAAAATCCCATTTCTATAAGTATACCTTTAGTATAATCAATCCTTTGCTTATCTATTTCATCTATCAATAATTGGATTTCCTTGTTTTTTATGGCATATCGTTTAAGAAAAAAAATAAAATCTAAATAAGGTTCTTTCTTAAATACCAACTCTATCAGCTTTTCAAATTTTTCTTTACCAGATTGTTTTTTTTCTATAGATGATACTATTTTATTAGTATCTATGGTTACCCAAAAAGATATTATTTCATTCATAAAATCTTTTTTTGTTTTAAAGTGCCAATAAAAACTTGATTTATTAACCTTTAGTTGTAGAGCCATTTTTTCGACCACTATCCCCCGAATTCCTTGTTCAGAAAATTGCTTATACCCTAAGGTTATCCAATCTTCTTTTTTAGCTATTATTTTTGGCACAATTAGACGCTTACGTTTAATTAAACAAATCTACGCAATCAATTTTAATAAACGACACCGTTTATTAAAATTTCACATAAAACATTCTATTCAAAATGAAAAAATATACCAATTGGTATATTTTTTATATATTTACATTTATTATTAGAAATAACATGCTTACAAAAGCCGAACAGACTAAGGAATTTATAACTCAAACCGTTGCTCCTATATTTAATAGAAATGGGTATGCTGCAACTAGTTTGAGTGATATTACCAAAGCTACTGGGCTTACCAAGGGTGCAATTTATGGTAATTTTAAAAATAAAGAAGAACTGGCTATTGCTGCTTTCAAAATGACCGAAGGAAATATGATAGATCGTATTGCAGAGCATCAATCATTAAGTAAATCACCTATTGAGAAATTATTTTTAATTACCGATTTTTATAGAAACTATTACAATTATACTCAAGAAACAGGTGGGTGTCCAGTACTCAATATGGGAGTAGATGCAAAATATCAGATTCCTACTCTTTTTGCACATGTAAAATCAGCTATCACTAAAATTCAAAACAATGTAGCCAAACTTATTGATAAGGGGAAAAAACATAACGAGATAAAAGAAGAAATAGATTCTATACTATATGCAAAACGACTATATAGCATGATAACAGGTGCTATTTTTATGACTCATACTATGGAGGATAACAGCTATTTATTGGAAACCATGGATCAGATAGATACCATGATTCATAAAAAGCTAAAAAGATAATTATCATTTTTTTTAACCTAAAATATACCAATCGGTATAAAATAAATAAAGAAATCATGACACTAACAAAAACACCAGAAAGCAAAGCACTAATAAGGTTTCAAGATTGTGATCCTTTTAATCATCTCAATAATGCATCATATATCAACTATATGATTAATGCACGTGAGGATCAAATAAAAGAGTGCTATAACCTCGATATTTTTGATCTCGCAAAAAGCAAAGGAGTAAGTTGGGTTGTTGGTACTAATCAAATAGCTTACATAAGACCAGCACTCCTTATGGAAAAAGTTACTATTGATTCACAGCTTATACAGTTTACAGAAAATCAATTACAAGTAGAAATAAGAATGTGGAACCAAGATAAAACAGAAATCAAAGCTATACTATGGAGCACCTTTGTGCATTTTAATCTTGCAAAACAAAAAAAATGGAAACATGACCAACAACTCATAGAATTATTTCAAAACGTGGTAGTTCCTATATCAGCAACAAGTTTTGAAGAAAGAATTTCACAATTCAAACCACAAAAAGTGTAACAATATTATTTTTTAATAGTCTTATTATAAATACAACTATTAAACCTTAACTATCATGAAATTTTCTCGAAATTTAGGTTCCTCTAATAAAAAGAGGAGCACCTATATTTATATAGGATTTTTTATTATAGCAATCTTATCAATGGTATTAGTTGTTTGGCAAACAGGAATGTTAGAATAACCAAGCAGTTATAAAAAATATTTTTTATAACTGCTTTCGTATTTAAAAATACTATGAGAATATTAATAGCTCTATTTATTGTTTCTTTTTCATGGGTAGGTTCTGCTCAAAACTCTCAGCAACCAACCACCACTTATTTTTTTATTAGACATGCAGAAAAAGATTTAAGTAATCCAAAAGATCATAACCCAAAACTTACTGAATCAGGTAAAATACGATCAAAAAATTGGGCAAAAATACTTGAGGATACTCCTATAGATTACGTATACACCACTGATTATATTAGAACAAAAAAAACTGCAGCACCTATCGCAAAAAGCAAAGGATTAGAAATGAAAATTTACAATCCTAAAAAACTAAACGATATCGATTTTCAGCAAAATACTATTGGAAAAACAACAGTTGTAGTAGGTCATAGTAATACGACTCCTACTTTTGTAAATAAAATAATTGGCAAAAATAAATACAACTCAATCGATGAGACGATCTATGGTAAATTATTTATTGTAAAGATCACAGGAGAAGTAATTACTGACACTGTACTTATCATAAATTAATTGGGATATACGTAGATATCTTTTAATTCTATTTTTGAAAGTAATTTCAACCTCCCTTTTTCAAATAATTCATCCAAATTACTCAAAGGAGTACTCAAATCATCTGCCTTATAATTATTATAATCTACAAAGCGTATTCCGTTTACTACTCTTGAATTATAAGCTTCTCTAAAACGTATACCTCCCCCATTAACAGCGTATTTATAAGCTAGATAATCTACTGTAAAATCCTCCTTACGAATCCAATACATAAACTCATCTTCATAATCAGTACCTCCCCCCTCTTGGTTAAATGTTACTTGTATCTTAAAATATGAAATCTCATTGATTGTAGCTTCTCCTATTAATTTTTTATTGACTGCAGTAGCATTAAGTCCATAGGGTAAATTAGCAAAATAATGCACAGAATTTACACCATCGCTTATTCTTGTTACCAAAGAATCTGGAACTTTTACAGGGCAATTCTCTATAGCACGTTTTAATCCAGAATTACCTACTGCATCATGTATTACACCATTAGGAGTATCTACAAACCTCTCTAGCTTATACATCCCTTTCTTTCTATCACTTCTATAAGTTTTATTTCTAAAAGAAAAATATACAACTGCATTATCATATGTTGTTCCACCAGAAATTTTAATTGCATTATCAACTATTTCTGTAGCAGAAGATTGAGCAATCGTTATATTCAAAAAAGAAAAGGTCACCAATAGTATCCCAAAATAGCGTCTCATATAAATTAATTTAAAAAAAACTAATTTAACCTTTACCCTATCAATAAGTGTAAGGATTATGTTAAACTAAAGAACTTCTATAACAAAATCATTACCTACTTCTTAATAACAAACTAACCATCAAACTATTACCAAAATAAACTTAAGCTTTCATTTCAATCAATTATTATTTTTTTATAAATTTAAGAATGAAAAAATAATATTAAAAACTACCCAAAATATGATCACCATACGATATGTCGTTCTAATCTTACTATGCTCAATTACTCATACAACTGTATCTCAAGATGAAATTACTTACAAAAGCGTAACAAAGAAATTTCAACAAAATTATAATGCCCAAGATGTAGATGCTATTTATGATATGTATACTACAGAACTACAAGAAGCAACTACAAAAAAAGGAGTTTCTCTATTTATAAATGGTTGTTATAAAGAATTTGGTAACCTAAAGAGTATAACATTTATAGAAATAGCTGAAAACATATACAGTTACTCAGCTGAATTTGATAAAACTGTATTGATAATGGATTTACAACTTAGTACAGATAGTAAGATATCTACCATTCAATTTCAAGAACCTTAGAAAAGTATTTGTATATTCATTTTTTGTACTTGGCTTTCTTTCAGGAAAGCTTTGTACTTTTGTATTTATTTATTAAAAGTACCCCGAATATCCAGACATGAAACAGAATAAGATCAATATACTCAATCGTAAGGCCAAATTTGAATATGAATTCATCGATAAATATACTGCTGGAATCAAACTTGTTGGTACAGAAATAAAAGCAATACGAGAAGGTAAAGCAGGTATTGCAGAGAGTTTTTGTGAATTTAATAATAATGAACTATTTGTAATCAACATGAATATTGAAGAATATTCTCATGCTACCTATTTTAATCACAATCCAAAAAGTGAACGAAAACTATTATTAAATAAAAAAGAATTAAAAAAACTTGAAAAAGAAGTAAAAAATTCAGGATTAACCATCATTCCTACCCGACTCTTTGTAAATGATCGTGGATTGGCAAAACTTAATATCGCTCTTGCTAGAGGTAAAAAGATGTATGATAAACGTGAAACTATAAAAGATAGAGATAACAAAAGAAACCTTGATCGTATTAAAAAGGATTTCAGATAACAAAGAAGTAATTAATCGTTACTAATTATCTCCCTTTCATTTTATCATATTCTAGTTGTTCCTTTTCTTGTAATAAAATATCATCAGGATCTTCATTTAATTCTTTGACTGCTTCAATATAATTCGGGTAATCTTTGTATTTCAATTCTATAAATATAGAGTTTGATTGAGTTAGCAATGCGAGACCTATTCCCCCAAACACAATTAATCTCAAAAAAAGTCTCCTATAAACCGTTCTTTTATTTACTAAACGATTTCTCAAAACAAATCCCAAAGCTATCACAACCATAATGAAACCAACCAAAAGATTCTCATGAGCAAAAGGCCACCTCAACACTTTAAAAAGTACCCCCATTATAAGAATAGAAATACTAATACTACTAATGATAGAGAGCATAATATCTTGTACCTTTATATCTCTAAACAAAGATGTTCCTTTAGTAAGTAATGCTCGTAAACTAATATCATTAAACAGAAAGACTCCATATCCTATATAAAACCCAGACAACATCAAACCAGCAAGCAGTAGTATTACAGCTCCAAAAGGATAATTCGATATAAACAAAACAATTCCTAAGAAAATAAAAAAGCCAAGTATAACTTCTGCTTTTTTCACTGAACTCAATTTTTATCCTCTAACAGAGGAACAAATCGAAACTCTCCAAATTCATGTTTTTCAAATGCTGTTTCGCTTTTACGAACAAAAAGGGTCATTATCTGCACTTTTTCTCCCACAGGAATCACCAAACGCCCATTGATTTGCAATTGACTTAATAATGGTTTGGGAACATAAGGAGCACCCGCAGTTACAATAATAGCTTTATATGGTGCATGTTCTACTAATCCTTTATATCCATCTCCAAATGATAAATACTTAGGTCGATATCCTAATTTTGACAATAACAATTTTGTTTTTTTAAAGAGCTCTTTTTGTCGTTCAATACTATATACTTTGACTCCAAGTTCACATAAAACTGCCGTTTGATATCCAGATCCCGTACCAATTTCTAATACTTGATCTCCTCTTTCTACTTTTAATAATTCACTTTGAAAAGCTACAGTATATGGTTGAGAAATCGTTTGATCTGCACCAATCGGAAACGCTTTATCTTGATATGCATGATCTTCGAATCCAGAATCAATAAATAAATGCCTAGGAATCTTGGCTATAGCAGATAATACGGCTTTGCTCTTGATCCCTTTTTTGATCAGTACATCTACCAATTGTTTTCTTTTTCCAGCATGTCTAAGGGTATCTTTCACTATTATAAGGGTTATTTAGCCGGATAAAATTACATAAACATTTTAAAGATTTATAAACTATTTTTATGTTCTGACTAAAATTTTGCATTTTAGATATAATTAGGATTCAAAATTTATAAATAATACTATTTTTGTGTAAAATCTTGAATTATGCTCAAAGCTGGAGTACTCGGTGCGGGACACCTTGGTAAAATCCATTTACGTCTTCTACAACAATCAGACAATTATGAACTAATAGGTTTCTACGATGCTAGTGAGGCCCAAGCTAAAGCTATCTCTGATGAATTCGGATATCAATTGTTTAATTCTGCTCAGGAATTAATAGATGCTGTTGATGTAGTAGATATAGTCACCCCAACTTTTGCTCATTTTGAAGTAGCAAAACAAGCGATCAAAGCGGGTAAACACGTTTTTATAGAAAAACCAATTACAAATACTGTAGACGAAGCTAAACAACTTATTGATCTCGCCAATACTTATAATGTAAAGGGACAAGTTGGTCATGTAGAACGGTTTAATCCTGCCTATACAGCTGTAGCCGATAAAATTGATAACCCAATGTTTATCGAATCACACAGACTAGCAGAATTTAACCCCAGAGGAACTGATGTTCCTGTCGTTTTAGATCTTATGATTCACGATATTGATGCAATACTAAATGTTGTACATTCTGAAGTCAAACATATTAGTGCTAGTGGTGTATCTGTAATTAGTGAAACGCCAGATATAGCAAATGCTCGTATCGAATTTGAAAATGGATGTGTCGCGAATCTTACAGCAAGTAGAATCTCACTAAAGAATATGAGAAAATCCAGATTTTTCCAACGTGATGCGTATATCTCTGTAGATTTCTTTGAAAAAAAATGCGAAGTTGTAAAAATGAAAGATGCTCCAGAAAAACCTGATGATTTTGCTATGATATTACAAAATGCAGAAGGAATAAAAAAACAAATTTATTTTGACAACCCCGATATTGCATCTAATAATGCAATACTGGATGAGCTGGATACCTTTGCACAAGCCATTAAGAACAATACAACACCCATTGTTTCTCTAGAACAAGGTAAAAAAGCATTAGAGGTAGCTTTAAAAATCATTGATTGTTTTTCTCATTAACAATAAAAACAAAATACACTTACTTTAACAAAAAAACAATACACATATGAAAAACATTGCAGTAATCGGAGCGGGAACTATGGGAAACGGAATTGCACATACTTTTGCTCAAAAAGGGTTTAAAGTACAACTCATAGATATCTCACAACAATCACTTGATAAAGGATTAGCCACTATCACTAAGAATTTGGATAGAATGATTGCCAAAGAAAAAATATCTGAAGCAGATAAAGAAGCTACTTTGGATAATATTGCTACCTATACTAATATCAAAGAAGGAGTAGAATATGCTGAGTTGGTTGTAGAAGCTGCTACAGAAAATGTAAACCTAAAATTAAAAATCTTTGAAGAATTAAGTGAAGTTTGTTCAGAACATACCATTTTAGCTACAAATACCTCGTCTATATCGATTACACAAATAGCTGCTGTAACAAATCGTCCTGATATGGTTATAGGAATGCATTTTATGAATCCTGTGCCAATTATGAAATTGGTAGAGATAATCAGAGGATATAATACTTCTGATGAAGTAACCAATACTATTATGGAAATCTCTAAAACACTAGGTAAGGTTCCTGTAGAAGTAAATGATTACCCAGGCTTTGTAGCAAACCGTATCCTTATGCCTATGATCAATGAATCTATAGAAACATTGTATAATGGTGTTGCTGGAGTAGCAGAAATTGATACAGTGATGAAATTAGGAATGGCACATCCAATGGGACCTCTACAACTAGCTGATTTTATTGGTTTAGACGTATGTTTATCTATACTTAACGTAATGTATGAAGGATTTAAAAACCCTAAATATGCTCCTTGCCCTCTATTAGTTAATATGGTAATGGCCGGTAAACTTGGTGTAAAAAGTGGAGAAGGGTTTTATGACTATTCTGAAAGTAGGAAAGCAGAAAACGTTTCAAAACAATTCGTTTAAAAAATCAATTGTATCCATTTACAATGACTAGGCTTATACTAGTATCCATATTTGTAATTATACTATCTTGTAAAGAGAAGCAAAAAGTTTCAACTATTCAACATAGTAAGGCTACCGTTGTTACTCATACAAACACCTCACAGGATCGATACCAAAAATATACTACTGTTTTTAAGAATAATCCTGATTTTATAGCTACCAGTTTTGATTTTCCTGTAGGAAAACCTAATGCAAAAGGCTATTACAACGCACAAAAGTTTAAAGAGAACAATCATTTAGGTGATGATTGGAATGGCGTTGGAGGTGGTAACACCGATATGGGAGATCCTATTTATACAATAGCTAATGGATATGTCTCTTTTGCAAAAGATATCCAAGGAGGTTGGGGTAAAGTAATCAGAGTTATACATAAATTCAAAGGAAAATATTATGAATCTGTATATGCACACTGTAATTCAATATTCGTAAAAGAAGGAGATTTAATAAAAAAAGGAATTCAGATAGGAACCATTGGTAATGCTAATGGCATATACAAAGCCCACTTACACCTAGAAATTAGAGATAGTATTTTTATGGATATTGGTGGCGGGTATGCAATAGAAACTGGTGGGTATCTAGACCCTACTGATTTTATAAAGAAAAATTGAGACAGAAACTCTCATCTAAAAAAACGTACTTCAAAAGCACCAAAACATGTAGTTTTGGTGCTTTTTTTCAAATACCTATTATAATTTTGAATTTACTGCGTAAGAAAAAGGGAGTTTTATTACTCTAAATTCAAAATCTAAGAAGAAAATTTGTAGATTTTTTTATATTCTGTAATCAGAATACATAATTCATCAAGTAGATACATATGAATTTTCTATTTTTGAAGTCCACAAAAACAATACGATATTATAATGGCAAAAATTCATCCGTTCAAAGCTATACGACCAACAAGAGACAAAGTAGGCTTGATTGCCTCTCGATCTTATCAAAGTTACACACCTTTTGAACGAGATTCTCGAATGGATTATAATCCCTACTCTTTTTTACATATTGTAAATCCTGGTTATAAATACCAAAAAGAAATATCTGGCGAAGAACGCTATAAACTAGTTCGAAATAGATATTTGGAATTCAAAGAAGATCAGATTTTTATACAAGATGATGTACCCTCATATTATATTTATAAAATAGTAAACCGGGAAGAAGAGTCTTTTTGTGGTATTATAGCAGCTGCCAGTGCAGAAGATTATGAAAATGATATTATCAAAAAACATGAAGATACTATTCAGTATCGAGAAAACACATTTAAAGAGTATTTAAAAACAGTAGGGTTTAATGCCGAACCAGTACTGCTTACGTATCCTGATAATGATACTATTACCACAATCATTTCTAAAACTATAGAAGAAAGAGCAGAATATGAATTTACCACTACCAATAGAGATACACATTACCTCTGGCAAATAGATGATATCCAATCTATAAATAGTATTCAAGAGGTTTTTTCTTCTATTAAAACAATTTATATTGCCGATGGCCATCACCGTTCTGCCTCGTCTTATTTATTATCTAAAGACCTAAAAGAAAATAACCCTAAACATCAAGGTAATGAATCTTATAATTTCTTTATGAGCTACCTTATACCTGAATCAGATTTAAAAATTTATGAATTTAACAGGCTAATAAAAGATCTCAATGGATTAACTAAAGAGGAATTTCTTATCCTATTAGATGAATGGTTTCGTATAGAAAATAGAGGTTTAGAGGTTTATAAGCCTTCAAAACCTCATCATTTTAGCATGTACTTGGATGGTGAATTTTATTCACTGTACCTAAGAAAAACAGCATATCAATTTGCAGATGCATTAGAAGAATTAGATGCTCAAATTTTGTACAAAACAGTACTTAAACCTATTCTGAATATAGAAGATCTAAGAACAGATACTCGTATAGAGTATTCTCATGGCAAAAATGATATTGTTTATGTAAAAAGCATGGTAGACAAAGGAGAGTATAAAGTAGGTTTTGGACTCTTTCCTGCATCTGTAGATCAAATCAAAAAAATTGCTGACCAAGGACTTACAATGCCACCAAAAAGCACCTACATAGAACCTAAATTAAGAAGCGGCATTACCATATATGAGTTTTAAAAACAATGAATACAAAGAACATTCTATAATGCAATGATAAAATCTATTGTAACAAACTAACGGAATTTAAATATCTTTGTTGACTATGAATGATATTGAAAAGAATCTACTAGCTATAAAAAAATCGATTCCCCAAGAAATTACTTTAGTTGCTGTATCCAAAACCAAACCTATTAATGACCTTATAAATGCATATAATGCAGGGCAACGTGTCTTTGGAGAAAACAAAATACAGGAAATGACAGAAAAATGGGAAGCGCTACCAAAAGATATTAGCTGGCATATGATTGGGCATGTACAAACCAATAAGGTTAAATACATGGCTCCCTTTGTAGATTTAATACATGCTGTAGATAGTTACAAATTATTAAAAGAGATCAATAAACAGGCAAAAAAGCATAATAGAGTTATTAATTGCTTACTACAAGTCAAAATTGCCGAAGAAGAAAGTAAATTTGGCTTAACTCAAAACGATGCTATTACATTATTAAACTCTGAAGAGGTTAAATCGTTAACTAATATTCATATCCAAGGCCTCATGGGCATGGCTACTTTTACTAGTGACCAGCAACAAATTAAAAATGAGTTTGAAAAGATATCAACTTTTTATAAAGAACTACAACCCAAACACCCTTATTTACAAACACTATCTATAGGCATGAGTGGTGATTACAAAACTGCAATTGATTCAGGTAGTACCATGGTGAGAATAGGAAGCTCTATCTTTGGAGCCAGAAATTACAACTAGTAAAATAAATTATATCTTACACAACCAAAAAAATAGTAGCTATACTGATACCACACTATGTACGCAATTTTAGATATCGAAACAACTGGAGGAAAGTATAATGAAGAAGGAATTACTGAAATTGCTGTTTATAAATTTGATGGGCATACCGTAGTTGATCAATTTATAAGTTTGGTTAACCCTGAGCGCCCCATACAACCCTTTGTAGTCAATCTTACAGGAATAAATAATAACATGCTACGTAATGCTCCAAAGTTTTATGAAGTAGCTAAGAGAATCGTAGAAATCACCACCGATTGCGTGATTGTTGCTCATAATGCCAGTTTTGACTACCGAATATTAAGAACAGAGTTTTCTAGATTAGGGTTTGAATTCTCAAGACAATCTCTATGTACTGTAGAACTCTCTAAAAAATTAATTCCTGATCAAGAATCATACAGTCTTGGTAAGCTAACTCGTGGGTTAGGTATTCCTATTTCTGACAGACATCGAGCCAATGGTGATGCTCTTGCAACAGTAAAACTATTCAAGCTCCTTTTGGCAAAGGATCTAGAAAAAAAGATTATTACAGAAACAGTTCGCACGGAAACCAAGCGACAAGTAGATAGCAAACTTTTGGGACTGATTGAAATGGCTCCTAGTGTTACTGGAGTATATTATATGCATAGAGAAGATGGAAAGATTATCTATATTGGTAAAAGCAAAAACATCAAAAAAAGACTTAATCAGCATTTTACCAATGATAATAGAAAGTCAAAAAAAATTCAGGAAGAAGTTGTCAATGTAACTTACGAAACTACGGGCAGTGAACTTTTAGCCTTATTGAAGGAAAATGAAGAAATAAAACGTACTAAACCTAAATACAACAGAGCATTACGAAAAACAAAATTTGATCAGGCATTATATCAATTTACAGACGAAAATGGGTATATAAATTTTAAAGTCGCAAAAGCTGATAGTCGTAAAAAAAGTATTACCACTTTTTCCAACAGGCAACAAGCTAAATCTTTTATGCATCGATGGACAGAAGAATACAATCTATGTCAAAAATTGATGGGACTAGATAACGGAAAAAGTAATTGTTTTAATTATACCATAAAACAATGCCAGGGAGCCTGTATTCTTGATGAAACTAGTGAAGAGTATAATATTCGTGCTCAAAAACTCATTTTTAATCACTCTTTTCATAGTCAAGATATGATTATAGTAGATCAAGGTAGAGATATCGATGAACAAAGTATCATATTGATCGAGGAAGGGAAGTTTAAAGGTATTGGGTATTTCAACCTCAATCATCAAATTAACAACATTGATATCTTACGAACTATTATTACCCCTATGACACATAATAGAGATGCTCAACATATCATCCAGAGTTATGTAAGAACACATAAAAAACTGAAGATTATTCCTATTCCTAAAGTTTAATATCTAAGTTTTATTATTTTTAATAAAAATCAAAAAAATTGGAGAACAATTCACCCGATATTACCTGGAAAAATCAGTTGCATAGCATTATCTATGAAGCTGATACTCGTATAGGAAAATTATTTGATGTTATTTTACTTATTTTGATCGTATTGAGCATCATTTTTGTAATGCTAGAGAGCGTCAAAGGGTTACCTCTAGAAACGTATAGATTATTAAATTATGCTGAATGGGTAATCACCGTATTTTTTACTTTAGAATATGTAGCACGTATTATTTCTATAAAAAAACCATCTTCATATGTTTTTAGTTTCTATGGTATAATTGATCTTTTGTCTACACTGCCTTTATATCTTTCTTTTTTTATAACTGGTACCAGTGCACTTCTTGCAGTAAGAGCATTACGACTCCTTCGTGTTTTTAGAATTTTAAAAATATCTCGCTACATCAGTGAGTCTAATAGACTTGCCAAAGCAATCAAAGATAGTAGAGCCAAGATACTCGTATTCTTATTCGCTGTGTTGGTTCTATGTATTATCATGGGTACTCTGATGTATATTGTAGAAGGAGAAGAAAGTGGTTTTAAAAGCATTCCTATTAGTGTCTATTGGTGTATTGTTACGTTAACAACCGTTGGTTATGGAGACATCGCACCTATTACTCCATTGGGGCAATTTATTGCTGCCATTATTATGGTTATGGGATATGGTATTATCGCAGTACCAACTGGTATTGTAAGTGCAGAATATACGCAACATCAAATCAACAAAGTACACCTAAACACTCAATCATGTAGCAACTGTAATGAGGATGAGCACTCAGACAGTGCTAAGTTTTGTCACAAATGCGGAGAACACTTATTTAACGATCATGAATAAAAACCTGATTGTAATCACAGGACCAACTGGTATAGGAAAAACAAATTTGAGTATTCGTCTTGCTCAACATTTTGATTGTGAAATTGTTTCAGCAGATAGCAGACAGTTTTATAGGGAAATGTATATTGGTACCGCTGCTCCATCTCCAGAAGAATTAGCACAAGCGCAACATCATTTTATTCAACATATAAGTATTCATGATGAATATAGTGTTGGAGATTTTGAAAAAGATGCTTTAAATAAAATCGATGAGCTATTCAAAATCAAAGATTATGCTATTCTTATTGGTGGTTCTGGTTTATACATAGATGCTCTAACCAAAGGGTTAGATCATTTTCCTGAAATCGATATAGAGGTTCGTAAAAAAATTCAAGAAAAATATGATAGTTTGGGGATAGAAGTATTACAACAAGAACTCAAACTTTTGGATCCTGTATATTATGATAAGGTTGATTTACAAAATACGCATAGAGTAATGAGAGCTCTAGAGGTGTGTATTGGTAGCGGGCAGCCGTATTCTTCTTTTCTTTCTAAACCAAAAAAGAAAAGACCTTTTAATATCATAAAAATAGGAATCACTGCAACGAGAGAGATCATTTATGACAGAATAAACCAAAGGGTTGATATAATGGTAGAAAACGGATTATTGGATGAGGTAACAGAACTTTACCCATATAAGCATTTAAATGCGCTAAACACTGTTGGCTACAAAGAAATTTTCAAGTACTTAGATAAGGAGTGGGATGTAAATTTCGCTATTTCAGAAATCAAAAAAAACACCAGACGTTTTGCCAAAAGACAACTCACTTGGTTTAAAAAAGATACCGAAACCAAATGGTTTGATTACATAGATCCTATTGAAAAAATTAGTACGTATATAGAAAGAAGTTCACTATAACTAAACCATAGCGAACTTCTTTGTATCAGTTTTACCGTTACTATTTCTAAGAATCTAGATTTCTTACAACAAGCCTAAATCCTTCTCCATGTATATTAAGAATCTCTACATTTTCATCCTTCTTAAGATACTTTCTAAGCTTAGCAATATATACATCCATACTACGAGAGGTAAAATAGTTATCATCTCTCCATATTTTTGTTAACGCCAATTCCCTAGGCATCAAATCATTAAGGTGCAATGCTAATAAACGTAGTAGTTCATTCTCTTTTGGAGAAAGCTTAATAGGGTCTTCTTCTTTAAACGTTAAAAAACGAAGTTTTGAATTAAGGTGAAACCCACCAATTCTAAATTCAAATTGCTTACTATCTGCCACAGACTCTGTACTTTTGCGTTGCATAATAGCCTGTATCTTCATCAATAGTACCTCACTATCAAAAGGTTTATTAAGGTAATCATCTGCTCCTACCTTATATCCTTTTAACACATCTTCTTTCATTGCTTTTGCTGTCAAAAAGATGATAGGTATTTCTTCATTTTTTTCTCTTATCTCTTTTGCCAATGTAAATCCATCTTTATAAGGCATCATTACATCCAATATACACATATCATAATCATCTTTTTTGAATTTTTCGAAGCCTTCCATACCATTTTTAGCATGTACAACATCATAATCATTCATAACAAGATAATCTTTCAACACTGTTCCAAAGTTTGGATCGTCTTCTACAAGCAGAATCTTTTTGTTTTCTGTTTCCATATTTTAAGATATTAACGGTAATTTAATTATAAATGTGGAGCCTTTTCCCCTTTCGCTCTCCACCCAAATTTGACCATGATGGTCATCAATAATTCTTTTTACATAAGTTAGCCCCAACCCATGTCCTTTTACATTATGCAAGTCGCCTGTATGCTCTCTAAAAAACTTTTCAAAAATCTTTTTTTGTGCAACTTTACTCATACCAATTCCTTGATCTCTAATTTTGAGGACTATACTATTTTTCACATTTTCTGTATATACATCAATTTTAGGTTCTTCTTCAGAATATTTTATTGCGTTATCTAAGATATTTACAATTACATTGGTCAAATGACTATCATTGGCCAATATTGTGGTCTTGAGTGCTCCAAAATGCATTTTGATATAACCTTCTCTATTCTCTACAATCAAAGACACATGTGTCACCGCGTCTTCAATAATATCATGCAATTCTTGCTTTTCTTTTTTAATGTTAAGTTCATTTTTTTCTAGTTGAGATATTCTCAATACATTTTCAACTTGCGCATGCATCCTTTTATTTTCTTCTCTTATCATTCTCATATATCGATGTATCTTCTCTGAATCACCTGCAATCTTAGGGTTTTTTATAGCATCCAAAGCCAAATTAATGGTAGCAATAGGTGTTTTGAGTTCATGCGTCATATTATTAATAAAATCCGTTTTAATTTGAGATATCTGTCGCTGTTGCATTAATTGTGACAAAGCACTGGAATATGCTACCACTATAATTAGTGTGAACAATATTGATAATATGGCCATTCCTTTTATAGAGGAAAGGACATACTGTTTTTTTCCAGTAAAGTTAACATATAACTGATACTCACTTACACCTTTTTCATTTACAAAAAGGGGTATCGCATATGTCGTTGGATAATCCAAACTAAAATCATCAGAACGTACTTTGGTTGCAAGTGCATTACTATATATTGCATATTCAAAGTCTACTTTTATATCTCTCTCTTCCAGTTCTTTTTTCAACAGATACTCTACTTCACGTTCCTGCACCCTTCTGTGAATTGGTATAAAACTGGCTATCTCTCCTATAACTACTTCATAATCTACCCGCTCTAGATCTGTTAAACCTTGTATTCTTTCTAACTTAGACTTTGAATTCTGCTTCACCAAATCACTTTGATTACTTCTTTCTGCAGAATCAGTATTACGATTTAAAATATTCTTCAATCGTACTGTATCTATATCTAAATTAATAAAAGATGAAAATAATTTATGATCTTCTTCTAAAATATCATTTGCCCTCGCAAATGACTTTGTCGTGTTATCAACACTAATATTCAATAATTGACGTATCGTTTTATTATCAGGTTCATCAATGCTATCCAAAATTTCTCGTAAGGGAAAAAACATTTCCTCAAACTCTCTATACTGAATCCTATTGGATACAGATGTTAGTATTTGTTTAGCATTAAAAGAAAACTGTTCTTCATTGTTTTCTACCGTATTATTTATCCAGTATCCCTGAACAAAAATAATCCCGATTAACGACAAACTCATAAGGATTATCAGCAACACGAATAACCTTTTATTCATATATCAAAAGTAAGACTTTAACATTTAGCTACTTTACGGTTTAACCAAATGTTAACAAAATGAAAGATTCGGATTATAAGGCTCTTGAGAAGATATTTTTTTATGAATTTCACACACTTGATCCTTAGTCTTTTCCAAATACTCATTATTTATCACAAAATCCGCCATAGGTATTTTCTTTGTATCACTCCATTGATTATTCATTCTTGATTTTATATCATTTACTGAACTATCTTTATCTCTTTTTAGTACTCTTCGGATCCTTATTTCTTCTGGTGCAGAAACTAGAATGGTATAATCACATTGCTCATACCCTTTGTTTTCAAAAAGTATAGCTGCTTCTTTTATCACATAACTTCCATTTTGTTTGTTTTTCCAACTATCAAAATGATTTGCTACTGCAGGATGAACAATCTCATTTAATTGTTTCAATTTTTCTGCATCATTAAACACAATATTAGCTATATATGATCTATTTAATTCATTATCGATATAAGCTTCGTTTCCCAGTAAACTTGTTATCTTATCTTTTACACCACTATTTGTGTTCATTATTTTTTTTGCCTCATCATCAGCTATATACACTGCAACCCCCAGTTCTTTAAACATGTTTGCTACCGTTGTTTTACCACTACCTATACCCCCTGTTAATCCAACTATCATCATACCCTTCTTTTACTTTAAAACTACAAATTGAATTTGTTTTACCTGTAACCTTTCATCATGAATATACGCTGGCTTATTAACTAGCTCTAGGGTAAGATACAAACTCTCTTCAGATGCTTTTGCATAATCAGCAACAATCATAAAATCTCGAGGATTTACTTCATTATATTTATCTAAACCAACTCTATAAACCACTGAAATTTCTTTTGGAAAAATCTTAATTTCTAATCCCTCCGGTACATTATTCAAGGTTATTGGAATTTTCTGGCTGCCTTCTGTAAATTTACTAACCGATATAGATGCTTTTATTTGCGACGGAACAACTGTAATTGTTTCTGGTAACTCTTCTAGACTTACCTTTAATTCTGATGAATAGTCAACATTCAATCCTTCTAGTTTTAAATCTTCTGTTGGAATATATCTTATAGTATCTATAATTTGCGAAGGACCACTTATTTGTACAGAATCAGGAACAACCTCTAACCCTTTACCACTACCATACCCTACAGCATATTGGATATCTCGATCTACTTGTACAGGAATTTTTTTTGTAAGATTGTGATCTACTTTTAATCGTAAAGTATCTTTTTGTACCGATAAAATTCTTCCTCTAAAATCTAATTTTTTCTTTAAAAGAGAAGATTCTTTATCAACATAAAACAAATACTGATCCTCTTCTTGAACAATAGCTTTTTTGACATCAAATTCTAAAGTAGGCTTACTCCAATTATGATTCATCAATCTAAAACCATTTCCATTAAGTATCATTCTTAATTTTTGATCACTTCTCTCATTAAAGATTTTATCTTTAGGTATACTAGTATACTGTATCATCACTTCTACCTCTTGAGTATAGTTTTTAGAAAACTGTATAAACAACCACAATAGAGAAGTAAATATTAGAAAAAACAAAAAGGTTTTTACACTACTTCTTTTTAAAGAAAATTTATTATTTTTTCTAGCTGACATATGAATTACTTTGAAAAGAACAATTTTTTAAATTGTTTTTCGGGTGTTTTTTTCAATAAATGAATATAATAATAAGATTTCAAGAAACCTTTGCCATACCCATAAAATTGTATCATCACTGCCAAAATTGACTGCAAACCTATGGAGATATTTTTATATTCGACTGCAGCTCCAAGAAAAATAGCCCCTAGATACATAATCAGAAAAGCCATAAAATACCACCATCCAAAAAATAATGATATAAATGACAAAAGAGTATATCCAACAAATAATGTAGGGAACCAATAGGTCATCTTTGCTGTTTCTGGATGCCATTGATTCAAAATTGGTCTTACTAAACCAAATTTATTTACCTGAATATAAAATTTATGCCAAGAAATTCTTCTTTTATGAAACACTTTTGCATCAGGAATTAATGCAGTATCGTATCCAAGCTTCCATAGCCTTATGGTAAGATCAGGATCTTCTCCTGGGTGAATATCACCAAACCCTCCTGATGCTTGAAAAGCTTCTTTTGATAGTCCCATATTAAAACTACGAGGTTGAAATTTACCAACTGTCTTTTTTCTACCTCTAATCCCCCCAGTAGTCAAATAAGAAGTCATACTATAACTTATTGCTTTTTGAAGGTTTGAGAAGCTCTTATGAGCATCATCTGGCCCTCCATAACAATGTACAAAGGTTTTAGATAAAAAGCTTTCTGCTTTAGAGAGGTACTCTTTTGGCAATACAACATCACTATCCAAGATAATAAAATAATTCCCTTTTGCTTTTCGCATACCATAATTACGAGAATCACCAGGGCCCGTATTTGGTTTTTGATAATAACTTATGGATAGTTTATCCGTAAAAGTGCTTATTACATCTTCTGATGTTTCAGATGACCCATCTTCTATAATTACAATCTCATATGGTGTAGAATAATCCATAACCGCCATACTCTCTAATAATTCTTTGATTTCATTGGGTCTGTTGTAGACAGGTACAATAAAAGAGAAGCTTATTTCCATATCTCATAGGTAATCGGTATATATAAAAAATCCCATAATCTATAAAGAATGGGATTTTTTATGATATACTATTTATTTTTGTGAAGTTATTACTCTTCGTCAACAAATTTATCCATCACAAGTTGGCTTACTCCCATATTAGAAAAACCACCATCGTGATACAAATTCTGAAGTGTTACTTTTTTGGTCAAGTCAGAAAATAGTGTGATTGTATAGTCTGCACATTCATCTGCCGATGCATTACCTAGCGGTGACATCTTATCTGCATACTCAATAAATCCATCAAATCCTTTTACTCCTTTTCCTGCTGTAGTAGGTGTTGGAGATTGAGAAATTGTATTGACACGTACCTTATTATCTCTACCAAAGAAATATCCAAAACTACGTGCTATAGATTCTAGATACGCTTTATTATCAGCCATATCATTATAATCAGGAAATACTCGTTGTGCTGCCATATAGGTCAATGCAACTATACTTCCCCAATCATTCATTGCTTTTTTCTTATATAAGGTTTGCATTGTTTTATGAAAAGACAATGCAGATACATCCCAACCTTTTTGGCTCCAGTCATAATTAAGGTCTGTATAATGACGTCCTTTTCTTACATTTACAGACATTCCTATAGAATGTAAAACAAAATCAATTTTGCCTCCCAAAATTTCCATTGCTTTTTCTACAAGATTATCCAGATCTTCTAATGAAGTTGCATCAGCTGGTATAACCTGAGCATTAGTCTTTTCTGCAAGGGTATTTATAGCCCCCATACGCATTGCAACGGGTGCATTGGTAAGAACAAAACTCCCACCTTCTTCAAAAACACGTTCTGCAGTTTTCCAGGCGATGGAATTTTCATCAAGCGCCCCAAAAATAATTCCTCTTTTACCTTTTAATAAATTATGTGACATTTAATTATAAATTAAAGTATGGTTATACGAGCGGCAAAGATAATAAAACAGGCAAATCATAACTAATCTAAATAGGTTTTAGTTTAACATACTTAATAACCTTATCTTGAACTCAGTAAAGACTTTGCATGAGTTATTGCCGAATCAGAAATATTTTTCCCTCCTATCATTTCGGCAATTTCTTTCACTCGCTCTTCTTCATCTAGTAATTTTAGGCGAGTAATAGTCGTATTTTTGGCATCCTCTTTATAAACCTTATAGTGATTTTGGCCATTGGCTGCTATCTGTGGTAAGTGTGTAATACTAAAAACTTGTAAGTTCTTACTCATATTCATCATAAGATCTGCCATTTTATGAGCTACCTCTCCAGAAACTCCCGTATCTATCTCATCAAAAATAATAGTTGGCAAATGCGTATATCTAGACAGAACAGATTTTACAGCAATCATAATTCTAGATAATTCACCACCAGAGGCTACTTTTTTAAGTTGCCCATATGTTCCGCCTTTATTTGCCGAAAACAAAAAGACTAATACCTCTTTTCCGTTGGCTAAATATTTTTCTTGCAACTCCAACGAAGCCTGAAATGAAGCATTAGGCATCCCCAATGCTTTAAGGATAACCTCTAACTCCTTGATTAATTGCGGGAGTGCTTTGCTTCTTTTTTTATGAATCGTTTTTGCAACTTCATCCAATTGAGATTCAGTGATAGATATTTCTTTATTTAATCGCTCTATATCCTCACTCAAAGATTCTGTTGCAGAAACTTTTTCTCGCAAAGAATCTGTTATTAGAACCAACTCTTCTATACTAGAAACATTATGTTTTATTTGAAGGTTGTGTAATAATTGTAGTCGTTGACTAATTTGTTCTAATCTCTCAGGATCAGCTTCCAGTTTCTCTAATTCGTCTAGGAGCGTATTACTTACATCATCTAACTCTATATAAATACTCTGAATACGTTTGGACAACTCTTGCAAAGAACCTGAAAATGATTCTATTTTAGAAAGATTATTTTTTACCGTATTTAATTGATCTGTTACACCAACTTCTTCTGATGAAACAATAGCAATTGATCCAGACAGACGTTCTTGTATTTCTTCTATATTATTAAGTTGCTCATAGTGTTCTTCGAGCTCTTTTATCTCTCCTGGTTTAAGCTTTGCCTCTTCTAATTCTTGTAATAGAAAAGAGTTGTAATCATACTCTTTATTGAACTTTTCTTGACTTTCAATAAGTGTGTTTACTTCTTTTTTCTTTTCTTTCAATAAACCAAGTCCTCTTTTATATGATTGAATTTGCCGATCAGCACCAGCCAAAGCATCCAATACTTCAAACTGAAAATCATTGGTAGTAACCTCCAATGTTTGATGCTGACTATGAATATCTATTAAGCGAACTCCTAGCGAAGCTAGCGAACTTAATGTAACAGGAGTATCATTTATAAAGGCTCTAGACTTACCAGATGGTAAAATTTCTCGCCTGATTATCGTTTGATCTTCATAATCTAACGCTTCTTCTTCAAAAAAAGAAGTAAGCTTATAATTTTTGATATCAAAAACCCCTTCTATCACGCATTTTTGAGAGCTATCTTTGATACTACTCAAATCTGCTCTTTTCCCTAATAGTAATCCTAGAGCTCCAAGTAGCAACGATTTACCCGCTCCTGTTTCTCCAGTTATCGTTATTAAATCGGCATCAAAAGATACTTGTAGTTGCTCTATTAATGCGAAGTTTTTTATAGAAAGACCTCTTAGCAAAGGATAGTAAAATTTTATTGTTATAAAAAAGTAAAGATACTATAGTTTTAAAAAGATTACATCAGTTCATTTCTATTTTTTTTAAATAGATTACAATTTACGATGTATTACATGAAAATAGTATTTATTTTGGAAAAGCACAGCACATTAAACACACTATATACTTTATCAAAACTTTATATTCTCCCAGCTTTTTGAATATGTAGGCGCTACCCTATTCAGTATTTGAATTGTCTCAGCAATATTAACAGAAGGGCCTCCTGAAAAAACATTTGAAATTTCATCTGCTTTGGCATCAAAAAAGACTCTCATTATATACGAATTTGGCCTAGCATCATGCATACCCTCTAAAGATTTCATTGCTTCTGCAATTGTCTCTTTTCCTTGCTTAATATTATTATGCATAACATCTAGCCCGTCTTTATGATATGTATACATAGCCTCTCTATATCCTTCGTAAGTACCAGACAATAAATCATCATTAAGCCTAAACCTATTAGGATTCTGCTCTCTAGCCCAGCCTACTGTATTACCACTTTGGGCATTACCAACTATATTCTTAGCTTCTTGATAATAAGGTGTACCACTGTTTAACTCAAAAGTATCTGCATCTATTCCTAAAATAGTGTATAAATAAAATGCCACAACAGAAATCAAATTAGACTCGTAACTATTAGGGTTATAATTCAACGGTTGAAACTCCAAATAATTAAAATTAAACTGCTTGTCATTAATATTAAAAATAGTTGTACTATAACTAGATCCATACACAGGTCGAGATGCCTGCACCTGTATAGTTGCAGAAAAAGCATCGTTATCATAACTACTTATAGTAATAAAAAAACTACAGTTAATCCGCTCTTCTGTTCTATAATCTACAGTTGTCCATTTTGTATTATTGATAAACTCTGTAAGTGATCGCTCCAAGGTCTTAAAAACTTGCAGATTAGGGTTTCCTGTTTGCTCAGCATTAACAGCTACAGTTGCGTTAAATTCTTGAGCATTAAGATTAACTCCTATTACTAGTATTATGACAAGAAACAACTTATTCATCCTTTTAATGTTTTAATTTCATTAAATATGTCATGCGCAACTTCTGACTTTGTTTTTAAGTCAAACGCTTTAATCTCTAATTTATGATTAATCAAAGTCACTTTATTCGTTTTTCCTTTAAAACCAGCACCTTTATCATTAAGAGAATTGAGAACTATTAAATCTAGATTCTTTTTTTTGAGCTTATTTTTAGCATTTTCTTCTTCATTTTCTGTTTCTAAAGCAAATCCAACAAGAAATTGATTTTTTTTCTCTTGCCCCATCCATTTAAGGATATCTTTTGTTCGTTCCAGTTCAATTGAAAACGCTGTATCTTTTTTCTTTATTTTTTGATCTGAAACATCCTTAGGTCTATAATCAGCAACAGCTGCTGATGCAATAGCGATTGTACAACTATTATATAATGATACAACAGCCTCATACATTTCTTGTGCGCTTACTACATTTACGACCTGTATCTGACTATGATCCACTTTTAGTGCAGAAGGCCCTAAAATCAAATGTACTTGTGCTCCTAAGTTTGCCGCCTCTGTAGCCAATTCTATTCCCATTCTACCACTAGAGTGATTCCCTATAAATCGTACAGGATCTATCGCTTCATAGGTTGGACCTGCAGTAATAAGGACTTGCTGCCCTTTTAGTGGGAGCTTTTCTAGGATATCTTTTTCTATAAATTCAATGATATTTTCAGGCTCTGCCATACGCCCTTGCCCCACTAATCCACTTGCCAACTCACCTGATTCTGAAGGAATCATACTATTCCCAAATTCTTGTAATTTACTAAATGTTTGATGAGTAGAAGGATGATTATACATATCTAAATCCATAGCTGGAGCAAAATATACTGGGCATTTTGCAGATAAATAGGTAGCCAGCAATAAATTATCACTAGTACCCATTGCCATTTTTGACATTGTATTGGCTGTGGCTGGCGCTATAAGCATCAAATCCGCCCATAACCCAAGATCTACATGATTGTTCCATACTGCATCCTTATCCTTTTCATCAAAAAAGGTAGAGTGTACAGGGTTTTTGGACAATGTAGATAGGGTAAGCGGAGTAACAAAGTCTTTTGCCGCAGGGGTCATAATCACTTTTACCTCTGCTCCAGACTTAATAAACAAGCGTACCAAAGTTGCTGTTTTATACGCAGCAATACCAGCGGTTACACCTATTAGAATTTTTTTACCGCTTAAAATAGACATCTACTTATAGTGATTCTGTGTCTACTTTTGTGTTTCTATGGTATATTTTACCTTCTAACCATTCCTGAACTGCTAATGCATGTGGCTTTGGTAATCTTTCATAAAACTTAGAAACTTCTATTTGCTCTTTATTTTCAAAGATTTCTTCTAGACTATCATTATAAGTAGCAAATTCATCAAGTTTTTCAAGAAGCTCTTTTTTGATATCTGTATTGATCTGAGTAGCTCTTTTTGATATTATTGAAATTGCCTCATAAATATTATCTGTTGGCTGATCAATTCGATTTTTATCAATTGTAGTCGTATTTACTGGCGCATTACTTTTTTTCAAATCCATCTTCTACTATATTTTATTTAAATTGTTCTAGTCTATTTTTTATGTCTTCACCTATTTTATCTGCTTTTTCCAGATATTCTCCTTCAGTTTTATAATACTTCTTATAGTTATTATAATATCCCTGAGCAGTTTTCAAACGTTCTTCTACCAAAACCTGGTAACTTCCAATCGCCAAAAGATACTCTGACTCTAGCTTATAATACAATACTTTTTCTCTATAAGATGAACCTGGGTGATCTACCAAATAGTTATCAAATGCATAAATAGCTACTTTATACTTTTCTCTATGATGATATTGTTTTGCTATTTCGTAAGCCTTCTTCTCCTTTTTATCTCTAAGCTTTGCTACTAACTCATTGGCTTCTTTGAGTTTTTCACTTTCAGGATATTCATTGATAAAAGCTTGTAATTTTTCTATTGCAGTATCTGTATCCTCCTGATCCAAACTATATCGTAATGACAAATGAGAATAGCTTTTTGCTCCTTTGAAAGCTGCATCTTCCTTTTTTTGACTTTTTGGATACGATTTTGCAAATCTTTCAAACTGATATCCTGATAGATAAAAATCTTCTAATTGATAGTATGTATCAGCGTAGTAATACATTATTCTTTCTGCTTGAGGCTTTCCTCTAAACTGTGGTACTATCTGCTCAAAAAGCCTTAAAGCTTTTTTGTACTTACCGTCTTTATAGAGTTCTTCTGCGACCTTATATTTAGCCGATACATCTTCTCCTCTAAATACTTTTTGGTATTCACTACAAGACCCTAAAAACAATACAAAAATAAGTAAATACAGTAATTTCTTCATATCTTAAAAAACATCTGGCAAAAGTATGTATTTCTGCCGTATTACAAAAACTTTAATTCATCTATTCATCCGTCATAACATATTACTGTCACAAAACCGACTGATAAATTTTATTAATAAACATGATAAGCACCTATTGTCTTAACAATTTTAGCTCATTTCAATAAACTATATAATTAAACAGTTGTTGCAAAACTCATGAATATTTATAACATAAAAATGACTTGCAAAAGCTTAAGTAGTTTTATCTGAGTATGTCTTATCAAGGTTATCATGATCAAGAATCGTATAACCTTCATCATCATAATAAAACGCTGGAATAAACCTTTGATCATGTTCTAGGTTTTTTAAAACATAAGAATGTACCTGATGTACTTCCTGTGCAAAAGATTCATCATAGTAACTTACCAATATCAACACTTCTCCATTTATTTTTTTCAACTCTTCTCTGTCAAAATCTTTTAGAGGGCTTGATTCATTAATTGGATGTACTATTGTCCATGTTGTTGGCAGATATGTAATTGAATTTCGTTCCAACTTGAGGTTATAAAAATTATTAATATACTTTTTATCCTCGTTCTTTTGAGATAAAATAAGCGTAGCTTCTATATGTGGCCGAATCATTACGTTAGCATTTCTACTCATCAATCTAAACATAATGCAATCATTCTCATTATGTGCTCGCAAAACCATTGTGCTACTAAACCTAATATTTGCTCTTGGTCGAGAAAACCTACCATACAATAGCCCTGTAATAAATGAAAAACTCAACAACCCTATAAGTGCTTCAAAGGAAGATATAATACCAAAAAGAAGTCCTTTTGGAGCCATTGCCCCATACCCTACTGTTGTAATTGTTTGTGCAGAGAAAAAAAATGCATTCAAAAAGTCTTTAAAAACATCTCCTGTAGGCTCAGTAATTTGAGAAATCCCTAAAAATGTATAAATAATTGCAAAAAAGGAATTAATCAAAGTATACCCCAATATCACCCATAGAAAAAAACGAGTCCAACTAATACTAATTAGGTAGTTGTAACTTTCAGATAATGAAACGGATCTATTAACGTGTTTAATATTAAAAGATCCATCTGGGTTGATAAATCGTTTTGCATATTGATTTGAGGATTTACCTACTCCAGGATCTTTTATCTTTTTTGCCATTATTTTTTAAGGAAAAATACTACTCCGCAATATATGCTTTAATTTTTTCTGCCAGAGCAGAAGAAACAGGTATCAAAGGTAAACGAAGATGATCATCACATATTCCTTTTACTTTTAATATATTTTTAATCCCTGCTGGGTTCCCTTCTTCAAATGCGTACTCTAAAACAGGCATAAGCTTATACAATATACTGTATGCTTTTTCTATATCTCCTGACAACCCTAGTCGTATCATTTCTGAAAACTCAGCAGGAAACCCTTGTCCTATTACACTTATAACTCCATCTCCGCCTGCAGTCACTGCAGGCAATGCCAAGGCATCATCTCCTGAAATCACTTTAAAATCTACAGGTTTATCTTTAATAATCCTAAGAACCTGTGTAAAGTCACCCACCGCTTCCTTGACTCCTACTACATTATCCAATTGCGCTAGACGCAAAGTAGTTTCTGCTGTCATATTAGCACCTGTTCTTGATGGTACATTATACAGTATAATTGGTAATCTAGACACGTTACTTATAGCTTTATAATGCTCATATATTCCTTCTTGGGTAGGCCTGTTATACATAGGTACTACAGAAAGAATTGCATCAAAATCATCTGAATTCACTTCTTTAACCTCTTCTAATACTACTGATGTATTATTACCTCCTACTCCAAGAACCAAAGGAAGTCTTTTGTTATTTACCGCAACAATATGTGCTATTAATTTCTTCTTTTCTTCCTTAGAGAGCGTAACAGATTCCCCTGTGGTCCCTAATACAACAAGGTATTCTATAGTACCTTCTATACAAAAATTAACTAATGACGTAACTCCTTCATAATCTATTGAACCATCCTTATTAAAAGGGGTAGCTAATGCTACACCTGTACCTCTTAGAAAATCACTCATGCTATATAATCTGTAAAATTTTTAAATATTTTTTTAGTTCTGAAATAAAGAGGTTGGTATCATTTGTGGTCGCCCCAATAATCAAATCATTAATACGATTGTCTATTGCTGCAAAACCTACTTTGAATTTTGCCTTAGATGCTGCCGCTACATAGTTCAATTCTATTGCATCTTTTTCATAAAAATTAATCAATACATCATAATCTTCATTTATAAAATCCTGCAAAGATTTACTTTTTACAGCACCAGTAACTCCAAAACTTTTATCATTATAATACGTAGTATCTTTATCATCTTCAATTTCTTTCAAATCTTCTTTATACCCTACTATCTTTAATTTATCGGATTTTACCCCTAACTCATTAGCTAGTTTCAATAATGAAACAACATTAATTGATTGGGATGCATCGATAAGAACTGCTAGTGTCTTAAGATTAGAAATGCTTTGAGATGTTCCGTCTCTCTTATTCAGATACGTTTCTACACCTTTTTTTATTGCATTCCTTTTAAGGCCTTTTAAAATCATTTACTAAAAAATTGATAGGCCACAAATGTAGCCATTTTACAAATTAAAATCATCTCGTATACTTTAAGAAAAAAGAAAAATCACATAATTAAACAACATAGTATTTTTTGTTAAATTTAAAAATATTTATCACTTACATATTTTTCATCTAACGGTTTTGTTTCTATAAAAAATATAGTCAAAAAATACAGCCCTACCACTTCTGTTATATTAATAAGAACTGTAAACACCTTATTATAGTAATACAACTCATTAATAGTCAAAAGACCATCTACAAACAAAGTGCAACAAGCAGCTATAAAAAGGTAAATTGATTTCTCGAATCGATTCGCCGAATAAATAAAAAAACAAACTGTAACAAAAAGGAGAAGCGTTATTGTTACAAGAGTTACTTCCTTTAAAGAGCTACTAATTTTTGGTAACACCAATTCTATCAAAGAATAAATAAGATACCCTATCAACAGTATACTTAGCAATACTTGAGGTGTTAGTAATAGTCTCAGTTTTATATCTCGTTTAGTTATAAATTTCTTAAGCAATAACACACATAACACATAAAATATTGCAGTCAATATCGCAATAAAAGTATAATATTTCTCAAAATCTAAATAGATAAAAACATTAATTATCGTAATCACCAACATACTTAAGGGAAATAAAAAGTCTGGTTTTTTAATAAATCTTAAATACAGTACTATCAATGCTATTGGCACAACAGGTTTTACATAGACCAACAACCATTTATTAAAAAAAATCGCTATCGATACAACGATCAAACAAGCAAAATGAAAAAAGGAATATGTAACATCTGTTTTTCTCAAAGAAATCGCAATAAACTATAAAAATGTATACAAAATACTAATTTATAACGTAAAAAAAACAGCAATTCTTAAAAACAACCACATTTTACCAAAATTAAAAACCCTCAAATTCTTCTGCTTTCAGAACTAATGTCTTCGTTATCATGTATTTTACTAGAAAAATAAACCCAAAGGGGCTACATATCATAATAAACATTTTTAATTCATTTGATTCTAAATAAAACCTATCTATTAAAAACATAAAATCACTAAATGCAAAATTCAACATTGATAGAAAAAACCATAATGATTTTTCTGACCTTATATTGATATAATGCATCGCTCCTATAATCAACAAAACATAAATTAACAACAGGTAAAAAAAACCAAATACCTGCAGATTCCCCATAAGTGTTTTAAGCTCATAATAAGTAATTGCAAGAATAACAGTAAACAAAACACTCCCTAATATCAATGTAAAAATATCTCTCTTATTATATATAAACGACTTATGGTTGAAATACAAAAAATAAAATAATAGAATATAAATCACGATATGCATAACAATGTGATATTTAATTCCGTTTTCAAAAGCACAGAAAACAATCAATTCTTTTATAAAAAATACCGCAAGAATAATGATTTTGAATACTCTTACCTGCTTGGTGTATATAAAATAAAGGGAAGCAATTGCAAAAAAAAGAAATAAGCACGCATATCTGGTTATAGATTCATTATGAATCACAAAACCTGCTACTTGCAAAATAATCAAAAAAAAGATTAAAATCTTTAGTAATTTCCCTCCATTCATCAAATACAGTTTGCATCGAGAATTTAATAAAATAAAAAACCCAAATACCTATTATACAGTTAAATAACATTCCCTACACACAAGATACTAAATTTTAGTTTAACTTAAAATTTTCTTAAAATCTTATATATTAAATGTTTTTTTTCACTGCACAAAAGCAACAACATAAGATGATATAACAGATAAAATCAAGCAGAGATATCACTGATTACAAAAAAAGAGCTTTTTTGGCTTTACTCCTTCTCTATCTTTTGTAAAAACTCATCTTCGCTAATAATCGAAATCTCTAATTTATTTGCTTTTTCAAGTTTACTAGGCCCCATATTAGCCCCAGCAATAATAAACGACGTTTTTGAAGATATTGAACTAGAAACTTTACCGCCATTATCTTCTATCATTTTTTTAAGTTCATTACGTGATACTTTTTCAAAAACTCCTGAAACTACATATGTCTCACCTTCTAACTTATTGGTTTGATTAGCTAATTTCTCTGCAGAAATCTCTAACTGAATGCCATATTGCTGTAACCGCCTTACTAAGTTTCTATTTTCTTCAGAAGTAAAAAACTCTACAACACTCTGAGCTATTTTTATCCCTATCTCATCTACATTAACTAATTCCTCTTCTGAAGCATTGACAATAGCATCTATAAACTTATAATATTTCGCTAATTTTTTAGCAACTGTTTCACCTACATATCGAATCCCTAATGCAAACAAAACACGTTCAAAAGGTATTTTTTTAGATTTCTCTATACCTTCAATTAAGTTCTCTGCACTTTTTTCTGCCATTCTTTCTAATGGAACAACCTGCTCTTTTTTTAACTCATACAGATCAGCATAATTCACTATCAACCCTTCATTTACTAATAATGCAACAGTTTCTCCCCCAAGCCCTTCTATATCCATAGCTTTTCTTGAAATATAATGCTGTATCCTCCCTATGATTTGTGGAGAGCAACCTGCATAATTAGGACAGTAATGTTGTGCTTCTCCTTCTTTTCTGATAAGTTCAGTTTGACACTCAGGGCACTCAGTAATATAGATTGTGTGCTCTGAGTCCTCTTTCCTTTTTTTGAGATCTACTCCTATTATTTTAGGAATAATCTCTCCTCCCTTTTCAACAAAGACAGTATCTCCTACTCGTATATCTAATTTTTCTATCTGATCTGCATTATGCAATGAAGCTCTTTTTACAGTAGTTCCCGCAAGAGAGACAGGTTCTAGATTAGCAACAGGAGTTATTGCTCCTGTTCTACCTACCTGATATGTAATTTCATAAAGCTCTGTAGAGACCTGTTCTGCTTTAAATTTATAAGCCATAGCCCACCTAGGTGCTTTTGCGGTAAAACCAAGTTCTTCTTGTTGTTGCAAACTATTTACCTTGATCACAATTCCATCTGTTTCATAAGGTAAATCATGACGATGCTCATCCCAATACGCAACAAATTCTAACACCTCATCAATAGAATTCACCATTTTTGACTCTGCAGGAACTTTAAACCCCCAATCTCTTGCCTTTTGGAGACTCTCAAATTGAGTAATAATCCCCAGTCTATTTCCTGTTATATTATACAATAAACAGTCTAATGGTCGTCTAGCGGTCTCACTACTATCTTGCAATTTTAAACTACCAGAAGCTGTATTTCTAGGGTTGGCATACGGCTCTTCTCCTGCCGCAACTCGCTCCTCATTCATTTTTATAAATCCATCATAAGGCAAAACAATTTCTCCACGAATATCAAACTTAACAGGAAAATCACCTTTTAATTTCAAAGGAACCGACTTAATTGTTTTTATATTTGTCGTTACATTATCTCCTTGAATACCATCACCTCTTGTTACTGCCTTTGCCAATACTCCATCTTCATAAGTAAGGCTTATTGATGCACCATCATATTTAAGTTCACAAGTGTAATTAATATCTCCATCTATTTGCTTTTTTAAACGTTTTTCCCAATCTAATAAATCTTCTTTTGAGTATGAATTATCCAAAGAATACATTCTATGTTCATGTACTATTGTTTCAAAATTCTTAGTAACCTCACCTCCTACTCTGAGTGTAGGAGAATTAGGGTCATAAAATTCAGGATATTTTTCTTCAAGCTTTTGTAGCTCTTTTAGCTTCATATCAAACTCATAGTCACTTATTACAGCTGCATCCAACACATAGTAATTGTGGTTATGCTGTCGTAACTCTTCTCTTAATTCATTAATTTTTTGTTCTGTACTCATTCAATTATTTATGATTTCAGGTTCTATCTTTTTTTAACCATTTTGACACTTTTAGTGACTTAAAAGCCTTCATTTTCTCTAATAACTTATCTATATCTTTATCCACAAGAAGGAGCTTATAATCTTCCTTTTTTAAAAACTCTTTATGCACCATATGTTCAAGCATTGCCAATAGATCATCATAAAAGCCTTCTACATTCAAAAGCCCAATTGGTTTTTGATGCAACCCTAACTGCGACCATGTTATAACCTCAAACAATTCTTCTAGTGACCCAAACCCTCCTGGAAGAGTTATAAAACCATCACTGAGTGCCTGCATCTTCATTTTTCGTTCATGCATATTAGTTGTAGTAATTAATTTATGTACTCCTAAATGAACAATTTCTTTTTGTTTTAAAAACTCAGGAATTACACCAACCACTTCTCCGCTACATTGCATAACTGAATCAGCTACTTTTCCCATTATACCAATTTTAGCTCCTCCATACACCAAAGATATTTGTTGCTGCGCCATTTTTTTTCCCAAAGTAACTGCCGCTTCAACTATTCTCTCATCATCCCCCTCACTACTACCACAAAATACACAAATTGAATTCAAAGCTCTCATTACACAAATACTTTAATCAAAACAAGCTTTTATCATCCTGTCATTAGCATACAAATCTTTACGCAAGGTTACCGATAAGAACCCTTGCTCTTGTATCATTTTTTTTGTTTCTTTTCCTAAATATTGATTAATTTCAAAATATAACGTTCCATTACTATTCAGCTTTTCTACTGCTATACTCGTAATCTTTTTATAAAAAACCAACGGCTCATTATCAGAAACAAACAACGCTCTTGCTGGCTCATTGTTGAGCACATTAGCTTTTATCTCTGTTTTCTCCAACTCACGTACATATGGTGGATTTGATACAATAACATCAAAATTTTGCAACATTTCATCCATATTCAAAATATCTGCCTTAATAAATACGACATCTACTTTATTTTGTTTTGCATTTTCTCTAGCTACTTCTATTGCTCCTTCTGAAATATCAATTGCATAGACCTGTGCTTCTGGTAAATTTTTAGCCAAAGTAACAGCTATACAACCACTACCTGTTCCTATATCCAAAATCTGCACTTTCTTATTTTTATAATCTTTTACAATCCAATCGACTAATTCTTCTGTTTCAGGTCTTGGAATAAGAACATTTGAATTTACCACAAATGATAAACCATAAAAATAGGTGCTTCCTATTATATATTGAATAGGCTCTTGTTTTTCTAATCGTTTTCTAGCCAGATCAAATGTGTTCAACTCTTCAAGAGTAAGCTCTTTACTTAAATTTATTGCAATATCTACCCTCGATAAATCCAAAATTTTTTCAGAAAGTAAATAAAAAAAAGATGTTACTTCATCAGCATCATAGATTTCTGATAAAACATTTATAAAACTAGTTCTCAGGTCTTGTATTTTCAATTCAAGGTGTATTTTTATAACTCTTTAATCATCCAGGCTTGACAATTATAATGTCCTGTGTCTCCCATTGGTTTTTCCAAGGGTAAAAAACCTACTCTTTTATATAATTTTCTTGCAGCCTCCATATATGGCATTGTTTCTAGATAGCATTTTACATATCCTGCTTCTTTTGCAAATTCAAGACATTTTTGTATCATTTGAAATCCAATTCCTTTTCCCCGGGTGCAAGGTAAGAAATACATTTTTTGCAGTTCGCAAATAGTCTCTGAATCTCCCCCTTCTAATGCTGCAATACCTGCCCCTCCTATAATATTTCCTTTTTCTTCTACGACATAATACCTCCTTCTTGGGTAATCATAAGTTTCATACATTTTATCCAAAGCTTCATCTTCATAAGCTGTTCCTACTTTAGGAACCCCCATTTCTATCAACACATCTCGTATCACAGTAGCAATCTTTGTATTATCTTCAATTGCTATCTTTCTGATTTTTATATCGCTCATATTATATTTAAAATATTATTTTTGTGACATCTTAACAAAATTTCAGACCTGAAAAACAATTCTGACTCTTTGTTTGAGCACAAAAGTTTAATCTCTTATCATAGAGACTGAAATATACATTAAATCTCACCAGAAATCAATGCGTAAATTTCTATTATTATTAACAATAATCACATGTACTACCAACTGTTCTATTTCTAAAAAACCAGAATTTAGATACATTGATAATATTATGGTTAAAAATATCAGCCTACGTAATATAACTCTTAAAGCTGATGCTGTTTTCAACAATCCAAACAACCTACAAGGAAAACTCTCTATAGATAGTATTCAAATTTTTGTAGATCATATACATGTAGGAAAAGTTTCTGCTCAAGAGTTTAATGTTCCTACCAAAAATGAATTCACCATTCCCTTAGAAGGAACTTTTTCTCTTTCTAAGATTTATAAGGACAATAAAAAAACTATTCTTGGTAATATATTAAACGTAATTCAAGCAGATTCACTAAACATTCAATATAAAGGTGCCATTAGGTATCACTTTGGGCACTTTTCTTATTCATATCCTGTCGACAAAGAACAGAAAGTAAGATTAAAATAGGTGCTTTTTACTGCAAAAATCTATCTCATTAATTCATAAATCTTAAAACAAGACATTAAATACATAGTTTTACCTATTTTTATTATTTATAAACATTGACACTACACGAAAAATACATAAAACGATGCATCCAGTTAGCCAAAAATGGGCTAGGAACAACCTATAACAATCCGTTGGTAGGTAGCGTAATTGTTGTTGACGATACAATTATAGGAGAAGGATGGCATTATCAATCAGGAAAACCTCATGCAGAAGTAAATGCCATTGCTTCTGTAAAAGACACCTCTCTACTCAAAGATGCTACTATATATGTAAGCCTTGAACCATGTAGTCATTTCGGAAAAACACCTCCCTGTAGCGACTTAATCATAAAAAAGGGGATTAAAAAAGTGGTTATTGGCACCATAGACACTTTTGCAAAAGTATCTGGAAATGGAGTTCGTAGACTAATGAATGCAGGGTGTGATGTTGTCCTTGGTGTTTTAGAAAAAGAATGCCTTGAATTGAATAAACGTTTTTTTACTTTTCACAATAAAAAGCGACCTTATATTGTTTTAAAATGGGCTCAAACCCTTGATGGTTATATTGCGCCAGCTCATACCAAAAAAAGAGAACCTGTATGGATAACCAATACTCATTCTAAACAAATTGCTCACAAATGGCGAGCAGAAGAACAAGCTATCTTGGTAGGTAATCAAACCGTTATAAAAGACAACCCAAAGCTCACAACCAGAAATTGGTCAGGCAATCACCCTATAAGAATTGTTATTGATCGGTCTAATCAAATTCCCGTGAATTCTAACATCCTAGATAACATTACCAAAACAATACTAATTACCACCGAACAACATATAAAAAAAAGTACAGATACACTTATTTATGAAGCCGTTGATGCACACAATAATATTGCAAAATCAATCTGTGACATCTTATACAAACATAAAATTCAATCTGTAATTATAGAAGGGGGCACACATACCATACAATCTTTTATCGATAAAAATCTTTGGGATGAAGCTAGGGTTTTTGAAGGAAGTATTACTTTTGAATCTGGAACAAAAGCTCCGATATGTAAAGGAGTTTTAATTTCGAGAGAAAAAATAACAACAGACACTTTAACCACCTATAAAAATGATTAAAACTTTAGTTTTTGATTTTGGAGATGTTTTTATCAATCTAGACAAACCTGCCACAGAAAGAGAATTTTTAAAACTAGGAGAAATCTCTTCTGTTTCAGAAATACAACGCCTCAATAAGCGCTATGAGGTAGGAGCTATTTCTACCCAAGAACTCATAACATCTTTTCAAACATTGGTTCCAGAAGCATCAAAAAACGAAATAATTAATGCCTGGAATGCTATTCTAAAAGATTTCCCGAAACATCGTTTTGAGTTTATAAAAAAAATAGCCTCTGAACAGCAATACAAATTAATACTACTAAGCAATACAAATGAATTACATATAAAATGGATTGCAGAACATATTCCATTTTTTGAAGAATTCAAGTCATGCTTTGATATTTTCTATCTTTCTCATCAAATCCAAATGAGAAAACCCAATACCGAGATTTTTGAATTTGTACTGAACCAAAATAAACTGAACCCTACAGAAACATTATTTATTGATGATACTAAAGAAAATACAGACGCTGCCGCATCATTAGGCATTCACACTTGGAACAACAACCCTAAGACCGAGGATGTAACAAGCCTATTCACTACAAAATCAGACATATTGTGATTTATTTACTCCTAAGTGTCCTTGCCTCAACCCTGATCTTTATAATTTTCAAGTTATTCTCTAGATTTGACATCAATATACTACAAGCAATCATTGTAAATTATATTGTAGCCTCAATTTCTGGAATGATTGCATATACTGAACCTATCAATATAGTTTCTATATCAAAAGAAGGTTGGTTTTATGGCACTATGATACTAGGGGTTATTTTTATATCTGTATTTAATCTAATGGCAATAACGACTCAAAGAAATGGGCTTTCTGTAGCCGCAGTAGCCACCAAGATGAGTGTAACGATACCCATCATATTTGGAATTATTGTTTACCACGAAAGCACTGGAGTTGTAAAAATAACAGGAATCTTAATTGCCCTTATTGCCGTTTTTCTTACCTCAATAAAAAATACAGGAGGGGTTCCTATTACCAGAAAAAATCTAATATTCCCCCTACTCGTCTTTATCGGTAGCGGTATTATTGACACAAGTATTAAATTTCTTGAAACACATCATGTAGCAGAAAATGATGTCCCCATTTTTTCTGCCACTATTTTTGGGTTTGCTGCTATTATAGGTATTATCATACTTTTTATAAAAGCAATTACAGGAACACTCAAAATTAAACTCAAAAATATAATAGCAGGAATCGTACTAGGTGTTCCAAATTATTTTTCGATATTCTTTTTAATAAAAGCATTGCGATATAATAGCATGGACAGCTCTACCGTTTTTACTATTAACAATGTAGCCATACTTTTGGTTTCTACTTTTGCTGGGATTCTTTTTTTTAAAGAAAAATTACTTCTCAAAAACTGGATTGGAATTATTCTAGCCATCGCTAGTATTATTCTGGTTACCTTTTCTATATAACTAAACATTAGACTTGGATACAATAGACGATACATATAAAACCATTAATACTCCAGGAGAAGAAACCCTCTACAAAGATAAAAACAGTAAATTCTATGGATATGCTTTCCCTGTAACTACAGAAGACGAAACAAAACAAATTATCACCAAACTAAAAAAACAACACCATTCAGCAAGACATTGGTGCTATGCATGGCAAATAGGGATAGAACAAACTAGATACCGTGTAAACGATGATGGTGAACCCTCTAATTCTGCTGGTCAACCAATCTATGGTCAAATCCTATCGTATGATGTTACCAACATACTAATTATAGTTGTTAGATATTTTGGAGGAGTAAAACTTGGCGTAGGAGGATTGATTAATGCTTATAAAACTTCTGCACAACTTGCACTAGAAGCATCAACCATTGTAGAAAAAACTATTGATGTTCATTTTGAGATTGTTTTTGAATATAAAGACATGAACAAAGTAATGCGAATTATTAAGGAAAATAATCTCTCAATCATAAAACAAAACCTTGAACTTAATTGTAAAATTTATATTTCTGTAAGAAAAAAGTTTATTGATAAAATAAAAAATGCTTTTTCCTCGTTGTATGAGGTAGAAATAAAAAAAGTAAAAGATTTAGATTAGGAATTTTTAATTTTTTCTAATAAGTAAGGGGGACATGGAATAGGTTTTCGGGTTTTGCTATCAACAAAAACCAAAGTAGCAGACGCCGTTGTTAATAACTCTCGTTTTTCATTGAAGATTTCGAAGTCAAAAACTATTTTAGCTGTAGGAATTTTCCTTAGCGAAGTTTTAACAGTCAATTCATCGTCAAAGAAGGCAGATTTCTTAAATTTAAAATCTAATGTAAACACAGGAAGCATAATACCATTTTCTTCCATTGTTTTATAAGAGACCCCTAATTGAGATAACCAGTCAATTCGAGCTAACTCTAAGTACTGTGCATAGTTACCATGGTGTACCACCCCCATTTGGTCTGTTTCAGAGTAACGCACTTTTAGTAAGGTTTCAGAAATGATTGACATAGGTTAACTATTTAGAATGATTAAAGCAAATTAAAAGTAATGCTATCAAATTATGCGAAAAAAATAATTAATATTCAACCCCCAAATCGTTTTTTTTTTACATTTTTTGTTCACATATTTGTCAAGCAAAATTAGTAAGGATTTTTTTTCAACAACATCCTTTCACATAGTACCATAATAAAAAAAGTAAATCTAACCGCAATAATGAATGTAACCGCGCAATCAGTTTGGGATAGTTGCCTGTCTTTTATAGAAGATAACATTACACCTCAAGCTTATAAAACTTGGTTTGAACCAATCAAAGCTGTAAAACTTACAGATGGCGCTCTAAGTATTCAGGTACCTAGTAAATTTTTTTACGAGTGGCTAGAAGAACATTACGTCAACTTACTTAAAGTATCTTTAACTCGTGAATTAGGAGAAGGTGCAAAGTTGGTTTATGTTATAAAAATGGAAAACACTTATGGCAATAAAAAGCCATTTACTGAAAAAATACCAAGTGCAAATAGAACCGCAGTCAACTCTCAAGAAGTAGATGTTCCTATAAAAAGTAAGAACCCAGAGCTCAAAAACCCTTTCGTTATCCCCGGAATACGAAACGTAAAAATAGAATCTCAATTAAACCCGAGTTATAATTTTGAAAATTTTCTCGAAGGTGATTCTAACAGATTAGCTCGCTCTGCTGGTATGGCTGTTGCCAATAAACCTGGTGGAACTTCTTTTAATCCATTATTAATTTTTGGAGGAGTTGGTTTAGGAAAAACACATTTAGCGCACGCTATCGGTGTAAATATCAAAGATAATTATCCAGAAAAAACAGTTTTATATATCTCAGCTGAAAAATTCACGCAACAATATATAGAATCTGTAAAGAAGAATAATAGAAATGATTTCATTCATTTTTACCAAATTATAGATGTACTTATTGTAGATGACATCCAACTTCTATCTGGAAAAGCAGGAACACAAGATGTATTTTTTCACATATTCAACCATTTACACCAAAATGGCAAGCAAGTAATCCTTACAAGTGATAAGGCCCCTGTAGATATGCAAGACATAGAACAGCGATTACTATCTCGTTTCAAATGGGGATTATCTGCAGAGTTACATCAACCTGATTTTGAAACCAGAATATCTATTATCAAAAACAAACTATATCGTGATGGCGTTGAAATGCCTGAAGATATCGTTGAGTTTTTAGCCAATAATATCAAAACAAATATTCGTGAACTAGAAGGAGCTATTATCTCATTAATCGCCCACTCTTCTTTCAATAAAAAAGACATTACAATAGATCTTGCAAAAGCTATTGTAGATAATTATGTGAAAAACACCAAACGTGAAGTATCTATTGACTACATTCAAAAAGTAGTTAGTGATTATTTCCAAATGGACGTAGAAACATTACAATCTAAAACACGAAAACGCCATATTGTTCAAGCTAGGCAATTGGCTATGTTTTTTGCAAAAAAACTAACCAAAGCATCATTAGCTAGTATTGGAACACAAATAGGAAAAAGGGATCACGCTACCGTTTTACACGCCTGCAAAACAGTAGACAACTTATCATCTACAGATAAGCAATTCAGAAAATACGTAGAAGACTTAGGAAAAAAACTCACTTTATAACAACACACATCTATAAACTCAGGTAGAATATTTCACCAAACAAGTTGTATACATCACAACTTACAAAATCAATTATTAGCCTAATACCGCATTACAGATGAAAACAAAAATCTTAATGGTATGCCTTGGCAATATATGCAGATCACCATTAGCCGAAGGTATACTACAATCCAAATTAGATTCCTCAAAATTCAGTGTATCTTCTTCTGGCACCAGCAATTACCATATTGGCAATAAACCAGACCTGCGCTCTATTGAAGTTGCTAAAAAAAACGGGATAGATATTACATCTCAAAAAGCAGCACAATTCAAGTCAAGTGATTTCAACACATACGACTACATATATGCTATGGACAACTCTAATTATCAAAATATAATCAACATAGCATCTAATAATAAAGACAAAAACAAAGTACAGCTTATACTTAACGAACTTTACCCAAACGAGAATCTTGATGTCCCCGACCCATACTACGGAGGAGACAAAGGTTTTGAAGATGTCTTCCAAATGCTAGACAAAGCTTGTGATATTATCACATCAAAACTCAACTCTACAAATTAACCAATTACTAATACCTACCTCATACTATCATCACAAATAATAACGTTAGTATAGAAAAATAACACTATTTTAGTAAACAACACATATAAAAAATATTTTCAACCCATAAAGATTAACTCAAATTCAGTATTCCTTTTTTAACTTTTAACACAGTAAAACTAGCGTATACAACAAGAAAATCTTTATCAAAATAAGCTACAACACAACCTATGGAACCCAACCCCCTAGATCCCAAAGGAAGACTATACCTAATCCCTACACGATTAGGAGACGATGTCCCACTAGAAGTACTTCCTATATCAATCAAAAAGGTACTAGAACAAGTTAACCACTATATAGCAGAGAACGAGAAACCAGCAAGAAGGTTTATTAAAAAAGTAAGCCCCAGTAAATCTCAACGCTCTCTAATCATAAATACAGTCAATAAGTATACTGATATTTCTGAGATTCCAGAATACCTAACTCCATGTCTTAACGGAGAATCAATCGGACTTCTTTCTGACGCTGGATGCCCTGGAATTGCAGATCCTGGAGCAGAAGTTGTAAGAATTGCTCATGAAAAAGGAATAAAAGTAACTCCACTTGTTGGCCCCTCCTCTATCTTACTAGCAATGATGAGTAGTGGAATGAATGGACAAAACTTTACTTTTAACGGATACTTACCGATAGACAAAAACGAGAGAAAATCCACCATCAAACACCTCGAAAGAACTTCTTTTGAAAAAAATCAATCACAGATATTTATAGAAACCCCCTACAGAAACGACAAAATGTTTCTTGACCTCATAACAATACTACATGACAACACCCGATTATGTATTGCATGTGATATCACACTTACTACAGAGTTCATAGTAACCAAAACAATAAAAGAATGGAAAAAAGAAGAAACAGTAGACCTTCACAAAAGACCTACCATATATATTATACAAAAAGATTAATGCTTTTATATAATCAAAAAATCACTTTTGCTCTCCTATCAGGAACAACAAAAGAAGTGTCATACCCACCAAAACGCTTCATATAATAACGAATTGTAGTACCAAAGGCATCAGAAAAACCTTCTACTCCACCACTACGCACATATTTCTTCACAGAACCAGGGCCTGATAAATGAGCTGCAGCAAGAATCCCCGATTCAGTAACCTTAACCCCATTAATCACTTTACCATCAAACCACTGAATATCTCTACGTAAAATCCATTTATTTCTAGAAAGATTGGCATAAAACGCTTTTTCTTGCAAAGCAGGATCATTAAGAAACTCATTCCTACCGATCTTCTTAAGACCAATTAAAGCTAAAGTATTTATCCCAAATTGGTATTTCCCCAAATAACCAAATTGATTTACAACACCATAATCACCTCTAGACTCCTTAAACGCAAGAGCTTCTTTAAACCCTACATAAGATCTTCCAAGTTCAGGAGCAAAAAACAACTCCTCTTCCTCTATTTCACTAAAATTAGGAGCAACATAATACAAGTCTAAACCTTCAGTACTATAAGAACTAAGATCAATACTTTCTTCTGTTGTAAAACTCAATAAGAATATACCCCCAATTGTAAGTATTCCAGATAATCCCACTATCCTTTTTATCATATAAAAAATTTCTAAGTAGCCATCATAAAAACGTCCCCCACTACTTAAATTTTTGCCGTGCAAATGTACAACTTTTTTAAAAAATAAGAAGAAAGAAGTGTTAAAACAATTATATTACTGAAAAACAGGTATTTACACAAAAAAAGAAGTCTAAAACCATAAAAAAGGAACACTTTTATGTTAAAAAAAAACACTTAAACGTCAAATCAAGTCTTTTAACCGAATAAAACTAAAAAGCTTAATTATGTTATTATTCACAAAAAAATGGCTTTTTGTTAATAAGTTTATCGCATTCTTCTATAATCAAAGAAAATTTCCTTTGATTTTTCCTACAAAAAAAGAGTCTAATTATCGTCTTATTCCTTTTTTATTGATCCAGTCTATATACTGTTTTTTATTGCGATTATGTTGCGCCATAGTTTTAGCAAACTTATGATATCCAAAATTCTCTACATTGGCAACAAAAAAGTAATACTCATGTTTTTCATAAGAAAGAACAGCATCTATTGATGAAATATCTGGCATCGTTATTGGCCCAGGAGGTAATGATATATTTTTATATGTATTATAAGGACTATCCAATTCTAAATCTTTGTACAAAACTCGTTTTATAACAGTATCCCAATCATTACGGTGCTTTTTTATAGCATAAATAACGGTAGGATCTGCATCTAACTTCCATCCATTATTATGTCGATTCATGTACACACCTGCAACTCTTGGTCGTTCATCAACCTTAGCTGTCTCTTTTTGCACAATAGATGCAATTGTCACAACCTCATGTTGTGTTAGCCCAATTTTTTTTGCCTTTGCTAAACGAGATTTATTCCAAAATCTTTTATACTCAGCCAACATTCTATCTCTATATTGTATGGCAGATGTATTCCAAAAGAATTCGTATTTATTAGGAACATACATAACCAAAGCGGTTTCTTCTGAAAAACCATTGGCATCTAAAAAAGAAGAATCTTTAAATGCTTTAAGTAAAGAAATACTATCGGCCTCTATTTGCACAGCAATTCTACCAGCAAGATTCTCTAACCGTTCCTGATTATTAAAACTCACATGAATTGGTGAGTTTTTACTTCGTAAAACATTTACAATCTCATTATTATTAAGACCTTTTTTCAGGACATATTTCCCAGCTTTGATATTTTTTATATATCCTTTTCTTCTGGCAATTTTATCAAAGCTATAAATATCTTTTACAACAGGGCTTATAATTTCAATAAGCTCAGTATAAGTAGCCCCTGAAGGGATATAAACAACAGATGTTTCTTTATCAAAATTTGTATTCGGAGAAAAAACTGCCTGATATACGTTATACGCAAAAATCCCTCCTACAATTAACCCCACTAAGGCTATAGCTAATAATATTTTTTTAATGTACATATATTAATTGATATAAAAATTCATCTTTATAAACGTCCTTTACCAAATTCCATTCTTTCTTGACTCCTACTTTTGTAAATCCTCTATTTTCAAACAATTTAATACTTGCCATATTATCTTCTGCAATATTCGCATATAATTGATGTAAATGAAGGTGTGTGAAACCATAATTTGCAATAAGCTCTAAAGCTTCTGCTCCATACCCTTTACCTCTATTCTCTTTCTCTACAATCAAAATCCCAACTCCAGCTCTGTTATGCATGGGATCAAAATCAAATAAATCTATCAATCCCAAGGTAACATGATCATGAGAAGATATAACTAATCGCAGTTGTTTTACTTCATATATATCTTTGTGAGCATTTTCTAAATATTGTTTGATCAAAAATCTAGAATATGGTGTTTGCGTAGAACTCATTTCCCAAACTTGCTCATCATTCTCTACACTATAAATAAAATCGAGATCCTCAGGCTCTAGAGCCCGCAGGTATATTTTTTCACCTTTTAATGTCAACATGATATTTCTCCTTTAAAAACCTGCTCCGCTGGTCCTATCAAAAAGATCTCTCTATATCCTTCTTTTGTTTTTTTAAAAGTAACCTTGAGCTCCCCTCCTTGAGTATTCACCCTGATCTCTTGTCCAGAAGTTAGTTTAGTTTCATACATAGAAAGCGCTACAGCAGTAACTCCTGTACCGCAGGATAGGGTTTCATCCTCTACTCCTCTCTCATAAGTACGCACTGCAAATTCATTTTCATTTATCTTTTCTACAAAATTTACATTACTCCCTTTCTCATAATATGGATTTCCACTCCTAATTCTTTTTCCTTCATTAAAAACATCATAATCAGTAATATTCTTTACCATTTCTACATGGTGAGGAGAACCTGTATCTAAAAACAAATGATTTTCATATTTTTCTATTGTAGACACATCTTGCATCTGTAAATGAACCAACCCTTCATCAAGTACCGCTTCGTGTTTTCCATCTATTGCAGTAAATACAGCTTTATTTTTTACAATACCTAAAAATGCCGCAAAAGCTACTAAACACCTTCCTCCATTACCACACATAGAACTTTCATTACCATCTGCATTAAAATACACCATTGTAAAATCATCTTCTTCATTTTGAGGAAGTTCTAATAACATTAACCCATCTGCACCTATGCCAAATTTCCTGTCACAAAGTCTAGCAAATAATTTGGTATTATTTTTGGAGAGAATAGATTCTCTATTATCAATGATCACAAAATCATTGCCCGTACCTTGATATTTATAAAAAGTAAGTGTCATTGTGCATTTAATTATTAGAGACAAAGGTACAAAGAATGTTCACAAAAAACTGTTGTTAATTGTGAGTTAAATATCATAAAAAATGTACCATAATTGTAATTTTAAAAGTTAATACCAGTCTATTTATATTGATAATTAACTAAGTCAAACAAATAAAGAAAAGAAAATGAAAAGATTTTTGAACTTATTGGTCGTAGCTATAATCGCTGGGGCATTTACTCTTGGTGCCTACAAAATGTTTTTTGAATCAAAAACTATAGCTGTTAATGAAGATGAAAACAAGACTAATTTGATCCCTACAAATTATACGCTTACCAATACAAACGCTATAAGCACACCTATCGCTAGCACTGATTTCTCTTTAGCCGCAGAAAAGACGGTAAATGCAGTAGTACATGTAAAACAATACGGTATCTCGAGAACTCCTAGAAATTTAATGGAATTTTTCAGAAACGGAGGAACACAAGAAAGAAGAATCAAAGGTGCTGGATCTGGAGTGATCATTACAAAAGATGGTTATATCGTAACTAATAATCATGTTATTGATGGAGCTACTGATTTAGAAATAACACTAAACAACAACAAATCTTATAAAGCTGAAATCGTAGGTACTGCACCTGAATCTGATATTGCATTACTCAAAATAGATGCAGAAGAAGAGCTGTCCTACATCCCTTTTGGAGACTCTAATACTGCCAAAATTGGAGAATGGGTATTGGCCGTAGGAAACCCTTTTAACTTAACCTCTACTGTTACTGCTGGTATTATAAGTGCAAAATCCAGAGACTTAAACGAATCAGATGATACTATCCAGTCTTTTATACAAACTGATGCAGCTATCAACCCTGGAAACAGCGGTGGAGCATTAGTAAACACCAGAGGAGAATTGATCGGTATAAACACAGCCATAACTTCTCAAACAGGAAGTTATGTAGGATATGCATTTGCTGTTCCATCAAACAACGTTAAAAAAATAATGGAAGACATTATTGAATTTGGAGGAGTACAACGTGGTATCTTGGGAATCACTGGAGGAACTATTAATGAAACTGTAATGGAAAAATATGACATTTCTGTTTCTCAAGGAGTTTTTGTACAATCTGTTGCTGATGATAGCGGAGCAAAAAAAGCAGGACTTTCTGAGGGAGATGTTATTAAAGAAATCGATGGCCTACCAATAAAAAAATTCTCAGACTTAACAGGGTATGTAAACAGTAAAAGACCTAAGGATGTTATTAATGTCAAAGTATTGAGAAAAAACAAAGAAGTAACCTTACCCGTTACCTTGTCAAAATACGAGATTCAAAAATACAATATAAATGATGTTGGTGTAGAAGTTAGAAACCCTCCTAGTGAAGACTACTTAAAAAAATTCAATCTAGATCACGGGGTAATAATTAGTAAAGCTTTAAGCCCTAGAATGAAAAGGTATAACCTTGAAGGACTTGTCATAAGTGAAATAGATGGCAAAAAGGTAAAAAATGTTCTCCAAGTAAAAGAGATTATAGAGAGTAAATATAAAGATGAAGACATAACGATTAGCCTTGTGGGTCGCAATGGGCAAAAAAGAGAATTTGTATTTCAATAAAGACACAAAAAGCATCGTTAGAACAGCCAATCCCATTATTTTTAAAAAGTAATGGGATTTTTTTCACAAAAGGCTTCCCGAAAACGTTTGAAATATATACTTTTGCACGAAATTTCAAGACTTTAAAACACAACATATTATGAGCTCTAACGAAGTTTATGAAAAAGAATTAGCCTTTCAGGCAGACAGACGTCGCGCAACTGTAGCATTTATAAAGACTGTAAGTGATCTTTGGTACGACAACTCTATAGAGTTGGTACTTTTTCGAAATCAGTTAATTGATAAAAACGTAAGCGAAATTATCAATTTACATGAATATGCAGGTGAGTTTGTACAAAAACCTATTTCAATTTTTGATTCTGTAGAAATCGCACAAGCTATCAAATTAATGAATTTACCTCCATCAAAATTAGATATTGGTAAACTTACTTATGAATACCATTTAGCTAGTGATGAATACGGATCTATAAATGGTTTTGTACAAGACAAACTTAAAGACGCTAAGAAATTTAAACCTATTTCTCCAAAAGATGTAGTTTTATATGGATTTGGAAGAATTGGTCGTTTGGTTGCTAGAGAATTAATGACCATTACTGGCAAAGGAAGCCAACTTAGACTTAGAGCCATCGTTACCAGAGGAGCTATTACTCAAGACGTATTAGAAAAAAGAGCATCACTTCTAAGAAGTGATTCTGTGCATGGAGATTTTGCTGGTACTGTAGAAATAGATTTGCAAAACAGTGCACTAATTATAAATGGAACTACTGTAAAAGTCATTAGTGCCAACAACCCAGAAGATATCGATTATACAGAATTTGGTATCAAGGACGCATTACTTATTGATAACACAGGAGCTTTTAGAGATAAAGAAGCACTTAGTCGTCATTTGGCAGCAAAAGGTATTGATAAAGTACTACTTACCGCTCCAGGAAAAGGAATTCCTAATATTGTTCATGGAGTTAACCACAAAGAGAATGATCCAGATAAAATAGATATTTTTTCTGCAGCCTCATGTACCACCAATGCAATCACTCCTATCCTACAAGCGGTAGACGAAAGTTTTGGGGTAGTCAATGGTCACCTAGAAACCATACATGCATACACCAATGATCAAAACCTAGTTGATAATATGCATAATAAATATAGAAGAGGTCGTGCAGCCGCTCTAAACATGGTAATAACTGAAACAGGAGCTGGAAAAGCAGTTTCTAAAGCATTACCTAGTTTTGAAGGAAAATTAACCTCTAATGCTATACGTGTTCCTGTACCAAATGGGTCTTTAGCAATCTTAAACCTTAATTTAGATAAAAAAACGTCTAAAGAGAGTATGAATGCTATCCTTAAAAAATATGCTCTTGAAGGAAATTTGGTAGAACAAATAAAATATTCTCTTGATAACGAATTAGTATCTAGTGATATTATTGGTTCCTCAGCTCCTTCTATATACGACAGCAACGCAACTATTGTTGATTCAAAAGGAAATAACGCTATTTTATACATCTGGTATGATAACGAATATGGCTATAGCCATCAAGTAATACGATTATCAAAATATATTGCAAAAGTAAGACGTTTTACCTACTACTAGCAAATAGCTATTTACAAAAAACTAAGCTGGTTTTCATTGATTACCAGCTTTTTTTATGCTTATTCATAGAATAGAACAGCTATCTATATTCAAAAAACAACTTAAATATCTTCTTACAATAAAACAACCTACAAACCTTATCTCTATAAATTCCTATAGAAAAAACTTTATAATCACTTACAATATCGTACATTTATTATCGTTACAGAAGAAATTAATATTCAAAAAAGAAACAACTCATAATATCGCTCTACTTATACACTATTAGTTATTTTTGCTCTCTAACTACTACTCATTGTAGAGATATTATATCCGACGATTAAAATTAAGAATAACAACATGAAATTACCGCAATACCTACTAGTCTTAACACTACTCTTATCTTTTTTCCATACCTCATATGCGCAGGAAGAAAACATAACTGTTACCGATGCATTAAAAAAAGAAAAGATCAAGGGACAATTTGATATGGTAATAAAAAAGTCTGGTAAGTACCAAGAATACAAAGTAGTAAAACTTATCTGGCTTAATAAATTAAAATCGAACACCATAGATTCTATTAAAACATTAGAATCAAAACTGAATACTACCAACCAAAAGATTGACGAACAAAAAGCTACTATAACTAACCTTGAAGAATCCCTTGCCAAAGTGAACGGAAACCTAACTACCGTTACCCAGGAAAAAGATAGTATTAGTTTTTTTGGCGCAGGACTTACTAAATCAAGCTATAAAACAATCATGTGGGTTATAGTTGGTGTTCTTTTGGCCCTACTAAGTTTCTTTGTCTATAAATTCAAAAACAGTAATGCAATTACTCTACAAGCTAGAAAAACACTAGCTGAAACAGAAGCAGAATTTGAAGAACATAGACGTAGAGCATTAGAACGAGAACAAAAAGTAATGCGTAAACTTCAAGATGAAATCAACAAACAACGTAAAGCTGGTGCTAAGTAGATTTAAATTTTAGATTTTTACTATATTCTTTTGCATCTTTGCATCCATTAATGAATTTGATAAAGGTTGCTTTTGTCTATTTAATACTTAGTAGACATAATATTATATCTAATCATTACAAAACATAAACCAAACAAAAGATGCGCATAGATATAATTACTGTAGTACCCGATATCTTAAAAAGTCCTTTTGAAGCTTCTATTATGAAGCGATCAATAGACAAAGGATTGGTAGAGGTACACCTTCATAACCTTAGAGATTACACTACTAATAACTACAAGCAGGTAGATGATTATCAATTTGGTGGAGGTGCAGGTATGGTAATGATGGTAGAACCTATAGATAAATGCATATCTAAATTAAAAGCAGAACGAGATTACGAAGAAGTTATATATATGACTCCTGATGGCGAAACGCTAAATCAGGGTATTGCCAATCAATTATCACTAAAAGGGAGTATTATTATTCTTTGCGGTCATTATAAAGGTGTAGATCAACGGGTAAGAGATCATTTTATCACCAAAGAAATCTCTGTAGGAGATTATGTACTATCAGGAGGAGAACTAGGTGCATTAATTCTTTGTGATGCAATCATTAGACTTATTCCAGGAGTACTAGGTAATGAGACTTCAGCTTTAACCGATTCATTTCAGGATAATTTACTAGCCCCTCCTATCTACACAAGGCCCGCAGAATACAAAGGCTGGAAAGTACCCGAGGTATTAACTTCTGGTAATTTTCCTAAAATTGAAACTTGGCGAGAAGAACAAGCATACCAACGAACAAAAGATCGTCGACCTGACTTATTAGATGAATAACATCAAAACGACCATCTATAAGTATATAGACGGTCGTTTCCACATTTAAACAAGTATTAACAAAAAACCTCTTACTTTACCCAATCTGGGATTTGCTCCAAATCAAAAAAGGGAACAACAATGAGATACGAAATTATTGTTATCACAATAATGGCTATAAAATTCATTAAGACCCCTGTTCTCGCCATTTCTGGAATCTTAATTTTTTCGCTGGCAAAAATTGCTGCATTAGTACCTGTACCAGACGGAAGCATAAATGCACATGAACAAGCAAATGTTGCTGGAATCATTAACAAAAAAGGATGTGTACTATTTGCAATAGCTACTGTTGCCAAAATTGGCATAAAAATATTAGCCGTGGCAGTATTAGAATTTATTTCCGTAAGAAAAGTAATCGCCAACACCACAAGAAAAACAATTAATAATGTAGGCGCATTCTCTAACACTGTTATCTGACTACCAATCCATTCTGCCAATCCAGTACTAATAAAACTTTTGGCTATTGCATAGCCTCCTCCTACAAGAATAACAACTCCCCAAGGCACACTTTCTGCTTCTTTCCATGAAATCAAGGATTTCTTATTACTTTTTTCATTCCCGTTAGGAATCAAAAACAAAAGCAAAACCCCAAGCATAGCAATGGTTGTATCATGCACATACTTTGACACTCCTAGCATAGAACCCCACCCTGGTAATACAAAGTCACCAAACACCAAATCTTTTCTAAAAATCCACCCTAATGAGGTAATCAAAAACACAATAAAAACACGTTTTTCTCCAGTTGTAACTCTACCTAATTCTTGTAATTCATTTTTGATAATACCAACTGATCCTGGAACACTTCCTTTTATTTTAAAAAAACCAATAATATACAACCAAGTAATAGGTAATAAAACAACAGTCAAAGGAAGCCCGATAAGCATCCAATCAGAAAATGTTATCTGAGGAGCTTCTGGATAAAGAGATTCAATAATCCCTGCAAAAACCAAATTTGGCGGTGTTCCTATCAAAGATCCAATCCCTCCAATACTAGCAGCATATGCAATCGATAACATCAATGCTAGACTAAATTTTGAATCTGGATTATCTGTTTCTTCTTTCTTTATAATTGACAATCCTATTGGTAACATCATCAATGCAACAGCAACATTGGCAATCCACATAGACAGAAACGCTGTAGAGATCATAAAACTCAGAATTATTTTCTTTTTATTTACTCCAATGAGATTAATAATCAATAAGGCTATTCGCTTATGTAAGTTTTGTGATTCTATTGCTTTGGCAATAATAATACCTGCCAATAGCATCAATACATAATTATGCCCATAGCTCAATGCGACTTCTTTAGATTTCAAAACCCCAAAAAGTGGAAATAACACTAGAGGTACAAAAGAGGTTGCAAATACAGGGATTGCCTCAGTCATCCACCATACAGCCATCAATAAAGCTGTACCAGCAGATATCATAGACTCTCTACTTAATCCCTGAGGTACAGGAAGTATCAGAAAAATGATAAAAATGAGTATCCCCAAGAGTAATCCTATTTTTTTTCTATTCATAAAACAATATTTACAGGTATATATTCTGACTCAGAATTGCAAATACACAATCTCTGAGTCAGAAAATCTAAAAAAGAGATATCAAAAATTGAAGTTGAAGCCAGTGCTAAAAAAACTTCCCATTACGCCAAATTGGCTAGTTGATCTTCCATAAGGAGAAAGACCGTTAAATGTGCCTCCGTATAAGTTTCTATCAGGAAAAACATCAAATAAATTATTCACTGATGCGTTCCAACTAAATTTCTCTGAGAAATTAAAACCTAATGATAAATCAGTTACAATCTTTGCATCTTTTACCTGAAAATCTCCATTATCATCTCTAGAATCCACATCAGACACTTCACCAAATCGAGTTAATCTTACTGTAGTAAAAAATCTTTTTGATTTATAATCTAGAGATAAGATAAATTTATTCTTAGGCTGTGCTACTTCTACCAATCCTCTCATTCTCTCTCCGACTACTTCTGTTACTCCCAGTGTTTGTAATTCTTGAGATGTTCTTACCTCACTATTGAACTCTGTTTTATTAAGAGTTGCAGAAAGGGTTGTTGTAAATATTTTATCATCATTTGCACCAAATCGTTCTGTATAGGTTCCAACGAAATCAATACCTGTTGTTTTGGTATCTACCGCATTGGTAAAAAATTGAATTTCAGCTATATTTTGTTCTGTAAATAATTCAGGAAGCCCAACATCATTAACATCTAGTGATTCTGAGATAATAATACGATCTTGTACATCTACTTGATAAGCATCTAAGGTCAATAGAATTTTTTGCCCTAGCTTGGCGGTAATTCCAATATTATAATCCCAAGATGTTTCTGCATCAAGATTACCATACCCTAACTTTCCTACTGTTGGGTCATCATTGCGTATATGCAATATATTAATAGAATCATCTTCTCCTTGTGCGTTTATTCCAAACTGAGGATCATTGGCACTAAAATTTAACTGGTGTAGTGAAGGCGCTCTAAATCCCCTATTTACAGATGCTCTTAATGAGAAATTTTTGGTAAACTTTAAACGTGCATTTAATTTCCCCGACACATTAGTCCCAAAACCATCATAGTTTTCTACTCTTGCTGCTGCCCCCACCAAAAGAGCCTCAGAAATATCTGATTCTATATCAGCAAACACCCCATAACTAGCTCTATTTTTATCGACCGCCTCTCTAGGAGAAAAACCTATTTTTCCACTAGAAGAGAACTCTCCTTGATCAGCAAAAGGTCCTTCTGTATAAGACACTCTATCACCAATTGTAATTTGATATTCTTCATTTTTAAATTCTGCACCAAAAGCCAGTGATAATGATTTTAACACATTCATATCTCTGTATGTTTTAGAAATACTAGTATTTACAGAGGTATGCCCAAAATTATTATTTCCTAAATAAAATTCAGTTGGCGTGAAAATACCAAAACTGGCATTTGCAGCATTTTCTGTATAAGTAGCTAGCCAGTTTTTACCATACGTAACACTCAGGTCAAAATTCCATCCATCTCTCAAATCATTTTGCACACCCAAAGAAGCTTGAGCATCTGTAGAGGTTGCTGGATATAGAGGTGAATATCCAAAAGAGTAAATCTCTGGTACAGAACGCTCAGTCCTACCAGGTTGTCTAAAAAAACCAAACGACAATAATTTCTTATGAGATATTCCACCAAACCCATAGATTTCCCATGATTCATTTATAGGATACGCTCCATTAAAAATTACAGCTCCCATTGTATTTCTTGATTGCCCAAATTTTGTTCCTATATCCTTATCTCTATCAAAACCATTTTGCTCAACTAGTAACGCATCATTTACCTCATCATCTCTATCAAAAACAAATCCTGAATAGGTGTCTTTTCTATCTGTTTCTTCATTATGATGAAAATAGAAAGTTGTATTCAAATAACTATTTTCTTTTTCTGCTATCCTGTTTCCTAGGTTTACAGAAAAGTCATACACTGCCCCATCACTCCTAGAGGAGATTCCACTTTTTGCAGTAATAGAATTTTTATTATAATCATCTTTTAAAACCAGATTTACAATACCAGCAATTGCATCAGAACCATACTGGGCTGCTGCTCCACTTCTTAAAATTTCTATTCGTTCTATAGCGGCTGACGGAATTGCATTAAGATCTGTCCCTACAGACCCTCTACCCACAACTCGGTTTACATTTAATGCTGCAGATTGATGTCTTCTTTTTCCATTAATAAGCACTAATGTTTGATCCGTACCCAACCCTCTAAGGGTAGCAGGATCTACATAAGAAGTCACATTTACAATCCCATATTTTGTAGAATTAAACGAAGGCGCCTGAAAATGTATTTGTTGTGCTAGTTCTGTTTGACCAGTAGATACTAGGTCTTGGGTTTTTAATACATCTACAGGAGCTGCTCTTTCTACATTTGTACGAGCAACATTAGATCGAGACCCCACCAACATTACATCTTCAAGTTGATTAGCCTCACTTTGAAGAGTTACATCAATAGTTGTTTTGTCTTTGATATTCACTTCTGTCGTGGCAAACCCAAGATACGATATAATCAATATCTGTTTTCCATCTGGTACTTGAATAGAAAAGTTTCCGTCAAAATCTGAAAGTGTTCCTATATCAGTCCCTTTAACCAACACATTTGCTCCTGGTAAAGGGTTACCACTATCTTCTCTTATCACTCCTTTTATTTCTTTTTCTTGTACAGGCGGAAGAGTACTCTTATTAAGAACTTTTCGTTTTGTCAAAATGATATGTTTACCATTTATAGTGTAATCCAAATACTCCTGATCTCCCAACTTTTTTAAGACCACTCTCAATGGTTCTTTTTCTGCCTTAAACGACATTCTTTTTTTATCATCTATTTCTTTTATATTATAAAAGAAATTAAAATCAGTCTGTAGCTTAATTTCATCTAATATTTTTTTCAACGGAACATCTCTGTAGTTGAAATCAATTTTGTTTTGTGAAAAAACCGTAGTCGCTGATAACTCGACTATTGTCATAAATATTAAAACGAAAGATAGTTTCATTTTACAACATACAGTTTTACTATAATAGTTTTCACCCCGAAAACTATCACAATGATTAGTTTTTTTCATAATTTTGAAATGCAATTTGATCGTTAAACTTCTATTTTTAATGGTCATCCTAAAGGAAGGTGTTGCCTCACCTTCCTTTTTATTTGGATATGGTAATCTTATTTTGATTTATTTCATACGTAAAAAATGTACTTAATGATATAGTTTTTAATATATCTTCTATACGCTGTTCTTTTTCAAACTCTCCCTTAAATTTCTCTGTATTTATTTTTTTGGCATTATTTATAAAAATGACATTATGACTACGTTCTAACTTTGTTAAGATTTCTGAAAATGTCAAATTATCCATTACCAATCTATCCTGCATCCAACTGGTATATATTGATGTATCTACCTTTTCTTTTACCATAGCACTCTTTTTCCTGTCAAACGAAGCCTGATAACTAGGACTTAAATGAAGTTGTTTTTCTGGATTATCTTTTTCAGATACAATCACAGCTCCTTCTACAAGTGTAGTTTTTATAGTTGTATCTGTAGTATAACTAGATATATTAAAACGTGTTCCCAACACTTTAATATCTACCTGATCTGCATGCACAATAAATGGTTTGTTCTTATTTTTTGTCACATCAAAAAAAGCTTCCCCTTCTAAATACACTAATCGTTGATGAGAAGTTTCTATAAAACGTTGTGGAAAACGTAACTTTGAACCAGCATTAAGCCACACCAAAGTACCATCAGAAAGCTTAATTTTAAAAGTTTCTCCATTTGGAATCGACACCTCGTTATATACAAGCTCTACTGTATTCGAATTCTTATTCAAACTAAAATCAATAATATCTCCGTTTTTAACAGCAACTATATCCCCCAAACCATTCGTTATTTCTTTGTCTTGATGAGATTCTATTTTTTTCACACTACCATCTGCTAATCTTATTTCTACCTTTTTATTAGTTAACTCCTTATCAACCAACCTTACGATACTTGGTTCAACAATTCTTTTTCTCATAAAAAAACCTTCTTTCATAAAATACCCAACACTTAACAGCACTATAAAAACAGCGGCATATTTATAAAGTCTCCTTACATTATTTTTCTTCTTACCTCGCGCCTTGATAGTATTTTTAAATTTTTGATACGCTAATTCAGAATCAAAATCTGTTACAATCAAACTATCATTCTCTATCAAGTATTTTCTAAAATAATTGAGATTATCTTCATTTTGGTTTACCCAATTCCACAAATCTTCTTTTTCTTCATAAGAAATTTCACCTTTTACATATTGATTTATCAGGAATTCTATTTTATGCATATACCGCTTTTTTAACTATATGATAACATTTATCTCAAAAACCCTTATTCAATTTTGATTTTTTATTAAATTTGAAGCATATTAATTAAAAATGTCTGAAGAAAAATTACTTGAAAAATTAAAAAAAGGAGATACAGATGCTTATCAGCATTTATTTTCTACTTACTATAATTGGTTATGTAATTATATCTTCAAATTAAGTAACGATCATTCACTTTCTGAAGATATTGTTCAAGAAACTTTTATTTATATCTGGGAAAAAAGAAATACTCTCTTAATTACTACTTCGCTAAAAAGCTATCTATTCAAATCTTGTTACAATCGTTTTTTACAACATATAAAAAAGGAGAAAAGAAAATCTGATTCTTTAGAAAAAATACAATGGGATTTGATTTTTGAAACATATTTTGAAAAAGAGACCAGGTATGAAATTAGGCTAAAAAAAATAAATTCTCTTATAAAAAAATTACCACCTCGTTGTAAAGAGATTTTTATAAAAAGTAAATTTGAAAAAAAGAAATATAAAGAAATTGCTTTAGAATTAGGGATTTCGATAAAGACAGTAGAAGTTCAAATATCAAAGGCTTTAAGTTTTTTGAAAGAAAATATAAACCTATTTTTTTTATGACATCTATTAATTCTAATTATTTGAATAATAATCTCAAAACACTTGCAAATCATTAAATAATATTTATTTTTGCACCCTGATTAGACCAACCTCTGGCGAAAATCGCGAATGTTGCTTTAATAAAACCCAAGAACTATATCAAAAATGGAAGATTTAGTAAAATTTGTTCAAAACGAATTTGTAGCAAAAAAAGAATTCCCTGAATTCTCTGCAGGTGATACTATCACTGTTTATTATGAAATTAAGGAAGGAAATAAAACACGTACACAGTTCTTTAGAGGAGTTGTAATCCAAAGAAGAGGTACTGGATCTACTGAAACATTTACTATCAGAAAAATGTCTGGTACAATCGGTGTAGAGCGTATTTTCCCAGTAAACTTACCAGCACTTCAAAAAATTGAAGTTAATAAAAGAGGTAAAGTTCGTAGAGCTCGTATATTCTACTTTAGAGAACTTACTGGTAAGAAAGCTCGTATCAAAGAAAAAAGAAACTAAATATAATTTCTTACACAAAAAAGGTTGTCATTTATGGCAACCTTTTTTTATGAACAAAAGTTAACAACTCTAGTTCATAAACGGTTGATAACTAAAACAATACACTCTCTTCACAGAACAATTGATTTTCATTATATTTAGCATAGAATTACACATTATGGTATGAGATGACACAAGGATTCCTTACCATTTTATACAAACAAACGTTCTTTGAACATTGTAAGACCAGTTTACAATTAAAATAAATATAAAACGAAAGTTATTTTTTTGAGTACATACTTGAAATCACATAAGGGCTTCGCTTTAGAATCATTTCAAAATGAAATTCGAAAGAAAAAATTAAGTTTTGACACCTTTTTAATTATAAACGGCATCAGGCTACTCGAGTGAAGGACTGAAAAATTACAAAAGTAATTTAGAAACATAAGCACTTTGTATTAGCCCAATGAGTAGAAAAATAAATATATCAACCTTCGATACATTTAAATCTACTCAAAATTAGGAAATAAGACATTATGTTATAACTAACGAAAGTTTTTATTTAATAGCGGGTAAAACAGCTAGCATTATACTTATTTCTGATAAAGCCATATCAAAATATTTATATTCTTGATATGGCTTTTTATCTTTTTGAAAGTATCTTCAAAAAAAGGTTTATTTTTTTACATCTTTCATTTTTTTTACCGCTATTTTTAAGAAACTGTAATTCAACCTTCTTTAACGCAAAACTAACAATGCAGCGGTTGCATTTGGATGACTAGATTTGTATCTTCGCGCTCGGAAATTCTATGACTACAAATTATTATAATCTTAGTACTATTTTTATTTTTTACTAAGAAAAAATAGACAACTGGTTATTTCCTAGATAAATAATATAATAAACTATAGGGGCCACTATCCTTTTTCAGACCTTAGAAAACCTCAGGACCCCCTATCAAAAAAACAAAAATATGGGAGTTGATAACTCAAAAATTGTGTACACCAAAACTGATGAAGCACCTGCTTTGGCAACATATTCCTTTTTACCTATTGTCAAAAAATTTACCAAGACAGCAAATATCAACATAGAAACAAAAGATATTTCTCTTGCTGCGAGAATCCTCTCTAGTTTTCCTGAAAAACTAACAGAAAAACAAAGACAAAATGATGCGCTATCAGAATTAGGGCAACTTGCCCAACAACCTGAAGCTAATATCATCAAACTTCCAAACATAAGTGCTTCTGTTCCTCAATTAAAAGCTGCTATTGCAGAATTACAACTTCAAGGATATGATCTACCAAACTATCCTGAAGAACCTGAAAATGATACTGAAAAAGATATCAAAAGTAGATATGACAAAATAAAAGGTAGTGCAGTTAACCCTGTATTAAGAGAAGGTAATTCTGACCGTAGAGCTCCTAAACCAGTAAAGCAGTATGCTAGAAAAAACCCACATTCTATGGGAGCTTGGAGTGCTGATTCAAAAACACACGTAGCAACTATGTCTGATGGAGATTTTCGTTCCAACGAAAAATCTGTTACTATGGCAAATGCTGGAGATGTAAAAATTGAGCTTCTAGATCAAAACGGAACGACAACTGTTCTAAAAGAAAAAATAGCATTACTAGAAGGAGAAGTTATAGATGCTACTGTAATGAGTAAAAAAGCACTTATCACTTTTCTTGAAGAACAAATAGCAGATGCAAAAGAAAAAAATGTATTATTTTCTTTGCACATGAAAGCTACAATGATGAAAGTTTCTGATCCTATTATTTTTGGTCATGCTGTAGAGGTATTTTTCAAAGATGTGTTTCAAAAACACGCAGCTACACTTCAAGAAATTGGCGTAGAGGTAAATAACGGTTTTGGAGATCTTATCAACAAACTTAAAAAAGTATCAGATGCCAAACGAGCTGAGATAGAAGCAGACATACAAGCTTGTTATGCAAAAGGGCCTAAATTAGCCATGGTAAACTCTGATGAAGGAATTACCAATCTGCATGTACCTAGTGATGTTATTATAGATGCATCTATGCCTGCCATGATTCGTAACTCTGGACAGATGTGGGACACGCAAGGTAATACTCAAGATACAAAAGCTGTCATTCCTGATAGTAGTTATGCTGGAATCTACCAAGAGACTGTTGATTTCTGTAAAAAACACGGTGCTTTTGACCCTACTACGATGGGAACAGTTCCTAACGTAGGACTTATGGCTAAAAAAGCCGAAGAATACGGATCTCATGATAAAACTTTTGAAATTAAAACTGCAGGGGTTGTACGTGTTGTAGATACATCAGGAAATGTTATTATTGAGCACTCTGTAGAACAAGGAGATATCTGGAGAATGTGTCAGACCAAAGATGCGCCTGTTAAGGATTGGGTAAAACTTGCTGTAAATAGAGCAAAAGCTACCGATACACCTGCTATTTTCTGGCTAGACAAAAACAGAGCACACGATGCTGAATTAATAAAAAAGGTAAATGCATATTTACCTAACCATGATACTTCTGGTTTAGATATTAGAATTATGTCTCCAATAGAGGCTACACGATTTTCACTAGAAAGAATCAAAGAAGGTAAAGACACCATTTCTGTAACTGGTAATGTATTACGTGATTACAACACAGACCTCTTTCCTATTCTGGAATTAGGTACAAGTGCAAAAATGTTATCTATTGTTCCTTTAATGAATGGTGGTGGTTTATTTGAAACTGGTGCAGGAGGTTCTGCCCCTAAGCATGTACAACAGTTCAACAAGGAAGGACATTTAAGATGGGATTCTCTAGGAGAATTTCTTGCTCTTGCTGTTTCTCTTGAACATTTAGGAGAAGTAAATAGCAATCCAAAAGCAACTATTATTGCTGAAGCTTTGGATCAAGCGACTATTAAGTTTTTAGACAATAAAAAATCACCTTCTCGTAAAGTTAATGAACTTGATAATAGAGGGAGTCATTTTTATCTAGCGCTTTATTGGGCACAAGAGCTTGCAAAACAAACTCAGGATAATGATCTTCAAAGTGAATTTGCAACGGTTGCAAAACAACTAGAAGATAATGAAACCACAATTATGAGTGAATTAAATAATGCACAAGGTAGCACTGTAGACATGGGTGGGTATTACTGGCCAAATGCAGACAAAGTTGCTAATGCAATGAGACCAAGTAAGACATTAAATATGATTATCGAAGCATAATCAATAAAATACGTATATAAAAAAACCTGTGTGATTCAGTTTCACACAGGTTTTTTATTTTTATCTTACCAGCTCATAGTAGTACCTATACCTTAAGCACTTATAAAGTCACACTCATGTTTCGTTATTTTACTTTTATTCTTTTATGCACATCTATTAAGGTAATTTCTCAACCCAGTCAGTTTCAAAATCACTTACATACACCTTCAGTAATTTATAATACCAAGGTAAATATAAGAACTGCTCCCTCTATTCAATCAAAAGTAGTTGCTACTTTTAACCCTGGAGAAGAATTAGAGATAACACACTCTCAAAAAAGAGATACTATCAATAAAATTGCTGGTCATTGGGTCGAAATCAACTATAAAAATAAAATTGCCTATGTATGGAACCATCTTATTGCCACATCAGCATTTAGGTTCCACACCGATACAGATTATAAGATATTGATAAAACAAGAGTCTGAACATAAAATTGGAGTAAAAGTATTATATCAAGAGCAACAAATACACCACCAACTTATAGAAATAAAACCAACTCAATCATTGCATAGTGTATTTAGTATCGGGTCAACATATAATAGCAACAACAAGGAGATTATTATTTTTACATTTACAAACAACACTGCTTTACTATACCAATGGCATAACAAAAAACTAATTCCTTTTACCAAAGATCTACCTCTACCCTTTTTATCTAACAAACAATGGGGGTTTATCACTGCCAATAATGTAAATATTCGTTCAGCTCCATCTATAACTTCTCAGATTGTAAAAAACAGCAATATCCAGGATAAATTTGAAGTATTAGACATACAACATCAGTTAGATACAATAAACGGTAAAAAAGGATATTGGACTCAAATTAAGCATAATAATCAAAAGGCTTATGTATGGAGGAATTTTATTTCTACGTATGGCATAGAAAGCACAAAAACCAAAGGATTGTTGTTTCTTGCATATAACAACCATATATGGGCAATAAAAAATGGCGAGATTCTAGACAAAATCAAAGCCTCTATAGACAACCTAGTTCCTTTAGGCAACCTAGGTATTCCTGAGGTTCAAGAACTAATTGGAGGCTGTCATTATGCAGAAAGCTGTGGAGAAACTGGAGGAGACACAATCTATAGTTGGGATGGGAATCAAATAAAACATTTTATAGACAATACAGGTATTGGAGATGGTGGGTTATCAGAAGGACATACTGTTATTTTTCCTTCGTTTACCAATGGAATAAAAAATAATATTATTGACATTCAATCAGAAAGTGAATCTATAGATACTCCTTCTTCTGACTTATCAAATACTGTTTTTCAAAATATAGACAGAAAAAATATAGAAATAACATACACCTTTTCCAATGGCAAGCTAATCAAAAAAAACACTACTACTCAAAAAATACAATCTTTTGTTAGCAAAGAATTCAAAGGATATCAACTCGGCTACTACAAGGTTCATGACTTTAACTCAGATGGATATCCTGATGCTTTTGTGTATGCTCGTAACCTAGACTATTCTTTAAAAAAACGTTCTATTTTTGCAATTTTACAAGGAAACTCATCTGATTCCTACACCCTACATTCTTTTAATAAAAGTCTAATAATTCATAATGATAACGACCCCTTGACCGATGTTATCTTGAACAAAAAAGGATTTGAACTTGCTATTTATTATTCAGGATACTACACAAATCCATACGAAAGTTGTATCATTAAATTAGAGTATGCATATCTAAAGAGTCACAACGATTTTCAGCTTACAAAAGAGACAAAACTAATTCAAGATACCGATGATCGGTCCTGGGATAAAACCACAACTCTTTTTAGAAAAAATCAAATTTTATTTAAAAATTCCTGGCACTCAGCACTCCAATCATCAAATTAGCTTGAGAGAATTTTATTGCGGTAAATTCAAAGTGTAAATGATATTATTATAAAAACATAAGCAGAACCCTCTGTTTATAAAGAACTAACTCTTCTACAAATCGATTATTTCTTTATCCAATAAAAAAATACAATTTTTATCGCCTTCTCATGCAACCTTTATATTTTTGAGCTGTCAATGATTATAATTAAAAGAAAAGTATATTTAAAGGAACTTACAATAAAGTATTAATTGGAAACCAACATCCTTTATACTCACAAAGACCTTGTAGAAAAAAGCAAGTCTGGTGATAGGAATTCGCAATACCGGTTATATGAGCTCTATGTAGACGCCATGTACAATATAAGTATGCGCATGCTTGGCATAAAAGAAGATGCAGAGGATATTGTGCAAGATAGCTTTGTAGAAGCGTTCAAGAATTTAACATCATTCAGGTATGAAAGTACGTTTGGTTCTTGGTTAAAAAGAATTGTAATTAATAAAAGTATAAACTATTTAAAATTAAAAAAAATACCCGTCACTCCTCTTGATCAACATGAATATCATATTGGCGAGGAAGTAAGTGAGCCCGTCAAATCTAATGATATTAATAAGGTAAAAAATGCCATAAAAATATTGCCTGATGGGTATCGACAAATTATTAGTCTTTACCTGATTGAAGGGTATGACCATATAGAAATAGCTGAAATATTAGGTATTACGGTTTCAACATCTAAATCACAATACCATAGAGCAAAGAAAAAATTAATTGAAATTGTAAATGTGTTATAAGTACGATGGATAATTTTGAAAAATACATTACAGAAAACAAACATCTATTTGATGAACATAAGGCTGATAAGTCAAAAATATGGCAAGCAATTGAGTCTGAATTAGAACCTCCTAAAACCATCCGTTTATGGAAATCTCCTCTACTCAAAATAGCAGCAAGTATCTTAATACTTGTAGGGGTATTTTCACTCACTAATTCGTTTATTATTAATGGATTTAGGTCTGGCACACAAAATAATATTGTTCACCAAGAATTAAGAGACATAGATACTTATTATAAAGATCTAGTATCATTTCAAGTACAACTTGTAAAGAATAACCCCAAATTACAACCTCAAGATAAAGAAAAGTTTTTATCCTTTATGGATGAGCTTGATGAAGAATATAACATTTTAAAACTGGAAATGACAAAGAATTTAAACAATGAGTACATTTTAGAAGCCATTGTTAATAATTATAAAAAGAGAATTGAATTGATAGAAAATTTATTGAAACAGATCAATGATTCTAAAAAATCGAATAACAATGAAGGCTACATTTTATAGACATCTGTTTTTATTGGCGCTAATACCTCTACTTGTAACAAATAGTCTACAAGCACAGGAGAAAGTATCAAAAAAAATAGAAAAAACATACCCTCTAACCAATGCTGGAGAATTACATCTTGAAAATAAATATGGGGATATTATGATCACTGGATGGGATCAAAAAAATATTCAAATAGACATCAAAATACAGGTCATAAAAAAGAAAAAAGAAGAAGCCTTAGAATTACTCAAGCGTATTAAACCAGTAATCAATACAACAGAAGATTTTATAAAAATTGTTTCAGTTATAGAGGAAAAAAACAGTAGCTTATTATCTAGATTTTTTGATAAAGCAAATCCATTTGATTTTGATAAAGGTAACATTCAAATCGACTATTCTGTTCGTCTTCCCTTTAATGCAGAAATTAATATTACAAACAAATTTGGGGATGTCATTTTAAGTGAATGGAATGGAAAACTAAAGGCTAATGTACAACATGGTGATATGTGGGTCAACAAAGATCTTAACAATGCTAACATAGAAATGAAATTTGGGAAATTAAAAACTAAATCAATAACCTATGGTAATATCAGATTCAAAAATGGTGAAATTGATATTGAAACATCCAAAGATCTTAAAATAAATAGTAGTGGAACTGTTATAAAAATTGAACATGTAGAGTTATTAGAAATACATTCTAGCAAAGATCAGATAGCTATTGAAAAAACAGGAAATATTCAAGGAGAGCTTATGTTTTCAAATATGAATCTAAGTACAGTATATCAAAATATTAACCTTACGATGGAGGTTGCTGATGTATGGATTTCTAAAATTCAAAAAACAAATGCCAACATCACAATCAATCAAAATTCATCTGAGCTTAGTATAAATATAGCAGGAACAACATTGGATTTTGAAGCATCATTAGAGCAAGGGTTATTACGTATCCCCAAATCATTTTCTAATATAAAAACTAATGTGATTGATGATAGAAGAAGAATTAGAGAAATCAGCGCAAAATATGGTAGCAGTTCTTCTATGGGGAATTTTCAGATTACAGGAAAAAAAGGAGTAATCGTTTTAAAAGAATGATACCATGTATTCTTTGATTCTCAAAATTACTACTACAATAAATTTAACAGAAAAAAAAGAGAGTTGAATGCAACCATTACAAATTCAACTTGTCTATAAAACAACAAACATAGTATAATGAAACACGTGAAAATTATATTCCTTTTTACTCTAATTGGTTCTATTTCTATAAGTCTCGCGCAAGAAAATAAAGATTATATAGAATTTAATGATCGAAAAAACATTTTACACGGGGTGTATCTGGGTTTTAATGGATCTTTTGGAGAAATTAATAACAGAGGTACTATTGCACTGAATTTAAAATTAGCTTATGTTGCTAATCAAAAATTTGAATTTGGGATTGCTGGTGTAAATTTTTATTCTGATCAAAATTCACTAGAAGGTGTTGAATTTAATACTGATGAAAAAATAGAAGGTGATCTCATTGGTGGCTATTTAGGACTCCATTTTGAACCTATCTTTTTTACTCCTTCTATAGTAAATTTATCTTTTCCTGTATTGATAGGTGGTGGTGCTGTTGGATACATTGATGGCTTAAAGAAAATAGATGACAATGAAGATGAACTAAGCATAAGAGATTGGGATGAAATCTTTGTCATAGAACCAGGAATCAATGTTTTGTTTAATATCTCTAGATATGTGCAACTAGAAGCTGGTGTAAAATATAGATTCTCTAGCAAATTTAATTTGCATCCACAAGCAACAGCAACCAGAATCAATGGGTACTCTATCGGTCTAGGAATAAAAATGGGCGTGTTTAACCTTGGAAGAAATCGTTATAAAAAAAACATACCAAATGATGAATAAACCAAAAAATAGTCTCAACGTAGTATATGTATTTTCTAAAGGAAATAAAGTATATCTTAAAAAAGAATCAAATGACCCTATAACTTGTGAAGAATGGTTTCCAATTAATTTTCAATGGAAATCATTACTTGATTTTCATCAAAAATAACACCTCAAAATACAAGCTAAATTTAGCACGCTAGATACATTACTTATACTTTGCGATGTACTCTACATACAACTCACACCCTATACCTTCATACCTATATAATTATCAAACACTTATAGTGATTTGACAAAATCACTTATGCTTGAACTCAAAACAATCGTAACATCTTTATAAACCAAAATTAAAACAAATGAAAAATTTAATCATACTCTCATTAGTAGCATTTTTATTATTCTCTTGTGATACAGATGATGATCTTTTGATGACTCATATAGAGTTACAAGAATTATATGACTCTTCAGATTTGGCTGGATTTTCTGTTGCAATAGTTGATGATAAAGAATATTTGTACCAGCATTCTTTTGGTTATGCTGATGTAAAGGAAGATAAAGAATATACAAAATACACCACTCAGAGTATAGGATCTATATCAAAAACTATTATCGCGCTATCGGTAATGAAAGCGGTAGAACAAGGTAAACTTGATCTCGATACAGACATCAATACTTATTTACCTTTTGATATAATACACCCTCATCACCCTGACAAACCAATTACTGTTCGCCATTTGGCTACTCATACATCAGGAATCACTGATAGCGATATATACTACAAAAGCTATGTCCTTGATACTCCTAATCAAATAAATCTCTCTCTTTTTCCAGAAGATTTTAGACCTATTGTAGAGTTATTAAGTACAAATGTAAAAATGGACGAATCTATTTTTTTAAAAAATGTGCTATCGACATCAGGCAAATGGTATTCTCAAGATCATTTTACACAAAATGCTCCAGGAGAAAAATATAAATACAGTAATATTGCTGCTGCATTAGCCGCTTTTGTTGTAGAGAATGCTACTGGTTTTTCTTATGAAGAATATACTCATAAATATATTTTTGAACCATTGAATATGGATGCTACTGGCTGGGGAGCCAATGATGCTAATATGAGAGATCATGCAACATTATATTATACAAAAGATATCGAGGTTCCCAAATATTCATTGATCACCAAAGCAGACGGTGGATTGATCACCAACACTTCTGATTTCAGTAAATACCTAATAGAGATGTTAAGAGGTTATCATGGTAAAGGGAAATTATTGTCTGTAGCCTCTTATAAAGAAATGTTTACTCTTCAATCAAAATACAGTCAAATAAAAGAATCTATGACAGGGATTTTTTGGGGTGTCGAAGGTGGTGAAATAGGGCATACAGGTTCTGCCCATGGAATCATAACAATTTGTTCTTTTGATCCTATAAAAAATAGAGGGTATTATTTTATGACAAACACCAGTGAAGAGCTTAATCTTGATATAGAAAGATCTATCAAAAAAATATGGAATGAGTTAACCTCTAAAAAATAATTATCAAAAGATCTGATTGCCACATATAAAAACTGTTCTACAACACAACATAAGCATTACTATTATCTAACATAAAATAAAAACAGGTACTAGTAATGCTTCTTTTACCTCATCAAGACAAGAACATTTATTAAATTAGTATTTTCTCTAATGATTTTGGGTAAAAACAACTGGAATGAATACGGTTATTAAGAATTTACACCTTGGCTTATCTACAATTATTGTATGTATAGTTGCTTTAGTTTATGGTCTTAATCCAAATAAAATTTTACCTTTATTTTTTGAGTTTAGTGTCACCAATTTAGAACTCAAAAATATTTTTAGAGCAATGATGGGGCTATATATTGGATTTTCAATATACTGGAGTATTGGTATAATAAAACCTACACATTGGAGAAACGCTACAATTAGCAATATTATTTTTATGGGAGGACTATCCTTTGGAAGAATAATAAGCACCTTTCTAGACGGAATCTCTATCCAGTATACAATTGGTTTAATCTTAGAATTAATTATAATAATTTGGGGAATATACAATCTTAAAAAAGAATCATAAACCAAATTATGAAATAAGTACATTTGATAGCTAAATCGTACTCTCTCTATCATTGCTTACTAAACAATTACAATAGTAACTGTATTCCTCTATAAGCCTATAAAAAAACAACCTAGAGACAAGATATCAAAGACTTATCTTAACCTTTAAGCCACGTATTAGTATTTTACATATTCTACTATCTCTAAACCATAACCGATCATACCTACGCGCTTTTGTTGCACTGTGTTAGAAACGAGTCTTAATTTATGAATATTAATATCATGTAAGATTTGTGCACCAATACCAAAATCTTTACTATCCATAGCTATTTTGGGTGCTTTTTGTACTTCTTTACCGTTCTGAATTTCTTTTAAGGCACTTAATCGCCCTAATATATTAAGAGATTGACTTTCTTGATTTATAAAAATGATAGCCCCTTTACCTTCTGTATTAATACGCTTAAACATAGCATCTAGGCGTTTATCAGCATTATTGGTTAATGTTCCTAATATATCATTATTAAACAAAGTCGTATTTACTCTTGTCAGTACTGGTTCATTTTCTTTCCAGGTACCTAATGTTAGTGCGATATGAATTTGATTATTAGTTGTTTGTTTATAGGCTCTTAACCTGTAATTACCAAAACGTGTTGCTATATCAAAATCTTCTTTTTTCTCTATCAAAGAGTCATGTTGCATACGATATGCTACTAGGTCTTCAATAGAAATCAGCTTAAGATCAAACTTTTTTGCCACTTCTACTAATTGTGCCAATCTTGCCATTGTACCATCCTCATTCAAAATCTCTACAAGAATCCCTGCAGGTTTAAGTCCAGCCAATCTAGCTAAATCAACAGCTGCTTCTGTATGCCCAGTACGTCTTAATACTCCTCCATTTTTTGCTTTAAGCGGGAAAATATGCCCTGGTCTCCCTAAATCATGAGGCTTTGTATCTTCTTGAGTTAATGCATTTATAGTTTTTGCACGATCATGAACAGAAATTCCTGTCGTACAACCTTGACCGATCAAATCTACAGACACTGTAAATTGGGTTTCATGAAGAACCGTATTATTCTGCACCATCATATCAAGATTTAATTCTTCACAACGATCTTTGGTAAGTGGTGCGCAAATAAGCCCTCGACCATGAGTTGCCATAAAATTGATCATTTCTGGAGTCACTTTTTCTGCGGCTGCAATAAAATCACCTTCATTTTCGCGGTCTTCATCATCTACCACAATAATCACCTTTCCTTGCCGAATATCTTCAATGGCTTCTTGAATGGTATTCAACTGAATTTTATTTTTGGTCTCGGTAATTTTTGACATAATTCTTGGGTCTTATTAAGCTATTTTGGGCAAAGGTAATTTATATAATTCTTTTTTTTGGCTTTCTAAAAGGTTTTATCGTGTTGCTTTTAGGTCTTGTTGCATCGTTCCTTTGAAATAGAAATACCCAATTACATAAAAGAGAACTCCTATTACAACCAAAATAACATTGGTTGGCTTGGCTCTATTTTTAAGTACTCTATAAAAATGACCATGATAACTCATGGCTACATACAACATTACAAAAGAAAGCAAAATACATATCAAACCTGGAACTACATTACTTGATACAATAACCGTATTAGTTATACTAAACAAAAAAGAGGCTATAGAGAATCCATTAAACATTTTATAGTAACTAGTAGCTCTATCAAAATCTTCATTTTGAAAATGTCCTTTCTTTTTTAATTCTTCTATAGTAATTCCTTTTTCTTCTAAGATTTTTAATGCAGTTATTCTATAGTCTTCATCATACTCTTCTAATTTATAATTCATCACAACGTCTTTGAGTTTCTCATACTCATAGTCCGCCATCAATTGATAGGTAGCATCGGTAGATTTAACCCTACTTATTGATTCTATCATTCTCTGAAGTTCCTTCTGCTCTTTTCGTTCTTTTTTCTTATTGAAAAAATCTCTAATAGGCTGAATAATTATATCCATATTAAAGATCCCTTGGTCTGTTGCAGCTCTGTATGTCAAAAATATACTTAATGGAAATATAATCCATGTAGAAAGCCAAGAACCAACAAATGGAGGGACTCCTCCTTCTTCTGCTCCATTTTTGGCAAAAATCCCGATAAAATGATAGGTTAAAAATAATACAACTCCTATAACCATAGGTAGTCCTAATCCTCCTTTACGAATGATTGCTCCAAGAGGGGCTCCGACAAAAAATAATAAAATACAAGAAATTCCTAAAGCATATTTATTATGTAATGACATTTCATATTTATTAAGAGCTCGTTGTCTGAATGTTACATTCTTTTGTGCAGTTTCTAATTTTCTAAGTACTGCATCTACATTTGAAGATGCTATCTGGTAGATTCGTATTTTGTCTTGTGTTTCAAAATAGTCTCTAACATCAAGTGTATCTAAACTAGCAGTCTGCAACGTATCTATCTTTATATTTTTATTTAATCCGTCATGTCCAATTCTTCTATCGATTTCGGCATTTATATTTTTGACATCTCTATTAACTTTACCTGATATTGAATCTATTTCATTTTTTAGCTCACTTACATTAAGCATATTAAATCCTTTACTGTACTGTTGAGCATCCATATCTACATTACCCAAAGACGATAAATCTATATTAAGTATATATTGTTTAAAATGTGTTTTGGCAAAGGGAAGTTTATTTTTCTTATGAGAAGATTTTTGATGTATCTCATCATAATAATTTCCATCATTAAGTATCAAGGTTACCAAATCAGAATTAACACTACCTTTTAACTCTCCTCCTACTGCTTTTATTACAGTAAAATTACCTGGTCGTGCTGCTTTTTTATGAATAATAACATCTCTAAGCAATTCATCATTATCACCATATTTTTCTGCAACTTTAATGTTTATATTTCCCAAATCATTAAATTGATTTGGCGTAATAACCATTGCTGGTTTAACCTTGACGATATTTTTTCTAAGATTAATAAACCTTTTTTCTGATGATGGAATAACTGTATTCGAGAAAATAAATGCTCCTATCCCCACAAAAAAGATAAAAACAGATAATGTCCTCATGGCTCTTGGCAAAGATATCCCAGAGGATTTCATTGCTGCAAATTCATAATTTTCGGCAAAATTCCCAAAAATCATAATTGAAGTTAGTAAAATTGTAAGTGGCAATACCATAGGAATCAACCTTGGTGTAGCAAATGTCAAAAACTTTAAGATTACCGAAAAATCTAAATCTTTCCCTGCTAATTCTGATATGAATAGCCATATTGTTTGTAACAATAGGATAAACATAATAATTATAAAGAGAGGAAAAAAAGTCTTTACAAAGGTTGTTAAAATGTATCTATCAAGAATTTTCACACGTTTTCTTTTTTCTAATAGCCAAAAGTATACATTTATTAAAAAATAAAAGAACGTGTGTAATCATTTACACCCGTTCTTTTATTTTTTAATATTTTTCTGTTAGTATCAATCTAACCTATTGATATAATAATTACCATATTTTGATTCGTCAAATACAAATAATGTTTTTGATAACGGCTGATTGGTTTTAAAACTATTCACTGTTATAGTCACATTGGTACCATTATTTTGTTTTTGAATCATTTTATAAATATGCTTGGTTTGTTTATCGATACCAAGTAATATTTCTTTTAAATCACTTTTTGAATCGATAGGTATCAATTTTACATATTGGATTTTTCTTCCGTTTACATTTTGAACAATATCCATTTTATAAGTGTATCCATCTTCATAAAAAGTTAGCATTTTTGAAGGTGTCACACTGGCATCATCATCTTCACTTTGAGAAGAAATATTAATTTCTTCATCTTCAGGGATAATTACATGTAATTTTTTTCCGTCATACATTTGCTTTGCTCCCATCAAATTAAGAAGATACTTATTTCCTTGCAATGTTACATCTCCTCTAGTTTCTTGAGAAACATTCTCTGCTGGATTATTGATAGCATATTTAAAACTAATTACAATATTAGAATAGTTTTTTACTTTGCTTGAAACTTCATCCAAAAGACTTTTGGCATTCTGTGCCTGTATTGTTGTTACACCTAATACAAATAATAGAAATATTATCTTTTTTGTCATTTTATATAGTTCTTCTTTAATTACTAATTTTAATTATTTTATCCCTACAACAATCTGTTATTCATTATCCAACAACTGTTGTAATGCTATAAGATCAGGCACTAAAACTTGCCTTGCTTTACTCCCTTCAAATGGACCTACCACGCCTGCGGCTTCTAATTGATCTATTAGCCTACCTGCACGATTATATCCTAATTTTAATTTTCTTTGTAATAAAGACGCCGATCCTTGTTGTGCCGTTACAATTACTTCTGCTGCTTGTGCAAACAATTTATCTCTATCTTTTTTATCTATATCAAGACTTGTGCCACTTTCTTCTCCTATATATTCAGGTAACAAATGTGCATCGGGATATGCTTTTTGACTACCTATATATTCTGTTATTCTCTCAACTTCTGGAGTATCTACAAAAGCACATTGTATTCTTACAACATCATTTCCTTGTGTAAATAACATATCTCCTCTACCGATCAATTGATCTGCTCCTCCGCTATCTAAAATCGTACGAGAATCTATTTTAGAGGTTACTCTAAATGCTATTCTTGCAGGAAAATTAGCCTTAATCATACCTGTTATTACATTTACAGAAGGCCTTTGCGTAGCTATAATAAGATGTATTCCAATAGCACGAGCCAATTGTGCTAATCTAGCTATTGGTGTTTCTACCTCTTTTCCTGCAGTCATAATAAGGTCTGCAAATTCATCTACTACCAGAACTATATATGGTAAAAATCTATGTCCATTCTCTGGATTTAATTTTCTTGCTTTAAACTTTACATTATACTCTTTGATATTTCTAACCATAGCCTGCTTTAGCAGGTCATACCTAGTATCCATCTCTATACAAAGAGAGTTCAGTGTATTGATTACTTTGGTATTATCTGTTATAATTGCCTCATCTGTATCTGGCAATTTTGCGAGATAATGTCGTTCTATTTTATTAAAGAGTGTAAGTTCTACCTTTTTAGGGTCTACCAAAACAAATTTTACTTCTGCTGGATGCTTTTTATAGAGTAAAGAGGTTAATATTGCATTAAGTCCTACAGACTTACCTTGCCCAGTAGCCCCTGCCATAAGAAGGTGAGGCATTTTGGCTAGATCAACAACAAAAGTTTCGTTTGAGATGGTTTTACCTAAAGATAAAGGTAATTCCATTTCTGCATTCTGAAACTTAGAAGAAGATATTGCAGATCGCATAGATACAATTGTGGATTTCTTATTAGGCACTTCTATACCAATTGTTCCTTTACCTGGTATTGGAGCAATAATTCGAATCCCTAATGCCGCTAATGATAGTGCGATATCGTCTTCTAAGTTTTTTATTTTAGATATTCTAATTCCAGCTTCGGGAACAATCTCATACAATGTTACTGTTGGCCCTACAGTTGCCTTAATTTGGGCTATCTCTATTTTATAATTTTTGAGTGTCTCTACAATACGATTTTTGTTTTCTTCAAGCTCACCCTGATCTATCGTTATTCCTCCTGTTTGCACAGTATAATCTTTCAAAAGATTGATTGCAGGAAATTTATAATTACCCAACTCCAATTTAGGATCAAATTCTCCAAAATCTTCAACCAATTTAGCACTAAGATTTTCTACCACTTCTTCTTCTACTGTGGTTTCAACCTCCATAGCAATATCTTCAGGGTTATCTTCAGATTTTATAACTAACTTCTCAGTAACTTCACCCTCTTTATTACTTGCACCACCATACACTTCATTAACAGTAGGTTTTAATTGAACCTCGTTTGTAGTACTCTTTATTGCCTTTTTCTCCTCTTCTCGTTTTTGTGCATCATTAGATTTTGCAACAATAGCATCTATCCTTTCTTTGATACTTGAATCAGTATCTTCTGTAGATGGCTTTGTATTTGTATCGACACTTTGGGTTTGCCGTACTGTATCAGTATCTTTTATAAAAGATTTTTGTGTATTCTTCAAAGAATCAGAAATCTTCTCTGGTGTATATCTTAGACGTACTACAATATATACTATTGCAAAAAACGCTAATACTAGAACTGTGCCTATAAAACCAATATAGTCTCTAAAGAAATCATTAATCTCATATCCAATAACTCCTGCTAGTAATCCTCCTCCTTTCTCTACAAAACCAAGAACAACAGCAATCCAAATCATTACCAATGTTCCCCAAAACCAAAATCCTACTAATTTTTTCTTATTGAGATCAAAGAATAAATATATTCCTGTCAAAGAAGTAAGCACTGGAATTATTAAAGCAGAAATTCCAAAACCTTTAAATATAAAGAAATGACTTACCGCAGCACCAAATTTACTTAACCAGTTTTTTGGTGATGATGTTCTGTTATAAAATTGAGAAATCTCACTTTGATCAATTTTCCAATTGAAAAAAAATGAAACGAAAGCAAAAAACAATCCTATCCCTAAAAAGAACAGAAAACTACCAATAACAACTTTTTGTTGTCTAGATAGTGTAACTTTTTCTTTTACTGAGGTTTTAGATGTCTTTGTTGTTTTTGTTGTTTTCCGTTTTGTACTTACCTTTCTTTTGGCCATTTTTTGGGTATCTTATCGCAAAAATACGAATATCTCTATTGGAACGTAAAAATGCCTGAAAAATTTTCTAAACGAAATATGGTATATAAATTATTGCTCCTATTATTACTGCTATAATTGCTGCTATAAAAACAGCTCCAGCCGCAATATCTTTTATAATTCCAATTTTATTATGAAAATCAGGATGAATAAAATCTGCTATAGCTTCTACTGTAGTATTAACACCTTCTATACTCATTACCAACCCTATAGCAAATATTTGTAAAATCCATTCTGTTGAAGTAATATTAAAATAGAAACCCAGTATAGTCATAACAACAGCAATTCCTAATTGCACTTGTATACTAGGTTCTGTTTTTATAAGTAATAAAGCTCCTTTAAAAGCATAGCCACATCCTCGTAGTCTGCCAAGAATAAATTTTGAAACTTTACTCATCGATACCTTATGATAATGTTTTTAATGCCGCTATATAATCTGGCTCTTGCACAATCTCTGGTACTTGTTCTGTATACAATACTGTACCATTTTCATCAAGAACAATCACCGCTCTAGAATGAAGCCCTTGTAATGGTCCGTCTACAATGTCTAATCCATAATCCTTACCAAATTTTCCAGTTCTAAAATCTGAATGGTTAATTACATTTTCTAATCCTTCTGCCCCACAAAAACGATCCTGTGCAAAAGGCAAATCATGAGAAATACAAAGTACCTTGGTATTAGATAAATTACTAGCTTCTTTGTTAAATTCTCTAACAGAGGTAGCGCAAATCCCTGTGTCTACAGACGGAAAAACATTTAGAACTACTCTGTTTCCTTTATAATCAGATAATTTTGCAGTTGACAAATCCGTGTTTACCAATTCAAAATCAGGTGCTTTCTCCCCAACTTTAGGTAAATCCCCACTCGTATGAATTGCGTTTCCTTTTAATGTGATTGAAGCCATAATAAATATTTTGAGTTTTTTTAGTGCCCTAAAATTAATAAGATTATATCATAATATCGAGCATTTTAATTAAAGAAGTGATTTTATTTTTTATCAATTCATAATAGAAATTGATCTCTGCTATCCTTTTTTAATCTGCTTATGCTTTATAATACATTACTATCAACTTAATAAAGTTTGGATTGAGTACAGGTATTGTGCTTTTTATTTTGATCAAAAAAGCAATAAATGCTTGCCTTATTCTTAAAGATGTAGCAAAATTAAAAAAACCTTCTAGAGAACTTAGAAGGTTTTTTTTATGTTTTTCAAGTGTCAATTGAGCCAAGGACTCTTTTCATAAAGCTATTAAGAGCTTCTTTTTTAGGAGTTCCTTCTTTTATCATTTTATCAACCTCTAACGCTCCATACATATTAGAGATCAATTCACCAATGACATCTAATTCTTCATCTTTTAAAGAAGGTACTTCTGTGAGTGCTTCTAGAGTTTCTATAGTTTCTACCACAAAATCTTCGTCGTTTTCTTCTATAAAACTAGTAAGGTGCTTAATTACTGGTAACTTCATCTACTAATTCTTTAAGAACATCAAATTTATTCGTTTGAATTTGATTTACAAAAGCTCCTTTTTTGAAAGTTGCAAACGTAGGAAGATTATCTACAGTTGCTAATTTTCTAGAGTCAGGATATTTTTCTGCATCAACAATAACAAAAGTAACATTGTCATTTTCTGAAGCCAATTTCTTAAATTTTGGTTTCATAATACGACAGTTACCACACCATGTCGCTGAGTATTGTACGATAACTGTATCATTATCCTGAACTAATTGAGACAAACTGTCTGTTTCTAATTCTTGTAACATATTATTTTGGATTAAAATGATGGAGAAAACAATTCAACGAGTACACGTTGAATTGTTTTCAATAAGGTTATTAATTAATGTGCTGCCAAATAAGAAGCTACTCCTTTTCTATCAGCATTCATTGCATCTTTTCCTTCTTCCCAGTTAGCTGGACAAACTTCTCCATTTTTTTGTACGTGTGCATACGCATCTATCAGTCTTAAAAACTCAGCTACATTTCTTCCTACTGGCATATGGTTTATACCTTCATGAAAAACAGTACCTTCTTCATCAATTAAGTATGTTGCACGGTATGTTACATTATCACCTTCTACAGTTACAACTCCTGTTTCTTCGTTATATGTTTCGTTTGCGATATCCAAAATACCTAAAGTACTAGATAAATTACGATTAGAATCTGCCAAAATAGGGTATGTTACTCCTTCTATACCTCCATTATCCTTTGAAGTATTTAACCATGCAAAATGCACTTCTGGAGTATCACAAGAAGCACCAATTACGATAGTATCTCTTTTTTCAAATTCTTGTAATGCTTCTTGAAAAGCATGTAATTCTGTTGGACAAACAAATGTAAAATCCTTTGGGTACCAAAAAAGTAATACTTTTTTCTTTTTGTTTTTAGCTTCTTCTAAAACATTAAGTTTAAAAGTATCTCCCATATCATTCATTGCATCAACATCAAGATTTGGAAATTTTTTACCTACAAATGCCATATTTTTTGTTTTTTTAAAATTTATATATTGATTAATTTTTCACACCGCAAATATACATCTACTTATACAACAATAATTACTACATAATTTTAATTTTTTATATCTGAATAGTTTTTTCCAATCATTGATTATATTCTTATAAATTTCTAGTTTTTCCTACAAAATACAGGTTTCACCTACAAGAATTACGGATAAATAGCACTTTTTTTACGGTGAATTACACTATGTTAAATCTATTTTTGTATTTTCGTCAATGTAATTAAATTAAGAATTATTGCGAGTTGAAAAACAAAATTCAACATATAACCACCTTATTTATAATAAGTTTCACCCTATCCATGCATTCTCAGTCTATTCAAGTCTCAGATAGCATTCAATCCTATATAGAAAAAGCTGAAAAATTACAGGAAGAATATAAATATGAGCAATCTATTGAAATTGCCAACGCAGCTCTTCAAAATGCCCTGTACAACAATGATGACAAGAGTTTAGGTCATATCTATAATATTATAGCTAAGAATTATGAGACCAGTGAAGATGATAATAAAGCCCGAAAAAATTATCGTAAAGCATTGACTTATGCCAAAAGCTCTAAAAGCAAGACCCTAGAAACTGATCTATATAATAATTTAGCGCGCGTATTTACCAAACACAATCTCACCCGTAAAAAAGGGGTAGAATACTATAAGAAATCTTATGAATATGCAATAGAGTTAAAAGATACTTCAAGAATGATACAACCCCTACTTAATCTTGGGGAGTATTATATTTCTAGACATGATTTTGATAGTTCATATGAATACTTGGCACCTGCAAGAAAATTAATTCATAAAAACTCATCTAACCTTGTCAAAACAAAGCTCAATGGTCTTTTAGGAAAATATTTTTTGAGTGTTAGAAGATTTCAAAAAGCAGAGGAATATACAGATCAAGCTATTTCATATGCAAACGGAGAAACTAAGAATAAAGAAAATAACGATGAGCTTATTTCTCAATTTTACGAAGAATTAGCCTCTTCTTATGAAACAAAATCAGAATTATATAGAAAGCAAGACAACTTTCAAAACGCATATATTTATCAAAAGAAACAGTTTCAGAACATTTTGATGGCTAATGACCACAAAAAGTTAAAAGAACTTAGACGTGCCAATATAAAATATGAGGTTGATTTATTAGAAAAAAGAGCTAAAAAGGCTGAATCAGAACAAAAAGAAAGTGAATCAGAAGTCTTAAAATGGAGAATCAGTATTATCTTAGGTATAATCCTAATCTTAATATCTCTTGCCTTTTTGATAAGTTCTTACAAAAATAACATACAAAAGAAAAGACTTAACAATGACCTGCTTGATAAAAACAAAGAACTCATTGGTGCTAAAGAAACCGCTGAACAAGTATCTACATTAAAATCTCAGTTTATCTCTACAGTAAGTCATGAACTTAGAACACCTTTATATGGTGTGATAGGCCTTACCTCTTTATTGATGGAAAATCCTGATAAAAAGAAAACAAATGAGTACCTAGAATCTTTAAAATTCTCGGGAGATTACCTTTTAGCTTTAATTAACGATGTATTACAATTAAGCAAAATAGAAACCAATGAAGTTAAGCTAGAGAAAGTATCTTTTGATATTAGAACATTAATTGAAGGAATTGTAAATTCACTTCATGCAAAACAAAAAAGTAATGCCAATACTGTTCATATTGATATCGATAAAAGAATAGATACTACATTACTCGGTGATTCTGTTAGATTATCTCAAATCCTTATAAATCTAATTGGTAATGCTTTGAAGTTTACTAAAGATGGGAATATCTGGATTACTGTAAAATGTATAGATTGTGAAAACCAAGGGTATTTATTACGTTTTATTATAAAAGATGATGGTATTGGAATACCTGAAAACAAGCAACAAACTATTTTTGATAATTTTGCACAGGTAAAAAATGAAAATCAAGAATATGAAGGAACTGGACTTGGATTAGCAATTGTAAAAAAATTAATTCATTTACATAATAGTGAAATCTTCATTAATAGTGCAGAAAACAAAGGTTCTGAGTTCTATTTTGATCTTTTCTATTTAAAAGCTGTTAGAGAACAAGAAAACTCTTTAAACACTGGAGAGAACCTAAGTATTGGTACAAGTAATTTTTATGTTCTTATTGTTGATGATAATAGAATCAACCAAATTGTAACTCAGAATATTCTAAAGAAAAAAGGATACACCTGTAATATTGCCAGTAATGGGATGAGCGCTATCGAAATGTTAAAAGATGAAAAATTCGACTTGGTATTAATGGATATCAATATGCCAGAGATGAATGGTCTAGAAGCCACCAAAGTTATACGTACTTTTAATGCAACTATCCCCATAATAGCTTTGACTGCGGTAGAAGAAGGAGAAATCAGAAGTCAAGCCTTATCTGTAGGCATGAATGATGTTATTATCAAACCTTATGATACCCAACAATTTTTTCAGACTATAATGAGAAACATCTCTAAAGTCAAAATGTTATAATTTTACAGAACTTATTGCTCATAAAAAACATATTATCTACCATATAATCTGTTAAATCATATCTGATTTTCTTATGAATACCTTAATTTAGATGCGATAACATTAGTATTTAGCATCAAATCATGAATACAAAAAATATAGGTTTTAATACCATTTGCACACATCTGGGTGAAATTCAGGATCAACAATTCAAAGGAGTAATATCTCCTATATACCTGTCTACCTCTTATGCCTTTGAAGGTGTAGAAACCAAACGTTACCCAAGGTATTTTAATACCCCCAATCAAGAAGCATTATGTAAAAAAATAGCAAAACTTGAAAAAGGGGAATCTTCTTTAATTTTTGGAAGCGGCATGGCAGCAATAAGCACTACATTATTTGCTTTTCTACAACAAGGAGATCATATTATACTACAACGCACACTATACGGAGGTACTGCCAACCTTGTCAATGAAGAATTTAAAAAACATGGAATAGAGTATTCTTATACTGATACTCAAGATCTAGAAGGGTTTAAACAAAAAATACAACCAAATACAAAAGTTATCTATCTAGAAACACCTTCTAACCCTTTACTCACTATCACTGATATAAAAAAAATAGGAAGTTTGGCCAAAGAAAATGGTATCACTACTATCATCGACAATACTTTTGCTTCTCCTGTAAATCAAAACCCAATTGAACTGGGAATAGACATCATACTACATTCTGCTACTAAGTACCTAGGTGGTCATAGTGATATTCTGGCAGGAGCAGTAATTGCTACAGAAAAAAATATTGATCAGATTTTTCAAGTCGCCAAAAATTTTGGAGGTAGTTTGAGCGATTTTACCGTATGGATGCTAGAAAGAAGTATCAAAACTTTAGGTATCAGAGTAAAACAACAGAATAAAAATGCTCTAAAAATTGCCAAATGGCTAAAAAAACATCCTGATATTTCTGCTGTATACTACCCTGGATTAAAATCTCATCCTGATCATGAGATTGCAAAAAAACAAATGAAAGGATATGGCGGAATGCTTTCTTTTGAACTCAAAGAAGGATTAGATGCCAAACAATTTCAAAAAGAATTACAACTCATCAAAAGCTCTATGAGCCTTGCTGGTGTAGAAAGTACAATCTTATCACCACATCTTACCTCTCATGCACTACTTTCTCAAAAAGAACGTAATTTACAAGGAATAAAAGATGGATTATTACGACTAAGTGTAGGTATCGAAGAAAAAGAAGACCTTATACATGACATACAGCAAGCTATAGAAAAAGTAAAAACACTTGAGTTTAAACATTAAGATTATACATTAGGTTACCCACGTACCTAAAAATGATTAACTATACTTTATCATACAATTAAAAAACAACAAATATACACTAGATGAAATTAGACATTCTAGCAATAGGAGCACATCCCGATGATGTAGAATTAAGTTGTTCTGGCACACTATCTAAAGAGATTGCTGCTGGAAAAAAAGCAGGAATACTTGACCTTACAAGAGGCGAACTAGGAACAAGAGGCACTCCCGAAATTAGAGATCAAGAAGCAAAAAAAGCTGCTGAAATCTTAGGAGTTGATGTTCGTGAAAATCTGGGGTTTAAAGACGGATTTTTTACCAACGATCAACACCATCAATTAGAAATAATAAAAATATTAAGAAAATACAAGCCTGATATCGTGCTTTGTAATGCTATAACAGATCGTCATATTGATCATGGCAAAGGAAGTAAACTAACTAGTGATTCCTGTTTTCTATCAGGGTTAAAAAAAATTGAAACTAGTCTTAATGGAATTGCGCAAGAACCTTGGAGACCCGAACACGTATATCATTATATTCAATGGATGAATATTGAACCTGACTTTGTAGTAGACATAAGTAACCATATTGATAAAAAGGTAGAAAGCGTAATGGCATATACTTCTCAGTTTTATAACATAGACAGCGAGGAACCTTCTACTCCTATATCAAGTAGAAATTTTTTGGACAGTATAACATATAGAGCTGCCGATTTAGGCAGAATAATAGGTGTTTCTTATGCAGAAGGGTTCACTGTAGAACGCTCTGTAGCAGTGAATTCTATTTTTGATTTAATTTAATTCAAAAAAAAGTTTGCAGATATGAAGAAATCCTTTATTTTTGCACCCTGAAATCAAATGGTGGTTGTAGCTCAGCTGGTTAGAGCGCCTGATTGTGGTTCAGGAGGTCGTCGGTTCGAAACCGATCTTCCACCCATTGTAAAAGCCCTTTTAATAAAAGGGCTTTTTTTGTATCTCATCTTTAAATAATAATCTATTTTATTATTATTCAGCTTTATCAACAACAATTCTCTCCTTTCTATTCGCTACTTCCCATGCGGTATAAAACACTAATTGGGCACGTTTAGCCAAAAGATCATATGCTATCTTATCAGGTGTATCTGTTGGTTTATGGTAATCTTCATGAACTCCATTAAAATAAAATATGATAGGAATATTATGTTTTGCAAAATTATAGTGATCACTTCTAAAATAAAAACGATTCGGATCATTCTTTGCATTAAATGTATAATCCAAATTCAACTTGGTATACTCCTTATTTACTTTTTCGCTAATCTCGTGTAATTCTGTACTCAATCGATCACTACCGATAAGATATACATAATTACTAGCATCATCACCTTCATGCTTCTCATCAATCCTACCTATCATATCAATATTAAGGTCTGTCACAGTATTTTTTAAAGGAAAAACAGGGTTTTCTGTATAGAATTTTGAGCCATATAACCCTTTTTCTTCACCAGTGACATGTAAAAACAGAATAGATCTTTTTGGCCCTACTCCATCTTTCTTTGCTTTCATAAAAGCTTGAGCAATTTCTAATAAACTTACAGTTCCTGATCCATCATCATCTGCCCCATTATATATATTTCCTTTTTGATCAATACCTACATGGTCATAGTGTGCAGAAAGCACTACAATCTCCTCTGGTTTTTCTGTACCCTCTATAAACGCTAATACATTTTCAGATGATTTGATTCCTCCTCTAAAATAACTTTCTGGTATTTCTTGATAATAATCATCCCCTCCTAATGGAGAAGGAATCCCCATTTTTTTGTATTGCTCTTTTAGGTATTCAGCCGCTTTTTTCTGACCTGGCTCTCCCGTATCTCTACCTTCAAACTCATCTCCAGCAAAAGTATATAAGTACGTTTTTAACTCTTCTGGACTAATACTCTCTGCATAAGTAGTAGCAGATTCAGTTTTGATCTCAGAATTAACATCTGATTTTATATTATTAGTTTTAGAATTATGCGAAGTTCCGCAACAACATGCTAAAAATGAACTGACTAAAATTATACTATTCTTCATGTAATTATTTAATTAATAAGGCACAAGATACTTAATTCCTAGTATATGATTGTGCGAATATTTTCACAAAAGAAAATAACTTTAAAAAAAAATAAAAATATTCTTTTTAGATCTAAAAAAGATATTATATTTGCACCCGCATTCAGGGAATACCTGATGAGACTAAACACTGGAGAAATGGCAGAGTGGTCGAATGCACTGGTCTTGAAAACCAGCGAGGGTCACACCTCCGGGGGTTCGAATCCCTCTTTCTCCGCTTATTATTGAAACCCCTTGATATTCAAGGGGTTTTCTTTTTAAGATAAAAAAGGCACACAAAAAGTACCTATACTTAGAAGTTACCTAGTAGTATTGATGTTTCCGCAGGCATTTTAATTTAAAATCAATTTACACTATTCCAAAAATATGTAAGTCCTCTAAAGGCTGATATGTCTATTTCAGATACAATAAGAGACATCTTTACTCTATATATTTTTTTAATAACAGTGCCGCACAATGGCCTCCAAATCCAAAACTATTACTAATTCCATAGTTTATAGTTTTGACCGTTTTTTCACCTAGTGACAAATTCAATTCCTTTGGTATCTTGGCATCAACTTCTTTAGTATTTATTGTTGGAGGTATACGGTCATTCATAATAGACAAACAAGTAGCTATTGCCTCTATAGCACCTGTTCCCCCCAACAAATGTCCTGTCATTGATTTTGTTGCACTCACTTGGATTTTATTCAAATTTGAAGCAAACAATTTCTTTATCGCATTAATTTCTGACAGATCTCCTATCCCTGTAGAAGTAGCATGCGCATTTATATAATCAATTTTATCTACAGAAACATTAGCTTCATGTATAGCATTTTTCATTGCCAGAAAAGCACCTTCACCTTCAGGATGTGTTCCTGTTATATGATAAGCATCAGAACTCTCTCCTGTCCCAACAATCTCTGCATAGATATTTACGTTTCTTTTCAAGGCAGAATCTAAACTCTCTACAATCAACGAACCAGCACCTTCTCCCACTACAAATCCGTCTCTATGTGTATCAAAAGGTCTAGATGCCATTTTATAATTTTCATTATTTACAGACATCGCTCTCATTGCATTAAACCCTCCTATAGACGATGCTGTTATAGGAGCTTCAGATCCTCCTGTAATAATAATATCCGCCTTGCCCCATTTGATATAATTAAAAGCATGTATAATACTTTGCGTGGATGAAGCACAGGCTGTAACTGGGCAATAATTAACTCCCCTCAGCCCATGTCTGATAGAAATCATACCCGACAAAGCATTTGATATTATTTTGGTTATAAAAAAAGGATTAAACCTAGAAACAAACTCGCCTTCTACATGATTAATCACTTCTTTCTCAAAAGTTTCAAAACCGCCGATTCCGCTAGAAAAAATAACCCCTATTCTCTCTGTATTTAGTTTTGAAAAATCCAAAGCCGCATCCCCTATCGCTTCGGTAGCTGCTATAAGACCATATTGATTAAACCTATCTAACTTACGTGCTTCTTTTCTTTCAAAATAATCAACATCACTATACCCTTTTAGTTCACATGCAAATTTGGTTTTAAACTTATCTGTATCAAAACGAGTGATCATATTTGCACCAGAAACACCTCTCAATAAGTTTTCCCAATACAATTTTACATCATTTCCAATAGGAGTAATTGCCCCTAAGCCTGTTATTACAACTCTTTTCATAATTTTGTTTTTATCATATACCGTAAGGTATATATGTATTTAAAAAAAATTTATTTCAATTTTAATAATTCAATATCTTGCTTCAATAATTCGATGTTCTTCAATAAGATATCTGACTGGTTCAATGTTTTTGACAATAATATACTTCCTTCTATCTGAGCAATCATCCTATGTGCATATTCTAAAGAGTTTATTTTTTTAAGCTCCTTTTGTTGTATTCCTTCCTCTAGAATAGTCACAACTCTATAAACCCAATCCTCAATTTTACCTATTACTTCTTGTTTCAATAACTCATTTCCATCGTCAGAATCTACAGCTGTATTCAATATTGCACACCCCCCGTTTTTAAAAATAGCTACATATTCATTTTTATAATGATCCAGAAAAGCTAGCAGTTTTTTATCTGCACTTTTCTCTTTTTTCATAAGAAATAACACCTTCTCCGTTTGTAATTTATAATTAAACCTAAAAGCCTCTAATGCAACTTCATTTTTATCTTTAAAATTTCCATAAATACTTCCTTTAGTAAGACCAGTTGCATTTGTTAAATCAGACAAATAAGTACCTATATACCCCTTCTTGTTAAAGATAGATGCCGTCTTTTCTATGATAAACTGTCTTGTTTTTTCTGATCGTACCATACCACAAATATACCGTAAGGTATATCAAAAAACAAAATATAATAGAGCTGCATTCAAAATAACATTACAATTGCATCATTACTATTACTAAATCCAATAAGCTATCTTAGGATAAGCCCAGGAAATATTCGTTTGAAATCAATCTTTAGTTTCTGAGCTAGTTTCAGAGTATTAAAATATCACTTAGTAAGTAAAAGCACTAATTTTGAGTCAGATAAGACTTCCTCTTTTTCTTAATTACCCTTTTACAACTTGGAACCCACATAGAATTACAAATCATTTTGTAACTTTAAGTGGAATTAACCAGTATATATGTCTTTTACGTTAGAACAATTCGAAGTATTATCTGAAAAAACATTACTATTTCTATTCATTTTAAAAAAAGATGGAAAAATAGTTGCTTCTAATAACAGGTGTCAAGTATTATTTCCTTTTGATATAGGTAAAATCAAAGGAAAAAACATAACTAATTTTATCATTGATCAAGATGTAACCCTATTTCATAATCTAGTTACCAATCTTTCTAACAAAAGTTCTTTTATAAATTCTTCATTAAGTTTCCCTACCGAAAACAATGGGGTTCTTTCTTTAAAATTTGATTTCACATTGCACGATGACCTAATCTATGCAGCTGCAATTGACACTACCGAAGAATACAAAGAACATAAAGCGTTATTGACCATCTCTAAACTTACCAAAATTGGAGCTTGGTATTTTAATCCTAAAAGTAATGAGATGTACTGGTCAAAAGGATGTTATGCTATCAAAGAATTAGATTATAACATTCCTATAACTAGAGAGAAAGCTTCTCATTTTTTTCTCAAGGATTCTAGAGAAAAAGTACAAAGCTATCTTGATAATTTGCTCAAAGACAAAAAGCCATATGAATACACAGAAAAAATAATTACAGAAAAAGGAAACGAAAAATGGATCAAAGTGATTGGTCTGCCTGTAATCTACAAAAATGAAGTTATCTATGTAAACGGAACAATTGCAGATGTTACCGATAGATATAATTATATAGAAAAACTAAAACACAGCGAAGAGACCAAACATTTAGCTTTAAAAGGCATACAATCAGGGCTATTTGATCACTATATTAATAAAGATGAAGTTTTCTATAGTACCGATTTTAAGAGAATGCTAGGATTGCCAATGGATCAAGATTTTGTATCTAGAAAAGAATTTATACAAATGATCCACCCTGATGATGTAGAAAGTGCACTAGAAAGATACGACAACAGCCTTACCGAAAAAGGAAATCATTATTACAATTATTATAGAATTAAACATCTCAACGGTGGCTATCGTAACTATGAGGTTTATGGTTTTAAAAGAAAGAATGCAAAAGGGAAAACCACTAGAATTATTGGAAACCTCATCGATGTACATCAAAAAAAGCTCAACGAAAAAACTATTGAAGAAAATAAAAACAGACTACAAGCAATTGTAAATAATGGTTTTGCTTATACTGTACTATTAAATACCCAAGGAGAAATCCTAATGACAGACGAAAAATCTGTAAAGATTATCAAAAAAGGATTTAATGTAGACCCAACGCAACAAGTATGTAAACTAATTGATGTTGTACCCCTTAATTTCAAAAACTCTTTTGCACATGAATTTAATGAAACTCTAAAAGGGAATATTGTAAAAAAAGAAATCGAGCGAATAACCTATAAAGGCGATACCCAATGGCTAGAAGCAAAATACACACCTATTTTTGATCAAGAAGAAGAAAAAGTAAATTCTATCCTTGTTAGTTTTCACGATATAACAGAGCAAAAATTAGCAGAAATAGCCATCAAAGAGTCACATATCAAAGAACAAGAACTCAATAGCCTAAAATCAAACATATTATCAAACTTTAGCCATGAAATAAGAACTCCTCTTAATGGAATAATGACGGTAAGCAAGTTATTATTGGACGAAAAAAACCCTCAGGAAAAAGAAAAACTACTTAAATACCTAGAAGAAAGTAAAAACAGACTTTTAGATACCATCAATAATCTATCCAATTTTAGTGAGATAGAAGCCATAAAAAAGAATATTAATCTACAAAAACTTGATATCAATTACACTATAGAAACTTCGTTTCGAGAATACAAACATATGGCTCAGGCAAAAGAACTTTCTTATCAATTAGAACTTGACCAGACCTCTCCCATGGTATGTATTGACAAAGGTCTTTTCAGAGCAGCATTAAACAATATAATCCATAATGCCGTAAAATATACCAACAAAGGAGGTATAATTATTAAGGTTAATTCTAAAAATTCCAAAAATAATGTTTATATTTCCGTTACTGATACTGGAATTGGAATAGATAAAATGAATCTCAAGAAAATTTTTGACCCTTTTATGCAAGAAAGTATTGGTTTGAGTCGTAAATATGAAGGTACAGGTATCGGACTTAGCTTATCAAAACGATATATCGAGATATTAGATGGTAAAATAGAAGTGAAAAGTAAAATAGGTGAAGGTACCCAGTTTAATATAATAATTCCACAATGCCTATGAACGTTCTTTACGTAGAAGATAACAAAATAAATGCAATGGTAATGGATAAGATGTTATCCAGAAATGATTCTAACGTGATCATTGCAGAAAATGGCTCTGAAGCCCTTGAGGTTGTAAAAGAAGAAGAATTAGATCTAATTCTTGTCGACATCAATCTAGGACTTAACCAAATGGATGGTTGTGAATTACTTCAAAGGTTTAAAAAATTAGAAATTCTCAAAAATATTCCCGTATACGCAGTAACTGCCTATGCAATGCCTGGAGATGAACAACGTTTTATAAATATAGGATTTGATAAATATTTTTCTAAACCTGTAAATTTTGAGAAATTATTATCAGTAATATCCAAAATTGGTGCTCCTTTTAACAGAAAGCAAACTACATAACAATACCTTTTTCTTCATCAGCAAGTTACCACTAATCTAATTACCTGATCTGATCAAACCGTATCCCTAGTTGCTTCTCTAAATCTCTTATTACCTGAACTTCTTGTTTCACAATTAAAGCTAGTGATATACCTGTTTTTCCTGCTCTTGCTGTTCTACCACTTCTATGCGTATAATACTCTATCTGATCTGGCAATTGATAATGTACTACAAAAGCTAGGTTAGCTACATCAATTCCTCTTGCAGCGACATCAGTAGACACCAATAACTGTAATGTTTTTTTCCTAAAAGCTCTCATCACCTTATCTCTATCTTTCTGAGTCATTTCTCCCTCTAGCAAACCAACCTCATAATCCTTTGATTTTAATTGCTTACTAAGTGTTCTTGCAGCGATTTTGGTTTTTGTAAATATAATCCCTCTACTTCCTTTTTGCGTTTTTAGGAAATAAGTAAGTGTATCTAATTTGGCTGATTCATCCCCTACCACAAACTGATGAGAAATCCCTTTATTCACGGCATCATTCTTATCTATACTTATCTTAACAGCATCTTTGCGCACATAAGAATTTATTATATCATCTAATGAAGATGGCATTGTTGCCGAAAAAAGCCAAACATTTCTATTCCCTTTTGTTTTAGATAAAATAGTAGTCAAATCTTTTTTAAATCCCATACTCAACATCTCATCAGCCTCATCCATAACCAATGTTCGTATCTTTGATATATCAACAGCTTTTCTGTTTATCAAATCAATAAGTCTTCCTGGAGTTGCTACGATGATATGGGTTGGCCTTTTTAATCTGGTAAGCTGTATTTCTATCTTTTCTCCTCCATACACCGATTCTGTAAATACTTTGTCTGTATACTTCGTAAATTTAAAAAGTTGTTTTGCTATCTGTTGCCCCAATTCGCGAGTTGGAGCCAATATTAAGGCTTGAACATGTTTTTTAGAAGTATCAATCTGAGATAAAATAGGAATCCCAAAAGCAGCAGTCTTACCAGTTCCTGTTTGAGCTTTTCCTATAAAATCGGTTTGATGACTCATCAAAACTGGGATTGCTTGCTCCTGAATTTTAGTTGGAGTTTTTATTCCTATTTCACTAAGGCCTTTATTAAGATCCTTAGACACTCCTAACTCTAAAAACGTCATACCTTATTTAATTTAAGTTGCAAAAGTAACTGAATATCTATTCATAATTCAACTTAATCAAAAAATAACGTGTTTAATTATTAATTATGTCTTTTTAACTTTGAAATCGTGCGGATAGAAATTGAATCTATTTGTGCTTTTTTCAAAGTTAAAAAGACATAACATTAACAGGAAACCCATATAAAGTAATCAAAGAGCTGTTTTGTTAAGGTCACTCCTTTCTTATGAAAATGAAAATTATTCATACAGAAACCTCCCGAACAATTAAAATCTGATTCTTCTTCAGAAGATATAATGTCAAGCAAAGTAATTTGATGTACATGATTACTTTCCAAAACATGATCTTCTGATAAAATGGAAATCGCACCATAAAAAAGAGGTTTCTCTTTAACAATTGACTGACTATCAACTAGAAAAGTTCCTTCGTATGATGATAATATATGATCCTGTTCGTCATGAGAATGATTGATTGAATGATCTGATTGTGAGTTTCCTATAGTACTAACTAATAAAAAAACCAATAAAAAAGGATATAGTAGAAATCTATTCATATAATTTTTTTTTAATAATTTATAGAGAATCAATTTATGAATTCAAAATTAGCTACTTCAAAAGAAAATGACGTATTTTCCTACATAAATAATATTAAATTCATCGGCAAAGTACATATATCATCGTTAAAAAGCAAATCTATTTTACATTTTAACAATTAAGAATGAGGGGATTACCGTAAAAGACTTGACAAAAACAAGCAATACTATTACTTTATCAACTTCAAAACAACTTCAAATCATTAGACAAGTGGTTTGGTAAATGTAATTTGCTACCTATCTGATCGTTTAGTTTTCTAATAAAATAATTAGATAACAAAGGAGATTCTATTTCTATATTTTGATGAACAAAAAAATGTATTCTAGAAATTCCTTGATCTTTCCATACAGAAAGCCTTTTCACCCAATCATCTAGTCTAGCATAATCTGTCTCATGATTAGCCCCCACATACCTTATAAAAGCCTCATCATTAGTCAAGCGCATATGCAACAAATCTCTTCTACCAGCAGTATCAGTTATAATATTAGCTATATTATTCTCTTCAAGAAGATCATATAACTCATTCGCTACCTCAACATCATTAAACCAATCAGTATGCCTAAACTCTACCGCCAAACGTATCTCTTTTGGCCATCGTTCTATAAACTGGATAACTCTATCAAAATTTTTAGGACCAAAATTACCATGTAACTGTAAAAAGATAGTACCTAGTTTCTCTTTTAAATGAACTACACTAGACAAATATTCATCAACATAAGGTTGTACATCATCATTTAATCTTTTTAGATGAGAAATATTCTGTACTAATTTAGGAAAGAACTTAAACCCCTTAGGAGTTTTACTATACCATTTTTTGAATTGTTCTTCTGGAAAAATTCTATAAAAAGTAGCATTCATCTCAATGGCATTAAACTGTCTCGAATAATACTCTAACTCATCCTTTGTTCCCCTAGGGTAAAATCCTTTTAAATCTTGCCTGTTCCATTTGGCACACCCTACATAAAGTGACAACTCACCTGCATTTCTTTTTTTTAGAATCTCTAAAGTATCCTTATGATCCTGTGGCAAGGTAAAATCAATATTCTGAGGATGTGCTACTTTTCCGAACTGCATATATCTATATGTTTAAGATTTCATCTCGAAAATTAAATAAAAAAATGAAACTAATATTATTATTTTAATGATCAATTAACAAAAAAAACAAAGATAAGTGTAACAAAACAATAAATCTATTGACTAATTTTATAAACAACAAAATTCACAACTAATGAATGCTTTAAAATCAATTCTTGTAGCCATTATATTAGCTATTACCACTTCTTTTCAAGCACAAACTGCTGATGAAATTATTAACAATTATTTTGAAAATACTGGAGGAAAAGAAAATTGGGAAAAGCTAAAAGGCATAAAAATGACTGGAGTCATGAAAATGCAAAATATGGAAATTCCTTTTGAGCAAATAATGATGACAGATGGTCGCCAATCAACCACAATAGAATTACAAGGGAATAAAATGATCTGGGCAGCTTATGATGGAGAGACTTCTTGGTCAAGAAACCAAATGACAATGGAAGCTGAAAAAAATGATAATGAAGCTACCGAAAAAATGAAAAACCTTATCAAAGACTGGCCTTCTCCATTTCTTAATTATAAAGAAAAAGGATATTCAATAGAACTTATAGGTAATGAAACTATAGATGGGGCAGATACTTTCAAAATAAAGGTTACCAAAGACCCAATAATGATCAATGGTAAATCCGAGCCTAATATTTCTCACTATTATTTTGATACAGAAAACTATGTCCCGATTGTTATAGAAGAAGCGGTTCAAGACGGACCAATGAAAGGTAAAACAATAAAAATGTCAATTAGTGATTATCAAGAAGTAGAAGGGCTATATTTTCCATTTTCTCAAAGCAGTGAACTACAAAGTATCGATTTTAAAGAGTTTGATATCGACCCAGAAGTAGATCAAGCGTTATTCGCTTTTCCTGAAGGAAAATAATCACAAATCATCATCCCCAAATTAAACTGGGGATTTTTTATTCTTAATATTTAAAACAATCCGTAATTATGAACAATAAATTTATAATTGCAAGCTTGGCTATACTCTTTTGTATAAACTTGCAAGCACAAGAAATTGTACTAAAAGGAAAAGAATTATTTGGCAACCTAAAAGCACGACAGATTGGTCCCGCATTAATGAGTGGACGTATCATAGATCTAGAAAACCACCCTACCAATGACAGAATAATATACGCTGGTACCGCAGGAGGCGGTGTTTGGAAATCTTCAAACGGAGGTGCTAGTTTTTCTTCGGTATTTGATGAGCACGCACAATCGATAGGAGTTGTAAAAGTAGATCCCACCGATCCAGATAATACAATTTGGGTAGGAACTGGTGAGATATGGACTCGTAATAGTGTATCTATTGGTGATGGATTATACAAATCTACTGATGGGGGTGCTAACTGGAAAAAAATGGGTTTTGAGAATTCAGAACGGATCAGTAGTATACAAATCAATCCAAAAAACTCTAATGAAATTTATATAGGTGTCCTAGGTGCGCTATGGAGTGATAGTTCTGACAGAGGAGTATATAAAACAATAGATGGAGGAAAAACATGGAATAAAATACTCTACATTAATCAAAAAACTGGGGCTAATGAAGTGATTATAGATCCCAAAAACCCAAACATTGTATATGTTGCTATGTGGGAGTTTAGGAGAACACCATGGGGATTTAATTCTGGAGGACCAAATAGTGCATTATATAAATCAACAGATGCAGGAAAAACATGGAACAAAATACACAATGGTTTTCCAGAAGGGGATCTTGGTAGACTTGCATTGGCAATCTCCCCTTCAAATCCACAAATAATATACACCGTTATAGAAAGTAAAGAAAATAAAGGGTTATATCGTTCTGATGATGCAGGAGCCAATTGGAAATTATTAAATGGAGATTTTGGGCTTGTGGTAAGACCTTTTTATTTCTCTAGAATTGTTGTGGATCCCAAAAATCCAGATATCCTTATCAAAGGTGGATTATTTGGATCTATCTCCCGAGATGGTGGGAAGACATTTAAGAATTTAGGTAGTATGCATGCTGATATTCATGATATCGTTTTTGATATTAATAATTCTGATAGAATATATGTTGGTACAGACGGCGGTGTATATAGAAGTTGGGATGGCGGAGCTACTATGGATATGGTAGATAACCTACCTATATCTCAGTTTTATCATATCAGTGTAGATAACGAAGAACCATATAACATCTACGGAGGGCTACAAGACAATGGATCTTGGTGGGGTCCCTCATCTTCTCCAGGTGGAATAGAGGCCAGAGATTGGAAACCTGTTGGATATGGTGATGGTTTTAGAGTATTAAGACATCCTAGCAAAAAGATTATCTACTCAGAAATGCAGGGTGCTCAAAATGTATGGAGATATGACATTGATAGAAACTACACAAAAAATATAAAACCATTACCCATAAAAGGAGAAGCTGAACTGCGCTTCAACTGGAACGCTCCTATGGCAGTGAGCAATCATCACCCTGATCGGTTTTATATGGGAAGTCAATTTCTGCACATAAGCGAAGATATGGGGGATAACTGGAAAAAAATATCACCAGACCTTACCACCAATGATCCTGCCAAACAGGATAAGGAATCTGGTGGGCTTTCTGTAGACAAATCAGGAGCAGAAACACATACTACCATTTTTACTATTGCAGAATCGCCAATTGATCAAAATATAATTTGGGTAGGTACAGACGATGGTAATGTACAAGTAACACAAGACGGTGGAAAATCATGGACCAATACAGTAGCCAATATACAAGGACTGCCAAAAAACACTTGGGTATATCATATAGAAGCAAGTACACATAACAAAGAAACTGCCTATGCTGTTTTTGATGGTCATACCACAGGAGATATGAAGCCATACGTATACAAAACCACAGATTTCGGAAAAACATGGAGCTCTCTTGTTACCAATGACATTGTTGGATTTGCTAGAAATATTCAAGAAGACTATGTAAACCAAGACATTCTATATCTAGGTACAGAGTTTGGGTTATTCATTACCATTGATGGTGGTAAACACTGGTCTCGTTTTACCAATAATATGCCTGCAACCGCAGTTCACTTTATTGATTTACAAAAGAAAACCGATGATCTGGTATTAGGGACTCATGGTAGAGGTATCATAATTATCGATGACATTTCTCCTTTGCGAAAAATAACTCAAGAAGTTCTTGTCAAAGATATTCACTTTTTTGAGACCCCACCTTTTACCATCAAAGAAGAAAGTGGTTTTGGTGGAGGTAGCACAGAACTTCAATTCAAAGGAGAAAACCCAAATACCAATGCAAAAATCATTTACTACCTAAAGAAGAGACATACTTTTGGAAAAATGACACTTTCTATTCAAGATCAAAACGGTAATAAAGTTGTCGATCTTGTTCCTGGCAAATCCAAAGGGATCAATATTGTTAACTGGAATTTCAGAAAAAAAGCACCTAAAGTAGCCGCTGGAAAAACACTTACCTTTGGTGGATTTACAGCCCCAAGAGTTGCTGCTGGCACTTACAATATTGTTCTTACAAAAGGTAAAAATCAATATAAAAGTACTATCACCTTACAAAATGATCCAATTTCATTAGTATCAGAAAAAGATAGAATTGTTCAAAGAAAGGCCGCTCAACAGTTATTTGATGACATGCAAGAGTTAGCATATCTAGTATATCAAATTGACCAAAATATACAAAGTGCAAAAAACGTATCAAAAAAAGATCCTGCTTCTCAAAAAATTACTTCATCAGTAATTAATCAATTAGTAGCCTTAAAAAAAACACTGGTAGTAACAACAGGTGATAACTATGTTGCCGAGGCAGAACCTCAGTTACGAGAAAAACTATCAGAAGTCTATAGTGATGTTACAAACTTATTCGAGAAGCCTTCATCTGCTCAATTAGAAAATAAAGAAGTATTAGAAACCAGGTTACACAATGCTAAAGAAGCATATAAAAATATAGAAAACAAACAGATTACTAAACTCAATAAATATCTTGAAAAAACAGCAGGTACTCCTCTCAAAATAATAACCAAAGAAGAATTTATAAATAAGTAATTGATCAAAAATATCATAGTACCTAAAAACCCGAAAGGTATAGCCAATACTTTTACATTCTAAGTTTTGGTTATACCCTTCAATTTTTTATAAGTTTTATAAACTACTTTACCTTATTCCTTAAGCCTCATATGCAACTTCTCTATTGTTTATAAGTCATTTAAAACTATAGAAGTAGTATTTATTTTTAAACCTAAAAATTAATTATTTTTAGTAAACTTTCGTTAATATGGAAAACAGGGAAACAAATTTATTAGCAATACGACCACAATTATTAAATGCAAGAGTATCTGCAAACATGTCTGATGATGAACAATTTCAGAACAAAACAATTCGTCCTATTATAAAATTACAAGGAGAATTATTAATTGAAGTATTCAAAAATTACATTCAAAAAAGAAAGAATACATTTTATGAATTATCTCTAGAAAAACGTTTTGATTATATCGAAAATGCGATCCAGAAAGATATGAAATTCAGAAACAGTCTCAAAGGAATGATTATAGGGCAATTTACCATAGAAGAGTATATGTCTTATCTCAAAAGTTCATCTTCTTTAAACAAACGTATGATGAATATTGTAAAAGAGCGCTTACAGGATAATATACAATTATTAGAGTACAAAGTCGCTTAACCTTAATTTTAAATAGAATGTAGTTGTCTTATACCAATCCTGAGTTAAATTATTTTTGATTTAGACAAAAAAAGAAACAATTTTAGAAAGTCATTTTAATAGAGAAATGATATTATTATAACGAGACAAAAAACATTAAAAAAAGCTGTTATTCATTACAAATAACAGCTTTAATTCTATATAACTATAGACAAGATTATCCTTTCAAATATTCTAAGATATTATCCTCAATTCGTCTTTCTATATTGGTAATTGCTCCTTTCTCAAAGCCAGTACCCGCAATATTTTCATACAACTCGATATAGCGTTCTGATACAGATTGAATATACTCATCTGTCATCTCAGGGATTTGTTGTCCATCTTTTCCTTGAAAACCATTACTAATCAACCACTGTCTTACAAATTCCTTAGACAATTGCTTTTGTGATTCTCCTTTTTGTTGCCTTTCTTCATACCCTTCTTTATAAAAATAACGAGAAGAATCAGGAGTATGTATTTCATCAATCAACACAATTTTACCCTCTTTTGTTTTTCCAAACTCATATTTAGTATCTACTAGAATCAACCCTCTTTTTTCTGCAATCTCTGTTCCTCTTTGAAACAATTTGCGTGTATAATCTTCTAGCACGATATAATCTTCTTCAGACACAATATTGGCAGACAATATTTCTTCTCTAGAGATATCCTCATCATGCGCTCCATTATCTGCTTTTGTAGAAGGAGTTATGATAGGTTCAGGAAACTTATCATTTTCTTTCATACCGTCTGGCATAACCACACCACACAAGATTCGTTTACCAGCTTTATATTCTCTGGCAGCATGACCAGAAAGATATCCTCTTATAACCATCTCTACTTTGAAAGGCTCACACAGATGACCTACAGCAACATTGGGATCAGGAGTAGCAATTAGCCAGTTTGGCACCAAATCCTCAGTATCTTTCATCATTTTGGTAGCAATCTGATTAAGAATTTGCCCTTTAAAAGGAATTCCTCTTGGCATCACTACATCAAATGCAGATAATCGATCTGTAGCGATCATTACCAATAGTTCATCATTTATATTATACACCTCTCTTACTTTTCCCTTGTAAACAGATTTTTGATTAGGAAAATTATAGTTTGTATTTAGTATCGTATTCATTTGTTAATTTGTGAATATTAGGGTCACGTGATTTATAAGCGTTATTCTATGGTCAAATATATGTTTGTATGTTTATTACCACCTATCAAACACTATTATTTAACTCATTTTATTCGTTTCTATGCTCTATTTCTTTATAGGCAGCAATTACCTTTTTAACCAATTTATGACGAATTACATCTTTATCATCAAGATAAATCATGCCAATTCCTTGTACATTTTTAAGTACCAACAAAGCCTCTTTGAGTCCCGAAGTTACTCTTCTTGGCAAATCTATCTGTCCAGGATCACCAGTAATAATAAACTTGGCATTCTTACCCATACGAGTTAAAAACATCTTCATCTGCGCATGCGTAGTATTTTGTGCTTCATCTAATATCACAAAGGCATTATCCAAGGTTCTTCCTCTCATAAATGCCATTGGAGCAATCTGGATCACCCCTTTTTCTATAAAACTATCTAGTTTTTCATTAGGAATCATATCCCGCAATGCATCATAGAGCGGTTGCATATAAGGATCCAGTTTTTCTTTGAGGTCTCCAGGTAAAAAACCTAAGTTTTCTCCTGCTTCTACAGCAGGGCGTGTAAGAATAATCCGTTTAACCTGTTTTTCTTTTAGCGCCTTTACAGCCAATGCAACTCCTGTATATGTTTTCCCTGTTCCCGCAGGACCAATAGCAAAAACCATATCATTCTTATTACAAGACTCTACCAGCTTGCGTTGATTTGCCGTTTGAGCTTTTATCAACTTACCACCTACTCCATGCAATAATGTTTCTCCACTATTAGCAGAAGTTTCATAATCTGCTTTACTCTCACTGGTAAGAATACGTTCTATCACATTTTCGTCCAACTTGTTATACTTCCCAAAATGCTCTAAAAGCATATTGAGGCGCATATCAAACTCTTCGAGCATATCTTCATCTCCATACACCTTTAATTTACTACCTCTGGCTACAATTTTTAGTTTAGGAAAGTATTTTTTTAATAATTGAATATTGCTATTCTGAAGTCCGAAAAACTCTCTCGGATTGATTTCTGTTAGTTCAATAATAAGTTCATTCAAAAGCTATACGGATTTTAGTATGATTTTTTTTTAGGATTGACTAAGTTTGCTAAAGTTTTTTTATGTTTTTATAGGGAAAACAAAATAAGTATTAAAAACAAACAAAATATTTATCAAATCACTCTGCAACAGAGTCATTAAAAAAATACAATAGCGTATGATTTTTACCTTGTTTTGTTACCCCAAGAAAAACTTTGAATAACTTCATAACAAATTTACATATTTTTAAGCGCTTACAACCAAAAGATATTAACAATTCTTGTACATGTCAATTATCACCTTAACTACGGATTTCGGAACTAAAGATCATTTTGTATCTGCGGTCAAAGGTGCTATTTATTCTGAGTTACCAGAAGCTAATATTGTTGATATATCTCATGAAATATCACCTTTTCATATTACAGAAGCAGCCTATATTATACAAAACGCTTATAAAAGTTTTCCAAAAGGAAGTATTCATATCGTAGGGATTGATAGTGAACTTAATCCTGAGAATAAACATATTGCTGTAAAACTAGATGATCATTATTTTATTTGTGCCAACAATGGATTGATATGTTTGATCACATCAGAATTTAATCCAGAAAAAATAGTAGAAATAAATATTCATGATGCAATTGTTTCTAATTTTCCTGTATTAGATGTTTTTGTAACAGTAGCTTGCCACATTGCCAGAGGAGGAACTCTTGAAGTGATTGGTAAAACGATATCAGACATCAAAACTATTACTGGGATCACTCCAATTGTGAATTTAGGAGATAAACAAATTGTAGGTAGTATTATCTATATAGATAATTATGGAAATTTGATTACCAATATCACTCGTAAATTATTTGAAGAAATAGGAAAAGGACGAAAATTTAAAATTACCGCTCGTACCGCTGTATTTGAAAATGTATATCAACGATATAGTGATGCTATCAATTTTGATATCGAAAAAAGTAAACGAGAAGAAGATGGTAAAAAGTTAGCTGTTTTTAATTCTTCGGGATATTTAGAATTAGCTATATATAAAAGTAATCCCAAAACTGTAGGAGGAGCCTCAAGCCTCTTTGGGTTACACTATAGAGATACTGTAAGTGTTAGTTTTGAATAACATGTAAACAAAAAAAATGATTATACGTATAGTAAAAATGGGCTTTTTACCCGATCAAATTGATGCTTTTTTAGACAATTTTGAACAAAACAAAGACAAAATTAGAAATTTTGATGGTTGTAGTCACCTACAATTAGTAAGAGATATACACCAACCAACTCAATTTTTTACCTATAGCCACTGGGAATCAGAAGAGCATCTCAATAACTATAGAAACTCTACGTTATTCAAAGGTGTTTGGGCAAATACCAAAAATAAATTCAATCAGAAACCAGAAGCATGGAGTCTAAGTCAAGTTTAAAAAAAATAACGACTGCCATACCTCAGCTATAAAATAAAGTCAGTAATACCAAAAATATTTTGACATATAGTCATAAAGTGGTTTATAAATTATATTAAACAAAATTACATTAGGAAACCTATGTTTGCATTAATACGTAAAGAAATCAATACCTTTTTCTCCTCTGCTGTAGGATATTTGGTGATTGCCATATTTTTAATTCTAAATGGACTCTTTCTATGGGTATTCAAAGGGCAATATAATATTCTAGATAGTGGATTTGCTGATTTCTCTCCTTTTTTCAAAATAGCACCATGGATATTATTATTTCTTATCCCTGCAATAACCATGAGAAGTTTTTCTGAAGAAAAAAAACAAGGAACACTCGAAGTATTACTCACCAAACCTATCAAAAGCTGGCATTTGGCAACAGGTAAATACCTAGGAAGTCTATCTCTTATTTGTATTTCTCTGATTCCCAGTGTTATTTCTATATATACCATTTATCAATTAGGAAACCCCGTAGGAAATTTTGACATAGGAAGCATTGTAGGCTCTTATATCTCTCTCATACTTCTTTGTGCATCATACACTGCTATCGGAATATTTTCTTCTGTAATAACCAATAACCAAATTGTTGCTTTTTTAATAGCTCTTTTTTTATGTTTTAGCTTTTTCTTTGGCTTTAGCGGATTAGCATCTTATGAGTTACTAGCAATCTTAAATAATACCTTTGAGCAATTAGGAATGCAAATGCATTATGAACGAATGAGTCAAGGTATTCATGATACCTTTGAGCAATTAGGAATGCAAATGCATTATGAGCGAATGAGTCAAGGTATTCTTGATACTAGAGATGTTCTTTATTTTATAGGAATCATTTTTTTCTTTATCGTCCTTACAGTTATCACCTTAAAGAAAGGAACACTACTACAAAAACTAAAATTTGTTGGTATCACATTGATCACCTCGATTGCAATAATATCTCTAGGAAACTCTCTCTATAAACGTTTTGACCTCACCCAAGATCACCGTTTTACACTGTCAGAAGCTACAGAAAACCTCCTGTTTGAAGCCTCTGCTCCTTTGCTTGTAGATGTATTACTAGAAGGAGATTTCCCTTCAGAATTCAGACGTTTACAATCAGAAACCAAACAATTACTAGAAGAATTCAATGCTATAAACCCTAATATACGGTACATTTTTACAAACCCATTAGAAGAAGAAGAAATACGCCCACAAACTATTACAGAGTTACAAAAATATGGTCTTACTCCAATGGAAGTAAGTGTTCAAGAAAATGGAAAAACAGAAATAGAAACCGTAGTTCCCTGGGCAATCATAAGTTACCAAAAAAGGAGTGTCAAAATCCCTTTGATCAAAAATACAATAGGAGCCACCTCAGAAGAGCGTGTACTCAGCTCAATACAGCAATTAGAATATGCTTTTGCAGATGGGTTAACCAAGCTTTTACACCCTAAAAAACACAAAATAGCAGTATTAAAAGGTAACGGGCAAATGCCAGATATCAATATTGCCGATTTCATCAAAACCTTACAAGACTATTATTTTATAGGAGCATTTACTCTAGATTCTGTAGCGAGCAATCCTAAAAAAACATTGCAAGAATTACAAAAATTTGACCTAGTAATCAATGCCAAACCTACACAAGCTTTTTCTGAAAAAGAAAAATACGTGCTCGATCAATATATTATGAATGGCGGAAAATCATTATGGTTATTAGAATCTGTAACAATGGAGATTGATAGCCTAATGAACCCTAAAGGTTCTGCTGTCGCAATTATGCAGGATTTAAGACTTGGAGATGCTTTATTTTCATACGGAGTGAGAATCAACCCTGTTTTAGTAAATGATTTATATTCTGCACCATTAGTATTAGCATCTGGCCAAGGTAGTGATACTCAATTCACCCCATACCCTTGGTACTACGGATCACTAACAAAAAGTACAGAAAATCATCCTATTGTAAAAAATATTGAATCCGTAAAATTTGAGTTTTCAAACCAAATAGATACCCTCAAAAATGACATAAAAAAAACCATACTGCTTACCAGTTCTGACAAATCCAAAGTAGAAGGAGTACCCAAAGAAATCCGACTAGAAGATATCATTAGACGTAAGCCAAATATGGCAAGTTATATAGAAGGACCACAAAACCTAGCCGTATTGCTAGAAGGAAACTTTAAATCAACCTATAAAGATCGTATAAAACCATATAAAATAGAATCTCACAAAGATAAGAGTACCTCATCAAAAATGATTGTTATTGCAGATGGAGATATTATCAAAAATCAGACTCAAAAAGGACGACCAATAGAATTAGGATATGACCCTACTATGAATCTGAAATATGGTAATAAAGAGTTTTTATTAAATGCTGTAAATTACCTACTAGATGATTCAGGTCTTATAGAAATCAGAAGTAAAGAAGTAAACATTCCATTTTTGAATGTTGAAAAAGTTGTAACCGACAAAACATTATGGCAAATTATCAATATTCTAATCCCATTACTTATACTATTGATTTTTGGAGTGATATTCCTATTTATAAGAAAGAAAAAATATCAAAAAGCAGATTAAAATTCTATTTTTTATCTTTAAAGTAATTTAAGCTTATTTGATATACGACTATAACCAAACATAAAAAACGAATCTATTAATTCTGAAACTATAAATATCGTTCTCAAAACAGAAAACCTTTCTATAGGGTACCGTACACACAAAAAGCTTAATGTCATTGCTACTGATATCAATCTAAAGTTACGCGAAGGGGAATTAGTTGGATTAGTTGGAGCCAATGGTATCGGAAAATCTACCTTATTACGTACACTATCAAAAGTACAACCACAGTTACACGGAAAAATTTTATTATCTGACCGAGAATTAAAATCCTATAAGTCTACAGAACTCGCCTCACAACTCAGTATTGTTCTTACAGAACAAATTGCCTCAAAAAATCTTACTGTTCAGGAATTAGTAGCACTGGGTAGACAACCTTACACCAACTGGGTAGGTAAAATGGCAGAAGAAGATCTTAAAAAAACACAAAAAGCAATAGAAGTTACTCATATTACAGATCTTATTACCAAACGGTGTTTTGAACTTAGTGACGGGCAACTTCAAAAAGTCCTTATTGCCAGAGCAATAGCGCAGGACACTCCATTTATCATCCTAGATGAACCTACAACACATTTAGATATATATCATAAAGCATACATCTTGAAACTATTAAAACGTTTAGCTTTTGAGACCAAGAAAACAATTCTTTTCTCAACCCATGAGATTGATTTTGCCATACAGTTATGTGATAAGATGATTGTAATGAATCCCGATGGTTTTGAATTTGGCAGACCCAAAGAACTAATACAATGTCGGGCATTTTCTTCCCTTTTCCCTGAAGACCTAATCCATTTTGACACTAAATCTGGTACCTACAAAGTGAGAAATTAAGCATCCCTAACCCCATTATCTTTCTTACCTTCTTCCCTATCCATGCTTTTTATCGAATAAATAAGCATATTACGGAATAACTGTACAATTTTGGCGTTACTTATGCGTACAATTTATTTTAAAAAGCAATATTTTTGCGCAGAATCAAAAAATCAAATCTATTATGAACAAAATGTTAAAACTCAAATCAATCTTCTTTTTAGTAGCCTCATCAGCATTGATCACTAGCTGTAGCTCTGATGACAATACAGATATAGAAGGTCCTAGTGAAGAAACCACTTATGATCTTATAGTAAACACCACCAATGCTAATAATACTGCAGAACGTGATATACAGATTACAACAGATAAACTGAACTCTACAGTAAAAGTAAATGTGACGTTTACTGCAGATAAGTCAATGAAAAGACTTTACATTTCTAAAAACGTAGATGGTACTGCCAATGAGCCATTTGCATTCACTAATCAAGCTGTTGATGAAAAAAAGGATGGTTCTATTGATTTAGTAGGTGATAATAAAAAAGAATTTACATTCAATATTGACTTTGACACTCCATCTAGTGCAAACGGTACTGTAACCTATGTATTATGGGCAACTACAGGAAGAGGTGATTTTAGAAATGTATCAAAAAGAAATGCTATCGGAGATTACGACTTTGGTACGATTACAATCAAAGCAGGAAATGGTGCTGTTGGTAATGGTGTAAAGTCTTATACGCAGACTCTTTTAGAAGCACCTCTTGGAGATGGATCGTCTTCTACTTTTATGTCTATTTTTGATGGTAAGGTATATAAAATCAATCAAGGTGAAGAATATAGTGCTTTGTGGGATTTTGGGTATTACTATGGACTAACAGGAAAAGCTTCTTTAGCTTCTTCTAATAACTACCCAACTAATATTATAGATGTGCCAACTATAGGAGGTGTAACTACTGAAGAATTAAACAAAGTTTATTTTGATTTATCTTCTAAAACTATTGCTGAATTTGATGCAATAACCACAAAAAGTGATTTAGATTTCATCACACAACCTGCAAGCCAAAGAATAAACAACTTAGCAGTTGGTGATGTAATTGACTTTGTAGACAGCTATGGTAATAAGGGAATGATAAAAATCACAGCATTAGTTCCAGGTGATGGAAATAATGGTGAAATTACATTTGATGTAAAAGTACAAACAACAACATTAACAGAAGTAAACCCATAATTTTTTAGAAGAATAAATTCTTTAAAAAAAACTCAGAGGCTATCCATAAAAAGATAGCCTCTTTTTTTTGTATTGATATAAATAAATTATCTCTTAGGTAAAAAATTAGATGAATTACGGGGTTAAATTAATAGCAAAACCTCTTGTCCCGTTTCATTGCGTATCTTTGAAACAGTTTAACTGTTTGATTCTAACAAAAAATAGTTTTTTTGCGCTATTAAAGTGCTTTTCACACTTTATAGCAACGCTACGAAGCTAGAAAAAAACAAAAATTGAATGAAAAAGAGCATTTTTATAACGAATGGAAAAAAGTTGAATTCACTTCTTTATATTTGAACAAAATAAACAATAGGTTACATGTCAGAATACACACCCATCTTCATTGCTGTTGGAGGAATCATTATATCAATTATTGCTGGTTTTTTTATTGGTAAATATGTAACCCTATTACAGAAAAAAAGTGACGAAAGTGCTATCAATGAACGATCAAACCTGATTCAGTCTCAATTTGATGAATTCAAAAAAGCTTCAGAAAATCGATATACAGAATTATCAAAAGAGCGTGAAGAGATTCGTAGAGAAAAGGATTTTCTCAATACAGAACTTACGCGTCGTAATGCAGAATATGAAAATCTAATGCTCAAAAATGCATCTCAAAAAGAAGAAGTAGAAAAACTTCAAGATAAATTCACCAAAGATTTTGAGAACCTAGCTCATAAAATATTAGATTCAACATCTAATAAGTTTACTCAGCAGAATAAAGAAAATATTAAAAATATTTTAAATCCACTACACGAAAAGATCAATACCTTTGAGAAAAAAGTAGAGCAAACTCATAAAGAAAGCATCGACTATCATGCGGCATTGCGCCAGCAAATAATTGGCCTTAAAGACCTTAATGAGCAAATGAGTAAAGAAGCTACCAATCTTACCAAAGCATTAAAAGGAGATAGTAAAATGCAAGGAAACTGGGGTGAATTGGTACTTGAGCGTGTATTAGAAAAATCAGGATTAGAAAAAGACCGTGAATATTTTGTACAACAAAGTTTCACATTAGACAGTGGGCAACGAGTGATGCCCGATGTAGTTATCTATCTACCCGATAATAAAAAAATGATTATTGACTCAAAAGTAGCCCTTACTGCATACGAACGCTATACCAATGAAGAAAACGAGGACAGCAGAGAAACGCATCTCAAAGAGCATATCACTTCTTTAAAACGTCATGTAGACCAATTATCAGAAAAAAATTATCAGGATTTATACGACATAGAATCCCCTGATTTTATTCTTATGTTTGTACCCATAGAACCCGCTTTTGCTATTGCAATCAATCAAGATAACAAACTATACAATCAAGCATTTGAGAAAAATATAGTTATTGTTACACCATCTACCCTTCTTGCCACACTACGCACTATTGATACTATGTGGAATAATGAAAAACAACAACGTAATGCAATTGAGATAGCCAGACAAGCAGGAGCACTATATGATAAATTTGAAGGTTTGGTAAAAGACCTTACAGGAGTTGGTAAAAAAATTGATGATGCAAAAAAAGACTATTCTGCAGCTATGAATAAGTTAGTAGATGGTAGAGGAAACCTTATTACAAGCGTAGAAAAACTCAAAAAAATGGGGGCCAAAGCCAAAAAATCTCTTCCCGAAGCTGTTATAAAAAGAGCTACAGAAGAGAATGAATAAAACAACATATAAAAATTAATCAAAAAAATAAATCATGATCGATACTGATTTTTCAGAAATCCTACTTAGAATCACAGGGATTATATTCTATATCATACCAATTATTGTATTTATAATTCTTGCCATCTATTATATAAGTAAAGTTGGTTCTACAAAAGAAGGAGTCTTAATTCTTATAGGTAATATATTATTATTTATTGTAGCCATTATACATCAATTCCTTTTTATGCTAGTAGACTCATGGGGATTCAACCTATATAGTATCATTAATTCAGGAGTGAACTTTATTGCTTTTATAGGATCTATACTTTTTATAATAGGTTTTTATTTACTTATCAAAAAAGCAATAAAAGGAAATAATACAACGACATAAAAAATGGAGCAGAATTTTGTTGAAATACTATCTGGGGTAATTATTGGTATAATAAGCCCTATTGCTCAAATTCTTATTCTAATTAGCTGTTTATACTATGTTGCAAAAAAAGGAATATCGCCATCTGGTGTTTTATTAGTTATTGGCTCTATACTTGGGTTATTATGCGCTATTGCATCTCTAATAGGAGCTTTTTATATAAGTCGCCAATGGGGAGTTGAAACCTATGCTAAACTTATAATGGGTGTTAATGTTATTTCTATTATAGCCAGAATCATATTTACAATTGGATTTATTTTATTAATTAGAAAAGTTGTTTCAGTAAAAAAACAAAACTGATTTATCAAATAAAGAAGAGCCAATACTATAATTTCTTTGATCATGAAAAAAATACTTATTATAATCATAATATCCATTACACTGCTTTTTGCAGGATGGTATGCATTTATATATTACGCTTCGTATAGTGAAGGAACTCGAAGTGGTGAATTAATAAAGTTTAGCTACAAAGGAGTAGCTATAAAAACCTGGGAAGGTGAAATCAGTCAAGGAATCTCTGGAGCACAAATATTTAGTTTTTCTGTTGAAGATAAGAATGAGGATATTATAAAAAAATTAGAGAAGTTTCAAGGTAGATATGTAAAACTAAAATACAAAGAACGATTTGCCAAAATCTCATGGCTTGGAGATACCAAATATTTTGTAATCGATGTTGTCGAAGAAGTTTCTCCCCATTTTAGGAATAAGTAATACGAGTTATGGATAAGAATTTCGTATAAAGAGTTTGAATTATTTTGTGTTAGATTAAGGCGTAAAATTAAAGAATAGCCTTAGCTATTGTTGAATTTTATAACACAGATATAGTGCAAAAGAAACAAACTATATACGAAATTTTTATGTGTAAATCGTATAACCGCTACTAAAAAGCAGTCTCCTTGTAAACCTTGTAAAATTAAGCGCTATGAAAAAATATAAAACCAATAGAGAAGCCAGAGTAACCATTTCTGAATTGATGCTTCCTTCTCATTCTAATTTTAGTGGTAAAATACATGGTGGTTATATTTTGTCTCTTATGGATCAAATTGCATTCGCATGCGCTTCCAAACATTCAGAAACATATTGTGTTACTGCAAGCGTAGACAAGGTAGACTTCTTAAAACCAATAGAAGTAGGTGAATTAGTAACCCTCAAAGCATCTGTAAATTATGTAGGGAATACATCTATGGTAGTAGGAGTACGTGTAGAATCAGAAAATATACAAACAGGAAAAGTAAAACACTGCAATTCTAGCTATTTTACAATGGTAGCAAAAAACAATAAAGGCAAAAGCACCCCTATCCCTGGATTAATTATAGAAGATAAAACTGCTGTGCGTCGTTTTGTAAGAAGTATCATACGTAAAGAAGAAAGTATTACAAGACGTAATCGATTTAAAGAATCAGAATTCGAGATTGAAGAACATCTGGAAATACTTAATGAATACAATGTACAGGTGAATTTATAAAACATTAAGTATAATTAATGTGAGTAAATAAATATTGACTCATAAAACAGCGTTATTTATCAATGTTTTAAATTATAGATAAACACTTTTTGCTTAGCACTTTCCCACCCTAATTGTTCTGTATGCAATCCGTAAATCATAGTATCCTTATCCACATCAAGAAATTGAATATACCGATCTAAATTGTATATTCTTATTGGGTTTAGGTCATAATCAAACACATAAACCTTACTATTATCTGGGTGATCATTGCTTATCTTTCTTCTTGTATAAAGAGCATAAATGTAATTATCAGACATCACTATGTCATCAAAATGTCTAGCATATAACAAACGATTCTTCCTCTCTCTGTATTATTAAATACCAAACAAATTACCAGCCTTCAACTCTATATTACAAATACAAAATAAGTATTTTTACTTTTTTAGAAATCTCATACAGAACATTACCATTAATTTAAAAAATGAACACGATGACCGAGATTATTGACTTAAGCCAAGAGATTTATGAAGGAATGCCTGTTTATAAAAACCTCCCACAAGTAAAAATGTCAATTCACAACTCACATGAAGAATGGGAAGGTATTAAGAACCCTAAAACAAAAACTCCTGCAGTTCATAAGCTAGAATTAGGAGAGCATACAGGAACCCATGTAGATGCTATAAATCATATGGCACGTGAATATCAAGGACAATCTATAGATACCATGCCTTTATCAATGTTCTATACAGAAGGAATTTGTCTAGATTTATCTCACAAAGGGCTTAAAGAACTAATCGAACCTCATGAGATTGAAAATGCCTGTAAAAAAGAAGAAGTAAGCATCAAAAAAGGAGATACCATACTCTTATACACCAATCATTATAGAAAAACATTTGGCAAAAAAGATTGGGCAAATGGTCCAGGGATTACAGCAGAGTCAGCAAGGTGGCTAGGGGAAAAGAAAATATCAGCTTTTGGAGTTGAAACCATGTCTCCAGGAGTTCCTGGAATATCAAATAAAAAGGTGCACCATATCTGTGGAGAGCTCGGTTTTACACACTACGAGAATATGATTAATCTACACTTACTTATAGGTCGTGGTAGGTTCAGGTTTATTGCCTTACCTCTAAAAATTAAAGGAGGAACAGGTTCTCCTGTTCGAGCAGTTGCTATATTCGAAAATTAAACTCTAAAAAATATCTTTAAAATAACACACACAGAATTAACAAAATAATAATTGTAGAACTCCTAACATATCTTTTCCTTTACAAAACATACAATTCAATCTGTATTATGTTTTAGAGCACTGTTGTCAGAATTAAAAATAGCAGCAAACGGTGATCGATTTTCTAATGCATAACTCAGATTCGGTTAATCAATAAAATAGTTTCTTTTGAAAAAATATATATGCGCTTACCTTGGATTACTGTTCTTATTAACATCATTCTCTATCTACAGTCAAGAGAAATATACACTTAATGGTATTATTTCAGAAAAATCCAGTAATGAAACACTAATTGGTGTCAATGTTTTATTTCCAGAAATAGCAAAAGGAGTCGTTACCAATGAATATGGTTTTTACTCTATAACCCTACCCAAAGGAAAATACAAATTACAAATTAGCTATTTAGGTTTCAAAGACAACATACAAGAAATCGATTTGAATGCAGACAAAAAACTAAACATTCAGCTTACAGAAGCATCAGAAATGCTTGATGAAGTAATTCTTACAGAAAAAACAGAAAAACTAAATATCAAGACCCCTCAAATGAGTATTAATAAACTTACTGCAGGTACCATCAAACAAATACCTGTTGTTTTAGGAGAAGCTGATATTATCAAATCCATCATTCTTTTACCAGGAGTTACTAGTGGTGGTGAGGGTGCCTCTGGATTTAATGTAAGAGGGGGAGCAGCCGATCAAAACCTAATTTTATTAGATGAAGCTATGATTTTTAACTCATCACACCTTTTTGGTTTTTTCTCTGTTTTTAATCCCGACGCTATAAAAGATATAAAACTCTACAAAGGAGGAATTCCTGCAAAATACGGTGGACGCATATCTTCTGTATTAGATATATACCAAAAAGAAGGAAACAGTAAAAAATTTAAAATCAATGGAGGTTTAGGAGCTGTAGCTAGTAGGCTACTCGCAGAAGGTCCTATTGCAAAAGACCGAGGAGCATTTTTGGTAGGAGGAAGAGCATCATACGCGCACTTATTTTTACCTCTTTTTGACAATGATAATATTGCATATTTCTACGATCTAAACACCAAACTCAATTATAAAATTAATGATAACAACAACCTCTATCTATCTGGATATTTTGGTAGAGATGTATTTGCACTAGATGAAATTTTCACAAATACCTATGGCAATACTGTACTTAATCTTAGATGGAATCATCTTTTTTCTGATAAATTATTCTCTAACCTATCCCTTATATACTCTGATTATTTTTACGGATTAGAATTAGATTTTGTAGGATTCAAATGGGATTCTGGTATACGAAACTTTAATCTCAAATACGATTTCAAGCATTATATAAGTGATAATTTTCAACTCAATTACGGAATCAACTCCATTTATTTTAAGTTTAACCCTGGTGAAATTAAACCTAATAACAAAAAATCTGGAATCAATAGAGAAAAACTTATCGATAAATACGCCAATGAATCCGCTGTATATATAGATGCACAGCATAAAATATCAAACAATTTAACACTTCAATACGGCCTTAGAGCAAGTCATTTTATCAGATTTGGGCAAGAAGAATTAAACATATATCAAAATGACAACCCTCTTTCTTATAATCAAGAACTACAATTCTATGAAGGAAACGATCGTATTGGTATCAAAAAATATAGCAGAAGTGATATCATCAAGACTTTTACCAATCTAGAACCCAGAATTACCCTTGCCTACGCTTTTAACAATAACACCTCTATAAAAGCAAGTTATAACAGAATGTCACAATACCTTCACTTACTCTCCAACACCAACTCCCCGACTCCACTAGATGTCTGGACCCCCAGCGGTAAATACATAAAACCACAATTGCTTAATCAATACGCAGTAGGATATTTCAAAAGCATAAACGATGATAAGTACACAATAGAAACAGAATTTTTTTATAAAGACATCAAAAACCGTATTGATTACATTGACAGTGCAAACTTGATCGCTAATAATGCCATCGAACAAGATATTCTTAATGGAAAAGCACGGGCTTATGGTCTAGAATTTTTAGTCAGAAAAAACGAAGGCAAGTTTAAAGGTTGGTTAGCTTATACCCTATCAAGATCTGAGCAAAGAACACTAGGTCGAACAAATCAAGAGCCTGGAATTAATAACGGACAATGGTATAGAACCTCTTATGATAAAACTCATGACATCTCTTTTAATGGAAGTTATGAGATCAATAAAAAATGGAAATTTGGAGCTAATTTTGTGTTTCAAACAGGACAACCTACCAACTACCCCACAGGTCAATTTGAATATCAGGGACTATCAATCCCACTATTTGATGGGCTAAGGAATAGCGAACAACTACCCGCCTATCACAGAGTAGATATATCTGCTACACTTACTCCTAGAAAAAACAAAACAAAAAAATGGAAAGGAGAATGGGTGTTCAGTATTTACAACTTATACAATCGCAAAAATGCAGCATCAATTAATTTTGCAAGAAACAAAGACACTTATGCAAATGAAGCCGTGAGGACTTCAGTTTTTGGTATTATACCTGCGGTAACCTATAATTTTAAATTCTAAAAAAATGAAAAAATTAATAACTCTTATACTTGGAATATTAGTATTGGTAAGCTGTGAAGACGTTGTAGAAGTAGATGTTCCAAACGGAAAACCAAAACTAGTCATCGATGCATCTTTTGAACTATATCTCAATGAAACTCCTATAGAATTTGATCCCAAAGTACGGCTTACTCTTTCTGCTTCATTCTTTGACCAAAACATCCCAGAAGTACAGGGTGCAACAGTTTATATTACCAATACAAACAACAATACAATTATCAATTTTGAGCAAGTACCAGACAGTGGTTTATATGTTCCCGCAGAAGAATTCCCTATCCCTCAATTTGGTACTACCTATGAACTAACAGTAGTGTATAATAACGAAACTTATAAAGCAACAACACAACTTATTCCCACAGTTTCTATTGATAACATAGAACAAGGAGAAAACACCTTATTTGATAATGAAACAGAAATTATAATCTTTTTTACAGACGACGGAACTCGAAATGATTTTTATCTTTTTGACTTTGACTTTAATTTATTCCTGGCAAGTGAAGATCGTTTCTATCAGGGAAAACCATTTAACTTCTCTTATTTTTATGAAGATATGGTAAACGGGCGTGATCTAACTATCAAGATTTTAGGAATCGATAAACGGTATTATAAATATACAAGCTTACTTATTGAGCAAAGTGATCAACAAGGAGGAAATCCTTTTCAAACACCCCCAGCACAATTAAGAGGTAATATCATTAATACCACCAATACAGATAATTATGCATTAGGATATTTTAACCTTTCTGAAGCTAATAAATTTGATATAACAATAAAAAATTAGCATTTCAATATTAAAAAGAAAAGCAAGCCTTTCTCTAAATCAAAAATCAGTATTTTTGAAACATGACTTTTATAAAAACTACTGAGCAAGCTTCAACATATAATCATTTAGAAAAAATGAATATCAATGAATTGCTTACCAACATCAACAAAGAAGACAAAACAGTTCCTGACGCTGTAGAAAAATCAATACCTCAAATCGAAAGTTTGATTACTCAAATAGTACAAAAACTTAAGCAAGGAGGTCGCCTTTTTTATTTAGGTGCTGGAACAAGTGGTCGATTAGGTATTGTAGATGCTAGTGAATGCCCTCCTACTTTTGGCGTTCCTCATGATGTTGTTATAGGATTAATTGCTGGAGGTGATCCCGCAATCAGAAAATCAGTAGAATATGCAGAAGATAGTATTGAACAAGGCTGGAAAGACCTTGAAGAGCATAATATTTCAAAAAATGATGTTGTAATTGGTATTGCCGCATCAGGAACCACTCCATACGTTATTCATGCATTACAACATTGTAACAAAAATAATATAACGACTGGATGCATTACATGCAATGAAGGAAGTCCCTTGGCGACCACTGCACAATTTCCTATTGTAGTTACAGTAGGCCCAGAGTTTGTAACTGGAAGCTCTCGTATGAAAGCAGGAACAGCCCAGAAATTAGTATTGAATATGATTTCTACAGCCACTATGATCCAATTAGGTCATGTAAAAGGCAATAAAATGGTTGATATGCAACTAAGCAATAACAAATTAGTTGACAGAGGGGTACGAATGATCATGGAAGAATTGACCATCAACTATGAGCAAGCAGAAAAATTGTTGAAACAGTACAAAAGTGTACGCAATGCAATAAAAAATTATGGAGCCTAAAAGAACAGACAAAGAATTATTAGGCAAAGGCGTACAACGTATGGCAATTGCTTTTATTTTCATGTTTATCAGTCCAGTGATTATTCATTCTGCTTTCAAAAACCAAGACCACCCATTATATATCCCAATATTAATAGTAGGAATAATTGGTGCTGCCTTTGCCATATTTATGGCTTTTAGAGGTCTAAAAACTATCATGGAATCAATGTTTGGCAAAAAAAAGTAACCCTATACTATACCTTGACTATATCCCCTCTCTTTTATTGATAGGAGTTGTAGGATTATATCCAAATTCTGGAATTTCTATACGCACCCCTAAACGATCAAGAATATAACCAATAGTAGCATAATGATGTACCGCATGGCTATTTGCATGCAAAAGGATACTCTCTAAAGTATAATTAACAGTCACCTTTCCTTTCCCCATATTATCTGTGACATGAATCAGGTATCCCGTGTTTACATCAATATAAGAAACTAATGTCTCTTGAAGTTTGTATATGTATTCTATTGCAACCTCCTTATTGGTCGCTAATAATTCATCCCGTTTACGAGCAGTAAGATCAATATTATTAGAGTCTAATCCACTAATAATACAATCAAAGAAATCAAGCGTATGACGTATATGAGAACCTATACTCGAATAATACGGACCTACAGAATTGTTTTGATATGTACTGGTATCTATAGCCTTAAGTAAAGCAATCGCATTATTAAGATTATGATTTATTGAAGATATAACTAATTGTTTCATAAGGTATTTAGACGTAAGATACGTAATTAACTTACAAAGCAATACTACAAATCATTAATTTATTTTTTAAAAATTACGGAAAAACATAATATTACATATATACCTTCGTTTCTATTAGCACACACAGAATATAAACCCCTATTTTCTCATACACAGTAGGACATTTATCACCTTTATTAAGGTTTTACCGTAAAAATTAAGATAAAATGCGCATTTTATCGATTAATGACGTTTTTTCTTGGAGTTTACTAATAAAATATTGTATTATTGTTGTGTGATTTAAAAGCCCCAAAAGAATGAAAAAAATTGCACTCCCCATAGTATTGTTATTTCTTATCCCAACAACTAATGCACAAGATGCATATGAAGATGCCTTAACAGCTGCCAGTTATGCATACTCACATAGTAAGAAAGCACATGGGGCGAATAACGTTTTCCACACTCAGGAATATGCAGACAAAGCCATAACCGCTTTCATTAAAGTAGAAGATTTATCTGATAAATGTGATTGCAAACCAGCAAATGAAACTGCATACCAAGCTCGAGTAGACATGGAAAGCTCATTAGAACAAGATACTTATGAGCGTAGTAGATATTATGCCAAACGTGCTAAAGAACTAGGAGCCAAACTTCTAGAACAACTTACCTCTTGCCAAGCTAACGGCGCTAGCTACTCTAATACAGAAGAAGCATCTATCGAAGAGGATAATGCATTAGCTGAAGCAACGCAAGAAGTAGCAAATAAACAAAAAGAATTAGAAGCAAAACGTCGTCAATTAGAAATCGAACAACAAAAGCTAGAACAACGAATAGCTGAACAAAATAAAATAAAAGCTGAATTTGAAGCAAAACGAGCTGCTGAATTAGAAAAACAATCCCTTATAAAATCAAAAGCAGAACAAGCTCTTCAAAAATTAGAAAACGCACTACAAGAATTAAGTGTTGTACTAAATGAAGAATCCAAATTCGAGGCACAATCCGATTACGTACGAAGTGAAAACGAGTTGAAAAACGAATCTCTCGATGATACAAAAAACTTCTATGTAAATAGAGCAAAAGAACTAACCCAAACCGCTATGCAACAATTTGCCACCTATAATATGGCAGAAAATTAATCAATACTGAATTTTATTTTGTAGCCCCAAAATAAAATTTTTTCGGAAACGGCACCTTTTCTAAGGTGTCGTTTTTTTTTATCTCTTTTGTGAATAAAAAATTCACATCAACACACAATTAAATGGAATTATTCCTTAATTTTGGAATAATTCCATATTATTTTATATTGAGAACTATACTACACCTTGACCTAGATACATTCTACGTATCCGTAGAACGCATGATTAATAGCACCTTACAAAAAAAACCTCTGCTAGTTGGTGGAGTCAGCGATAGAGGTGTTGTAGCCGCCTGTAGCTATGAGACACGATCCTATGGTATCCACTCTGGTATGTCTATGAAAATAGCCAAAGAACTCTGTCCTGAAGCTATTGTTATAAAAGGAAATGCCAGTACATACAGTAAATACTCTGACCAAGTTACAGAAATAATCAAAGAGAATGTCCCCGTATTTGAAAAATCAAGTATCGATGAATTCTATGCTGACTTATCAGGTATGGATAAATTCTTTGGTACTTATAAATACTCACTAGAATTGAGACAAAAAATAATTACCGAAACTGGACTTCCTATTTCCTTTGGTCTCTCTAGTAACAAAGTAGTATCCAAAGTAGCTACCAATGAAGCCAAACCTAATAATCAATTAAAAATAGATTTTGGCACAGAGAAGCCATTTCTCGCTCCTTTATCAGTTAAAAAAATACCAATGGTAGGCAACAAAACCTATCAAACCTTGCGCAACTTAGGGGTTCGCTATATAAAAACCGTTCAAGATATGCCTCCTGATCTTATGAAAAAAGTACTAGGCGCAAATGGAGTAACCATATGGAAAAGAGCAAACGGAATAGATAATACTCCCGTTATTGCTTTTTCTGAACGTAAATCAATATCTACAGAAAGAACATTTGATAAAGATACGACCAACATACATATGCTCAGAAACCTACTCATAGCAATGACAGAAAATCTCTCCTACCAATTGCGTAGAGGAAATAAGCTAACAGCATGTATTGCCATAAAAATTCGATACTCTGATTTTAACACCTATACCAAACAAATTAAAATACCATATACCAGTGCAGATCATATTCTTATTCCTAAAATTCTAGAATTATTTGAAAAACTATATCAAAAGCGATTACTAATCAGATTAATAGGTATACGATACAGTCACCTAGTCAGTGGTAATTATCAAATTAACCTATTTGATGATAATCAAAAGCAACTTAACCTATACCAAGCACTAGATACCATAAGAGGTCGATACGGTGATCGTAGTGTTATCAGAGCTGCTGCTATAGGAGCATCCACCATAGGCAGAATGCAAAACCCATTCGATGGAAAACCGCCAATTGTGTTAGCGCACAGAAAACAATAATCAGGAGTAAAAATAAAAATCCCTATTATGTATCTCAACTGCCATTCATACTATAGTTTACGCTATGGAACTTTTTCTGAAATAGATCTTCTTGAACTAGCAAAAAAAAATAATATCGACTGTCTTGCACTAACTGATATCAATAACACATCTGCCTGTTTAAATTTTATTAGAAAAGCAAAAGAATATCATATCAAACCAATTATAGGTATCGATTTCAGAAACAATCATCAACCTTTATATGTAGGGCTTGCCAAAAATAATGAAGGATACAAAGAGTTAAATGATTTTTTATCACACTATTCTCATCAAAAAATTGATTTTCCAGAAATAGCTCCATCCTTCAAAAATGCATACATTATATACCCTTCTAAACAAATAATAGCATTAAAAAAAACTCATTTTACTGCCAATGAATTCATAGGCATATCTCAAAAAGAAATTACCAACCTTTATCTATCAGGTCTATATAAACAGATACACAAACTCGTAATACTACAACCTGTCACTTTCAGAAACAAAAAAGATTTTAATGCCCATCGCTTATTAAGAGCTATTGACAATAATATATTATTAAGTCGTTTACCCAATGGTCAACAAGCCTGCTTCTCTGAGCAAATGATTTCTAATCAAGAAATAAAAGCATTGTTCTCTGAATTTGATATCATCATAAAAAATACACTTACAGTTCAAAACAAATGTCATATAGATTTTAATTTTTCAAAAAACAATACTCCTTTAAATCAAAAAACATACACCAGTAGCATACAAAAAGACAATGATCTCCTAGAAAAATTATGTCAGCAAGGACTTACATACCGATATCCTAATCCCGAAAAAAAGGTCATAGATCGATTAAAAAAAGAACTTGCATTGATCAAAAAAATGAAATTTGTTTCCTATTTCTTAATCAATTGGAGGATTATAACCTATGCCCAAAATAAAGGGTACTATTATGTAGGGCGTGGTAGTGGAGCAAATAGTATTGTAGCCTACCTGCTTCGTATTACAGATGTAGACCCAATAGAATTAGATTTATATTTTGAACGATTTATTAACACACATCGTACCAGCCCTCCTGATTTTGATATTGATTTTTCATGGAAAGACAGACAAGATATAACCCGATTTATTTTTCAAGAATTTGATAATGTAGCACTACTAGGCACCTACATTACTTTTCACTATAAAGGAGCTGTAAGAGAATTAGGAAAAGTATTTGGCCTTCCAAAATTTGAAATTGATAAATTAAGTGATGATAAATATAACAATACAAATCTTGATCAAATTCAAAAATTAGTAATCCAATATAGTAACCTTATCAAAGGGATGCCAAATTATCTCAGCATTCATGCTAGTGGAATACTGATCAGTGAGGATCCTTTGCATTACTATTCTGCTACAAACCTCCCTCCAAAAGGGTTTCCAACTGTACAGTATGATATGATTATTGCAGAAGACTTAGGGCTCTATAAATTTGATATTCTAGGGCAACGAGGATTAGCAAAAATAAAAGATGCTATCAAGATTATAGAATACAATCAGCCAAATGCTCCCATTTTTGATATTCATGATATCAAAAAATTCAAAAAAGATAAAAAAATAAATGGTTTAATACGAGATGCTAAATGTCTTGCCTGTTTCTATGTAGAATCCCCAGCAATGCGCATGTTATTAGCCAAACTAAAAACAGACAATTACCTTGGGCTTGTTGCAGCAAGTTCAATTATTCGACCAGGAGTAGCCAAGAGTGGAATGATGCGTGAATATATTTTACGAGAACACAATATAGAGCGAAGAAAAAACTCGCACCCAATTATGCTTAATTTAATGAATGAAACTCATGGTATCATGGTCTATCAAGAAGATGTGATCAAAGTAGCTCATTTCTTTGCAAAACTCACTCTAGATGAAGCAGACGTATTACGTCGTGGAATGAGCGGAAAATTCAGATCGCGAAAAGAATTTAAGGAAGTAAAAAATAGATTTATCAGTAATTGTAGAAATGAAGGCTATCAAGAACCTCTTATCTATGAAATATGGGATCAAATAGCTAGTTTTGCTGGATACGCCTTTCCAAAAGGGCACTCCGCATCTTATGCTGTAGAAAGCTATCAAAGCCTATTTCTCAAAGCCTACTTCCCATTAGAATACCTAGTTGCTACTTTAAATAATGGAGGAGGTTTTTATCATCCCGAAGTATATCTACATGAAGCACACATCTTAGGAGCAAACATACACCCTCCTTGTATCAACATCAGCAAGTATGAACACACATTGAGAGGTAATCATATTTATATAGGTCTAATGATGCTAAGAAATTTAGACAGTAAGACATCAGAAATAATTTTAACAAATCGATACGATCAAGGCCCTTATACATCATTAGATAATTTTATAAACAGAGTACAAATCAGTATAGAACAAATTAGTATTCTTATCAAGATTGATGCATTTAGATTTACCAATAAAAATAAGCATGAATTATTATGGGAAACACATCTTACATTAAATAAATCCACTTCAAATACTCAAATTCAAACATTACTATTCAATCCAAAACCTACTGAACACAAGTTACCCAAACTAAAAATAGCCAAATTAGAAACTATATTCGAACAAATTGAAGCCTTTGGTTTCCCTATTTTTGGGTATTATCAATTATTAAGTTCACCCCCTAAAAATACAACTAGTGCAAATCAACTCAATAACTATAAAAACAAACATATAGATATCTATGGATATCTTATTGCAATGAAAAATACCAAAACACATACAGGTAAACGTATGAGTTTTGCTACATTTTTAGATCAATTTGGAAATATTTTTGATACGGTGTTATTTCCCAAAGTTCAAGAAAAGTACAGATTAAGAACCAAAGGTATCTATCGAATTTATGGTAAAGTTGTAGAAGAGTTTGATTTTTTAAGTATAGAAGTTATTAAAATACAAAAACAAGACTATATACAAGACCCTAGGTACACATAAGTTAAAAATAATAACTTAATCATTCCTTCCTTAGAATGTAGTACATCTTCTTTTTAGGTTCTGGTAAAAAAGAAGGTTTTCACAACAAATTGAAAAAAAATCAAACCTCCTATAATTGAATAATTCTACTTTCTCACAAAAAATGCTTCAAATTTTATAACTTCATATCATCTTAAAAAAATAGTAACCTCTTAAATTAATCATTATGTATAAGAAAATTTTAGCTTTGAAAGGTGTCAGACAACTAAGTAAAACTGATCAATCTATAATTAAAGGTAGCAGTTCTACATATTTTAACAACTGTAGGCCTGGAGGAGGGTATACTGGTCAAAGTTGTAACACATCTGATCAATGTAGGCCTTTTGAACCAGGATTTCCTGTATTCTGTTCTCATGGTTGCTGTTATGGTGCCTTCTAATTAAATCTATATATAATAATGTAAAGATTTCTCATTTCAAAATAGATTAATAATAAGATTAGGGCATAAAAAAAACCCTTCATATTTCTATGAAGGGTTTCAAGGAAGGCGGCGACCTACTCTCCCACGATTGTAGTACCATTGGCGCTATCAGGCTTAACTTCTC